>CAXHZO010000001.1:0-406434 GCA_964022095.1 uncultured Arcobacteraceae bacterium
TCATATGAACTTTCAAATCTTTCAAAATCTCTTTTAAACATATTTGCATAAGCTAGCATGTGATAACCAAAGTTAAGTGGTTGAGCATGTTGTAAGTGAGTCATTCCTGGAATCAGTGTCGTTGTATGCTTTGATGCCACATCTACAAAAGTAGAAACTAACTCTTTTAATTGAGACTTTAAAGATTGTGATTTATCTTGAACATAAAGTCTAAAATCAGTTGCAACTTGGTCATTTCTACTTCTTGCTGTATGAAGTTTTTTCCCAGGTTCTCCTATGATTTCAGTAAGTCTATTTTCAACTGCCATATGAATATCTTCAAAAGCTAATGTAAACTCAAACTTACCACTTTGTATCTCTTCTTTAACTTGTAATAAGCCATCTTCAATAGCTTTTTGTTCTTCTTTTGTTAATACACCTTGTTCACATAACATCGCAGAATGAGCAATACTTCCTTTTATATCTTGAGCATATAACTCTTTGTCAAACATAATTGAAGCATTGAATTCATCTAATATTTGTGCGTTTGTATTTTTTAAAATCTGATTGTTTGTATTTGACATAAATTTCCCTATATTAATAATGTACCTTTTAAATAAAGTTAACATTATAACATAACTGAAATTATTCTTCTTTTGGAAAAAAACTTACTCTTTATAAGATTTATAATTATAACTTATTAAGTAAGAATAAAGTAAAATTCCAAAATCAAAAGTATCCAAGGGTTTTTATGCGATTTATATTAGTATTTTTTCTATTTATGAAAATACTTTTCTCACAAGATTTACAAACACTTTTAGACGAATATAAAATAGAAACATCTAAGCAAATTGCGAAGAAAACTAAAAAAGAGTCATTAGGTCACATTATTACATTTACTCAACAAGATTTAGAAATGATGCAAGTAAGAGTATTAAAAGATATATTAAAAATATTGCCTAAAGCATCTATGCAAACCAACTTTTATGGAGCATCAAATCTAACTTATGCAGGGAACCCAAACAGTATAAGTACATCAATGAGAGTATATATTGATGATCAAGAAGTAAGTTCAGTTGAAAGTTTATCTCCTTGGCTACTTTATGCTGATTATCCAATGGAACATATTAGTCATATTGAAGCTTATTATGGTGAAAGTACATTACAACTTGGTAATGAACCTGCAAAATTAACTTTAAAACTATATACAAAAAACCCATATACAATATCTGGTGGTATTTTAAGAAGTAGTATATCTAGTTATAATTCTTATTCAAATACAATTGTATGGGCTAATGAGATTGAAGATTCATCTTTAATATTTATGTTAAACTCAACAAATATTGATAATAAAACTAATTTCTTAAAAAATGGTAGTGTTTCAAATGATTCTAAAAATCAGTATGGATACATGGCGTATAGAAAAGATGATTATAAAATAAGTGGTGGCTTTGCTAAAATAAAAAAAGACAATTTTTTGTCACTTGCATTAGATTCTGTATTAGATGAAGGACAGAGTGAATTTGAACAACACTACTTAGAATTTTCAAAAAAGTTTAATAATGAATTAGGGAAAATTTATTTTAGTTATAGTCAAACAGAAAAAAAATCCCATGAAAAAAATGATGAAGGTATATTATTAGCTTCAATTATTGATTTCTCATCATTAAATACTACAATGCCAAAAGAAGTAAATGAAGACTTATCTTACAAAAAATATGACTTTGGTATTTCAAATATTTTTGAAGTTGATGATTATTCATTATTTCTAGGTGCAGCTGTAAAACATAAAAGTTATGACTTAAAGTCAAGAGATATTGTCTACTTAGACAACTCAACACAAAGTGATGTTAGACTATCAAACTTAAAGAAAGAAACAATTTTTTCAATACTTAGTGAACATGCATATAGTCTAAATGACTCTAATATTTTGATTGCTAACATTAAGTATGACAAATACAAAAAAAATGACGATTTAAAGGATTTTGAGTTCTTTACTTCAAGATTAGGATACATCTCTTCAATTAATGAAAATCTAAATTTAAAACTATTTTTAACAAAAACATTTACTCCACCTTCAATGTTTGAAATTGATTTTGCAACTAAAAACAATAAAGATTTAAAAAGAGAAGATAAAGATATTGCAACATTTGAAATCGGATATGAAGGAGAAGATCAAAATATATCTCTGTTTTTAAACTACTTAGAAATTGAAAATATGATTGTCTTAGATTTAACACAAGCAGGGTATATTAACTATAATGAAAAAGATTTTAATGCAACAGGTTTTTCATTAAATTATGAAAAGTATTTTAATAGTAGCAATAAAATTCATTTAAATTATTATAGTTATATTAATTCTATTAAAAACTATAGAAGTCCTAAAAGTGGTGGTTCTATTAAAGTTTATCAAAAACTTGGTAAATTTAATTTTTATGAAGAGTTAATATATAAAGAAAACTATAATTATGATAAAAAACTTAAAATTAAAGATAGTTATAATTTATCTTTAGGTCTTGAATATAAAATATCAAAAGATCTACAAGTTAGTTTAAAAGCTAACAATATATTAGATGATGATATGGATGTTGTACATACTAATTATTCTGATTTATCACAATTTACTCAATCAAATAGTACTAGAACATATAATGCTAGTTTAAAGTGGACTTTCTAATGAAACTTATTACTACACTACTTTTATGCTTTTTACCTTTGATGTCTAAAAATATATACTTTACGCAAAGTTCTTCTAGTATTGATGAACTTGAAGCAAAAATCATATCACAAATTGCAAATGCTTTTTTACATAAACCACAAATTTATATAGTTGGTCGAAATACTCAATTATCTAAGTACTTAGCTAAATATTCAAATGTAAAATCAAGCTGTCATGAAGCAAATTTTGTTTATATAAAAAAAACATCAAAAGATTTCAAAGCATTAGATAAATGTGATAAAACTAATACAGTTTTTTTCACTGATGATAAAAATAAATTTAAAAAAAATTTAAATATAATTGGTGCTTTCTTTTGGTTGAAAAGTAGACCTAATGTACAATTATCTTTAAAAAGAGCTCAAAAACTAAAGATAAAAATCCCAGAAAACTACTCTAAGTTTGTAGATAACCAATGATTTTAAAGCCAGTATTAAAAAATCGATTCTACTTATACTTTAGTTTTTTAGTAGCTATATTCATAATTATTCTTATGTCATACTTCTCAACTTTATATATTGAGAAAAATGTTGAATCTAAAATTTTGGAAATATCTACAAATGATGTATTTGAAATAACAAATAACACATCAAAAGAGATAAAAGATATATTAAAAAATAAACAAATACATATTGATTTAATATCTAATCAAAATGATAATTTATTTAAAAGACTTGATGAAAAAATCTCACTTTTAAAAACAAAAAATATCAAATATGCATATATACTTTATGTTGATGAAAATAATATATTTAGATTTTTAGCAGATGCTTCAAAAGGTAAAGAAAAAGCAAAAATCAATCAAAAATTTGACATTGATTCACAAGAATGGATAGATGCATATAAAAATAAAAAACCAACAGTTATAAAACATGACTTTTTAGATGAGTTATCAATAACATATCTAAAACCTATAGAGTTACAGAACAATACTTTATTATTAGCAATAGATTTTTCTATAAAGAAAATCGATGAAATATCATCAACAATATATCAAATAAAAGTTTTTTTACTATCTTTTTGGATTTTGATTTCATGCTTGTTAGTAGTTTTAATATATCAAACTTTTAAATTCTATAAAGCTAAAAAAATATCTTATATAGATAGATTAACGGGTATTTATTCTAGAAATTATCTACAAGACAATGAAATGTTTTTAACTTTAAAAGATTACATCATTTGTGCGATTGATGTAGATTATTTCAAAAAAGTTAATGATACTTATGGCCATACAGTAGGAGATGATTTATTAATTCAAATTACAAAAACTATTGAAAATGAAATAAGATCAAAAAAAGATATTTTTATTAGATATGGAGGAGAAGAGTTTTGTTTATTGATAAAGAAAGATCATAAAACAGATAATTATCCTTTAGAATTAATTGAAAAAATTCATCAAAAATTTAGAGATAAAAAATTTAACATATCAAGAAACGAGCAAATTCCAATTACTATTTCAATAGGAATTAATACAACTCCAAAAAAACAAAGAAATTTTATTTCAGCATTTAAACTAGCAGATATTGCACTATATAATGCAAAAAATAAAGGAAGAAATTGTATTGAAATTTACCGTGAGAATCGTGATGATTCACATTTTTTAACTATTGATGATATAAAAGATGCTATTTCAAATCAAAGAGTTGTTGCTTATTATCAAGAAATAATTGATGAAAATGAGCTAGGTGGTAAAAGACATTTTGAAGCACTAGTAAGAATAATAAAAGATGGTCAAATATATCTTCCAGAGAAGTTTTTACCAACTATTAAAGATACATTTATATCAACAAAACTTACAAAAGAGCTGTTACAAATCATTTATAATAAATTAAGAAGTACAAATGAACTTCTTCAGATTTCTGTAAATATTACACAACAAGATTTAACAAACGAAACAATTATTAATATCTTAAAATCTTATGCAAAAGAAGAAAATATCGCCTCAAAAATTGCCCTAGAAATTGTTGAAACAGATGAAATTTTATGTTATGAAAATATAACACAGACAATAATGAACTTAAAAAATTTAGGTTACAAAATCTATATAGATGACTTTGGAAGTGGCTATTCAAACTTTATATACTTAGCAAAAATAAATGCAGATGCAATAAAAATAGATGGAAGTATAATTAGTACAATAAACAGTGATGAGCTTTCATACTTAGTTGCCAAAAATATAATGAACTTTGCGAAAGAGGCAAATATTGATGTAATTGCAGAATATGTAAGTACAAAAGAAATTTACGATACTGTTAAGTCTTTAGGAATTCATAAATTCCAAGGGTTTTACTTCTCTAAGCCATCTTAATAATTCAACTATGGATTAAAAACCGAATTTGATATTTGATTTTTTTTGCAATAGTATGAAAAAAATGCAAATATAGAAGTATGGAATATCACTAAAAGAATAATTGCTAAAATAGGTACACCAAAAAACTGGTAATCCCAACTATATGTCCAAACACCTAAGTTAATAGTAATAATTTCTCCCCATGTAGGGAAAATAGCTGAAAGCATAGCTACAAAAAAAAGTTTTCTTTTTAAAGAATTAATTTTCTTAACTTTTAAAATATCCTCTTCTAATCTGTAAAAAAATGAAAAAGTCAATGCCCAGGCAAAAGGTAACCAATAAGGGAACTCTCTATTATTTGATAACTCATGATATTCCCAATAGTTATTATATACACCCCAAATTTCTGCTAGTGTGCCTAAAACAGCACTAATTAAAGTTCCTAATATAAGAATAGTAAGTTTACGAGAAGAAGGATTACGTTTACTTTCTTGGTAGATTCTAAAAACAAGTAAAAAAGAAAGAAGGATTGCTAAAAATAAGTCATAAGGATATAGAAACCCAATAACAGTTCCAGCTATTAATAAAGATAAAAAAGCTCTTGAATATCTTAAGATTAAAGTTTTATTCATATAGAAAAAAGCCTATGTGAAAATCACATAGGCTTAAAATTAGATTGGTAATACTCTAATATTTTCGTCAACTTTTTGTTGTAAAACTGACTCAATAGCGTATAATGTTCCAGTACTTCCAGAAGCACATCCTGAACATGAACCTAAGTATCTGATGTAAATATCATAGTGTGGTAAGTTTTCTTTGATATCGATAATTTCCATATCTCCACCATCCATAACTAACATTGGTCTAATATCAGAATCAATGATAGAATCAACAGCTTTAATTCTTTGAACTAAAGTCATTTTATCAAATGTAGATTGACCAGCTGCACTTGCATCTGCTGCATTTTTTAATTTTTCTTGATCCATTTCAGCTCTAACATCATTTAAAATATCCACTAAATAAATATCTTTTTCTTCATGCCCACCAGGCTTAATACATGATTTACAAAAAGCACCAGCTTTTGTAAAGTCAGTAATCTCTTCTACCGTATGTAAGTCATTTATTGCAATAACTTCTTTTAAAGTTGCTAATGAAACCCTTGCACATTCACAAATAATTTGCTCTTCTTCAAAAGATTCCATATCAACACCTTTATACTCAGATGCTGCTTTTTTAATTACATCATATGCCATTACAGAACAGTGCATTTTTTGTGGTGGAACAGCTGGAGTATCTGGATTATCTCTTAAAGCTTTTTCAACATCAATATTTGTAATCTTTACAGCTTCATCTACAGTTTTACCCATACATAATTCAGCCATAACATCAGAAGATGCAATTGCAGTACCACAACCAAAAGATTTGAATTTAGATTCTAAAATCTTATCACTTGCTTCATCTACTGCCCAGTAAAGTCTTACTGCATCTCCACATGATTCAGCACCAAAGTCAGCAATAATAAGCTTTGCATTTAACTCTTTTGCTCTTTCTTCAGTAATTTCCCCTTGATTTTTAGGGCTGTTCATTCTATCAACTACTTGGTTAGAATACTCATCCCAAATTGAACCACTAATTAAATCATTTTTTGCCATTTTTAATTCCTTTTGATATCTTCTTTAAATTTTTTATAAACCAGATGCATGAGATTCAGGAGCATAAGCATATGAGCTAGAGATGCCTCTTAATCTTTCAATTGCACTTTTAATTACTTCAATTGCATAATCAATTTGTTCTTCAGTAGTAAATCTACTTAAAGAAAATCTTACACCAGTATGAGCTAACTCACTATCAGATCCAAATGCATTCATAACAGGATTTGCTTCTAAGTCTTCACTTGCACATGCAGAACCAGTTGAAGCCCCAATTCCTTTTTGATTTAAATCCCATAACATAGATTCACCCTCAACACCTCTAATAGAGATTAATGTTGTATTTGGAGTTCTATTTTGTGTTCCACCAATTACGATTGTGTCAGGTAATTCTAAAATTGCACTTTCTAATTTATCTCTTAATTTAGAGATATGATTTTTTTCATAGGCTAAAGCCATAGTAGATGTAGCTAATTTCATAGCCCATCCCATTCCTACCATTGATGCAACATCAACAGTACCAGCTCTTAAACCACCCATTTGCTCACCACCATGTAATAATGGAGTTAACTCACAACCTTTTTTAACATATAATCCACCAACACCTTTTGGTCCGTGAAACTTATGAGCTGAAAAAGATAAGTAATCTACATTACAATCTTGTACATCAACTGGGATTTTTCCAATTGCTTGTGTAGCATCAGTATGAAATGGAACTCCTGCTTGCTTACAAATTTCACCAATATCTTTTATTGGAAAAATTTTTCCTGTTTCGTTGTTTGCCCACATGATTGATACAAGTGCAGTTTCATCTTTTATGAAATCTTTTACTTGAGAAGCAACAATTAAGCCTTCTTCATTTACTGGTAAGTAAGTTACTGCTACACCTTGAGATTCTAAAAATCTACATGCTGCTGTAACTGCTGGGTGTTCTACTTCAGTTGTAATGATATGTTTTTTTTCACCATTTAAAATTTTATCAATCCAAATACCTTTGATAACTGTATTGATACTTTCTGTTGCATTAGCAGTGATTAAAATATCATCTTCATCTGCTGCATTAATCCCTTCATATAAAAAGTTTAGTGATTCAACCATTTTTGGATGAGTTCCTGCACCAAACTTATGTAATGAGTTAGGGTTTCCATAAACGTCACAAAAAAATGGTTTCATTTCTTCAAAAACTTTTGGGTCAACCATTGTTGTAGCGTTATTATCTAAATAAACTTCCATCATAATTTAATTCCTACATATTTTATTAATTGGTCGTATTCTAATGTAAATAGGATAAATTTTGTCTTAATTAAAATCTTTTATTTTTTTTATCCCATTTAGTAACATTTTATCTATATAAATAATATTAAAATTATTTTTATATACGACTTTTATTTTGCGATATTATATAGAAATATTGATAAAGAAATCGATTTTAAATAACCATAAGTTAAGTTTACTATAGAGATAATAAAAACAATTAAAAACAAGGACATTTATGAAAACAAAACTATTGATATTTATAACATTAATTTTAGCTTTTTTCTTTACAGGGTGTGAAGATAAACAAAAAACTGAAGAAAAGAAAGTTATAAAAGTTGGTATGGAATTAGCCTACCCTCCTTTTGAAATGAGTGATAAGAATGGTAACCCTCAAGGTGTTTCAGTTGATTTTGCAAAAAAATTAGGTGAATACTTAGAAGCAGATGTAATTATAGAAAATACTGCATGGGCTGGATTAATTCCATCATTAAAAACAGGCAAAATTGATTTAATAATCTCATCAATGACAATTACAGATGAAAGAAAAAAATCTATAGATTTTTCAATACCTTACGCACAATCATCTTTAGCAATTTTAGCAAACAATAATTCTAATGTTCAATCAATAACTGATTTAGACGTTAAAGGTAAAAAAGTTGCAGTAAAAAAAGGTTCAACTGGGCATGTTTATGCAACAAAAAATTTAAAAAATGCAGAAGTGTTAGTATTTGATAAAGAAAATGCTTGTGTCTTAGAAGTAGTTCAAGGCAAAGCAGATGGTTTTTTATATGATCAATTAACTATATATAAAAACTATATTCAACATAAAGACACAACAGTTGCTTTATTAAAACCTTTTCAAAAAGATTTTGAGTATTGGGGAGTAGCTTTAAGACAAAATGATCCTTTAAAAGAAAAAGTAAATGAATTTATAAAAAAAGCAAAAGCAGATGGAACATTTGATACTTTTGCAAATAAACATTTAAAAGAAGCAAAAGCTACTTTTGATGGATTAAAAATACCATTTTTCTTTTAGGAACTAACATTTTAAATTTAAAAAACTTTTTTATCAACGAACTTTCATATAAAAAAAATAAACCTCTTTTAAAGAGTGTTTATTTTTTTAACTCAATTTTATTAGCAGTACTAATTATCACACCTGTATATATAATGTTTGCAAATATTTCTTATGACTTTAATTGGTCACAAGTATATGAATACAAACAAAAATTTATAAATGGTTTTTTAATGACTATTATAATCTCATTTTTTGCACTGCTTTTAAGTTTTATGATTGGTTTGTTTTTTGCTTATGCTCAAAACTCAAAGTTAATTATTCTTAGATTCTTTGCAAGATTTTATATAGAAATCATTAGAGGAACACCCCTATTAGTTCAAATATTAATATTTTTTTATGTATTTGCAAATAACTTAGGTTTTGAAAACAGATATATAGTAGGAACATTTATTCTTGCAATCTTCTCTGGAGCATATGTTTGTGAAATCATAAGAGCTGCAATTCAATCAATAGAAGTTGAACAATTTGAAACAAGTCTAAGTTTAGGAATGACAAATTATCAAATGTATAGATATATAATATTTCCACAAGCTTTTAAAAGAATGCTTCCAGCTTTAACTGGGCAGTTTGCATCTATTATAAAAGATTCATCACTATTATCTATTATTGCAATATCAGAATTCACCATGAATGCTCAAGAAGTTGATGCAATTACATACTCAACTTTAGAAAGCTATATTCCTTTAGCTATTGGATATTTACTTTTAACTTATCCTATATCTTACTACACTTCAAGATTAGAAAAAGATATTAAATAAATCATAGATTTCACCTTTACAATTAATATAATTTATGTTAAGATTTTAAATAAGATAATATTTATCCTATTTAATAAATTTTAACATAGTATTGACTACAATCAATGAATAGTATATCCTTAGATTGTAGAATCTTAAAATAGGACAAAATATATCTTATATATAAAACAATGGAGTCAATTATGAGTGACAATAAACATATTCATGATGTTATTAATAAAGAGTATAAACTTGGATTTGAGACATTAATTGAGAGTGATACTTTTCCCCCTGGCCTAAATGAAGATGTAATAAAAGCTATAAGCGCCAAAAAAGATGAACCTCAATGGTTATTAGATTTTAGATTAAAAGCATATTCAAAATGGTTAAAAATGGAAGAGCCAGATTGGGCACACTTAGAGTATCCAATGATCAATTACCAAGATATTGCTTACTACTCTGCACCTAAAAAGAAATTAGATTCTTTAGATGAAGTAGATCCAGAAATATTAAAAACATATGAAAAATTAGGGATTCCTTTAGAGGAACAAAAACAATTAGCAGGTGTTGCAGTTGATGCTGTATTTGATTCAGTTTCAGTAAAAACAACTTATCAAGAAGAGTTAGAAAAACTTGGAATTATATTTTGTTCAATTAGTGAAGCAGCAAATAAGTATCCTGAACTACTACAAAAATATTTAGCAAGTGTAGTTCCTGTAACAGATAACTACTTTGCCTGTTTAAACAGTGCAGTATTTACTGATGGTAGTTTTGTATATATTCCACCAAACACTAGATGTCCTATGGAGTTATCAACTTACTTTAGAATTAATGCACTAAATACTGGGCAGTTCGAGCGAACTTTAATCATCTGTGATGAAGGAAGCTATGTTTCATATAATGAAGGTTGTTCTGCACCAATGAGAGATGAGAGACAACTTCACGCAGCAGTAGTTGAACTATGTGCACTAGATAATGGACAAATAAAATATTCAACTATTCAAAACTGGTTCCCAGGAGATGATGAAGGTAAAGGTGGTATTTTAAACTTTGTTACTAAAAGAGGTTTATGTAAAGGTGATAATTCAAAAATCTCTTGGACACAAGTTGAAACTGGTAGTGCAATTACATGGAAATACCCATCATGTGTTTTAGCAGGTGATAATAGTGTAGGTGAATTTTACTCAGTTGCCATTGCATCAAAATCACAACAAGCAGATACTGGAACTAAAATGGTTCACTTAGGAAAAAATACAAAATCCACTATTATCTCAAAAGGTATTAGTGCGATGCATGGATTAAATGCCTACAGAGGATTAGTAAGAGTTGGTAAAAATGCAAGTAATGCTAGAAATATTTCAGAGTGTGATTCACTTTTAATTGGTAATACATGTAGAGCGCACACTTATCCATACCATGAGATAAGAAATCAAAGTGCAAATATAGAACATGAAGCTACTACTTCTAAAATATCAGACGAACAATTATTTTATTTAAATCAAAGAGGTATTAGTGAAGAGAATGCAATTGCAATGATTGTAAATGGATTCTGTAAAGAAGTTCTAAAAGAATTACCAATGGAATTTGCTGCTGAAGCAAAAGAGTTATTAAATATATCATTAGAAGGAAGCGTTGGGTAACCCCAACGGATTTATAAGGAAAATAAGATGTTAAAAATTGAAAATTTACACGTTAATATAAATGAGAATGAAATTTTAAAAGGTTTAGATTTAGAAATAAACCCAGGTGAAGTACATGCAGTAATGGGAACAAATGGTGCAGGTAAATCAACACTTGTAAAAACTATTAGTGACCACTATGACTGTAATGTAACAGATGGTTCAATTACATACAAAGATAAAGATTTATTAGAACTTGATGTAAGCGAGCGAGCAAATGAAGGAATCTTTATGAGTTTTCAATCACCAGTTGAAGTTCCAGGGGTAAATAATAGCTACTTTTTAAGAACAGCAATAAATGAGAAAAAAGCATACAATGGTGAAGAAGAAATCGACACAATGGAGTTTTTAAAGCTTACAAAAGAAGAAACAAATAAATTTAATATCGATAGAAAACTTCTACAAAGAGATTTAAATGATGGTTTTAGTGGTGGTGAGAAAAAAAGAAATGAACTAGTTCAACTTCTAATGTTAAAGCCTGATTTAATCATGTTAGATGAGATTGACTCAGGACTTGATGTTGATGCTATTAAGACAGTTGCAAATGTAATAAACTCAATGCTTGATGGAAAAAGATCAATTTTAATGATTACTCACTATGATAGATTATTAGAGTTAATTAAACCTGACTTTGTACATATTATTCATAATGGAAAAATTGCAAAAACAGGTGATTATAAACTTGCATTAGAACTAGATGAAAAAGGTTATGAAGCAATAGGAATTAAAGATGAAAGTAAATAATTTAGAAGGTTTAAAACTACCTAGCAAAAAAGAAGAAGAATTTTTAAAAATAAACTTTGATCCACTTTTTTCACAAGATTTTAAAAGTGTTGAAACACTTGAGTTTGATATTATGGGATTAGAAGAAGTTATTGATGAAAATAACTATACTTCACCACTGTTTGATATAACTAGAAATTTTGATATTAAACAAAAGATATTAAAAATAAATACAAATATTCAAGAACCAATATTTTTAATTCATAAAATCAAAGAAGACGATACATTTTTTACAAATTCTCTAAAAATAGAAGTTGGTGAAAATATAAAAGCTCAAGTAGTTGAATTATTTATAACAAGTGGACAAAATAGTGCTTTAAGTATTAATAGAAATATTCATTTACAAGAAAATGCAAATTTAGAGTATGTAAAGATTCAAGATGTAAATAAAACAAACTCAATGCTTTTTAATACTTCAATAAATCAAGATGAAAACTCAAATCTAGATTTTTCAAACTTTGAGTATGGTGATGGTTTTATTGTAAATACGGCCTCTAATATTATTGAAAAACAAGATGTAAACTATAGTATAAATGGATTAGTAAAATTAAGTGATGATGCATCATGTGCAAACTTAATTAGAACTACTCACAATGAAAAAAGTTCTATTAGCAATGTAAATTACAAACACTCATTAAAAGATAGTTCAAAAGCAGTTTTTAAAGCAAAATCAATAGTAAATGAATCTGCACAGTTTTCAAAAGCTTTTCAAAACTGTAATACAATTTTATTAAGTGATGATGCAACTATATATGCGCAACCTCATTTAGAAATATTTATAGATGAACTTGAAGCAAGTCATGGTGCTACAACTGGTACTTTAAACAAAGAGCAATTATTATACTTACAATCAAGGGGTATTTCAAAAGAGATTGCTTATAATATGTTATTAGAGGCATTTGAAAAAGATATTGCGCAAAACTTAAAAGATGATCTGGTAAAAGAGTTTGTGCAAGGATATGATAGGAGCAAATATGTTTAAAAAAGATTTTCCTTATTTTGAAAATAGTGGAATCACATATTTAGATAATGGAGCTACAACTCAAAAACCAAAAAGTGTAATTGATTCACAAATAGATTATTACACTAAATACTGTGCAAATACACACAGAAGTAATTTTGGTGATGCAAATAAAGCTACAACTGAATATGAAAACACTAGAAAAATTCTAAAAGAGTTTATCAACGCTTCAAAAAATGAGGAGATAATTTTTACAAAAGGAGTAACTGAATCAATAAACTTTATTGCAAGTTCATTTGCAGTTGATTTTGAGACAGTTATTATCTCTTCATTAGAACATCACTCAAATATTGTTCCTTGGCATATGCAAGGAAGAACAATAGGAAAAGGATTAGAAGTAGTAAAATGTGATGAGAGATTAAACTTTGATATGGAGCATTTTGAAGAGTTACTAAAAGCAAATCCAAAAGCTTTTGTAAGTGTAACTCATATTTCAAATGCCTTTGGAGAAATTCATGATATTAAAGCTATTACTAAATTAGCTCACTCATATGGTGCAGTGGTACTAGTTGATGGAGCTCAAAGTTTAGCCCATCTAAAAGTTGATATGCAAGAGTTTGATTGTGATTTTTTTGCAATTTCAGGACATAAAACATTTGCCCCAACAGGAGTTGGTGCGATTTATGTAAAAGAGCAATATTTAAATGAATTAAAACCTTATCAAACAGGTGGAGCCACTATACATGAAGTTGATTTTTATAAATCAACACTACTTGATTCTCCTTATAAGTTTGAAGCAGGAACACAAAATATAGCAGGTGTTATAGGTTTTGGAAAAGCAATTGAGTACTTAACTCATGTAGGATATGAGAATATTGAATTAATTGAAAATGATGTTTATAAATACTTACATAATGAATTAGAAAAACTTGATGGCATAGTTTTTTATAATGATATAGATAACTGTGTAGGAAGTGTAAGTTTTAATTTTGAAGGAATAATTCATGATGATATTGGAATCTTAGTTGATAAGATGAAAATAGCACTTAGAGTTGGTCATCACTGTGCTCAACCTATTATGAAACAGCTTGATATAAAAGGAACTATTAGAGTTTCAATTGCATTTTATAATGATTATAAAGATGTAGATACACTAATAGATGCACTAAAAAGAGCTTTAAAGATGTTAAGGGATTAAAAATGAGTATAGAAAAAAGAGTAGAAGACTTTAAAGAAGATTTAGATTTCTTTGAAGACGAATTACAAAAATATGAATATATTATAGATTTAGGGAAAAAGCTTGATAAGTTTCCTGAAGATGATCAAATACCAGCAAATATAGTACATGGATGTACTTCACAAGTTTGGTTAACAAAAGAGATTAAAGATGGTAAATTATACTTTCATGGAACTAGTGATGCTATTATTGTAAAGGGTTTAGTTTATATGATATTAAAGATTTTTTCAGACTCTACAGTAGAAGAATTAAAAGAAGTAGATATGGATATAGTTCATGAACTTGATTTATCAGAAGTTATTACTCCTAATAGACAAAGTGGAGTAATTGGAATGATGAAAAAGATAAAAGAGTATGCGCAAAACGCATAAAGGATAAAAAATGCAAACAAATTTTAATAAAGAAGAAATTACACAAAAAATTATTACAAATTTAAAAAATGTTTTTGACCCAGAAATACCAGCAAATGTTTATGACTTAGGGTTAATATATGAAATAAATTTAGAAGAGCAAGGCAACTATTTACACTGTGTTATAGAAATGACTCTTACAAGTCCAGCTTGTCCCGTAGCAGAAAGCTTAGTAGAACAAGTGAAATACGTAACACTAGCAGTTGATGAAGTTGATGAAGCAAAAGTAAACCTTACATTTACTCCACCTTGGAGTCCTGAAAAAATGACAGAAGAAGCAAGAGAAATTATGGGAGCAAGTGGAGCAGCAATGTTCTAATGAAAAAGAAGGATAAATTATGGAAATAGCTGTTTTATTAGTTTATATTGGATTATTTGCAATAGCTATTATTTTATCTTTCGCTTCTATTAAATACTTCATAACTATGTGGAAATTTAAAAATAGAAAAAAAGATGGAAGTGAAGATAAACATTTTAAGTATTTTGACTAGATGAAGAAATAACATTAACTTCATAGCAATATAATAAAATACTTGACTTTCAACAAAAAATTCTAAATATCGTTTCAGATAATTACCAAACTTTGAAAGAATACTAGATCTTGATGTTGATTTTATTAAAATTGATTCTAAATATATAAAAAAATATTGATATTCCTTGTATTACAGAATTTGTTCATAACCAAGAAGTACAAAAGATAATTAATGAACTTGGAATTAATTTCTCTCAAGGTTACTATTTTAGTGAACCAAAGAAAAACTTGATTAGCTAGTTTTTTTTCAAAGCTAAGAAAATACCAAGAATTATTACAATTGTAGAAACTGTTAATTCAAAACTAATTAATTCACCTAAAAATACTACACTTAAAATTATTGCAATAATAGGAACTAGTAGTTGTAAAATACTTGCAGTCATAATTTCAATTTTTGGTAAAACTTCATACCAAATTACATATCCTAAAGCTGAAGTGATTGCACCAGAAGTTATAGCTAAAGTAAATGTATAAAAATCATATTTAAATTCACTAATAAAAAATATCATAAATAAAATACAAAAAATTGTTGCTTTTACAAAATTATCAGTTGTATTAAATACTGCATTTGTGGATTTTTTGCCTAATACACTATAAATAGCCCATGCAATACCAGAGACTATCATCAAAAAACTATGATACAAAGATAGCGAAAAATCATCTTTTGGATAAAGTAAATAAACTAATCCTAAAAATGCAAGGCCTACACCAAGGGCTTTATTAAAAGTAAATTTTTCTTTATAAAAAATAGCTATTAAAATCATACTTAATTGAACAACTGCAAATAGTATTAAAGTTCCTACTCCTGCTTCCATATTTATATAAGAGTATGAAAAACAAATTGCATATAAAAAAAGCATAAATCCACTAAGATAGTTTTTTTTCATATTTATTTTTAGATTTTTGTTCTTATAAAAAAAGGTTAATGATAATATTATAGCCCCAGAAAATAGCCTAAAAAATGTAAAACTAAAAGCATCTATGTTTTGTGTAACTATAGCCATACGAGCTAAAATAGAATTTGCACTTAAAAAAACTAAAGCAATACAAATATAGATAAAAAGTTGCAAATTATGCCTTTAATTTTTATGACCAAAGTTGTAATTTAGGAAGGTGAGAAACAGCTTTGATTATATCTGTTTTTGAAACAATCCCAACAAGTATATCATCTTCACTTACAACTGGAATTGCATCTAATCTAAAATCAATCATTACTTTTGCAACCCTTCTAATATCAGTAACTGGATCAGTTGTGATAACCTCATCAAGATATAAATCTTCTATTTTTCTATTTAATATATTTTCAATATTTGATATATCATCCATTATTAGATTCAAAATCATTCTTTTATTTATCATTCCCATGATTTTTTTACCAAACCCTAATATAGGCACTTGATTTACTTTTACACTTTTTAACTCTTCATAGGCTTCTCTTAAAGTAATAGTAGTATCGATATAATGAGGATCAACTGTCATAATATCTTTTACGTGAAATACTTGCTCACTTGTGTCAATATTAGAAACTTTTTTATATACATTTATAGCATGCTGCTCATCTTTTTGCTTTTTAGAGTTTAGATACTCTTGAAAAAGGTCATCATCGTCTGGTTTTAAAGGCACTTTATCAGGAGCATCAGTTTTTTTAAGTTCATATAAATTGTCAACTGTACTTCTAAAACCTACACTACCGTTATTGTAAATTGCAAACATTTTAAACCTTTTAAAATCTAATTATAAAAAATTATAACTAAAAGTGCTTTATTATCAATAGTAAAAGTAAAACTACTAACAGACTTTTTAGAATTTATAAATTAAAAATATTGCTGTAACCTTTGTATCTACATCATCTTTATTTTCTGGTAACTCTTTTCCATTTTGATATGAATATTTTGCAAGAATATCAAAGTTTTTAAACTTCTTTCCAAATGAAAACATATATGTTTTATCTTGTTGCATTGCATGATGTTGAACTTTCATTCCATTATCTAATACTGTGAAAATTCTCTTTCCAAAAAATGCACCTATACCTGCTGTAAATCCATTATAATTCGCACCAAGTTTTAATCCAGTTGTGAAATAATCTTTGTCTTTAAAAGTATAAGTACTATAATTAGACCCATCAATATCTATTTTTTTTGCAAGAAGTATAGCTTTTAATTTTAAATTATTGATTTTAAAACCCTTTGCTAAACTGACATCATATTGGTTTACATTAAAATCTTTATAATCACTTTTATAATAATTTATTGAACTTACAAAACCTTTTGAGATATTATAATTTGCACCTACTCCATAAACTTTACCTTGATCAGTTGGAGCTAAATTATCAATGATTTTTATAAATGAACCTTTTAAACTTAATGTATCATTTAAATTATATTTATATTTTGCACTATATTTCTCAACATCTAATGATTGCAAATTTACGTTTGTAATTAAATGTTTTCTATTAACATTATCAGATTGAATACCTACTTTTATCTCATGATTTTTATCAAAATATTTATAGTCTATATTTTGCACTTTCCCATCTATTTTTGTCATTGAGTTATTATAATCTTTATTTCCATATTGGTATGAAATTTCACTATTAGCATATATAATACTACTTAATAGTAAAGTAACAAGAAGGTTTTTTCTCATGATTTTCCTTAATTATGCAACTTAGTTGCAATTATTTGCCCGGAATTATATTAGTTTTTTATTAATATAAACTTATAATATTATTATATTAAATACTTATAATTATTATGATTTAAGATTAAACTAATAAAGATGATTTGAAAAGGTAATTAAAGAGGTTTTAGGATTAAAAGAATGAAACTATTTTAGAAAAAGCTAGAGGAATATTCTAACTTTTAACTAAACACTGCATAAGTAAAATTAAAAGCTAGAGCTAATGTACCCAATAGCTAAAAATGAAACTACTACTAATACAATTAAACTTCTTACGAAATTCATTTCACATCCTTTAAAATTAATATTTTAGTTAAACTATTAAAAGTATATAGTAGATATGTCAATTTTAAAATGTAATATTCATTTACACTTTCTTGACAAAATAAAATTATGATTCAAAGTTTATTGAAAAAATATTATATGTTTTTTCATATTTATAATTTAATTTAAAATTATGCATTTGAACAATTTTATTCACAATATTAAGTCCTAAACCATGACCACTTTGATGACTAGGATCTCTCGTAAATGGTTTTATATAATATATTAAATCACTAGAAAGCTCTTGAGCTATATTTTTTATAAATAATTCTTTATTTTGTGTTTGTATTTTTATTGGATATTCTTGAGCATATTTTATTGCATTATCTATTAAGTTTTTTAGCGCAATTGTTAAGTAGTATTTATCTGCAATAATCTCAAAATCACTTTCAATATCAATTATAACTTTTGACTCATCATCAATTGATAATTTAGATAAAGACTCAAGAATTAAACTACTTACTTTAAATTTTGATGAATTTACTTTTGCAAAGTTTAATTTTTCTCTTTGAAGGAGTTTACTAGTAAGCTCTTCTATATCTATAAACACACTATTAATACTATTTATTTCTGAAATATCACTTTTAGTTTTTAAGTTTTCTATTAAAAACTTTCCTTTTGTGATTGGTGTTTTTAATTCATGACTAATATTTCTTAAAAGTTCTTCTCTAGAATGAATAATATCACTTTGTTTTTCTAGGTATGAATTTAGGTTATTGGTAATTTCACTTAGTTCATTATTTTTACCAATATCAACTTTGATAATATTTTCCTCATCTTTGAATAATTGAAGAACCCCTTTATTCAATTTATCTAGCATCACTTTTATTTCATTTGTTATTTTTGATGAGATTATAAAAGAAAGTAAAAATGCAACAAAAAGAAGTATTACTAATTCAAGTTTAATTGTCTCAATAAAATTATCTCTACTATCTTCACTCATTCCTAATCTATGCTCTAAATAAGCAATTTCCTCAATCAAAAGTTTTTGAATTTGAGTACTAGTCTCTTCAAACTGCTTATTAAACTTTTCAAAACTTTTTTCAGTTTTACTTATTAGAACTAATTTATATAAATCATACTTTATTGTTTTTTCAATCTTTTCGAAATATGAAAAAATCAATTGTAAATTTTCTTTTTCTAATTTTGTCTCAGAATTATCAATAATAAGTTTTTTTTGAAGTAATAAACTTTTAAAAAGTTTATCTGATTTTGCTAGACGTTTATTCACAATATCAATTTTTTCATAGTCTGTCACAATATCAAGAACAATCCAAGAAAAAGAGTTATTAAACTCTTTTAATTTTTCAACTCTTCTTATTTGATCATATCTATGATTTTGAGACATATGTATTTCATTTAAATTATATATAGTATAAAAAAATACTCCTATAACAAAAATAAGAATACTTAAGAGTAAAAAAAATGAAATATATAGTCTTCTTTTAATTGTCATTAATAAACTTGTACCCTATTCCCCAAACTGATTTAATATATTTAGATTCTTTAGAGTCATCATTAATTTTGAATCTAATATTACTTACATGCATATCAATTGTTCTATTTTTCGTATCTTCTTTTAAAGAAGTTTGATTCACAATATCTTCCCTTGAAACAACTTTATTCATATTTGCAATTAACATAAAAAATATTTCTGATTCTATTTTTGTAAACTCAATTTGCTGATTATCTAAGAATACACTTGTCTTATTTAAATCAATTTGTAAATCATTTATTTTCATTTCGTTATCATCACTATATCTTTTTAGTGTGGCATCAATTCTAAGAACCAGCTCTCTTGGTTCATAAGGTTTTGATAGATAATCATCTGCACCTAATTCAAATCCATAGATTTTATTTCCAATATCATCCCTTGCAGTTGATATTATTATAGGTACATTTTTTATCTCTTTTAGTTTTTTAAAAAGATCAAAGCCATCCATTCTTGGAAGGCCTAAATCTAAAATGACTATTGAGTATTTTAAAGGATTAGTTTCAAACTCTTCTAAAGCTTCTAATGGCTGAGAATATACACTACAAGTATAATTATAGTCTTTTAAAAAGCCACTTATTAGATTCTGTAATTCAAGATTATCCTCAATTAATAGAACATTTTTATTTTTCACATTATCCTCTGTTTTTTGATACTGATTTTAACCAAAAATATCCAAATAAACCTGAAAATAAAGAAGCAGTTAAAATTCCTATTTTTGCTTGGAATATTAATTCAGGGCTTGAAATAAATGCTAAATCAGCAACAAATATAGACATAGTAAAACCAATTCCACCTAAGAATGCAACACCAAAGACTTGACTCATAGAACTATCTTTTGGAAGTTGTGCGATCTTTAGTTTAACTGCTAACCATGAAACACCAAAAATTCCAATTACTTTACCAAAAATCAATCCTATAATAATTCCTAAAGATACAGGCTCAAGTACAGTTGATCCAATAGAGCTAAAATCAATTTTAATTCCTGCATTTGCTAATGCAAAAATAGGAATAATTAATAAAGCTACAGGAAGATGAAGTGAATGTTCTAATTTAGATGCAGGTGTCCCAATTTCATCAATTTTATCTTTAATATTTGTTAATATTTTCTTTTGTTCTTCATGCATAATCTGATTTTTTTGTATTGGATATTTTTCATACTCTTCTAATAAATATTTTGTATCTTTTGAAAAACTTGCAGGTGCTCTTTTAGGAGTTGAAGGAATTGCTAAAGCAGCTAATACTCCAGCAATTGTTGCATGTACTCCTGATTCAAGCATAAAAAACCACATAAATAGACCAACAATAAAGTAAGGTAAAATCATGTGAATACCAAATCTATTAAAAAGTATCATCACTAAAAACATTACTCCTGCTAATGCTAAAGGAAGCATATTTATAGTTTCTGTATAAAATAAAGCAATAACTAAAACAGCCCCTAAATCATCAACAATAGCTAGAGCTACTAAGAATGTCACAAGAGCTGCTGGAACTCTTTTGCCTAATAATACCAAAGCACTAATTGCAAATGCAATATCAGTAGCCATAGGTATTCCCCATCCTCCAGCACCTGCTGTTCCATAGTTTAAACTTATGTAAATTAATGCTGGAAAAACCATCCCACCTACTGCTGCTAATATTGGAAGTAGTGCAACTTTTATATTAGATAATTCACCTGCTGTTATCTCTCTTTTTATTTCTAATCCAATAAGAAAGAAAAATATTGCCATTAAACCATCATTTATCCAATGATGCAAAGAGTGTGAAAGTTCCCACGAGCCTACATTGAAATCTATTTTCATATGAAAAAAGTGTGAATATGCTTCATGTAAAGAAGTATTAGCTAATACTAATGCTAAAACAGTCATTAATATCAAAATTAAACCAGTTGTTGTTTGAGCATGTAAAAACTCTTCAAAAGGAGTTGATACTTTTTTAAAAGCCTTTTCCCAAGGTGCGTATAATTTCATTTAAAAATCCTATTTAGTAAATTTTTCTATATTAATGTAAATTATACTTGATAAGTGTCAATAATCTTACGACATTTTTATTGACACTTTATTGACAATTATTTGTAAAAACTATCAATCTTCGCTTTATGATTAGCTGCCCAATCTTTGAAGCTCATAGCTTGATCTTTTTGCACATTTGATTTTGTTTGAGTATAAACTTCTTCTGCTTTTTCTTTTGGAATAACAGCAACGCCCTCTTCGTCAGCTACTATTATATCTCCTGGGTTTACAGAGATTCCACCGGCAGTAATAGGGATATTTACTGGAACAGCATTTTTCTTTCCACCTGGCATAGGTAATACACCTCTTCCAAAAATCGCTACTTCGTTTTCTCTTATTTCACCTATATCTCTAACCAAACCATCAATTACAAAACCCTTGATTCCTCTTTTTTTAGCGATTAAAGCTACATTTCCGCCAATTACAGCATAATCCATAGTATTTGATTGAGCTACAATTATTGAGCCAACAGGAGCTTCATAAATTGCTCTATGTAAACTAAGATTCTCACCACCAACCATTTCAACTGTAAAAGCAGGTCCTGAGATTCTAGGAATTCCTTGCCATAGTTCTTTGATACCTGCATCCATAAAATTTTCTCTTTTTATTGGGCCTGCATAATCACAAGGGGAAAAATCAGCAAACTTTTCATAATCCATTTTTATCCTTTAAATTTATAATATTTTACATACCTATTATAGTAGCAACTATTTTCCTATTTCCACCATGATCTCTATGTTCACCTAAATATATTCCTTCCATATTCAAGGTTTATATTTACAAGTTAAAAAAATTTTACTATAAATTATTAATAAAATACCTTATTTAGTAAAGAACTTTTCTATTGTCATTTTTCATCCTATTAAGATTTTATTCTTGTTAAAGTTTTAGCATAACGAATAGACCATATAATAAACATAACTATCCAAAGCCAAGAACTTAAGTGTAAAATTCCCATATAAACGGTTGAATCATTTAAAAATAAGACAGAAGCAATTGTTCTACTAATAACAATCACTTGAGTTAATACAAATATAAATTTTGTGATTTTATCTGCAACAATTTGTTGAGCAGGAACTGCAT
This sequence comes from uncultured Arcobacteraceae bacterium, assembly GCA_964022095.1. Classification (GTDB taxonomy): domain Bacteria; phylum Campylobacterota; class Campylobacteria; order Campylobacterales; family Arcobacteraceae; genus Malaciobacter_A. The sequence goes on from CAXHZO010000001.1 coordinate 22,899, forward strand.
GACCCATAACAACCCTACTTCCAAAACCTATTAATAAAGTAGCCACAAATCCTAAAGCAAAAATATGAAGTGATAACTTTAATGAATATACTTCATAAATAGACTCTAAAAATAAAGCTATAAAGCCTACTTCAAGCCAAATAAATGATACCACTAAAATAGAGATAATAGCAGGTGTTTTTTTATAAATATTTAGATTCATCACCATATATCCAAAAAATAACATAGCAACAAAAGATATTAATTTTAATATCAATAATAATTCAAACTCTAAAGTAATACCTAAACCTAAAAATAGCATAACAGAAATCTCTCTTATATATTTAGGCTTTTCCCACGCCATAACTTTCATATACGAACCATAAAAGGCAGGAATCATTCTTTGGGCAACTAAAAATACTAAACTTATTAAATATCCAAAAAATATTAATAAAGATAGATTTGTTTGAAAAAGCACTTCAAGAAGCAAAAATATAGCTCCAAATAAAAATACTAAATTTAAAAATATGCTATCTTTCTTGTAAGAAGCTTTACCCTCTTTTATAGTTTCATAAAAAACTTTAACAAAATATAACATTACAAAAGAAACTAAAATTTTTCCTAAAAAACTAGCTCCCAGAAAAGATAAAACTATACCCCCTTGAAAAATAAACCAAGGTTTTAAATATTTTTCTTTTGATATAACTTTTGCCCCATTAAATTTAGGTATCACAGTAATTAAAAAACCTAAAAATGCATTAGTAAAAACTGCATAATTTAATCCAAACCCATGAATCAAAGAAAATTCAAGGGGTGATTTTCCAAGAAAGGATACAAAAGTTAATACCATTACTACTATTGCAAAAAATATTGAACTCGTAAAATATAATTGATGTGATTGTGAAGTAAATCTATCCCACCATATCTCTTCTATTTTTGGTGTAAAACCATTTTGATTTGTTGAAAACTGCATATTTTTCCTTAAATATAAAACATAAATTGTGATAAAAATACTATAATTATCACTAATATAAATGGTAGTATATGACTTTTAAAAACAAAAGGCTGTATTCCAAAAAAAACCTGAAGAATACCTCTAACACCTAACCAAAGTCCTAAAATACCTTTAATTGACAATAGTATTTGAAAATTTGAAAATCCATTTTCCCCTACACTTCCAAAACTATTCTGGAATAAAAGAATACCACTAATCACTGCAATAACTAGAGCTTTAGGGACTAAAACTCTTGTAAATTCTTTAAAATAAGATCTAACTTCATCATACTTTTCTTTTGATAATGTTTTTTGCATACGCATTAAAATGAGATTATCCGTAAATAAGAAACCCCCATAAATTAATACTGAGAAAATATGAAGAATTTTTATAATTAAATATGTCAAAAAATTTCCTTTCTAAATTTATCAATAATTTGCATTAATACTTTAAAACATGTCTTCATTTTTTTTAGAACCTTTTTTTGGGTTTATTATAAATTTATTAAATTTTACTCCATCTGGATAGTGTCTATGTTTAGAAATATTATTAACTAAAAGTGCAATAATAAATAGGATAAAAGCCCCTGTTGCCACAGGATATAAAACATAAAGAAAACCCAGTTCATGTATATTTTCACTTCCTAATACTGCTATTAATGCCGTTGCTCCTCCTGGAGGATGTAAAGTTAAAGTAAGTTGCATAACTAGAATGGAAGTTGCTACTGCAAATGCAGAGCACAATAAGAGATTATCAAAAAAAAGTTTATAAGAAATAATTCCTACTATAGCAGATAAAATATGTCCGCCTATAAGATTTCTAGGTTGTGCAAGAGGTGAGTGTATTGCTCCATATACTAAAACAGCACTTGCTCCAAAAGAACCAATCACTAAACCTAAATCTTCATCTCCTAAAACTCCTCTATGAAATAAAGCTATGCTTAATATTCCTACGAAAGAACCTATCCAAGACCAAATCATATTTGATCTTTCAAGAGGCTCTGTATTTATTTTTTTAAATTGTTTAAAAAATCTTTTCAAAATTTAGCCTGCTAGTTTTGCTTTAACTTCATCTGATGCCATACTAATATTCCAAGCTGGTTCCCAAACTAAATCTACACTTGCGATTTGAACCTTTGGTAATTCTCTTAAAACTGCCTCTTCAACCCATTGAATAATCATTTGGTGAAGAGGACAAGCTTTTGTACTAAGTGTCATTGTAACAGTTACTTTCATGTTTTTATCACAAAAAGCATCATAAATAAGTCCCATCTCTACAAGATTAAAACCAACTTCTGGATCATTTACAGTTGATACTGCTTTAAAAATTTCTTCTTTACTATACATTTATTTAAACCTTATCATATATAAAATATCTTTTAACAAAAAAATTGCACCAATACTTAATAAACTAATACCACTTTTAAAGATAGAATCAACACTCAATAATATGCCAATTGCTGAAATCATAACGCCCAATGTTGAAAAAATAAATTGCATATTTGCACTTTTTACTGGAACCATATCTGAAAGCATAGGTACTTTTTTCTTTCCAACAAAAGGAGAAAATTTTTCAAACCATACTAAAAAAGGTACTATTTTATACATATGTCCTGTAATCACAAAAGTGATAAAACCAAAAATACCAAGCCATGATAAAGTTAATAATAAATTGTGATTTGGATTAAAAATATAAATTATTCCCATAATAATTGAAATCAATAGGCAAAGATATGAAAAAAACATACTTTTAAAATAAATATCAACTTCTAATCTAACTCTAGTCTTATAAATTATGAATATTTGGAAAAAGTATAAAATCAAAGCAATAAAACTTAAAATATAGCCCGAAAACTCCATAAATTTTACATTTATTAAAGAAGATAAAACTACAAGTAAAATCCCAAAAGACAAAATCACTAAGGCACTTTTTACAAATATCCAAGAGAAACTATGGCTAAGCCAAAACATAGGTAATAAAACCAAAGACATACCCATAATTGTAATACCAACATAACCAACTAGTACCAAAAAAACATGTGCTTTAAGAAGCTTATAGATATCTACATCTAAAACTCCACTATAACCTAAAGCTAGAATTATTCCAATAATCAAACCAAAAAGTAAAAATATATTTGCAATTAAAACTGTAGTAATTATAAAGTTTAATTTTTTAACCTTTAAAATAGTTAAAAAAGTTTCAAATAAAAATATTGAAAAAGCTACAAATGCTATTACTCCACCATAAGGCAAAAGTATAGGGAAATAGTAAAAACCCGTTCCCATTAAAACAGTTCCTATAAATAGTAATGGATAAATTATATAATACAAATCAACAGCAAAATGCCCTACTTCAAGTACTACTGGGACTAATTGAGCCATAGCCCCAAAGATTATCATCATCACAAAACCAAGTAAAAAAATATGAACCCAAGCTAGAGTGCTACTATTTAAACTGTGTGCAGTTGATATATCCATTCCAAATAGTAAAAATGTACTAAATGTTAAAACTAATATCCCAATAATAAAATATGGAGATATAAGTTTAAATGGTGGAGCAAACTGCTGAGAGATATTCATTTTTTATCCGTGACAACTATTTTGTGTAAAATCCGTTGAATTTAAAGCATCAACTTTTTTTGTAAATACAACTTTGATTTTTCCATCATCTGTATCTTCTTCTAGAAAATTAAAATCTTCTTCAATTTTTGGGAATAATCCCCCTGGAGATTTATGATTTATCATAACTAATTGAGAATTTTCATCCAACAATTGTAAACCAGCCATAGCATTTACCATTGGATCTGGTGGCCCACACATACTTGTGTCAAATTGATAAGTAGTTAAACCATCTTTAATCTCTTTGAAAAAATCAACTGTAGCACCTAAAACTTCTATTTTTTCCATGATAATTCCTTTTTTTGTAACTATAGCAATACTGATAATGTTTCTCATTGACATAAGTCAATAAAATAAACGAATTTTTAAATATAATTCTACTTATAAGTATAATTTTATAAAAAGGTGAATATTTGGAGAGTTCAAAGAATAACTATCCTCCAGGAGATTTTGGAATTTGGTTAGTAATATATATAGAATTAATTACTTTTGGAGCCTTTTTTATTGGCTATGCATTTACTAGACGATTAGATATAGAACTTTTTAATAATTCACAACAACTATTAAATAAAGAATTTGGTTTTGTAAACACACTGACACTTATAAGCAGCAGTTTTTTTGTTGTTAAAGCAATTGAATTGATTAAATCAGATGAAACTTTTGAAAAAATTTCTAAAGCTTCAAATTACCTTTTAGTATCAATTTCTCTAGGTGGATTATTTTTGATATTAAAGTGTATCGAGTTTTATCAAAAGTTTAGCGAAGGTATAAATCTAAGCACTAACAAATTTTTTATGTTTTATTTTATCATGACCTTTTTCCATTTTTTACATGTTGTTTTAGGAGTTTTTATTCTATTAGTCATGTATAAAAATACTAAATTAGGCATTTATACGAAAACAAATCATAAAGGGTTAGAGACAGGTGCTTCATACTGGCATATGGTTGATTTGGTTTGGATAATTTTATTTCCACTAATTTATATTATGAGGTAAATTATGAAATTAAAAACAATTTGGATATTTCTTATTTTTTTTACAACACTTACTTTTATATTAGGGAAAATTGAACTTTCACCTTATTTTTTCATTGCTTTAATTCTTTTAACTACATTTGTAAAAGGACAGTTAGTAATTGATTTTTTCATGGGTTTAAAAACGGTAAGTTTAAAGTACAGATTAATTGTCAATTTATGGTTGTTTCTAGTAATTGTTTTAATAGGATTGGCTTTTTTGGCCTAATATATTCTATCTAAAGGTAGAATTAATAAAATATCAGTTATTATTCCAAAATACTACTTATAAGTAGAATTATAAAGGAGAAGTTTATGGAAGAAAGAATTACCAAAAGTATGGCTAGAAACATCTATTTAGGTGGAAGCCTTTTTGCTATTTTAGTATTTGCCGGATTGACACTAGACACAGTACAACAAGTTCCTAAATTATCTAATGCACAGAATATTACAAAATCTGTAGCACATGGAAAACATTTATGGGAAGTTAACAACTGTGTTGGTTGCCATACTATTATGGGAGAAGGAGCATATTACGCACCTGAATTAGGAAATGTATTTAATAGAAGAGGAGCATCAGATGAAGCAACTTTTAAAGCATATATGCAAGGATGGATGGCTGCACAACCACTAGATGCACCAGACAGAAGAAAAATGCCACAGTTTAATTTAAGCGAGACAGAAGTAAATGATCTTGCAAACTTCCTGATTTGGACATCAAAAATTGATGACAATGAATGGCCACCAAATATTGAAGGATAGGATAAAAATATGAAATATACATCACAAATGGTTGCAAAACCATACTTTATTTTTGCATTAGTTCTTCTTGCTGGAGAAATGCTTTTTGGATTAGCATTAGGAACACAATATATATTTGGTGACTTTTTATTCCCATATATTCCTTTTAATGTTACAAGAATGGTACATACAAATCTACTTATTGTACTTATTCTTTTTGGTTTTATGGGAGCTGCTTATTATTTAGTTCCAGAAGAGAGCGAAAGAGAACTTTGGAGTCCAAAGTTAGCAATTATTACATTTTGGATTTTTGCAGTTGCAGGTGTTGCTACAATTTTAGGTTATCTTTTAGTTCCCTATGCCGCTTTAGCAGAATTAACACAAAATGACCTACTTCCTACCATGGGAAGAGAGTTTTTAGAGCAGCCAACTATCACCAAAATTGGTATAGTAATTGTTGCATTAGCATTTATTTTAAATATTGGAATGACTGTACTTAAAGGTAGAAAAACTGTTGTGACTATTGTTTTATTGACAGGACTTGTTGGTCTTGCTGTATTTTTCCTTTTTGCATTCTACGTTCCAGAGAACCTAGTGCTAGACAAGTTTTTCTGGTGGTATGTTGTTCATTTATGGGTTGAAGGTGTTTGGGAATTAATTATGGGTGCAATTTTAGCATTTGTACTTATTAAAGTAACTGGTGTTGATAGAGAGCATATTGATAAATGGTTATATTTAATTATCGCTATGACATTAGTTTCAGGTGTAGTTGGAACAGGTCATCACTTTTTCTATATTGGGACTCCTGATTATTGGTTATGGATTGGGTCTATTGCATCAGCAGTTGAACCATTACCATTTTTTATGATGATTTTATTTGCTTTTGCAATGACAAAAAATAGAAGAATTCAACATGGAAATAAAATAGCATTAACTTGGGCAAAAGGTACAGCAGTAATTGCCTTTTTAGGAGCTGGAGTTTTAGGATTTTTACATACATTGGCACCTGTAAATTATTTCACACATGGCACTCAGTTAACTGCGGCTCATGGGCATTTATCTTTTTATGGAGCTTATATTATGATTCTATTTACAATTGTTTCATATGCAATGCCAATTTTAAGAGGAAGAACTAGTGGGAACTGTGAAAAATCTCAAAAAGTTGAACTTCTTAGTTTTTGGATGATGAATATAGGTATGGTAGGTCTTACTTTAGCATTAGTAATTGCTGGAATTATGCAAATATTATATCAAAGAATTGGTAGCGAACCACTAAGTTTTATGGAAACTCAAGCACAAATAGTTCCTGTTTATGGAGTTAGATTATTCTTTGGAGTTGTTGCTGTTTCAGGATTACTTATGTATTTATATAGTTTCTTTGTAAAAACAAAAGAGGCTTAATCATGTTAGAGTGGGAAGAAGATATAGGAAAAGCTTGGGATAAATTCTTAAATAAAAAAACAACTATTTCTAATAAAGAAGCAAAGGTTTCTTTTTCTGAACACTCTAAATCTTTTAAAGTCTTTTATCATCTTCTAGGAGGTGATAAAGGTAAAGAGTTAAAAATTACTGACAAAAGAAATATTAAAAAATCAAGAACTTTTTTACAAAAACTTTCAGGATATGGAAAATCACTTTTCTTAACTTGGCAAGATAATAATGCAGTTTATCTTCCTGCTTCACTTGATATTTTACCAACAATAGAAGAGAATAAAATGCTGTATTTTTGGCTAATTGCAATGATTACAAAAGTAAATGTAAATCAGTCAAATATAATAGAAGAAAATCAAAATGCAGCTAAGTATCTTTGTGATAGATATATTGGCTTTAGATATTTTTACAATCAATCAAGCCAATATCTTATCTCAAGGATACCTGAACTCTCTTACATAAATCAACTTGATTATAAAAAAACACAAGAAGAATATCCCTTTATAATGTGGATATATCCATCAGTAAATAAAAAAAATAGTCTTAATACTCAAGATGAGGAAGAGAATCCAGATAAAAGAAAAGATGAAAAAGTTGAATCTTTAAATATGAAAAAGAAAGCCAATCAAATTGATGATAAAAAAGAGACTGATGGATTTATGGCTTTTATTCCAGAAGGTTTGATGAGTATATTAGAACAAGTGAATGTTGATCGTGCTGAAGATGATAGTTTTGATGAAGATGCACTTTATAATGCAGAAGATTTAGATGAGATTACTTTAGGACAAAAAAAAGCAAATCTAAAAGCAAGAGTTAAAATGGATTTAGATTTAACTCCTGATATGTCTGAAGAGTATCCTATTGGCAAAGGATATTATATTGATGAATGGGATTATACAAAGAAAAAGTATTTAGAAAGTTTTGTTCGGATAAGACCTATTATTACATCAAATATTGAAGCAATTTCACTACCAAAACGATTAGAGAAAACAGTTAAAAAAATTCAAACAGAACTTGATTTACTTGAGATTGATAGACTTAAAAGTAACAGACTTCCCTATGGACATGAAATTTGTCTTGATACTTGGATAGATTATAAAGGTCATCAAAACAAATCACTTCATCATCAAAAATTTTATGAAAACTTTGAAAAGAAAACAAGAGATATGGCTACACTTATTCTTGCAGATATTTCACTTTCAACAGAAGCTGGAATCACTGAAGAAATTCGGGTAATTGATATGATAAAAGATGGGCTAATGGTCTTCTCTCAAGCTTTAGAAAAACTACAGGATAAATTTGCAATCTACGCATTCTCCTCAAATAAAAATACAAATGTAAGATTTCATATAATAAAAAATTTTAAAGAAAAATACTCTGATTTAATACGAGGAAGAATTGACTCTATAAAACCAGGCTACTACACAAGATTAGGTGCAGCAATTAGAGAGTCTACAAAGATTTTAGATAAACAACAAAGTCAAAATAAACTTTTACTTATCATTAGTGATGGAAAACCAAATGACATAGATAGATACGATGGAAGATATGGCATTGAAGATACAAAAAAAGCTATTGAAGAAGTAAAACAAAAAGGTATTACTCCTTTTTGCATAACAATTGATATTGAAGCAAAAGATTATCTCTCATATTTATTTGGTAAAAATGGCTATGCAGTTGTAAGAGACAGTAAAAAACTTCCAAAAGTAATACCTGAAGTATATATAAATTTAACAAAATAAAAAAGGAAATTGATAATGTCAAATACGTATTATTTATCTCAATCAAACGAAGTTGAACTTTTTGAAGCTGCTGCTTCTATGAATTTACCTATTCTTATAAAAGGTCCTACAGGATGTGGAAAAACTAGATTTATTGAACATATGGGTGAAAAACTAAATAGAGAAGTTTATACAGTAGTTTGTCACGATGATTTAAGTGCTGCTGATTTAGTAGGACGTCATTTAATCGATGAAAATGGAACTTATTGGCAAGATGGACCACTTACAAAAGCTGTGAGAAATGGTGGAATTTGTTATTTAGACGAAATTATAGAAGCAAGAAAAGATACCACAGTTGTTCTACATTCGCTAGCAGACTATAGAAGAGTACTGCCAATTGATAGAACAGGAGAAGCGATAGAAGCACATCCAGACTTTATGTTAGTTGTTTCATATAACCCAGGTTATCAAAATGTTTTAAAAGGCATGAAGCCAAGTACAAAACAAAGATTTATTTCTCTTTCATTTAACTATCCAGAAGCAAAAGTTGAAAAAGAAATAATTATTAAAGAGAGTGAAGTTGATGAAAGTATTGCACAAAAACTTGTAGAAATTGCAGGAGAAATAAGAGAACTTTCTGATACAGATATTCAAGAAGCAGTTTCAACTAGGTTATTAATATATGCAGCAAAGCTTATCAAAAAAGGTTTTAATCCATATAACGCTTGTATTCACTCAATAGTTGAATCATTAAGTGATGAAGATGATGTTTTAGAAGTTTTAGAAAAATTGATTACACTTCATTTTCTAAAAAAAGAGTTTGATGAAAGTCAATAAAAAACTATAGTTTTTAAATTACAATAATAAAATAGTTCACAATCATGGGGTAGTTATGTTTTTTAATTTGTTTAAGAAAAAAGAATGGAAAAATGAAAAAAACCAATTTATGTTTGTAAACATTGTAAACTAACTTGTAAGTCATGTGATACAATTTATTGTTTTACTTGTTATGTAAATGATGCTAATCCATGTCCTAGATGTGGAAAAAGAAATATTGATTATAAAAAAACATTGTAGTTTAACTAATTATTAACTAAAATATAAATAAAAAGAGCTGATTGTGAAACTAAATACTACAACTGAATATGCACTTAGGATTTTGATATTTATGGCGAAAAATCAAAATGAATTATTTCATACAAAAGAAATATCTGAAACTTTAAATATATCTTATAAATATATGACTAAAATAATTACACTATTATCTAATAATGAACTTATAATTTCAAAAAAAGGTAAAAATGGGGGTATTACACTCAAAAAAGACAGTGATGAAATATCAATAAAAGACATTTTGATAATTATGAATGATTTAGATGATGATAAATGTATATTGGGTCTTGGTTTATGTAGAGAAAAGAACAAATGTGCTATGCATGAAACTTGGATGGAATCAAAAAACTCTATAAGTCATACTTTTTCCAAAACTACTATAAAAGAGTTAGCTTTAAATCCTAATTCTTTAATTTAACTCACTAAGTCTTGATGTTTTATAAATAACATTATAAAAAAACTTATCTAAAGATGAATGCACATAAACGTAGAATTGAATAACTTATGATTTAGTATTGATCAAAAATACTCCGCTGAAAGAACAAATTGAAATACTTGATATTCAAATGAGAAATACTGAAGTAAAAAGTACACTCAAAAAGAGTGAAGCTGGAGAGTTCAAACGTCTAAAACGTAAAATAAAATACTTAAACGAAAAGGACGACAGCTTAAAGAATACAAAGGCATAGTTAAATACAAAAGCAATCAAATATATAAAATTTTAAAACTCAATCGTATCACTGAGTAAAAGCTACTTGATATTATAAAAAAAGTAGATAATCAACTAAATGAACTTGTAAAATTAATATTTGTTTTTGCTAGAAATAATCATAGCCATCTTAAGTATGTTCAAAATAGTGTTTGTTTTATACTATATCATTTACAAAGTTTTCCATATCACTTCTAAGTAAACTATCACAATTTTCATTTAGAGTAATACTTTCACTTGTGTGCTTTAAAAGCAGATTTAAAGTATCTGCTTTTACTTTTAGTCAAATTTCTTTTGGGAAAACTTGCAAAATTCACCTTTTAGTATTTATTCACTTCAAAGATTCTATCTAAACTTGCTATCGCTAGATATTTGTCAAAGTATGCTTTATTATATCCTTGTTGTGCTTGAGTTAATAAATAGTTTGCATCAGTTAAATCAGTAGTTGTAGCTAAACCTTCATCAAATCTATTTTTTACTATTTCATAGTTTTCTTTTGATTGAAGAAGTGAAAGTTTTGAAGTCTCTAAATTATCAATTGCAACTTCAAGATTTGTTTTTGCATTTTCATATTGAAGTTTAATATCTAACTTTGTTTTTTCAAGCTGATTTGCTGCATTTTTGTAATCAATTTTTGCATTTTGAACTTGTGCACTATCATAACCACCACTATATAAATTCCAAGATGCAGTTACATTTGCTACATTTTGATTATCAACATTTGGTATTGCATCATACTGTTTTAATGAAAATGTATCATAGTATTTATTATGAGATGCACTTACATCAATACTTGGATAAAAATTAGATTTAGATGCTTTTTTCTGTTGTTTATATGATTTTAAGGCCATAACTAAAGCTTGAATTTCACTTCTTTTTTCAAGTTTTGATTCATCATATGTTTTAATATTTAAACTTTTTTCATCTAAACTTTCAATTGTTTCATTTGATAAATCAACACCACCTAAGATGTTTGATAACTCATAACTTGCAACTTTTAAATTACCCTTTGCTTGAACAACATTTTGTTTTGCATTTGACATATTTACTTGAACTTGAAGTAAATCATTTTTTGCAATTAAACCTTGGTCATATCTATTTTTTGAATCTTCATATTGCTCTTTAAATAATGCATATGCACTATTGTAAGTTTTTAGTGAATTTTGAGCATTTAAATAGTTTATATATGCACTTTTTACACTTAATACAATATCTTGTTTTGTTGCAATTAAAGAGTATTTTGATGATTTCGATAAATATTTTGAAGCATTTTTATTTGCTAAATCTTTAAAACCATTAAAAAGATTATATGAAACAGTTGCGCTTAGTGCTGTTGTTTCTGATTGATTATTATTAAAAACTGCTTCATCTGTATTATTATATGCATATCCCAAATTTAACTTTGGTAAATATGTTGATTTACTAGCTTTTAGATCTTGAACACTTTTCATATATTGATATTTAGATGATTTAATATCTAAATTTTTATTAAGTGCTATATCTACTGCTTCATCTAAATTTAATGCACTAGCATTCACTATAAATAGTGAACTAAGTGCTAATGATAATATTGAAATTTTTCTCATAAATTTATCCTTTATGCTTTACTTACATCAACTGGTTCTTTTGAACTTATTGATGATACTTTATGTTCTAATTTAATAAAGAACATTAAAAGTGCTGGTGTAACAAATATCGTAAATACTGTTGATAATGCTAATCCACCAGTAATAACAGAACCTAATCCTCTATAAAACTCACTACCAGGTCCAGGAACTAATACAAGTGGTAACATACCAAATATAGAAGTTAGAGAACTCATATAAATAGGTCTAATTCTAGACTTAGTTGCAGCTATTACTGCATTTTTATGCTCCATTCCTTCGTTTCTAATGTAGTTTAGACTTTGATGAACAATTAAAATTGCATTATTAACAACAATACCAACAAGAATAATAAACCCTAACATGGTAAGAACATCAAGGGGTTGTTCTTCTATAAAATTACTTGTTAGTGAAAGTCCTATAAATCCACCAGCAGTTGCTAAAGGCACAGTAAACATAATAACTATTGGATATAAAAAGTTTCCAAATAGTGCTGACATAAGTAAGTAAATAATTACTAGTGCCAAAATAAAACTTCCACTTAAAGCAGTAATTGTTTCAGTTAATTTATCAGCTGTACCACTAATACCAATATTAACATCTTCAGTGATTTTCCCTTCACTTTTCATTTTATTTATTGCACCATCAAGTATTCCCATAGTCTCTTGAATTGTCATATGTTCAGGAGGAGTTACTTGAAGTGTAATTGTTCTATCACCATTTAAGTGTCTAATCTCACTAATACCTGTTGTATCAACAGAGTTTGCAAGTGAAGACATAGGAACAAGAGATCCATTTGGTAAGGCAATTTGTGTTGATAAAATATCTTCAGGTGTTTGAATTAATTTATCATTTGCTTTTAATACTAAATCAATTTTCTTTTTACCATCTTCTTCATAATCAGAAACTTTTCTACCACTCATTAAAACATCAGCCATTACACCTAATTCATTTGAACTCATTCCAAATGCTTTTAGGGCATCTTGGTTTGGTTTTATTCTAACTTCTGGATAAAGTAATTCAATAGAAGGAACTGGTCTTACTTGAGCCCCTTTTATAGCCCCACTTGAGGCCATAAATAGTTTTGTACCAACACTTGCAATATCTTCAATACTCTCACCACTAATATCAACATTTACTGTTTTTCCCTCACCAATACCACTTTCGAATACTCCTGATTGAAGTGAAACTCCAAATACAGAGGGAAGCGAATTAACTATTGGCCTAAAAAATGGAATTAACTCTCTAGCTCTACTCTCATGCATAGATGTTCCACCAAACAAGTTAAAGTCACCAAAAGATACAAAGAATGCTCTACTAAGTCCAGGAACTCCATCTACATCTTTATTGATATTTGGCTCAACTCTTTTCATTAAATATGCACCCATATCATATCTCTCTTGGTAAGAAAGACCAGGAGGTGTAATTAAAATATTAAATACTAAGTTCTTATTTCCTTGAGGAAGATAATCTAACTTAGGGAATAATAGATAAATCGTAGCTAATGATACAACAGCAAATGAAACAATAGTAATAACTTTTGTCATAGTTGTTTTTAATGACCACTTAACAAATGTCATAATAAAGTTTACAAATTTATTTCCAATCTTTGTTAATCTACTCTCACCTCTTGGTTCTTTTCCTGAAATTCCTGCAAACTTTTTCCAAAGCATTGGAATAACTGCAATTGAAACAAATAAAGAAAAAGAAACTGCCCCTGTTACTGCAATTGCAATATCTTTAAATAATTGACCTGCTTCATCTTCTAAAAAAATAATTGGTAAAAATACTGCAACTGTAGTTGAAGCACTTGCGATTAATGCTCCCCATACTTCACTAGCACCTTTATATGCAGCATCAGGTATACTCATACCTTCTTTTCGGTGCCTATCAATATTTTCTAAAACAACAATGGCACTATCAACTAACATACCAACTGCAAAAGAAATACCAGCTAAAGAGATAGTATTTAAACTTCTTCCCATAGATTCAAGTATTATAAAAGTACCAACAACTGAAATTGGAATTGCTATTGATACAACAGCAGTTGGAGAAATAGCTCTTAAAAATAGTATTAGTACTAATATTGCTAACACACCACCAATCATAATATTTTGCTTAACTAAATCAACAGAACCAACAATATATGGCCTTTGATCATAAAGCCATTTTATAGTTAAACCTTGTTCTTTTAATACTGTATCATTTAAGTTATTTACAACTTTTTCAACCTCATTTGTAAGGGCTACAATATTTGCAGATGCACTTGGTTGAACCCCTAAAAAAATACCATCTTTCCCTAAAAACATTGCAACAGTACTAGGTGTTGCATATCCAAAGTCAACTGTTGCAATATCACCTACAGTAACTCTTTGTTCTCTATTTGAAATTAAAATCACATCTTTTATATCTTGAGGTGATTTAAACTTATGAACTGTTCTAATTCTATAACTTCTTCTACCCATATTTTGAGTACCAGCTGAAACATTTACATTTTCTGTTTGTAGTGTTGCTATTACTTGAGAAATTGTAAGATTATAAGAAGCAAGTTTATTAGTATCAAGACTGATTTGCATCTCTTGTTCTCGTCCACCACCTCCCATAGTTCCTGCAACTCCATTTACTCTTTTAATAGCTGGTTTGATTTCATTTTCAAAATATGTTTTATATTCATCAATATGTCTATCATTTTTATCTAAAGTTTGTAACATCATCCAAATAACTGGACTTGCACTTGCTGTTTCAATTACTGGTTCATTTGCATTATCCGGATAGGAACTAACTTCATTTAATTTATTTGAAACATCTTGAAGTGCTGCTCTTAAATCAGTACCTAATTTAAAAGTAAGTGTAACTTCACCTGAATTATCTTTTGAAGAAGATTCATACTCTATTAAATTATTTAAACTCTTTAATGCATCTTCTTGTTCTTCAATAATTTCACGTTCAATTTCATAAGGAGTAGCACCTGGCCATGTTGTAGTAATTTTTATTTCTGGCTTTGACACATTTGGAGTTAACTGATAAGGTAACTTTGAAAGTGACAAAAACCCAAATAAAACTACAATTAAAACTGAAACTATTATTGTTACAGGATTCTTAATTGAAAATTTTATTAAATCCATAATTTTTCCTATTTATTTAAAATTTTTACTGGCATATCAGGGAAAATTCTTTCATTTCCTTTTGTTACTAGTTGCATACCTTCAACTAACCCTTGACCACTAATAGCTGCTTTTTGACCAAAAAATGCAATTGGTTTTACAGGAATCATTTTTGCTTGGTTTTCAACAACTGCAAAAACTACATCCATGTCAAATCTTTTTATAACTGCATCTCTATTTATTACTAAAGCTTGACTTTTTGATTCTTTTGCAAAAGAAACTTTTGCTTGTGCACCATCAAAAATAAACATATCTTTTATTGTTGCTTTAAATCTAACAGGAAAAGTTCTAGTTAGTTTATCTCCACTTGGAATTGCTGCAAAAAGTTTTGCTTTTACACTTTTTTCAGATATTTTTACATCATACTGTTGCCCTATTTCAAGTCCATTGATAAAAGATATTGGTAAATTAAAAATTACTTCAACATCACTTGTATTAACAACTGTTGCTACTTGTGTTCCTTGATTTAACCACTCATCTTTATTTACATTTTTTTCAACTACAATTCCATTAAATGGAGCTTTAATGACTTTTTTAGATTTTTGAATAGTTAACTCATTTAAATTTGCTTTTGCACTTGTTAAGCTCTCTTTTGCAACATCATAATCTAATTTTGCATCATCAAAAGTTTTTTGTGCGATTGACTTTTTCTCTACTAGTGCTTTATATCTATCATAATTCTTTTTTGCATTTTTTAATTGAACACTATACATATTTACTGATGATCTTGCAGCTTTTACTTGTGCATTTAAAACATCTGAATCAATCACAACTAAAGTATCACCTTTTTTTACTTTTTGACCAACTTCAAAATTAATCTTTTTGGCAATACCATTACTTTGACTTGCTACTTTTGATTTTTTATCAAAATTTACTGTTCCTACAAACTCTTGTAAATCATTTATTTCTTGTTTTTTTAATGTTTGAACTTCTACTAATGAAGGTGGTTTCCCAGCTGCTTGTATGAAGTTTGCCATCATGAAAAATACAACAAATATTGCTAATCCTATTTTTTTCATATTAATCCTTTGTATTATTAATCAATTTTTTTCATTACTCTATGTACAATTTTATGCACAATTGGAGCTACTACTACAATAATAGGAAATGCACACATAAAAGCCAATCCAAAAGCTTTCATCCATTTTCCTACGAATCCATCTACTAAACCTAAATTTATAAAACTAATTATAAAGCTCATAATAAAACTCATAAAAAGTGCCATAAAAAAAGCAAAAACTACTCTTTCGTATTTTCTATTAATCATTTTTTATCTCTATTAATTTAAATATTGTGTCCATAAATTTATCAAAGTTTTCTTTTTCATCAAAGTTTGATTGAGTCATTTTTCTCAAAGCTAAACCTTTTTGATAAGTCATAATGCCTTCAACTAATTCTAAAGCTTCTGGTTTTAACTCACCTGTATCAACGCCTTGTTTAAATATTTTTAATAACTCTGCTGAAAAAAACTCATTTTTACTACAATTAAACTCTTTCATCGCTGTATTCTCTTCAGATAAAACTATAGATAAAAACTCTTTATAACCATTAAAATGTTTTGTATTTTCTTCATCATCATTTAAAACGACTTTAAAAAATAGTCTTAATTTTTCTCTAGTTGTTTGTACCTCTTTTAAAGACTGTATTAAACCTTCATTATGTTTTTCTATATGAATATTAATAATTTCAAAAACAATGTCATCTTTATTTTCAAAATATTCGTATACAGTACCTTTACCTATTCCAGCTGTTTTTGCAACTTCTGATATAGTAAGTTTTCTAATACCAACATCATGAATTAAATCTTGACAAGATAAAGCAATATCTTTTCTTCTTTGCACTTTATCAACTATTTTTGGCATATTGCAACTCCTTTATAATTTTTGACTGAACGTCGGTCAATTTAAATTTTATAGAAATTTACCTTAATTAACATTTAAACTGACCACTGGTCATTAAAATACAATTAAATTATTTTTATTTAATATTTATATCTAATATAAGTTACAATTAAATAACTTTCTTGTAAATTATATCTACAAAGATAAAAAAAAGGAATAAAAAATGAAAAAAATACTTCTAAGTACAGTTGTATTGTTAAGTTTACTAACTAGTTCATACTCATATGAATTAAACGGTGATTTACAAGTTAAATGGACAGGTTTTAAAACAGAAAAAAAAGCTCCAGTATCAGGGTCGTTTAATGACATCAAACTTAATATAGAAAAATCTGATGATTTATCTACTTTTTTAAAGAGTGCAAAAGTAGAAATTACTACTAAATCATTTGAATCAAAAAATCCAGCAAGAAATGAAAATATAATAACAACTTTATTTTCATTAGCAACATCAAAGATTATTGAAGGCTCAATATCATCTGTTAATACTAAGAATAAAGAATTGACTTTAGATTTAGTTATGAATGAAGTTAAAAATAGTGTTAGTATGAAATATACAATTGAAAATGGACAGATTAATGCAAAAGGTGTTATTGATATTTTAAATTATGAAATGAAAGAACCTTATATGAAATTTGCTCAGAAATGTGCATCTTTTCATGAAAACAAGTCATATTCAGATGTTAATATAGAATTTACTATTCCTTATAAATAAGTATAAAGCCAAAATGGCTTTATACCTAAGAAGAACAACTTAATTTCATATTTGCGTATTTTATAGGAGTTGGATTTGCATAGTTTTCAAAATTGCTATGCTCATCAAATGGATTTTGAGCAATTTTCAATAGATCATTTACAAGTGAATAATCTCCATCATGAGCTTTTTCAATGGCTTCTTGAATCATATAGTTTTTTAGTATATATTTTGGATTTACTTTTTTCATAATTTCATATCTTGATTCAAAACCACTACTTTGTTCTTCACAAACTTTTTTATAGGCTTCAAACCATTTTTTAATAGGCTCTTGAAAAACTGCTATATCTAAAATTGTATTTAAATCATCAAATGACTTTATGAAAGTTAATCTATAAAAAAATACATTATAATCCATTCTTGAAGTTTCTAAGGCTCCTAGTAATTCAAGTATTAATTGAAGATTTGAGTCTGAACTTTTATTTGCATTTAATCCTAGTCTTTTATTCATTAAGTTTAAATATACATTTTGATGTTGAGATAAAAATGTCTGCATATAACTTGCTAATTTTTCACCATCACATATTTTACTTAGACAATCCGCTAAAACCATTAAGTTCCATCTTGCAACATATGGTTGATTGTTGTATGAGTATCTTCCTTCATGGTCTGTATGATTACAAATAGCATTTTTTTCAAAATAATCCATAAATGCATAAGGTCCATAATCTATCGTAAGTCCTGCCATTGAAAAATTATCAGTATTCATAACTCCGTGTTGAAAACCATAAGCTTGCCATAAAGCCAAAAGTTCAGCTGTTTTATCAACTAGTGAATAAAACATTTTTTCAACTTTATTTTCTACTTCAATTAAGTGTGGATAAGATTGATTAATCACATAATTAGCTAGTTGTTTTAGATTTTCTTCTTTATTTTTAGTTCTAGCAAAAAACTCAAAAGTACCAATTCTTATCCAAGAAGGACTCATTCGCATGACAATTGCACATGACTCTTGATTCCACTGTCTGTGTGCATAAGTCTCTGAATCAATTATTCCTAAAGCTCTAGTAGTAGGAATTCCTAAGTGATGCATAGCTTCACCCATAAGATACTCTCTAATACTGGACCTCAACACTGCCCTGCCATCACCTTGTCTTGAATATTTTGTAAGTCCTGAGCCTTTTGTTTGTAAGTGCCAACTGTTTATACTTCCAAGGTTTATTGCTCTTCCATCACCAAGTTGTGGTACAAAGTATCCAAACTGATGACCTGCGTAAACCATTGAATATGGCTTACTTCCCTTTAGAATTTTTGTTCCATTTATAAAATCAATAAACTCTTGTGTTTCGCAAACTTCATAATCAAGTCCAATTAAATCACACGCTTCTTTATTATAAGAAACAAGTTTTGGATTTAAAAGAGGTGTTGCATCTAGTTTTTGATATAAACTTTCATCAAATTCAAAGTAATCTACTTCAAGTTTTAGTTCATCTAATTTCATATTAATTTTCTCTTTTTTCATAATTATTCGTATATATGAAATTACTTTATCAAAAAAAAACATAATATAGGATAAAAAATATCCTATTTAACTTGATAACAATCAATGAAATAAATCTATCTTTATGTAAAAATATCAAAAAATAAAAAAGGCTAAATATGTTAATTGATAAAAACAATCTACCATTAGTTGCAGAAGATTTCATGAACGATGTACACCTTGAAGATGTAGAGATTATAAATGAATTATATGAAAAAGTAATAAGCTATAAAAACAATAACAATGAAGAAAATAAAAAAGAAGTAATAGCTATATATGAAAAATGGTATGAACATACAATAAATCATTTCAAAGGAGAAGAAGACAAGATGATAGAAATGCACTTTCCTCCATATATGATGCATAAAGGTGAGCATGAAAAATGTTTAGAAGATATGAAACATGTATTAGAAAACTTTTCAAATACAAGTGATGAAGAAGCACTAATTAAATATCTAGAAGAAGATTTAATCAACTGGTTAATAAATCATATTCAAACTATGGATACAGTAACAGCAATGTTTTTTAAAACTGGTCTTAGTCCTTGTTCTATGAATTAAGGCTCATAATGAGCCTTAATTTTTAAAATTGTATTATTAATATTTATTTTAAGTCTATTGTTAAGACATAATTTCATCAATAGTAATATAATCACCTACTCTTCCAGTCATTTGTTCTACATCTGTATTTACAGGAAGTGTTTTTTTACCTGGTTTCCATCCTGCTGGACAAACTTCACCTGTTTTCTCTGCATGTTGCCATGCTCTTACTTGTCTAATAAACTCATGAACATTTCTTCCAACCATTGGTGCTTGTACTTCTTGTGCTACAACAGTTCCTTCTGGATTAATTAAAAATCTACCTCTAAGTGCAATCCCTTCTTCTTCGATCATAACACCAAATGCTCTACTTACATCACCTTTTGGGTCTGCACCAATTGTTAATTGTAAACCGTCTAATAATGGTTCAGTTTCAACAAATCTTTTATGAGAAAACTTAGTATCTGTTGATACAGCCAAAATTTCTACTCCAAGTTCATCAAATTCTGATTTCATTGCATTCATAGCTGCAATTTCAGTTGGACAAACAAAAGTAAAATCTGCAGGATAAAAACAAACTACACTCCACTTTCCTTCATAATCTTCACTTGATACTGTTTGGTAATGACCTGTTTTTGCATTATATGCATCCATTTTAAACTCTGGGGCTTTTCTTAAAACTAAACTTGAACTCATTTTTTCTTCCTTTTTTTTCTCTATATTTTCATTATTTATATTATTTTCATTTTCTTCGATTGGTTTTGAACCTGTATCACAAGCCATAATATTCTCCTTTTCCAAAGGATAATAATTATCCTTTGATAAAAATATTATAATACTTATATTCTTTACTATAGCTTAAATTATAAATTTTTATTATAAAAATATAATAAGTTTTACTTATACTACTTTCTTTACAAACTCTAAACAAAAAACAAATAAAATATTCCTACAAAAACAAAGGAATAAAAATGAAAAAACTACTATTCATTTTGCTATTTCTTACTTCATCAGTTTTTGCATTTGAAGATTTAACAGATGCAACTTTTGATAAAAAAATAGCAAATAAAAAAGTAATAGTAGATTTCTATTCAGTATATTGAGGTTCTTGTAAGATTCTAGGTAAGAATTTAACAAACTTTAGCACAAGTACCAAGCCAGCTGATGTAGAAATCTATAAGGTAGAGATATCTGATCAAAAAGCAATTGCAGCTAGATTTAATGCCTTTGCAGTGCCTATGTTAGTTTATTTTAAAAATGGCAAAGAAGTTGCTAGGGAAATTGGTGTTAGAAGTGTTAAACAACTAGAAGAAAATGTAAACAAATATTTAAAATAAAAGAGTCATCTCTTTTATTTTAAAACTCATTACCATCAATACTATCATATGAGTAACTACTAATTACTCCATCTTCAACACTATATGAAATCTCAATTGGCCTACAACAAACTTCACAATCATCTACTAAAGTTGTGTGTTCATAAACTCCTGTATCAATTAAAACTGAAATTGCTTGCAGACAGTATGGACATGTGATATTTAACTCTTCCATGATTTACCTTTTTTTACATTTAGCATTAATTCTACACTAATTTATACTCTTTTCATACAAAAAACATTAGAATAAACAAAAAAATTATAACTAGGAACGTTATGCACTTAATACAGAAATTCCGTAAGATACTTAAAAGAAAAGGAATAGACCTACTAATAAATATTTTAAGTTTATTTATTGTCGTATCTTTTTTATTTGGTATATATATTTATGAATATGAAGATAAAAACTTTATAGATACTCTTTACTATTTATTTACAACTGCTACAACTGTTGGATATGGAGATATCAGTCCCCAAACAGACCTAGGAAAAATCCTTAGTATCTTTTATATGGTAGTTTCAATAGCTCTTTTAGGGGTAATAATAGGGATTTTCACAGAACAATTTATTGCAAAACTAGAAAAAAGAAAAAAAGGAAATATAAGAATGAAGAAGAACATTGACCTTATGATTTTAGGATATCCAAGTGAAGATAAGATTAGAGAAATTGTTACTCAACTAAGAGGTCACTCTTCATGGGAATACAAAACTATAGTTTGTGTAACTGATAACTTACATGAAAGACCAATTTGGTTTGAAAGTTTAAATATTGAGTTCAAAAAAGGAGTTGCAAGTTTAAAAGATGTATTAATTGATGCAGGTATTATGAATACAAAAACGGCTTTGATTCTAGCCCAAGATGCAAATAATGTAAAATCAGATGATTATACAAGCTCAATTTCCTTAGTTATTGAAACAATAAATAAAGACGTAAGAACAATAGTTGAAAAAGTAAGAGAAGATGACACTTTATTTCAAGCTTGCAATGCAGATGTAATAACAAGGGTTTTAAGTCCCCACGTACTTGCTCAAGAAGTACTATATAAAGGTGCTATTCAACTACAAAATGAGATGTTTGATAATACTACTAAAACTTCACAAATCAATCAAGAAATCAAAGAAGATATAACTTGGGGTGAATTAGCCATAAAACTAATAAAAGAAAATAAAATCCCTGAGGGTTATTTACTAAAAGGGGAAGATCAATTTAATCTTAGTCCAAAATTTGAAGACACTATAAGTGCAGGCTCATTAATTAAGTTTAGAGGTCAACTTTAAACTTAATATATAACTTATTTTTATATTAATTATTACTGTATTTTTTATCAAAGAAAAAATTAGATATAATCCCATTAAAAATATAGGTAAATCATGAATAAACATATAGAAACTAACTTAAGCCATATTGCATCATTTGCACCCTTTGTTGATGTTGCAGGAGCTTCACACTTCCCAATATACAATACTGGAACATTTGATTTAAAAAAACAAAATGGCGATAAAATATATGATTATACAAGAAGTGATAACCCAACAAGAGAGATGTTAGAAAATCTTTTCACTGAAGTTGAAAAAGGTGCTGGTTGTGTATGTACTCATACGGGAATTGCATCTGTTGCACTTTTATTTGAAACCGTATTAAAAGCAAACTCGCACATCTTAGTGGAAGCTGATTGTTATGGTGGAACATTTAGATTATTAAAAGTGTTTAAAGAGAAATACAACATCACTGTTCACTTTGCAAACTTTTTAGAGTTTGATGAAATGGAAAAAATCTTAAGTGAAAATCCTATTGATTTAGTTTTATGTGAAAGCCCAACAAACCCAGGTCTTAAAATTATAGATCTAAAATCAGTTGCAAAACTATCACATAAATACCATGCCCTATTTGCAGTTGATAATTCACTTGCAACTTTTATATCACAACGACCTTTAGAGCTTGGTGCTGACTTTAGTCTTTTTTCAACAACAAAATATATCTCAGGTCATGGTGCAGTTGTTGCAGGAGCAATAGTAGCTAAAACACAAGAGCTTGCAGATGAAATTCATTACTATGCAAATGCACATGGTAGAAGCCAAAACCCAATGGATGTATATTTAATAACACTTGGAATTCCAACACTAAAAGTTAGAATGGTAGAGCATGAAAAAGTATCTATTAAAATTGCAGAATTTTTAGAAGAGCAAGAGTACATCACAAAAGTGACTCACCCAGCATTAAAATCACATCCACAGTATGATTTAGCAAAAGAGCAAATGGATTATATTCCTGGTGTTTTTTGTGCAGATTTTCAAAGCTTAGAACTTGCAGAAAAGTTTATTGAAAATACTAAAATATTTGGTGAAAAATGTTCATTTGGTAGCCCTGATTCAAGAGTTGAAATTCCAGCTAAGATTTCCCATGCTTCTTTTTCTAAAGAAGAACTTGAAGCTATTGGAATAGCAGAAGGAACTGTAAGATTTTCTATTGGTTTAGAAAATTTTGAAGACCTAATTGAAGATATCAAACAAGCAGTAAAGTAGTAAATATAGATGAGCAATAGTTTTTTTAATCATATTCCTTGTGGGCAAACTCTGCCACAAAACAACATACATGCAGTGTCTGTATCTATGCCAAAACTACAAGATGTAATTGATTATGAAGAGCAAACTCCTGAAATATTGGAGAAAATAAAAAGTGCATATCCAAGATTTGTGCTACATCCATATTTAAGAGTTCTTGCAAAATATATTGAAGAAAAATACAATATAAACCAAAACTATGAAATAGTACTTTTAAGTTCACAAAAAGCAGTTGAAATTGTAAGTAATAAATACTATATTCACAATAAAATGGAAATAGATGAACTATTTGGAGTAATTTTAGTTCAAAAAGATTCAAGACAACTGCAAAATGTTTTAAAATATATTCAACATGTTGGATATAACTTATCTTCAAGATTAGCACAAGATTATCTTTTTGATATAAAAAAGATTGATAAAAAACATAAAGAAGAGTATGAAAATAGTGAAACTTCATACAATACAGTTATAAAAACTTTAAGTGATGCATATACTCAAGCAAGTGAAAACATCTGCCTAACTCCATCAGGAATGAATGCTATTTATTGTACTTTAAGAGGTATTAAAAATATTCAAGCAAGAAATGGAAGATCTGTTTTAGTGCAACTTGGATGGTTATATTTAGATACTATGAATATAGTTGAACATTATTTTGAAGAGAATGAAAAGTTTTATGATGTATCAAATTTAGATGCCCTAGAGCACTATTTAAAAAAAGATGGATTAAGAGTTTCAGCAATTATCACTGAAGTTCCTACAAACCCACTTTTAAAGTGCCCTAATCTACCAAAATTAAGAGCGCTTTGTGATAAGTATAATATTCCATTGGTGATTGATTCTACTTTTGCAACACCATATTTGCTAGATTTAAAACCTTATGCCGATATCTATATTGAATCTCTTACAAAATTTGCATGTGGAAATGCTGATGTTTTAATGGGTGCAATTATCTTAAATGGTGATTCTAAAATATCTCATATAAGCCAAGAATTTTTTAAATATGCGGATATGCCTTATATCAAAGACATACAAAGAATGGCTTATGAGATAAAAAACTATAAAACTAGAATGAAAAAAGTTAGTTCAAATACTAAAAAGTTAGTTGAATACTTCAAGTCAAGTCCAATAATTGATAAGATTTTTTATTGTTTAAGTGAAGAGAATAAGATAAACTATAAAAGTCTAATGATTGATGAAGACTCATGGGTTGGAATAGTATCTGTTACATTTAAAAAAGAGTTTGAAAAGATTTATGATAATCTAAATATGGCTAAAGGTCCTAGCTTAGGAACAGAGTTTACACTACTTATGCCTTATACTTATTTAGCTCATTATGATTATTTACAAACAGGTCAAGGACTAAAGTTCTTAGACAAAATTGGTCTACCAAAAGATTTACTTAGAATCTCTGTTGGTATTGAACCAATTGAAGAATTAATAGCTGAATTTAAAAGAGTTGAGAAACTTATCTAAAGTTTCAACACTCCTTTAACTCTATTTACACTATCAAGCTTACTAAGACTAAGTCTAATTATACAATCACTTGTAGCTTTTAAATCGTGGGGAATATTTCCTTCTAAAGTTAAGATATCACCTTTTACTAAATTATGCGTTTTACCTTGAACTCCAAAATCAACACTACCATCAAAAACCTCAACAACTATTGGATATGGTGTTTTATGCTCACGCATAACTTGATTATCTTTTAAAAGTATTCTTATCTCTTTAGAAAAAGAGCTTTCAAAAAGTACTTTGATGTTTGGTTTAGATTCATTAAAAGTTAGGTCATTTAAAATATTTGTTGAAATCATAGAATAATCCTTTTTTATTTAAAAGAATTATATCTATTTAAAAAGTAGTAAATATTGATATTAATCAATTAAAAACTTACACTAATAAGTAATAAAACTCCAAGGGCAAACATAAATACTGGTGCAAAGATTTCTAAGAAATTAGTAACCTTATGTGATTTTGAAGATACTTTGTTAAGAGAAAGTCCTAAAAATGATGAAGCAAAAATCACAATACCCATTCCTAAACTAATAGCAATACTAGCTAGTAGTACAGAAAAATATGTTTGTAAAATAAATGCATAAACAAAAAGTAAAACAGTTCCTGGACAAGGAATTAACCCAGCAGTTAATACGAAAAACAAGTCTTGTTTTTTTCTTTGTTTTGTATCTATAAATGGCTTATTTACTGATGGTTTTACAAAATTAATATTATTTGGTTTTACGGCAAAACTTGTTGTATTTATATCCATAACACAACTACAACATTCGCAGGATTTTTTCTTTAGCTTTCTGTATAAAATGTAAACTGATAATATCATAATCAATACTGCACAAAGAGCAGTTAAGTATGAAATAGAGTCTTCAATAAAACTATTTAAAACACTTTGTAAAATAAATACAGAAACAACAACTAAAACAAATGCACCAATAATATGAACAAATGCTGTTGCTAAAGAGATACTAAAGGCTTGTAAAAAACTACTTTTTTGTGATGAAAAATATGAAAAGGCTAAAGCTTTTCCATGACCAGGGCCTAAAGCATGAATAACTCCATATACAAATGATGCAAAAAGTAAAAATAAAAGCGCTAATTTATCTTCACCTTTTTCAATTTCAACTAAATACTTTTTAATATCTTTTGTATATTTTTCTAAAAATGTTAGCTCTTTTTTCTCTTCTTCTATTGTCAAATCTTCGATTAACTCTTCTTGTTTTAACTGCTCAGTTTGAGGTTCTTTAACAACATTTGATTCTATTTTTTCTTCAACAGTAGTTGTTTCATCTTTTAATATTGGAGCATCAATAGTATAAGTTATGCTATTTGGTTTATACTGTTTTTTCACCTTGTAAGGAATGGAGAAAAACTGCTTTTTATTATCAAATAAAATTAAAAAATATGCTCCATCATCATGGATTTTTATTTGTAATTTATTTTTATCAATAATTTTATAGTTTAAATCTAATTCATATTCAAAGTATAAAGATTTATTTTTGTAATGTATCTTGTAGTTTTTTACATCAAATTTATCTGTTTGATCTTTTATATTTTGTCCATAAGAGATATTTGTTAGAAAGTTTTTAGTTTCAATATATGACACTAAAGAATCTTCAATCATTGTTAATTCTTTACCATCTAGTTTAGAGTCTAGATTCATATCATATAAACTTAAGAGTTCATCAACAAAAGCAGAAGCAAAAGTCCACCTTACTTCTGCTGTTTTAATAAACTCTTTATCTGCTTTTATATGTATTGCGACATCTGTTCGTGGTGAATATACTGCACAAAGTGAACATGCATATATACTGTTTATAAAAAATAAGAAGGTTAATACAATTTTAATCATTTATAGCTTTTTACAATTTCCTTCGCTGTTTTTACTAATTCTTTACTCCATTGTAAACTTAGTGGATCAATTGTAACAACATTTGCATTTAAACTTTTTGAAATTGTTTTTGCACTATTTTGTGAAAATTGAGGTGCAACAAAAACAATTTTTATATTATGTTTTTTTGCATCTTCTATCATCTCAACCATCTCATTTGGTTTTGGTTCTTTTCCTTCAACTTCA
Source organism: uncultured Arcobacteraceae bacterium (assembly GCA_964022095.1). Classification (GTDB taxonomy): domain Bacteria; phylum Campylobacterota; class Campylobacteria; order Campylobacterales; family Arcobacteraceae; genus Malaciobacter_A. The sequence continues at coordinate 50,177 of CAXHZO010000001.1, forward strand.
ATTGCTATTTGTTCCAAATCATATCTTTTAGCAAAATATCCCCATGATGGATGAAATACCATAAACTCTTTATGAGTAGTCTCTTCTAAAATATTTTTTATATCATTATGTAAGATATTTAACTCTTTCATAAAGTTTTCATAATTTTTTTCATAAAAATCTTTATTTGAAGAATCAATCTTTACAACTGCATCTAAAATATTTTTAGCTTGCATTTTAACTAAAACTGGATCTAACCATACATGTGGATCTAAACCAGCATGTTCGTGGTGATCTTCATCATGATCTTCATGTTTTTCATGTTTGTGCTCGTCATGTTCATCATGATCTTTTTCTCCATGTGAATGCTTTTCCATTGCAATTTTTTCTATACCATGGGAAGTGTCAACAAAAAGTGTATTTTTTGCATTTTGTTTAAATCTCTCTAACCATACATTTTCAAATGGAACCCCAATTGAAAAATATACATCTGATTTAACTAAATCTCTCATTTGAGATGACTTTGGTTCATACGTTGCAGGAGATGCTCCTGGTTTTACCATTACATTAATATTAAAATTATCACCTACAATTTTTTGTACAAAATATTTTTGAGGTAAGATACTTACTGTAATCTCTTTTGCATTTGCAAAAATTGAAACTAATAAAAACATTAAAACTATTGAAATTTTTTTCACTTTATTATTCCTTCTTTAAAACTTTTTAATTTCTTGCAACTTAGTTGCGATTTTGAATTCTATTTAATTTATTCTTTAATGCAACTTAGTTGTAAAACTAATTTTAAATCTAAATTGATATAATATTAACATGAACAATATAGATAAAATAACAAACAATACTAATATAAAATTAACAAGTGCAAGAAAAGCTATTTTGGAAGTTTTGATTGAATCAAATAAACCTTTATGTTATGAAGATATAAAAAGTAATTTATCTATGGATAAAGCAACTTTTTATAGAAACATTACAAAATTTGAAGAAGAAAATATTATAAGTTCATTTGAATCAAATGACAAAAAAAGATACTTTGAAATACAAAAGACACCTCATTCACACTTTATATGCTCTAATTGTTCAAAAATAGAGTGTATTCATGAAAGTTTAGAGTTTAAGTTAGAAAAACACCAAATAGATACTATTATAATCAAAGGCTTATGCCCTAATTGTATTAGCAATAATTAAAAGGAATTATAAAATGATCAAAAAAAAGAATGTTGAACATGTGGTTGAAAATGTAGTTGAAAAATTCAATTCTATGCAATATTTTATAAATAAAGAAGCTCTAAGTGGTATTTTACTTTTCATTGCTACAGTTGCAGCGGTTATCGTTGCTAACTCATCATGGGGACAAGAGTATTATGATTTATGGCATATGCCACTTGGTATAACTCTTGGAGATAAAACTATCTCTATGACTTTAACTTATTGGATTGATGATGGGTTAATGGCACTATTTTTCCTAATGGTTGGTTTAGAAATAAAAAGAGAAATGGTTATAGGAGAGTTATCTTCTGTTAGCAAAGCAGCCTTCCCAATAGTTGCTGCTATTGGAGGTATGTTAGTTCCTGCACTTATATATGTAGCATTGAATCCAGATAATCCACTTGGATTTGGTATTCCAATGGCTACAGATATTGCCTTTGCATTAGGTATTTTAATGCTTCTTGGAACAAAAGTAAATCCTGCATTAAAACTATTTTTAGTTGCCCTTGCTGTTGTTGATGACTTAGGTGCTGTTTTAGTAGTAGCAACTGTTTATACATCTGACATCAAAGCAGAATACTTTATACATGCAGCTGTTATCTATGGTTTAATTTGGTTCTTAAACTTTAGAGGAGTTACAAAACTTTTACCTTATTTATTACTTGGTATTTTATTATGGATTTATATCCATGAAATTGGAATTCATGCAACAATTGCTGGTGTATTATTAGCATTTGCTATTCCTATTGGTTCAAATATTGATGAAAGAAATTTTATTGAAAATACAAGAAGAGATATTGATGATTTTGAAAATCATATAGATGATATACCAGTTTTAAATCATCATCAAATAGATAACCTTGAAAATATAGCCCATGGATATGATAAGGTTCAAAATCCACTTGTAAGACTGGAGCATGATTTACATGGTTTATCTGCATTTTTCATTATGCCTTTATTTGCATTTTCAAATGCAGGAGTTTTAATTGACTTCTCAACTATTGATGCAAACTTAATGATTGTACTTGGGGTAGTATTTGGATTACTAGTTGGTAAGCCAATTGGAGTATTTGGGTTAACTTATCTAGCAACTAAACTAAAAATAGTTAAAAAACCAGATAATATCTCATGGTATGAAATTTTTGCAGTTGGTTTCTTAGCGGGTATTGGATTTACGATGTCTATTTTTATCACTCACTTAGCATTCTTAGATGAAAATATTATTAGTGCAGTAAAACTTGGAGTATTTGCAGCTTCATTTTTAGCAGCAATTATTGGTGTAGCCTTAATTTTAGCAAAACCTAAAAAAGCTGCTTAATCCTGTTTTAAATAGCAATTTTATTCTATTTTATTTTTTACCTTTTAGTTATAATAAAATATGAATAAAATTATGCTAGATAAAATCTCTTTTGAGAATATAAAAACTTTAGACGAAAGTTTTTCAAAACATTTCCATGATACTTATACTTTAGGTATAACTTATGATGGTGTTTTTAAATCACATAATCTAACTAAAGACTTCTATTTTTATAAAAAATCTATTAGAATTAATAATCCAGGAGACATACATAGCGGTCAATCAAATTCATGGACCCATGCAAATTTTTATCCAACAGTTGAATTACTAAGTTCAATTTATTATCAAATATATGAAGAGTACAAAACACCATATTTTATAAATCATATAATTGAGGATCCAATTTTGTTTTCAAAGCTTCATGATTTTTTCTTTGCTTATTTTAATAACTTAGATACTTTAGAAATAGAAACAAAACTACATAATGCCTTATCATACTTAGTTATAAACTATACTTCATATAATAAAAAAATCAATAATATATTTGATGATAAAAAGATTGTTAAATTGACATATGAATATATTAAAGACTCTTTAGATACAAAATTCACATTAGATGAACTTGCTTTAAATTCAAATCTTAGTAAATATCATTTTTTAAGAGTTTTTAAAAAAGAGTTTGGACTTACTCCTCATAATTTTATAATTAACCAAAGAATAAATAAAGCTTTTGAGCTAATAAAAAGTGGAACTAAAATTTCAGAAGCATGTTTAGATGTAGGATTTAATGATCAATCACACTTTACAAGAAACTTCAAAAAATTATATGGATATACACCCTCAAAATTAATTGTATAGCAATTTTATTCTATACAAAATATACTTTTTTATTATATATTTAAAATAAAAAGAGAATAAATGACTGAAACAAATAAAAACATTTTTTACTTCTTACTATTTTTTGCAATGATTGGATGGGGTGCTTCGTGGGTTAATATAAAAGTACTAAGTTCATATATAAATGAATTTGAAACTATGTTTTTTAGATTTTTTATAACAGCAATTACTATGATTCCAATAATCTTAGTTTTGAAAAAATCTTTTAAAATTGATTTAAAAAGTTTAGTACTAGTTGGTATAACTTCAATTGTGTTTATAGCTTATATGAAATATTTCTTTTTAGGTACAAAGTTTGGTACAGCATCACTAGGTGGGGCTTTTGTTACAAGTTTAATTCCCATAAATACCTTTTTAATTTTAGCTTTATTAGGAACAAAAAAAATTACAAAAAAAGATAGTTTTGCTTTAGTTTTAGGAATAATAGGAGTTATGACTATCTTAAATGTTTGGTCTTTTAATTTAGATGAAATATTTGTTATTCATAATTTATACTTTATATTAGCTTCAATTCTTTGGCCAATAGTTACAATACTTAGTTCTAAATCAGTAAAAATTTCACCTATTGTTTTTACATTTTATTTGTATCTTGTGACTTCACTTTTAAATATAGTTTTCTTTGTAGATTTAAAAACAATTGAATATACAAACTTTGATTGGATTTTTTATGTAAATGTTGCTTGCATCTCAATAGCTGCTTCAACTTTTGCAAATACAATTTATTTTTTAGGAATTGAAAAACTAGGTGCTAGAGAAGTTAGCTCTTTTATATTTTTAGTTCCCTTTGCAGCAATCACATTAAGTGCAATATTTTTAGAAGAAAAGATTAGTTACTCAATTGTTATTGGAACTATAATGACAATATTTGCAGTAAAAATATTAAATGATATAAAAATCTTCAAGAATAAGAAGTTTTAAAACCTCTATTCTTGTTTTTCTAAAACTTCTTTTGTAAGTTCACTTCCAAAGTTTATCAACTCATCAGCTCTATGAAAATCATAAAAATCACAAACATCACTAGGAATCTCTATCATTATATCAGGTCTATGAGATGCTAGTTGATGTCTAGAAATAACTTCTTGCATAGTCTCTATTGATTTATTTATAAGTTGAAAGTAACTCATATTTTCTTTCTTAGTAACATTTTTTTTAAAGAATTTTTGAATATTTTCTTCAATAAAACTTTGTTCTTTTTTTAGTATCTCTTTATGCTCTTTACTAACTTTTGTATCACTATTTAAATTAACTGCAATAATGAGATCTGTAAACTGTGAAGCAGTTGGTAAAATAGGTAGTGGATTTAAAATTCCACCATCAAATAAGAGTCTTTCATTTATTTCAATGGGTGTAAAAACAGTTGGTATTGCAATTGATGCTCTAATTGCATTTTTTAAACTTCCTTTTTGAAGCCAAACCTCTTTTTTATTTACAATATCCGTTGCAGTTGCTGTAAAATCAATATCTAAATCTTCAATACAAATATCACCAATAATCTCTTCAATTTTAGAAAAAACTTTATCAGCTTTTATCATACCTGTACTTTTAAATGAAAAATCTACAAGTTTTAAAACATCGATAACATTAAAGTTTGATACCCACTGTTCATATTCATCTAATTTTCCTGCAGCATACAATCCACCAATTAAAGCTCCCATTGAAGAACCTGAAATTGATTTTATTTCATAACCTTGTTTTTCAAGCTGCTTTATTACTCCTATATGAGCATAACCTCTAGCTCCACCACTTCCTAAAACTAGAGATACTGTTTTTTTATTTTCCATTATAAATGCTTAAAAGCTCTCCCACTCATCATCATTTACATTTGATGTAATTACTTTTGCAGGTTCACTTTTTGTTACTTTTTTAGCAACAGGTATTTCAAAAGAAGAATTTTGAGGGTTAGGTTTACTTTCTTCTTGTGAATCTAATATAGATTTACTAATATCAGATGCTGTAATTTGAACACCTAAATCAACTTTCTTTGCTATTACACTATCTTTACCAGCAAACTCTTTTGCATTTGCATTTACTACAACAGTATGAGCTATAACTTCAGTAGACTCAGCAATACTTTTAGTATTTGCTGCAACTGCTGCATTTTGTTGTGTTTGTTTATCTAAAGAGTTTACAGCATCATTAATTTGTGAAATTCCAGTTAATTGTTCTTTTGATGAACCTTCAACGTCTTTTATTAGTTCTAATGTTTTAGCGATATTTTCATTTAAGCCACTGTAACCTTCAATCATTTTTGAAGCAATTGATTTACCACTATTTGCTTTTTGTGTTGCATCCTCGACTAAATCTTTAATCTCTTTTGCAGCTTCTGCAGATCTTGCAGCTAAATTTCTAACTTCTTGTGCAACTACTGCAAATCCTTTTCCAGCTTCGCCAGCAGTTGCTGCTTCAACAGCTGCGTTTAGTGATAAAATATTTGTTTGGAATGCAATCTGATCAATGATTGTAATTGCATCATTAATTGCTGTAACTTTATCATTAATTTCATCCATTGATGATGTTGTTTGAGCCGCTAACTTTTCACCTTCTGTTGAAGAAGTTGCTAAGTCATTTGCATAATTTGACATTTGGACTACTTTGCCATTGTCATTTGAAATAGTAGAAGTTATCTCTTCAAGTGCTGCTGCTGTTTCTTCTAAAGATGCAGCTGCTTGTGTTGATGAGTTACTTAAATCTTGAACATTATCCATAAGTGATTTAGAATTATCTTCTAGTGTTAATCCATTAGCTTTATTTTCAACTAACATTGTAGTAATTGCATCACCTAATTCATTTACTGCAACTGCAACTTTTCCATATGCATTCTCAAATCTTGGCGTATAATCATACTTACTAAAACTCTCTAAGATAAATAATAATCTATTTAAATCTCTTGCAATTGTATTTTCTAAATAATCTTGTAATTCAATAAGTAGTTTTTTAAGCTCAATAAGACTTGGAGAGTTTGAGTCTTTTTGTATTTTTGCTAACATATTTCCTGATTTTAATTCTTCTACAAATCTTGTTACATCAGCAATAAACTCTTCATCTTTAAAAATATCTTTTTGAGTTTTTTGGATATTTGCATTTATAACTTTTGACATATTACCTATATCATCATTACTACTATCATCTAATAATTCAACATCTTTTGTCTCTTTATTTAAAAAATCGAAAAAATCAATCAAACCTTTTTGGAAAGACTCTAATTTTGGAACAGTTTTATAATATAAAATTACATAACCTATTGCAATAAACACAAGTAATAAAATCCCTAAGAAGATATTTAAAATAATTGCTGTGTGCAAAGACTTTTCAATATCAACTGAGATTGTTGTATTTTCCTTAAGCTCAAAGTTAATTATTTCATCAAGTTCACTAGATACTTTTTCTACATAAGGGTCAAATTTTTCCATCATTTTATTACCTGCTGTTGGACCTTGTTTTATATAAACATTTGCCATTTTTTTGCCCATTTCGTAAAATGCAGATATGTCACTTCTTATTTCATTTAAATTATCGACTTGATTAGTATGTCCATTGTTTTTATGCAATTGGATTAATTTATCAATATTTTTATTAGTTAAATCAAAATAGTTTTTAGCTTCAGTAAAACCATCATCATAACCTTCAGCACCTCTTGTTGCTGAAATATCAGTAAGCCATTGTTGTACTTGAATAACATTTTTTTGTAAATTTAAAAGCTCAAAACTAATAGGTAAAATATCTTTTTCTTGTTTTAATACTTTTTTATTTACGCTTTGTAAATCATAGTAATTTATTGCCATACTAAAAACTGCTACAATAGTAACAATAGTTGCTACAACAATCATTGTTCCTTTAATCGTCAAATTCTTAAACATTCTCTTTCCTTTTTATTTCTTATTTATCTAGGGTAAAAACAGTTATTAATATCTATTGTAATACCGTTTATATATTCTGGACAGTCAGTAGCTAACCAAACAATAGCTTTTGCTACTTCTTCTGGTTCAGCAAATCTGTTTGTAACAACTGCAGATTTAAATGCTTTTTTTCTAGCTTCATCATTATCTTTTTGCATTCCAGTTTCTGCTGCACTTGGGGCAACACAATTTACTGTAATACCATCTGGTCCTAATAATTTTGCATAAATTTTTGTTGCATTTATAAGTCCAGCTTTTGCAATACCATACCAAACATCAGGGTGGCCTATTTGTCCAGCAATAGAAGCTGTATTTACAATCCTTCCTGATTTTTTCTTTTTCATTGAAACACTAACTAAATTCATAAGTTCAACAGGAGTGTATAAGTCAACATTCATTAAATGTTCTTTTGCATCTTTAGGGTAGTTATCATAAGTATATTTTGGCTGCATATAACCTGCATTATTGATTAGGATATCAACATCTCCTACTTCTTGCATAAGTTGTGGTAAACCTTCAACATTAGATAAATCATACTCTATTGCTGTAACCTTTTCAACTCCTACTAGTGGACAATCAGCAAAATCTCTTGCAACAATAGTGATTTCATATCCAAACTCAAGCATAGCTCGTGATACAGCTAATCCAATTCCTTTATTTCCGCCAGTAATCAGTACTTTTTTTGACATTGCTCTCCCAAAAAATAAATATAAATTATTATATATAAAAAAGCATTAAATAATAATCAGAAGTAACTTTATAAGTATAGATAAAGTAGATGAGAAAAAGTATAAATAACTAAATGAAAAGTAGTTATATCTTTAGAATTAGCTTTTAAGTAGTTTTAAAATTCTATCTTTTTCATTTTTTTTGCAACTGTAAATATCTCTTTTTGTTCTTGAACTTTTAAAACAGTTTAATGTTTTTGAGAAAATAAAAATTTTATCTTTTGAGTTATCAAGCTTAGCCATTTCAACTCTTATTTCATATCTACTAACCAATTCATTTTTGCTAATAATATTTTTTAATCTTGGATTATCTTCATATGATAGAAATATTTTCTCTAAATTTACTAATTCATTATGCTTACAGGCATTTATGTTTTTTAGTTTTCTTGATTTTTTTATACAAGTTAATGTTTCAGATAATAATTGTTTTTTTCTTTTTAGTTTTGTTTTTCTTAGTTTTGAGTTATACTCAATTAATAATCTATTTTTTTGAACTATAAACTCTCTGCTACTATCAAAATCTCTATTAATGTGATCCATCAATCTTTTATGTTCATTAGCTTTACAAACATCAATTTCCCCAGTACTTCTAGAGTTTTTAATACAAGAAAGTGTTTGATTTAGTACTTTAAATCTTAGACTTTTTTTATCAAGTTTTGCTAGCTCAACTCTAATTTCATATCTATTTATTAATTCTTCTTTTTTATTTTCTAATTCTTTAAATTGATTTTGATAATTTCCAAATAGGTTGATTGTAAGTAATAATAGTATTAAAAAAGAATATTTGATGTATCTTCCTTACTTTTTAACTAATAATACAAGAAAAAAGACAATAAGTAAATAAACTATTTACTTATTGTTTAAAAGATGTTCATATTTCTCATCAGTTAAAAGTTTCATAAAGGCAACTAATGCTTCTACTTTTCTATCACTTAGTTTTTTTGCTTTTAATTCTTCTAGAGAAATAGTATCTTTTACTTCTGGCTCATCCCACTCTTTTCTAGTCTCAGGATTTATAGTTCTATCTTTATTATTGTATTTATCATAAAACTCTACTACCGTTTTTAAATCTTTAAATACACCATTATGCATATAAGGAGAAGTTACAGCTATATTTCTTAGTGTTGGAGTTTTATATTTACCTTTTTGATTTATATCATTTACACTTGGATTGGCTAATAACCCATCATCTTTTAGTTTAACTGCATTTTTAGCTCTTAAAATTTTATTTACAGGAACTCCAATATTGTGAAACTCATAGTTTGTAAATGTTTCTCTTGGTGCATCTTCTTTTTTTAGGACATGGCAATTTGCACAAGAGTTGTTATTATTTGAGAAAAATATTGTTCTACCTAAATCTTCTAAAACTGTTAAATCATACTCACCTTTTAAAAACTTGTCATACTTTGAATCAAAAGGCGAAAACTGTTCTGTTCTTTCAAAAGTAGCAATTGCACTTGTCATAGCATCATAAGCTTTTTCATCGCTACTGAAAATATTCTCTCCAAATAGTTCTTTAAAAGTTGATACATAATAACTATTCTCTTTTAATCTTTTTACAACTTCTTTTTTTGAAGCCATTCCCATTTCAATTGGATTTAGTGGTGGCCCACCTGCTTGCTCTTCTAAAGTATTTACTCTACCATCCCAAAACTGACCACCTTTGTAAACTTTTTTTACTTTATCAAAATGAAACTTTGGTGAAAACTTTGCATATGCGGCAATTGGAGCATTTCTATCTCCAAGGGATTTTCCATCATCCCCTAAAGATGCCATCTTTGAAATTCCATTTTCTCTATTATCAACAAAACCTGCATTTGGATTATGACAAGTTGCACAAGACATTGTTCTATTTTTAGATAGGTTTTTATCTAAAAATAGTGCTTGACCTAAGTTTTCTTTTACAGCATTTTCACTACTTGCTCCTACACAAAATGAAAATACAAATAATACACCTACTAAATATTTCATATTTTTCTCCTACTTTTTATTAAAATTAATACATTTAAAAATGGCTTTATCAATACTTTTGAAATAGAATTATAATCACTCATTTGCTCAGCTTTAAGTCCAAACTTTAATGCTTTTACTTCATTTGATAGTTTTAAACTTCCAAATAAATTATCCCAAATAGCTAAATATCCACCATAATTTTTATTAAAAAACTTCTTACTATGATGAATTTGATGCTGTTTTGGTGAGATAAAAAGTTTCTCTAAATATCTTCCATAAGAAAATGGAACATGTGAATGTCTTAAATTTGAACCAAAAATTGAAAATAAAAATAAAATCACATTAACACCTAGTATCATTTTTATATTTATCATTGCGCCAAAGAAGTAAATAAACACTCCCGTAACTAAACCAATACTTAAACTGTATCTAATACCAAATAGTAAATTCTCAACTGGATGCACTCTATAAAATGTAAAAGGTGTTAATACTTTTGCACTATGATGAACTTTGTGAAATTCCCATAAAAAAGGAATTGTATGTAAAAGTCTATGTAGCCAATATCTAGTAAAATCACTTACTAAAAATAAACTCAATGTATACATCACAGTAATTTGTCCATAAGAAAACATTGTATTTTGAAAATAATCAAACTGTAAGAATAAAAATTTATTTACACTTAAAGCAATAGTTTTTGCACTTAAAATTAATGGTATTAGCAATAACATATTTATAAAATAAGATAAGAAAAAATAGTAGTAATCTAACTTTGCACTAGGATGTAACCATAGTTTTGCAGAAGTAATTAATCTACTACTTTTTTTTGTATAATAAAAATATCCTATTGCTAATAACACAGAAGTAATAATATAAATCCAGTATAATCTCTTACCTGGATTTATAAAATACTCTAAAGCGAAAAAATCATTCACAATTAGTCACCATCAGCATCTAAAATTTTTGCAGTTACTGATAATTGAGTTGTTAAAGAAAGATAATATGCATTATGTAGTTCAACTGCACTTTTATATAACTTTTTTGCATTTGAAAAATCATCATTTTTTATTTCCAATAAAGATTTTTTAATAGCTGCAATTGCATTTTGTATTTCTAAAATCTCTTTTGAAGCATCACTATCATTTGCCATACTTGCAAAATTATAATATGGTTTATTTCCAACTGCTTCTTCATGAGCATTTACAATTGCTTCAATTGCATGAAAAGAGTTTTTACTTAAAAAATACTCTGCTCTTTTATTATCTAAATCACCTTCATATTTTGAACTCAAACCAGCAGGGTCACCTATTCTCCACTCTTTTAGTTTATAAGTAGAAGCAATTAATGTATTTAAAATAACTGCATTTTCCCATTTTTCTTCTTTTTGTTCACCAATTAAATAGTTTTCATAAACCTCTTTTATATCAGATAAATGAGATATTAAACTATTAATCACAACATTACTTAACTCTTTTTCTCTTTGAGTTATTTTTTCATCATTAAAAAGTAAATATTCAAGTGCATTTATTGATTTAAAAGAGTTTTTAAATAACGCAATACTTGCGTCATCTTTTGAATCAATTGCTCTTTGCATTTGTGCTTTTAAATCTTCATTTAAATTATGAAAAACATCAATATATCTTGGAGTATCAATATAATCTTCATTTATATCCCCAGCAAAATATAGAGCTTGAACTCTTTTCCATGATCTTAAAAAACTTTCAAAATCTTCTTTTGAATAACTCTTTTTTAGTTTTTTTGCATCACTTATTGCACCATGAACATCAACTAAAGATACATTTTTTAGTATTGAGGTAAATGCCCTATCTTGAGCAAATAGAACACTACATGTAATAGCTAAAATCACTAATATTTTTTTCATCATAATCCTTTTAAGAAGTTAATTAACTTAACTCTTTTTTCTTTTTTTAATTTCATATAATTCTCTTTTGATTTTTTTGCTTCGCCACCATGCCATAAAATTGCTTCTTGAAAATCTCTAGCTCTTCCATCGTGTAAAAGTCTTGGTTTTACTTTATTTATTTTTTCATGAAGTGCTAATCCCCAAAGTGGTGCCGTTCTAAATTCACTTTTAGTTGCATCAAACTCAACTCTACCATCTGCTAAATTTTTACCCATATCATGAAGTAAAAAATCTGAAAAAGGTTTTATTTCTTTTTTATTTATAGTTTTAAAACTACTAATATGACACTTGGCACAATCAAGTTTTGTGAAAATATCTAAGCCCTCTTTATACTTTTCATCTTCTTTTGCACTATAAGTTTTTAGATTGCTTATATAAAAAGTCATAGCATCTAATCTATGATCAGGTATGTCAATAACATCTTTTGCTTTTGGTGCTTTTAAACACTCTTGCTGATATTGTGTGCAGTTTTCATTTCTATTTAAGGATGTAGTTAATCCCATATCATTATTCGCTGCATTTGCAACTTGCTCTTTTATTGTTGAAACACTTGCTTTCCATGTGTATCTTCCAAGCTCTTTTTTACCTGTGATTTTTGATATAACAAAATTTGGTTTCCCACTTATTCCATCATTATCACTATCATTTATATCAGCATTTTTTAAAATATCTTCATCACTTATTTGTGATATTAGTCCCATACCATTTAAACTATTTGCCATACGATATGAGATATTTACATCTTTATGTAATGAACCATAATTTAAATCTTTTAAATTATAAACTGGTTTTAACAAAATATCAATTTCACCATCAGGAAATTTAACTTCAATCTGCTCAAATTTCAAATCAGCCCTTCCTTCAAAAGGTACTCCATGAACTCCATTAATTGATATTTGAGAACCATATACTGGTTCAGGAACAAACCCTATATTTGCAAGATAGTTTTTATGTAATTCGCTTCCATTTGAACTTATTGAAGCTTTTAAAACTAAACTTCTTGAAGCATTACCTTTTTTTGAATATAAATTTCCTCTTCCATTTCCGGGATGACAACTAACACAAGTATTTGCATCAAATAAAGGACCTAATCCATCTCTTGCAGTTGTAACACTAGGTGCTTCAACCCAAGGAATTACAAAAAAACTTCTACCTAAAATAAATTTATCATACTGTTCATCACTTAATTTTGTTGAAGGATTAAGTAATAATGACTTATTTTTATCATTTGATAAATATTCGCCTTGGGTATTAACGACCAAAAGCCCTGTAGCTAAAGTAGCTACAAGGCTTTTGTAAATAGGGAGTTTTTTTACTAAACTTTTAAAATTATAATTGTGTTTCTTCAGCATCCGTCACATCTTCAGTTGTAAGACTAATACCATTTGCATTTGCTACTGTTACCATCTCATCACCAAGTTTTCTCATTTCATTTTTAAGTTTTACAATAACTTTTGCCATTTTATTATCTGGTCTAATTTGATAATCAAAGTGCGCTTGAGTTTTAGCAACCTCATCAATTTGGTTAATTTTTGCTTCAATTGAAGACATAAGTTTTTCAATCTTTGCTTTTGATTCAGTATCAACTGCATCTAATAGTGATGGTCCAAAACTTTTACCCTCATAAGTTGAAGTTAAAATATTTTTAAATCCTAAATAGTTTGTTAAGATATCTCTGTGTGTATTATCTGAAAAACAAGAGTGTTCATCTTCTTCAGATGGAGTTAATACTGCAACTGCGATTCTTTCATTTGCAAGTTCAGATTTGATAAATACACCAAGTCCTGAAATTACTTGTTTGATTGCTTCATTTTCACTTATATTTTTTCCTACATTCACACCATCAAGTTTTCCTAAAAATGCTGCAGCATATAAACCAGTATCACCATTTAGTTTTGGTTCCCAAGCACCTTTAATTACTTCTAAATCTGCAACGATTTTTGCAGCTGCTGCTTGCAAGAAAGCTAATCTTCTAGGAGCATTTTTTTCACTTGTAAAATCAGATAATGCTCTATTTCCTGCTGTTAATGCACCATTTGAAATACCATCTTTTAAGAAGTTAGAATAGTCTTGATCTTGTCCCCATAATAAAAACTCAATCGCATGATACCCAGTTGCAACATTTGCATCACCACCATTTTCATTTAAAGCAGCAATTGCATCAACTGTTATATTTGTAACATCAACTACAGTTGCATCTTCTCCACCTGGATTAAACTTACCAATAGTATCAATAATATTTCCACTAGTTTTAGCACCATTTGCATCAATTGTATAATCAATCATATTTTCATCTAATGGCCATGCATTTAATTGACCTTCAAGTGCTCCATATGCTTCGGCTATCCATCCCTCTTCTGCATCAATTGGACCATTTGATAGCCTAAATGCTTCTGTTTGTCCGTAAGACTCTCTTGATAATAACCAAGCTTTTTTAGCTGCATTTAAATTTTCTTGCGTTGGAGCTTTTGCAAAAGTATTAAGTGCTAGTTGTAAAGACTTTGCATCATTTAATGCATCACTATAGTTTGCATATGCAATAGCTGCATATGAGTTTAATACTGATTTTTTTTGAGTTAACTTAGTATCTTGCGAATTTGTATTTGAAGCAGTACATCCTGTAAGAGCTATGGCAGTAACTACAGATACACTAAGTAAAGCTTTTTTAACGTTTTTTAACATTAGTTGTTTCCTTTTTTATTTTTAATATCAATTATCATTAACGAAATTAAATCGAAAATAAACTTTAATTCTTCTTAATTATGATAACAATTATCATAATATATTTTAAAATTGATTTTATGCTATTATTTAAAAATAAAAAAGGAGTAACAATGAAGTTTATAAGTTTAATATTTTTATTTTCATATAGTTTACTTGCACAAGTAAACCCTATGGCTTTCCAATATAGTGGAGTGAAAGTAAATCATATATTTTTAGATGGTAGCAAAGAAAATTATACTATTGAAAGAAAAATTTCAAAAGAGTGTATGAAAATACAAGTAGGTCCTGATAGTTTTGATGATACAAATATAAAAAATAATATCAGTAATAAATGTAAAAAAGAGTTCATAACTACTACTGGAGTTATTCAACCTTTTGTTTTTGATGAGGAAATAAAAACTATTGGAGAAAATGAAGTTCTAGAATTTATTTACACTAAAACATTAAAAGAGCCAAATAAATATGCACTAATTGATAGTAGAAAAGCAATTTGGTTTGAGCAAGAGACAATTCCTAGTGCATTGAGTGTCCCATATGAAGATTTAAAATATGATGAAGACTTTGTAGAAGATTTAAAAAAAGCTTACAAGAATCTTGGAGTAAAAGTACTAGACAATGATAAATTTGATTTTTCAAATGCTAAAACAGTAGTATTTTTTTGTAATGGAGCTTGGTGTCCTATCTCTTCAAAAAGTATGACTTACCTAATAAAATTAGGTTATCCAAAAGAAAAAATGATGTGGTATAGAGGTGGAATGACTAGCTGGAAAGTATTATCACTAACAACTACAAAGAAGTAAAGCTAAAAAGCTTTATTTCTTAAAATAGTTTTTTCAAATTATCTAAAATCTCTTTAGAGCCTTCCTCACCAAGCTTACCTTTTAAAGCTTTATCAAGTTTTTCTTTTATCTTATCTTTGTTTTTTTCAATTTGTTTATTAACTTGTTCTTTTAATAAACCTTTTGTATCAATAGATATTTTTGGATTAGAAGTACTTCCTTTTACATTTACACCAAATTCAGTTGTTTTTATTTTACCTTTAATTTTTGCATCAATACTATTTTTTTCTAAATTCAATATAGAATTAGTCACATCTATAGTTGTATTTTTACTTTTCATATTGATTATAGTATTTAAAACCATATTATTTATATCACTATTGATTTTTACTGTTTCATAAACTTCTTTAGTAAGATCGAATTTTGCTAATTGATTTACTAAACTTGAAAAATCATTAGGTAAAAAATGTCCGCTTAATAAACTTCCTGAAAGTTTTCCTTTACTAAGTAACATATTATAATCTAAATCTAAATCTGTCTTTGAATCAAATACTTCTGGATAATAAAGCATATGTGTTACATCTTTTATTTGTGCACCTTTTAATGATGCTTTTAAATTGTCATTTTTTAGATTGAAATTTAACTTTCCACCTACAACATTTGAATCTCCAGTTAAACTTAATGAGCCTGCTTTTGTAAATAATTCTCCACTAACATTAACTTTTCCTCTCATTTTTGTTCCAGTAAAATCTTTTAATTTTTCTAAAGAAGGCACATTTAAAATATAATCACTACTTAAAGCTCCATCTTTAAAATCAAAAATAGTTTCATTTGTAGTTAAATTTGCTAAAGATGTCTGTAGTTTAGAGTTTGTGATTGCCTTATTTGGTACAAGGCTAGTTGATATGTCACCACTAAAAGACACATCTTTTTTAAGATTTTGTTTAAATACAGTATTTACAACTTCATTAATTAATTTACCATTTGAAATTGTTGTATTTATTGTTCCTTTTAAAGTATCAATATTTGCATTTGGAATATTACCAGTCACTTTTAAATCACCAACTGCATAAACTGGTTCATTTAACATATGAAGAAGCTTATCTATTTTTGCATTTTCAATTTTGAAATTAACATCTTGAGGAATAGAATCAATAACTTTTAAATCATAACTTGTATTACTTTCAAATATATCTGACTTACCATCTAAATTTATATTTCCATTATCAACTATTAAATTACCTTCTAATATAAATTTACCATTTAATTTTGTGCCAATAACACCTTGAAGTTTTGATAGATTTTTTACATTTATTTTATAATCACTTGTGATTTTGTTTGTTTTTAAATCAACTACTGAATTATGTGCAAAAACATCAGCCAATGAAGTTATTAAGTCTGATTTCAATTCTATTTTATCACCAATTAACTTAGCTTCTACATCACTTTTAAAGCCAATTCTTGATGCAATATTTTGATTTAATTCTTTATTTATTACATCATTTATTAATTTTCCCCTTGAAATATTTGCAGTTACTATTCCATCAAGTTGATTTTGTCTTGCGTTGTTTATTTTACCTTTTACATTAACAATACCTGATGCATATACAGGTTGATTAACAAGTTTTAATAAATCCACAATTTTTGCATCTTTAAGTAAAAAATCAATATTGCTTGGTTCAAAATCTATTAAATTTATTTTATATGTAGTTTCACTTGATGCAATATCACTAACACCTTCGATAAGTGCAGATTTTTCATTTCCTTTAAATATCCCCGAAGTATTAAATGGTCCATTTAACTTTTGGTTTATTAAATTTTCTAAATTTGCCAGCTCTTTTACTTTTATATCATATTTCAAATCAACAATTTTTTTAAATAGTTGTAAATCCCCTGAAATATCAATATTAGAGTTATCATCAATTGTTGCATTAAAAACCATAGTATTAAAAGTTAGTTCAAATTTATTAACTTTTAACTTCACATCATTTTGTTCATTATTTACTTTATTTTCAATATATGAAGCGATAAAATCATTACCTGTTTTTGTAAATAATACACCATAAATAGATCCAATCACTAATATTATAAATAATGTTAAACCAAAAAATAGTTTTTTCATAAAATACCTTTCTTTAATAATCATGATTATTATAACAAATTTTATAATAATATCTAAATGTATTGCTTTAGCTATGTTTTATTTTAATTTATATATAATCTTGTCCAACAAAGTATTAAGTAGGGAGTACTTAGGCATTTATGTTTAGGTCGCTTTATCATTTTGGTAAGGTTACGCAAGCCGAACAAACTTTGTAATACAAATTTATATAAGGATTCAAGAATGAAAAAAATCGTTCTATTAATGTTAGCTTTAGCTGGTTTTGCATTTGCAGCTGAAGGTGATTCAATGATTCAAGCATACTCTGTAGTAGCTGCAGGTATTGGTTTAGGTTTAGCGGCACTTGGTGGTGCTATCGGTATGGGTAACACTGCTGCTGCAACAATCGCTGGTACTGCTAGAAACCCAGGTTTAGGTGGAAAATTAATGACTACTATGTTCATTGCATTAGCGATGATCGAAGCACAAGTTATTTATGCATTAGTAATTGCTATGATTGCTTTATATGCAAACCCATTCTTAGGGTAATCAGTCTACACAGATCTGATAACTTAAAAGGTCAAGAGGTTTTCCTCTTGACCTTTTTTTATGCCTTTTTTTTTAATACTTCAACTTTTATTTTATTTAAGCAAAATCTATGAGATGAACTAGTATTATTGCATCCTTAACTTTTTGCGAATGTGGTGGAACGGTAGACACGCGGGCTTGAGGGGCTCGTGCTTCACGGCGTGGGGGTTCAAATCCCCCCATTCGCACCATAAAAGATTAAAACAACATACTCTCTTTTACTAATTAATAAGTCTACAGGTGTCCTGTTTTTACAAAAATTATAGTCTCTTCTTCAACATATGGAAAATGTTCACTCAAATGAGGACTTCTTATCCAACATCCTTTTTTATATTTATCATATTCATCAATAAAAGTTCCACTTAATACTAATATTTCTTCACCACCCCAATGTTTATGAGGAATAAACCTTTCATCTTTTGGCCATTTTACCAAAGCAGTTTGTTCAGATAAAGGAATAACTGTCAAATTCCCTTGTCCTTGCAGCCACTGTGATTTATTAGTATTTACTATTAACTCTTCATTATTATGTTTATAATTTATTTTTCTAAAAACTACGCAACCTTCTTGAGATTTTACATATCGTTCATTCTCTTTTGGAAATTTTAAATATGTACCTTTCTCAAAAGAGCCAAACTCATTTGTATAAATACCTTCTAATACAAAAATTTCAATACTGTTTACAATATCTTTTTTAGATAAAATGCTATCTTTGTTAATTTTCACTAAAGAAGTTTCTTCTTTTTGTCTTTTTGAGAACTGTTTTATATATGAATTAAAAGGAGTATACTCTATCCAATCTAATGCATTTGACTCTATTGATATTTTCTTTTCATAATCACTATTCATCTCTTACCTTTATAGATATTTATAGTAAAATCTCTATTTTATCTTTGCCTTCATTTTTTGCTTTATACATTGCCTTATCTGCTCTTGAAATGAAACTTTCTGGAGTGTCATCTTTTTTAATCAATGTTGCACCTAAACTTGAAGTTAATTTCTTTACATATGAAAATTCAAACTTTTGGATTTTATTTTTAATATTATTTAATAAACTCTCTAATGAATCTTTTGTTGCAAAAGGAACAATGATCAAAAACTCATCACCTCCCCATCTTCCAATGGTATCTGTTTCTCTAATTGAGTTTTTCAATAATAAAGAAAACTCTTTTAAAACAACATCACCTACATGATGTCCAAAACTATCATTAATATTTTTGAAGTTATCTAAGTCAAGAATTATTATTCCATAATTGTTTTCATATCTATTTATAATTTTTTTTGTATCTTCTAATAATGAATCTAAATGGTGTCTATTGTATAAAGTAGTTAGTTTATCCGTAACTGAGATTTTTTTTAATTTATCTAAGGTATCTTCTAGTTCTAGAGTTCTTTTTTTAACTTCTAGTTCTAGTATTTCATTAATTTTTTTAAATTGTGTTATCTCTTTTGAAGTACCAAAAATTCTTACAATATTATTTTGCTTATCTATAACAGGTATTATTGTTGTCTCCCAATGTCTAACACCACTACTATCTAAAATATTTGTCTCTTCATATGACATAATTTCATTTGAAGATATACATTGGTCATACCTATTTGATATTTTTTCATATGTTTTTTTATCCATAATAGTCTTTAAAGGTACTTCACAAACTTTATCATCTGTTATATTAAATGTTTTTTTCAAAGCATTGTTAGCTGATTCACTTATATATTCATTACCATCTTTTCTAACTATAAACATATTATCATTGCTTGTATTCCAAATAACTCTAAACAGAATTAATTCGCCTTGTGTAACTACATCCGTAAATGTTTCATATATATTCATTTTAATACCTAATAAAAAAATATTAAAATTATAATACTGCAAAAAAACAAAAAAAATCTTAAGTATTAACTTTTTATTTCTAAAACTTTGTTACACTTCTAAAATAAATTAATTAAAGGATATTTTTTAATGTTAAAAAAACAGATTTTTATACTCATACTATCTACATGCCTACCTATAATACTAGCAGCACAAAATGTAGAGTTAGAGCCTGTAAAATTAATAAAAAAAGATGAACAAACTATTGAGCAAACTACAACAAACCAAGCAGATACTATTGTTCAAGATAAACAATCAGAGCAAAATACAGATACGATTACAAAAGACGATATCGAGAACCAAATTGAACAACAAAATAAACTTTTAGAAAAAGTTATAGAAAATATAAATGATGAGTCTTATTTAAAAACTTTAAGCAGTAATAAAATTTATAATGAACATATTGAGTTTCTAACAAATAGAATAAATATAAATAAAAAACTAAATAATACCTTAGCAGTACAAAGAGATGAACTAGACTTAATCCTTACAAGAGGAAAACTAAACTATGAGAATACTTTAAAGTCAATAATCCTTGCTAAACAAGAGTACAAAGACAAAAAATATTTTGTTGATTTAATAAATAAAAATATTGATTTAATAAATAGTAAAAACTTAGATGAATACAAAGATGTTTATGAATTAGAAAAAAACCATGACAATAAAATTTCAAGTCAATTTGTTGAAAACTATATTGACCTATACAACCAATCAAATACTCAACAATTTGTCTTAACATATCTTTTAGAAAATATGTCAAAATATAGACCTACAAACTTTTTCATTGATGAGTTTAACTTACAATATTTAGTTGATAAAATTGATTCCTTAAAGGGTATATCTTTTGTTTCAAAACTAACTTCATACTATTTAAAGTTTTCTATTGGTGAAATTGCTGTAGTTATATTTATTATTTTCTTTTTTAGATTATTAAATAAATACATAATCTCACTACTTGCAAACTTTATTTCAAGAATATTTGTAAAAGCTAAAGATGAAGATAGTGAGAGTATCAGACAATACTTAAGAATGTCTATTGATTCTCCAATGAAATATGCCCTATATACTTTGGCTATTCAGATTTCTATATTTATATTAATAAAAGATGAAGAGTTAATTAATACTTTAATGCCTTGGATAAATACAGTTTATATTGCTATCTTAACATGGGCTATTTATGCAGTTATAAATAATAGTATAAATATTTATGCTCATACTTTACTTGAAAAATATCCAAATGTTAGAAAAGAGATGATTGTATTTTTACTAAGAATTGTAAAAATTATACTAATTATGCTGGTTCTTTTATTTTTACTTTCACAATTAGGAATTGATATCAAAGCGATTGCTGCATCACTTGGGGTTGGTGGTATCGCTGTTGCTCTTGCTTCTAAAGATACTTTAGCTAACTTCTTTGGATCATTAAATATTATGACTGATAACTCTTTCTCTCAAGGTGATTGGATAAAAACACCTGAAGTTGAAGGAACAGTTGTTGATATAAGAATGAGGACTACAAGAATCAGAACATTTGATAATGCAATGATTACAATACCAAATTCACAACTTGCCAATTCACATATTATGAACTGGTCAAAAAGAAGAATCGGTAGAAGAATAAAAATGAGTCTTGGAATTACTTATGAAAGTGAAATGAGTGATATAAAAAATTTAAAAGACGATATTTTTGAAATGCTAAAAAATCATCCTGAAATTGCTACAGATTTAAATACACATATAACAAAAACAAAAGCTTTTGAAGTTGCAAAAAGAGAAGATTTACAAGGAGTTAAAAATACACTTTTAGTATATATTGATGAGTTTGCAGGATCATCTATAAATATTTTGATTTATTGTTTCTCAAAAAGCCCTGCTTGGGAAGATTGGTTAAAAACAAAAGAGGATGTGATTATGAAAATATCTGCTTTATGTGATAAAAACAATTGTGAAATTGCTTATCCAACTCAAGCAATTACAATCAAAAACCCAACACAAATTGCAACAATGCAAGATAATAGTAAAGAGAGTTAATCTCTTACTATTTCTCTTCTAATAGTATATCAGCTTTAGTTCTTAACTTTTTTTTAGTTAAAAACTCTTTTTCTCTATTTGAAAATTTTTCTTCTTTTTTTATTTCAGTTCTTTTTTTAGTTTCTTTTTTTGAAGGTTTTTCATCTACTTTTTTAAACATTGTAAGAATTAAATAAATTGAAAAAACTATATTAAAAATTACAATTATCCATTTTGCAATTAATACAACTTCTAAAAACTCTAACTTTTCTTTTAATTGTAAGTATTGAACTACATCTGTATAAATTGCATTTGCAAATAATGCAATAATAAGTAATAAAGCCACTAAAGAAACTCTTCTTCTAAATTTATATAAATAGTACCAAAAAAGTGCAGATTTTACTTGTTTAAACATTTTTTACTTCCTATACAAACATATTTATACCAAGTGCAGCAAGGGCCACAACTAGTGATTTAGTTTTTAAATCATCAATAATTTTTCTTTCTTCATCTGCAATTATAACTTCTAATTGCTCATCACTATAATCATCAAAAGTTTTATGATTTTCAGCTAATCTAGCTTTTGTAGCCATTACGGCTTTTTCTCTAATTTTTGAATCAATCATATCTTTTAATTGTTCACTTTTTACTTTTGGGTAATCTAAGAATTTATTTGTTTTATCTTTTATTTGTTTTTTAATTCCCATATTTAATCCATATTTTTCTTTTATTATATCATTACAGAATTAACCAAATATTTCAAAATAAAAAAAATAAGTAAATAATTTTCCAAAGTGAGTCATTTTTGAGACATTTTGTTGGTATAATTGTTCTAATTACTTAATAAAGTAATCAATAAATAATTAAAGGAATCATAATGATTAAAACTGGAATTAAATTATCATTAACTGCATTTACAGCATTAGTATTAACTGCGCAAGCTTCACAAGCAAGAGAATTTGCTGATATCTATACAGAATGTGGATTAGGTGCAATGATTGCTCCTTCAAATGAGGCAGTAGCAGCAGTTACAAATGTAACTTGGGATTTAGGTACAACTGCTATTTCATCAAATATCTCTTCTGAAGATACTTGTCAAGGTGGAAAAGCAAAAGTTGCAGCATTCATTAATGATAGTTATGAAAGTATTGAAAAAGATTTAGCAAGTGGAAATGGAAAATATTTAGAAACATTAGCTACATTAGCTAAAGCTGATTCTCAATCAAAAGAAGAATTTATTGCTTCTTTAAGAAAAGATTTCTCTTCATTAGTAGCAAGTAATGAGTACTCTAACTTAACTACTTACGAAAAATCTGAAAAATTATACAACGTTATTTACTAATGTTTATATCAAGATTTAGTATTTATTTACTAAATCTTGGCTAAATTTCCCTATGAGAATTATTTATCAACTTATTTTTACTATTTTATTTTCAACTAGTTTGTATGCTACTCAAATAAAATATAATATTAAAAATAATCAAACTTTAAAAGAGATATCGAATCATAAAACTTGGGAAAGACTTTTATATGTAAAAAACTCAAAAAGTGAAGTAACAACTAAAGATTTTTTTCTTTCATCTAATCTAAATTTTTCAAAAAAAAATGAACTAATTGCAACTATAAACAATTATGAATTAATTGATAAAAAAGATTTTAATAATAGCCCTAGATGTAAGTTTCCAGCTAGATACTTTTGGCTTTCACAGTATATTCAATTTCCAAATTACAAAACTATAGATAAAAGATGTACAAAACTTTCGAGCTGGAAGGTCTTAAACAATACTACTTCCACTAGTGTAATGCTTGTGAGTGGATATTTAGGAAATCCTGCTTCAACTTTTGGTCATTCATTTTTAAAATTAAACTCTAAAAACTCAACAAATGAAAACAATCTTTTCGATTTATCAATAAATTATGGAGCATTAGTTCCCCAAAAAGAACCTATTATTGCTTATATTTTTAAAGGTATTTTTGGAGGTTATGAAGCAGGTTTTTCTGATAAATACTTTTATACACAAGATTTAGTATATTCAAATAATGAATTTAGAGATATTTGGGATTATAAACTTAATTTATCAAATAAAGAACAAAAGCTACTACTTTTACATTTGTGGGAGATTGTTGGTAAAAAATTTAGATACTTTTTTTTAGATAAAAACTGTGGATATAGAGTTTCTCAACTTTTAGAATTAGTTTTAAATAAAGATATTGTAAATAAAGTAAGTGATACATGGTATATACCTGTGGAGACATTTAATTTTTTAGAAGAATCAAATAGATTAAAAGATGTGACTTATGTTCCTTCTATGCAAAAAAAACTATATGAGCAATTTAAAATCTTTTCAAAAAAAGAGCAAATAAAAATAGATGAAACATTAAAAAAAGGCTTATCTTCTTTAGATAATTTAGAAAAATCATTTTCTCAAAAAAACCAAATAAATATCTTAGATTTTTTACTTACATATTATAAATATATGATAATAAATGAACCAGAAAATAAATCATTAAAAGATATAAAAAATAAGCTTTTAATAAAAAGATTATCTTTGCCAATACAAAAAGAGTTGAAAGCTAATATAAAAAAAAGAGCCTCTCCTGCAAAAAATAATAAACCTATAATTTTTTCTACAGGAATTGCTTACAATTCTAATATTCATTTTTACAACAAATTTAATTTTTCAGTTTTTGGTATAGAATCTATTGGCTATAATAATTTAAAATACGATGAATTAGTAGTTTCTGATTTTTCTTTAGGATATAAAATCAATGACAATAAACTATTTTTAGATAGTTTTGATTTAATTAGAATAAAAAAAATTAAAACCTCACAAGTTGACTTTGATGAAGGGAACTTACTGTCATGGAAAATAAAAATTGGAACAAAGATTATAGATCAAAAAAGTAGTAATAAATACAACACTTTTTTCAATGGTTCAATAGGAAAATCATATAAAATAAATAACAATATTACAGCTTCATTTATGTTAGATGGCAATGCGCAAACAGAATATCCATATGTAAATACAGTACCAAATATAAATTTTGATTTTGATTTTGGAAAACTTAAAAACTCTACACTAGTTGGCTATAAGTTAAATCCATATAACTCATCAAATTCTGAGTTTGTAAAAATACAAACTCAATATAATTTTAATAAGAATTTTGCAATTTCAAATATAATAGAAAAAGATTTTATGGAAAAATACTCAATTAATTTCAAATGGTTTTTTTAATCATCTTTTTTAATCTCACTAAGTGACTTTATAACATCAACTCCATATTTATCTCTTACTTTCTGAAGTTGGTTTGTCAAGGCTCTTTTTTTTAGATTATCTTCATATTCAAAAAGATTATAAGTAAATTCGTTTACCTTCGCAAAGTTTGTTACACTAATCATAAGTTGTACTACTCCATGACTTGGGTGATTATCATTTTGTTCAAATAGTTTTGCCATATGTTTTTTAAAATCAAGTTCATTGAAAATTGTATTTACATTTATATAGTTTTTTGATTTTATTCGTGATTCATATTTGATTTTTATATGATAACTTAATGGATTAACATTTGCTTTTTTTATTAAAAAACATAAATACCTTGATAAAATCATAACTCTTCTTCTTAGCTCTTCTCTATCATACAAAGGATCAAAAGTTCGTCCGATTCCAATAGATTTTTTTTCTCTAAAAGTTGTTAACTTATTATCTCTTATTCCACAAATACGGTTGTATAAATCGATACCTGGTTTTTTCCATGAATAAAACAGCTCTTGATTCTTTTTAATGTCCCCAAGAGTTTTTATTCCATAACCTTTTAATTTAGTTTGAAAGCCTTTTCCTATACCTGGAAACTCCTCTATTGGAATATTTCTAATAAAATTTGCAATATTATCACGATTTACAAACTTTACACCATCTGGTTTTGCATATTCTGTTATTAATTTAGATAGAAACTTTGTATTTGCAATACCAATTGAAACAGGTAGATTTAGCTCTTTTTGTATTTTTCTTTTTAAATTATACGCAAACTCAACTATCTCATCTTCTTCTATATATCCAGTAACATCTCCAAAAAATTCATCAATAGAGAATTGCTCAACTAATGGTATTTCTTTTATAAGTAACTGCTTTAGTTTATTTGATAAATCATGATATAAAGGATAATTAGGAGGAAGCATTTTTAATTGTGGGCAGAGTTTTAGTGCTTCATTTACACTCATTGCAGTCTTAACTCCAAAAGCCCTTGCTTCATAAGATGAAGTAGTTATTATTCCTCTGATTTTGCCATTTTCATCTACAAAATAGTCTTTAAAAGTTTTCATACCTTCATTTGTCAAAATATTACTAACAAAAGCACCACTATTTGCAGAAATTTTTCTAACCTCTTTTTTTGATGAAAATATATTAAGATTGCTTCGTCCTCCAACCGCAACTGGAATATGAAATAAACTCTCATCAAGTGTTCTATGAGCTGATACAAAAAAACAATCTAAATCTAGGTGAATAAACATAATACAAGTGTACAATAGATTCTATTTTTTATTTAATTTTATTA
Source organism: uncultured Arcobacteraceae bacterium (assembly GCA_964022095.1). Taxonomy (GTDB): domain Bacteria; phylum Campylobacterota; class Campylobacteria; order Campylobacterales; family Arcobacteraceae; genus Malaciobacter_A. The sequence continues at coordinate 76,701 of CAXHZO010000001.1, forward strand.
CAATTTGAAATAAAATTTGATTTAAATTTTTTTGTGATAGAATTAGGAAAAATCAAAGGATTTAAAATAGCTACTTGTAAAAATTGCAAAAGAGAGATTGCCCCTAAAAAAAGACAATGTCCCTATTGTGGAATACTAAACCCTACTGTTACTTTAAAAGATGTATTTATAAGTATGGCTATAGTAATTGTAATTATGGCTATTGTTACAGTTATTGTAAATATATAAGTAAAAACTCAACCTAATTAATCAATGGAAGAGTAATAATAAACTTAGCCCCCTTGTAAGAATGTTTATCATATTTAAAAATTTCATTCTCTACTTTTATAGTCCCTTTTAAATTTTTAGTAATAATTGTATGTGTAATATACAATCCTAATCCTGTCCCATCTTTACCTTTTTTTGTAGTAAAATACGGTTCAAAAACTTTTGGTAATATATTTTCAGGTATTCCTCCAGCATTATCTTTTATAGTTATTACTATATTATTATTCTCATTTTCTTTAACTGTAAATATAAATACAAGTTTTTTATGTAAATTTGAAGCTTCTCTTAATGCATCCTTTGCATTATTTAATATATTTATAATAGCTTGTAAAAGTTGATTTGGATTACCATAAGAGTTAATTTTTTGATCTATTTCTTTAATAGTTTCTATTAAATTATTATCAAAAGAAGCACTAACTAAATCTATACATTTATTTAAATAGTCATGTAAATTAAATATTTCAAGTTGATTTGAAGAAGTAAAAAAATCTTTGAAATCTTCTATTGTATATGAAAGGAGTTGGCTATTACTATTTATAATATCACAGTCTTTGTAAAACTTATTATCCGATAAATTATCATTTTCTTTTAATATTTTCATTCCTGTTGCCGTAGTTGATATAACAGAAAGAGGTTTTTTCCACTGATATGCTATATTTGTCAACATTTCACCCATAGAAGCTAACTTTGATGACTCTAAAAGCATTTGCTCTTTTTCAAATAATTCTTTCTTTAATTCTAAGTTATCAATAATACTTAATATTTTCTTTTCTAAAAATTCCAAACTAATCGGCTTTAAGATATAACCCTCAACTTGTAACTCTATTGCCTCTTGAAAATAATTAACATCACTAAATGCTGTCGTAAATATTATAGGAACATCAGGATTCATTTCTTTTATTTTTTTAGACATTTCTATGCCATCCATTACAGGCATTTGAATATCTGTAATAATTATATCAGGATTATAAGCTCCATAATATTTTAAGCCTTGCATACCATCATCAACAGTATAAAGTGTTTCACAAAACAATTCTAAAACTTCTGATAATTCTTCTTGAATAACTTTCTCATCTTCCACATATAAGATGGATCTAACTTTTTTCATTTTTTCACCTTTCATAGATTAGCTATAACTTTATTTTTTCCTTGAGATTTCGCTTTATACAATAATTCATCTACTTCATTATAAAGTTTACTTGTATTATTAATACCTATTGCTTTTTTACAAACAAGCCCTGCAGATATTGTTAAATAAGATCCTATGGGACTATTTAGATGATCTATTTTCAAATTTTCAATAGACTTAACTAATATTTTAGCAAATTCATAACTTTTATCAGCAGAAATAGTTTTAAATAAAATACCAAACTCTTCTCCTCCCAGTCTAAAAATATAATCATCATCTCTATTAAGTTTATTGTTTATTGTTTTGGCTACTAATTGTAATGCTTCATCACCTTTTTGATGTCCATAGGTATCATTGTATTGCTTAAAATAATCAATATCAAATATCAAAAAACATACTAATTTTTTATCTCTTTTTGCACCATTTATATATTTTTCAAAAGTTTGATTAAAAAAATGTCTATTATTAACTTGTGTGAGAGAATCTATTGTTGCTAATTCTTCTGCAATTTTGAGACTTGTGATATTTTTGTGTATTGAACTATATCCTATCTTTTCAGAATTTTCATTGTAATTTGGATATATTTTTAGATAAACCCAATAGTCTTTACCATTTTTATCTGTATTTTTTATTTCACCTGTCCAAATTTTATTTTCTTTAATTGTTTTCCACAAATCTTTATATACATTTTCATCTATAGAAGAATTCCTTATTAGATTATGTCTATTCCCAATAAGATCTTCTTTTTTATATCCTGATATATTACAAAAAGCACTTGATACATAAGTTATTACTCCTGTTAAATCAGTACTTGAAGTTATTATATTTTCATCTATTATTTGTATATATTCATCTATTTTCTTTTGGGAATATATTTCTTTTGTAATATCTTTTGTTGATATTAAGATTCTTTTGTTGTCAGGCATTAAAGTTATAGAAATATCTAAGAATATTTTTTTACCATTTTTATTAATAAATTTTTGCTGAAAATACTCTACATTATAAGTTTCAATTACTGAGGAGATAATGTTTTTAAATTTATTTTTATCTTCACTTGTAATCAAATCAATAATTTTTAAACTTTTTAGCTCTTTTAATTCAAATCCAATAATATTTTCAAAAGCATTATTTGCATATAGAAAATGTGTTGTAAAATCCAAAACTGCAACACCATCTAGTGTTGTTGCTAAAATAGTCTCCAGTTCTTCTTTTTGTTTAAGTTTATAATGTATTGCTTTCTCTAGCTGATTACTTAAAAGTTCCTTTTTAATAGTTTTTATTAATATTGATTCTAATTTTTCTAAATCTATAGGTTTAACAATATATCCGTCTGCCTGAATCTCTATGGCTTCTTGTAAATATTCTAATTCTGTAAAAGCTGTGAGAAAAACTATATGAATATCCTTATTTAATTCTAATATGCTTTTTGCAAGTTCAATGCCATTCATTCGTGGCATTCTGATATCTGTAACAACTATTTTTGGTTGATTTGTTTTATATAACTCTAAAGCTTCAACTCCGTCATCTGCAATATATAATTTGTCACAAAAATCTTCTAAAAATTCTTTAAGCTCAATTTGAATACTCTTTTCATCCTCAACATATAAGATTGAATCAATTTTTTCCATTTTTACTTAACCTTTAAATCAATAATGAATAAAGCGCCATCAATTTCATTTTTAATACTTAATTTACCACCCATATTATCCTCTATAATAGTTTTTGACATATAAAGTCCCATACCTGTACCTTCACCTTGTTGTTTTGTTGTAAAATATGGCTCAAATACTCTATCAATTACATTAGTAGGGATACCTCCACCGTTGTCTCTTAATTTTATTATATTCTCTTTAATATCTATTTGAATTTTTGGATTTTGTATATTATTTTCTACTATTGCATCTTTTGAATTACTTATTATGTTTATAATCACTTGTTGAAACTCTGTTTTAAAACCTTTATATAAGAAATTCTCACCATTTAGTTCTAAATTTATATTATGATTTTTTAATTGTGCATATTGAATATTTAAAACCTCTTCTATTGCATCTTTTATATAAAACTCTTTTTTATTTTTATCTATTCTAAAAAAGTTTCTAAAGTCATCTATTGTTTTACTCATAAAATCTATTGTTTTTTTATTTTTATAAATAAAATCTTTGATAAACTCTTCATCTATTTTTTCTTTTGCGTAGTCATATTTTAATTTTTGTATTCTTATACTCAATTCATTTAATGGTTGTCTCCACTGATGAGCAATTGCTCCTATCATCTCTCCCATTGAGGCTAATTTGCTTTGTTGAATAAGTGCTTTTTCTTTTTCTCTTCTTAGACTTACTTCAATTTTAACTTTTTTTTCTAAGTTTTTTTTATAATCTTCTGTTTGAAGCAATAACTCATTTGTTTTATTATTTAAAACTTTAAACTCTAAAGCTGCTTTTATTAATTTACCAATAATATCATCTTGTTTATACTCTGGTATATTAACCTCTTTTTTGCCTTTTAAAATATCCTCAAACATTAAAGTTAGATTCTCAATTGGTCTTAATAAAACTCTTATTAGTATGAAAAAACCTATAAAAACTAAAATAGTATATATAGTACTCATATAAAGATTAGAGTTTTTATTTATATTAAGTAGATGGTCTATCTCTTTTTTTATCTCAGCAATCTCTTTAAAACTTATTTGCTTAATACTTTTAGCATAATAATCGATTTCATAAATATTTCCTGGCATAATAACTTTAGTAATCATAGAATAAGTTCTATAATGAGAAATGGTTTTATTAGACAATCTAATAAGTTCAGAAACTTTTTTTTCTAAAACTTTTTTTGTGTTATCATCTAAGTCTTGATTATCTTTAAATAACTCTTTAAAAAAAAGTTTTATATTTAATTGTTCTTTCTTTAATTTAATAATAAAACTTCCATCATCTGTCTCAAAATATCTAAATACAGATTTTTCAATCTCTAAAATGGACTTTTTAAATAAAACTAAATCAAATAAAGACTTTTTAGTTGTTATATTTATTCCTATGTCATCAACTATATTTTCTAAATTTTGTGCTTCGTATCTAACTTTTTTACGAAATTGAAAATTAAGAGGTATTTGTTTTTCTGCAGTTTTAAAATCTTCTCTAAACCTATCTATATTTTGAATAATCTTTGTAAAAGAGTAATATAATTTTTTATCATCAATAAAATTTATATTTTTTTCTTTATCTTTAAAGCTATCCAATATTTGATTGATATATATTAATAATTCATTATTTCCAAAATGTATAAACTCATATACATTTTTATGTAGTTTTTCAGTTTGAGATACTATTAGCAATAAATTTTGTAAAGAATCATTTTTTTGATTTAATTTTTTTATATTATTAGAGATATTCTTAATATTTGATTGATGTACAATAGATGATACTATAAAAAATACTACAAGAAAAAAAGATAAAATATATAGTTTATGGTGAAATTTTATATTATTCATTTTATACTCTTTTACTTATAAGGTTATACCATTTATTTAAACTATAATCAAAATTTGGCATCACAGAATTCCATACTGCAATATTCTCAAATCTATTGATATATGAACCGCCTGTTCTTTTTGTACCTTTTTTTACAGATATTTTTCCATCTATTCCATATAAATCTTTTTTTGCAATTTTCCCTTTATACCAATAATCCCATTCCTCCTCTTCCATAAATGCTTTTGAACGATTAGGATTTGATATATAATACCCTTGTTTTGCAATAAATGCTCCAGCCCAACCTGATAACCACCAATTCATATACTCATAAGCGGCATCTTTTTTTTCACCTTTTGAAGCACTTGACAAACTCATAACCCCATACCATGCACGGTAACCCTCTTTAGGTGCTGCATAAATACAAGGTATCCCCATACCATTTAAACTACTAGCAGCAGGGGAAAACATACTCTCTATAAATACTTCATTGTTTTTCATCAACTCAACACTATGGGGAACTGAATTCCAAAAACCTCTAAAATGACCTTTTTGTTTATATTCAGTTAATATGTCAAATAGCTCATCAAGTTCAACTCTCGAAAGATTTCCTATATCTTTAAACCTTACTAGCTTTTTTGATTGTGCAGCTAATGCTAAATCAAAAAGTCCAATAGTTGGTTCATTTACAATTGCAACTTTTCCTTTATATTTTTCATCCAATAACCAACTCCAACTCTCCGTTTCATATGGTATTCCTTGAGCGATTATATTTGAGTTATAACCAAAAGAATCAACATTGTGAACATAAGGCATAAATGAGATGTGGTTTGTAGGGTTTGAACCTAATGTATTATTTTCTTGTATATATAAAATCTTATTGGGAACATCTCCTGCTCCTTTTTTTGCATTTGGACTAATTTTTCCTGTTTTTGGTAAGGAGTTAATCTCATCCCAATACTTTAACTTATCTATTTGTATGGGTTGAATTGCCCCTGAATCCCATAACAATCTTGTACTATTTGACCATTGTTCATATATATCAAAAGAGTTAGGGTTTGAGATTGCCCTTGTTAAAACCTCTGCACTTCCACCAGGATAAAATTCTATATTTATCTTTAGCTCTTCCATAGCTTTTTGCCTAATTATCTCTTGTAAGGTAACATGAGTTCCTAGTACTTTTATAGTTGGGTATTTGTTTTTTGCTGTTAAAATAGCAGGAAAGCCTATACTAGAAACAATTGCAGCAGAACTTTTTTTTATAAACTCTCTTCTATGCATAACTAACCTTTAAGTAAATAATCTATTTTATTCTCTCTTATTTTTTATATATTTTTCCTTAGGTTTATCTTTATTTATATACTTTATATATTATTTTTTACATAAGCATCTTCTAAATAGTAATATTATTTATTATTATTTCTAAAGTTTATGTTTTAGATTCATTATTTAAATTATCATTTATGGTTTGAATACTTTCAATAGGGATAGAGTTTATTTGAAAATAATATTTATATAAAAGTTTGATTTATAATCTCTATATTTTCACTGTTATCTTTTATTACATCCGTTATAGATAAGATCATACATCATTTTATACCTTTTAACGTCTTATAACCCCAAAAATAAAGCCAACTGCTAAACCTATAAAGTGTGCATACCAAGCAATTGGAAGACCTATTAAAAGTGGTGCCACAGAAATTAATAGTACCCAAGTAATAATACCACTTCTTTGAGCTTTGTCATGATATGCAACATATCCTAATAATGCACAAATGGCACCAGAAGCACCCACTAAATTAACCTGATGATCTAAATAATAAATATATCCATATGATAAAATTGAAGTTGTAATTCCACATATAAAATAAAGTGCAATTATCTCTTTTATTCCTTTTGATCTTTCAATTAAATTTCCAAACTGCCAAAGTACAAACATATTCATACCCAAATGAGCAATTCCTCCATGGGCAAACATCGTAGTTAAAGGTTGCCACCAAAAATCATATACACTAAAATATAAATTTAGCCCTAAAAATAATGAGCCTTGAGTTATATTTATTTGTATAATATACATTAAAACTGTAATACCTATTAGTATGTTTGTAGCAGTTAAGTTATTTGTTGTTCTGAAGTTTTTTAGCATTATTTTTATATACCTTTATTGTACAATCTATTCTAGATTCTATCTCTTTTTTATTAAAAATCAAAAAATCTGTGTAGTACCTAAATATCTCAATATTTCCTGCTCTAAATGAGGTTTGAATAGAACCACTACAAAGTTTACAATCTTTTGATTTCTTTTTTGGATCTTTTTTATCATTTTCAATTAATTCATAATTAATAGTCAAAAATTTATTTATATCATCTTTTGGAGCTTTTGAAATAGCTTTGATATAGTAAGTATCAACTTCTTTTAGTGAAATAAAATCTTCGATAATAGAATCAGAATATTGAGCTTTTATATATCCACCATCAATTTTATAGTAGCCTTTTTCTAAAGCTTTCATAGAATCATTTAGTAGTTTTTGATTAAATACTTTAAGTGTAGTAAAACTCTCTTTTTGACATTCAAGAGGTTTTACCACTTCTTTTGTAGGCTCTTTATCTCCAAAATATTTAGTATAAAGAGTTATTGTTACTGAGATAATTATAATTGAAGCTAGAGTAAAAAAGTTATTTACTATTAAACTCTGCCTCATAGATGTAGCCATTAAAGAACTAATGCCTCTTTTAATACATCTTCTATCACATCAACAGGCTTGATTTCCATAGCATCTTTTACCTCATCAGGAATTTCATCTAAATCTCTTTCAAAATTCTTTCTTGGAATTAATGCTTTTTTCATCTTAGCTTTATATGCTGCAATTAACTTCTCTTTTAATCCACCAATTGGAAGAACTTTTCCAGATAATGTTAACTCACCAGTCATGGCAACATCTGATTTAATAGCTTTTTCACTTAAAATTGAAGCAATAGTTAAAGCCATAGTAATACCTGCACTTGGTCCATCCTTTGGTGTTGCACCTTCTGGGATATGTAAGTGAATATCATATCTTTTATAAACTTCACTTGGATTTACGATAATTTTTTCTTCATCTTCTTTAGGTGTTTTTGGAATAATCTCATTATCAATTAAAAGAGCACCATTATCAATTAGTACTTTAACAACTGAGTATGAAATTCTAGAAGACTCTTTCATAACTTCACCAAGATTACCAGTAACAGATAAAATACCCTTACCTCTTAATTTAATAGCTTCCGTTTTTAAAACATCCCCACCAACAGCAGTCCATGCTAATCCATTAGCAATACCAATTGAATTTTTCTTATCAGCTGGGTCTATTTCAAAAATAGGATTTTCTAAATACTCTTTTATATTTTTAGTATTTATAGAGACTTTCTTTAAAGACTCATCAACTAAAAGTTGTCTAACTACTTTTCTAAATAGTTTTGCAAATACTCTTCTTAGGTTTCTCACCCCTGCTTCTCTTGTGTATTTAGAGATAATTAAATCAATAGTAGTTTTACTTAAACTAATTTCTGATTTTTTTAATCCATGTTTGTCTAACTCTTGAGGAATTAGATAATCTTTAGCAATATGATACTTCTCATTTGGTGTATAAGAAGAAATTTCAATAAACTCCATTCTATCTCTAAGTGGTGCAGGAATTCTTCTTACATCATTAGCTGTTGATACAAAAATTGTTTGAGATAAATCAATTGGGAAATTTAAATATAAATCTCTAAATTCATGATTTTGCTCAGGATCTAAGATCTCTAACATAACAGCAGTTGGATCACCTCTGTGATTAGCTCCTAGCTTATCAATCTCATCTAAAACCATAACTGGATTCATTTTTTTAGCATCAATTAATCCTTTGATTAATCTACCTGGCATTGCTCCAACATATGTTCGTCTATGCCCTCTTAATTCATTAACATCTTCCATTCCACCAAGAGCAACTCTAACAAGTGGTCTTTTTAATGCTTTAGAAATAGAGTTTGCAAGTGAAGTTTTACCAACACCTGGAGGTCCTACAAAACATAAAACTGTACCTTTAGATTTTAAATCTTTGATATCTCTTTGCTCTAACATTTGCTTAACAGCAAAATATTCAGAGATTCTCTCTTTTGGTTTTTTTAATGAATAGTGATCTTTGTTTAACTGCTCTTCAACAGCATTTACAGAAATTTTTTCATCAGCATAATCACCAAATGGAATATCAAGTATTTGCTCAACATATGTTTGAAGCAGTGAGGCATCAGGAGAATCTGGGTTCATTCTACTAAGTTTTTCAATTTGTTTCTTTGTCTCTTTATAACCTTCTTTACCCATATGCTTTTTGATTTTTTTAAGTCTCTTTTTATAGGCTTTTATCTCTTCATCTTTTTGATTATCAGCACCAAGCTCTTTTTGAATAGCTTTTATTTGCTCTTTTAAGAAGTAATCTTTATGAGTTTTTTCAATCTTTGAATTTACTTTTTGAGTGATCTCTTTTTGTATTTTAAATGACTCAATCTCTTTTTTAATTACTTCAATAATATCTAAAAGTCTTTTTTCTACATTTGCTTGAGAAAATAGCTTATAAGCTTCATCTTTTTTAACTTTTAAAACAGAAGAGATTAAATCTGCAATTCTTGTTGCATCATCATTTTCTTCAATAGTTTTAATTAAATCTGCTGGAAACTTAGTATTAAGTCTTGATAGTTTTTTTACGTTTTCAACTAAAACATCAATTACTGATTTAATACTCTCTTCATTTGATTCTTCATTCTCTAAGATATCTACCTTTGCAAATAGAGATTGTTCTTTTGCAAAATCACTTATTTTTCCCTTAACTAAACCTTGAAAAAGTACTTTTATCTTACCATCTGGTAATGCTACTTTTCTCATAATATTTCCAACTACACCTACATCATAAAAAGAGTCTTCTTCTCTGATATCTTCTTTACCTTGTTTTGATACAGCAACAACAACTAATTGATTGTGTTCTATTGCATATTCCACTGCTTTGATATTCTCTTCATTACTTAAAAAAAGTGGAGCTATCATGAAAGGGTATAAAAATATCTCATCTTCAATAACTAGTGGTATTGTTTGAGGAAATTCATCGTAATTTTCTAATTCCATTTATCTTACTCCTAAAAATTGTTTATATTTATTCGAAAATTGATCTAAAGAAAGGAACGTCTACATCATCAATCTCTTTTGGGTTAACCCAAGATTGTTTTACTTTTTCATTGTAAAATTCTGATGCTTTATCTTTTCCCGTTCTTTCATATAAATCAGCTATTTCTTTATCCATTGATGCCTTAGCCATATAAAGTCTTGAATTAATAGTATCAACTAAAGGCATATAAGGAGAAGTTTTATATTTAGCTTTAAATTCATTAATTTCATTAATTGTATTTTCAATTAATTCTTGATCTCTGTTTTGATACTTAAACCCTAAAAAGTTTGCTTTGATCTTTAGGTATCTAACATAATCAATATTTTTACTTAGTCCAAATCTCTTTATATACTCATCTAAATAGAAGTTTGCTAAAGAGTACTCTTCTTCATCCATATGTCCATTTACTAAAATAAGTAAAGATGTTGGAATAAACGGAGAGTTTCTGTGTTCACTTTCTAAAGAAGTATATGTATCATCTGCAGAATCTAAATCCCCATTAGAAATTTGCGTCAACATTTTGTTGTACCAGTAAATTGCTGGTTTATTATATTCTTGATTTTCATCTTTGCTAGAACAAGCTGTAAAAATAAATATTGTACAAACAACTAATAATATATTTTTAAACGTAAAGCTTTTACTCATAAAACATCCTTTATTATAAAAAAAGATATTTTAGCTAATTGTAGCTTATGTTTTATTTGCTATAATCATCAAAAATAATTATTAATAAAAGGTTGTGTATGAAACTAACTTTAATTGGAAATGGTACTATGGCTCAAGCACTTGCAAAGGGATTAGTAAAAAACCATGAAGTAGAAATAATTGGAAGAAATATTGCTAAGCTAAAAGAAGTTCAAAAAATGATTCCTCAAATTTCTATAAAAGAGTTAGATGATATCGAAAATATCACAGGTAAAAATGTTTTATTTTGTGTAAAACCTTATGTTCTACAAACTGTTTCAGCAAGACTAACAGGAAAAGCAAATGCTTTATACTCTATTTTAGCAGGAACTACCCTTGATAGTTTAAAAAAGCACATTTCTGCGAACCAATATGTTAGAACAATGCCAAATGTTGCAGCGAGTGTTTTAAAATCTATGACAACATTAACAGGTGATGAAGAGCTTAAAAATGAAGCACAAGAGATATTTTCAAGTATTGGAAAAACTTTATGGTTAGAGTCTGAAAAACAATTAGATATTGCAACTGCTGTTGCAGGAAGTGGTCCAGCACTTTTAGCACTAATTGCAGAAGGAATTACAGATGGTGCAGTAAGAGCTGGCCTTCCTAGAGATTTAAGTTCTCAATTAGTACAAGGTTTATTTGATGGAACATCATCACTACTTGATGTACAACACCCTGCACTAATAAAAGATTCAGTTATGAGTCCAGGTGGGACAACTGCTGTTGGATATGGTGTTTTAGAAAAAAATGGTGTTAGAAATGCAATGATGGACGCAATTGAAGAGACATATAAAAAAGCACAAGAGCTTGGTAAAAAGTAGTTTTACATTACTTGAAACACTTTTAAGCCTAAGCCTTATCACTTTTATAGTAATTGGATTTTTAAACTCCTCTTACTATGATAATACAAATCATGAAAATTTCATGATTTTAAATTCACTTGAAAATAAATTTGATACTAATAATTTTTCATCTTTTAACAAATCCTCAAAAACACTAAAAATAACAATCAATGAATCTGATGTAAGATTTATAAATGTAAAACAATACTCATTTAAAAATGAAAATATAAAGTTAATAAAATATGAAAAATAGTTTTACGATTTTTGAATTACTTTTAACAACAATATTAAGTTCAATAATAATCATTTATCTATTTAACTTTTCAAAACAACTAGTAAAAACAAATAAAGAAGCTTACAAGTTAGAAATACAAAAAACAGATTTGCTAAGTACAAAAATATTTTTACAAAAACACAAAAATAAACTATCCAAATTAGAATTCAAAGAAAGAAGTCTTTACTTTAAAGATACCCTACTATTAGATAATATTTATAAATTTAATATAAAAAATCTAAATAATACAATAGAAATTGAAATAAATTTAGATAATAAAATTAAACAAAAATGGATATTTTAATTATGAAAAAATCTTTTTCACTTCTAATAACACTATTTTTCATATCAATATTATCATATATTTCAATAAGCATAATGCAAACAAAATCCTTACAAACAAAAAATATTCAAAATCAGTACTTATATATTCAAGGTAAAAATCATATGAGTTTTTTTAAAAATTATATAAAAAGTTTAAATTTAAGTGACATTAATAAAGTTCAAATGAATGATGATCTTTTTGAAATATATGCCCTTATTAAAGAAAAACAAATAGATATATTTGTAAAAGCAAAGAATTACAATATATCTATTTATGAAAAAATTATTAGATAATTACATCTAAAACTTTTTTAGCGAGATTCAACGCCTTTGTTCTATGGGAAAAATCTTTCTTTGCTTCATACCCAAGTTCTCCTAAAGTTTTATCAAAACCTTTTGCAACAAACATTGGGTCATATCCAAAACCACCCTCACCTAACTCTTTGTTTATAACTTCTCCATGCATCCAACCATGCACAGTATAAGTGTGCCCTTGATAAACAATTGCAATACAAGCTGTATAAAAAGCTGGTGTTTTTTCTAAGTTGTTTTCATTTAATTTTGAAATTAGTTTTGCATTATTGTCTTTATCACTTGCATCAACTCCTGCATATCTTGCAGAATAAATTCCAGGTTCATTATTAAGTGCAGGAACAGTAATTCCACTATCATCAGAAATTACAACAATATCTTTATAAGATTTATTTATTAATTTATCATATATAGTTTCTGCTTTTTTTACTGCATTTCCTTTAAAACTATCCTTATCTTCTACAATCTCAATATCACCTAGAAGTTCCTTAAAAGCGATAACCTCATCATTTGGCATAAGCTTTTCAAACTCTTTGATTTTTCCTTTATTTCCCGAAGCTAAAATTATTTTCACATCTATCCTTTTCAAGCCACAATTAACTATTTTTTAACTATAATCACGACAAATTATATTATGTTTAGGATTATATATGATTAAATCAGTTTTACCTCTAAGTTTAATTATTGCACTTAGATTCTTAGGTTTATTTTTAGTATTACCAGTTATATCAGTTTATGCAATAAATTTACAAGGAGCAACATCAACTCTAGTTGGAATTGTTGTTGGTGGTTATGCTTTAACTCAAATGATTTTTCAAGTACCATTTGGAATCATGAGTGATAAGTTAGGAAGAAAAGGAACAATAATTACAGGACTAATAATATTCGCTATTGGTTCTTTAATATGTGCATTTTCTACAGATATCTATACATTAATGCTTGGTAGATTATTACAAGGTGCTGGAGCAATTGGAGCAGTTGTAACAGCAACAATTAGTGACTTAGTAAAAGAAGAGCAAAGACCAAAAGCAATGGCAATGATGGGAATGTTTATTGGGATTTCATTTGCTATTTCAATGTTAGCAGGTCCATTAGTAGGTGCTTATTTAGGTGTTGAATCTTTATTTGTTATTACTATGGTTTTAGCATTAGCTTCAATTTTTATTATTCTTAAAAAAGTCCCAAACCCTCCAAAAATAACTCACACTTACAACGCTAAGCCTGATTTTGGGCAAGTATTAGGAAACAAAAATCTAATTAAAATGAACATCACAAACTTTTTACAAAAAGGTTTAATGACATTTGCATTTATGATTATTCCAATTACTTTAACAAAAGCTTATGAGTGGGAAATGACAGAGCTTTGGAAAGTTTATTTACCAGCTATGATTTTAGGTTTTCTTGCTATGGCACCTGCTGCGATTATTGCAGAGAAAAAAGGTAAATTCAAAGAAATATTAATTATTGGTATTGCTTTATTTGCTATTTCTTATTTAGTTATTGGATTTAGTGCAGGTAGTACAGGTTTTATTATTGGTGTTACTATATTCTTTGTTGGATTTAATATGCACGAACCAATCATGCAATCACTTGCTACTAAGTTTGCAAAAGTTCATCAAAGAGGTTTAGTTTTAGGGTTCTTTAATTCATTTGGATATTTAGGAACATTCTTAGGTGGACTTATAGGTGGAGCATTTTATCAAGATGTATCTATGAGTGCATTAGTTATTGCAATTGCTATAATTTGTGTTTTATGGGCAATTTTAATTTTCACTATGCCAAATCCAGCTAAAAAGAAATTTGTTTATTTATCATTAGATGAGTATCATTTAGAAAATAGTGTTAACTTCTCTTCAAATGAAGCAATTGATGAGTGGTATTTAAATAATACAGAAAATGTTATTGCTGTTAAATATGATGCTGAAAAAATAGATGAAGAAGAGATAAAAAATTTATTAAAATAATTTTTTATTAAATATTAGATATTATTTATAAAAATAGGAGAGATGGTTTGAATAAAATTTTATTAAAATCAATGATAATCATCTTTCTTATATCAATTGGTATTGTTGCATCTAGCAACTTTACATTAACTCCTGCAAAACTATCAAAAATCGAAAAAAAATATGGCCTAGCTGCAAAAAAAAGAGTTCAAATGTGGGACTCAATGATGCAATCTTCGAAAAATAAAAAAATTCTAACTAAACTTAAAAATGTTAATGATTTTTTCAATAAAATTAGATATAGATCAGATGCTAGACATTGGAAGAAGAAAGATTATTGGGCTACACCTTTTGAGTTTATGGGTACAGGCGCGGGTGATTGTGAAGATTATGCTATTGCAAAATATTTTAGTTTGAGACAACTTGGTATTCCAGATAGTAAACTTAGAATTACATATGTAACTTATAGAAGATCAAATAGTAGATTTGAGCAAGCGCATATGGTTTTAACATATTATCACAAACCAGGTGCAACGCCAATTGTACTTGGAAATATCAATAAAAAACTAAAACTTGCAACAAAAAGAACAGACTTAAAACCTGTTTATAGTTTTAATGCAACTGGACTTTGGCAGGCAAAAAACAGAGGTTCAGTTCGAGTTGGAAGAAATAATCTAAGATCTTGGAAAGATCTTATGAATAGATTTTAAAAAAGGAATAAAAATGTCTTTATCAAAACAGTTGTATATTATCATATCAATAATATTTTTTATGATCTTTACAGGTAACTTCATAATAAGTGTTAATAATACAAAAGAGTATTTAGTTACAGAATCAATCACAAAAGCACAAGATACGGCTACCTCAATTGGTATGAGTTTAAAAGATATCATAAAAGATAAAAAAAATCCAGAAATAGAAACAATAATAAAATCTATAGCAAATAGTGGATTTTATAAAGAGATTAGATTAGAACACTCTTTATTTACTATTAGTGAAGGTGATTTAATAAAAGTTGCAAATGATTTAGACAATTCTGTTTGGAAAATTTCTAACTTAACAGTTCCAAAAGAGTATGGTAAACTTGATAAAATAACTAGTGATTTAGAGATTACACAAGAGCTTTTAGCTTTAGAAGATGAAACATACGAAGAAAACCCAACAACTCAAATAACTGAAGACACATACAATTTTACTCCAACACAAAAATATAAAAATGGTGGAAATATTCCATTTAGTTTTACTGCAACAAATACAAAAGGTTTAAAAGTTGATTCAACTGTAAATTTAGACATTAATAAAATATTAGTTCAAAGTATTAGAGAAGAAAAATTTGATTATGTTCCTAGCTGGTTTTTTAATTTAATATCAATTAATCTTCCAGAACAATCAAGTGAAATAAATGATGGATGGCAAAATACTGCGGTAATTTATGTAAGTGCAAATGCAGGTGAAGCATATGCAAAACTATATGAGCAAGCAAAAAGTGCAGTTGTATACTCACTAATTGCATTTATTATATCTGTAATAATCTTATTTGTTTTTGTTCAATATTTATTGAAACCTTTAAAAAGATTAGAAAAACTTGCAAATAATATCGCAGAAGGAAAATTCGAGCAAATTAAAGAGCTTCCATTTACAACTGAAATAAGAACTGTATCACTTGCATTTAATGATATGTCTTCAAAAATTGAAGCAATGATAAATAAATTAAATAAAAATCTTTTAAAAATCACAAAAAAACTATCAAAAGATGAATTGACTCTTCTTCCTTTAAAACAGAGTTTTGAAACAGATGTAAAAGATATATTTATTAATAAACTTGAAGGGTATGTATTTATAGTTAGAATTTTTGATCTTGCATCTTTTGCAAAGTCCCATACAAATAGAGATGTAAATGAGTTTATTAAAGAGTTTGCAGATATATTAAAAAACACACAACTTGAAGATGAAAACAAAAAAGCAACTGCATATAGATTTTTTGGTTCAGAGTTTGCAATAATTGGGAAAAACTTTAGTGATGAAGATACAAAAACTTATATAAAATTACTTCAAGATAAAGTTATTGAATTCTCTTATAAATGTAATAAAAAAGATATTATGCATATTGGTGCTTCAAAAATTACTACAATTAGTGCAATACCTGATTTACTTCAAAGCTCAACAGAAGCATACGAAAAAGCTACATTAATTGGCTCAAATGAGGCATTTATTAATGATAATGCAAATAGTTCAAGAGCTATGACACAATGGAGAGACTTAGTATTTGATATTATTGATAATACAAAGTTTGATGTAAAATATATTGGTGATTGTTATTGTTTAAAAGATATTAATATCTTACTTATGCAAGAAGCATTTACATCTATAAAAGATGAGGACAACAAAGATATTCCAATTGGTACATTTGTATCAATTGCAGAAAAATATGAAAAAATATTAGAGTTTGATAAAAAAGTTGTTACAAAAGTAATTAATCATATTTTAATCAACAACATACAACATAATATTTCAATTAACTTATCTTTAGAAGCTATTAGCAATACAGCATTTATTGCATGGCTTGAGAAGATTATTCTTAAACACAGAGAGATTTCAGGTCAATTAATATTCTCTGTTACAGCATATGCAGCAACAAAAGATATTGATAAATTTAAATTCTTTGTTGATGAGATGCATAAGTGTGGGGCAAAAGTTATTATGAAAAGATTTGAAACTAAGTTTATTGCATTAGACTCTTTAAAAGATGTAAATATTGATTATATAAGATTAGCAAGAGATTATACATCTGGAATATCTACAGACTTAGCAAAACAAAGTTTTGTAGAATCAATTCAAGATTTAGCAAGTCTTCTAAATATAAAAGTCTATGCTGAAAATGTTAAAGAAGATAATGACTTTGAAATAATCAAAGAATACAACTTAGATGGATCAAGTAGATAAAATGTTTGATAAAGTATTAAAGTTTTTTATTGAAAACTCAAGGGTTAACTACACACTGTTTGTATTGATTTTTGCATTGGGAATTTGGTCATACACAAAAACACCTAAAGAGATATTCCCAAGTTTTGATTTAGATATGATATCAATTAGTGGTTCATACACTGGAGCTTCAGTTGATATATTAGATAAAATGGCAGTTACAGAAGTTGAAGATAATCTAAAGAATGTTGACTCAGTTGATACTATGACAACAGTAATTAGTCCAGGAAGATTCTCCATTATCTTAGAATTAAAAAAAGGTTTTGATAAATATCAAGAGAGCGATAAAGTAAAAGATATTATTGCCTTAACAAAATCTAATCTTCCAAGTGATATGGATGAGCCAACAGTAAAAACTATGGATAGAACTAGAACTTTACTTGATATTTCTATTACATCAGAAAAGTTAAAACTTGATGAATTAAAACCTCTTGCTGATAAAATCAAAAGCCAACTTCTAAATATTTCAGGAATAAATGAAATAAATATATTTGGAGATTCGGATAAATATTTTGAAGTACTTTTAGATGACAATAAAATAGATGCATTAAATTTAAATAAATCACAAGTATTTGATGCTATTTCTACAATATCTTATATTTTTCCAATAGGAAAGATTGAAGACCCTAAAAAACACTACTATATTTCAACATATAATGGTGCTAAAAATGCAATTGATTTTGGTAATACCTTACTTAGAATCTCAAATAAGAATATTTATGTAAAAGATATTGCAAAAATATCTAAAAAATATGAAGATTCTACTACAATGTACTCACTAAATGGAAAGAACTCTATTTCTTTACAGATAGTTCAAGCAAGTAGTGCAGATGCAATTAAAATTGTTGAAGAAATGAAAAAACTTTTACCAAAAGTTTCAAAACAAAATCCAGATATTAGTATAGAAATTTCAGATGATAATAGTGAGAGAATCGTTGATAGATTAAATATTGTAACATCAAATATTCTCTTTGGTATCATAATGATAACAATCTTAGTCGCACTATTAATTAATGCAAGAATGTCTTTTATTATTGCAGTTGGTATTCCTACATCATTTGTAATTGCAGCAGTTTATATGTACCTTTCTGGATATACAATCAATATGATTTCACTAGTTGGAGTTTTAATTGCAATTGGTATTGTTGTTGATGATGCTATTGTTGTAAGTGAAAATATTCAACAACATATTGAAGAGGGTTATCCACCAAAAGAAGCAGCCCTTTTGGGTGCAAAAGAGATGGTTAAACCTGTAACTATTGCTTCACTTACAACACTCTTCTCTTTTTTACCTATATTGATGATTAGTGGAACTATGGGTGAAGTTATGAAGCTTATTCCTATTGCATTAAGTGCATTAGTTGTAGCTTCTTTAATTGAATCATTTATTTTCTTACCAATTCATGCGACACATGCTCTTAAAAATGGAGCAAAGGTAACTTCATGGGAAAAAGCCAATTATATATACAATAAGATTATTCACTTTTGTATGTACTTTAAAAAGACATTTATAGTTCTATTTATCATATTGGTTCCCCTTTTAATTTTCTATTTAATAAAAGAATCAAGATTCCAAATGTTCCCAAAATTTGATTCAACAAATGTTAGAATCACTTTAAAAGCAAATGCTAATACAACATTAGAACAAGCCTTTGAAATAGTAAGAAGTATTGAGTCTGATATTTTAAAAAAGAAAGATGACTTTTATATTAGAAATATTAACTCAATTGCAGGATATAGAAAAGACTTAGGAAATAACACAGAGAGATTTCCTTATGCAATGTATATGACTATTGAGCTTATGAAAAATAAACCTGAAAATTTTGTTGATAAATTCATAACACCCAATTTAAGTTTTTATTATGATGATGAGGGAAGAACAAGAGAATTAAATTCACAACAAATCTCAAAAAAATTAAAAGAATATATAGATAAACAAGGATATAAAGCACAATTTAATTTAGAAGAAATTGCAGTACTAGAAAGAAGAGTTGGGCCTATTAAATCTGATATACAAATAGGTGTAGTAACAGCAGATAATCAAAAAGCAATACAAACTGTTGAAACACTTACAAAAGAGTTATCTTCTATGGAAGGTGTAAAATCAGCTTCAAATTCATTAAAATTTGGAATTGATGAGATTAAATTAAAAGTTAATTCTTATGGAGAACAATTAGGATTAAGTGAAGCTTTTATTGGAAGTTACTTATCAAATCTTTATTTATCAAAGAAAAAAGCTGTTTCATTTGATGATAAAGAGATGTTAGATATTAAAATAAAATCAAAAAATAAAGATGATTTTGAAAACTTTAGAAATACAAAAATTCCTGTAAATAATGGAGGCTTTGTCACTTTAAAAGATGTTGTTGAATTAAACTCAATTAGAGCATTTGAACAACTTTTAAAAGATGATGGAATAAAAAACTTCTATATATTTGCAAATGTAAACCCTGATGTTTTAACTGCAAGTGAAGCACAAGAAAAACTTCAAGATTCTATAGATAAATTCAAAGAACAAGGTATTACATTTAAATTTAAAGGTGAAGCTGAGAAGAAAGCAGAACTAAAAAGAGATATGCTTTTAGCAACTGCTCTTGCATTGATTTTAATTATGATTTCTATGCTTTATTTATTTAATTCATTTAGAGAAACATTTATTGTAATGAGTGTTATTCCTTTTTCACTTTTAGGTGTTTTAGTAGGTCATTTTATCATGGGGATTAACCTATCAATGCCATCAATGATTGGAGCACTTGGACTTGCAGGTGTTGTTATAAATGATGGTATTATTATGATGACATATCTTAAAAAAGCAAAAACACTAGATGAAATTTTCCAAAGAGCTACAAAAAGGTTTAGACCAATTATTATTACAACAGTTACAACACTTATTGGAATGAGTACATTAATCTTCTTTCCAGCAGGACAAGCAGTTATTTTCCAACCAATTGGTATTGCACTAGGGTTTGGACTTGCTTGGGGAACTGTTTTAAATTTAATTTATTTACCAGTTTTATTTACATTGACACATAAACTAAGAAAAGAGATAGTTAAAAAATAACTATCTCTTAAAACTCAATATCTAATTTTAAACCTTTATACTCAATTTCTTCAAAATTAAACTTATTATTAGAAGCAATAATCTTTATATTCATAGGTTTTAATAATATCTCTTTTACTACATATAACCCAAGACCTTTTCCTAATGATTGATGATAAGTAGTAAAATATGGCTCAAATATATGTTTTATACTCTCTTGAGATGTTCCTTTAGCATTATCTTTAATAGTTAATATATTTTGTTTGTAACTTATCAAAATTAGCTTTCTCTGGCCTTTACAATTCTCATTTAAAGCTCTTATACTATTATCTAAAATGTGTAATAAAGCTTGTTTAAATCTATTTTTATAAATTTTAACATTTATACTTTCTTCAATATCAATTAAAACATCAATTGTATTTTCTTTTAAAACTAACTTCATATGTCTAAGTGTTTCTTCAATTTGAATCTTAAGATTTGCTAGGGTTAATTCATTCTCATTATTAATAAAATCACTAAAAACATCAATTGTATTTGATAAATTTTGAGACTTTTCAAGTATCACATCACAACACTTATTAAAAGATTCATCATCTAATTCATTTAGATTCTTTTGAATTTTCATTCCACTAGCTGCACTAGTTATTACACTTAGAGGTTGTCTCCATTGGTGTGCAATATTTGTCAATAACTCTGATAAAGAAGCCATTTTATTTTGTTCAAAAATAATACTATCTTTCTTTTTACTAAGTTCAATCTCTTTTTTGATTTTAATTTCTAAGTTTTGGTTTAATTCTTTTAGTTGACTAGTTTTTTGCTCAACTAATTTTTCTAGATTTTTTTTATTATCTATTTCATATGTAATATTACTTAGAGTTACAATCAAAAATCCATCCACATTTTCATTAACATTTATGGAAAAATGTTCTAAATGATTTAGTGAATTATATATTGCAACTTTAAGAGGTCTGTTCTCTTGTGAGAGAATATATTCAGCCCAATTTTTGCCATCATAATCTTTGTCAATAACATAATCTTTATTATCGATTTCTTCAAATGTAGTACAAATACATCTATATTTTTCTTTAAACTCATCAAGTGTTTTACAATCCTTATAAAAATCTAATAATTTTTTATTCCCTTCTACAATTTCATCTCCATTAGTTATTATTATAATATTTGATTGTGAGTCTAAAAGAGTTTGTACTTTTTGTTTTTGTATTTTTATTTCATCAATTTTATGTTTTAAAATTTCATTTAATCTATCAATTTTTTTATATCCAACTTTATATATAATAAACAAAAATCCAATTATAATTAATATTAAAATTAAAGATAAAATTGTATAAGAGTAGAGCTTAAAAGATTTTATTGAAGATTTATCAATACTTTTTAAATCAGTAAAACTAATCAGCCTTGCTAATCCATCACTTATATCATAACTAGTAATTAAATTATTGTTAATTAGTCTGTAATTACTTGTTAAACTATCAAAAAATCTCTTATCTAGTTTTTCTAGTAAATCTGTATTTGCATCTATATTTGCAACATAAAAATCTTTATAAAAAATATTAGTAAAAGGTTTTGATATTTTTTTAGATTCATTTTGATTAACTAAGATTATAGATTCAATACCATCTTGTTTTAAAAGTTTAGTTATTGAGTTAAACTTTGTACTAACTTTTATAAAACCTAAATAATCTTTATTCTTATAAACAGGTACCGTTGTAATAAAAGATAAATCATATTGATTTACATTTACCTCTTCTATAATTTCAAAATAGTTCTTACTACTTATTAATACGTCTGTCTTATCTTTCCAAGACTGATAAAGTAGCTTGGATTCTTTATCAAAAACCTCGATCCATACATTTTTATAGTTTGTATTTTTTCTCAAGTCTAAACTTAGATTATTAAGATTTATTTTATTTGGTCTTTTACTTTCTAGAAGCTCAACTAAAGCATAATCTTTTGATATTGAAACTGCTATTGCTGTGTTAGTATTTTTTTTGTCAGTAATTAAAGTATTAATTTTTTCTTTTAAATGTTTTGAATTAGAATTATACAAGTCATTTAAGAGTGTATTTTCTCTATTTGAAATTAATTTATTAGAAATAAATATCACAAATGTTAAAAATAGTACTAATAATAAAAGTTGCTTGATAAAAGTATTATTGTTTTGCATAAGACTATATTATATCCCTATTACTGTAAGTTATCATATCAATAATATTATAATGTAACTTTTTTTATACTAAATATTTATAAGTACCTTTAAAAGTTAAAGTATGAAAACAAAGCTTTTTATAGCACTTATACTAACTTCATAAGGTTCAACATTTATCTTTTTTAGTATATGCTCAATATTAACTAACATATTAGAAATAATTATTTCAAAAGAAAAATTAGAATGGTCAAAAATAGTTTCCTTTTTTTCTTTTATGTATCGTAACTGTTTAATTATATTTAAATCCGACAAATCACTGTTTTCTAATTCTATTTGCCAATTGTTCTGCCAAGTTTTAAATAAATATTGACCATTTTTATCTTTATTAGTTCTAACCTTCCATCTAATAATTTGAAGATATTCATAAAGTTTTAGCATATCTTCTTTATTGTATTGGCTAGCTATAAATTTATGTCCTTTTTGTAAACTAAAAGCATTGTAAATTAGTTTATACATCCCTAAAATTAAAAAATCATTTCTATTTCTAACTTCTTTTTCTAAAAAAGCATAGTATAAATACTCCTTTGAAGATTTTAATTTTTTTCCATTTTCGATAATATTTATATAGTTTTGTTTTGTTCTTATTTGGTGATTTATATTTGCAGATAACTTTTTATTAAAAGTGTATGGGTTTCTTAAATCAAGTTTTTTCTTATACTCTAAAAGAAGTTTTAAAACTTCACTTTTATACTCTTCTATTTGTGAAGCAGAATTTGTTTGAGCAATTGTTTTTATACTTTCGGAATTAAACGAACAAGCTTGAAAACTGAGAATTAAAATAACCATAAAAAATAGTTTAACATGCTTTAAATTCATTGAAATCCTTATTTAAATAATAATTTATTGTATCCTTTTGTAAATAAAACTCTCTTTTTATTTTTTGATATTTTAGCTTTAATAGTATATAGTTCAAACAAATAAAATATAAGGGATAAAATGCCTATACAAATAAACCAAAACGTGAAAATATTATTTGAAGTAAGAGTTGATGGAGAACTAGTAGACGGTAGTAGAAGTAATAAGCCATTTGAGTTTCAATTTGGTGTGGGACAAGTAATCGCTGGGTTAGAAAAAAGAATTCAAAATATGAATGTAGGTGAAGTAGCAACCATTTTAGTTCCAGCAGAAGAAGCTTATGGTAAATATGATGAAAATGCAATTCAGACTTTACCTATGAGCCAGTTTGAAGGAATAGAAGATTTAAAAGTGGGAATGCAAGTTCAAGGTGAAGATGAAGAGGACCAGCCAATTCAATTTATCGTAAAAGAAATAACTGCAACTGAAGTTACAGTTGACTTTAATCATCCATTAGCTGGAAAAGATTTAGAATATAAAGTAAAAATAGATTCACTTTTATAAAAAAAGCCCATCAAAGGATGGGTCTTTTATTAACTTAATGTTTTAAGTTCAGCTTCCACTTTTGATAGTTTTTCTTGTGCTGCATTTAATCCAGCTTTATTCTCTTCAATAACTTTTGCAGGTGCATTAGCTACAAATTTTTCATTTGATAACATACCATTTAGTTTTGCAATTTCTTTTTCTAATTTCTCTTTTTGTTTAGTAAGTTTAGAAATAATTGGTGTCATATCAATTTCACCAGTTGGAATATAAACCTCTAAGTTATCACTTACATCAGTAATTGAGTTTTCAACTTTAGAAGTTACAAACTCCAAGTTCTCAACTTTTGCAAGTTTTTCAATAAATGGCTTAGCCATATTTGTATCAATAGACTTATCTAATTTAATATATGCTTTAGCAATTTTGCTATTACCCATATCAATAATTACTTTAGCTCTTCTAATAGCTGTAATTGCTTCTTCAATGATTGAGAACATATCTTCAATCTCTTGATTTTTTGCAATTTCTTTAGGGAAGGCATTAACCATTAGTGATTCACCCTCTTCTAAAGTTGTACCAGATAATTTATGATATAAGTAATCAGAAATAAATGGCATAAATGGTGATACCATTTTTAATGTTTCTTTGAAAATTGCTCCAAGTTCAACAACTGAATCTTTACTAGCTTTTGCATACTCAATTCCCCAGTCACAGAACTCATTCCATACAAATTTGTATAAAATACTTGCTGCTTCATTGAATTTATAAGTATCAAGTGCAACTCTTAGCTCATCAACTGCATCACTTAATTTACTTTGCATATAAATACCAAGTGGAGTTTTAATCTCAATATCAGCTAAATCAGGGAATGTATCTACATTTAACTGTAAGAAATTTGATGCATTATAAAGTTTATTTGTAAAGTTTCTAAACTGCTCTAAATTCTTAGCACCAAGTTTTATATCTCTACCTTGAACACAAAGGTATGCAAGTGTAAATCTAATAATATCAGCAGAATGTTCATTAACCATATCAAGTGGATCAATTACATTTCCTTTTGATTTAGACATCTTAGCACCGTGTTCATCACGTACTAGTGCATGCATATAGATATCTTCAAATGGTAGCTCTTTTTTAAAGTGTTCTCCCATCATCATCATTCTAGCAACCCAGAAGAACATAATATCAAACCCTGTAATTAATAAAGAGTTTGGATAAAAATCAGCTTCATCAGTTGAATTATATAGATCTTCTAACTTATCATTATTTCCCCAACCAAGTGGTGACATAGCCCATAATGCAGAACTAAACCAAGTATCAAGTACATCTGGGTCTTGAGTGTAGTGTTTACCACCACATTTTGGACACTCACCTGGCTCATCAGATTTATCAGCCCATTGATGGTTACAAGAATCACAAGTAAATACTGGAATTCTATGTCCCCACCAAAGTTGTCTAGAAATACACCAAGGTCTTAATTCATCCATCCAAGCTGTATATGAGTTTATCCAATGTGCAGGATGAAAAAGTGTTCCATTATGCTCACCAGATGCTGCTCTATCTTTTGTAGTCTCTTTTGTTTTTCTAATAGATTCTTGAGCCATCTCTGAGCTTAAGAACCATTGTTGAGAAATAAATGGCTCAACAATATTTTTACATCTATAACAGTGCCCTACTTGATGAACATGCTCATCAATTTTTACAATATAACCTTCTTCTTGAAGTTTTTTAACTATTGGTTCTCTAGCTTCTAATCTTTCAAGTCCTGTAAACTCTCCACAATAATCATTTAAAATACCTGCTTCATCAAATACTTTAATAAATTCTAAATCGTGTCTTTTCCCTACTTCATAGTCATTTTGATCGTGTGCTGGAGTTACTTTTACAACACCAGTTCCAAACTCCATGTCAACATGAGAATCAGTAATTACTTTGATTTTTCTATCAGTAAGTGGAAGTAATACTTCTTTTCCTACAATATTTGTATATCTTGAATCATCAGGATGAACCATAATAGCAGTATCACCAAAGTATGTTTCAGGTCTAGTAGTTGCTACTTGAAGCTCTCCACTTCCATCAGCAAATTTATAGATCATATGATAAAACTTACCATTCACTTCTTCGTGTTCAACTTCAATGTCTGAAAGTGCACCATCATGAGTACACCAATTTACCATGTAGTTGTTTTGTGTGATATGACCATCATTATAAAGGCTTACAAAAGCTTCTTTTACAGCCTCTTTTAAACCTTCATCCATCGTAAATCGCTCTCTTTTCCAAGCTGGAGTAACACCTAATTTTCTCATTTGGTGAACAATATTACCACCACTAGTCTCTTTTTGAAGCCAAGCTCGCTCTAGAAACTTCTCTCTTCCAATCTCTTCTTTTGTTGTGCCTTCAGCTAATAACTGTTTCTCAACAACATTTTGAGTCGCAATTCCAGCATGATCAGTTCCTGGCTGCCAAAGAGTTTTAAACCCATCCATTCTTTTATATCTTGTAATAATATCTTGTAATGTGAATGTCAGTGCATGTCCGATATGTAAGCTTCCTGTTACATTTGGTGGGGGCATCATGATAGAAAAGTTTTTTCCTTCTTCTTGAATAGACTTATTTCCGTCTATTTCAAAGTAACCTCTATCTTCCCACATTTTATAAAATTTATCTTCTACAATTGATGGTTCGTATTTTTCACTCATATAAAATTCCCTATAAATTTTCTTTAATTAGTCGCGATTATACCCATATTTTTCTTAAGTATATTTTTTGTGATTTAATACTAGAAAATAATAATTAAATATAGTACAATAATTATAACAATAGTTAATTTTTAAATTATAAGGAGATTCAATATGATAAAAAATATAATTACAACATTTGCCCTTAGTGCAACGCTATTAAGTGCATATAGCCTACAAAAAGACGGAGTTGAAGTTACATATACTAACTCTAATGATGAAGTAAAAAGTATAACAGTCAAAAGAGAAAAACCAACAGAGTGTTTTAAAGTTAAATTTGCACCAGAAATTGTATATGGTGGTGATAATCAAGCAGCAAAAAGTGTTAATGAAAACTGTAAAAGAGCTTTTGTTACATACATGGGGAAAATTTCTAAAATGAAATTTTCTGATAAAGTACAAACAGTTGGAGAAGTTGAAGTTTTAGAGTTTATGGAAAAAGCTAAAGAGAGTAAAAGCATGCTTTTAGTGGATTCAAGAACTGAAGATTGGTTCTATCATCAAACAATTCCAAGTGCAACAAATGTTCCATATAGATACTTAAAAAAATCTCAATTTCCAGAAGAGTTTGAAGAATCAATTGAGAAACTAGGTGTACAAGTAATCGATGGTAAATATGATTTTAGTCAAGCAAAAGAGATTTTACTATTTTGTAATGGAGCATGGTGTGGACAGTCACCTGAGTCTATGAAATACTTAGTAGCTATTGGCTATCCTGAAGAAAAAATGAAATGGTACAGAGGTGGAATCCAAGCATGGATGAGTTTAGGTTTACCTGTTGTTAAACCATAAAAAAAGTAGGATCTTCCCTACTTTTTAACTCATTTTAATCTAAGTTATTATCAAGTACTATATAAACTATTTTACAACTTTATTTGGAATACTCATATCCAAAGTTAAATATACTACTGGTGCAAGAGTATAGTTTGCTAATTTTTCATCTTAAGTAGTACTAAGCAAAATATTTCTTATCTATACTGGATTGTATACACTTTACAGTATCCATTCATATTTGTACTACCTGACCACTTATCAAACGTTGTAGAAGTGTACACTCTAACATCATTTTTTGCATGGTATGCTGATAATATGGCACTATAAGTAGCCTCAAACCCTACATCATCTTTTTGAATATAATAACCATAACAATCCTCATGGCTATTTTCAAGTCTAAATATTACATCTCCACCCTTTGAAGTTGTTGTATTATATACACCAACAAAATTAATTTTTGTTATTGGAGAGTAAAATGTTGCAGATAACATACACGTTGTCACTAGTAATACTGAAATTAAAATTTTTTTCATATTTTTCCTTTATTTTGTAATAGTTATTGATTTAGCAATCATGTTTTTACCTCTACATCCAGATATTCTAAATACTACATTAGTAGATGCATGGAATGAAGACAAAGATATAGATAAAATTTCATTATACATTTTATTTGTAGGACTTACATAGATTCTTGGATTAATGCACCCCTCAACTACAGTAGGATTATCTATAGACAAGAATAAGCCTTCTTCTGCCGCTCCAGTTGCGATATGTTTAATAGTTGAGGCAGGTAAGTTTGCATCTGCATTTGAGATACTAAATGCAACAAACATCAACAGTATTAATTTTTTCATCTCTTATTTCCTTATTTTTAAATTTATTACTTCTTCTCTTCTTCTACATTTTAATTAGAAAAAGGTGACGTTTTTTTAGTTATCGTTATCACCTCGTTATCACCTGACCCCTTTTTTTTAATTTTTTAAGGTCTTTAAAGAAGGAAATAATCCTACTTTTCAGACTAAATTAATTTAAAGTACTATCTAAAACAACATATGATATTTTACAGCCTTCTGTATTTTCATATATTCTAATATTTACAACTTTATTTGATAATTGTGCAGACAAAAGCGTGCTATAAATTATATCTGCATTTGGAGTACTCATATCCAAAGTAAAATATACACCTGATGTTGGTGTACAATTTGCCAATCTTTCATCCTGCGTTGTACCTACAGATATATTCCCTGTAGTTCTTACATAAAGCTTTTCTATTTTTGCAAGACATCTATTTGTTGTACAAGATTCTGCAAAACAGAAACTAATAAAAAACACTAATAAAAATAAAATTTTTTTCATATTATTTCCTTTTATTTTTTAATTCTAATACCATTTATTTCTGGATAACCACTTGTATTACACAAATAAGACAGAGAAACTTTTTTACCTGCTGTAAATGCAGATAAAGCAAAAGAGATATATTTTTCATTATAAGAATCACCTGCTAATAAAAATCTTTTTTTATAGTCTAATTTACTACATTTATGATCTTCGCTAGATACAAGATAAATATCAACAGATTTTGGCCATATTTTAAGTACTGAAATTTCGCTATAACTATTTGTATTTATAGCCCACAAATTAGCATTTAAAAAAGCTATAATCAAAATTAATTTTTTCATCTCTTATTTCCTTATTTTTAAATTTATTACTTATACTCTTCTTCTACATTTGAATCAGCGAAAGGTGCTTGTGTCCTTTTTCTGACCCCTCTTCCACTCAAACTTAAAAGTGGAGATTCAACCCCTGGGGTGTGAATTCTAATTTACCATAAATTATATATATAACTACAGCTAAAAAAAATAAGCTTACAATCAGGGATATGTATCTTAATCTTTGATTGTTTTTTTTTCCAAATGAATGAATACTTATATCCCCTGTTTTATATTTTATATCATAAATACTTTTTAATACTACTTCACAAACTAGTGTTAATATTAAAATATAATAATAATCTATTTTTTCATATAAAAAATATGAAAAAATAGCTAATAAAATTAAAGATACAGATATTATAAATATATATTCTTTTTTTGTAAGCATTTATTTCCTAATAAAATTATTATACGTTGTAATCCCAGCTCCAATAATTGCACCAGATTTACCATTTCTAGGTAAACCAGCTAAGCTACCTGCACCTTGTGTTAAATCACTTGTTTTATATATACTAATTATATCCGTACTTGCTCCCACAGACCAAAGAAGTAAACTCGCTCTTCCCGTAGCTAATAACCCACCTCCTGCAGCTATTGTGCCATAATATTTTAGTGCCCCATTAACAAACATTTCGCGACCTTCTTCTTGAGTTATATACCTTTTTGGACCACTATTATAATACATTGATTTAAAATAACTTCCCATATTCTCCCCATTAAACATATGCACAAAAGCCCCACTAACAGTACCATTAGCAAACTTACCACCTGATATTTCAGATGCTGTTCCACCAATAACTCCTGAAATAGCTGTTCTAAGTGCAAAACCACCTGAACCAGAACCACCCATAGTTGTACCTGAGGAAAAGGGGAACAGTCCCCTTTATTTCTTTTTTTTCCTTTTTTTCATTTTTTCTCTAGATAAAACCAAACATAATAATTAAGCATATACCTATGAAGATCGAAATATTTATTATAAAATTATTGTATAAATATTTCTCTGCAAAAATTAATTCATAAAAAAAATTTTCCCTAGCAAAACTACCGTAAATAAATATGAAAAATAGCACTATTAACATTATTGGTAATCTAATTAAATATGACTTATTTTTAGCATATCTTAATATTATGTAATTTATATACATAATTAATATACTTATAATACTAAATATAATTAATTTACTCATTTAAAGTTCTCCCACTTAAATATGTTTCAATACCTAAAGATAATTTTCCTGCAGTTGTTTGATATTTATATACAGGTGTTGATATTTGGGCTTTTCCAGGATAATAATTAGTGATAACTTTACTCCCTGTTCTTGCTAATAAGTTAGGAGCAGCTCCAACAGCAGAGATTCCTACATCAAAATATTTATAATAACCTTTTCCTACATTATAGTCATAGATATCACGTAATAGCCCGCTATCACCAGTATATCCCTCATACATATTATTAGAACCATGCGCTATTAACATTACACCGGCTGGAGCGAGCCATCCCGTTGATAAAAGAGCTGTACCAGCAATGATTTGAAGTCCTCCTCCAACCATTGTAATAATATCTTCCGCATTAAACATATGAACAAAAGCCCCACTAACAGCACCATTAGCAAACTTACCACCTGATATTTCAGATGCTGTCCCACCAATAACTCCTGAAATAGCTGTTCTAAGTGCAAAACCGCCTGAACCAGAACCACCCATAGTAGTACCTGGACTAAATCCACTTGTTAAGAATCCTGACCAGAAACCTGAACTCCATCTACCACCTTGAGCCTTATTAATAGCAGCTCTTGAAATACCATGTAAGATAGATTTTTTAACTGCGGCACTTCCACCACCATTTAAAAATGAACTTTCATGACCATAAGTTCCACCAATTCCTCCAGCAACTGCACCACCTATTGCACCAAAGACAGCTCCTGTTAATCCAGCTTGTAAACCATCACCTAAGGAACCACCATTTAAAACAGAACCTATCAAACCTCCTGCAAAACCTGCAACGGCTCCGGTTAGAGCACCAGCTACGATACTACCCAAGGTTGTAGTAGTTAATGCACCAAATCCAGCAGCAGTACCAAAAGAGGTACCCCAACCAGCAACAAATGCTGTCATTGTACCAGCAGTAAGCCAAGTCACTACAGCAACTGCAGCAATAGTAACAATAGCCTTCCAATACTTCTTAAACGCTTTTTTTATCTTCTTCCAAAAGAACCCACTAGGATCAGTATATTTATAAGGATTATTCTTCACATAACTATATCTATTATAACTTTGAGAATCTTTAGAATCCTGTATATGAGGGTCTGCACTTAAAAATCTTCCAATAATAGGGTCATAAACTCTACCATTCATATGTATAAAGCCAGCCTCTTTTATATGTTCATGTCCTGTATATCCTCTATTTGTTGAAAGTTTCTTCTCTGTAGAAGAAATATCTTTATTAACAAATAAACTGTATGCATCGTTTTTATCACCAGGTTCATTTCCATATTTATCTAAATTTAACTGCTTACCAAATGGTTTATAAGCCATTCGATCTACTACTAAACCATGATAGTTTGTGATTG
Source organism: uncultured Arcobacteraceae bacterium (assembly GCA_964022095.1). Classification (GTDB taxonomy): domain Bacteria; phylum Campylobacterota; class Campylobacteria; order Campylobacterales; family Arcobacteraceae; genus Malaciobacter_A. Next base: position 108,504 of record CAXHZO010000001.1, read on the forward strand.
TATCTATTGAACCCAGATTATCATAGTGTAAGTATTTTACATCATATTGCGAATCTGTTTGAGAGAATATTGATACAAGTTTTCCTCCTGCATAGATAAAATACTTCTCTTGAACTGAACCATTTGCATAAAAATTCTTCTCATAAGACTTACCTATATAATGAGTTGTATCACTATTTGAAGTCTTTTTGAATCTACTATTATTTGCATCATACTTAAATCTCACTACGTGTGATGCTGTTTTGATAGTATTTGGTTTATTAAATGATGTATAAGTTATAGTCTTATCAGCATTTTTAGTCATATTACCATTTGCATCGTAAGTATATGTATTATTTCCTACTTTTGATACTGCGTGTGGTCTTGATGTAGCATAACTATAGTAACCTACATCAGATTTGTATGTGATATTTCCTAATTCGTCATAATTGTATGATAAAATAGAATTAGTATCTTTAGTATTTATATTTGCATATTTTAATCTATTTAAACTATCATAAATAAAATCGTGTTCTACTTGAAGTTTTTCATCATTTTTATTGATAACATTACTTAAAATATCATACTTAAATGTTAAGTTTCTAATCTCATCGCCACTATCATATCCTGTAGTTATTTTATTTAATGTACCACTACTGTCAAACTCTTTTTTAGTCTCTAAACCATTACCACTTAGGTACGAAGTAACAACTCCAAAACTGTTTTGTTCTAAAACTTTATAAAAATACACTAAATCTGAATTTGCTATCTCATTATATGCTGATGATCTATTTTGATAAGCATTAGATAATTGTTTATAATACTTTTGTTTTTGTCTTAAATCTTTAATATAAGACAAATCACCCTCTAAATCTTTCAACGCTTTTTCATAATAAGATACTATTTGAACACTTGTTCCATAGAATAATATATTATCTTCAGTATCATAACTTGTAATTGTAGAATTTGTCATTTTATCTGGACAAAAAACAGATATTCCACCTATTTGTCCACAATATAATAAATGTTTATTTTCTGCTTCTTTAGCCTTTAGTTCTTCCAAAAATGATAATGAATTCTGAGCAATTTCAACTAAACTAGAACCAAAAGAATTATACATCGTAAAAATTTCACTATCAGCATCTTCTATAAAGTCTAACCACTCATCATTTCTATTCAAATTCAAGTTTACTGCTCTTGCATTATAATCATCAGCAAGTTTTTGAAGTGAATCAATCAAATCAATTAAACTATCGACATGATTTTTTAATTTATCTAATGCAGCTCCTGCACTTGTATCATTTTTATAAATATCTAAGATAACTTTATATCTCGAAACTTTAGATTCATATTCGATTATTTGATTTTGATACTCTACAGCTAATTTTTTATTTTTTAAATATTCCTGAATATCATAATTCATTTCAGCAATAAGTTTTGCTTTATCTTTACTTGTAGCATTTAATTTAGGAGTTGTGATTGATTCTAAATATCCATAATTATTGTAGTTGTTTGTTATTGTTATATTATTTGGTTCAACTGTTTTTGAAACTCTACCTAATGAGTCGTATAATACTTTTTGAGTATAAATCTTATCTTCAATAGTAGTTTTAACTTGTGAATTTCTTCCATAGTTATCATAAGTATACTCCTTTGTAACACCTATTCCTACTTCCTTATTGATTTTACCAATAGCTTTATTTCCAACATCATATTGGTAAGTTAGAGTTCCTTCTTTTGTAACTTTTTTAGTAACTCTTCCTAATTTATCATATGTAAAAGTAGTAGTATTTCCATTTGCATCTGTTTGAGAAACTAGTTGTTTTAATGAATTATATTTATAAGTCCATTTACCTAAATCTGGGTCATTTTGAGATATTTTATTTCCAAATATATCATAAGATATTAATATCTCATTATTTTTAGCATCAGTTGTTTTTATTAGGTTTCCAACGGCATCATATTCATACTCTATTGTACTACCATCATTAATTCTTACAACTTTTTCTATAGCATTAATCTCAGTTGTTTTTGTTTGACCTTTTGCGTTTGTTTTTATTGTTGTAAAACCATTATACTCTATAGTCTCAACTGCAGTTTGGTTATCAGGAGCAGGAGATTCAACTTTAACTAATCTATTAGCTTCATCATATTCATACTCTATGTATTCTGGACTTTCATCTTCAAAATATGGGGTAGAAGTTTTAATTTTTCTTCCAAGATTATCATACTCTATCTCTTCAAATATTGTTTTTCCATCAAACCCTATTTTTTCAGTTTTAACTTTTCTACCTAAACTATCATAGTAAACTGTAACAGGAAATTTACCATTTATTTTTTCAGTAACTTTATGACCATCACCACTCCAAGCATACGTCCAAGTAGTATAGTTACCATCTGCTCTAGTCTCTTTTGTTTTTCTACCCATTTTATCATATTGCCACTTTGTTGTTAAGCCATTTGGTCCTGTTAAAGATATTAGTTGATTTCTTATATCATAAGCTCTTGTTTCACTTTGATTTAATGGATTTATAACTTTTGTTTGGTTTATCCCATAAGAATCATATTGATATTTGGTAGTTGTAGTTGTAATACCTGCTCCACTTATAGTTTCACTAACTTTATTTCCATTACTGTTATATGAATATGTTTTTGTAAGAGCTTTTGAATTCCCTGGCTCTATAATTTCTTTTGTAAGTGTTCCTGTAGAGCTATTGTATTCAAATGATGATTTTCTTACCACAGATCTATTACCAGTTGAAGTGTGAGTTACTTTACTATTTTTTAATCTAGATAAAATCCATGTTGAGTCATAGTTATCATAACTATTTGTTATAATTTTTTTAAATGTCTCACTATTTCCTAAAGTTATCGTTGTAAGAGTTGGTATATTTCCATATATATCTGGTTGTGATTTTATAGTTGTTTTTGTTGTTAATAAATTATTAGAATCATAATTATAATTATATGCTATATTTTTGTTATTATATACTTGATAATTATTCCCTGATATTTTTTTAGCAAAATAATTTACATTTTTTGAAACTAAAGTATTATTTAGATAACTATAAGATGAGGTTACCATTCCTATATAAGGGTAGACTTGATTATAATTTACTATTGATTTTGAATCTGATTCTATATTTTTTGCAGTAATCTGACCAAAACCTAAAGAACCCCGTTCTATATCAAAAGAGAAGTTTTTATAAGTATAATTTGTAGTATTTGCTCCTCCAGCTCCATCATTTATAGTAAAACTTTTTACTACTTTCATAGGTGAAGACTTTACTGTTCTTTTTGGATAAGTTAGATTTGTAGAACTACTATATATACCACTATCTCTTAAATCTGAATAGTTTATATTTATTGTTTGGTTTTTATTATTTGTGATTTTTGTTAACTTATGAAATTTACCATCACCATATAAAACTTCAATACCATTATTAAAGTAACTTAAATCAACAATTCCATCTGCATTTGTATCATTTAATATTTTTAATATTTTACTGTCAGTCCAATTTAATGATGAAACTTTTATTTTTGAACGGAAACTATTACTGCCTTCATTATAAGAAATATAAATACCATCATTTTTATATCCTAAAATATCTGGTAATCCATCATTATTTAAATCAACTAGTTTTCTAGTATAATTACTAAGCCAACCGTGATTAGATCCAAAATCATTAATTACCTTTACTTTAGATAAAAATGTACCATCTCCTTTATTATAAGATACATAAACTCCATTTGCATCAAAGCCTACAATATCAGGATATCCATCTGCATTTATATCTATCAAACTTCTTGGATGTTTTCCAACTCGCCATCCTTGATTGTAGCTAAAGTCATTTAATATAGCTTTTGGGTTAGAAAAAGAGTTATTCCCCTTATTATAAGAGACAGATATAGATGAATTTCCAAAACCTATAATATCTGGTAATCCATCAGCATTTACATCATTTATTAACCTTATATGATTTTGGCTTCTCCACCCTCCTGCACTATAACCATAACTAGTAATAATTCTTTTAGGTGCAGAAAAAATAAAATTCCCTGTATTTGTAGAGACATATACCCCATCACTTGCAAAACCTACAATATCAGCTAATCCATCAGCATTTAAATCTACAAAAGTTCGAATATGATTAGTTATATTCCATCCAGAACCTGCACCAAAAAAATTTGATATTTTCTGAGGAGGTGAAAAAGTGTTATTACCTAAATTTTTTGAAATATAAACACCATCTCCTGCAAAACCAATTATATCTGGTAAAAAGTCTTTATTAATATCTAACATCAATCTTGGATGATTTGTTCCCCATCCAAGAGAAGAAGAAAATGAGTTACTGACTTTTACTTTTGAATTAAAAGTCCCGTTACCATTATTTTTTGAGATGTAAACACCATCATTACCAAAAAATAAAATATCTTGATACCCATCTAAATCAGTATCAATAAACATTCTTGGATTAGTTGAAGTATTAGAGGATTGTGCATATCCAAAATCATTATGAATTTTATTTGTATTATCAACAAAACCCAAATGACCTCCACTATATTCAAAATTAAGTTTTTCTAAGCATTTGCTATTAATACATTCTTCTATATTTCTAATATTTCCAAACAAATAGCTCAATGTATAAGAAGAAATTTCAGTATTATTTGTTTTTATAGAAACTTTTAGTAATTTCTTTGAAAAATTAATTGGAACAGTTCTATTATAAATCGTTCTTGAATCTTCCCTATTTTTATAAAAAAAATCTATTTTATTATTTGCATATGTAATTTGTAAAATATTTTTAGTTGATGAATCATATTTAAAATTTATTTCATTACCATATCTATCTTTTATTTTATTAACTCTAAAGCTTACATCTAAATCTTTTGAATCAGTAGTTTTGCCATATTGATAAATTAGACCATCTTTTGTATAAACAGTCCAGCCTGTAGATTCTTTCAAAATTTTTGAGTAATTATTTATCTCAGTGATATATCTTGTATTAGAGCCATAAGTTGAAGAATTGCTATATGTTAAAAGTTTTTGCCCATCTAAACAAAAGTTATAATTTCTAGATGAATCTTTTTTCTCGCTAAAAAGTCTTTGATTACATTTTGTTATTTGAGATAAACCATTTAAAGAAAAGCCTACTCCTAGTACTCCATCAAAATTATTTGATGAATTATAACTAAAAGATAAACTTGGCTTTAAACCTGCTGTTCCTTTAGGAGTAATTATTTCTAAAGAATAATTTGCACTACCTTGATTTACAGCAAACTCACCTTTTGTAGCTCCTATAACTGAAGCATTAATATATGTTAATGCAACTAATAGTAATATCATTATGTTTTTCATTTTATCTACCTAAAATTATTTGTTAACTTTTTGTTAATGATTTTACTTTTAATTAAATAATATTAAGCTTAATTTTGTTATTATAATATAATTTTTAATAAAGGTACTTATTTTGGGGAAATATTTTGGGATAGCTTTTGTATTTTTTTTATCAATATGTGGTTATATAATCTTTAGTGATAAAAAAGAAGAAATTAAGGTTACAAAAAAAGACAAGAATATACAATCCGTTGAACAAAGAGAAATAATGACTAAAAACTCAAAAATCTTTAATGAAGAAAAGTTAAAAAATGATAAAAAAAAAGTTATTACTGAGATTGAAACAAAAATAAACAATAAATCATCTGATATTGAAACTATCATTAGTCAGGCTGATAAACTAATTGAAGATAATAACTTAGACACTTCTTCAATTAATAAAGCCAGTAATCAAAGAATTGATAAAATAAACAAAAAGTATCAAGAACTCAAGAAAGACCTTGAAAACCTTAATTAAAGAGAGTTCTAACTCTCTTTAAAAATCTCTTCAAGATCTTTTATAATCGCTTCATCAAACTTATTTTCACTTGATTCAAACTTTAAAAGATCAATTGCATCATTGTGAGTATAAGCTTGTCTATATTCTCTATTTTCTCTTAATGAATTATAGGCATATAAAGTAGCTAACAATCTATCTTTAAAAGCTAAGTCTTTTCCTTCTAAAGAGTTTACATATCCACTACCATCTAATCTTTCTTGAACTTTAACTGCCCATGAAGTGATATCTGCAAATCCAATTATATTTGATAGCATTTTTTTCGTATAGTATGGATATGCTTTTATAGTTTCTATTTCAAATAAATCTAAAGGCTCTTTTTTATCTAAAATATTTCTACCAATTGATAGTTTTCCTATATTTGATAAACCTGCAGCTGTTAAAAAAGTCATCTTATCTTTATGGTCAAACTCATAAAAATCAGATACTAAACTACAAACATCTAAAAACCTTGAACTAAAATTTTCTAATAAATGAAAAACTCTAGTGATTTTTACTAGCTGTTCAAAATCTAAAGGTGCAGTATAATCTTCAAATGAAGAATAAATAAGAGCCAATGTATCAGATTCATTAAACATATCTTCCCAAAAAGATATATCATTTACGCACTCAAAAAACTTATCTACTAAATCTTCTGAAAATATATTTCCAATTCCTGCTTTTACAAACTCAACTGCTTCAAATCTCTTTTTAATATTTTTTGTTCCTAAATCAAACTTATCATCTAAACTTTTAGCTAAATAAATTATCTGAGAAAATAATGGTATTTCATCACCTTTTAACTCAAAAGGTCCAGAACCATCATAATTCTCTTTTTGATAAAGTAAGATATTTTCTTTTTCAGTTTGAAATACAAAATCTTTTACACTTTCATTTGCTATTTCACAAAAACTTTTTTCATTAAAACATCCACTTAATCCCAAATTACTAGCTAATGAATAACTACATAAATCTGATAATTCTTTTGCGTCAAGTTCATATTTTATTCCAATACGCAATGCAATATATGCCACTCTTTTTCCATGTCCCATAGAAGTACCCACTCTGTGATACTGCATAAAATCTAATGCCATATTTGTTGAGAGTAAAAAATTATTCATATTAAATTTAATCTGTTTTTTCTTATCCATAAAATAAATTCCTGTTATTAAAACTATTACTTATATAAAAGTGTTTTTCTATTATAATATTTTATTATAATAAAGGAGAGATAAATGTTAAAAAAAGTTTTGATTTCACTAATTCTAACTTCAATCTACACATTTGCATTTGATTATAACTTAAAACCCACAAAAGTTTCAAATAGTGTATGGTGTTTTTTTGGTGAACTAAATATGCCACTTAAAGAAAATGGTGGATTTATGTCTAATAGTTGCTATATAAAAACAGATGATAGTTTTGTATTAGTAGATACTGGTGCTAGTTATGAATTTGCAAGACAATCATATGAACAAATGAAAAAAATTGCTGACTTACCTGTAAAAAATGTCTTAATCACACATAGTCATGATGACCACTGGTTAGGTAATAATTTTTACAAAGAAACTTTTAAAGCAACATTATATGGTCCAAGTTTAATTAATAAAAACTATAACAAAGACTCAAAAACAAGAATGCATAATGTACTATCAGAAGAGACTATAAAAGGAACAAAATTTGTTTCAATAGATAAAGAAGTTACTAATGCAAGCAATTTGAAAATAGGAAATAAAAGTATAATGATTGTACCAATTGGAGTTAAAGCTCATACTTCTGAAGATTTATATGTTTTTTTAGAAGATGAAAAGGTTCTATTTTCAGGTGATATGGTTATGAATGGAAGAGTTACATCTTCAAGAGATGGCTCAGTTATTGGAATGTTAAAAGCCCTAGATATTATTAATAGTAATAAATGGGAAGTATTAGTTCCTGGGCATGGAACAAACACTTCAAAAACTGCAACAAAAGAAATTGAAGATTACTTTACTTTATTAAAACAAAAAATTTTAGAAGCTATTGAAGAAGATATTGGTGCAGATGAAATAACAAAAGTTGTAACAATGGATGAATATAAAGATAAAGCTTTATATGATCAATTAAATAGTAGAAATGTATTTGATGCTTTTAGAGAGTTAGAATTTTATGAAGAAGAGTAATTACTCTTCTTCAATTAATTCAATAATTGCATTTACAGATGCATCTGTCATATCTAAATCTAAGTGCGGTGCACCTTTTGCTTCAATAAGTTTTACATTGAAGCCTTTATCTTTTGCTATTTTATAAAAATCTTTTGTAACTTTTGGTTTTGAAATCTTATCTTCCGTTCCATATACTAAAGCTATTTTTACATCTTTTGAAACATTGTCAAGTACATCAACAACTGAAATTAAATCTTTTGCACCTTTTTCTTGACTTGCAAAAAAGTTCCCACCAGCACATAAAAGATTATTAACTACATCTTGTTTTATTCCAAGTAGAGTTGAACCCATTGAACACCCTGCACTATGGCCTACATATGTTACACTAGAAGCTTCAAATTTCTCTTTTAATGAAGCAACTAACTCACTTAAAAACTCGATGTAAGCTTTATTTGCAGATAAGTTATTTGCACCTTCATGACTTAAAGCTGGAAAATTATTAGTTGAAGAGTTTGAATATCCAGGAAGTGCAACCGCTACTGTTGTAACATCTGTTTGAAAAGCAACACTTTCTGCAAATGGTGCATATCTTCCTAAGGTATTTGTTCCCTCATCCCAAGTTCCATGAACAATAATAGTTAAAGCTTCATCAGTATCACCTTCATAAGCTTTATACTCAATACACTCTCCACCAGCAAAAATAAAGTTCTCACCTTTAGTTGAGCACTGTTCTTTTGTTATTGTTGCTGCACTTAAACTTAAACCTAAAAAAATTGATATTAATAAACTTTTTTTAAACATTTCTTTCTCCTTGAATTTAATATTAATAAGCAGTGATTCCTATAAATCCATCTACTTGTCTTTCGATTACCTCTACAATTCCTGCTTGTGTGTAATCAATCCCATCAATAAAATCATCTTCTGTCCACTTCATAGTTTCCATTGTATTTCTACAACCTATAAATTCAACATCGTATTCCATAAGAGATTTTATTCTTGCTAATGTTCTTTCATCGTAATCTTTTTTTAAAACTCTCATACCTTTTCCATATGCAACTACAACTATTTTTAAAGACTCAGCTGGATACTCTTTTAAAATATTATACATAGAACCAATAGTATGACTAACCGTATCTAAATCACCAACACTTAGTGAATAAACAACTTTTCGAGGTTGATCAAAACTTGGTTTTGGTTCTGCAAACTCGGCACTTAAAAAAGTAAATAAACCAATAAACATAACTAATATAATTTTTTTCATAATTCTTCCTTAATTTTTACAATAGATTCATTAGTGATAATACCACCACTAAGTATTTTACAATATAAACCTCTATGAGCTCTTAATAGTTTAGGTAATTCTTTAGCAAATACACTTAAGTGATTACAAACCGTACATACTTGTGTAATTTGTATTTTTGTGTCACCTATATAAAAGCTATTTCCCACTTCATAATCGTGGGGATCAAAATCTACTAAAATATTCTCACCAAGGGAACCTTGAACTAACTCTATGCCATTTTTTTTTGCTATTTCATAAGACTTAAGTCCTACTATCATAACTGTTTGCTCTAAATTCTTTTGTGCAAACTTATCATGTTCGATTCCAAAACCAACTATTAAGTTTAGTTTTTCTACCTTTGGTCTTGGAAGTCCACTGCTATTTTTATCAGCACTAAAAGTCTGTATAACTTTTCCTATATTTTTCATCTATTTGATATTTTCTTTTAAAATTTCTTCAAAGTCAGACTTTGTCCAGCTTCCAGGATATTGTGTTATAAACTCACCATTACTATTTAAAATAAAAAAAGATGGAGTGATTTTTTTATATTTTTCCACTAAATTAAAAGGTAAACCTTTTTCTTCTACATCTACTTTAATGTATAGATAATTTTTATCAATTTTTTGTTTTATATCTTTATGACTTAAAACATTTTTCTCCATCTTTTTGCAATAATAGCAATCTTGTACAGTTGCATAAACCATAATAAGTTTGTCATCTTTTTGTGCATTTAATATAATTTCATCTTCATTAAAATCGCTATTTAAAACTACTTCATTTTTCTTTGGAAGATTTTGTTTATACTCCATAAAAAAATATGAAAGATTTATATAATCATCATCACTTAATAAACCTTTCATAGAAGTTTTTGTCTCATAATATTTTAAAATATGATCATCACAAATAGAATTAAATCTATCAGGCTTTTGTAAGTATGATTTTAGAAACTCTTCAATTTCTATTTGTCTCATTTCAATATCTTCAGGATCTCCAATTTTTTTTGGACTATCCATAATTGCATAGGCTAACATATTAACTGTTGGTGCTTTTAAGTTTAAAAGCTTATTACCTTTATCAAAGAAATTATCTTTTAATTTATTAATTTCTATATGTGAACTATGGCAAGATGAACATTTAGATTCAAAAACTTTTTTTCCTTCTTCATATTCACTTGAAGCAAAAACATTAAAAATAAAAAATGAAGTAATAAATAGTATTTTTTTTAGCAAGTAAGCACCTTTTTTCAATTTAGTAAATCTTCATATAAAAACTCACTAAAAGGAAAAAGTATAAAGAAAAATCTTTATACTTTAATGAAATTATACAATTCCAGGGTTCCCTTTGATACCAACGATATCTGGAGTATCTACATTTAATTTTGAAATATGTTTTACATTTTTTAAGTAATTCTCAACTGTTTCCCAAACTGGTTCACCAGGTGATTTAGAACCAACTGTTGACCAACCTGCTACTTTATAAGATTTACTTGCATCAATTTTCTGACCCGTTCTAGTTAAAACAATATCAGTAATTCTCTCACCCATTTTTCCTTTTGGATTAATTTTATAAGAGATTCCACCAGTTCTAACCATATCCCCACCTTGTTGGTAGAAAGGATCTTCATTGAATAAGTTATCAGCAACATCTTCTAAAATTAGTTTGATATCACTACCTTTAATGTCTCTTGCATATGTCTCTGGATAAGTCATTGCTGTTTGAGTCATTAAATCATCAAATGTAATTGCTTGACCAGGAACAACTGATGTTCCCCATCTAAATCCAGGAGATAAAGAGATTTCAGCATCTTTAACTTCCATTAAAGCATCACAAATAATCTGATCCCAAGAACCATTAAAATTACCTCTTCTAAATAAAGTAACATCAGTAGTTGCAATCTCTCTTGTTAACTCTTTTTTAAATGGAGCTCTTACATCTTCGATATATTTTTTCATAGCTGGATCTTCAGGAATTAAATCAGAGAAGATCGGTAATAATGTAAATTTAAAGTCTTTAATTTTTCCATTTTGAATATCTAAATCAAGTACATTTAAGAATTTACCATTTGAACCTGCATTACATACATATGTTGTACCCTCTGCATTTTTAACAGGATAAGCTTCAGGAACACCATCATGAGTATGACCACCCATAATAAAATCAATTCCAGTAACAACTTCTGCCATTTTCTTATCTGTATCATAACCATTATGAGATAATACAATAACTGCATCTGGTTTTTCAGTTTCTCTTACTTCATCAACTATTTCTTGCATTCCTTCATCATTGATACCAAATGTCCAATCAGGAATAAATCTTTGTGGATTCGCAATAGTAGTATAAGGGAAAGCTTGACCAATAACTGCAACTCTTGCATTACCCATTTTCTTAATAGTATATGGCTTAAAAGCATGACCTGTATCTTCATCATAAGCTTGCATTGCTACTTCTGTTTCTTCAAATAATGCATCTTCTTTTACTTTAACATTTTGAGCTAAGAACTCAGCATCTAAAAGTTTTACGTTCTCTAGAACTTCTTCAGCTTTATAAGTAAACTCCCAATGTCCAACAGCAACATCAACACCAAGTAAATTCATAGCACCAACCATGTCTTTACCTCTTGTATATAATGCAGTTGCACTACCTTGCCAAGTATCTCCACCATCTAATAATAAAGTTTTATCTTCACCAAATGATTTAGTTAAGAAATCAACAACAGTTTTAATTTGAGCAAAACCACCTGTTCTACCCATAGCTTGTGCATGCTTTTCGAAATCAACACATGAATATGCATACTCAAGTCTTTTATTACCTTTAATTCCATAGTAATCTAATAGTTTTTCACCTACGATATGAGGTGGCTTACCAAAATTACCATGTAAACCAATATTTACACTTGGCTCTCTAAAATATACTGGTAATAACTGAGCATGAGAGTCAGTCATATGTAAAAATCTTGCATTACCAAACGGTTTTAATTTATAATAATCTTCTAATTTAGCATTAGAAGTATCAGTCATTCTTGTATGAGAATTAGCAAATACAGGCGCTGCTCCTAGCATTGCCATCATATAAACGAACTCTCTTCTACTTAATTTACTCATTGGATATATTCCTTATTTATTTAGCTGCATCGCCTACAACAGTAAACCCAAGTGAAGTCCATGCTTGCATACCACCTCTGTAGTATTTGATTTTTTCAGCTGGGTATCCCATTTTTAGTAGTGCAAATTCTGCATTTTTAACCATTCCTGGAGTTTGTCCACACCAGTATCCATTACAATATAATACTAAAGTCTTAGCTTCAGAAAAATCTAAAGTTCCATCTTCTTTTTGAACAACACCCATTTCATCTTCCATCATTTCAATAGCTGTATCTTTTTCATTGAAATTTGTAAATGGCACATTTACTGCACCTGGAATTCTAAGTTTTGCAAACCAACCTGGCTTTCTTGAATCAATTAATGCAATTGACTCATCGCTTTGAGCTTTTTTCATATACTCAACAAACTCAATTTCACCTAAAGTCTCAGTACCTTTTCCTAAACTCATTGGTTGAGGAGTACCTCTAAATGTTGTTTCATAAAGTGGAGAAATTTTGCTATCTTTTGATTGATTTCTCATAATAGTAAATGTCTCATCATTTAAAGTAATATCTACAGATTTAACACCTGGAGCTATTGGAACAAATTTTTCTCCCCCTTCAGCAAAAGATGAAGTTGAACATAATGTAGTTACAGCAGCAACAAAAGCTAATTTTTTTAACATTTTCATTATTTTTCCTTTGATAAAAAAAAAGTCAAGGCAAAGCTTGACTTTAATATAAATGGTGGATAAGTATTAAAGATTAATACTTATATCCATCACCTGGTATTGCAAGTCTCCAAGTAGATTTTGCCTCTTCAGCTTGTTGTAATGCTCTAATAGCAAATTTACAAGATCTGTGAGCAGCAAAGTTAGTTTCTAACTTAGTTTTTGAAGCTTTTCCTTTAAAATCTTTAGGGTTAACTTCTTTAGCACCTGTTTTAATTGCATCTTCAACAGAAGCGATTAAACCAGAATTATTAACACCTAATCTTCTAAATTCTAAACCTTCTTTTTGTGCAATTTCATTATATTTTTTAGCAGTTGCTACTACATTTTTAATACCATTATCTTTTACACTACAAACTTTTTCAACATCTATTTTAGAATATTCAGTGGCATTTGCACTAATTAGTCCAGATGTTAATAACGCAATAGATGTAGCTATTTTAATTGTTAATTTTTTCATAATCTTCACCTCTTAATTATTTTCTAATATCTGGACCGTCAACAGTCATACCATTTGACATATATGCCATAAAATAAAGTAACTCTTTCATTTCTTTAGAAGTATTTCCTGGAGGAACTTGACCTTGATCTTTAACACATCCTGACATTCTTCTTTCAAGTGTACCTAGACCATCATTAGCTGCACTTTTAGCTGCCCATTTTAATCTGTAAACTGGGAAGTGAGAAGTTTGACCTAATAATTGAGATAAAGATTCATTTCTAACTCTTTGACCTGCACCTTGAACGTGACAAGTAGCACAAGACATTTTTAAATATCCTCTTTGTGAATAGTAATACTCTTTACCTCTTTTGTAAGCTGCTAATGCTTCTGCACTAGGAATCTTAATATCAACTTTTTTCTCAGCCTCACCTGTAGAGTATGCAAAAAATGCTTCTAAGTGAGTAATTGGACCCTTAGTTGTTTTCCAAGCTTTTTCTCCATTTGCAGTTAAACATTCGTTAATTGCTTGTGTTAAAGAAACAACTTCATTTCTTTTTTCATCAAAATATGGATAGCTTCCACCAATTTCAGCATCAGGGAAACAGTCTTTAAATGATTTACCATTAGCAAATGGTTTTTCATATAATTCTTCACCTTTTTCTACAAATTCCTCAGTTGGTGGGAATTCTTTGATTTCATCATAAGAAGTTCTACCATTTTTTGAAAATGCATAGTTTCCTTTTGAGAAATCTTCAAATTTTAAGCCCTTCATAATGTTGTTTTTTAATTCATCATCAGTTGAATATGGGAAAAAAGTATTTCTATTTTTTTCTGCATCAGCAAATTTTGCTTCAAAATATTGAACTAATGCTTTTCTATCTTTTTCTGGTTCTGTATTAAAATCAGTAGCATTTAGCGCACAAGAAACTAGTGCAACTAAAGCTGTTGATTTAAGTATTTTTGCTAACATGCTCTCTCCTTAGAATTTTCAAACAATAAATTGTTTATTTAATTTTTTTGCTATCTTCTGCAGTTGCACCTTTAAGGTCAGACCAAGAAATAGTAATTTTATCACCTTTTTTCACATCATCACCCTTGAATTGAAACTTCATATATGGGTCTTTTGATAAAAATTGTGAAGTAGATGCTTCAAATACAATCTTACCGTTAACTTCTGCTTTATAATAAGTAATAAAGTTAGCTTCTTTTTTAGCTCTTTTTGCTTCTTGGTAACTTAACATTGGGTGTTTTGATAAAGCTTTAACAGTTACAACACCTTTTTTTAATTTTGCTTTGATTCTAGTTTTTGCCATTTTAAAAATCCTTTTTAAATTCTATTTTTTATTTTTTATTGTTGTTTTGGTTTGTTGAAGTTAAATCAACCACCACATCCACCGATAGTTACTTTTACAAGTTTAGAAGCTTTGTGTAATTTTCCATTAACATCTGCAACTACTGTAACAGTACCTGTTTTAGCCATTTTAATTCTAATTCCGTAATCAATAATTCCAGCTTCTGGAATAGTAAATACAGCAACTGTTGCTTCTGGATTTGCATCTTGGAATACTGCTACTTTTGAAGCTTTTAAATCAGATTCGAAAGATACAGGAATAACTGCACCATTTTCAGCGATATCTGGAGCTTTCATTTTGATTCCACCTTCAGTAGCATCAGAAGTTCCGAATAATTCTTTCATAGCTTCATCAACTTTTGTTGCAGTCCAAGCTTTTGGCTTAGTCTCTCTAAAGTTTACAGCACTTAACTGTGAAGGAGCTGCAGCAGCAACTGCTAATGCACCTAATCCTAATCCTAAAAAATTTCTTCTATTCATCATTTTAAATTCCTTTTTTATAAATTTAGTTTATTGTTTTAATATAAGCAACTACTGCTTTAATTTGTTTATCACTTAACCAACCATTTTTCCCAAATGCTGGCATTTGTGAAATAGGGTTAGTTGTATAAGGATCATAAATTTTGTCATATAACGCTTGTTCTGGCCAAGCTGATAAATACTGTAATTTAGGTCCCATACTTCCTGGTCCATCAATATTTTTACCATTTGCAGCATGACATGCAAGACAGTTACCTAAATTTTTAGTATTAAATATCTTTTCACCCTCTTTTACAAGGTTCGCATCTGCTGCAAAACCATTAACTGCAATAAAACCACTAACCGCGGCTGCAGTTAACACTTTCTTAATTAAAATCATTGCTCTCTCCTTAATTTGATTTATTTACTTGCTTCAATCATGTAATCAACAATTACTTTGATTTCATCATCTGGTGTATCCATATGTCCACCTTTTGGAGGCATTGCATTTATACCATTTAAAGCATTTTTATAAACAACGTCTATTCCTTTTTCAGAAACAACCGCCCATGCATCTTTATCTCCTACAACTGGAGCTCCAATTGCTTTATTTGCATGACATGCAGAACATTTGGCTTCATATCCAGCTTTTCCTGGATGAATTTTTCCAGCATCTGCTTTTACTTTTGGTAAAGTTCTTTCAGTAGAAACTGGTTGAACAATTCCATCATCTAAAGGTATCTTGATTTTCATTAATAAATCATCAACTGTTTTACCTTTTCCATACTGTTTTTCAAAACAGTTAGTCATACACTTTGTACCTTTTCCATAAATAGTTGGATCAGATAAAAGTTTTCTCATATTTTCAATACCATCTTGAGGGTTTGCTGTATCCACTTCTGGATAGAAACCATCTGCATTTGGCATTTTTATTTTCATCATTTTTTCTCTATCAAGTACAAACTCATCATCAATAGATTCACCTTCATACTCTACCTCATTTACAGATAATAAAAAAGCAGTAATAGCGTAAGTTTCACTATTAGTTAAACTCTTTGGATGAGAGAAAGGCATCGAATCTTGAATATACCAATATAGTGTACTAGCATACGGCCAATATGAACCTACAGTTCTAATTGGTGTTTCTGGATTTGGTTGTTCATCAGCTGGATTTAATCTTTGATTTTTTAAAGACTCAACACTACCACCTGATAACATTGGGTAACCTTTTCCACCAATACCATACTCACCGTGACACATTGCACATTGTGCATCATATAGTTCTTCACCCCACTCAACTGAACCTTCAGCTTTTTTAGGTTTTCCATCTTCTAAAACTGGTTTACCATGTTTCATGTCATACTTTGGTAATCCTTCACCATTTGGCTTTACATCAACATCCCAAACAGCAATTTCATTTTTTGTTGCAGCTCTTCCTGAATTGTAATTTTTACCATTTTGGATAGGAACATAGTATGGTCCATATTTTCCATCTTTTGTTGGATACTTAACTGCACCATCAACTGAAACACCATTTGCTGCACTTAAAGAAGTAGCTAATAGTGCACTAACACCTAAAGCTAGAATAGAAGAATTAAGCTTTATTATGTTTTCTAATTTGAACATTGTTACATTCTCCTTTCTTATTAATTTCCCAAGTTACAATAGCATTTCTGTGATACACAGATTCAACACCAACAGCTGATGTTTCTTCATCAATTGTAGGTTGGATATTTCCAAAGTCATCAGTTGCTCTTGAAGATAATAAAATTGGATTACCATCCCATTTAATTACATAACTAAATCTAGTCCATGATTTTGGTAATACTAAACCTTTAAGACTTGCTTTTTTCCAGTTATCACCACCATCAAGTGAAATATCAACACCTGTAATAGTTCCATGACCTGACCATGCAATACCTTCAATTTCTACCATATCACCTTTTTTAAGGTGAGTCCATGGTTTTTCAGGACAAGGAGAAGTAATAACAGAGTTAACTTCATTTACCCAGAAATATCTAATAGCCTTACCAGATTTTTGTAACATAGTATATTTAGAAGTCTCTTCTTTAGAGTGCCATGGTTTATCACTAAACTCTAATCTTCTTAACCATTTAGTATTTAAGTTACCTTCCCAACCTGGAACGATTAATCTTACAGGATAACCTTGTTCTGCTCTTAATGCTTCACCATTTTGAGCCCAAACAACCATAATATCATCTAATGCTTTTTCAACTGGAATTGATCTAGGATTAGAAGCATTATCACTTCCTTCTGCTAGCATCCATACAGCATCTTTTTCTAAACCAACATCTTCTAAAATAGTCTTAAGCATTACACCTGTCCATTGTGCAGAACTCATAAGACCTTTCATAAATTGAAGATTATTAAATTGTGGACCTCTCCACTCAGGAGCACCATTTGCAGGACATTCCATAAAGTAAATTCTAGTTTCACTAGGATATCTTTTTAAATCTTCTAAAGTTAAAACAATCTCTTTTTTAACTTTACCATTTATCATTAGTCTCCACTCTTTTGGATCAATGTGAGCTGTACCTCCATGATCTCTTACAAAGAATAAACCATTAGGAGTAATAATTCCTTCTGATTCATGTATTGGACACATAGCAACAGAAGCATAATAATCTCCCGAAGAGAAAATTGGGTGCGTTCTTCTAATATTGTTATGCTCATATGGTGAAGGAACTCCATATAGATACTTATCTACAGGATCACCTAACTTTTGTCCCCAAGGTGCTTCATTCATGATTGCAGGATCATCAGCTTTTGCAGAAACTGGTGATATTACACTTGCAGCACTTAAAGCCCCAGCAGAGTAAACAGCTGTTTTCTTAAAAAACTCTCTTCTTGAAGATTGCTCCAAAGAAGGACTATTTGACTCTTTGTTGAAAATATTAATTTTTTTCAAGCGAGTACCTCCTAAAATTATTTGACAATACTTATAAAAAATCTTTATCGCCTACTATTATAGTTCTAATAACTTAAAATAAAACTTAAGTTATTAGTTTTTCTTATTTAACATTGAAAATATATTATAGATAAGTAGCATTCACGTAGCACCGATAAAATAGTCATATTAGAGTAATTTATGATTATTATAAGCAATAATTTTTAGTGAATAAATATTCATTTTTAAGCTTAATGAGAAACTTTGACAATAAAAAAAATATTGCATTTTTTTCTTATTTATCAAAGTCTAGAAAAAATTATTTTTATGCCTGAAATACAAGAGTATTTTTGTCAACTTAATAAAAGCGCTATACTTAGGCTATTTTATGCAAGTAGTAAATTATTATATTAGATTAGTATGGATTGTTAATTAATAATAAAAGAAGAGAAAAGTTTATATAGGTTCTTCTTGACTCTCTTCTTTTATGAGTCCTGCTTCATTTAAAAATGGACTAGCTACAAATGTAAGTTTTTTGATTTTATCATATTTTGCGTAGCTTAAATACAAAATATCTTTAGCTCTAGTAACGGCTACGTAAAAAAGTCTTCTTTCTTCTTCAATACTCCCACCTTTACTCATTAACTTTCTATTTGGAAATCTTCCATCCATTAGATCAATAACATAAACTTCCTTGAATTCTAGGCCTTTACTAGCATGAATAGATAATAGATTAACTCCATCACCTTCACTCATCTCTCCACCACCTAGAATCATTGAATTTATAAATTTTGATAAATCATTGAAATTTTTTGATAGATTCTTTAAAAGTAACACTTTTCTATTTAATCTAGCCAAAGATTTTGCTTTTTGTGTTGGATTTACTGTTCCATCTTTTTGTGTTGCTCTTTTTGTAGATAAAAAATCTTTTAATTTTGAGTACACCATTGAAGCTGTAATATTTGCAACTAAAGTCTGAGGGTTTTTAGTTCTTCTTAAATGTTTCATTAATAAATAAAAATCATATAAAAACTTTGCTCCATCTACATTTAACTTTGGATGTTTTAATATAGGATTACCTAAAAAAGCCTCTTCAAAATTGCAGTCTTTGAATTTAGAAATTGAACCTAATTCTAAGAAGTCATCAAAAAGTCCAAGTTGCACATTTTTGATTCGTCCTGTCTCATACGGGTTTTTTATATCTTGATTAGGAGAGAATAGTCCTTTTAATAAATCACCATCACCAAGTTTGATCAAAGCATCAAATATATCTTTAGCAATTGCTTTTCCAATACCTTTCCCATGCTCAATAATATGGATAAATGCCATCATATCATTATGAGATATTTGCATAACTAGAACATCAATGATGAATTTTACTTCAACAGAATCAAAAAAGCTCATTCCACCTTTTCTTTTAGCTGGAATTCCATACTCTCTTAAGTTTGTTTCAATACCATCTGCACTTGAATTGTTTCTATATATAATTGCAATATCTTCATGGGGAGTACTTGTTTTTGCTATTAACTCTGATATGTAGTGGTATTGAGAAAAAAGTTCATTAAAAGCTAAAAGTTTTGGTCTATACTCTTCTTCTTTTCTAACAACTTCAAGTTTCTTTTCATAAACTCTTTCATTGTATTCAATAACCTTTGTTGCTAAATCTAAAATAGGCTTAGTAGAACGATAGTTTTTTCTTAATGTAAAAACTTCAGCACCACCATATCGACTTGCAAAAGTTGAAATAATCCCAATATCTGAACCATTAAAAGCATAAATACTTTGATCATAATCACCTACACAAAATAAAGACTTAGGTCTAAATCCATCTAGAAGTCTTCCTTGAAGGGGGTTTGTATCTTGATACTCATCTACTAAAATTTCTTTAAAATCAAACTCTTTTTCTTCTAAAGTTTTTAACATAATTGTTAGTAAGTCATCAAAATTTGCATAACCATATTTTAGTTTTAATTGATTAAACTCATCAACTACATCTTCATAAATCATAGTATATATTTCATGATCAGGATTTTTACCCTTTACCCATGTAGCAAAATCTTCACCCTCATTTGAGTTTAGATATAAAGAGTACATATCATATAAGTATCCACCATCATATGGATTTACATCTTCTTCTCTTTCATAAAAAACTCTCTTTTCATAAACTGATCTAAATAATGTTTTTAATTCACTTGGCTGTTTTAAAGAAATATTTACATTTAACTCTTTTAAAAGTTTATATGAAACCGAGTGAAAAGTTCCTGCCATAATTTGCTTTGCAACATCTTTACCAAAAAACTTTGCAACCCGTGCAACCATCTCAGCTGCTGCTTTATTTGTAAAAGTTAACAATAAGATTTCATTTGGTTTTACACCACTATTAATTAAGTTAGCAATACGCCCTACAATAGTAGAGGTTTTACCTGTTCCAGCACTAGCAATAATTAAATTGTAGCCGCTAGGACAAGTAGCTGCGCTTAGTTGTTCTTCATTTAGATTGGATAATGGCATGTGATTAGTTTATTAGTTGTTTAAAAAGATTTATCATTTGCGAATATTAGCATAAAAGAATAAAAGTAGATTGAAATAAAAAAAAAGGATGCCTTTGGAGGAAGGCACCCTTTATACACAAGGAAACATAAAAAAAATTATTTATTTAAGAAATTCTATCTTAAAAATATTTTGTATAAATAAGTCGCTGCGTCAACCTATCTATGAGAAAATTATAACAGCTCATGATTAACGCTTTTTTAACATTTAGTTAATAAATAGTTAATGGTTACTTTTTGCAAAAAAACTTTTTAATTTAAGAGATATTATAATTATGCAAACCCCCAAATATAGGAGCTGATAAACATCTAATGACTTTTGTGCCATTACCCAATGAATTGTTATTAGTACTAAAGATAAATAAATAAATTTGTGATATTTATTAAATTTTCTAAAAAGCTTTTTACTTGAAGTAAAAGCCATAAACAATACTATTAAAAAAGCAAAAATTCCAATATAAATAAAAGGTTTATCAATACTTTCTTCAATAATAAAAATTAAATCAAACTGTGCATCAAATACTATAAAATTTAGTAAATGCAACAAAGAATAAAAAAAACCATATAAGCCAACACTCTTTCTATATCTTATTAAATTTATTTTGTTTTTGATTAAAGAAAAACAAACAGAGACAAACAAAATAATAGTTGCACTAACACCTGTTAATGTATAAATATATTTAATAGGATCATTTACATCTTCAAGTATAAATAATCTAATTAATAAATACAATAAAGGTGTTAATAAAATTAGATTTAAAATTTTCATTAAATATACTTTGTTAAGTCCATTCCTTTATATAGTTGAGCAACTTCTTTTTCGTATCCATTGAACATTAGTGTTTTTTGTTTGAAAAAACTTCCTAAAACTCTTTCTCTTTTTTGAGACCATCTTGGGTGGTCTACATTTGGATTTACGTTTGCATAAAACCCATACTCTTTTGGGTTTTGCTTTTGCCAAGTATTCATTGGTTCATCTTTTACAAAAGAGATTTTTACAACTGATTTAATAGATTTAAAGCCATATTTCCATGGAACAATAAGTCTAATTGGCGCTCCATTTTGTTTTGGCATTTTATCTCCATATAAACCAACAGCTAAAAGTGGTAAGTCATTTGTAGCTTCATCAATTCTAAGTCCTTCAACATAAGGATAATCTATCACGCCAAAGCTTCCTCTTTTTTGATCTGGGAAACTAAAAGGATCATATAATGTTTCAAATCTAACATACTTTGCACTTGATAATGGTTTTACTTTTTTTACAAGATCTTTTAAACCAAACCCAACCCAAGGAACAACCATTGACCATCCCTCAACACATCTAAATCTATATATTCGCTCTTCAAGATCAAACATCTTTACTAAATCTTCTAAATATACTTCCATTGGATTTTCTACTTCACCATCAATTGTGATTAGCCAATTATCTGTATCTAAGGTATGTGCCATATCTTTTACTCTACTTTGGGTTGTAGTAAATTCATAAAAGTTGTTATGACTTGTAATTTGATCATAGGTATTTAGTTTTAAATTTAAAGGATTAGTATCTTTTGTATATTTTAAAGTAGGAGTTGGAATATTTTCTTTTGCTAAAAGTTCTGTTAGAGCACTACTTGCAACTAAACTTGCAGCACCTAATTTGATAAAACTTCTTCTTTTTTCAAAAAGTTCTTTAGGAGTTACTTCATTTTCACTAATATGCCAAGATGGCTTTTTAAGTATTTTCATTAGAAATCCTTTTTTAATCTTATGAAAGTATAAGGATTTTTTGTAAAGGGTATGTTTAGAGGAAATTAAATTCCTCTAATCATTAGTGACAACCACATCCTGTACCACAAGATAATGCTGCGTTTAATGCTGCATCATAGTTTGGTTCTTCTGTAATTTCTGGACAAATTTCTTTGTAAGAAACAATTCCATCTTTAATTACAAAAATTGCTCTACAAGTAACACCTGCTAATGCACCATCAGCAATTAATACACCGTAAGCATTTGCTAATTCTTTACCTCTAAAGTCAGAACCTACTTTTAAGTTTTCAATTCCTTCAGTTGTACAAAATCTTTTCATTGCAAATGGTAAGTCCATAGATACAACTACTACTTCAGTACCTTCGATTTTTGATGCTTCTTCATTAAATCTTCTAGTTTCTGCTGCACATACAGGAGTATCTAAAGATGGTACTACTACTAAGATTTGTGATTTTGATCCACCAACTTGGATATCTGATAAATCTTGAGCTACTACGTTTACTACAGGAGCTTTATCTCCAACATTTACTTCTGTACCTGCTAAGTTTACTAGATTACCTTTTAAATTAGTTGTTGCCATTTTTTTCCTTTTATTATAAATTAATTATTGGAGTTTAATGTAATTAATTTTAAAATAGGATAAAAATAGTCTTAATTGATAGTAATCAATTTGTAATTGTTACTATTTAACTCTAATTGATGTTTCATCAAGTATGATTTTTTCTTGTTCAATTAGTTTTGTTAATGTTGCTTTGAAAGACTTTTTACTAACCCCAAAAGTATCTTTAATATCTTCTGCATCACTTTTATAAGTAAAGTTTAGTTTTCCACCATTTTGTTTTAGAATTTCTAAAACTTTATCATCTTTTACTTTTTCGCCAATTTTTTGAAGGCTAATATCAAGTTTATTATCATCTCTTAGTGTTTTTACATAAGCTCTTTTTTTATCGCCTATATTAATATTTTCAAAAATCTCATTATGGAAGATCATTCCTTCAAAACTATTGTTTACTATAACTTTAAAACCTAGTGGAGTTTTTGAATAAACCATAATCTCAACTTCATCTTTAGCATTTAAACCAGTAATTTTTTCTTGTAATTCATATTTTTGTGAAGCAATTAATCTATTTGTTCTCTCATCTAATTGTAATTGAACAATAGCACTATCTCCAACTCTAAAAGGTATTTTTTGTCTATTTTTAGGGAAAAGAATATCTTTTGGTAATCCAATATCAACAAAAACTCCAAATTTAGCAGCATCAACAACTTCTAAAAAAGCTATTTCTCCTAATTTTGCATATGGTTTAAGTGTAGTTGCAACTGGTCTATCTTCACTATCTGTATATACAAACACATCTATGATAGAATCCATCGCCATTGTTTTTGTTACATAGATATTTGGAAGTAAAACTTCTTCTTCATCTGCACTACATAAGTAAAGCCCTGGCTCACTTGCTCTGTTTATTCTTAGTGAGTTTATCTCACCTATTTTTATTTTTTCATTCATGGTTATTCCGTCTTTCTATTTAATTGTAATATTTTAGCATAACTTTTCAAAATGTATTGAATTTACAATAATTCAAGTTTTCAAACCAATATAAGTTCAGCTTATAAATAATAAGATTGTAAATAAAGTTATTTGGGTATATAATTAGATAAAGGAGATATTATGAAAACTGATTACTTTTCACTGAAATACAATAAAACAAGACAGGTTAGGATTCAAGTAGATGAAACTAAAAGAATTGAGAATTTAAGACTATTTTTAAATGGTTCAGAATTTAGTTTTACAGGCAAAGCAGGAAAATATGTTGGATGTGGAGTAGATGCTGCACACAGTTTTATGGCTTGGATAAAAGAGGATATTCCAAGAAGTAAAATTAAAAATAAAATTGAAGTTACAAAATGGCCTAGTATGATTAAGTCTTTTACTGCACCAGCTTCTTTTGGACTTTGGAGTGGGAAAAATCAATACTTTACAACACCTGCTCAACTTTCTGTAGGATTAGAAAAACTAATAAAGAATAATCTTAAATCAAGAAGTGATGTTGAAAATAATGTTATTAGACATAACAAAGGAGATGACAGTTCTGTAATAGAAAAAATAAGACACCACTTAAGAAGAGCAATGCCTGTTATAGCTCTTGCATTTAAAGGAAATCACTGGATTACAATAGTAGGGTTAAATTGTACATATGATAAAAATAACAATATTGATCCAAATAATACTACAGTTTCTTATATAGATTTAACTAAAGGCCGAACTCGTAACAACATAGCATATAAAGATCTAAAAATACTTGGTTGGAGTAGTTATTGGGGAAGACAATATGCATCAAGTTATGTATCAGGAACACTAATTAGTTTAAAAAGTGATGATATTTTATATTCTGATTCATGGAGTAAAGGATGGAATGGAAAAATATATGAAGTGAATAATCAACAATATCTATTTTTATTAAAATATTCAAATGGTTTAGTTCATATTCATAAAACAAAAAAAGATGGTTCTATTGGAAAAAGAGTTAAAAAATACGATTGGTCAAAAGGGTGGAGTAATTTCAATTTCTATACAGTTAAAAATAAAACTTACTTATTTTTAATGAAAGCAGGTGGAGGAGATGGATATACAAATGGTTTAGTTCACATTCATGAAATAAACACTGATGGGACTGTTGGGAAAAAAGTTGAAGAACATGATTGGACTAAAGGTTGGAGAAAAATAGAGTTCTTTGAATATAAAAACAAAACATATATCATATTAAGTAAGGATGATGGATTAGTAAATATTAGAGAGATGAAAACAAATGGAGGAGTAGGAAAACTTATAATCAATACTAAGTCTTTCTTAAAAAACTCGAAAATTCCTTTCTTGTCTCCAGAGCTAAAAATAGTAAATACAGATGATGCAATTTATATTTATGGTATAAATCATACTGGTAAAAGAACTATTTATTCTCAATATAAATTCTATGAAAAGAACAATAAGTTTAAATTAGAAGAAATTGACACAAGAAACTGGTCAAAAGGTTGGTTTGATTTAGATATCTATCAAGAGTCAAAAGAGAAATCTTTCTTCTTAGTAAGTAAAGGCTTAAACAGAAACGGTATTATGCATATACATGAAATAAACAATTTAAAAAATGATGCAAAACTATCTAAGAAAATTGATGATAACTATTTTAGAAATACTTTTACAATGGGATTTATTCCTACTGAAAGATGGACTTCTATTCAGTACTTTAAAGCTAAAAATGGGAAACTAAAACTATTTTTACTAGATCAATTTAAAGGTAGAGTAAGAATTGTAAACATGAAAAAAGATGGAAGCTTTAACAAACAATTAGTAAAAGCTAATCCTTTAAAGTTTTATGAAATAAATATCGAAACATCTAATATAAAAAATGCGGGAACAAGTGCAGGAGTATATCTTGAATTTAAAGGAGATAATTTTACAAGTGGAAAAATAAAACTTGATACAATTTTAGATGACTTTGAAAAAGGAACTAGTTTTGTTCAAAATATACCCGTAAGTAAATATTTAGGGGATATAAAAGAAATTACTTTAGAGCATGATAATACAAATAGTAAACCTGGCTGGCATGTAAAAGAGTTATCAATAAAAGAAGGTACCACTAAAAATGTATGGAACTTCAAAATAAATAAATGGTTTGCAAAAACAACAGGAGATAAAAAGATAAAAAGAGTATTTAAAATATAAACTACCTTTTGGTAGTTTATATCTCTATTTTCTTAATAACTTTGTAATAGTTAAGATAGCAACCGCAACGACAATAATACTAGCCCCAGAACTAATATCATAATAATATGAAACCACTAATCCCAAAAGAGTAAAAAGTGTAGCTAAACCTGAACTAATCATCATCATTTTTGATAGTTTATTTGAAAATGTTTCTGCTAAATATGTTGGTATTGTTAAAAGTGCAATTACAAGTATAAGTCCAACTGCTTTTATAGCAGCAACAACACAAAGCCCTGCTAGGATTAGAATAAGGGTATAAAAGAACTTAACATTTATACCTCTTAAACTAGCAAACTCACTATCATATGATACAGCTAAGATTTGTTTGTAAAAAAGTGAAACTATGCTAATAATAAACAAATCTAAAAACATAAGATACTTAATATCATCAGAAGATATAGCAATAATACTTCCAAAAAGATATGACATCAAATCAACATTATATCCAGGTGTTAAATCCACAAATATAATACCAATAGCCATACCACTAGCCCACATCATACCAATAACTGAGTCTATTCTCTTTTTATCTTTCATTGTAAGAATTGCAATAATTATTGCAGTAATCACTGCAAAAATGGTAGCTCCAAAAAGGACTGGAATACCTAAATAAATAGCAATACCAATACCACCATATGAACTATGTGCAATTCCACCTGTTAAAAATGTAATTTTGTTTACTACAACTAAACTTCCTATAATACCAGCGGCAATTGAGATTAATATTCCTGCTATTATTGCATTTTGAATAAAATCATATTGTAAAGCTTCTAACATCTATTTTTATCCTTAATGCTTATGATCACAACAAACTTGTGTTTTACCAAGGGCTGCTAAAAGTTCAACTTCACAAAGATGTTCATCATTTGTTTGAACTTCGTTTGTTACTTGATCAAGTTTGTGATATACAAGATTTTTATTTACATGCGCCACATTTTTTGCATAGTTTAAAAGCACTGAAATATCATGACTAACTACTACTATGCAAATAGATTTATTTAGCTCTTTTAGTAACTCATAAATCTCTTTTTGACCCTTTACATCAATGCTAGCTGTTGGTTCATCCAAAAGCATTATTTGAGGTGTTGAACAAAGTGCACGTGCTATAAATACTCTTTGTCTTTGCCCTCCGCTTAGGTCTCCAATTTTACTATTTGCAAACTCATCCATACTAACTTGTCTAAGAGAACTCATAGCACAAGAAATATCATGTTTTGAGTATCCAAAAAGTCTTTTTTGTTTTGAGACATGTCCCATAAGAACTACTTCAAGTGCAGTTATTGGAAAGTCTGTATTTAAATTTGTATTTTGAGGGACATAGCCTATTTTGTCATTTTTTATATTTTTTTCCATTTTTCCATTTTGAGGTTTCAACAAACCCAAAATCAATTTTAATAAAGTTGATTTGCCACCACCATTTGGTCCAATGATTGCTAGGAAGTCATCACTTTGAATAGCTAAATCTATATCTTCTAAAACATTTATTTTATTATATTTATATGAAAGATTTTTTATATCTAATATTTTCAATTTCACCTCTTTATATTTGCATTTTCATGCAACAAAGTTGCAATACTATCTAAATATTAAAATAAAATCAAATCTTATCTCTTAAGTATGCCCATAAAATTCCTAAATACTCATGGATTGCAACTTCTACTTTTCGTAAGTTTTGTGCGCTAAATATTTCTTGGTAGCTTTTATCTTCATATGCAAGATTTTGAGTGGGAGCAGCTATTGGTTTTAAACCTTCTTTTTTAAATAGCAGCATTGACCTTTTCATATGAGAAGCACTTGTAACTAAAATAAATGGCTTGCTTTGAACTATATTTTTAGATTGTACTGCTTCAGCATGAGTATCATTTGGAGTATCCATTCTTAATATGTCTTCTTTTTTAACTCCTAAAGTTATAGCTAACTTTTCTTGCATAAGAGCATGGGGATTTTTATCAAATCCACTATATCCTGAAACTATCAATTTTGCATTTTGTAGATTTTTGTAGTGTTTTATTGCTTCAATCATTCTATTTACTGCTGTACTTTTTAATTGAGAAGTAATACTTTGATTTTCATCACTTTTATGAGCATGTCCTAAAACTAATATATAATTTACTTTTGGTGTTTGTAAAAGTGCTTTGTGAGCATTTTCAAGGGGAAATAAAATAGCATTTGAAACTGTTTGATTTGATAATAAAGCAAACCAAAGAAGAGATAAAAATCCAAAAACTTTTGCTTTTTTATATGAATTCATCAATAAAAAAATAAAAGCTAAAAATAGTAAAAAAAGACCAATTGGAACTGGCAATAAAAATGCTGAAACAAATTTCTTAAGTAAAAACATCTATCTTCCTATTAAAGCAGAAGTATATCCAACTACCCTACTTTTGTCTTTTGTCACATCTGCGCTTGTACAGTAGTGAAGTAGTTTTGAATCATAGTTATTTTTATTTGCCCAATTTATTATTGCTTTTATACCTATTTTTCCACAAGCTTCACAAGAAGAAAAAAGATTTAAATCTTTTTTTTCAATAGCACTTAAGCAAACTTCATCTAAACTATTTGCTACTTTTTGTGTGTAAAAATGACTTAAATCAGTACTAATGATAACTAAAGTTTCATCAGCACTTAATACCTCATCAATAATTCTAGAAATATCTTTATAATCAATTTCCCCATAAACTATTTCGACTAAATTTGCATTACCAAAATAGTGTTTTATAAACGGTGCTTGAGTTTCAGTAGAGTGTTCAAATTCACACTCAATATCAAAATTCAAAAAATCATATTTATCTATTAAGTTTTGTGAAAATTCTTTATCTATTTTAATATTTCCAAGTGGTGTTTCATATTCATCATATAGTGCTACACTTGCACCTTTTAGATAAGTTTTGTGAGATGGCCCAATTACTACAACTTTTTTATAGTTTTGCTTTTTTGCTTTTTTATATGCTAAATTTGCAGTATATCCACTATAGATATATCCAGCGTGAGGAACAATAATTGCTCTAATATTTTCAAAAGTTTCACTATTATCTTCAAGGTTATTAAAGTGATTAATATATTTTAAAATCTCTTTAGAACTATTAGGATAAAAACTTCCACTAACTACAGATTTTCTAATACTCATAAAAAGCTCCATCAAACTTTCTTTACTTCATAAGTAAAAACTTTTGGATGATAATCAAAACAGCTATTTTCAAAACTTCCTTTGTAAATTAATTGGGAGAAGAACTCTTCAAAAGTAGGAAGTTGTTCCCAAACTTGAGGTAAGAAAGTACTTTTCCTTCCATCATGTTGTAAAATCACACCATGTATATTTGGCTTAATTTTTGATTTTAAATCATTTACATCTATATACTCTACTTCTATTGGAGTTGTTAATATTGATATTTGAATATCAACTTTTTCAAATTCTTCTAAAGTTAGTTCTAAAAACCGTGGATCTTCAAATGCAGCTGCATAGGCATTTGAGATTAAATCATCTATTAAACTTCTATAAGCTTGAAGTGAACCAATACAACCTCTTAACTTACCATCTAAATTTAAAGTTACAAAAGTTGCAGCGTCGTTTTGAAGTTGTGGAAAATCATTTATAAGTTTTTCTTTGTTTATTTCAACACTTGTATCAAACTTTCTTTTTATAGATTTTTTTACAATATCTAGTAAAACTTGATTATCCATTTTAACTCCTATTTATGCTTTAATTATATCCTTAATTGCTTCAATGAAATTATCACTATCATTTACACATCTACATACTTTAAATTCACTAATACCAATCTCTTCAGCTATTTCTCTATACTCAATATCAAGTTCAAAATCAGTCTCTGAATTATCTACAATAAATGCAATTGGATAAATAACTACTTTTTGGTCTTTAAAGTTTGTTAACATAGTATCAAGAGAAGGTTCTAACCATTTCATTGGACCTACTTTTGATTGGTATGCTAAATTTACTGATTTAAATTTAGAGCCTTTGAATTTCAATCTTTCTCTTAACATAATTACATGCTCTTTCATTTGCTCTTCATAAGGGTCACCTTTATCAACAATTTTTTGAGGAAGACCATGAGCTGAGAAGATTAAGTTATATTCAGTTGAATCATCAACTGTATTTATAATCTCATCAACAATACAATCATTAAATTTATCATTTTTATAAAACTCTTCAAAATAAGTAACTTTGAAATTATCTTCATAAGGAAGCCAACCTAAGAAATCTTGAACTGAAGATTTTGTAGTTGTAGTTGAATATTGAGGATATAAAGGAAGTAAAACAATCTCTTTTATTCCATCTGCTTTTATTTGCTCTATTGTTTCATTTGCAAAAGGAGGAGTATATCTCATAGCTTGATATGTTTTATAACCTTCTATTTTCTCATTACATTTTTCAACTAACTTTTCAGTTAATGGATTAATAGGAGATGCATTTCCAATTTCTTCATAATTTTTCCATGCTTCATCTAATCTTCTTGATACAATAAATTTTGCAATTAAACTTCTAATACAATCAATATTTATTGTTAATATATTTTCATCATTAAACATGTTTGTTAAAAACATTTCTAATTCGTCTTTATTTCTAGCCCCACCCATATTAAGTAGAACTAATGCTTTTTTATTTTCACTCATTTTCTTCTAGCCTTATAATTTTGTCACTACACCATTTAGCCATATCAATATCATGTGTGATTAATAAAATCGCACAATCTTCAAGCAGTGTTACTAGTAACTTCATCACATCATAAGCAATAATATTATCAAGTGCTGAAGTTGGTTCATCTACTAAAAGAAGTTTTGGTTTCATCAAAAGTGCTCTTAGAATTGAACATCTCTGAAGTTGACCACCACTTAATTCATATGGTTTTTTGTATAGTAATTCTTTGTCTAATGTAAGTTTTTCAAGTAGATTTTCTAACTCTTTTGCAAAATCATATTTAACAACATCATTTATTTGTTCAATAATTGAATATGTTGGATGAAAAGAGTTATATGGATCTTGGAATATTAAACTAATATTATCTTTTTGGATTGTTCCTTTTATTGGTTTTAGTGTTCCAATAATCAGTTCAAAAAGTGTAGTTTTACCACTACCACTTTTCCCAAATATAGTTACAAGTTCACCTTCATGCAAATTTAAATTAAAATTTTCATAGATAGGTTTATCTTTTTTATAAAAAAATGTTAAGTCTTCAATCTTTAAAACTATATTCTCATCCAAATCTTTACCTTTTAAATTAAAAAGATAGTGTATAAAAATCTTACTTTAATTTTGTAAAAAGCTATTTTATATATGTGCATATTTTAGTTATTTATATGATTTTATGTATAATAAAACTCAAGGATGTGAAATGTCTTTTATCATAAAAATAATATTTACATTATTTATATTAAACTCTTGTCTATATTCAAAAGATAACAGTAAAAATATTTTAATAATTACAAGTTATCATACTTCATTACCTTGGGATATTAAATATACAGAGGGTATATTTAATGTAAAAAAAGAGAATACGAAGCTTAATATTTACAAAGAAAATTTAGATTCAATCTTATTTAATGAATTTTCTAATAAAAACTTTTACAACTATATAAAAACTAAATATAATTCAATTAAAATTGATGGAATTATAACTGAGTCAGACCCTGCATATAATTTCGTAAATAAATATGGGAAAGAGCTTTTTGAGGATATTCCATATGTTTATTATACAACCAACAAAAAAAGCACTCACTTTTCAAAAAGTAAAAACATTACAAATACTCCAAACATATATAATACTTTAAAAATCGCTTTTGAACAAAACCCCAACACAAATAATGTAATAGTAATTGATCAAGAAAAACAAAAAGATTTAATAAAAACAATTCAAAGTTTTAAAAAAGACATCAATGTTAGAGATTTAAGTAGTTTTAGTATAGAAGAAATCATTAATATATGCTCAAGTGTAGAGAATAATACTTTCATATTTTATACTGTATATTTTACAGACCCTTTAGGGAAAATCTACAAACCATTAAATGTATTGAAAAATATATCTCAAAATCTTAATATACCTATTTATTCAATTTATTCTCCTTATATTAATAATGGAATAGTAGGAGGAGATCTTCTGTATAGTTCATCATTATCAAAAGAATCAATTTATATAATTGATAACCTAATTAATAAAAAACTCATTTCATACAATGTGTCAAACACTATACTAGATAATAAACTTATGAAAAAATACAACCTAAAAATACCAAATATTAACAACATGAAAATAATTAATATAAAAAAAGAGAATGACATATTATTAAAATACAAAAAAGAGATTATTTTTACTGGAATTATTTTTGTAATATTAGTATTACTTTTAATTTTTACACTATATTTAAACTACTCAAGAAAGAAACTAATTAATCAATTAAAATCTCAAAATCAAGCAATTATAAATGAAAAGAAAGCTAAATATAAAACAGAAAAAATATTAATTCAACAAAGTAAAATGGCAGCACTTGGGGACATGCTACAAAATATTGCCCATCAGTGGAGACAACCCTTAAGTATAATTTCAACATCAGCAAGTGGAATAAAATTAAATAGACAGTATGACATTCAAGATAAGGAACAAGAAATATACTCTTTAGATAAAATTCTTGAAAGTACAAAATATCTATCTAATACAATAGATGTATTTAGAAACTTTTTTAAACCTTCGAATGTAAAAGAATTTTTTAAAATTGCGAAAAGTGTTGATGAAGCAATATTTCTTTCTAATATTGAGTCAAACAGCTATTACAATATACAAATTGAAAAAAATTACCAAGATATAGAAGTAAACTCATACAAAAATGAATTCATACAAGTTATACTTAATATTATAAATAATTCAAAAGATGCTTTACTTCAAAATATTCAGGATAAAGAGAAAAGATTAATTTTAGTTTCAGTCACTCAACAACAAAATAATATATTAATATCAATAAAAGACAATGCAAAAGGTGTACCAGAAGCTATTATTGATAAAATATTTCAACCATACTTTACAACAAAACATCAAAGCAAAGGTACAGGAATTGGGCTATTTATGTCAAATGAGATAGTTACAAAACATATGAAAGGTAAACTAGAAGTTAAAAACTCTAAATATAGTTTTAATAAAAATGACTATTATGGGGCTGAATTTATAATATATTTACCAATAAAATTATAAATATTTCACAATTAATACACAATATCATAACATACTTATAAAAGCGTTAAACTTAATATAAATATTAAGCTAAGCAAAAGAAAAAATAGCTAAAATATTTTTTCAACAAATAAGGAGAATTAAATGAAAAAACTTGTATTAACTACAGTTATCGCTGCATCATGTGCTTTCGCTGCTCCTGCAGCATATAACACTTGTAAAGGTTGTCATGGAGCTAAGGGTGAATTAAACACTACAACTCAAAATAAAAGTGCTATTCCTGCAAACTTAACTAAAGCAGAAGTTGAGAATGCATTAAAAGGTTACAAAGCTGGTACTTATGGTGGAGCTATGAAAATGATTATGAAAGGTCAAGTTGCTAGATTAACTGACGCTCAAATTAAAGAATTAGCTGAGTACATCGGTAAATAGTAAATATTTATTGTATACTTTAAAAGCTTGGAGTTTGTCACTCTAAGCTTTTTTTTTGTCCTGATTTTCAGACTCCTTAGTTTTCTGCTCTTTTGCATCTTTTAGTTTTTTTTCTTTATTAATTGCATCATTTAAATCTTCAACACTATCAAATAATAATCCATCAACCATTTTATTTGAATCATCAAACTGACCAGTTTTTGCACCCCAAACAAAAAGTAGTAAAAGAGCTGCTGTAATTATAAGCCCAACAATTAACATCAAAAACAAAGTATCATCAATCATATATATTTTCCTATTTCATTTTTATTCTAAGTGAGTTTAGAACAACAAGAAGTGAACTTAAGCTCATTGAAAGTGCTGCAACAAGAGGCATTACTAAACCTGCCATTGCAAAAGGTATTGTGACTATATTATACACTAAAGATATTAATAGATTCTGTTTAATAAATTTGTATGTTCTATTAGATAATTCAAATGCCTCTTTTAATGATTTTAAAGATGAGTTTAATAAAACAATATCAGAAATTGATAAAGAAACATCTGCTGAATTGCCCATTGCTACTGCTACATCTGCATTACCTAATGCAACACTATCATTTAATCCATCACCAACCATAATTACAGTTTTATTATCTTGCTTTAATTTTTTGATATAGTTAGCTTTTGTTACTGGAGTTTGAGAAGCATAGAACTTATCTATTCCTAGATCAGCTGATATTTTTTTTGCAACTAATTCATTATCACCAGTTAGCATTACAACTTCTAATTTTTGGTTTTTTAAATAATCTATCAACTCTTTTGCATTATCTTTTATTTCATCAACTAACTCAAATGTAGCTACAACTTTTTTATTTATGGCAAAAAGATAAACACTATTAGAACTATCAAATTTATACCAAATATCATTATCTCTCATAAGTTCAATATTACCACCTAAAAGAGTAAACTCTTTACCTTCAAAATTTTGATATTTTGCACTAAGACCTTTTGAATTTATTGTTTTAACTTCATCTAAATTCTTAAGCTCTAAATTATCATATTTATTCAACAATGCTTTTTTGACAGACTTACTAATAGGATGAGATGAAGCATCTAAAAGAGTATAAAGTAAATTTAACTTATGAATATTATCATCTAGTATTCTCATTTTTGTAACTGATAGCTCACCTTTAGTTAAAGTTCCTGTTTTATCAAAAACTACAGTATCACTTTTTGCAATAGATTCTATAAACTTTGCTTCTTTAAATAATAAACCTTTTTTAGCAAGTTCAGAAATACCTATTAAACTAGCGATTGGCGTAGCTAAGGCTAATGCACAGGGACAAGCAATCACAATTACAGAAATACCTACAATAAAAGATTTCTCAAAATGATTTGTTCCCTCATAATCAAATCCTAAATCAATACCAAAGAAATACCAAACAATGAATGTAAAAAATGCCAATGTTAAAATTGCTGTTGTAAAACCTTTTGAAAGTTCATTTGCTGTATTTTGAATCTTTGGTTTAGAGTTTAAAGAATCTTCAAGTAGTGTAACAATAGAAGAGAATGTAGAGTTTTTAAAGTCTTTTGTTACTTCATATTCTAATAAAGAATCATTGTTAATTGTTCCACTAAAAAGTTCATCTCCAACTTTTTTATATACAGGAAGGGATTCACCGGTTAGAGTTGACTCATCAAAAGAAGCTTCTCCTTTAGTAATTTTTCCATCAACGGGTACTTTTTCACCTGCTTTTAATTGAACAATATCTCCTATGCTAATTGTATTTAAAGCAACTACTTTTTTTATTCCATCTTTAATTACTGTAGCTTCTAAAGGAAGAGATGATTTAATTTTATCTAAGGTATCAACAGCAGATTTTTTTCCGATTACTTCTAAATACTTTCCAACTAATACAAAAGTAATAATCATTGCAACACTATCAAAATAGCTTTCGCCCTTTGCTCCAAAAAGAATAAATAAAGAGTATATATAAGTAAGTGTAGCTCCAGCTGAAACTAAAAAATCCATGTTTAACACACGGTTTTTTAAACCATAATAGGCACCTTTGAAAAATACCCAACCACTATAAAAAAGAACAGGAGTTGAAAGAAAAAATTCTCCTAAATGAATCATATGTTTTATTTCATCACTCATACCAGTAAAAAAACCTGTATATTTTGCAACACCAATCATCATAATATTCATACTTGCAACAACTGCAACCATCATACGAATGAAGTAATCTCTTTTTGCTTTTGTAGCTTGAACATCTGCAATACTTGAATCATAAGCATAAGCGTTATATCCAATTGATCTAATTCTTAAAATAATATCAGAAAGTTTTAACTTATCACTGTCCCACACAATTCTAGCTTTGTTAGTAGTAAAGTTTATATCAGCTTGTATTATTCCTTTCGTGTCATGAAGTATTTTTTCATTTAACCAAACACAAGCAGCACAATGAATTCCTTCAATAATTAAATCTATTTGAGAAAAACCTTCATTTGTTTCATTTACATAATTGTTTAAAAAGTTTTCAGAATTGAATTTTTCTAAATCATCTCTTTCTATACTTATGGGAGGGCTAATTGTTTTATTTCCAAGCTTGTCATAAAAAGAATCTAATCCATCATCTTTTAAAAGATGGTATACACCTTGACATCCTTTACAACAAAAATTCAAATCATTTTCATTAATCATTATATCTTCTTCAAAAGAAAGATGACAATGATTACATTTTACTTTAGACACTATGTTTTCCTACTATTTATTCATAAATCAAAAAATTATTTTTTAGAATTCTATTGAAATTTGTTTTGTAATTTTATTTAATTATGTTATTATATCTTATTAAATTTGGAGTGTGTCTTAATTATGGTAAGCAATATATCTATACTAAAAAATATTACAATTTTATATGCTGAGGATGAAAAAGACTTAAGAGAAGTTACACATCAAATTCTAAAGGGTTTTACAAAGAAACAATACGTTGCCACAAATGGGCAAGAGGGTTTAGAACTTTTTAAAGAACATGAAAATGAAATAGATTTAATTATTACTGATGTAAATATGCCTATACTAAATGGGCTAGATATGGTTAAAGAAATAAAAAAAATCAATATAAATATTCCTATTATTGTAGCAACTGCATTTTCAAATAAAGAGTATTTATTAGAAGCTATTGATATTGGTGTTGACAAATATGTACTAAAACCAATTGATATTTCAAAACTTCTACAAGTTATGTCTCAATCGCTACTATATCATGAATTAAAAGACTTATATATTGATAAACTTACCAACTTACCAAATAGAAATAAATTAAAAAAAGAATTAGATGAAAATCATGTTGAACTAATGGCATTAATTGATATTGATGAATTTTCAACTATTAATGACTTATTTGGTGAAGAAAATGGTGATATTATCTTAACAGAGCTAGCAAAAAAAATAAAACAATCATTTGATGAAAACTTTTTTACTACCTATAGAATTGAAGCAGACAAGTTTGCTATTGTTGCAAAAGCTCAAGATCAAAATTTAGATGAATTTTATGAATTATGTAAAAACTTTGCAGATAAAATTGAAAAAGAGTCTTTATATATTCAAGAAAATGAAATTGATATAAATATCACTATTGGAATTGCAAAAGGTGACGGTGCTCTCGCATTTAAATACTCTCAAAGAGTTATAAACTATGCAAGGTCAAAACTGCAAAGAATTATGATTTATAATGAAGCATTTAAAATTCAACAATCATTTGAAGAGAATATCAAATGGGTTAAACAACTAAAAACAGGATTTAGAGAGAATTTATTTCAAGCATACTTCCAACCTATTGTAGATACAAAAACAAAAGAAGTTCATAAGTATGAAGCACTTATTAGATATATAACAAAAGAAGGGAAAGAGATATCTCCTGCAAACTTTTTAAATGTTGCAAAAAGAACTAAGCTTTATCCAAATATTATAAAAATCATTCTACAGGACTCATTTAAATTAATAAAAGAAAAAAATAAAAGAGTATCTGTAAATATATCATTTGATGATATTGCAAATGAAGAAACAACAAACTTTGTTTATGAAATACTAGAGCAAAATAAAGATTATACAGACCGACTTGAATTTGAAATTTTAGAATCAGAAGAGATTTCAGACTTTGATCAAGTTGCAAAATTTATTTCTAATATTAAAAAATTCAATTGTATAGTTGGAGTTGATGACTTTGGAGCAGGATATTCAAACTTTAATTTATTAACACTTCTTGATATTGATTTTGTAAAAATTGATGGTTCTTTAATTGAGAGTATTAATACCTCAAAAGATTTAGAAATAATAGTAAGTACAATAGCTAACTTCTCAAAAGAGTTTAAAGTAAAAACAGTAGCAGAATATGTATCAAATGAAGAGATTTATAATAAAATTAAAGAGTTAAATATTGACTATTGTCAGGGTTATTACTTTGATAAGCCTACAAGTTATGATTCTATTAGCTAAATTTAATTTAGCCAATTAGAAACAATATTTTCTTTATCAAATAGTCTTGCTTTTATTCTTGTAATATTAGCAATTGAGACTAATTGTTTTGCTGCAACTTCTAAATTATCATTAATTATTAAATAGTCGTATGTATCAAAATACTCAACTTCAGTTTTAGCATTTTTTATTCTTTTTTCAATTATATCTTTACTATCTGTAGCTCTTGAAGTTAATCTATTTTCTAACTCTTTTAAATTTGGAGTAGTAATAAATACTGAAGTTACAATTGAATCAAGCTTTTGTCTTACAATTTCATGACCTTGAACATCTATATCAAAAATTACTAATTTACCATCATTTAAAGCATCCATAATTGGTTTTAATGATGTTCCATAATAATTATCATGAACTTTTGCATATTCTAAAAATCCATCATCTTCTATATCTTTTTCAAACTCTTCCTTTGATACAAAATAGTAATCAACACCATTTTGTTCACCTTCTCTTGGGTCTCTTGTTGTAGTAGAAATAGAAAAATAAAAATCATCAATTTCTTTATAAACTTCTTTTAATAAAGTAGATTTACCACAACCACTAGGTCCTGATAAAATTAAAATTGCACCTTTTTTTTCACTAATCAATTTTTATCCTTTAAAGCTATTCGAACATCAACAATTTCATTATTTGCTAGTTTATCAATAATTGCTTGGTCAAATTTTTCTAATAATGGTTTTAATTCATCTATTTGAAAATGACTAAGTACTAAATTATATTGTTTAGGTTCAGTTTGTTCTAAATCAAACTCATAATCTTTTACTTCATCTAAGGCATCATCAATAATATCTGAGATATTTTTCCAATCCTCTTTTTCTAAATTAATCTCTTCTTGAATAGACTCTTCATTTAAAATATCTGTTATTTTAGATAACTCACTTTCATCTAAAACCCCACCATTTCTAAGAGTCCCTAA
Source organism: uncultured Arcobacteraceae bacterium (assembly GCA_964022095.1). Lineage (GTDB taxonomy): Bacteria > Campylobacterota > Campylobacteria > Campylobacterales > Arcobacteraceae > Malaciobacter_A. The sequence continues at coordinate 147,849 of CAXHZO010000001.1, forward strand.
ACTTATAATACTCTCATCATTTTGCTCTTCAATTTCATCATAAATATCATCTGCAAGTGAATTAACATAATCATTAACAGGAACTGTAACCTCTTCATCTTCTTCATAATCTAAATCAACAATAGTTGGGTCTTCTGATTTAGTTTCATTTTTATAGTTTTCCACTTGAACTTCTTCTTTTATTAATTCTATTTGCTCTTGAATTAAATTTAATAAAGCAGTTGGTAAAAAAGGTCTTGGAATAATAAAATCTCTTGATTTATCAAAAGGTAACTCTTCACTTGAAATTGCACCTAATTTTTTTGAAAACTGTTTTATAATATTAAACTTATCATCAATAAAATTTTGATCAATTACAATTAAATCATATCTATCTTCAACATTGTTATTTTTCTGTACAGTTAACTTTATATTTAGTTTCTTACAAACTAAAGTAAATATATGCTCAATTATTGCAGTCTCACATATTAATAATAAATTCACTTTAACTCCTGCAATTTTAAATCTTCTAATTTATAAACTTTATCACACTTATAAGCTAATTCATGCTCATGTGTAACTAATATTAATCCTGCATCATTACTTTTTATATAATTAAACAGTGTATCCATTACAATATTAGCAGTATCTTTATCAAGATTGCCTGTTGGTTCATCTGCAAATATTATCTTAGGTTTTTTTGTTAAAACTCTAGCAATTGATAATCTTTGCTGTTGACCACCACTTAATTCTCCAATTCCTTGAGATAAAACATGATCGATTTTTAAATCTTTTAGCAACTCTTCATCAAGCTTTTCACCACTTAGAAAAGTAGCAATATCTAGGTTTTCTTGAGCAGAAAATCCTCTAAATAAATAATGTGCTTGAAAAATTATACCAAAATCTTCTCTTCTTATTTTTAAAAGTTCGTTTTGATTTAAAGAGTATAAATCTCTATTTTCAAATAAAACTTCGCCATCATAAGGCTTTAAAAGAGTTGATAAAATATTTAAAAGTGTTGATTTACCACTACCACTTGTTCCTATAATAGAAATAGATTCTCTTTTGTTTAGTGATAAGTTGATATTATTAAAAAGTTCGTAGTCGAACTTGTGAGTTAGATTATTAGCAGTTAATAGTTGGTCATCTTGGATGGGTGTTTCAGTTTTAACATTATCACCCATCACAAGTCCACCTTTTGAAAAATTTTCGTTAGAAATTATTTACCCATTTGAGCAGCAACTTCTGCAGCAAAATCTTCTTCTTTTTTCTCGATACCATCACCAAGTTCAAATCTTACATATTCAACTAATTCAATTGATGCATCACAAGCTTTAATAGCTTGCTCAACAGTCATTGAATCATCCATAACGTAAGTTTGAGATAATAATGCATGAGCTTTATCTAATTGAGAGTTATCTTCAATCCATCTATTAATTTTACCTTTAACAATGTTTCCAATAATTTTCTCAGGTTTACCTTGAGCTAATAACTCTTCTTTCATAGAAGCTTCAGCAGCAGCAATAGCTTCATCAGTTAATTGTTGCTTAGAAACAAACTCAGGGATATTTTTAAGAGGCTTACCAAGTCTTACTAACTCTTCATTCTCTTTTTCAATATCAGCAATAATTGCTTTATTTTCTGATTCAATAAATTCAGCTGATAAATCTTGGTAAGAAATAACAGTTGGTTTCATAGAAGCAGCGTGCATTGCAATTTTCTTTAATAAGTCAGTTGTTTTTTCTTTTGCAGAATCATCACATTTTGCAGATAAAATAACACCAACTTTTCCTAAGTGAACGTAACCATTTACAACTGAACCTTCAACATTAACAACTTTTCTAGCAACTAAATTTTCACCAATTACAGCGATTTTTTCGTTTAAGAAAGTTGTAAACTCTTGACCTTCAATTGAAGAAGTTGCTAAAGCTTCAGCATCAACAATGTTGTTATCTTGAACATGTTGAGTAATTCCTTTAGTTAAGTTTAAGAACTGCTCATTTTTAGCAACAAAGTCAGTTTGTGAGTTAACTTCTGTCATTGTAGCTTTTGTATTGTCATCATTAACTAAGATAGTAATAATACCTTCAGCAGCAACATTACCTGATTTTTTAGCAGCCTTTGCAAGACCTTGCTCTCTTAACCAAGTTTGTGCTTCTTCGATATCACCATTACACTCATTTAATGCTTTTTTACAATCAAGCATACCTGCACCAGATTTTTCTCTTAATTCTTTAATTAATTTAGGAGTTGCACCAGCCATAATTACGCTTCCTTAGTTTCTGTTGATTCAGATTCACCTTCAGCTACTGCTTCAGCAACAACTTCCGCTTGTTCTTCAGCAGATACAGGCTCTTCTTCACCATTTTCTTCAGCTAATACTGCTTTACCTTCATTCATTGCTGCAGCCATTTCGTTACAGAATAATTGAATTGATCTAATTGCATCATCATTACCTGGAATTGGTAAATCAACTACATCTGGATCACAGTTAGTATCTAAAGGAGCAACAACTGTAATTCCTAATCTTCTTGCTTCTTGGATAGCAATTTTTTCTTTAACTGCATCTAAAACGAACATCATATCTGGTAATTTGTTCATTTCTTTAATACCACCAAGGTATAACTCTAATTTTGCTTCTTTTCTAGAAAGCATTAAAGCTTCTTTTTTAGTAAGTAAGTCTAATTGACCTTCTTCTCTCATTTTTTTAATAATTTCTAATTTTCTAATAGATTTTTTAATTGTTCCAAAGTTAGTTAACATACCACCTAACCATCTGTGATTAACATATGGCATACCACAATTTTCTGCAGCTCTTTTAACAGCTTCACTAGCTTGTTTTTTAGTACCAACAAAAATCATTGTTTCACCAGTAGCAGCTCTATCTCTAACAACATTATATGTATATCTGAAGTATCTTAACGTCTTTTGTAAGTCGATAATATAAATATTCTTTCTAACACCGAAAATGAATTTTTTCATTTTTGGATTCCATCTTCTTGTTTGGTGTCCGAAGTGTACACCACATTCTAATAGGTCTTTCATTGTAACCATAGTAATTCTCCTTGAATATATTGTAATTGGGTTTAGCCTCTGTGCCCCTTAATGTTTTCACACAACCCAAATCAGGATGTTGACACATGTGAGGTTCTAATTTAAAATTAGAGTCGTGATTCTAACTGAATAAAGATTAATATTTCTTTAAGTAAAATTTCAATCTTTATTTACCACTAATTAGATAAAATCACTTTATCAAAAATAAAGGACTTTTTTTGAGTTTCAATGAAAAACTAATTAACTTAAAAGCAGAAATTGCAAAAGGTGTTGTTGGCCAAGAGGATATGGTTAACTCTATTTTAATAGGATTACTAACAAATGGACACATACTACTTGAAGGTGTTCCAGGACTTGCAAAAACTACAACTGTAAAGTGTGTTGCTGATGCAATTGATTTAAATTTCAAAAGAGTACAGTTTACTCCTGATCTACTGCCAAGTGATATTATAGGTACTCAAATCTATGATATGAAAACTGGTGATTTTAAAATAAAAAAAGGACCAATTTTTACAAATTTTTTATTAGCAGATGAAATAAATAGAGCTCCAGCGAAAGTACAATCAGCACTGCTTGAAGTTATGCAAGAAAGACAAGTAACTATTGCAGAAGATAGTTTTAAAATTGATGAGCCTTTCTTAGTTTTAGCTACACAAAATCCAATTGAGCAAGAAGGTGCATATAGTTTGCCAGAAGCACAACTTGATAGATTTATGTTTAAAATTGTAGTTGGATATAACACAAAAGAGCAAGAGTGGGAGATAGCAAAAAAAGTTACTATGAATAGTTTTGAAGAAATTCAAAAAGCTATTGATAAAGACATTTTAAAATCATTAAAAAATGAAGTAAAAAATGTACACATAGATAAAGAACTTGAAGAGTATATTATCGATATTATTTGCGCAACAAGAGAACCAAAAGAGTATGGTCTTGAAGAGCTTGAAAATAGTATTCACTTTGGTGCAAGCCCAAGGGCAACTATCGATATGTTTAAAGCAGTAAAAGCCAATGCCTTTATTAGAGGGAATGATTTTGTAAGCCCAGTTGATATTGCAATGATTATTAAAAATGTTTTAAGACATAGAGTTATTTTAACATATGAAGCAATGGCAAATGAAATACAAGTTGATGATATTATTCAAAAGATATTAGAGAAAATAAATATCCCATAATATGAATCAAGTTTTAAAAAAGATACTAATAAAAACTAAAAGAAATGTTTTTTCTGAAATCATCGGTAATAATTCAAGCCTAAAAAAAGGTGAAGGTTATGATTTTTGTGAATTAAAAGAGTATGAATATGGTGATGATGTAAAAAATATTGATTGGGTTATTAGTGCAAAAATGCAAAAACCTTATGTAAAACAGTTCTACGCACAAAAAGAGTTAAACATAAAAATAGTATCTTTTTTAAACGGCTCAACTTATTTTGGAACAAAAAAATTCAAACAAGAAACAATAACAGAACTAGCAAGTGCAATTGGGTATATTAGTGTAAAGCAAGGAGATCCCTTTGCTTCGTATATTGCAAATGAGAACTTAGAAGTTTGCACTAAAAAATCCAAAAGAGTTTTTAATGTAAATTACATGGCCGAACAGTTTTTCAACTATAATGTACTTGGGAAAAACATTGATTATAAAAAAATCACTAAAGAACTTTTTAGAACAATTCATCACAAATCAATAATCTTTTTAATAGGAGATTTCTTTGATGTTCAAAATCTTGATTTAAAACTTTTAAGTAAAAAACATGAAGTAATAGCTTTAATTGTAAGAGATAAATTTGAAGAAAACCCAAGTGAAATTGGCAATGTAAATTTTGTAGATCCCTCAAATAATAAAAACTTTGAAGGAGTTATAAACTCAAGTTCTGTTAAACACTATACTTCAAAAGTAAAACAAAATGATAGAAAACTCTTTACACATTTTCAAGATTGTGCAATAAAGTTTACAAAAGTTTATACCCATGAAGATAGTATAAAAAAACTAATTGGAGTATTAAGATAATGCAAGAAAATCCTTTATCAAAACTTCATGATATAAAACCTTTAGTTCAAATACCCGATAACTCTTTTTTTGTTTATTTAGCATTAGTTGTTACAACTATTTTATTTATAGTTATTGTAGTTTTTTTACTTATTAAACTTTATAAGAATAGAAAAAAAAGTGATAGGAAAAAATATTTTGAAATACTAGAAAATATTGATTTTACTAATTCAAAACAAAGTGCTTATGATATTACAAAATATTCAAGACTATTAGCTAGAAGTGATAGAGAAATTAGACTTTGCGAAGAATTAATAGAAGAATTAGATAAGTACAAGTATAAAAAACAAGTAGAAGAAATTGATAAAAAGATTAAAGCAAAGTTTTCAAACTTTATGGATGTGATTGATGTTTAGTAATATAAGTTTTGAGTATCCATATTTTTTACTGCTTATTGTTTTATTTATAATTTGTTCAATATTTTGTAAAGCAAAAACTCCAAGTATGTATATGCCTCATTTAAATATTTTTCAAAGTGCTACAAAAAAATCTTCATTTTTTTTAAATATTTTAAAGTACATTGTCATTCTATTTTCAATTATTGCACTTGCAAGTCCTATTAAAATAAATGATACTCAACTCATAAAAAATGATGGAATAAATATTGTTTTAAATCTTGATGCAAGTGGTTCGATGCTAGCAAAAGATTTGGATCCTTTTAATAATAGATTTGATGTAGTAAAAGATATAGTTAAAGATTTTATTTCAAAAAGAGTTGGAGATAATATCGCATTAGTTTTATTTGGTGATTCTACACTATTAGCAAGTCCACTTAGTTTTGATAAAGAAGCACAAAAAGAGATTTTAAACTATTTAGAAGTTCAAATGGCAGGAAAAAGAACTGCTTTATTTGATTCAATTGCACAAAGTGTAAATATATTAAAAGATAAAAAAGCCAAATCAAATATTATAATAGTTCTTAGTGATGGAGAGGATACTAGTAGTAAAATACCCCTTGATGTAGTAATTAAATTTTTAAAAAAGTATGATATAAAAGCATACACAATTGGTATTGGAAATTCAAATAGAAATGTATTAAACTATATTGCAAAACAATCTAATGCAAAAGCATATATTGCTTATTCAAAAGAGGATTTATCACTTATATATGGAGATATTAATAACTTGGAGAAATCAAAGATAGAACAAAACAAAATAGTCTTAAAAGACTACTTGTTTTTCTATCCGCTTTTTATAGCAGTTTTTAGTTTGATTATATTGATTTATTTAAGAAATAAAGAATAATAACAGTATTAAATACTGCTATTTAGCATCTTCAATAATTTTTAAAATAGTTTCTTGTGTGTCTTGAGCTAAATCTACTAAATCAGGATTAATATCATCAACTAATTGAACTACAGAATTAGTTGCTATTAATGTTTCACCATTTTCATTATAAATTGAAATTTTACATGGCATTATTGAACTTATACTCATGTCTTGACCTAAAAATGTACTTGCAACATTTGGATTACATATATCTAAAACTTGACACTCATTTTTAAAATCAAATCCTTTAGAATTTAATGTTTCATTTATATTATGAATGTGTAACACTCCAAACTTATAGTTTGAAATTATCTCTTGAATTTTATCAACAACTTCTTGTACACTTTTTTCACTTTTTTCTATATATAACACGTTTTATCCTAATATTTTTAAAATTTCTTCTTTATCAGAGTATGGAATTTTTTTATCATAAATGATTTGTGCAGCTTCATCGCCTTTTCCAAGAACTAATACTACACTATTTTCATCAGCCATCTCAATTGCTTTTTTAATAGCTGTTTTTCTATTTACATCTACTATTACACTTGGATGATTTTCAATACCTTTTAAAATATCTTCTATAATCATATCTGGATCTTCAAATCTTGGATTATCACTTGTAACAACTATGTGTTTTGAATAAGATGCAGCAACTCTACCCATTATAGATCGTTTGTCTTTATCCCTATCTCCACCTGCTCCAAATACTGTGATAATATCTTTTTCATTGAAGCTTTGTAAAACTTCTTTCATTCCATCAGGAGTATGGGCAAAATCAACAATTACTAAAGGATTTGAACTAATAGTTTCCATTCTTCCACTAACTCCAGCAAAACCTTCAAGCGCTTCACAAATATCTTCTAGAGGCTTTTGTGTTGTAATATGCACAGCAGCAACTGAAGCCATAAGATTATACACATTAAAAATTCCCATCATCATTGATGAAAATGAGTAGTGTTTACCAAAATGATTAAACATCACATGCATGCCATTTTTAAAAGAATATGCATCTACTTTGTAAGTAGAAGGTTTATCTAGTGAATAAGCATAACCGTTTTTAATGTTATATCTTACTTTTTCATCATCTTTATTTATTAACTTTGGAGTTTCATCACTAAAAAAAGAGTTCTTAACATTTATGTACTCTTCTATAGTCTTGTGATAATCTAAATGATCTCTTGTAATATTAGTATGGATTTTAAGTGCAAACTCTAATCCTTCGATTCTTTTTTGCTCAATTGCATGGGAACTAACTTCCATTACAAAAAATTCACATCCATTTTCCATAGCTTTTTGAATATGCGAGAAATTTCCAAGTTGAACAGGAGTAGTTAAAGAATACTCTTCAACCCTTTCATCATTTATAAAAAATCCTCTAGTTCCTTGCAATGCTACTTTGTATCCTAAATCTAAAAGAATAGAATATATTGCAGCAGCAGTTGTAGTTTTACCATTTGTTCCAGTAATTCCTATAACTTTAATAGAACTCATATCCAAATGCTTTTTTAAATCATTCGCAAGAACAAGCTCTTTGCAGCCATTATCAATTGCTGCTTGTTTGAATTTTTCATTTTGTTTTGAAACCACAAAGATAGAGTTTTCATCTACTTCATTTGAATTATCAGTATAAACTACATTATTTATGATCAATTGCAAGTTTTTTCTCTTCTAATTTTTTATATAATTTTTCAATTTCATCATCATATGAAAAATATTCATTAAATCCATCTAGATAAGTATATGCTGTACTGTTAAAGTCATTATCAATTAATCTTGTAACAAAATCAAAAAAGTCTTCTTTTGATTCAATAGCAACTTTAGTTGAAAACATAATATCTTCAAAAGCTACTCTAAAAGAGCCCCTTGATTCTATTAACTTCTTAAAATCATCATACTTAATTGCATCTAATGCATCAACAGTTGAAGCACTTAAATCTTGAAGTACTTCCATCATTTTATCTATATCACCATCATAAGCATTAACAACATCTTCTACATATTGAATTGCTTCATCGATATTTTCTTCTTTTACAACACTAAAATAATCAAATAAAGATAATGCTTTTTGTTCATCTTCACTTGCTATATCACAAAATAGTGCATAGATAGGGTACTCTTTATTCTCTGGAAATTCAGTTGATAATTGTGAATATAAAAATAAAGCTTTATCAAATTTTTTTTGTAAAAATAAGCTATTTGCTTCATTTAATAATCTATTCTCATTTACCATTAAAGTTCCTGTAGTTTATTTTCCATACCATGTGGAACGTTTACTATCTCAAGTTCAGGATGAATTGCTGCTTTTAACTCTTTTTCTACAACAAACTTTAATGTACTACTACTAGCACTACAACCAACACAGGCACCTTGTAATTGAACAAATACTTTTGCATCTTTAATATCTAATAGTTCAATTGCTCCACCATCTCTTGCTAGCATTGGGGCAATTTTATCTTTTATTATAGTGCTAACTGGTGCTTGTAAATCTTCATCAGTAAATGGCATCATATTATTTTACCTCTTTTGCTTTTTTCTTTACAAAATATATACCAATAGCTATAACTACTAAAATTACAGCTACTGTTTCAAATATAAATGTTAATGTTACTTCTTCTTGAAACATCTTTTTCCTAATTTAAAACTTCATCACATCTATTACAAAGAGTCTCTTCTTCTGTAGAAGTTAACTTCCAACATCTTGGACATTTATGAGCAGTTGATTTATAAACTTCAAACTCATAATCTTCAATATTAAACGATCCTAGTATATCAGAAGTTTGTTTACTATTTGTTATAGAACTAACTATAAACCAATCGGCTGCTTCAACTTCACCCAATGCTATAATTTCTTCACAATTTGTGTAGATACTTAACTCTAAAGTAGATTTAATTGTCTTCTCTTTACTTAATGCATCTTTAATTTCAGCAAATTTTTCTTTTGCTTCAAGTAATAATTCATCATTAATTCCAGATTCAATTTCTGGTAATTCTACTTTTGAATAATCAAATATATCAGCAGCATCACCTTTAATAAATTGTGGTGCGTACTCTAATAACTCATCCATTGTGTACGTTAAGATACAAGATAATGTTGAGATTAACTTTTTAACAATAAGTGCCATTGCACTTTGACTTGCAAGTCTGTGAATGTCATTTTTATCATCACAATATAATCTATCTTTACAAACATCTAAATAAATACCTGATAAATCAACAACTAAGAAGTTGTTTAACTTATTTAATCCTTTTGAAAATTCATAAACTTTAAATGCTGCTTCAATCTCATCAAATACTTTTTTAGCTTTTGATAAAATCCATTTATCTAATGGACCCATTTTAGAAACATCTACAATTTCCTCTAAATCACTTACATTTGCAAGTAAGAATCTAGAAGTATTTCTAATTTTTCTATATAGCTCAGCATTTTGTTTTAAGATATTATCAGAAATTTTTAAATCTGACTGATAATCACTCATTGCAACCCATAATCTTAAAATCTCAGAACCATATTGTTTCATAACCTTATCCGGTGCAACAACATTTCCTTTAGATTTAGACATCTTTTCACCCTTTTCATCAACAGTGAATCCATGTGTTAAAATCGATTTATAAGGTGCAATTTCACTTGAAGCAAGTGTTGTTAAAAGTGAAGATTGGAACCAACCTCTATGTTGATCACTTCCTTCTAAGTACATATCAGCAGGGAAAGTTCCTGCATCATAGTTTCTACTTCTTAAAACTGCATTTTGAGTTGATCCAGAATCAAACCATACATCTAAAATATCCATAGTTTTTTCTAAATCTTCTGGGTTTAATCCACTACCTGGATATAATAACTCTTCAATAGATAAATCGTACCAAGCATCACAACCTTTTTGTTCAAAAATCATTGCAGTATAATTTAATACTTTTTCATCAAAGATAATCTCATCAGTCTTTTTATTTCTAAAAAATGCAATTGGAACACCCCAATCTCTTTGTCTAGAAATACACCAGTCAGGTCTTCCGTCTAACATAGACTTTAATCTATTTCTTCCCCATTCAGGATAGAAAGTTAAGTTCTCAACAACATCAAGTGCATTTTGTCTTAATGTTTTTTGCTCTTTTCCATATTCATCATCAATTGAAATAAACCATTGTTTAGTTGCTCTAAAAATAATTGGCTTGTGAGTTCTCCAACAGTGTGGGTATGAGTGTCTAATATCAACTCTACTTAATAAAGCACCGTTTTGCGTCAACTCTTCTAAAATCATCTCATTTGCTTTGAATACATGCATACCAAGATATTTATCTGTATCATTAAATAGTTTTTCTCTAATTATTGTTTCATCATATTTACCTTCTGCATCAACTGGCATAATAACATCAAGTCCATATCTTAACCCTACTTTATAGTCATCTTCACCATGACCAGGTGCAGTATGAACAGCACCAGTACCAGCATCCATTTCAACATGATCACCTAATACAATTTTAGATTTTCTTTCGTTTAAAGGATTAATTGCATGAGTGTTTTCTAAATCATTTGGATTAACTGATTCAATAACATCTCCACTTATAATTTCATTTTCGATTAATTGATTATATAATTTTTTAGCAACAATAAATTTATCACTTGTTAATACATACTCTTCTTCGCCATTAAGACTAATACCTGTATTTGCAGGAAGTGTCCAAGGAGTTGTAGTCCAGATAATTACACTTGCATCTAATTTTTCATGTTTAAATGCAACATATATAGATGGAGAAGTTTTATCTTCATATTCAACTTCCGCTTCAGCAAGTGCAGTTTGAGCAGCCCATGACCAATAAACTGGTTTACTTCTTTGAACTAATAAACCCTGTTTAGCAATAGCACAAAGTTCTCTATAAATATTAGCTTCAAATCTAAAATCCATTGTTAAATAAGGATTATCCCAATCACCTAGTACACCAAGTTTTTTAAATTCATCTCTTTGAATATCTACAAATCTTGAAGCATGTTCTCTACATAACTCTCTAATCTTAGATTTAGGTAACTCTTTTTTCTTAGTACTACCAATTTTCTCTTCAACTTTTTGCTCAATTGGTAAACCATGACAATCCCAACCTGGAACATATCTAACTGATTTTCCTTCAAAATAGTGATATTTAACGATAATATCTTTAAGAACTTTGTTTAAAGCATGTCCAATATGAATATGTCCATTAGCATATGGCGGTCCATCATGTAATGTGAAAGAAGGAGCACCTTCTCTATTTTTTTTCATTCTCTCATAGACACTTTGAGAATCCCAGTTTTGATATCTCTTTGGTTCATTCTGAGGTAAGTTCCCTCTCATAGGGAAACTAGTCTTTGGAAGTAATATACTATCTTTGTAATCCATCTTATAACACCTTCAATAATCGAAATATTTGTTGTTTAATTAAATCGCAGATTATAACTAAAGATTATTGAAAAGAAAATTATTTGATTTTAATCTTAATTTAAAGTTATTGTACATAATGTATAAAATTTGTACAAGGCTTATTTAGTGGGATTTTAATAGGTGTTACCATTATATATAAAATATACCTTAATTACATAATAACTAATATAATTTAATCCAAATGAAAAAATTTTATGATAAAATCGATCCTAATAATTCAAAACATAGGAACGCTGTATGAATGAGAAACATTATGAAGTTTTAATCGTTGGGGGTGGTATCTCTGGTGCTGCATTATTCTTCGAACTAGCAAAATACTCAGATGTAAATAATATCTGTCTATTAGAAAAATACGAAGATTTGGCTACTTTAAACTCAAAAGGTACTAGTAATTCACAAACAATTCACGTAGGGGATATTGAGACTAACTATACTTTTGATAAAGCAAAAATTACAAAAAGAACTGCAAAAATGATTGAAAAGTTCTGTTTAATGTATGGACTTGAAGATAAAATCATGTTCAAACACCAAAAAATGGCTTTAGGTGTTGGAGAGAAAGAAGTTGAGTTTATTACTAATAGATATAATGAATTCAAAGAAATCTTCCCTTACTTAGAATTATGGGACAAAGAGACATTAAGAGAAAAAGAACCTTTATTAGTTTATGCAGATAAAGAAAGAACAAAAGATAGACCAGAACCAATTGTTGCTATGGGTGCAAGTGATCAATATACAACTGTTGAATATGGTGAAATGACTAAAGAACTTATAAAAGCTGGGCAAGAAGCTGATGAGTCTAAAACAACTGATGTATACTTTAATTCAGAAGTTGAAGAAATTGAAAAAGTTGGAGATACTTATAAAGTAACAACTGTAAATGGTACAGTTTATACTGCTGATTATGTTGTAGTAAATGCTGGTGCTCACTCATTATACTTAGCTCATAAAATGGGTTATGGTAAACACATGGGATCATTATCAATGGCTGGATCATTCTATATTACTAATGATACTTACTTAAATGGTAAAGTATATATGGTACAAAATGATAAATTACCATTTGCAGCACTTCATGGGGACCCTGATATTTTATGTGATGGGAAAACAAGATTTGGACCAACTGCATTAGCACTATTAGTATTAGAAAGATACAAAGGTGGAAAATCAATATTCCAATGTTTAAAAACATTAAACTTAGATGGTAATATTATAAAAATTTTCTGGGACTTATTAAAAGATTCAGATATCAGAAACTATGTATTTAAAAACTTCTTATTTGAAGTACCAGGAATCAATAAAAAGTTATTCGTAAAAGATGCGCAAAAAATCGTTCCTTCTTTAAGTACTGAAGACATTGAGTATGCTAAAGGATTTGGTGGGGTTAGACCACAAGTTCTAGATAAAAATGAACAAAAATTAATGCTTGGTGAAGCATCATTAAGAGAAGATGGAATTATTTTCAATATGACTCCATCTCCAGGTGCGACTTCTTGTTTAGGAAATGCAGAAAGAGATATTCAATTAGTTTGTGAAAAACTAGGTAAAACTTTCAACCACGAACAATTCTTAGCTGATTTTACTGACGCTGAGTAATCTACATAAATAAAAGGGTTTTAAGCCCTTTTATTTTTTCTACCATATATTCTTCTATATTTATATTCATTTAATCAAATACTTAATAAACTTAACTATAAACCAATTTTAAAGGCCATAATAGATGTTTAATGACATTTTCAATGAAAAAGATATGATAAACCTTCAAGAGCTTCTCAGAGCTAATAAAATGACAATAACAACAGCAGAATCTTGTACAGGTGGATTAATTGCACATTTAATCACTAAAATATCTGGTTCATCTGATATATTTAATGGTGCAATTGTAAGTTACTCAAATGAAATAAAACATCAAGAATTAAAAGTAAAAAATGAAACTTTAGAAAATTTTGGTGCAGTATCAAAACAGACAGTTGAAGAGATGCTAAGTGGAACCCTAGAAAAATTTAGTGCTGACTTTGCTATTGCTATATCTGGTATAGCAGGTCCTAATGGAGGAAGTGATAAAAAACCTGTTGGTACAGTTGTAATAGGGATAAGTGACTCAAAGCACCATAAAATAGTTGATACATACCACTTTAATGGCACTAGAGAAGAGGTTCAAATACAAGCTGCAAAGACATCTTTGAAAAAAATTTATAAATTTATTCAAAAAAGTCTTGACAAATAAAAAAAAACCTATTATAATTCCAGTCCATTTTAAGAATAACCACTTAAAATAACAGAGCGACCCGTTAGCTCAGCTGGTAGAGCATCTCCCTTTTAAGGAGGTGGCCGAAGGTTCGAATCCTTCACGGGTCACCATTATTATTTACATTGTTGGCCCCTTCATCTAGCGGTTAGGATTCATGGTTTTCATCCATGCCACAGGAGTTCGAGTCTCCTAGGGGTCACCAACATTTTTACGGTCGATTAGCTCAGTTGGTAGAGCGCTACCCTTACAAGGTAGATGTCAGAAGTTCGAGTCTTCTATCGACCACCATTGTTAAAAGTATGTGCGGTTGTAGTTTAGTTGGTTAGAATGCCTGCCTGTCACGCAGGAGGTCGCGAGTTCGAGTCTCGTCAACCGCGCCACTTACTTTTAATATTTTTGACCCGTTAGCTCAGCTGGTAGAGCATCTCCCTTTTAAGGAGGTGGCCGAAGGTTCGAATCCTTCACGGGTCACCATTATTATTTACATTGTTGGCCCCTTCATCTAGCGGTTAGGATTCATGGTTTTCATCCATGCCACAGGAGTTCGAGTCTCCTAGGGGTCACCAACATTTTTACGGTCGATTAGCTCAGTTGGTAGAGCGCTACCCTTACAAGGTAGATGTCAGAAGTTCGAGTCTTCTATCGACCACCATTGTTAAAAGTATGTGCGGTTGTAGTTTAGTTGGTTAGAATGCCTGCCTGTCACGCAGGAGGTCGCGAGTTCGAGTCTCGTCAACCGCGCCACTTACTTTTAATATAAAATCCCAAAACTTACTTTTAAATATTTTTTAGTTATCCTTATATACTTATTTTTCAAGGATTCTTATGTTTAAAGCCAAAAGTCTTTATCATCTAATTGTATACAGTATTTTATTCATTGTAATTTTAATTTCATTTTTTACTTTTATAATTATTGATAATGCCCATGAAGAATTACAACAAAAAATTGCAACACAAAAACTCGATTATACAAACAATCAAAAAAATATCTTAAAAAATGACATAGATTCAACAATAAAATTTATAAGTTTTTATCATGAAAAGTTTAAAGATGTTAAATCAGAAGAAGAGATCAAAAAAGATGTATTTAATGCTTTAAATAAAATGAAACAATCAAATAATATAAACGACTATATTTTTATCTATGATAAAAAAGGTAAATTACTATTTTATCCTATAGACCCAAAAGAGATTGGTAAAAATAAACTTGATATGAAAGATGCTGCTGGTAAATTTGTAATAAAAGATTTAATTGCAGCAACAAAATTACCAAATGGAGGATTTGTAGATTATATTTGGTTTAAACCAGATATTCAAAAGAATGTAAAAAAAATATCATTTGCCCAGGTATATGAGAGTTGGGCATGGATAATTGGAAAAGGTGTATATTTAGATGAAATAGATGAACTAGTAACACAAAAAGAAGATGAGTATAATCAAAAGATTTCAAACTATACATTACAAATATCTTCCCTTACAATTATGCTTGTTTTATATTCAATATTTATTTATAAAAATGCAACTATTTTGATTGTAAATGATGTGAAAGAAATAGGTAAATATTTTAAAGAGTCGCAAATAGATGATAGTCCAATAAATCAAAACAGATTGATGTTTGGGGAATTTAAAGTAATTGCAAATTATGCAACTGATGCAATGAATAATATTAAACTCAAAACCCATATGCTTGAAGATTTAAATAAAAATCTAGAATTTAAAGTTAGTGAAAAAACTAAAGAACTAACAAAACTTATTGAATCACAAAAATCATTTATAAAAAACTCTGTACATGAGATTAATACTCCACTATCAATAATTCAAACAAATATCGACTTATTAAAAATGAAAATACCTAATAATAAATACATAACACATATAGAATCTGGATCAAAGATTATTCAATACATATATGATGATTTATCTTATCTAATAAAAAAAGATAGAGTCATATATGAAAAAGAGTATTTAGACTTTAGTCAAATACTAAATAATAGAATTGAATTTTTTGAAGAGATTGCTATATCAAACTCATTATATTTTATAAGTAACATTGAAAATGATATATATATTAAATTCAATACAACAGAACTTCAAAGAATAATTGATAATAACTTATCTAATGCAATAAAGTACTCATACTCAAAATCTCCAATTTTTGTAAAACTAGACTATACACAAGATGATGATGTAGAGTTTAGCGTTACTACTAATTCTAAGAAGATTGAATATCAAAATAAAATATTTGATGACTTTTATAGAGAAAATTCTGCCCGTGGTGGATTTGGATTAGGACTAAAAATAGTAAAAGAGATATGTGATAAAAATTTAGTTATAATTAAATTAGAGTCTACGGATAAAGAAACAAAATTTACTTACAGGTTTAAAATAAATGAAGATACTACTGCTTGAAGATGAATTAATGTTAAATAACTCAATTACTGAGTATTTAAAAGACATAGGACATATGATTGAAAGTTTTACTGATGGACAAGAGGTTTTAGATAATGTTGATAACAGCTATGACCTTTTAATTTTAGACATAAATACTCCCACAAAAGATGGTTTTGAAATTTTAACAGAACTCAACTCAAGAAAGATATACATTCCAACTATATTTATTTCTGCACTTATTGATATAGAAGATATAACAAAAGCATATGATCTGGGATGTAGAGAATATATAAAGAAACCTTTTCATTTAGGAGAGCTTGGTATAAAAATAAACCAAATCTTAAAGAAAGAGCAGAATAATACTTCACATATAAGGTTTTCAGAAAACTACTCTTATTCAAAAGATAAGAAAACTCTTTATTTTAATAGTGAACCACAAAACCTAACAAAGAAACAACTTGATATTATTCATATATTAGCCCTTAACATTAATATGATTGTTGACTTCGAAAGATTTAGAATTGACATCTGGGATGGTGAAAATATAGATAATCCTACTATTAGAGCTGAAATTTCGCGACTAAAAAAGGCATTAAAAGAGGATTTCATTAAAAACATTAGAGGATTAGGGTATAAAATCGATAGATTCTACTCTGTTTAAAAACCTCTACAAAATGGGTCTTTCTGACCCAAAATGCTACTTTATTACTACTTAAAAAAACAAATTTCAAAAATTAACTTTCATTGCTACGCTTTTGCAACCATAACTTATTAGAATTTCAATGTTAACTTATTAAACAGTTTGTTGTTTGATAAAATTAAAAAAGGAGAGCAGAATGAGTCCAGAAAAAGCACAAGCATACTGGAAAGAAAATATATCGATGATTATTAAGTTATTAGTAGTTTGGTTTGTAGTTTCTTTCGGTTGCGGGATATTATTCATAAATGAGCTTAACGCCATTGAAATCAGTGGAGTTAAATTAGGTTATTGGTTTGCACAACAAGGTGCAATTTATGTATTCGTTATCTTAATCTTTGTTTACGTTAAAGCAATGACAGGTATTGACGAAAAATACGGCGTACACGAGTAGGAGTTTAAAGTATGGAATTACAATCATTAATTTATCTATTCGTAGGTATTTCATTCGCAGTTTACATTGGTATTGCTTTATGGGCAAAAGCTGGATCTACTAAAGATTTCTATGTTGCAGGTGGTGGAGTTCACCCAGTTGCAAATGGTATGGCTACAGCTGCAGACTGGATGTCAGCAGCGTCATTTATCTCTTTAGCAGGTATTATTTCGTTCAAAGGTTCTGATGGTGGTGCTTATTTAATGGGATGGACTGGTGGATACGTTCTACTAGCTATGTTATTAGCTCCTTATTTAAGAAAATTTGGTAAGTTTACAGTTCCTGATTTCGTTGGTGACAGATACTACTCTGACACAGCTAGATTAGTTGCAGTTATTTCAGTAATCTTCGTTTCGTTCACATATGTTGCTGGACAAATGAGAGGTGTTGGTATCGTATTCTCAAGATTCTTACAAGTTGATGTTAATACAGGTGTTATGATTGGTATGGCTGTTGTATTCTTCTACTCTGTTCTTGGTGGTATGAAGGGTATTACATATACTCAAGTTGCACAATATGTTGTTATGATTTTCGCATACATGATTCCTGCGATTTTCTTATCATTACAAGTTACTGATACGTTCTTACCACAATTAGGTATTTTCGCTCAAACTACATTTGCATTTGATTCAGGTGTACAAGTTATTCCAGAAGGTACATATCTGTTGCATGCACTAGACCAAGCTATTGTTGACTTAGGTTTTACTGCATATACACAACCAGGTAACTTATGGAACATGTTTATGTTAACTACAGCATTAATGCTTGGTACTGCTGGTCTTCCACACGTTATTGTTAGATTCTTTACAGTTCCAACTGTAAAAGATGCTAGAATTTCTGCTGGTTGGGCGTTAGTATTTATTGCTATTATGTATACAACTATTTCATCTGTTGCTTCTTTCTCAAGAGTTAACTTAATTAAGAACTTACAGAATACTGAGTATAAAGCATTTGTTAATGGTGAATTAACTCACGCTGACGGTACACCAAATGATGGTAACTGGTTTAAAACTTGGGAAAATGGTGGTCTATTAGCATGGACTGATAGAAATGGTGACGGTAAAATTCAATATGCTGCAGGTGCTGCATTTGATGGTGCAAAAGGTAAACCAGCATTTGATGGTGAAAACAGAGCAGAAGACGGTCACAGATTAACTACTAACGGTAAAGCTGCCGCTAATAGTGGAAAAATTGAAAATGAATTATATGTTGATAGAGATATCATGGTACTTGCAAATCCTGAAATTGCAAACTTACCAAACTGGGTTATTGCGTTTATTGCAGCTGGTGGTTTAGCAGCAGCATTATCAACAGCAGCAGGTTTATTACTTGTAATTGCTTCAGCGATTTCACATGACTTAATGGGTCAAGTTATCTTTAAAGACAAAGAAACTGGTAAATCTACATTAAACGAGAAAACAGAGTTAATGTGGGCAAGAATTTCAGCAGTAGCTGCAATTTGTGTTGCAGGTTACTTAGGAATTAACCCTCCAGGATTCGTTGCACAAGTTGTTGCATTTGCATTTGGTTTAGCAGCAGCAGCATTCTTCCCAACAATTATCCTTGGGGTATTTGATAAGAGAATGAACAAAGAAGGTGCAATTGCTGGTATTTTAACTGGTTTAATCTTCACATTCGGATATATTATATACTTCGTATTTATGGGTGGAGATAAAGCTGATTACCTATTTGGAATTGCTCCAACTGGTATTGGTACAGTTGGAACATTATTACACCTAATCGTAGCATTAGTTGTATCTAGAATGACTCCAGAGCCTCCTGCAGAGATTCAAGAGTTAGTTGAGTCTATTAGACTTCCTAACGGTGCTGGTGAGGCTGTAGATCACTAGTAACTAAACACACTAAAGATATACCTTTTAGGTATATCTTTTAGTGCTTTTTTATGTTAAAATAATTTAATATAAAAAAGTACTTCACTAAGGAAAATAATGAGTCTTCAAGATCAAGAACTATTCCTATCAAAAATTCCCCCTTTTCAAGCATTAACACAAAAGCAAATGGATTATTGTATTAAGCATATGGATATTGCTTATTATCCAAAAGATTCAACACTAATTACACCAGAAAGAATTAGCGATCATTTCTTTATCATTATAAAAGGTACTGTATTTGAATACTCAAATGAAAATGCAGTTATTATGGATTACCATAGTGAAGATTCCTTTGATTCAAATTCATTAATATATGGAAAAGGTAAAAATACCTTTAAAGTTCATGAAGATTTAATTTGTTATGAATTAGAAAAAAATGCTTTTTTAAAACTAATAGAAGATAATCAAGAATTTAAAGACTTTTATCTAAAAGATTTAGTAAATAAAATTAAAACTCTAAAAGATAAAGAATATACATCTGAACTATCTTCATTTATGATTGCAAAAGTTGATGATACCTTAATACATGAAGCTTGTATTGTTGAAGAAGATACAAAACTAAATGATGCAATATCAAAATCAATGGAATTTAAAACTTCTACAATTATTGTAAAAAGAAGTGATGGTGTTTATGGAATTATTACAGACTCACTATTAAAAGTTAAGGTATTACTTGAAGGAAGAAATTTAGATATTCCTGTTAAAGATATTGCAATATTTCCTCTTTTAACTGTATTTAGTGATGATTACTTATTTGAAGCACTTACTTTACTTATTAAAAGAAATATAAAAAGAGTTGGGGTAACAAATAATGATGGTGAAATGATTGGTATTTTAGAACAAATAGATGTACTTTCTCATTTTGCAAATCATACATATGTAGTTGATTCAAAAATAAAAAAAGCAAAAAATATTGAAGATTTAAAAAATGCAAGTAGTGATTTAATTAATATTATCAGAAGTTTACATGCAAAAGGTGTAAAAGTAAATCACATCTCTAATTTAATAGGTCAGTTAAATACGAAAGTCTATCAAAAACTATACAAACTAATTGTTCCTGAAAAAATACAATATGATGCATGTTTCATGGTAATGGGGAGTGAAGGAAGAAATGAACAAATTATCAAGACAGATCAAGATAATGCACTTGTAGTAAAAGATGGCGTTGATGTAGAGCAATATAGAGAATATATGAATACAATTATTGAACATCTAATTGATTTTGGTTATCCTCCTTGTGAAGGTAATATTATGGTTTCAAACCCATTTTGGTGTAAAACAGTTAGCCAATATAAAGCAGAAACTGCAAGATGGATTGAAGCACCTGATATGCAAAACTATATGGATTTAGCAATATTCTTTGATTCATTTGCAGTTGCTGGAGATAAAACACTTCTAATAAATTTAAAAGATGATTTATTTGATAAACTACATGATAAAGATGTATTTATGGCATATTTTGCAAAAGCAACTTTAACATTTGATACTCCAAGTTCAGTATCAAACTTTATGACAAAATCAAATAAACTAGATATTAAAAAAGTTGCAGTATTCCCAATAGTTCAAGGAATAAGAAGTTTAGCTTTAAGAGAAAGAATTAGAGAAACAACAACTGTAAAGAGAATTAAAATTCTACAACAAAGAGGCGAAATAGAAAAAGAAAAAGCAGATGAACTACTTGAAGCTTTTGATGTTGTAAATACTTTAAGATTAAAATCTCAGCTTGAATCAATTCAAGAAGGTAAAAAGATTGGGAATGAGATAGATACTCATACTTTAGGAAAAATCGAAAGAGATTTATTAAAAGACTCATTAAAAATTATTGTTGAATTTAAAAAATTCATTTCATATAAATTCCAAACTGATAAGATTTCATGATGTTCGATAACTTTTTTAGAAATTTAAATAAAAAAAGACTAAAAGATGATAAATACCTTTACTTATTTGATGAGCCAATAAAAGGAGAGTATATATCACTTGATTGTGAGACTAGTGGATTAAATCCAAAAAAAGATGAAATCTTATCTATTGGTGCAGTTAAAATAAAAGACAATAAAGTAATAATGCGTGATACTTTTAATATTTTTGTAAAACCATCAAAACAAATTGCTGCTGAGTCTATAAAAATTCATAGAATTAGACCAATTGATTTAGAAAATGCAATAGATCCACAAAAGGCAATTTTTGACTTACTTGAATTTATTGGGCCTACTCCAATTGTGGGATATTATATTAAGTTTGATATTGCAATGATATCAAAGTATACAAAAAAATATTTAGGAATTAAACTTCCTAATGAAACAATAGAAGTATCTTCAATGTATTATAAAACTAGAAAAAAATCTAGTGAATATGAATTTATTGATTTAAAATTTGATACAATTATGAAAAATCTTGATATTCCAGAATTAGGAAAGCATGATGCACTAAATGATGCAATTATGACTTCAATGATGTTTTTAAAACTACGAGATTTAACTCCAGCTAAGACTACTTTCTATACAAATTAACGCTTCAAAAAGTTACAAAATTATTTTTTATAGCTTAAATTATATTTAAATCTACCTAATAATATATCTCCCTTATATTTGCTATGTATAATTCTATCTATTTTAATTCAAAATGCTATATTAATGCTATCTTAGCGCTTTAAGGATTTTGTATTAATTAAATAGGAGGCAAAAATGAATGACGAGTTAGTAAATCGAATAAAAAACAACTCAAAATATCAAGAACTAGTAAAAAAAAGAAATAGCTTTGCACTGAAGCTGTCAATTTTTGTATTAGTTATGTTTTATGCATATATTTTAACAATTGCATTTAATCCAAGTATATTAGGAACATTGACTGGTGAAGGTGTAATGACTATTGCATTTCCAGTTGCTGCTTCTATTATTATTGTGAGTTTTATTACAACATTAATTTATGTAAGAAGAGCTAATGGTGAGTTTGAAGACTTAACAAATGAAGTAAAAAAAGATGTAAAGGATTTAATGTAATGATTAGAATTTTAGCACTTATTTCTATATTTGCAATTGCAGTATTTGCTGCTGGTGATGCAAATTTTGATGCATCAAAAAGAGAATTAAATATTCCTGCAATTATTATGTTCTTTATATTTGTGGGTGGAACATTAGGAATTACTTATTGGGCTGCAAAAAGAACTAAATCAGCAAGTGATTTTTATACAGCTGGTGGAGGGATTTCAGGATTCCAAAATGGTATGGCAATTGCTGGGGATTATATGTCAGCAGCATCATTCCTAGGATTATCAGGACTTGTTTATTTAAAAGGCTATGATGGTTTAGTATATGCAGTTGGATTCTTAGTTGGATGGCCAGTAATTCTTTTCTTAATGGCTGAAAAACTTAGAAACTTAGGTAAATTTACATTTGCAGATATTGCAGCATATAGATTAGGACAAAAAGAAGTAAGAACACTAGCTGCTCTTGGCTCATTAGCTGTTGTAACTTTATATCTTATTGCACAAATGGTTGGTTCAGGAAAACTAATTCAAGTATTATTTGGATTAGAGTACGAATATGCTGTAATTTTAGTTGGTATTATGATGATTGTATATGTAACTTTTGGTGGTATGCTTGCAACTACTTGGGTACAAATTATTAAAGCTGTATTATTACTTTCTGGTGTTACATTTATGGGATTTATGGTTTTAAGTCATTTTGGATTTAGCTTTGAAGCATTAGCAACAAAAGCTGTTGAGACACATGATTTAGGACAAGCGATAATGGCTCCAGGTGGATTTATTTCAGACCCAATTTCTGCAATTTCTCTTGGTCTTGCATTAATGCTAGGAACAGCTGGTCTTCCTCATGTTCTTATGAGATTCTTTACAGTTGGTAATGCTAAAGAAGCTAGAAAATCTGTTGTTTATGCAACTGGGTTTATTGGATATTTTTATTTAGTAATTGCAATTATTGGTTTAGGAGCAATTGTCTTTTTAAACTCACCAGAAGGTCAAGCATACTTTGTTGATGGGAAACTATTTGGTGGAAATAATATGGCAGCAATTCACTTATCTCATGTAGTTGGTGGAAATATATTCTTAGGATTTATTTCAGCTGTTGCATTTGCTACTATTTTAGCAGTTGTTTCAGGTCTTACACTTGCTGGTGCAAGTGCAATTTCTCATGACCTTTATGCATCAGTTATAAATCCAAATGCTACAGAAGAGCAAGAAATTAAAGTTTCAAAAAGAGCGACAATTGTTATTGGTATAGTTGGAGTTGTCTTAGGTATTGCATTTGAACAACAAAATATTGCCTTTATGGTAGGTCTTGCATTTGCTATTGCTGCATCTGCAAATTTCCCAATTTTATTTTTGTCAATTTATTGGTCTAAATTAACTACTAGAGGTGCTTTTATAGGTGGTTTAATTGGTTTATTTACCGCTGTAATTTTAGTTGTAGTAGGTCCAATTGTTTGGGTTCAAATTTTAGGAAATGAAGAAGCCCTATTCCCTTATAAACACCCTGCACTATTCTCTGTATCTGCAGCGTTTATAGCAATTTGGTTCTTCTCAATTACTGATAATTCACAAAGAGCAAAAGAAGATAGAGATGCTTATGAAGCTCAAAATATCAGAGCTGAAACTGGTATCGGTGCTGATGGAGCAGTTGAGCACTAAAGTAACATACTAAAGAGATTTTTTCTCTTTAGTAACATATTTGTAGTCTTGTGTTACATAAAGATACTAAAAACAATTATCAATACGATATAACTTAATTTTTAATAAAAAAAATAAACTAAATTAAATAATTTATATATGTATTTTATGTTACAAATCTACATTTATTACATATTTTTTACATAAGATTATTTAAAAATACCTGACAAACTTTCTTTACTATGTATAATACGATACATTTTTCAATTGCTATTTAATTGCTACTATTAAATGGCTATTGCAAAAACTAGTAAAAAGGAAGCAAAATGAACAACGAATTAGTTGAACGAATTGAATCTAATCCTAAATATCAGGAATTAGTTTCAAAGAGAAATGGATTTGGTATCAA
Organism: uncultured Arcobacteraceae bacterium; assembly: GCA_964022095.1. Lineage (GTDB taxonomy): Bacteria > Campylobacterota > Campylobacteria > Campylobacterales > Arcobacteraceae > Malaciobacter_A. The sequence continues at coordinate 172,302 of CAXHZO010000001.1, forward strand.
ATTAGGTATTTTTGTATTAGTTATGTTTTATTCATATATCTTAACTATTGCATTTAACAAAGAAGTACTAGCAACAAAAATAAGTGATGAGAGCATTATTACAGTTGCATTTCCTATTGCATTAGCAATTTTAGTAATTAGTTTTATTACTACGTTAATCTATGTAAAAAGAGCTAACGGTGAGTTTGAAGACTTGACTAATGAAATTAAAAAAGATGTAAAGGATGTTATATAATGCTTAAAATTTTATCATTAATTGCTATTTTTGCAATCGCTGCATTTGCTGCTGGTGATGCAACGTTTGAAGCAACAAAAAGAGATCTTAATATTCCTGCGATTATTATGTTCTTTATTTTTATTGTTGGTACTTTAGGGATTACTTATTGGGCTGCACAAAAAACTAAATCTGCAAGTGACTTTTATACTGCTGGTGGGGGAATTACGGGGTTCCAAAACGGTTTAGCAATTGCAGGTGATTATATGTCAGCTGCTGCATTTCTTGGGGTATCTGGTCTTATTTACTTAAAAGGTTATGATGGTGTTATCTATGCAGTATCATTTTTAGTTGGATGGCCAATTATTCTTTTCTTTATGGCTGAAAAATTAAGAAACTTAGGTAAGTTTACTTTTGCTGATATTGCTGCATATAGACTTGGCCAAAAAGAGATTAGAACTTTAGCTGCATTTGGTTCACTTTCTGTTGTTATTTTATATCTTATTGCACAAATGGTTGGTGCAGGAAAATTAATTCAAGTACTATTTGGTATGGAGTATGAATTTGCTGTTATCTTAGTTGGTGTAATGATGATTATTTATGTAACTTTTGGTGGTATGCTAGCAACTACTTGGGTTCAAATTATCAAAGCTTGTTTACTATTAAGTGGTGTTTCATTTATGGCTGTAATGGTTTTATATAACTTTGATTATAGTTTTGAAAGTTTATTTAAAAATGCTGCTGAGAACCATAAAGCTGCTGAGTCTATTTTAGCTCCAGGTGGATTTATTTCTGATCCAATTTCTGCTATTTCATTAGGTATGGCTTTAATGCTTGGTACTGCTGGTCTTCCACATGTACTTATGAGATTCTTTACAGTTGGTAATGCAAAAGAAGCTAGAAAATCTGTTGTTTATGCAACTGGTTTTGTTGGTTACTTCTGGATTATTATTACTATTGTTGGATTTGGTGCAATTGCATTATTAAACTCTCCAGAAGGTACTAGCTATTTTGTTGATGGTAAACTATTTGGTGGAAACAATATGGCATCAATTCACTTATCACATTTACTAGGTGGTAATGCATTCTTAGGATTTATTTCAGCTGTAGCATTTGCTACTATTTTAGCTGTTGTTTCAGGTCTTACATTAGCAGGAGCATCTGCAATTTCTCATGATATTTATGCAAATGTAATCAATCCAAATGCAAGTGATGAAAAAGTAGTTAAAATTTCTAAAATCACTGTAGTTATTGTTGGTATTGTTGGTGTTACTTTAGGTATTGCATTTGAGCAACAAAATATTGCTTATATGGTTGGATTAGCATTTGGTATTGCAGCATCTGCAAACTTCCCAATTTTATTCTTATCTATTTACTGGAGAGGATTAACAACTAGAGGTGCATTTATTGGTGGATTTATTGGTCTTATCACTGCTGTTACTCTTGTAATTGTTGGACCAATTGTTTGGGTACAAATTTTAGGAAATGCTGAAGCTTTATTTCCATATAAACACCCTGCATTATTCTCAGTAACTGTAGCATTTGTTTCAATTTGGTTCTTCTCTAAAACTGATAACTCACAAAGAGGTAAAGACGAGAAAGAATTATTTAGAGCTCAAAATGTTAGAGCGAATACAGGTATTGGTGCAGCTGGAGCAGTTGATCACTAATATTTTAAATCAAAGGAGGTTCCCTCCTTTGATTAAATAAATTTAATCCATAAAGAGTCACTCATGAGCATCTTAGAACAAAAACAGTTTATCAAAGCTATACACCCCTTTGAAAATTTAACTAAAGGTCAACTTGATGACTTTGCAGAAAATATTGATATCACTTACTTTAAAGCAAATGAAACTATTCAAAAAGCTCAGAATGAACCTACTCATTTATACTTTATTTTAAAAGGTATGGTTCAAGAAAAAAATGAAGAAGAAGTTTTATCAATATATTCTAATAATGAAATATTCGATGCAGTGTCATTAATCGAAAACTTTTCAAAGAATGAATTTGTTACTACACAAGAGACAATTTGTTATATGCTGCCAAGAGATATTTTTATAAAAACACTCCATGCAAACAATCAATTAGAAAGTTACTTTTTCCAATCAATTTCAGATAAATTAAATAATCATATCAGTCAAGAAAAAAATAAAGAAATGGCTAATATTATGGTGGCAAAAGTAAAAGATGCACAAATACATAAAGCTGTTATAGTGGACTCAAATAAGACAATTCATGAAGCAGTAACAATAATAAAAAAAGAAAAAATTCCAACACTTCTTTTAAAAGATACTAATGATGAGATGTATGTAATTACAGATTCTGATTTTAGAGAAAAAGTAATTTTAAATAGAATGGACTTTGATGATAAAGTTATTAAAATAGCTTCAAAAGGTCTAGTTTATATAAATGAAAATGATTTTTTATTTAACGCACAATTAGTAATGGCCAAACATGGACTAAAAAGAGTTATTGTAAAAGATGATAATAGTAATATTGTTGGAATTCTTGATCAAATTTCGCTTTCATCTTTCTTTGCTACTAATACATTTTCTGTTTCGAATCAGATTATAAAAGCAGAAACAATAGAAGAGTTAAAAGCAGCATCTCACTCATTTATCAAAATAATTAAATCACTAAATGCAAAAGGTGTAAAAGTTGAATTTATATCAAGGTTAATTAATCAATTAAATAGAAAGCTTATTGACAAACTATATAAACTTTTAGCTCCTAATGAACTTTATGAAAAGTCATGCTTAGTAGTAATGGGGAGTGAAGGAAGAGGTGAGCAAATTTTAAAAACGGATCAAGACAATGCTTTAATAATTGAAGATGATTGTAGTATTGATTCAAAACAAATAGAACAATTTACTAAAAATTTTACTGAGACATTAGTTGATTTTGGTTTCCCTAGATGTGAAGGAAATATTATGGTTTCTAATCCTTATTGGTGTAGAAGGGAATCTAATTTTAAAGACTTAATATATTCGTGGGTAAATGAACCAAGTGGCGATAACTTTATGAATATTGCAATTTTTTATGATGCAATTAGTGTTACTGGAAATAAAGAATTAATAATTAGATTAAAAGAGTATTTATTTAAAGTAACAGGAAACTCACAAACATTTAATGCTCATTTTGCAAAAGTTATTTCAAGTTTTGATGTACCTTTAGGATTCTTTGATGGATTTGTTTTCAATAATGATGATGAAAAGCACAAAGATGAAATTGATATAAAAAAAGGTGGTATATTTATTATTGTTCAAAGTATTAGAAGCCTTTGTTTAGAAAAAAAAGTTTTAAATATAAATACATTAAAAAGAATAAATAGACTTCAAGAACTTGGTGTATTAGATAAAGAGTTTGCAAAAGAACTAACTATGGCATTTAACTTTTTAAATACCCTAAAACTAAAATCAAATTTAGAAAAATTAGATAGAAAAGAAAAAATTGATAATTATATAAACCCAGAGTACTTAACAACCATGGAAAAAGACTTATTAAAAGATTCATTCAAAATTGTTAACAAGTTAAAAAAGAAATTAGAATACCACTTTAAGTTGAATTATGTTTAAAAATATAAGTAACTATTTTAATAAAAAAAACCTAATTGATAAAAAATATTCATACCTTTTTGATAAATCATCAAATGATGAATTTGTATGTTTTGATTGTGAAACAACAGGACTAGACCCAAAAGTTGATGATATTATATCAATCGGAGCAGTTACAATTAAAAATAACACAGTAGTATCTAGCAAAAAGTTTGTTAAGTTTGTAAAACCAAAAACAACTTTGCAAGCAGAAGCTATTAAAATCCATCATATCAGACAAATGGACTTACTAGATGCAGAAGATATTGATGAAGTTATTTTAGAGTTTTTAGATTATATTGGAAATAAACCTTTGGTTGGATACTTTTTAGAATTTGATATTGCAATGATAAATAAATATTTAAAACCTAAACTTGGTATTAAACTTCCAAATAGAGCTTATGAAGTTTCAGCTATTTACTATGATTATAAAATAGAAAAAATTCCTCAAAGTAATATTGATTTAAGATTTGACACAATAATGAGTGATTTACAAATTCCAGTAATGGGAAAACATGATGCATATAATGATGCGTTAATGACAGCATTAATATTTATTAAATTAAAAAACCAAACTAAGGTAAAAATCAAATAACTGTTACAAAATGCTCACTTTACAAAAAGTTGAGTTAAATGTACAACTATTGTACATTTTCACCTTCTATATCTTACTAATTATACATATATAAAGCACTTTAGCCTTAGATTTGATCTATTTAACCTTTTTTTACATAAGAATGTACACTTTATGTACTTTTTTTACTTTTACTAATAAATTTTTCTTTATCTAATGCTACTTTATTGCTACGCTTATTTTTTATAATCTAATCTGAAAGTTTAAAGTAGAAAGGATAACTTAGATGGGTTTAATTGAAAGCATTAAAGAAAAAGCAAAAGTACAATTAAGAACAATTGTTCTTCCAGAAACTGAAGATGAGAGAGTGTTAAAAGCTGCTCATATCGTATTAGAAGAAAAAACTGCAAATGTAGTTTTAATTGGTAACGAAGACACTATAAAAGCTGATGCAGCTAACTGTGGTGCAAATATTGAAGGTGCAGCAATTGTTGATCCAAAGAAATTTGACAATATTGATAAGTATATTGATGAATTAGTTGAATTAAGAAGAACTAAGAATCTTTCAAGAGAAGAAGCAACTGAAATTATGACTACTGAGCCAAGATTCTTTGGTTGTATGATGGTTAGACTTGGAGATGCTGATGGGTTAGTTGCGGGTTCTAACTCACCAACTGCAGATGTTTTAAAAGCTGCTATTCAAGTTATTAAAACAGCTCCTGGTATTAATACTGTTTCTTCAACATTTGTAATGGAAACAAAAGATGGTAAATTTGGAGACAATGGATTAATCTTATTTGCAGACTGTGCAGTTATTCCAGAGCCAAATGCAGAACAATTAGCTGATATTGCTGCTGCTACTGCTGCTACTGCTAGTTCAGTTGTAGGATTAGATCCAAGAGTTGCAATGTTGTCATTTTCAACTAAAGGAAGTGCAAAACATCCATTAGTAGATAAAGTACAATATGCTTGTGAAATCTTAGATGAAAGAAATGTTGATTTCTCATTTGATGGTGAAATGCAAGCTGATGCAGCTATTGTTGAAGCAATTGGAGCTAAGAAAGCACCTGATTCAAAAGTTGCTGGTAAAGCAAATGTATTAGTATTCCCTGACTTACAGTCTGGAAATATTGGATATAAATTAGTTCAAAGATTTGCTGGAGCTGAAGCTCATGGACCAATCGTTCAAGGTTTAAATAAACCAGTTAATGATTTATCAAGAGGTTGTTCAGTAGAAGATATTGCAAACTTAGTAGCTATTACAGCAACACAAATTAAATAATTAAAACTAAAATAAAAAAAGGAAAATAAATATGTTAGTATTCATTTTAAACGCAGGAAGTTCTTCATTAAAGTACCAATTAATGAACCCAGTTATCAAAAAAGTATTCGCTCAAGGTATTTGTGAAAGAATTGGTATTGATGGTGTTTTAAAACATGAATTTGGTGAAAAAGAATTAGAATTAAATATTGACATGCCTACACATAAAGAAGCAATTGAAGCTGTATTATCTACTTTAACAGCTGGTGAAGGTAAAGTTATTGATTCAATTAATGACATTGAAGCAATTGGACACAGAGCAGTTCATGGTGGTGAAGAGTTCTCTGGTTCAGTAAAAGTTACTGACCAAGTTATTGAAACTATGAAAAGATTAATTCCACTTGCACCTTTACATAACCCAGCAAATATTTTAGGTATGGAAATTTGTAAAGAATTAATGCCAGGTAAACCAAATGTTGCTGTATTTGATACTGCATTCCACCAAACTATGCCTGATTATGCTTACATGTATGCATTACCATATGACCAATATACTAAACATGGTATTAGAAAATATGGTTTCCACGGAACTAGTCACTACTTCGTATCAAATGAAGCTAGAGGAATGTTAGATAAAAAACACAATACTAGAATTATTGTTTGTCACTTAGGAAATGGTTCATCTGTTTCTGCAGTTTTAAATGGTAAATGTATTGATACATCAATGGGTCTTACTCCTGTTCAAGGTTTAATGATGGGAACAAGAGCTGGTGATGTTGGTGCTGGTGCTTTACAATATATGATGTCTCAAGAAGGTATGAGTATTGATGATGCATTAAATATAATGAACAAAAAATCAGGTATCTTAGGTATTTCTGGTAAATCTTCAGATTTAAGAGAAGTATTAGATGGTATGAGTGATGGTGATGAAAGATGTAGATTAGCAGTTGATATGGTTGCTTATAACATCAAAAAATATGTAGGAGCTTATGTAGCTTCACTTGATGGTGTTGATGCATTATGTTTCACAGGTGGTATTGGTGAAAATGCTGCATTAATTAGAGAAAAAGTTTGTGCTGGATTAGACTCTATGGGATTAGTTTTAGACCCAGTTAAAAATAACAAAAGAGCTAAAACTGCTAGAGATATTTCTACTAATGGTTCTGCTTCAAGAATTTTTGTAATTCCTACAAATGAAGAGTATGTAATTGCAAATGATACTTATAAAGTAGTTACAGAAGGTAAGTAATTTTTTTAAATTACCACTAAAAAAAAGGGGGAAGCAAAATTGCTTCCCCCTTTTTTTATAACTAAATTTTTTAATAAGCTTTTAATCCATTAGAAAAATATACAGAAACTTGAGAAACTGTTTCACTTATTATTTTATCAATAAACTTCTCGAATCTATCAGGCTTTTTCCATACAGGAATTTTAACTTTTGATAATTCTTCTAAGTTTCTTCTAGCAGTTGAAAGAGTAGCTACCTCATCAATTAAACCTACTTTTTTTGCACTTAAAGCATTAAATATTTTTGCATCAGCAAATTGTGTATGATTTTTCACATCAAGTTTTCTAGCTGTAGCAACATCAGTTATAAACATCTCATATGTTTCATCAATTACAGTTTGTAAATACTCTTGCTCATAATCAAACCACTTTCTGCTTGGTGTTCCTATTTCTTTATATTTACCTGCTTTTACAGTTTGTGTTGAAACTCCAATGTTTTTCATTAGTTCTTCGACATTAACACCTTGCATAATTACACCAATTGATCCAACCATACTTCCTGGATTTGCAATAATTTTATCTGCCCAAATAGAAGCATAGTAACTTCCACTAGCAATTACACCACTAGCATAAACAACAACAGGTTTAACTTCTTTTAGCTCTTTAATAGCATATGCTAACTCCACTGAAGGTGCAACTGCACCACCTGGCGAGTTTACATCTAAAAGTACACCTTTTATATTAAAATCATTTTTTGCTTTCTCTATTTGTTCTAATGTTTTAGAAACATCTAAGATTGGTCCAAATAATTCAATCTTTTGTAAGTTTGCATAAGAATTAGTATCTTCTGATAAAGGATCAGTTGAATCAAATACAAAAAAATAAAGAATTGTTAAAAATACAATTGTTTTAAAATATTTTGTAATAAAATCTAAAACTGCAATAACAGGAGAAAATAAAAACTTTAAAAACCTAAACATATTCACCTCCAATAATAGCTCTATCTATAAATTTTGTATGTAGTATAATATTCATTGCTAAATCATCTTTATCTTCAATAGTATCTGGAAGAGTAAAATAAATAATATCAGAATCAAACCCCTGTTTTAATTGGCCCTTATTTAATCCTAATGCCTTGGCACCATTAGAAGTTGCGCTAATTAAAAGTTTCTTTGATAAATCAACTACATTTTCTTTAACATGTGTCATTAAAGCATTTCTTAACTCATCAAACATTGATAAAGAATTATTAGAACTAAGTCCATCTGTTCCAATAGTAATTGGTATATCTTTTATTTTTTCTAAATCTAATTTACTATTATTTAATACTCTATTTGATGTTACACAATGATTTATATATCCACCTAAGTTTTTAATTTTTTCAATATCATCATCACTTGCTTCAACACAGTGCGTAAATGATAAATTATCAATATTCGAAAATTGATTTAAAAACTCCATTGGCTTACTAACAGCTTTTTCTTGTCCTAAAAAATTTTTAAAAAACTCTAAAAAACTACCTTCATCTTTATGTAACCATTCAAACTCTTCTGGGGATTCTAAAAAGTGAGCACTAACTGCACATTTATCTTCTCTTGCTATATTTAATACTTCTCTTAATAAAAAAGGATGTACTGAATATGGTGAGTGAATTGCAATTGCAGGAATAAAGTTTTTAGAACTTAATTTCTTTATTTGTTTATATCTACTTTTAAAATCACTAAATAAAGTATCTACCATATCTGGCTTACTACCTATTACTTCACAAAAGAAAACTTTGTTTATTGGAGATTGGCTTAAAGCTTCAAGCTCAAAAGAGTAAGAGGATATTGCTCCAATTGTTGTTGTTCCTGTTTTGATCATCTTTTTTATTTTTGAACTGATTAAATCTTTTGTTGCATTTTGAATTAAGTCTTCTCTATTTTTTATAACAGAGTTCAACCAATTCATAAAATTACCATATTTTAAAGTAGTACTATTTGCACTAAATTCTAAATGTACATGTGAGTTTATTAATCCGGGCATTAAAACAGAGTTTTCCCCTAAAATTTGAATATTTACATTTGGATATTTTTTTTGGATATTTTCTAAAGAGTTTATTTCAATAATTTTTTCATCAAAAACAACAGCACCATTTTTAATGATACTATTGTTTTCATCACAAGTTAAAAGCCAGTTTGCACTAACAATTTTCATCTATTCTTGTGGTTCTGAAGCATTTTCAGTTGCTTTAAGTTCTGCAATAATTTGCATTAAAGCTATTAATCCCATATGGTAACCAAATGGACCAAATCCAGAGATAACACCAGTTGAAGAACCAGCAGTTACAGATTTTTGTCTGAACTCTTCTCTTTTATAGATATTAGAAATATGTACTTCTACTGTTGGCATAGATACAGCATTAAGTGCATCTTTAATTGCGATTGAAGTATGAGAATATGCGGCTGGATTTATCATAATTCCATCAACTGTTCCTAAACACTCTTGAATTCTATCAACAATCTCACCTTCTAAATTAGATTGAAAGAACTCTAATTCAACTCCATTTTGAGCTGCTGCGTTTTTTAGTTGTTCATGGATTTGATCCATTGACATTGGACCATAAATATGTTGTTCTCTAATTCCTAACATATTTATATTTGGACCTTGTATTACGGCTATTTTCATATTATATTCCTTTTATAAAATTTAGGTAAGATTATAATTAAATTTATGTTAAACAATACCAAATAAGAGGTTTTTTATGAAAAATTTTATATTACAAAATGAAAATGCAATATATTATGAGTGTGGATTTTCTTGTGACAATGTTATATTCTTAAAACTAGAAAATGATAAATATTTTATTACAGATGCTAGATATACTATTGAAGCAAAAGAGTATGCCAAAAATTGTGAGGTTATTGAATCAAGTAATTTAATACAAACAGCAAAAGAGATTTTAAAAAAGAATAAAATTAAAAAAATAAATTTTGACCCAAATGATTTTAAATACTCAACTTATAAAAGTTTAAATGATGATACAAAAACTCAGTTTATTGAAAAGCCGAATTTTTCAAAATTAAAAAGAGCTATAAAAAGTGATGAAGAGATTGGATACTTAAAAAAAGCTGCCAAGTTAGGTAGAAAAGGATTTAAAGAATTTGCTAAATATATCCAAAAAAATGGTTTAGGAAAAACAGAAGAGTTTTTATTTTTCAAAGCTTTAGAAAAGATGACACAAGTTGGAAAACTAGATGTTAGTTTTAATCCAATAGTAGCTATAAATAAAAATGCTGCTAAACCTCATGCACTACCTACTTCAAAAAAACTAAAGTTAAATGATTTACTTTTAGTTGATGCAGGAGTTAAATACAAAAGGTACTGTTCAGATAGAACTTGTACTTCTGTTGCAAATTTTGAAAAATTTAATTTTAAAAGAGAACAAAACTTTAAAAAGAAAAAACATCAAAAAATTTATGACCTAGTTTATAAAGCACAATTAAATGCAATACAAAATGCAAAAGTTGGAATGAAAGCTAAAGATATTGATAATCTAACTAGAAGTGTAATTGATAAAGCAGGTTATGGTAAATACTTTGTACACTCTACTGGTCATGGTGTTGGACTTGATATACATGAATTTCCATTTATAAACTCTAAAAGTGATGTTATTATTGAAGATAACATGGTCTTTACAATAGAACCTGGAATTTATTTACCAGATGAGTTTGGAGTTAGAATAGAAGACACAATTGTGATGAAAAATGGAAAAGCTGTAATTTTATAAAAATATGAAAAAAAAATTAACTAAAAAATTAACACTTTTTTATACACCAAACTTTCCTAAAGAATTCAATACTTACTCAAATAAAAAACATTATGTAACTATTGGTATTGGGGGAAATATGGGAAATACAAAAAGAATCTTTGATAAATTAATCTTATGCTTAAAAAAAGATTCAAGATTTACTTTACTTATAACTTCACCTTTATTAAAAAATCCTCCATTTGGATTTTTAGAACAAAGTGATTTTTTAAATGGTATAATCGCGCTTAAAACTAATCTAGCTCCTCATGATTTTTTGAAAAACATGCAAAGACTAGAAAAAAGATTTGGAAGAAAGCGATCCTTTCAAGATGCGCCTAGAACTCTAGATATAGATATAATATTTTTTGATAAGAAAAAAATAAATACGAAGGACCTTATAGTTCCTCATAAAGACTGGGCAAATAGAGAATCGGTGATTATTCCTTTAGAAGAGATGAAAAGGATAAATAAATGAAGAAAAAAGTAGTTGTTGGAATGTCTGGTGGAGTTGATTCATCTGTTACTGCACTTTTATTAAAACAACAAGGCTATGATGTAGTAGGCTTATTTATGCGAAATTGGGAATATGGAATTAAAGGTAGCCAATGTCCTAATCGTATAGAATTTGAAGATGCAAAAAAAGTTGGTGAACTTATTGGAATTGAAGTAAAAGGTAAAGACTTTGTTGAAGAGTACAGAACTAAAGTATTTGATGTATTTTTAGAAGGCCTAAAAAAAGGTCTTACTCCAAATCCAGATATTCTATGTAATAGAGAAATCAAATTCAATGTATTTTTAAATGAAGCTAAAAAAATGGGTGCTGATATGATTGCAACTGGTCATTATGCAAAAATTGCTAAAGTAAATAATCATTTCGTACTTGATACACCAAAAGATAGTTCAAAAGATCAAAGTTACTTTTTACATGCCTTATCAAGTGAACAATTAAGCCATGCTATGTTCCCACTTGGAGATTTAACTAAAACAGAAGTTAGAGAAATGGCAAGAGAACATAACCTTCCTGTTAGTGATAAAAAAGATAGTACTGGTATTTGTTTTATTGGAAATCAAAGATTTGATGATTTTATTACACAACACCTAAAAGCAATTCCAGGTGATATGATTGATGAGAATGGAAAAGTTTTAGGAAAACACAAGGGTCTTATTTGTTACACACTAGGTCAAAGAAAAGGTATTGGTCTTGGTGGTATTAAAGGGAATGAAGGTGAAAACAATACTCACAAATCATGGTATGCAGCTAAAAAAGATGTTGAAAACAACACTTTAACAGTTGTTCAAGATACAAACCATCCTTTATTAATGAGTGAACACACTGAAGCTAGTCATATGCATTGGGTTTTAGAAGAAGCACCAAAAGTTGGTGATAAACTAATGGCACAAGTAAGATATAGACAGCAAAAACAAGCTTGTACAGTGGTAGAAGCTTCTAATGATAAAGTAATTGTTAAATTTGACACTCCTCAAAGAGCAGTTACTTTAGGTCAAAGTCTTGTTTTATACGATGGTGATTATTGTCTTGGTGGTGGCTTTATTAGTGACTATTACTAAAATGAAAAAAGTTATGGTAGGCATGAGTGGTGGTATTGATTCATCAGTTACTGCTTACATGCTACAAGAAGAAGGTTATGAAGTTGAAGGTTGTTACTTAAAACTTCATAACAGAAATGATGGATACCATGAAAAGAACTTATCTTACATCAAAGATGTAGCTGAATTTCTAAATATTAAATATCACGTTTTAGATTTAGCAGATGATTTTACTAAAGAAGTTTATGATTATTTTGTAGATTCATATTTAGAAGGTACTACTCCAAATCCATGTGTAAAATGTAATAGACAAATTAAATTTGGTGCAATGTTAGATTTTGCTAAAAGCCATGGTGCACAATATTTAGCAACAGGACATTATGCTAAAACAGATGGAAAGTTTTTCTATGAAGCTGATGATAAAACAAAAGATCAAAGCTACTTCTTATCCCAAGTAAGCCCTGAGGCACTTCCTCATATGATGTTTCCATTAAGTACATACAAAAAAGAAGATATTGTTAAATTTGGTGCTAAACTTGATATTGCTTTTAAGAAAATTACAGAAAAAAACGAATCCCAAGAAATCTGTTTTGTTGAGACTGTTTATACTGATGTAATTAAAAGACATGCAAATATTGACAAGCCTGGAAAAGTATTAAATGAAGAGGGGAAAGTTGTAGGTGAACATAAAGGTTATGCTCATTATACAATTGGTAAGAGAAGAGGCTTTACAGTTTATGGAGCACAAGAACCTCACTTTGTTACGAAATTAAATCCAAAAGATAACACAATTACTGTAGGTAAAAAAACTGCATTAGAAGTAAATGAAGTTATTGCAAATAATATAAATATGTTTATTGAAGATAAAGATTTTTCATGTACAGTAAAACTTAGATATAGAACAAATTCAACACCATGTTATGTAAAGATTGAAGATGATAAAGTAACTATAAAATTAAAACAACCCGTTTTAGGAGTAGCAGCAGGTCAACTAGCAGTATTCTATGATGAACAAAAAGTTATCGGTAGTGCATTTATCCAAAGTGCAAAATAACTTTTAAAGAGATTTTTTAACTTAATATTACTTAAGTAGCTATTGGATAAAATACAACAATCAATAAACCCCAAGGAAATTTTTATGTCTACATTCAAACTTTTTAGTGGTTCAGCAAACCCTGAATTCGCAATAAAAGTAGCACAGTACTTAAGTATGAAAGTATCAGGTGCAACATTAAATAAATTTAGTGATGGTGAAATATCTGCACAAATTACAGAAAGCGTTAGAGGTCTTGATGTATTTATTATTCAACCAACATGTGCCCCTGCAAATGACAACTTAATGGAGCTATTAATTATGGTTGATGCACTTAAAAGATCAAGTGCAAAATCTATTTCTGCTGTTATTCCATACTATGGCTATGCAAGACAAGATAGAAAAGCAGCTCCGAGAGTTCCAATTACTGCTAAATTAACAGCTGACTTATTAGAAGCTGCTGGAATTTCAAGAGTTGTGACAATTGACTTACATGCCGCACAAATTCAAGGATTCTTTAATATTCCTGCTGATAACTTATTTGGTTCAATTTTATTTGTAAACTATATTAAAACTAAAAAGTTGAAAAACCCAATTATTGCAAGTCCTGATATTGGTGGTGTGGCAAGAGCTAGATCTTATGCAGATAAATTAGGTTATGACTTAGTAATTGTAGATAAAAAAAGAGAAAAAGCAAATGTATCTGAAGTTATGAATATCATTGGAGAAGTTAAAGGTAAAGATGTAATTTTAGTTGATGATATGGTAGATACTGCTGGTACTTTAGTAAAAGCTGCTGAAGTATTAAAGAAAAAAGGTGCTAATTCAGTTATGGCATGTTGTACGCATGGTGTATTAAGTGGTCCAGCTTATGATAGAATTGAAAAAGGTGAATTAGACGAACTAGTAGTATCAGATACAATTCCTGTAAAAGAAAATGCTAAGAAAATCACAGTGTTAACAGCTTCTACAATGATAGGTGAAACTATCAGAAGAATTCATAATAATGAATCTGTTAACTCAATTTTTATTGCTTAATAATAAAATTAAATATTTTTAGCTATAATGTCCAAAATTATTAATCCAAAAAGGAAAAAAATGAAAAAATTAATATTATCATCAGTAGTATGTGCATCAATGATGTTCGCTGCAAGTGACTATAAATACGAAATTACACCAATGGTTGGTGGAACTTATACAGAAGGTAACTTAGGTTTAGAAAGAGATTACGTTAATGCTGGTTTATCTTTAGGGTTCAATATAGATAACTCAATTTTTGATCAAATTGAATTAGGTTTCTTAAGATCAGTTGAAGACGTAGAGTTTGCAGATGTAGCAAATAGAGACACTGGTGTAACTAGAACATTTGCTAATGTTATTAAAGATTATCCATTAACTTCAAACTTATCAGCTTATGCATTATTAGGTGCAGGTGTTGAATTTTTTGATGATGAATACTTAAATAATAAAGATGGTATTTTTGCTAACTATGGTGCTGGTTTAAAATATAAATTAGCAGAGCAATTATCTCTAAAATTCGATGTTAGACATGCTGTTTCTTTCGAAGGTTCAGATAACAACTTATTATACAACTTAGGATTTGCAATTCCATTTGGTGAAGTGGCTAAGCCTGCTCCAGCTCCAGTTGTAGTTAAACCAGCTCCAGTTGTTCAACCAACTCCTGTTGTGGCTCCAATAGATAGTGATGCTGATGGTGTTGCTGATGTTAAAGACAAATGTCCTAATACTATTAAAGGTGCAGAAGTTGATATGAATGGATGTATGACATTAGTTAACTTAAACATTAACTTTGATACTGATTCTTCAGTAATTAAACCATCATATGACTCTAAATTAGAAGCATTTGCTAAAATGATGAAGACTAATACTAAATTAAAAGCTACAATTGAAGCACATACTGACTCTGTTGGTTCAAAAGCTTATAACCAAAAATTATCTGAAAAAAGAGCGGCATCTACAATTGAAGCTTTAAAAGCTTTAGATGTTGATACTTCAAGATTAAACTCTGTTGGTTATGGTGAAACTAAACCAGTTGCATCTAACATGACTAAAGAAGGTAGAGCTCAAAACAGAAGAGTTCACGCAGTAGTAAATAAATAATTTAAACAAAAAAAAGATAGGCAATTTTGCCTATCTTTTTACTTCAAAAATAAATATTTCTAAAACTTATATACTTTTTATCCCATTTAATTTGTAATTAAACCCTTTTTTCGTTATAATCTAAAAAATTATTAAACATAAGGATTATAGTAATGAAAAAAATTCTTCTTACTTCTGCATTTTGTGCTTCTTTAGTATTTGCAGCTAGTTCTCCAAGTAGTGACTACGCGTATGAATTAACACCATTTGCATCAGGAATTTTAAGTGATAGTAATATCAACTTAAATGCAGACAACTACGTTAACGCTGGTATTTCTTTAGCTAAAAATTTAGATTATAAATATATTGATCAAGTTGAATTAGCTTTTATGAGAAGTGATAGTTTAGACTACAAAGGTGGAGGAACTGGTAATACTAATGTAAATAGATTCTTCTTAAATGCTGTAAAAAAATACCCATTAACTGAGAAATTATCAGCTTATGGTTTAGCTGGACTTGGATATCAAGATGTATCTCAAGAAATCAGTGGTCATGATGATGGTGCAATTTTAAACTATGGTTTAGGTTTAAGATATGATTTACCTTATTATGGAATTGCATTAAAAGGTGATGTTAGACACTTATATGCAGTAGAAGAGACACAAAATGATTTCATGTATACTTTAGGTCTTGGAATGCCATTAGGTAAAAAATACAGTGAAACTATTGCTCCTGTTGTACCAAAAATTGCTACTCCTATTGCTCCTGTAGTTGATGGTGATGATGATAATGATGGAGTATTAAACTCTAAAGATTTATGTCCAAATACATCTCCTGGAACAATTGTTGATGAAAATGGATGTGAATTAGATGATGATAAAGATGGTATTGTAAATAGATTAGACAAATGTCCTAATACATCAGAAGGGGTTAAAGTAAATACAGATGGTTGTGTAAACACAGTAAACTTAAATATTAACTTTGATACAAATTCAGCAAACATTAAAGGTGCATATAATTCAGATTTAGAAGCGTTTGCTCAAATGATGAAAGCTAATCCAAAAGTAAATGCAGTAATTGAAGCTCATACAGATTCAAAAGGTTCTGAGTCTTATAACTTAAAACTATCAGAAAAAAGAGCAACATCTGCAGTTAATGCGCTTAAAGCATTAAATATTGATGAAACAAGACTACAATCAATTGGTTATGGTGAAACTCAACCAATTGCTACAAATGATACAGCTGAAGGTAGAGCAGCAAATAGAAGAGTTACTGGTTTAATTAATCAATAATCCTTACTTAAAGATTTAGGTTTTTCCTAAATCTTTATACTTTTTTCTTACAAAAATCTTCTTAACATAGAACTTACAATTTTTTAGATATAATCGCGTATAAATATTAAAATACGTTAGGATTTAAATGCAAAAAAATATTAGAAACTTTAGTATTATTGCACATATTGATCATGGAAAATCAACATTAGCAGATAGAATTATTCAAGAATGTGGAGCAGTAACAGATAGAGAACTATCTTCACAAATGATGGATACAATGGATATCGAACAAGAAAGAGGTATCACTATTAAAGCACAAAGTGTTCGATTAAAATATGTGAAAGATGGTGAAACATATGTATTAAATCTAATTGACACTCCAGGTCACGTTGACTTTTCTTACGAAGTTAGTAGATCTTTAGCATCATCAGAAGGTGCACTTTTAATTGTAGATTCAACTCAAGGTGTTGAAGCACAAACAATTGCAAATGTTTACATAGCACTTGATAATGACTTAGAATTATTACCAGTTGTAAATAAAATTGATTTACCTAGTGCTGATCCTATGAGAGTTTTAGAAGAGACTGAAGAGGCAATTGGATTAGACTGTACTGAACACAACTTAATCTCTGCAAAAACCGGTCTTGGAGTTAAAGATTTAATTGATTCTATTGTAGATAGAGTTCCTGCACCACAAGGGGATGAAGATGCTCCTACAAAAGCACTTATTTATGATTCATGGTTTGATAACTATTTAGGAGCTCTTGCTCTTGTTAGAGTTTATGAAGGAAGCATCAAAAAAGGCCAAATGCTTAAGATGATGAACACAAAAGTTGAGCATCCAGTTCTTAATTTAATGTATCCTCATCCTATTAAGAGAGAACAAACTCCTGAAATACAAACAGGTGAAATTGGTATTGTTGTTTTAGGTCTTAAGACACTTGATGGAATTGCAGTTGGTGATACAATGACTGATGCAAAAAATCCAACTAAGATAGCAATTGATGGTTTTGAACCAGCTAAGCCATTTGTATTTGCAGGACTTTATCCAATTGAAACTGATAAATTTGAAGACTTAAGAGAAGCATTAACAAAACTTCAATTAAATGATTCATCTATTTCATTTGAGCCTGAAAGTTCAGCTGCACTTGGAAGTGGATTTAGAGCAGGTTTTTTAGGAATGCTACATATGGAAGTTATTAAAGAAAGATTAGAAAGAGAATTCAATCTTGATTTAATTGCTACTGCACCAACTGTTGTTTATGAAGTATTAAAGAAAGATGGTGAGAAAATCACTATTCAAAACCCATCAGAATTACCTGAACCAAACCATATTGAAACTATTTTTGAACCATATGTAAAAGCTACAATTTTAGTTCCCGATGAGTTTTTAGGAAACTGTATTAAACTTCTAAATGACAAAAGAGGAATCCAAAATAAAATGGATTATTTAGGTAAAAGAGTTTTACTTGATTATGATATTCCAATGAATGAAATTGTAATGGACTTTTATGATAAATTAAAATCTACTACAAAAGGTTATGCATCATTTGATTATGAACCAATTGGTTTTAGAGAAGGTGTTTTACAAAAACTAGATATTAAAGTTGCAGGAGAAGTTGTTGATGCATTATCAATTATTGTTCCAGAAAATAAAGCTTTATCAAAAGGTAGAGAGTTTATTAAAGCCTTAAAAGAGTTAATTCCAAGACAACTTTTTGAAGTTGCAGTACAAGCTAGTATTGGGTCAAATATTATTGCTAGAGAAACTGTAAAATCAACTGGTAAAAACGTAACTGCAAAATGTTATGGTGGTGATATTACAAGAAAAAGAAAACTTTTAGAGAAACAAAAAGCTGGTAAAAAAAGAATGAAAGCTATTGGTAAAGTGAATGTACCGCAAGAAGCTTTTATGGCTGTATTGAAGATATAATATCTTCAATGCAACTATTTATTTTCATATTTTTCTTTATATTTTTTAAGAACTTTCAAACCTATTTCTTCTCCCCATTTTTCGCCAATAATTCTAGATTCATTGAATACTTTTCCTTGATTTGATACAAACTTCTTCCCCGAATCACTTTCATAAAATTCTATTGCTCTTAAAATATCTTCATTAGAAAAATATTTTTTATATACTGGAATAATTTTTGTTACAATTTCATCTGAATCTACTTCTTTTAAAACATCGTCCCAAAATTCATTAGGTACACTGGGGTCCATCTTTTTAAAATATGAACTCAATTGTTTCATAAAAAGCATTGACATATCTTTTGCACCTGTAATTTCCATAAGTCTTTTTACATTTGCATCTTCTGCAGGCTCTGCAAAAGAAATTGTAGAAAGAACTGATAATATTATTATTGATTTTTTAAACATTTATTTTCCTTTTTAAGTTATTATTATATAATTTAAAATGTTATGTTTAGCTTGTAAGAATATATCTTTTAAAATCATTTGTGAGAATTGTCAAAAAAAATTATTGTCACCTTCATTCCATAAAAGAGAAATACTTCCAGGATTTTATAACTATTCATTTTATTCATTATCAGAACTTGAAGATTTAATTAGTTCTAAATACTATTTTCATGGGGATAGAGTTTTTAATGTTTTAGCAAAACTCTCTTTTAAAAAATTCGCACAAAACTTTGAATTTGAAGAAAATATTATAGCAATTCCAATTGACGATCATACAAGACATGAGTTTTCACACACTGCTATCTTAGCCAAACATCTAAAATCAAAATATATTAAACCAAAATATAACTGTTTAAAAGCCACAAATATAGTTAAATATGCAGGAAAAGATGCTCTATTTAGACAAAATAATCCAAGAAAATTTAAACTTACAAATATATATAATCAAACAACAATTTTATGTGATGATATTATCACCACAGGTGCTACAATTAAAGAAGCGAAGATAGCTTTAGAAAAACAAAATAATAAAGTGCTATTTTCTTTAACCCTAGCTGATGCAAAACTTTAGTATAATATTTTTTTAATAAAGGGATTAAAGTGATAGGAATTATTGATTATAATATGGGAAACTTAGCAAGTGTTTATAATGCATGTCATTTATTAGATGCAAAAGCAACAATTGTAAAAGACCCAGATGATTTAAAGAATTTTAATAGAGTTATCTTACCAGGTGTTGGTGCATATGGCGATGCAATGGAACACTTAAATCAAACAGGTATGAAAGAAGCAGTTCTACAATTTGCCAAAACTGGAAAACCTATGATTGGAATATGTCTTGGAATGCAACTTTTATTTGAAAGTTCGCAAGAGTTTGGACATACTCAAGGACTAGGTTTAATTGATGGGGAAGTTGTAAAATTTGATAAATCAAGAATGCATGAAGATCACAAAATTCCACATATGGGATGGAATACAATTGTAAATAAAGAGCATCTATTGTTTGATGGACTAAAAGATCCTTATTTATATTTTGTTCACTCTTATCATGCAGTTACACATGAGAAAAATATAATTGGAACTACAAACTATGGATATGAGTTTGCAAGTGCAGTTAACAAAGATAACATTTATGGATTTCAACCACATCCAGAAAAATCTCATGATAATGGTATTCAAATTTTAAAGAACTTCATGAAAATCTAAATCTTTAAAAAGGAGCTCTTATGAAAACAATTGCTATAACAGGAGCTAGTGGTTTTGTAGGTACTAGTTTACGAAACTTTTTCACTAACAAATATTACAAAGTTATCTCAATACAAAGAGAAACACTAAATAATAAATCAAGATTAGAAGAGAATATTGACTCTTCTGATATTGTTATAAACCTAGCTGGTGCTAATATTATCAATAGATGGAGTGACTCATATAAAAAACTTCTATACTCCAGTAGAATAGAAACTACAAAAAAAATCGTTGATGCTATTGAAAATGTCAAAAATAAACCTGAACTTCTAATATCAACTTCAGCAGTTGGAATTTATGATAATAAAGCTACATACACAGAAGAGGGAAATCACTCAAAAGACTTTTTAAGTTCACTTTGTGAAGACTGGGAAAAAGAAGCTTTAAAAGCTAAAAGTGATAAAACAGATGTATCAATCTTTAGATTTGGTATTGTTTTAGGAAAAAATGGAGGGGCATTAGCAAAAATGATTACTCCATTTAAATTTGGTCTTGGTGGAGTTATTGGAAATGGTAAGCAAGCATTTTCATTTATTCATATTCAAGATTTATTAGAGGCTTATAAATTCATAATAGAAAATCCTTGTTCAAAAGTATTTAATCTAAGTGCACCATGTCCAACTACAAATGCAGGATTAACAAACGCTTTAGGTAAAACACTAAAAAGACCTACTATACTTCCAGTACCAGAATTTGTTTTAAGACTTATTTTCTCAGAAGGTGCTAAAGTTTTAACGGATGGACAGAGTGCTATTCCTCAAAATTTATTAGACCTGGGATTTGAGTTTAAATACAAAACAATAGAAGATACAATCGAAGATTTGTGTAAATAAAACTAAACAAGGAAGTATTATATGGATATTTTACCAGCAATTGATCTAAAAGATGGAAAAGCTGTAAGATTAAGTAAAGGACTTATGGATAGTGCGAAAATCTATTCTGATGAGCCATGGCAAGTAGCAAAAAGATTTGAAGAGTTAGGTAGCAAATGGGTTCATGTTGTTGATTTAAATGGTGCCTTTGCAGGAGAGCCAGCAAATTTAGAGCAAATCAAAAAGATTAAAGAAAATTGTAACTTAAAGATTGAAGTTGGTGGTGGAATCAGAGATGAAGAGACTATCAAAATGTATTTAGAGCTTGGAATTGATAGATTAATTTTAGGTTCAATTGCGGTAAAAGATCCTCAATTTGTAAAAGATATGGCTAGTAAATATCCAATTGCTGTTGGAATTGATGCGATGAATGGAATGGTTGCAGTCGAAGGTTGGGCAGAGGTTTCAACTATGAAGGCAACTGATTTAGCAAAAGAGTTTGCAAATGCAGGTGTTGAAGCGATTATTTGTACAGATATTTCAAAAGATGGAATGCTTTGTGGTGTAAATGTAGAATTTACTGAATCAATAGCACTTGCATCTGGAGTTGATACAATTGCAAGTGGTGGAGTAAAAGATATAAATGACATCACTAATTGTAAAGAAAATGGAAATGTAACTGGAGTAATAGTTGGTAAAGCATTTTACGAAGGTACTCTTGATTTAGAAGAGGCTTTTAAAGCCCTTTAATTAAAAAGGTTAGTGAATGTGTCTTATCATCTCTCTAATCTTTTCAAGCCTAGCATATACTTTCTATGAAGATGGAAATATGCAAGGCTTTTATATAAATATCTCAATCGCCCTATTCTTTATACTACTAATGACTAGAAATATACTAAAAACTAAAAAACTAAAAGACAATGAAAGAAAAAATTAAACAAAAAACAGAATCAATTTATGAAAAACTCATGAATGAAGAAGATGCAAGAGTTTGTAAAGCTATTGATGAAAGTGCTTGTAAAGTAGTTCCTGGAAACTTTTTTCTTACTATTATTAGCTACTTTTTTAATAAACTAGCTGATAGTGTTGCTAATACAAAAGTAATCATTCCTTGGATTATGCAAAGTCTTAATGTCCCACTTTTTTTAATTAGTTTTTTAGTTCCGATTAGAGAATCAGGATCATTACTACCACAACTATTAATTGCTGCATTTGTACGTAAAATGCCTATTAGAAAATATGTATGGAGTATTGGAGCATTTTTACAAGCAATATCAATGATAGGTATTGGAATTGTGGCATGGAATATGACAGGACTTAATGCTGGTATTGCTATTATTGCTTTGATAATAATTTTTTCTTTAGCAAGAGGACTTAGCTCTGTTGCAGCAAAAGATGTACTTGGTAAAACAATTCCAAAAACAAGAAGAGGAGCTCTAAATGGATACTCTGGAAGCTTAGCTGGTCTTTTAGTAATTGGTCTTGGAGTTTATTTTCTTAGCATTGGAGAAAAACCTTTTTCACCTCAAAACTTTGGAATAATACTTTTTGTAGCAGGATTTTTTTGGATAATAGCAGGACTGGTATATTCAAGAATACAAGAGTTTGAAGGGGAAACTGAAGGTGGAGGAAATGCTATTAGTGTTGCATTAAAAAAAGTAAGTTTACTTAAAACAGATAAAGACTTTAGAAACTTTGTAATCTCAAGAGCACTATTTTTATGCTCAGTCTTATCAGCACCATTTTTTGTGATACTAGCTCAACAACACTCTAACTCTAATAACTACTTACTTGGTCTGTTTATACTTGCAGGTGGAATTGCCGAATTTTCTTCATCAATTATTTGGGGAAAGTTATCTGATAAATCTAGCAAAAAATCTATGATAATAGGAGCAAGTATTTCTTCGGCCTTAGGATTTTTAGTATTTTTTCTAGATACTTTTTATGAAAATATTTTTGCTACTATTTGGATAATGCCCATAATCTATTTTGTTTTAACAGTTGGTTATCAAGGAATTAGAATAGGAAGAAAAACTTATTTAGTAGACTTAGCAGGTGGAAATAAAAGAACGGATTATGTGGCTGTTTCAAATAGTATTATTGGATTTATTTTATTAGGTAGTGGATTTATTGGAGTTTTAAGCTCACTTATTGGTCTTAATGGAATTATTCTTTTATTAGCAATCATAGGTTTAATAGGAGTTTATATATCTTCTAAATTACCTGAAGTTTAATATACTCATCTATTTTTTGCAACTTCCCTCATATCAATATTTTTATCAAGTTCATCAATTATTTCTCGGCCAAGTAAAGTTTCCATAGCATCTTCTAGTGTTACAATACCTTCTGTTTGACCAAATTTATCAACTACTATAAATAAATGCTCTTTTTTCTTCAAAAATAAATCAAGAAGTTTAGATACAGATAAGTTTTCACTAACTTTAAATACAGGCTTTATAAGTTTTTCTATGTCATTTGATTTATTTATATGTTCAAAGAAGTACTCTTTTGATAAAATAACACCCATAATATCATCAATATCTTTATTGTAAATAGGAACTCTAGAGTACTCTTTTAGTTTTTCTAAATTTTTTCTAGAATCAAAGACATTTTTTAATTCATCTAAACTAAGTGAAAACATAACTTTTCTAGGAGTATAAATATCCTTAACTCTAACGTTATTCAAGTAAAGAATATTTTCTATGATTTCACTGTCTTTTTCTTTTATTATCCCTTCTCTTTCCCCAATATTTACAACAGCTTCAATCTCTTCTTTTGTAATATTCTTTTTATCTTTTTTATTAGATATTAAAGCTGTAATTTTATTCATTACCATTAATAAAGGATAAGTTAAAAATACAAGTATTTTTATAATATAAGAGCTAATACCACTTAACTGTTTCCAATAAACTGCACCTATAGTCTTAGGTATGATTTCTGAAAACACTAATATCAATAAAGTTAATATTGCTGAAATATAAAACATAAATTCTTGGCCAAATATCTTGACAGCTTCTGCACCAACACCAGCTGCTCCTAAAGTGTGAGCAAAAGTATTCAAGGTCAAAATTGCACCTATTGATAAATCAATATCTCTTTTTTGTTTTATAAGTCTTTTTGCTAAAGTAGGTTTAGTTTTCAAAAGAGACTGAATATATGCAGGAGTTAAAGAAAGTAGCACTGCTTCTAAGATTGAACATAAAAAAGATATACCTATTGCTATGAAAAAATATGTAAGTAGTAACATGTTATTCCAATTAATCTACTCTAAATATCTATTTCTCTAGCATTGTATAGTGAAGTTCTAATCCACTAGAAGTTGCTACAAATCCATTTACATTTATACTACCATCATGTACCATTTTATGATGTTCTTTACATAATGGAACTAAATTATATTTATGATTTTGATTTATGTGTCCAATAAAGCCATCTTTATTCGCTCTTGCCTGCTCTTTTATATGGTGAACATCATCACAAGCTTTTCCACAAATAACACAATTTGAAGCGAATACATCTTTGTTGTATTTAGAGGTTTTTCTTTTTGATAATCTCTCTATTGGATTATAATCATCAGTTAGTTTTTTTCTAATATCATTTGCAACACTTAAGAACTCTTTATCCATATGAAGAGATTTTGCATACTCTAATCCATACATAGATGAACCACTTCCATAAGCTAGCTTTCTATCAAATATCAACTTATCTTCATCATCTTTATACATAACTGATAAATGAAGTGAAATTATATTTTTTAGCTTTTGAATCTCTTCTAGCTCTGGTAATTGATGTAAGTGTGTTGCAAAAACAAATATTGATTGAAGTTTTGCAAGTTTTAATATTGCACTTGCAACAATACTTAATCCACTCATTGTTTCAGTACTATGTGATATTTCATCACCAAGAACTAGTGAACTTTTTGAAGCTCTATTAAAAATATTTTTTAGCTCTAACATCTCAACTGCAAATGATGATAAACCTTTTGCAATATTATCAGCCCCACTAATTCTTGTAAACACTGCATCAAATATAGAAAATCTCATAGATTTTGCAGGTACATAAAAACCTGCTTGAGCTAAAATAACTGAGATTCCAATAGCTTTCATAAGTGAAGATTTACCTGAAGAGTTTATACCAAATAATAATACTCCATGCATTTTATTGTTATAAATATTAACTGGATTTGAGTTTTTAATAATAACATTATCTTTGTACTCTTTAGAAGCATGACTTAATTCACCTAAAATTACATCATTTGGTACATAAATACCTTGCTCTTCATTTGCTTCAATTATAGGGTGTCTTAAATCAATAAGTTCAATAAAGTTTTCATCCTCTTTTGTTTTTACGATTTTTGGACAAGTATAATTGTATTTTTTAGCTGTTTTGATATTTGATACTGTTAAATCAACTTCAGCGATAAACTGAACTAATTCTTCAAGAAGTGTTGCGAACTTTTTCTCAAACTCTGCAATTTTTTCTTTAAATACTAGTTTATTTAATTCAACTATTTTTCTTAAATTATGAACATATTTATCTGATACTTTCTCTGTGATTTTACAAAAGATTTTTACATTGTTTGTTTGCACTTTTACTGTAAAATCTTTGAATAAATGTAAATCATCATCAATTATAATATGAGAGTTTTGCAAGTCATCTTTAATTAAATTGTATCTATTTTTAGTTAGAGTTAAAAAAAATCCCTCTTTATCTAATCTATTAATTCCAACATAATTTCTATCTTCAGTTTTTAAAAAAGTTAATACGTGTGCTCTTAATAATTCTAACTTAGAATATAGCTGTTCATTTTGAGAATTCAACTCATCAATTTGTGTATTAATTCCTTCACAAACCATGTTTCTTTCAACATCTTTTAGCATATATTTACCACTAATTGATAAATCAAATGTTGAATCAATAGATTGAATAAATAGTTCAAGTTCAGCACTACTACAAGGAGGAGCTAAAAACTTGTAATTTTCCATAAAAGAAACTACTTCTTTAATACTAAGAAGTGAATCATAAAGATAGTTCAACTCAAAAGGATGGAGTCTATTTAACTTTATTCTTCTTGTAAGTCTTTCTATATCATAAATGTTTGCTAGTTCATTCTCAATTGGTGTGTGATAATCAAAAAGTTCTTTTGAAAGTGCAAATCTTCTTAAAATTTCTTTGCTATCTTTTACAGGATGTGTTAATCTTTCTTTTAAAAGTCTTTTACCCATTGCAGTTGAAGTGTTATTGATTAATTTTATTAAACTTGGGTTATGTGTTGTTTCAATAACATTTAACTGCTCTAATGCATTATTTCCTAAATAAATATACCTACTAACATCAAGTTTAGCAGGAAATGATAATTTTTGAATAATATTTGAATCATGCCCTATTACAAAATCAATTAAAACAGCAAGTGATTCTGTACTTAAAGGAACTCTTTCCATATCAAGATGCTCAATTGCTGTTAAAAGAGATTGGATATTAAAAACATTTTTAAATAGTTCATTTTGATAATTTATTTTTGGTCTAAAAGAGCCTATATGAAATGTTTTTAGTTTTAATTCTAAGTAATCAATTACTTCTTTTTGATCAATTAACTTATCTGCAAAAGTAATTACTACTTCATTAGTTTTATGCATATTCATATAATTAAATACTTCATCTAGTGCAAAAAACTTATCTTCACTTGTTCCATGAACTTCATTGTAATAACACTTCCCAGTAGTTACATCAATAGCACTATAACCAACTAAATATATACCTTTTACCTGGTCAATTAAAAGTGAAGTAATGTTATTTTCATCTTGGTCAACTACAAAATCAAAGTTAGTACCAGGACTAACTACTGTATCAAGGTATCTAGATACATTAGGTGGAACACCTTTTTGTCGAACTATTGCGATAGTATATTTTTGTTCGCCAATTATTCTTGCTAAGTGCTTATCAAAAGAAATTGCAGGAACACCTGCCATAATTGGATTTTCTTTTGAGTTTTCTAAGATTGTTTTATTTTTTCTTGTTAGTTGAATATTTAATAGTTCAGCAATCTCTTTTGCTTTTCCTATTTGTTCTTCTTCATTATTTACTTCGTAAACTTCAAAAAATGTTCCTATTTCCATTAATACAACAGTATTAGGACCATATTTTTTCTCAAACAGCTTTTGAAGTTCAAAATATGTAATTGTCAGTAAAGTTTTTTTATCAGCTAAAAGCTCTGCTACTTCTTCTCTCACCTTCTTTTTCTAACTCCCGTCCAATCTCTAATTAGATTTCTTTGCTCTTTTGTTAAATCACCCTCTTCATGAAGCCATATATAACTCATTAAAGGCATAGAACCATATACTGTTCTATAAATTGCTTTTAATTTCTTTGTCTTATCTTCTTCATTATAATTTTTCCAAGTAGAAAAATTTAATGCTTTTCTACCTTCATTAACATGATTTGATATTACCCAAGAAAATGGAGCAATATGTGAGTATAAAGGCCATTTAACTTCATTTGAATGACAATCATAACAAGCATTTTTAAATATCGTCATTACTTCAGTAGGGGCTTGTATTTCTAATGTTTTATCAACACTTGGCAAGTCTTTGTTTGTTTGAATAAATTGCATAACAATAAATACAATTAAAAATACTAATAATGCTCTTTTCATATTACTCACACATCAAAGTATATGGTCTTTTAATTTCTTCTATAAACTGATAAATACCCATGTTTCGTCCATACCTTTTAAACTCTTTTTTATCAAAATAAATTACCGTTGTAGGTATAGAAAATACAGTAAATTGGCTTGTAATTTCTTTATGTATATCAGTTTGTACTTCGTAAATTTTGAATTTAGGGAAATTAGCAGATACTTCTTTTTCAATTTTTGGTTTTAGTACTTTACAAACTGAACAATTTTCTCCACTAAAGTATATTAATACAGGTTCACCTGTATTAATACAATCATTTAGTTGTTGTAGTGTTTGGATTTTCTGCAAATTCATCTTCCAATTCATCACCAACACATTTTATTGGATCATCACTATTAACGTTTACTTGATAAGCTTTTTCTCTAAAAATATCTTCTTTTGTTAAAGAGATACCTTTCATATGAGATAATGGGAAGGCAAAGGCAACACCTTTTCCAGTTGTTGTAATATGAAGAGAATGAATAATAGATTTTATAACTTCATTTACTAAATGTCTTGGTAATAAAAACAATAACATCGCATCAGTTGCTTCAAATGATGTTCTATAGAAGTTTGCCATTCCTTCCAGTCCAATACCATGAGCATTTATTACTGTAGCTCCACTTGCACCTGCTTTATGTGCTGCTTGAATTGCATCAGATTTTTTATCTTCAGGAACAATGATCACAACGGCACTAAACTCTAATGCTAAAGAGTGTCTTACTTTTGAGCCATCAATATTTACTGTTGATAAATCCATATTCTCTGCATCTGCAATATTATCATGTAATAACTCTTCTTTTTCAATCTCAGTATCAGATTTAACTCCAAGTTTTTCAGTTATTATTCCATACAACATAACTGTAATCATTGGGAAAAGAGAAGCAAATGCAATTAAACCAAATCCATCAATTAATGGACTTCTTCCTTCAATATTAGTTGCTAAACCAATACCAAGTGCAGCAACTAAAGGTACTGTAACAGTTGAAGTAGTAACCCCACCTGAATCATATGCAATTGGAATAATATACTTAGGTGCAACAAAAGTTAAAATGATTACAACTAAATATCCAACAATAATATAATAATGAATATGTCCACCATCAACAATTCTAAAAGCACCTAATGCAATACCTATTGCAACACCAGCTGCTACAAATAGTCTTAAAGCAAAGTCATTAATCTTACCATCACTAATCTCTTTTGCTTTTTTAGCAATCGCCATTAATGCAGGTTCTGCCATAGTTGTTGAAAATCCAATTGCAAATGCAAATGCATAAATCATTAATACAGAAGATGATTTAGTAAGTTGATAGGCCATTGTCTCACCAAGTGAGAATAGACCCATTTCAAGTCCTAGTATAAATGCATATAAACCAATAATTACAAGAACAAAACCTAAAAATACAGTTTTTAATTTCTCAATTGGTTTTTTTAGTACAGCATACTGAAAGAAAAAGATAATTGCTAAAATAGGAATAACATCTTTTACAACTGATAAAATACCACTTAAAACAGATTGAATAGTAATTGTTGTTGCTTCTGATACAGTAGCTTGAATAACAACAGACCCTACATCTTTTGCATCAACTAAACTATAAACTGCAATTCCATAAATTTGTACAAAAATCATTGGAGTTAATGATGCAAAAGCAATTAAACCAAATCCATCAATAACAGGATTTCTTCCTTTTATTGAAGAAGCTAATCCAATACCAAGAGCAGCTACTAGTGGCACAGTTACAGTTGAAGTTGTTACTCCACCTAAATCGTATGCAAGACCAATAATCTCTTGAGGTGCAAAAAACGTAACACCAACAACTAAGATGTATCCAGCAATTATATAGTAGTGTATTGGATGACCTTTGATGATTCTAAATACACCTAAAAGTATTGCAAATCCAACTGAACCTGCAACAACAAACCTAAGCCAAGTTGCATCAATACGGCCACTTGATATGGAAGCTGCTTTATCTGCAATAACTGCAAGTGCAGGTTCTGCAATAGTAGTACCAAAACCAATTAAAAAACCAAATATTAGTATCCAAGTAGTCCAACCTGACTTCGCAAAATCACGGGCTAAGCCTTCTCCTACTGGAAATACTCCAATCTCTAGACCTTGTAAAAAAATTGCTAATCCAACTCCTACAATACCTAATCCAATTGCAGTACTAACCCATCCATCTGGTACAGCTTGAATAATAGCAAGTTGAAAAAATAAAATTACAACGATTATTGGGATTAAATCCCTGAATGATTCTTTTAAGAGTTTTAGAAAGAAATAGAATTGTAACAAATTAAGAGTCTCCTTGTGTTTTTATGAAAGCAATAAACAGCTCAAAGGAGCTATTTATATTTTATACTTGATGTTCAGTATTATTTTTTGAAAGTCTCTCTTTTTGAGAAAGATATGAATTAACTGAACTTAAGTAAGCCTTCGCAGTTGCTAACATAGTATCAATACTTAATCCATGTCCTACAAAAGATGGAGCATTCTCATCAAATACAACTCTTGTAGTAACTTTTGCTAATGCATCTTTACCTTCAGTTACTGAAGTTACATTATAACTTCTTAGATCACCAGTAATTCCAGTTAATCTATCTATAGTTTTGAAAATTGCATCCATTGTTCCATTACCAATATTTGCTTCGCTCATTAACTCTTCATTTTGTTTAATTGTAACAGCTGCCATTGGTATACCATTTGAACAATCAGAGATTTGTAATCCTACTAACTCATAAGTTTTACCTGAATTTAATGCTTCATCTGTGATTAACATTCTTACATCATCATCAGTAATATCTTTTTTCTTATCAGCTAAGATTTTAAATCTATCAAATGCAGAGTTTAACTCTTCATCTGTTACTTTATCAAAACCTAAGTGAACAATTTTATCTTTAAACGCTGCTCTTCCACTATGTTTACCTAAGATTAAAGTTGATTCTTTAAACACACCAACATCTTCAGGTTTCATAATTTCATAAGTCTCTTGGTGTTTTAATACACCATCTTGGTGAATTCCACTTTCATGTGCAAAAGCGTTTTTACCAACAATTGATTTATTTTGTTGTGGTTCAACACCTGTAATTGTTGCAACTAATCTAGAAGTCGGATATAACTCAGGAGTGTTAATAGTAGTATATAACTCACCAAATGCATCTTTTCTAGTTTTAATAGCCATTACAGCCTCTTCTAAAGCAGAATTACCAGCTCTTTCACCTAATCCATTGATTGTAACTTCTATTTGTCTAGCACCATTCATAACAGCAGCTATAGTATTAGCCGTTGCTAATCCTAAGTCATTGTGATTGTGAACAGAAATAATTGCTCTATCATTTGCATAATCACTTAATTCTTTAATCATAGAACCTAATTCATGAGGTAATCTATATCCAACAGTATCTGGTAAGTTAATTGTTGAAGCACCTGCTTGAATAACTGCATCCATAATCTCTTTCATAAATGAAATTTCAGATCTACCTGCATCTTCAAATGAAAACTCTACATCATTAACAAATGTTTTTGCATATTGTACTGCATGAACTGCTCTTTTAATTACTTCATCTGGTTCCATTTTTAACTTGTACTTCATATGGATTGGAGAAGTAGCGATAAATGTATGAATTCTATGTAAAGGAGCTTTTGAAACTGCTAATCCTGATTGCTTAATATCATTTTCTATTGCTCTACTTAAAGAACAAATTGAAGAGTTTTTAACTTGCTCTGCAATTCTACTTACTGCATCAAAATCACCAGGACTAGCTGCAGCAAAACCTGCTTCAATAACATCTACACCTAATTTTTCTAACTGTAATGCTACTTTGATTTTTTCTTCTGTATTCATTGAACAACCCGGACTTTGTTCACCATCTCTTAATGTAGTATCAAAAACTATAATTTTATTTTTATCCATTATTATTACCCTTTGAAATATATATAATTATATCCTTTTTTTTATAAAAAAAGATAAACTGATTTGTTGATTATTTTTGTTAAATTACGAATGTAATTAGAGAGAAATTTTAAGCAATAGAAGAGTATTAACACTTTTGATGAAATGGTTATTATAAAAATCAAATATTTTCATTTACTCCCCTTTTTAGTTTTAAGTAGTATAAGTATAATTAATAAAATATTATTTGTCAAGAGTTATTTTGAATGTTTAGATAAAACTACTTGATTTCTACCTTTTTCTTTTGCTTCATATAATGCATCATCTGCGTATTTGTAAATTTTTGTTTCATCTTCTAAGTAATTAGAACTTTGAACTAAAAG
This sequence comes from uncultured Arcobacteraceae bacterium, assembly GCA_964022095.1. Taxonomy (GTDB): domain Bacteria; phylum Campylobacterota; class Campylobacteria; order Campylobacterales; family Arcobacteraceae; genus Malaciobacter_A. Next base: position 204,341 of record CAXHZO010000001.1, read on the forward strand.
TCCAGCTGAAACAGTTACATCTGTTCCATCTTTATGTTTTATTCTAAGGTTTTCAATATTTGTAATAATATCTTTTGAGAATTCTAAAGACTCATCTATACTTAAACCAGAGAAAATAATACTAAACTCTTCTCCACCCATTCTAAATAGATAATCTGTAGCTCTTCTTAAAATTGAAGATTTTAATGTATTAGCAATTTGAATTAAAATTTCATCACCTTTTTGGTGACCAAAACTATCATTATATTTTTTAAAGTAATCTATATCAATACAAAGTAAACTTAATACACTATCTTCTCTTTTTACTCTTCTAAGCTCTTTATCAATGATTTTATTAAAATATCTTCTGTTATACACTTTTGTTAAGTCATCTTCAATTGCTAATGATTCAAGTTTCTTTTTATTTGTTATATCATGTCTTATTGCAATAAATTTTACTATATCATCATCTTTTTTAATGGGAGATATATTTAGTTTGGTCCAATAAGTATTGCCATTTTTATCTTTATTTTTAACTTCTGCATTGAAATTTCTTCCCAATAATATTTCTGCCCATAAGTTTTCATAAAATTTATCACTAGTATCTTCATGTCTTAAGAGCTTATGAGTATTACCTATTAACTCCACTTTAGAGTATTTTGTTAATTCACAAAAAGCATCACTAACATCTAAAATGGTACCTTCTTTATCTGTAATAGAAATTAGAACATGTTTATTTACAATATCTAATAAATTATCTCTCTCATATAATTCATTTTGTAAATGATTTTCTAAAACAACACTTTGAACATCACTTACTAATTCCACTAAATTTATTGGTTTGATTATAAATTTATCAACTTTTAATTCAATCGCTTTTAAGAAGTATTCTGAATCTGAATAAGCTGTTGTAATGATCACAGGAACATTTCTATTTGTACCTAATTCTTTAATCATATCAAGACCATTCATTATAGGCATTTGAATATCTGTAATCACTACATCTGGATTTACTTTTTCAAAAAGCTCTAATCCCTCTTGTCCATTACTAGCCAAATGGAATTCTTTCACAAATTTATCAAAAAAGTATTTTACTTGTTCACTAATATTTACTTCATCTTCAACATATAAGATTTTTATATTCTTAAGTAATTTTCTGTTTAACTCTTCCATATTTTTATCTTTTTTCAGAACTTAAAGAAATTATCTCTTCTAAACTCTTTAAAATTGCCTCATTGTTTTTACATTCATTATGATTGTTTATTAACTCTAAAGATAGAGTTTTAATTTTACTTAATCTATCAACTTGTATTTCTGTAAAAACAAAAATACTCTTTTTTGTTTCATCAAAGTATCTATATTTTATTTTAAATTTTCGATTATATAAATTTTTACATTTACTATTTTTAAATGTAACTACATATTCATTATCAGGATTTTCAATAATATAATCTACATAATTTTTATGAGTATCAATATTTATTAATTCAAATAAATCTTTATATTCATTAAAATCTTTATTTAATATTTCTGTATTATGTTGAGATAAAAGAGTTGATAAGTTTTTATTAACAAATTCAATTGTTTCAGAGTTTACAATAAACATAGAAGAACTAGTTGAGTCAATTAAAAACTGTATGTAATCTTCGCAATGACTTTTATCTATTGATTGTAGATTTAAAGACTTTTGAATAATTACTAATATTTCTGATAAATTTATCGGTTTTAACACATACTTGTCAATTCCAAGCTCTATTGCTTTTACTAAATAATCACTATCAGAGTATGCAGTAGTTAGTGCAATTGGTATTTCAGGATTTATTTCTAATACTTTTCGAGACATTTCTAAACCATTCATTTTTGGCATTTGAATATCTGAAATTATCATATCAGGATTATGCTCTTTAAATAAAGCTAAACCTTCTTCACCATTTTTTGCAACTATTAATTTTTTTACATATCTACTTAAGAAATATGATATTTCTTCAAGTGTCATTTCATCATCTTCTACATATAATAATGTTACGTTTTTCAATAGTTTTTTATCAATTTGCATTAATTATCCTTAAACTTATCTCTAATTTCTAAAAACTCATCTAAATTGTCAATAAAGATTTTTATTAAATTAGGATCAAAATGTTGTCCACTCTCTTCTTTAAATAAATGAAGTATTTTATCTAAAGGCCAAGCTTTTTTATAAATTCGTTCACTACTTAAAGCATCGAACACATCTGCTATTGCTGTTATTCTACCAAATATATGAATATTTTCTTCTTTTAATCCTAAAGGATATCCTGATCCATTCCATTTTTCATGGTGTGTATAAGATACAATTGATGCAGCTTTTAGAATTGGCCTTGTTGAATCTTTAAAAATATCATAACCAATTTGAGAATGCGTTTTCATTATTTCCCACTCTGCAGAATCTAATTTCCCAGGCTTATTTAAAATTGAATCAGGAATACCAATTTTCCCTATATCATGCATAGGAGAAGACATAAATAAAAGATTTATTTCTTCGCTACTTAAATTAATTTTTTGTGCTAATAACTTAGAGTATTCGGCAACCCTTCTAACATGATAACCTGTTTCTTCACTTCTTGTTTCACCAATTTGCCCAAGTTTATAGATAATCTCTCTTTGAGTTTGCTCTAATTCTTTATGTAAGTTTTCTATTTGAGTAATATCATGCCTAATACCCATAAATTCAACTACATTTCCATCAAGATCTTTTAATGGATACATCGTGACACTACAGTGAAATACATCTTTAGATTTTGTATAATTTGAAATTTTTCCTTTCCAAATTTTTCCTGAGAATATCTCTTCATTTCTTTTTTTATTTTCTTCTTTTGTTAAGCCAACATGACTTAAAAATGAGTATGGTTTACCAATTAAATCATTTTTAGTATAGCCACTAATTTTATAAAAAGCCTCATTTGCATATACAATATTTTTATTTAAATCCATTCTTAGAATTATATTACTTTCGTTAATAGCTTCTTTATATGAATTAGCAATTCTAATAGATTCAGATACATTAAATGCACTTCTTTGAGTCTGTTCTTTAAAGTACTCTTTTGAATTTTCTAAATCTGTAATATCATTAGATAAAGATATAAATTCTATAATATTTCCATCTAAATCTAAAATAGGCTTAATAATAATATCAACATAATAAATAGATCCATCTTTAGATAAGTTTTTTAATCTTCCTTGCCACAATCTTTTTTCTACTTTTATTCTTTTCCATAGCTCTTTTACAGTTTCTATATCTGTGTCAGGATGGGCTATTATACTATGGGGCTTACCTATAAGTTCTTCTTTTCTATATCCCGATATTTTTTCAAAAGGTACATTTACATATGTAATAATTCCACTTAAATCAGATTTTGAAATAATAGATCTTTCATCAACAATATCTTTGTACTGTTTTAAACTATTTAAGATCTCTTTATTATCTTTTTCTAATTTAATATTTTTTGAAATTTTTGATAAGGTATCAACTAAAGATATTAAATTTAAAGGTTTTGTCAAATAATGAGTGACATTTAGCTTTATTGCTTTGAATAAATAGTCAGTATCATTAAAAGCTGTAATTACAATAATAGGTATGTCATTATTCTCTTCTCTGATTTTTTCTATCATTTCAATACCATTTAATACTGGCATTTGAATATCTGTAATAATTAAATCAGGTTGATTATTACAAAACTCTTCATATCCAGTTTTCCCATTTTCAGCCACATATAGTTTTTGAACTTTACTAGCTAAAAAATATTCTAATTCTTCCCGTGTATTGGGGTCATCTTCAACGTATAAAACTGTTAAGTCTTTTAAAGTACTTAATAGATTTTTCATTTAAGCCTCTTGTGTAATTGGAATTTTTATAATAAACATAGCACCATTATCAACATTCTCAGTGCTTAATGTACCTTGCATATTCTCTTCAATAATAGTTTTTGACATATATAACCCTATTCCTGTACCTTTACCCTCTTCTTTAGTAGTAAAATATGGATCATAAATTTTATCAATAATTAAACTAGGTATTCCTCCTGCATTATCTAAAACTGTTATATATGCAAACTTATCTTCTTTTTTTAAACTTATACTAATCTCTTTATTTTCAACTTTACTTTCAATCAATGCATCTTTAGCATTATTTATAATATTTAATAAAACTTGTGAAAACTCATTTGGAAAACCAAATACTTCGATAGGATCATTAATATCCTTATTTAGTTTTATATTATTATTAACTAAAGCTGAATCTACCATAGAAATAGATTTTAAAATATTTTTATTTAAAGAGAATGTTTTCTTCTCTTTATTTGGCTTAAAAAAGTTTCTAAAATCATCAATTGTTTTTGACATATTACTAGTTAATAGATTGGCCTTTGTTATAGATTTATCCATAAATTCATCATCTAAATCTCCAACTTTATATGTAAAATCAATATTTTGTAATACTAAACTTAAAGCATTTAGTGGCTGTCTCCACTGATGAGCAATATTTCCAATCATCTCTCCCATAGCTGCTAATTTTGATTGTTGAATTAATAATTGCTCTTGTTTTTGTCTTTTTGAAATTTCATCTATAACTCTATTTTCAAGATTTTCATTTAGCTCTTTAAGTTCTATGGATTTTTCTTCTAAAGATTTATTAACTTTTTTTAGTTCGCTTGTTCTAAGCTCAACTCTTTTTTCAAGTTCCATTTGAGACTTTTTCAACTCTTTTTGTGAGTATTCTAATGAATCAAGCATTTTATTAAAAGTTATAGATAACTCTCCAATCTCATCATTTGTTTTAATATTAGCTCTTTGTGTTAAATCACCTTTAGAAATTTTGTAAGATACTTTACTTAATTTTATAACGGGATTAGTAATCATTGTTGCAATTAAATAAGATAAAAAGATTGAAGTAAGTAGCAATACTAAAGCTAAAAAAACTATGTTATTATACATTTCATTAATCTTTTTTTCATACTCTTGAAGAGATAGTTCTAAGTGATACCAACCCCAAAGTAAACCGGAAATCTTAACTGGATACGTATATTTTAATACTCTTTTATTTGAATAAAGTGATTGAACAATTTCAAAATTACTAGCTCTATATTCATTTTTTTTATAAAAATTTTTACTGTTGTCTAATAACTCCCATTTCTCTTTTTTAATAGATAAGATATTCCCATCTTTTCTAGAAATTAAAAAAGTCTCTATTTGTTCATTTTGATTTACAAACTTTAGAACAAACTCTAATAAACCTATTTCATTATCAATAATCATATCATCTTTTTTTACAAATGATATAGAATCACCAATACTTTTTGCTTCAGAAGATAGTGACTCTAAAATGGATTTTTTCTGGAAATTAATAACTTGCAAAGTGAATGCAGATAAAATCAATAAAATCGCAAGAAAAATCAATATGAACAATTTTCCAAATAGTTTATTTCTAAATAAGTTTAACATTATTTATATTTCTCTTTTAATTCATAATATCTTTTATAAAAATTATTCATATCTGACAAATTTTCTTTTTTCACTTCATATACATCATAAAATTTAAATAAAGAATATAATTCTTTAATATCCTTATCATTTTTTAAATTTTTAAATGCATCAAAGAAAATATCTACAGTAGTATTATCTGTAGATTTTGAAAAGAAACTAATAAAAGGAATGAAGTCAACACTTGAACATTCAAACAATTTTACACGTTGTTTTATTGAAGGGTTTAATTCTAACATTGTAGCCCAAGTATCTTTTCTAACCAATGCTAAATCTTGTTTTTTAAAAAAAACATTTAATAAACTTGTTGATTCTTTTTCTTCATACTTTATGGATTTTACAAGTTTATTAAACTCTTTTTTAGTATTTTGCAAACTTTTATGATCAAGCCAAATACTTCCAATAGACTGATACTCTTTCATAATAATTGTTTTATCTTTCAAATCTTTATATGAATCAAACTTAATATCACTTCTAGCAACTAAACAAAATTTATACTCTCTTTTCTCATTAAAAGCAACACTCCAATATCTTGAACTTATAGAATCAATTTTATCTTTACGCTTATAATAGTCGCCAAATTCCATAGATGCCATATTCAAACTATTACTCATATAACTTTTATAAACTTTTTCCCTATCATCATAAAAAATAACATTTAAATTTACATCTTTTTTCTCACCAACCCTATTAAGCCATTTACTTAAACTTTTTCTTGCATCTTTAAAGTCAGCTAACATATCATAACCTTGTAAAAAACCATAATTAACGACATTGTTTAATTCTTTATCATTTGAAAATGAGTTTAAAGTAAAAATAAATAAAAATATTATAGAGATGATTTTTTTCATAATAAACCTATTGTTTTTTAAATATTATAACTAAAATTTTATAAAAATAACTGATTTAAGAATGAGTTAATAATAAGACAGTATCTAGAAAGATAAATAAAGAGATAAATAATCTCTTTATTTATTAAAGTTTTTTATCAGAGTTATCTTCAGTATTTGAATCTTCATTTTCTTCACTAACTTCTGATTTTTCATCATTTAAAGCTTCTGTATGTAAGTCTTCATCTTCAAACACAGTTCCACCATTTTCTTTAATGATTTCTCTTACTCTTTCCCCTGATATAACTTCAATTTCTAATAACTCTTTTGTCATTTGTTCAATTGCATCTTTACTATTTTCAAGAGTATTAATTACAACTTCATATCTTTCATTTAATATTTTTTTAATATAGTCATCAAGATTTTTAGCCATATCATCAGAGAAGTCTTTTTGAGTTTGTCCACCTAAGAATTGGTTACTTCTTTTTTCTAAAACCATTAATCCAGCAATATCACTCATTCCGTAAACAGATGCCATAGACTTAATAATATCAGTTGCACGCTCTAAATCATTTCCTGCCCCTGTACTAATTTCACCAATAAATACTTGCTCAGCAGCACGTCCTCCAAGTAAAACATCAACTTCAGCTATTAGCTCATGCTTTTGCATTAAGTATTTGTTTTCTTCTGGAGTATTTAATGTATACCCAAGTGCGGCTAAACCTCTTGGAACAATAGATACTTTATTTACTTTTTTAGCACCTTTTGTAACTTCTGCTATTAATGCATGACCTGATTCGTGATATGCAACAATTTCTCTTTCTTTTGGAGAAATTCTTCTTGATTTTTTCTCTAAACCAGCAATTTGTCTCTCTACTGCTTCTTTGAAATCTTCAGGATCAACTTGTTCTTTTGAAGCACGTCCTGCTAAAAGTGCTGCTTCATTAATGATATTTGCTAAATCTGCACCTGCAAGTCCTGCAGTCATTTTTGCAATCTCTTTTAAATCAACATTTTTCCCAAGTTTCACTTCTTTAATATGTACTTTTAAAATTTCAACTCTACCTTCATAATCAGGTTTATCAACTAAAACTTGTCTATCAAATCTTCCTGGTCTTAATAATGCAGGATCAAGTACTTCTGGTCTATTAGTTGCAGCTAATACAATAACTGGTGCCGCTTCTGTTGAGAAACCATCCATTTCAGCAAGTAATTGATTTAGAGTTTGTTCTCTTTCATCATTTCCACCCATAGGACCACCACTTGCTCTACTTTTACCAATTGCATCAATTTCATCAATAAAAATAATAGCAGGTGCTACTTTTTTAGCTTGTTCAAATAAGTCTCTAACTCTTGAAGCACCAACTCCAACAAACATTTCAATAAATGCTGAACCTGAAACAGATAAGAACTCTACATTTGCTTCACCAGCAACTGCTTTTGCAAGTAATGTTTTACCAGTTCCAGGAGGTCCTACTAAAAGAACACCTTTAGGAATTTGAGCTCCAAGTTTTACATATCTTTCTGGATCTGATAAGAAATCAACTACTTCTTGAACTTCTTCTTTAGCTTCTTTATTACCAGCCATATCTTCAAATTTTACATTAGGTTTTTCAGAATTAATCATCTTTTTAGATGACCCGATTCCAAGAAGGCCACCGCCTCCTCCTCCACCCATAGATTTTTGCATTCTTTTTGCAATAAACATCCAAATAGCAAAGAAAATAAAGATTGGTAAGACCCATCCAAATAAAATATCTGCTAATACATTTTCTTCATTAATACCACCATATGCAATTGCATTTTTTTCTAATGTTGGTATTAATGTCTCATCTGGTACTACTCTTCTTGCTGTATAAGTAGTCACTTGTCCTGCTGTATTTTTAGAAACTGCTTTTATTTGTGTGTTTCCAATTCCTACATACTCAATTTTTCCAGAGCTAATAAGCTTTTTTAAATCAGAATATGCAATTGTTTTATTTGCAGTTTGCCCAAATGCACTAACATTTTGATTACCAGTATTTCCCATTTGATTTTCTGGGAATATTGTTTTGAATACAAATATTGTAACTATTGAAAAAATTACAAAAATTAATAATGGGTTATTATTAAAAAAGTTGTTATTGTCACCATTATTATTGTTATTGTCTTGTTTTTTAGCCATTAACTAAAACTCCTTATTTATTTTTAAAAACTACAGTCATCCATTCATTTTTATGAATAATTTCTAACTGCTCTAAATCTTCAAATTTTTTTAAAACTTTATCAATGTGTTTATCTAATATTCCTGAGATTATTAATATACTATTTTCATTTAATCGTTTTTTTAAATCTTTTGAAATCATAACTAACACATCAGCAACGATATTTGCAATTACAACATCATATTTTTTCTGTGTTTTACTAACAGATCCAATCCAAGAGTCATTAAACTCTATAGAGTTTAATTGTGCATTTGATAAAGAGTCTTTAATACAAACTTCATCGGTATCACAAACATCAACAATTGCATTCTTTTTAGCTGCAGCAATAGATAATATACCACTACCACATCCTACATCAACAACTGTATCTCCAGATTGTAAATACCTATCAATTGCATCAATACACGATGAAGTCGTTTCATGATGACCTGAACCAAAAGATAAAGCTGGATTGATAATAATATCTAATTTTCCTTGTTTTTTCTCTTCCCATGATGGTCTAATAAAAAAGTTTCCAATTTCGATAGATTTAACAGAATCTTGATACTGTTTTATCCAATCAATATTCTCTTTTTTTTCTATAGTAATACTACAGTTTATATTTGTTGCTTCACAAAACTTTTCAATACCTAATTTAACATCAGATAAGTCTTCTTCGCTTCTTGCTATTATTGAACCATCAGATTCTTCAATAGCTTCGTTTGTTAGTGCTGTTAATAGATCTAAAAAAACTTCATAGTTTGAAGTTGGTTTTATTATTAACTCAAAATAATATTCAGACAAAAATTTCCTTTATATTTAACAAATAATAATTAATAAAAATTATATAAAGTTTAATATTTTATCTAAATATCTTTTGAGAATAATTAAATGTAGTTAAAAGAAGTTCTCTATCATATCTCTCATTACTTGAGGATCAGAAATTCTATTAATAATATCTCTAAATTCATTGGCACCAGTGTACCCTTTAGAGTATGAATGTAAAAGCTTTCTAAACATTACTGTACCATGTACACCATGGAATTTTAGTACTGCATCGTAATGTTCTAAAATTATCTCTTTTTTCTTTTCTTCATCAATATCTTCAACACCATGTTTTAATTGATAAAATACCCATGGCTTTCCAATTGAACCTCGTCCAATCATAACTCCATCTGCATTAGTATATTGTAAAACTTGTTTTGCTTTTTCGTAATCTTTAATATCACCATTTGCAATAACAGGAATTGAAACTGCTTCTTTCATAGCTTTAATTGCATCATAATCAACTGGTGCTTTATATTTTCCAGCTCTTGTTCTTCCATGCACAGATACAAAATCAACTCCACAAGCTTCTACTGCTTTGCCAATATCAACAGGGATTTTTTCATTTACACCTAATCTTACTTTTGCACTTGTGTATTGCTTTTTAGAATACTTTTTAACTGTAGATAAAATCTCTTCTAATTTGTCTAGATCACCTAAAAGGTTTGAACCTGAACCATGATTAAAAACTTTTGGTGCTGGACACCCACAGTTTAAATCAATTCCATCAATACCTTCAACATCATTTAAAATTTCAACAGCTTCTCTTACAAGTTCAGGTTTATTTCCTGCAATTTGTACAAAATAAGGGTCTTCACTAGGTGATTTTTCTATCATTTTTAAAGTTTTTGCTGATTTGTAAACTAATGCATTTGAAGATATCATTTCTGATATTGTTAAATCTGCACCAAACTTCTTTACTACAGATCTAAAGGGTAAGTCAGTGTACCCAGCAAGTGGAGCAAGCACAATAAGTGGCTTGCTAAAATCTAATTTTTTATTCATTATTTGTAAGAAATTGCCTCTAAATTATATTGTTTACCTGCTTCTTTTAAATCAAGTAATGCTTTAAATGCAGTAAACTCTTCTTCCCTAGTTCCAGAGATAACTTCTCTTACTTTTTCAATCATTTCATATTCACATAAAACATGTAAGTATGCTGGAGTTGCATCTTCTAATTCATTTGATAGTTTTTCAAATAAAGAGATGATTTGATCAGGTTGTAAAATTGTTTCATAATTTTTTGCTAAAGCAATATAATCTTCAGTTTTATAATCTAACTCTTTTACTATTTTTAAAATCTCTTCAGTTGTAAATCCAAACTCATTATTAGCTGCATCTTTTTCAAAAAGTTTTTTAGCTAATTGTTTATCTAGTTTAATATTTTTGTAAAGTTTTTTTACTGTTGTCATTGTTTTTTCATTTAAAACTTTATCAAAAGCATGTCTTGCAACATTATTTGGATAGTTTTCACTTTTCTTAACAACATCTACTGCAAAGTCAACTTGTTCATTAATTTTATTTAATAAATTAAGATTAGCAAACTCTGATGTTTCACTTAGTTTTAATGTTTTATCATTAACAAATTTACCATTTCTAATATCTTGGATATATGCAACAATCTTATTTAAATCTTCATCTGTAGAAGAGAATGTTTCATCTTTTACTGTAAAGTTAAATTGAGAAAGAATCTTTGAAAGACTTTTAAAACCTTGAGTTTTAAATTTCTTGTTGTTATTTTTACCTAATAAATTTGACTTTAATAAGTTAATCATAGTTTCATGATCTTTTCTAACTGCTCTTGATTTAAATATATTTATTAAACCATAAAAAACTATATGCCCTATAGTTGCAATAAATAAAAATGCTAATGGTAATATTAACCATACTGCAACTGGTAAGTTAACAGAAATATCTAAAACTGTAATTTTGTAATGACCTAGTTCTAAACTAAATGCATAACCATAAACAGCTACAATGAAAATTATTGAAAAAACAACATATTTTTTAAAACCCATAATTAAAATCCTCTCTTTATTCTACTACTTCTCAACCTCATAAATCTCTCTACATGGTGTACAAAACTTTGCAAAAGGCTTAGCTCTAAGTCTTCCAATTGCAATAGTTTCATCACACATATCACAGATTCCGTAAGTACCTTTTTGTATTCTTACTAATGCATCTTCAATTTCACCAAGCTCTTTTATTTGTTGGTTTGCGATAATTCCTTCTTTGAAACTATCACTTGAAACTTCTGCGTAATCATATTCATCATTACACTCTGAGTTCTTTAAAGAATCAATACTCTCTCTACTTCCCTCGATATTACTTGTGATTAACTCTTTTCTCTTTAATAGAATCTCTTTTAATTCATCTATTTGCTTTGAATTTGGCACATTTTACCCTTATTAAAAAAATTTCGACATTATACAGAAAATATAATAAATTATTTATGATAAGGATGGTTATTTTGTATACTAAGTGCTCTATAGATCTGCTCAGCCAACATTACATTAACTATTTTGTGAGCCATTGTTAAATCACTTAAAGATATTATACTATCACATTTCTTTAAAAACTCTCTTTGAAAGCCAAAAGCGCCACCAATAAAATAATTTATTTCATTTTTACCCTCAATTAGTTTTGAAAAAGCAAAAGTATCTACTCTTTTACCCAAAACATCAAGTGCTATGTTATAACCTTTTAATAATGGTTCATAAGCTTCTGAATATGCAATTTGAGACTCTTTTTCACCTATTGTTTGTGCTTTTGAGATAGTTTTATTAAAAATATAGTGTATTTCTATTTTTGCATATTTTGATGACATTTTTAAAAATTCTTTAATAATAGAGTCAAATTCATCTTTTGATGGTTTTAAAATAGTATAAATATTAATCTTAATCATAAAAAGCACTTCCTACAACATTAAATTTAATATTTTCAATGTCATCACTTGCTTTAACTCCACCAATTGCACAAACAGGGTGTTTAGAGATTTTTGCTAAATAACTTATTTTATCACCTAATATAGTTGATACATCTTTTGTATTAGTAGTTTTATAAGCACCAAGACCGATCATATCTAAAGGCAAAGTATTTGCTTCTAAAATCTCTTTTTCATTATGTGTCGATAGACCTAAAAGTTTATCTTTTATCTTTATTCTAATTAATTTTATTGCTAATTTTTTATCTTTGTGTATTTTTTCAAAATCTTCTTGACCTAAATGCAAGCCATCTGCATACTGTATTAATTCAATTTTATCATTTATAATAATTGGTATATTTAAACTATTTTTTAAATATAAAAGATTGTTTTTTTGCTCATCAATAGAAGATATTTTATCTCTATATTGAACTAACTTTACATCTTTTTCATGACATAATTGAACAAATTTTTCTAATGTTATTGATTTTTTTTGCAGTGTTTCATAGTCACATAAAACATACAAGTAATTAAAAGCCTTAAGTTCGAAACCTAAGGCTTTTTCAAAGTTTGTTAACATTTTTTTAGTTAGCTACTTTTTCTTTTGAGAACATTTTTAAAAGATCAGATAAAGTCTTTTTCATATCACTTCTATTAACAACCATATCAATAGAACCTTTTTCAAGTAAGAATTCAGCTCTTTGGAATCCTTCAGGTAAATCTGCACCAATAGTTTGTTTAATAACTCTTTGCCCAGCAAATCCTATTAAAGCACCTGGTTCTGCCATGATAATATCACCTAAGAATGCAAATGAAGCAGAAACTCCACCCATTGTAGGATCAGTTAAAATTGAAATATATGGAAGCTTAGCATGGTCTAATCTTTTTAATGCAGCTGAAGTCTTTGCCATTTGCATTAATGCAAAAGTTGACTCTTGCATTCTAGCCCCACCAGAAGCTGAAACAATTATTAAACCTTGATGTTTTTCAATTGCTCTATTTACAGCTCTTACAATTTTTTCACCTTCAACAGAACCTAAAGATCCTCCCATAAATGAGAAATCAAATACAGCAAGTTGTACACCAGCACCATTAATAGTAGCTTCACCACTAAGAACAGATGATGTTCTTCCTGTTTTCTTTTCTGCTTCTTGAACTCTTTTTTTATAAGACATTTTATCTACAAATTTTAAAGGATCGTTTGGCTTTAAATCAGCATCGTATTCAACAAAACTTCCCTCATCAGTTATAATCTCAATTCTTCTTTTTGCCCCAATTCTCATATGAAAATTACATTTTGGACAAATGTTATTTTGATTTTCTACCTCTTTAAAAAACATCAAAGCACTACACTCTGGACATTTAATCCAATGTGTAGGTGCATCTTTTTTTGTTGGCTGCTCTTTTGAACTACTTTCAAAAGAAATCTTACTAAATAGGTTTTTTAAATCCATATCAATCCTTTAATCTAATTAAATATTCTCAAATTTTTCTAATTCATTAAGTTTTTCCCAAGGATAATCACCTTGTCCAACTTGTCCTCTTGCAGCAACATCTGCATAAAGGAATGTATCTTTACTTGGCTTATCTAAACCAAATTTTTCAGTAATCCATCTTGGTGTTAATGGGAAAGTACTCATTACAAACTCTGATAATTTATCATCATCAAATTTTGTATAAGTTCCCATTGTATCTACTGCAATAGAAGTTGGTTTTGCAACACCAATTGCATATGAAATCTGAACAATTGCTTTTTTTGCAAGTCCAGATGCAACGATATGTTTTGCAATCCAACGAGCAGCATATAATCCACTTCTATCAACTTTTGTATAATCTTTTGAACTTTGAGCTCCACCACCAATTGGTGCATACCCTCCAAAAGAATCAACAATAAGTTTTCTTCCCGTTAAACCACTATCAAATAGTGAAGAGTGACTAACATATTTTCCTGTTGGATTAATATGTATAATTGTATCATTTTTATCATATAAGTTTGCAGGTAAGCCTGTATCATCAATTAATGTTTGAATTAATGCTCTTACTTCTTCAATTGGCATTCCCTCTTTTGAAGGTGCACTAACAACTATTGTATGAATTTTTTGAGGTTTACAGTTTTCAAAGTTTTCTTTTGAACCATAATCTAAAGTTACCTGAGTTTTAATATCAACTCCTAAAGTATCTTTATGAGCTAAGGCATAATTGTAAACTTTGTCACTTAACATTCTTGCATAAGTAATAGCAGCTGGCATATACTCATCTGCTTCTATTGAAGCAAATCCGAACATAATACCTTGATCTCCAGCTCCAATTTCTCCAGTTTCTTGATCTACACCTTGTGAAATATCAGGAGATTGTTGGTTTAATAAAACTTTTACATCTACGTCTTCTGGATATAAACACTGCTCTTTAGTAAATGCAGATTTTCCATCATAACCAATTTTAATAAGTGCATCTTTTACAAGATCTTCATATTCAGCGTCACTTAAATGACATTTTGACTTCACTTCCCCACCAATAACAACATGCTTTCCTGCTACAAATACTTCTGAAGCAACTCTTGAGTTTTTATCTTCAATAATTAATTTATCTACAATTGAGTCAGCAATTATATCAGCACATTTATCAGGGTGTCCGGGGCTCACAACTTCGCTTGTGAACAAATAGTGTGTATTGTTTTCCATTTTTGTTTTCCATCCTTTTGTTTTCCAGAAGCCTAAGCTCCGTTGTTTTCCATTCTTTTGTTTTCCATTTTTGTTTTCCAACTAATAATAATTTATATAAGTTAAAAAATAAAATAAAATTTAAAAGTATGAACTTTAATACTCTTTATACGTATTTATAAAAAGTATTGGATTATATCCAAAACTTTTTAAAATAAATTAATTTTATTCTACTGTTACTGATTTTGCTAGGTTTCTTGGCATATCTACATCATTACCAAGTCTAATAGAAATTTCCATTGAAAGAAGTTGAAGAGCAACTAGCATTTCGAAAAACTCTAACATATAGTGATCTGTTTTAGCAGTTTTTATAAAGTCATCTGCAAGTTCAAAATCTAGTGGTGAAATTGCACATATAGTACTATCTCTTGCGCTTAACTCTTCCACATTTGATTTAATTTTATCATATAATAAATTTTGAGGCATAAGTGCAATTGTAAATAACTCAGGATCTGCAAGTGCAATTGGTCCATGTTTCATCTCACCTGCTGGGTAACCTTCTGCGTGTAAGTATGAAATCTCTTTTAATTTTAAAGCACCTTCAAGTGCCAGTGGGAAAAATACATCACGTCCTATGAAGAAAAATCCATGTCCATGAAGATATCTTTTTGATAATCTTCTTGTTTTTTCATGAATTTTATCATTTACTACAAGTGATTTTGGAACTTCTCTTAAAGCATGTAACTCTTCTTGCATTTTCTCTTTTGTAATTACATTTTTAGTTTTTGCAAAACTTAATGCTAACATCCATAAAACAACTGTTTGAGTTGAAAATGCTTTTGTTGAAGCAACACCTTTTTCAATTCCTGCTCTTGTTAAAATTGTAGCATCAGCAGTTCTAGTCATAGATGAGTTATCAACATTACAAATAACTAATGTTTTTAATCCTGCATTTTTTGCCATTTTTAATGCTTCTAAAGTATCAGCTGTTTCACCACTTTGAGAAATAACTACAAATAGCGTATCTTTTGTAAGTAATGGTTCTTTATATCTAAACTCACTTGCAATTTCAATATTACATTTAACTTTTGAAAGTCTTTCAAATAAATATGAAGCTGTTAATCCTGCATGATAAGAAGTACCACAAGCACAAATTTTAATTTCATTTATTCCTTCAATTAAAGAAGAATCAATTTCATCAAAATTTATTTCATCATCAGCAATTCTTCCAAGCATACAATCACTTACTACATTACTTTGCTCATAAATCTCTTTTTCCATAAAGAATCTAAATCCATCTTTTTGGGCAAATTGTTTAGAATTAGGTAAAGTACTCCATGAGTAATCATCACTGAAAAACTCAATTGAATCAGCACTTGCAATTCCTCCAACTCCATCTTCTAAATATACTACCTCATTTCCAAGTCCTATTAAAGGAGCATCAGAAGATGCAAATAATACTTCATCTTTTTCATTTCCTTTAGCAATAATTAGTGGACTTCCATGTTTAAAGAAAAATACTTTTGTAGGGTCTGCTTTTGTAATAAGTAAAATCGAAAAAGCACCTTCTAAACTCTCAATAGTTTTTTTGAATGCAGCTGTTGTGTCATTTAATTTATTGTAAAAGTTTTCAAATAAGTGAACAATTACTTCTGTATCTGTTTGAGATACAAATTTATGTCCTTTTGAACTTAAATCATCTTTTAACTCTTTATAATTTTCAATAATACCATTATGAACTACATATGAATATTCACCTAAGTGAGGATGTGCATTTAATTCTGTTGGCTTACCATGAGTTGCCCATCGTGTATGACCAATACCAATTTCATATTCGTCTTTTGAAACACTATCATTAACTTTTTCTTCAAGATTTACCAATTTTCCAAGAGCTTTAAATACATCGATTTTTTCATCTTTTAATACAGCAATCCCTGCACTATCATAACCTCTATATTCTAACTCTTTTAATCCATCTAGTAATATCTTAGTAGTCTGTTTTTTACCAATATAGCCAACTATTCCACACATACACGTCCTTTTTTGTAGTTCTTTTTACAGAAAAAATTATATTTAATTATTACTAAATAACTGCTTTTCTAATTTAATAACTTAATTAATCTTTCGTGAATATAGGTATTTGTTGCAACTATATATTTGTCTTCAAAAAGCTTATAATCACTTCCATCTAAAGTCGTAACTTTACCACCTGCTTCACTTAAAATTATAATACCAGCACTCACATCCCAAGCTTTTAAGTTCATTTCATAATAACCTTCATATGTCCCTCGTGCTACTAAACATAAATCAATTGCTGCACTTCCAAGTCTTCTAATATCTTGGCACTTTGGTAAGATTATTTTGATTTTTTCGATTACATCATTTAAATCATCTTTATTTGTTCCATTTGAATATGGAAATCCTGTAGCCATAAGTGCCTTTTGGAAATCACTTTCATTAGATACTTTTATTTGTTTTCCATTTAAATATGCACCTTGACCTATTTGAGCTTCATACATTTCATCTAAAATAGGATTATAAACTATTCCTATAAATGGTTTTTTATCTTTATAAACTCCAACAGAAATAGCTGTATGAGGAACACCATTTACAAAATTTGTTGTTCCATCAATTGGATCAATTATAATTGAGTCTTTAAATTCACAATTTGAATTATCTGATTCTTCAGCAATTAAATTAAAATCTTTAAACTCTTTTGCAAACTTCTCTTTTAAAAAGTCCTCAACTGCTACATCATATTTAGTTACTAAATCTTTTTTAGCTTTAAAAGTTACATCCTTATTTGAGTAATAACCTTCATATAATATTTTTCCCGCTTCTTTTATAATTTCTTTTAGTTTTTCTTTCATATTCACACTTTTTGTTTTTTTGTATTCTATCAAATGATGATTACACTTTAGTTAAAAATGAAATTCAATATACTTCTAATAACAGTCAAATAATAGTAAAAAGTAATAAAAACACTAGTTTTTATGAAATTTCAGTACAAGATTTTGGAATTGGCATAGAAAAAAACCATCAAAAAAAGATTTTTGAAAAATTTTATAGAACAGATAAAAGTAGAAACAAAAATTCAGGTGGGTACAGGTCTTGGAATGTCCATCGTTAAGAAGATTGTAGATATTCACAAGGGTAAAATTAATATAGATAGCCAAGAGGATATTGGTACTAAAATCACATTGTCTTTTCCTCTACAGAAATAATTTTTATACAGTTTCAGTTTCTTTTAATTTAAAATGATGTTATAATTACATTATCCAAACAATACGGAGGTGTAAATGACGAAGGATTCACATTTTTAGCATTGTTCAACACTAATAGAATATTCAATTTGCTTACGAGTAAATTATATAGATAAGTGGAATTATTTATAAAAATAATTTTAAACAGGAGAAGATTTGACGGAATCTTTTCCTTTTTTTTTGCCTAATTTTTTCTAAGATTTAAATTTCACTTTTTTTCCAAGCTACTATCTTATACTTCTATTATCTTAAAAAAAGGATAAGAATGAAAAGATTTATTGCAATTTTAGTATTAACATTAGAATTAGCATCAAGTGCATTTGGTCATCATATGTCTGTGTATGATGATGCTGGAATCAATATTCCAGACTTATCTACACATTTATTGATAGAATTCTTTTAATAGTAGATAATAAAAAAGGGGAAGTTATTATAACTTCCCCTTTTTTTAATAATTGTATTAATGTAATTATAAAATTACATTCCCATTCCAGGCATACCGCCCATTCCACCCATATCAGGCATAGCTGGAGCAGTTGGAGCATCCGCTTTAATATCTGTAACAGTTGCTTCAGTTGTTAATAATAATGATGCAACAGATACTGCGTTTTGCATAGCTACTCTTTCAACTTTAGCAGGATCAACAATACCAGCTTCAAACATATCTACATACTCACCAGTAGCAGCATTAAATCCAAAGTTTTCATTATTAGCTTTTTCAACTTCATTTACTACAACACCAGCATCAAAACCAGCATTAATAGCGATTTGTTTCATTGGCGCTTTAATAGCTCTTAATACAATAGCTGCACCAATAGCTTCATCACCATCTAAATCTAAGTTTACTTTAGAAGCAGCTCTAATTAATGCAGCTCCTCCACCAATAACAATACCTTCTTCAACAGCAGCTCTAGTTGCACTTAATGCATCATCAACTCTGTCTTTTTTCTCTTTCATTTCAGTCTCAGTTGCAGCACCAACTTTAATAACCGCAACACCACCAGAAAGCTTTGCTAATCTTTCTTGTAATTTTTCTTTATCATACTCAGAAGTTGTATTACTCATCTCAGCTCTGATTTGATTTACTCTTCCAGCAACTGCTTCAGCACTTCCATTTCCATCAACGATAGTTGTATTATCTTTATCAATAACAACTTTTGAAGCACTACCTAAAACATCAATACTACAAGTATCAAGTTTCATACCTAATTCTTCAGATACAACAGTACCATTTGTTAACACAGCAATATCTTCTAACATTGCTTTTCTTCTGTCACCAAATCCTGGAGCTTTAACAGCAGCAATATTTAAAGAACCTCTTAATCTGTTTACAACTAAAGTAGCTAATGCTTCACCATCAACATCTTCAGCAATAATTAAAAGTGGTCTTCCTGATTGGTTAACTGACTCTAAAATTGGTAACATATCTTTTAAGTTTGAGATTTTTTTGTCATATAATAAAATATATGGATTATCCATCTCAGTAATCATTTTTTCAGAATTTGTTACAAAATATGGTGATAAGTAACCTCTATCAAACTGCATACCTTCAACTACTTCTAACTCATCAGAAATACCTTTTGCTTCTTCAACAGTAATTACACCATCTTTTCCTACTTTATCCATAGCTTCAGCAATCATACCACCAATAGCTTTATCAGAGTTTGCAGAAATTGTAGCAACTTGTTCAATTTCAGTTTTATTAGCAACTACTTTTGATGATGCTTTTAAGTTAGCTAAAATTGCTTCTGTTGCTTTGTCCATTCCTCTTTTTAATGAAATTGGATTTGCACCTGCTGTAACGTTTCTTAATCCTTCTTTGAATACAGAATGAGCTAAAACTGTAGCAGTTGTTGTACCATCACCTGCTTCATCAGCAGTTTTTGAAGCAACTTCTTTTACAAGTTGTGCACCCATATTTTCTAAAGTATCTTCAAGTTCAATTTCTCTTGCAACTGAAACACCATCTTTTGTAATGTTTGGCGCACCGAAAGATTTTTGTAATAATACATTTCTACCTCTTGGTCCCATTGTAACTTTTACAGCATCTGCTAATTTTTCAACACCTGAATATAATTTATTTCTTGCGCTATCACTAAATGAAATCTCTTTTGCCATCTTACATAACTCCTATAATATTTTCTATTTCTAATACTAAGTAATCTTCACCTTCTAATGAAAACTCTGTACCTCTAAATTGTTCAAAAACAATTGTGTCACCAACTTTTAATTCAGTAACATCTGTACCTATTGCTTCTACAACTGCTGTATTTGGTTTCTCTTTTGCAGAATCAACTAAAATAATTCCACTTGCAGTTTTTTCTTCTGCTTCTGTTCTTTTTACAAGAACTCTTTTACCTAAAGGTTTGAAATTCATTATACTTCCTTTTTTTGTTTATAATTTATATATTCTAATTAAACTTAGAAACTTAGCACTCTAATTTTCTAAGTGCTAAATTTTATAAAATTTTTAATTAATTGTCAAGAGATTTGAGTTAAATCGACTAAGAGTATATCAAAAGTTTTATTTATGTCTATTAATGTACTTTAATAATAGTTCTTCTAAAGAGTTTTTTAGATTATTATCTAGTGTATTTAATGTATCTTCACATTTTTTTGCTAATTTATCTGCACTTTTCATTGCACCATCTAGTCCAAGTAAATTTACAAATGAATTTTTCGCTTCATCATTTTGAGTAGTTTTACCAGCTTCTTCTTCACTTTGTGTTTCATCAATAATATCATCTTGAATTTGGAACAATAATCCTAGATCAATTCCAAAATCATAAAGCTTATTTTGAGTATCTAAATCATACTCACTTATTATTGCACCCATTTTAAGGCTGGCTGCTATTAATCTTGCAGTTTTATGAATATGTAAAAATTCTAATTGATTAAGCTCTAATCTTTGGTTTTCAAAGAAACAATCAATTGCTTGACCAATAATCATTCCATCAATTCCACCATTACTACTTAGACATTTAATTAGTTCAATTTTTATATCATTATGAAGTGATGCATTTGATATTAGATTAAAAGCTTCAGTATTTAAAGCATCTCCAACTAAGATTGCAGTTACTTCATCATATTTTTTATGAATCGTTTTAAAACCTCTTCTTAAATCAGCATCATCCATTGAAGGCAAATCATCATGCACAAGAGAATAAGTATGTAAAAACTCTATTCCTAAAGCTACAGACATTGCATTTGGTATCAATAATGATTTGTTTGATTTTATAACTGATAGTAAAAGCATAGGTCTAAATCTTTTTCCACCAGCTTTTAACATTTCACCCAAAGCTTCTTCAAAATATGGGTGAAAAGATTTAGATTTTGGTAAGTTATTTAATAAATAGTTTTCAAATTCTTCTAGTAGTTTTTTCATTTATTACTTTTGACCAAATGAACCAAGACCACCCATCATGTTCATTGCCATCATCTTTTTGTTTTCATCGCTTTGTTTTATCACGTCATTCATTGCTGAAATTAATAAAATCTGTAAAGAGTCTTTATCTTCTAAAAGAGAATCATCAATTTGTAAATCTACAACTTCTGAATTTCCATTAATAGAGATTTCTACCATTCCACCACCAGCTTTAGAAGTAAATAGTTTACTTGAATTTTCTTCTTTCTGGTTTTCAGCCATCTCTTGAAATTGACCCATCATTTTATTTAAATCTAAATTCTTTAAATCTATTCCATCAAACATGATCACTCCCTACTAATTCATTTGTGATTAAATCTATATTGTTTTTATCGTCAACTAATACTACTGTTGGTTTATAATCTTCAAGTTCAGATTCATCATATGAAGCATATGAGATAACAATGATCTTATCACCTATCTCAACTTTTCTAGCAGCAGCACCATTTAGACACATATCTTTTGTTCCAGGTTCACCTTTGATAACATATGTTTGGAATCTCTCACCATTATTAATATTTACAATATCAACTTTTTGTCCTACTCTTAAATTTGCAGCTTGCATAAGCTCATAATCAATCGTTATTGATCCTACATAATTAAGATTTGCATCTGTTACTGTTGCTCTATGAATTTTGCTATATAGCATATCAAATGTCATATACTTAAGTCCTTTTTTTAACTTCCTAAATTAACCGGTTCTCCCCAGTATTGTGAAGGCATTAAATACTCTTCTACTGGGTTTCCACCTAATATATGTTCTTCTACAATCTTATCTATTTTATCCTTAGATAATTGAGCATACATATAATGTCCTGGTTCTACTAACATTACTGGACCCATCTGACATCTACCTAAACAAGAAGTTCTAACTACTTGTACAGGTCCCATTAATCCTTTTTGCATCAATGATTGCGCTGTGTGATTAAATAAATCTCTTGTCTGCTCACTTACACATGAGGGCTTTGGCATTCCAGGAGGAGATGCTTGCTCACATTTAAATATATAAAATGTTGGCTGAGGGATTGATGGCATATCCATTATAAGTCCTTTTTTTAACCATTCTTAATAAAAATCTTTGAATTTTAACACTTTTTTTTTAAACTTTACTAAAAAAGATTTTTTAATTTATTTTTAAACCTATTATACTATACTTTTTGCACTATATTTAAATTAAAAGGTAAGAAATGAAAAAGATTTTGTTTTTTATTTGTACTTTTATGTTACTTTTAGAAGCTTCAAATCCTATAGCAGTAATGAAAACTACAAAGGGTTCTATTGAAATAGAACTTAGACCAGATATGGCTCCAAAAGCTGTAGAAAACTTTATCACACATTCAAAAAATGGATACTATGATGGATTAATTTTCCATAGAATAATAAAAGACTTTATGCTACAAGGTGGAGACCCTACAGGAACAGGTAGAGGTGGTGAATCAATTTGGGGTGAACCATTTGAAGATGAGTTCTCACCTAATGCAGTATTTGATAAACCAGGAATCCTTGCAATGGCAAACTCTGGACGAAACACAAATGGTAGTCAATTTTTTATTACTACAGTTGCAACATATTGGTTAAATGGTAGACATACAATTTTTGGATATGTTAAAAATGGAATGGATACAGTTAAATCTTTAGAAAATGTACCTACATCAGGAAGATATGGTGGAGATAAACCATTAGCTGAACAAAAGATTTTATCAATAACTATAAAAGAGTAATCATTTTTTGATTACTCGAAAATCTTTCCTAAAAACTTTTCATCTGCAACATTAATAATCTTCTTTTCTAAACTTTCTAATTTTTTAGATTCTTCTATAGCTTTTTCTTTCCAGTAAGAAAGTTTTTCTACAAGTACTTCATCATTTTGTAAAGTATCAAGTTTTTCATTTAATTTTTCAATTGTATCTTTGTATTCATTTTCAATTAGTTCATGTTGTAATTCAATATTTAAAATCTCTTTTTCATTTACTTCTCTTAAATAATTAATTTTTTCATTTAATCTTTTAACTTGTATTTTTAAATCTGAATTCTTTTTTGTTAGTTTAAAACTATTTGTATGTGTTTCATGTTTTTTAAATAAGCCTAATTCTAGTTTTAAATTCTTAATTTCAATTTGACTTTTTTGGGCATTATGCATATATTTATCAATACTATTTAAAGCTTTATTTAGATCTTCTTGAGCTTTTTTTAGTTGTGAAGTTAAGTCATTTATTTTTAAAGTCAGTTCCAAACTACCTTCTTGACTTCTTTTAAAAATATCACTTTTATCCCGCATTAAAGCAAGTTGTATCTCTCTTTTTTTATTTTGTTCTTCAGTTATATCTTTTTGAATAGAGATTGTTCCTACAATTTGTTTGTTATCATCTACTTGAGTTATCATATAACAATCAGTTGTATAAGAGCCTCCATTGTTTTTTATATTTTTTAAAGTTCCACTCCAAGGCACATTATTTAATACATCAGCATATAAAGAAATATAAATATCATCAGACATATCTTTATGTTTTAAATCTTTGAAATCTTTACCTATAAGCTCATCTTTTGAATATCCAGATATTTTACAAAATAGCTCATTTACATAAGTGATTTTCATTTTCTTATCAGTTTTGATTACTATATTTGTTGAGTCAATAACCTCTTTAAATTTACTAAGCTCTTTAATATTTAAATCTAATAAAGTACTTTGATAAAGCGTTTTTGCTATTTTTGAAACTTTTTCTATTAAGACTCTAATATCAACTGGTTTGATAATATATTCATCAATTTTAAGCTTTATTGCCTCTAATAAAAACTCATTATCTGAAAATGCTGTAGTTAATATTACGGGGATATCTTTATTTGTTTTTCTAACTTCTTTAATCATATCTATACCGTTTAATGAGGGCATATTAATATCAGAGATTATGATATCGATCTCTTCACTAAAAAAAAGATCTAATCCTTCAAGGCCATCTTTTGCGATATATACATTATTAAAAAAGTTTAGTAAAAGTTTTGATAGTTCTGTTCTTACTACATTATCATCTTCGACATATAGCAAGTTGATTTTTTTAAGAATCTCTTTGTTACTAGTTTTCATAAAAAACTACTTGATTTTCATATTAACAATGATATCTATAAAATTAATAAAATCAAAAGGTTTAAGTAAATATTCAGCTACTCCATACTCTTTTGCTCTTTGAATATACTCTTCTTCTGTATGAGCAGACATAATTATAGTAGGTAATTGTTTACCTTCTTCATTTAACTTTTTAATCATCTCTAAGCCATTCATGTGAGGCATATTAATGTCAGTTATTAAAGCATCGATATCTGGATTTTCATCTAAAACTTTAAGTGCTTCAACACCATTTGATGCAGTTAAATAATTTATTTCTAATTTAGATAGTGCGTCGCAGATAATATTAAGTAATTCCTCTTCATCCTCTACAAACAATAATTTTAATTTTCTTAACTGCTCAATCTTCTCTTGCATTTTCCTACCTATCTAATAGTTCTTCTTTTGCTACTACTTTTTCGATGTCCATTACAACTAACATTTCATTATTATCTAACCTAACAAAACCTTTTAGGTATTTAGCAGGAATTGCTGAACCCATTTCTGAAACAGGAGCTAAGTTACTTGTATCTAATCTTTGTACATCATCTACTAAATCAACAACTACTCCTAGCATTCTGCTATCTTCTGTAATTACTGCAATTACTGATGTATTTTCATTATAAATAGCAGGTCCAGTTTTAAATTTAGTTCTTATATCTAAAATTGGTACTACTTCACCTCTTAGATTGATTAGCCCTTTTACCCATTGTGATGTGTTAGGCAAAGTTGTAATGTTGTCAGGGTATGTCAAGATTTCTCTAATTTTAGGTAATTCAATTGCATACTTCATAGCACCTAATTCAAAAGTCATATATTCACTTGTATTAGCCCAGTCAATTACTTGTTCTTCGTTATTTTCCATAGAGTTTTCCTTTTAGCTTATACCAAAATTTATTTTTACGGTTCAACTTTTTTTGTAAACTTGTATTATTTTACCTTTTGTAAACTTAAAATTTATTGTTTTTTTAGATTATTTACAAGGCAAGTAGCAATATATTTTGGAGTTTGAAGTTCTATTTCATCACCAATACTAATTGTTTCCAAAGAAATTATTTTATTTTCTTTGGAAATTTGGACAAATCCATTTTTGTCTTTTTTATCAGGATGATTCATTTGATAATTTGATTTTAATAAATCAATTTGAGATTGTGACTTATTTAAAATAGAAGAAATTGAGTTTTTATAACTTGTATTATATAAATTTAATTCATTTTGAGAACTGTTAATTTTCTGTAATAAATCAGTTTTAAAAGATGATTTTAACATCTTAATTTCAGATTGAATATATTCAAATTTACTTTCAATTGAGTTTTGAACAAACAATCTTCTTAGATTTTCTACTTCTTGCTGTTTAGATAAGATTATATTTTTAAATCTATTTTGATACTCAGTTGAAACTGAATCTAAATACATTCTATGTTCATTTATATCTGGAAGTGCAATTTCAACTGCATTTGATGGAGTAGCTGCTCTAATATCTGCTACAAAGTCGCTTATTAAGTAATCAACTTCATGTCCCACTGCTGAAATAATTGGAGTAGTTGCTTCATAAATTGCATTTGCAACAATCTCTTCATTAAAAGCCCAAAGATCTTCAATACTTCCCCCGCCTCGGCCTACTATCATGACATCACAATTTAGTTTATCTGCATATCTTATAGAGTTTGAAATATCAAAAGCTGAACCTTCTCCTTGCACTAATGTTGGAATTAAAATAAACTCCACTAATGGCCATCTATGATGAGCTACTTTTTTCATATCTTCAATAGCAGCACCTGTTGAAGAAGTAACTAAAGCAATTTTTTTAGGATATTTTGGAAGTTGTTTTTTTATTTCAGGATTAAAGTATCCTTTAGAATCAAGTTTTTCTTTTAATTGTTCAAAAGCAAGGGCTAATGCTCCTTTTCCTGATGGCTCAATTTTATTACATAGAAGTTGATAATTTCCCCTTGGTGCATAAACTGTAATATTTCCAGTAATTACAATTTTTTGTCCTACTTCAAGTTGAAATTTCAAATACTTTGCATTACCTCTAAACATTACACATGAGATTGTAGAGTTTTGATCTTTTATTGAAAAATAAATATGACCTGAATTGTGATAAGTTAAATTTGAAACTTCACCTTCAACATAAACTTGAATAAAAGTAGTTTCTAAAAGTGATTTTATTTGTGTATTTAATGTAGTTACACTTAATGGTGAATTCAAAATTGTTTCCTAAAAAGCAAGAAAATTATATTTTTCTTGCAATTATTAGTGTAGAGATATTCATAGAAAATGCTTTTACATGAACTGGTTCAAGGCCTGCATTTTTAAGTTCACTACATAAGTTTTCAGTTGTTAAAAACTCATCAATAGAGTTTGGAAGATACGTATATGCTTCTTTATTTTTTGAAATCATCCCACCTAATGTAGGAAGAATTTTATTCATATAAAAATCAGTTACATGATCTAGTAACTTCTCTTTTTTATTTTTTGTAAACTCATTAATTACTACAAGTCCATCTTTTTTTAAAACCCTTGCAAACTCATGAAAGGCCTCTTGTCTTTGAACAACATTTCTAATACCATAAGAAATAGATATTACATCAGAGCTATCACTATCAAGAGGCATATCTGCAGCTCCTGCTTCAATAAATTTAACATGAGGAAGTTTTTTCTTCCCAACATCCATCATCCCAACACTTGGATCAACTCCAACAATGTTATTTAATTTAATACTATTTTCTTTTGCAACTTTTTCCCAGTAAATAATCATATCACCAGTACCACAAGCAACATCAACAATTTTTTCTATATCTTTTTTTCCATATAGTTCAAATGCTTTGTTACAAGCTTTATTTCTCCATGATTTATCAATACCCATTGATAAAACTCTATTTGCTACATCATATGTTCCTGCAATATCATTGAACATTGATACTATTTTTTCTTGTTTACCCATTTAATTTCATTCCTAAATTATAAAAAATATTTACCTATTAATAAACCTAAAATAAAACCTATATTAACAGCAACAGCGATTGCCATATAAGAAACTTTTTTATTTGCTTCTGGGATTTTATAAATTAAATCTTCTTGATGTCGTAAAGTCTCTTCAAAATTCTTTGTTGACTTTTCAACATTATTTACTACTTTTTTCAGTGCAATTTCTGAAAATTCCATTCGTTCAACAAGCTCTTTTGCTTGCTTAAAACTCATATCACTCATTTTTTAATTTCAATCCACTTGTCTAAATCACAAAAAATTCTATTAAGTGTATTAATCACATAATCTTTTGCTTCAGTTTGAATTCTTCTAAAGAAAAGATATTTTCTAGCACTTTCAATATCACCAAGTTCTTTTGCCCTCATAGCTTTTGCAGCAAAATCACTATTATTATAAGCCATTTCCCAAACTGTACTTCCTAAGTATCTACTCATAGTAATTACTTTGTCATTTTTAACTGGAAAATATTTTGGATTTTTAACAAAATCACAAATTACCGAGTTTGAATCTAAGTATTTATGTCCAAAGAAATTAATAAATTGTTCTTTATAATAATCCTCTTCCATAGAGATCGATCTATTTAATGCAAATATCATATTCTCTTGAGGATTTTTTTCAATTTTTTTAATTTTTTTCATTGTTGCAATTGCATTTTTTCCATCAAGTTCACCGTCACCTAAAGGAATAATCCATTTTACATTTCCAAATGAACCTACTTTCTTAATCTCATCAAGTACAAGTGATGATGTTTTATTTCCACCAACATCAACAATAACTTCATGATTATCATCCATTAAGATTAATTCATCAAGTTCGTTTAACCTGTTAGTTCCTAACATTCTTTTATTACAAATTTCTGTTCTAGTAAAAGATTGAGAATCATTGTTTTCATCATCAATTTCAATATATGTAACTTTTTTCCCATGTTTTTTATACAAGTATGGAGCAATAACTTGCATAGCAACTGTAGATTTACCTACACCACCTTTTGTCTGTGGAATTATAATCATCAATTAGCCCTTTGGATTTTGTTTCATAAACTCAACAATTTTGCCGTGAAATCTGCAATAAAGCTTATTTAGAGAGATTTCATAACCATATAGTTTGGATATTTTATCGTAATTTTCATTAATTCCATATACTATCCATGTCTGTATATCGTCATATGAATCAAACTCATATCCAAATCTACTCAATAGTTTTGCGGTATATTTATCAACAACCATATACTCTTGTTTGCATCCATAACACAAAATTGCATCTGCTGTTTCAGGACCAATTCCTTTTTGATTTAAAAGCCAATTTCTTGAGACATTTTTACAAAAGTTTTCAAAATCATAAAACTCTTCAATTATGTTTTTACAAATTTGTTTTATTCTACTAGCTTTTTGATTTTTAAAGCCACTTGGAGTAATAGCTTGAATTAGTATGCCAATATCTATTTCAATTAGTTTTTCTAAAGATAGAAGATTTAACTTTCTTAGATTTTCTAATGATTTTTCTACATTTACCCATTTTGTATTTTGAGTTAAAATTGCACCTAAAAATATTTCAAAATCACAATTATTTGGCCACCAAAACTCTGGTGTTTCCTCAATAAGATTTTGCTCTTTTAAAAACGTTAATAGCTCAAAAGAGTTAGAAATATTACTCAACAAAAGCCTCTGTGATTATATGTTCTGCTTTGTTACAATATTTTTTTATCTTAAAAGCATTTGTTGCTTTTCCCTCAGTTATATCTACAACCATCATTTGTAAAATTGATTTACAATTATTTGGTACTTCAAAATGTCCACCAATTCCAGTTGTTGCTTTTTGAATAGGAATTTTTCCATCCATTCCAATAACATTATCTCTACAACCAGTTAATCCAATATCAGTTAAATATGCAGTGTTTTCAAAGATTTGTAAATCATCAGTACTTACATGAGTATGTGTTCCACAAATAGCACTTACTTGATTTTTAAACATCATTAACATAACTCTTTTTTCACTTGTAGCTTCACCATGAAAATCTATAAAGATATTTTTAACATCCTCTTCATGAAGTTTTGCAACAACTTTTTTAGCCCAGTTAAATGGATTTTCAACTGTAGGCATAGAAAACTGTCCCATCAAGTTTACAATGGCAAGTTTTTCTACACTATCGCCACTAGTTACCTCAGCGATTTTCACTCCACTTCCAACTAATCCTTCTGGATAATTATCAGGTCTTAAAACATTTGAATTTTCAAGTAAAACCATCATGTCTTTTTTCTTATCAAAGCTATGATTTCCACCAGTTATTACATCAATACCCATTTTAAATAAATCAGAACTATTTGTAATTGTTAATCCGAATCCATGGCTTGCATTTTCAGCATTTGCTATTACAAAATCAATATTGTATTGTTCTTTTATTTTTGATAAATTATCTTTTATGATTTTTCGGCCTGGTCGACCAACGATGTCACCAATGAATGCTATTCTCAATAGTTGTCCTTAAAAAATGCCCTTTAAAAAATAAGGACTTAAATATTTTGGAATTTTAGCAGTTGTATGGTTATGACTTAATTAGCTAAAGAGTTTAAAGCCTTAGCACATGTAACTGCTTGTGAGAAATATATCTGAAAATTAAAGCCACCAAGCTCTCCTGTAATATCTAAGCACTCTCCAATAAAGTATAAATCTTTTTGTTTAGTACTTTGAAAAGTTTGATGATCTATCTCATCTGTACTTATTCCACCTTTTGTTACCTCTGCTTTTGTATAGCCAAAATTACCTGCTGGTGGAAACTCATAGTATTTTAAAACTTTTAATTTCTCTTTTTCTTCTTCACTTAATTCACTAACTGATTTATCTTTTACATCAATTGATTTCAAAAACTCTTCTGTGAATCTTTTAGCAAAGGGAAGTGCTGTTGATATTTTTTTGTTTCCTTTAAAAAAATTCTCTAACTTTTTTTTAGGTAAAAAATCGATTGCAATTTTTCCCTTTTGCCAATAAAGTGATGTAGTTAAAGTAACAGGTCCAGAACAACCTTTATGAGCAAATAAAAATGAACCTTCAAATCTTTTGTTCTCCACAAAAGTATTAACCATCATTGAAATACCAGAAAGATTTTTAAACCAAAACTGCTCTTTTTGAACAGTAAATCCAACAAGTGCAGGATCAAGTTTTGTAACAGTATGTCCAAACTTTTTAGCAATATCATATGCAATTGAGCTTGCATTTAAAACAGGATAAGACAAACCTCCACTACTAAGTACTACTTTTTTTGCTTCAATTATATTTTTATCAGTTTTAATTTTATAGTTTTTATCAAAATCTATATCAATCACTTTTGTATTTAAAAACTTTTTTACATGAGTGATTAATTTTAAAAACATATCTATTACATCTTGTGAAGAGTTACAAAAATATGTTCCTTTCACTATTTTTGGATTTATTTTAGGAATAACATCATTTTTGTTTAAAAACTCGATTAAATCATCTTTTGAAAAATTTGATAAAAGTTGTTTAATTAATTTTTCATCACCTAAATAGTTTTTATGGCTTACTAGTTCATTAGTGATATTACATTTTGCTCCACCACTAACTTTTATTTTTGCTCCAACTTTTGGGTTAGCATCAATTATACAGATATTTTTATATTTTCTTTTATCTAACTTTGATGCAAGCATTAAGCCACTTGCACCTGCACCAATAATAGCTATATCGTAGATGAATTATCCTTTTTACAAATAAATCTATTAATTCCATCTATATACTCATACTCTAAACTATAAGCATTTGCTTTTAAAATATTATGCACAATATATAAACCTAAACCAAAAGAGTTTTTTGATTTATCCTCATTACTAAAAAATGGTTCAAAATATTGTTCTAATTCAAACTCTAAAGCTTTTCCATCATTTTCAAAAACTATATCTTCACCTTGTGTTTGTATAGTAACTTTTTTACTATTTGAGTATTTTAATGCATTATCAATTAGGTTTTTAACTGCTATTGAAAATAGTTTGAAATTAACATTTATCTTTTTATTTTCGTGATTATAGATAACATCATCTTCTTCTAACATTAAAATATCTTGTGCATTTTCTAAAATGTCATTTAAATAGTACATTTTTTTATCAATATTTTTAGTTGAAGAGATCAACTCTTCAATTGATGCAAATTCGTTGATAAGTGATTCTAGTCTATTAAATACTGATATCATCTTTTCATTGTTTTGTTCATTTTGTTCTAGTTGTGTTAAAAACTTTCCTTTTGTAATTGGAGTTTTTAGTTCATGCATTATATTTCTAATAAATATATTTCTAGACTCTTTTAAATTTTTTAATTTTAAAGCAGTATTTTTAAATTCCATCCCAAGCTGTGAAACTTCATCTTTTGCTTCACTATTACAACACTCAAAATCAAAATTCTCATCACCTAATGTTTTTACTTTATCTTTTAGTATTTTAAGGGGCATTAGTTTTCGTAAAGTTATTATATAAACTAAAATTATTGTTATAAAAATAATTGCAAATACAAGCATGATATAAATGTTTATATTTATTAAGTTTTCACTTTGGTCAGTATTATCTTTTATTAATAAAGTCCAACCTTTTCTTTGTGATTTTAAATAAATATAAGTATTATCATTTAAACTTAAAACTCTTAAGATATCTTTTCTTTTTGGATTAATTCTTTGTACAACAACTTTTGTTTGGGGGTTATATGTAATTGCATTTATTTTATTAATATTTCTTAGTAGTTCATATCCCATGTCATTTAATCTATCTAAAAATTTTTGATCAAAACCAACTTTTGATTGCTTATGTACCATTTTTATAGGAAACTCATATCTATCAAATAAAACACTTTCTTTAACTTTATAAGCATGAGTCATTAATATAAAAAAACTAATGACTACTAATAGTATTGAAATAATAAAACTAACTGTTATTGTAAAAAATATCGATGATCTATTCATTGTGTAAATTTATACCCCATTCCTCTTATTGTATGTAAAAACTGTGGTTCTCTTGGATTTTGTTCTATTTTATGTCTAATTCTATTTATAATTACTGCAAGGGAACCAGAACTATCATAATCTTGATTTAGTAAATCAGAATTATCAAATATCTCTTCCCTTGAGATTACAAAACCATCTCTTTTTATAAGCAAAGATAAAACTTCAAACTCTGCTGCTGTTAGTTTAACATATTTACCATTTTTTGTGATTTCATTTTTATCAATATTAACTTCAAAGATTTTATTTAAGACTTCTTCTTGTTGCATATTTGAGTGATTAAATCTTCGTAAAACTGTTTTAATCCTAACTTCAAGTTCTCTTGGTTCATATGGCTTTGGTAAATAATCATCTGCCCCTAATTGAAGTGCAGTTACCTTATCTGTTAAGTCACTTCTAGCACTTGAAATTATAATAGGAATATCAAAGTTTTTGACTATCTCTTTACAAACATCTAATCCATCCATACCAGGAAGTGTTAAATCAAGTATTATTAAATCAAATTTTTGTATTTTTAAAGTTGAAAGAGCCAAAAATGGCTCTTCAAAATTTGTAACTTCGATATTAAATTGCTTTAAATATTGTGTTAAAACATCTGCTAATTCTAAATCATCCTCTACCATTGCAATTTGTATCAAAGTAAATCCTTAGCTTCTTTTTTCTTTTTTTAAATCCATTAAAACTTTTAATTGTTCTTTTTGTTTAGTTGTTAATAGTTCATAAACTTTTTCAATCATATCTGCTCTTGATTTTAACATATTCTCTCTTTTTTGACTAGTAATTTCTAAATATTTTTGTTTATCGAAAGAGTTTTTTGTAAATGCTTCATTTACTGTTTTTCTATTTTTCCTATTTTCTAACATTATTTCTTTGATTTTTGTTTTTTGCTCACTTGTTAAATTAAGTTGTTTAAACATTGCTAAAATATGTCTACCTTTTTTGTGATTGCTTTTATTCATATGATAAGCTTTTTTAGATTCATACTTTGCACCTTTTTGATTATTCATCATTCCACAATTTGCAAAAACAGATGTTGCAACAACTGAACTTATTAATAAACCTGCTAGTAATTTTCTTTTCATTTTTAATCCTTTTTTATATTTGATATATAAAATTATGACGTATAGAATTTAATCATTATTAAATTCTATATTAACGATTTCTTAACAAATAATGAGAATCAATAATTAATTATGTTAAAATATAATCAAAAAGTATAAGTATGTCTCTATCAAATTTTATTACAAAACTAATTCTAATAACTGTACTTATATCATCACTTCTGGCATTTTTATTTACTATATTATTTCAATACAATAGTTTTTTAAAAGAAACAGAAAATATAAAAAAAGATTTCCTACTACAAAAGAAAAAAGAAGTAAAAAGAGAAATAGAAAGAATTCATAGTTTTATAAAATACAAAAACAATAGTCTTTCTTATATAAAAAATAAGGATATAGAAACTATTCAAAATGAAATATTAGATTGGATTTCAACAGTTAGATTTGGTAAAAATGGCTATATTTTTATCAATACAGTTGAAGGAAATTCAATTTTATTTGATGGAAAGAAAAATGTACCAGCAATAAAACATCCAAATAAAAAAATCTTTGACCAACAAATACAAGCTTTAAAAACTAAAAGAAATAACTTTATAAAATATACATTTAAAAAATTAAATAATAATAAAACATCAACTAAAATCTCTTACATTTTATTATACGAACCTTGGGGTTGGATTATTGGGAGTGGTTTTTATTTAGATGAAGTTCAAAAAGAAATCAAACAAAAAGAAGAAGCTTTTAAACAAACAATTTTAAATGAAATAAAATCTATTTTGATTGTATTTATAATACTTGTTTTAATTTTGGTAATTATCTCTAAAAAAATAAAGCAATATATAAATAACAATATCAAAAATTTGATTGAAGAGTTTAAAAGAGCCTCATCAAACAATAATATTATTGAATCAAAAAGGTTTAGTTTTGAAGAGTTTTCTTCTTTAGCAAGTAGTATTAATGAGATATTAGAAGATAAACATAAAGCTGAAAAGAAATTAAATATCTATTTAAAAATTCTTGATGAACATGTTATCACATCCACAACTGACATAAAAGGTACTATTAAAAGTGTAAGTAAAGCTTTTTGTGAAATATCAGGGTATTCAAAAGAAGAACTAATTGGAAAAAAACATAATATAGTTAAACATGAAGATATGAGTCAAAAAACATATGAAGAACTTTGGAATACAATACAAAGTGGAAAAATCTGGAAAGGTGAATTAAAAAACAAAAAGAAATCAGGAGAGGTATATTGGGTAGAAGCTATCATTCAACCAATTATTGAAAATGGCAAAATCTCAGGATATACTGCAATTAGACATAATATCACAAATAAAAAAAGAGTTGAGTATTTATCAATTACAGATGAATTAACTCAACTTTATAATAGAAGATACTTTAATAAAATCATTGAAGGTGAATTAAAAAGAGCAAAAAGAGCAAATAGTTTCATATCTTTTATGATGTTAGATATAGATTATTTTAAAAGATACAATGATAATTATGGTCATCAAAAAGGTGATGATATACTTGCTAAAATAGCTTTAGTTCTAAAAGAAAATTCAAAAAGAATAAGTGATTATGTATTTAGAATTGGTGGTGAAGAGTTTGCATTTATTTTCTCTTCAGTTGATGAAAATAAATCTTTTGAGTTTGCTAATAATATAAGAAAAGATATTGAGCAATTAAAAATAGAGCATACAAAAAGTCCAATATCAAAATATGTTACTGTTTCTGTTGGAGTGGTTTGCAAAAAAGCAAATGATATTTCTAGCTCTTCTGAACTTTATAAATTAGGGGATAGTGCTTTATATAAAGCAAAAGATAATGGAAGAAATAGTGTAATTATCAAATAACTACACTTTTTCTTTTTATTTTCTTAAGTACTTCATAGTTGTTGCAATAATATCGTCATCATCTTTACTTGGAGATTTTATAGTCTCTTTCGTATCATCTGATTTGACAAATGTAATATTCATTTCATAAGAGCTTATAGTTTGAATACCTTTGTTTATTGCTAAAATTTTAATCAAGATTAGTTCAATAAACTGTTTTGTTGGAATATCTGGTTTTCCAAATCTATCTTCCATCTCTTCTTCTATTGCATATACTTCTTGATTATCAAGAGCTTTACTAAGACGTCTATATAATTCAAGTCTAACTCTATCTTCATTTATATACTCATCACTAATATAAGCTGAAATTGCTAATTTAATATCAACTGATTTTTTCTCTTCTTTTGTATCACCACTTAATGTGGCTAAGGTATCTTCTAACATTTTAAGATATAGTCCATATCCGATTTGTTTGATATGTCCACTTTGTGCTTCACCAACAATATTTCCACCACCTCTGATTTCTAAATCTTGGTGAGCAAGTGCTGTTCCACTTCCTAAGTATGAATTTGACTCAAGTGCGACTAATCTTTTAATTGCATCATCAGTTATATGTTTTTTATCTTCAACTACGTAGTAACAAAAACCTTCTTTATTGCTTCTACCAACTCTACCTCTTAATTGATGTAAGTCTGCTATACCAAATCTATCTGCACCATCAATTACAATTGAGTTTGCATTTGGTAGGTGAAGTCCAGACTCAACAATACTAGTTGCAAGTAAAATATCAAACTCTTTGTTTTCAAAAGCTTCAATGATTTTTTCAGCTTGAACTGGTTTTATTTTAGAGTGAATAATCTCTATTTTAATATTTGGAACAATCTCTTCAATATCACTTTTTTTAGCTTCAATTGAAGCGATGTTATTGTGTACATAAAATAACTGTCCACCCCTTCTTTTTTCCCTTAAAACTATCTCTTTGATTAACTTATCACTATACTCTTTTACATAAGTTCTAACACCTAATCTTTCACTTGGAGGAGTAAGTAAAGCACTCATTCCTTTTAGCTTACTAAGAGCTAGATTTAAAGTTCTAGGAATTGGAGTTGCACTCATTGAGAAAATATGAACATCATCTCTTAACTGTTTTAATTTTTCTTTTTGTTTAACACCAAATTTATGCTCTTCATCAATAATTACAAGTGCTAAATTCTTTGTTTTTACACTTAAAAGTGAATGTGTTCCAATAACAACTTGAATGTCACCAGATTCTAAACCTTTTTTTACAAGAGATTTCTCTTTTGTAGTTGACTTACCATCAAGTTTTGCAACTGTTATTCCAAACTCTTCAAATCTTTTTTGAATTCCATGGAAATGTTGACTTGCAAGAAGTGTTGTAGGACATACAAAAAGTGTTTGATAACCATCTAATACAACTGCTAACATTGCATTCATTGCAACTTCTGTTTTACCAAATCCAACATCACCTGAAAGAAGTCTATCCATAACTCGACCTGAGCTTAAATCATCAAATATCTCACGAACACTTCTTTTTTGATCTTTTGTATATTCAAATCCTGAGTTTTTTGAAAACTCTTCTAAAGTTTTTTTATTTGTATTAATTTTTATACCATTTACAAGTTCACGTGCAGCTGCCATTTTAATAATATCATTTGCAATAGCAAATAATCTATCTTTAACTTTTTCTTTTAACTTAGCAAAGCTTCCTTTACCAAGCTTATCAACAACAGCATATGAACTTCCATCAGCAACATATCTATCAATTAAATCAATATTTTCAACAGGAATTAAAAGCTTATCATCACCTGCATACATAACAATTACAAAATCTCTTTTAGCACCCATAACTGTAACTGGCTCAATACCTTTATACTGACCAATACCGTGCTTTTCATGTACTACAAAGTCATTTACCTGAAGTTCATCAAGTACAAGTTTTACTTTCTTCTTTCTTCTTTTTTTAACTTCTTTATTTAGTGAAATAATCACTTCATCATTTGATACTAAATTTATAATTTGATTATCAAATAAATAGTTGATTTCTTTATTACTTAAGTCTAAATCAAAGCCTTTAACCTTTGCTTCAGTACTTGAGATAATAGTAACTTTCTTACCAGAATGAAAAGTTAAAAACTCTTTTACATTTGCAGGGGCAACCTCTTGGTAGTTTTTTGAATATGTGATTTGAGGAAGAGTTAAAAACTTATCTTTGCTTATTCTTTTTTCTTCAAAAACATAAACTTCTTCAAGCTCATCAAGTGCTTCATGGGTAATAAATGAGTTTAAGTTTTGAGGTAAATACTCCCCTAAATCATTTAGATACCAAAATCCAAGGGAATGAATATCTTTGATAAATGCATCTGTTTGAACAGTTTCTATCTCTTCATTTATTTGTGCATAAGTTTCTTCATCAAGTGCTAAAAATGCAGGATTAATTTTAAAACTTTCAATCTCTTCTTTAAAGGATTTTTGATCTTCAATATCAAACTTTCTAATACTCTCAACTTCATCATCAAATAAAGATACCCTAAATCCAGTATCACTTCCAAGAGGGCAAATATCTATAATATCTCCCCTAATAGAAGCTTCACCTTCACTTGTAACAATGTCTACAAAATAGTATCCCCAATTATACAGTTTGCTTTTAAACTCTTCTAAATTTAAAGTATCGGCAAAATTTATTTCAAAACTATCAAAACATTTTTGCTTTGGCATAGAGTAAGAGATAGTTCTAATAGGTGAAATTAAAATCTTATCTTGTTTTTTATAGTCATAAAATGCGTTTAAAGATTTTGTGATTTCTTGTAATTCTTCACTAAAAGAGAGTAAGTCATCTCCAAAATTTGCTCTAAAATCACTTAATACAAAAGGCTTAAATCCTAAAAAAGAAACAACATCACTTGCCATTTGGGCTTGTATATCATCATTTACAATTAAAAGTTGACACTCTTTTAATCTTTTATCTTCTTTTAAATTCTTAAGATACTCGTAAATATTTTTCACTATTTAGCTTCTTCTTTTAGTTCTTCAAAGAAACCTGTTTGTTTATCATAATAGTATGGAGGATATGGTGTCTCATTTAATAAAAATATTAAATTTGCTTCTTGGAAACCTGCTTTTTCTAAAGCTTCTTTAAATATTTCTAAAATAAAAGCTTTAGTCGTAACTAAAGTTGTAGTTGAAGATGAAGTGTATACATGTTTTTCACCTTCTACTGTTTTAAAACTTTTTCTTTTTAAAAATTTCTGCATTTTTTCTTCATCTTCAAGTCCACCTACATCAAGTAACACTAATACATCAATTGAATCTGCCATTTTTTTCCTTCTTTTTATTTTTCTAAATTATTTACAACAACCACTACCACAACATTTAAGTGATTTTTCCAAAGGCTTTGCAAGTGAAATTTTAAAGTTATCAAAGATTTTTAGTATTTGAAATGAATGTTTAGCACAAAACTCACTATTCATTGTATCTTGCATTTTTATTGCAAAATTATATGCATCTTCTTCTTTTTCAAATTCACTACTTCCTTCTAAATCACTTTTTTTAAAGCAACTACATTGTTTATCTACAATAACTTTATACATAAAATATTCCTATCATAATACTAATGTAGATACAAATCCAATTAGTCCACCAAATACTGCACCCCAAATAACAAGCCATCCAAGATGTTCTCTTATCATTTCTTGAACAATTTCTTTAACCATTTTAGGAGTTAACTCATCTAATCTTGAACTTACAATTTTACTTAATTTACTGTGAACATCTTGTGATAAATCTTTCGATTTTAGACTCTCTGTTAATACATCTTGAAAAGCTTGTGTTTGAGTAATATCAATAATTGAATTTTGAAGTTTTTTGATAAAAGGTTCCTTTAAAGGTTCAAGTGCAGCTTCACCTCCAAACATTCCTAACATTCCACCAAAACTTGACTCCATAACTGATACTTTTAATGAATCATAAGCAGGAGTAAAATCTGTTTTATTTAAAATCTTTTCAAAATCAATTGTGTCTTTTGCACTATTTACTTCAGTTTGAAAAAATTTTGTTAGATGCTCTTGAGTAAAAAATTGATTCATCATTAAATTATGAATTGATGTTTTAAACTGAGTGAATTTACTCTCAATTACTCCACTTCCATATAAAAATGGTACCTTCTCAAAAAGCATATGTATTGCAAGTGTATTTGTAACTGCACCACTTAAGGCAAAAAGACCCACCATAAAAATAGTGTCATTTCCATTTGAGTAACCGTAAGCCATAATTAAAACAGTAATTAAATTTGTAATATCAGATTTATTCATTATGATAAACTCCCTTAATAAAAAGGGATTTTATCATAACTTTTTAAAAGAGTGTTTTAAGAGATTATTTGATTTCGTAAACTGCTGTTGAGCCACTCATTTCAAAAGCAACTAATAATAAAGCATTACCAGTTGGCGAATTATCAGCTTTTATAAATTTCATACCCTCAGGAGAAATATCTCCATCTTTTTGAGTGTTAATAAACTTAACAAATTTAGCATCTGCTGGTATTGTAATATCATATACTACAATTGCATTTTGTCTTTCTAATCCTACAAAAGCATAAGTTTGAGTTCCAATTTTACCAACAGTTATAGCTTCAGGCTCAACACCTTTATTTCCACTTCTACCATCAATATCACCATCATCTTGGTTAAATAAATTTGGCATCATTTTTGAAGTTATTTTTGAAAGTGCATCACCACTATCCCAAACTAAGTTTGCTTCATCATCCCAAATTGTGAAACTTCTTGCACCAAATGCATATAATTTATCATAATCACCATCTAAATCTGTATCACCCATATCAGTGATAACTTTTAAATCATTTTCATCTGAATAAGAAGCAGAGATTACAGAATCTAAATCAAGTTTTTTAATTTTTGCTTCATCAACAAAAACATCATTATCTGATGAGTCTAAATACTCTCTTCCATCACCTTCATTTGCTGTAACTAAATAAGTTTTACCATCAACTTTATATGAAGCGATTGAATCAGGCATATATAAACCTTTTAATCCCTTATAATTCTTCATTAATGCAAAACCTTCTTCTTCAATATCAATTGTATTTTCATTTTCATAATCTTTAGATCCTAAAGATTTAACAGCAATTACAACTGGAGTTGAAGTACTAATATCTATTTTTGCAACTGCATTGTTTTCTTGTAAAGTTACATATGCATAAGTTCCACTAACTGTGATATATTCTGGTTCTAAATCTAAAGCCTTATCATCACTTGGTGTTCCACCTAATCTAACAGGTGTTTCATCTTCTGCATTACTTAATGTTGCATTTTCAAATCCAACCTCAGCATATCCTGTATCGTTATCTTCAACATTTGCATCAGCTAATGTTACAATACCAACTGTTCCTGCTACATCAACATAAGTTCCAGATGAAGCATCAGGTTCACCTTCATTTGCTACAATAACTTTTGCACCATCTTCACTAAATGTAACCATATCAGGTAAATATCCAACAGTTGTTTGAGAAATTAAATTACCTTCAACATCAAACACTACAACTTTCCCTTTTGTAGTTACTTTATCAGAACTTCCAACTGCAACTGCAACTTTTCCATTTGCTACTGCAACACTTTGAACACCAGCACCATAAGTTGATAAATCAACTTGTGTAGTTGTTCCTAAAGTTCCATCTTCATTCATAGGTGTAATATCTAAAGTATTATCTGCCCCATTAGTTGTAAACATCTTTTGTGAGTTTTTGTCAAAGGCAACAATTTCACTTCCAGCTTCTTTAGAAGTTTCTAAAGTTGCGATTTTAGTTACTGAATCAATAGTTTTAACATCATTTAACTCAGTTAAATTTTTAAATGGTCCTACATATCCAATCACAGATTGTCCTGCATCAGTTGTATTATCATCTGGGTGTTGAGTAACTACAGACATATATCCAAAGCCATTTGCTAAATCAGTATACCAAAATGGAGAAGTAGACTCAGCTCCAACTGGAGTTGTAAATGTTCTCGTTAACTCTTTTGTTTTCACATTGTATGACCATACAACATTGTTTTCATGTTTCCCTGTATCTTCACCAATAGTTAAAACATCAGAGTTAGGTAAAAATGAAACATTATCTGGATTTGAAATTCCATTTACATCACAATAGTTCCCAGCGTATGTAGTTCCATCTTCATAAGTTATAGGGTTACCTTCTAAGATTGAATACATATTTTCAACTACATATTTAGAAGATATTTTTGAATCAGCAGTATCTTTTAACATATTTGTTGAAACATCTAATGCATAAACTGCACCACATTTATTTTGTTCAACTTTAATATCATCATTTCCACCTAAATCATTTGAAGAATTTTCTTCCATCCCTCTTTCAACAGAACTCATTGCAACATATAAAGTTCCACTGTTTTTATCAAAAGTAATACCTTCTTCTTTTCTAAACTCAGTTGTTGCACCCA
Organism: uncultured Arcobacteraceae bacterium; assembly: GCA_964022095.1. GTDB lineage: Bacteria > Campylobacterota > Campylobacteria > Campylobacterales > Arcobacteraceae > Malaciobacter_A. The sequence continues at coordinate 246,416 of CAXHZO010000001.1, forward strand.
TGTATGCAGCATATCTTCTAGTTTCTAATCTTGAAGCAGCTTTTTCCATACCATCTTTAAGTTTTAAACACTCTTGTCCTGCACTTGTATTAACTGAAGTAAATCCTTCAGAACAAGTTCCATCTATACCTTCAGATACTTCAAAAATATCAGAGAAATTTAAAGCATCATTAGTAGTTACATCACCATCTGGATCTAAATAATCTCTAATCTCAGAATTTGTAGAATGTCCTAAATTAATCCAAGTTATATCAGCTTCACCAGCTCCAACTCCAATTTCAGATGTTTGATTCCATTTTGCAGCATATAATGTACCAGTACTTAAGTCTTTTGCTTTATCTGCAACAAACATAAATAACCCAACATTTGTTCCATCATCACTCATATACACAGTTTTATTATCTGGCATCACATATGATAATTCATGAGAGAATCTACCCATTGAATAGTGTTTAGAGTATTGAGCTTCTCCGTCATCACTAATTTTAACTTCTGGAGACCAACCATAATAGTATGGGTTCATTTTTGTAAAATCACCACCCCAGAATTTTGCAGTTTCATCATAATACTTACTTCCAGTTGCTTTATCAAATCCAGCAGCTTCAACTGCTCTTGCATCAGTTTCATACTCTTCAGAACCTAAATGAGATTCCCAAGGTGTTTTTTGACCAGCACAGTGAACAAATCCACCAAACTCATCTTTTTGTGAAATAAACTCTAATGTTCCCTCTTTTGCACTTAATTTTCCATCTTCTTTTTGCTCTAATTCAGTCATGTACATTGCACCAATTTGACACTCAAATTGTGAAACCATATATAATTTATCATTTACATTTAAAAATGAAGAGTAATCAAGTCCAGAACCAACACCTTCATTTGTACCATTACAAATATATGGCTCACCTTCACCAAAAGTTATAGCTTCATCATTCATATCTTTTACTAAACCAAAAATTTCTTTTGTAGTATCATCTTGATAATTTGTATGCATTATCGGTGTATAAGAAATTTCTTGTTCAGTTCCATTAATCATAACTTTTGAACTAGCTTGTTGAGTTAATTTATCTATTTCAGTAACTGGAGTTTGAATCTCTTCAAATTTAACTTCAACTCTTTTTGAAGTTTTTGCAGAAGCTATTTTCCCTTTATTTTTTTCAAACTTAGTTTTTAAATCACTATCTACATCAATGTCAGATAATAAACTTTCACTAAATTTATCAAATGAACTAAAATCAGTAATATCATCAGTTGCACTTTTAAAAGTTTCTGAAATTTTAGCATTTTGTGCTTTTGATAACTCTGCTTGAGTTAATCCAGTTGCTGCAGATACATATCCCCAAATTGCATCAGAACTAACATTTGGGTTTTTTGTAGTATCTTCTAAAATACTATCAATAGTTAAATTTGCCCCAGCAGTTGACTTTAGTTTTACTCCACCAAATGTAAATTCACACTCATCACCTGCATTAAAATTATATTCACCATTATCATTAGTAGTGCCTGAGTTTGAACCACATACATAATCAATATTCCCTAAATATGGATTAAGTTGTAAAGATCCCGTTGATGTTGAAGAACTTGAATTATTTGAAGAACTTCCACAACCAACGAAGGTAAAAGTAGCTAAAAGTGCACATGCACTTAAACTTAAATACGATTTATTCATTATATTTCCTTTTAGATTTTGTGTTTTGACATCGCTAATTCTAAAATCAAAAAATTACTATTTGATAACATTTATAAAAATGGTGACTTGATTTTTTAAATATAATAATGACAAGAGCTACTACTAGGTACTTTAGTGTTATAAATAAACTTATAAAAAGGATACAGTGGTATCCTTATTTTTTAAGTTTTTAGAATATTTTTATATATTTGTGTTCAGGAGTTTTTCGTAGATAAAATTCTAATTTTGAAGGTTTTGTATTTGTATTTATTAAAACAGATTTTTTTAAAAAAGGAAATCTTTTATTAGCTAGTTCTTTACCGTGCTGATCTAAAAGTTTAATACTATATAAACCACATTTATTTCTACTATTACTACTACATACTATATTTGCTTTTTTTAAACTACTATCATATGATACTTCCAAATCAATTGTGTAACTTACAGGATGAGAAAAAGCTATACTTGCACATAGTAAACTTAATAATATTTTTTTCATTTTACAACTCCAATACAATAATCATATTCACTCTTTTGAACATCAGTTTTTAAATTTGTTTTTAAATCATTTAACTTATAAGCAAGCATTATCTTTTCATCCATTGTACATACTGTTGTCTCACTTGTTAGAACAAAAGGAATATCAAAAACAATGCTTAATCTTTTTTTATCAAATAGTAAATCTACATTTTTAGGTTTTATCTCAAACTCTTTATCTTCATTTGCTAAAAAGATATTATAGTTATTGTTTTTTAACTTATAAAAATGTGCTTCTAAAAACTGTTTTTTTTCATCTTCATCTAAAACTTTATTTCTATTTTTATCAAAATCAAACATTAAAATTTTTGAGTTCAATCTATCAAATTTCCATATATTTTTTATATTGCTATGGCTTATTTCTAAACTTGAATCTAAAAAATAGTGAGGATGAGCAAAAACATAAACTGTAAATATCAAAAATAAAACTAACTTTTTCATACTAATAACACTGCTCCCATGGCAAATAAAATAGCTATTCCACCATAAGAGATTAAATTCATAATTGAACTTAGATTTTTGCTATTTGATTTTTTAATTTGTGTTGATAAAATTGCTGCAAGGGAGATTGTAATTCCCATTCCAATACTCATGGTAATTGCACTTAAAACTCCTAGATTTATGTACCCTAAAATAATAGAAAAAAGAACAATTGACATAACACCAGGACAAGGTACGATTCCAATACTCATAGTAACAGCTAATAAACTTTTATTTCCCACTCTTTGAACTTTCTCCTCTTCATTTCTATCTTTATATGTTTCATATAATAAAAATAGTGCAATTAAAATGATAAATATAGCAGATACTTTATACATGTTTGAATTTATATCTGAGAAATATTTTGTAATTGCACTTTCAAAAAACATATATAAAACAAATGTAATTACAAGTGCTGAAATTGTATGTATAACAGACGTTAAAAAACCAGCTTTAAAAGCCTCTTTCATTTTTGCACCTTTTACTAAAAAGTAACTAGCAATTACCATTTTTCCATGACCTGGCCCTAAAGCATGAATAAGCCCATAAATAAAAGATACTGCTAAAATATACAAGAACATATTCTCATCACCTGCTTCTAATTTATCAAATGAATCACTAATTGTTAAATTAATTTTTTGTTGAGTGCTTATTATAAAATTTAAAAACCCATTATATATATCTGTCATTTTTCAACCTTTTGTAAATGTGTCATTGTTCCAGCTTTAATATTTTTATGTACATTATTGGAAGGTTTTATATGTACATCTTTTCCGTATATATAGCTTTGTTCATCAACAATCACCTTATAAGCTTTATTAAGTTTAATTGCTCTTTTAATACTTGGTAGAATCAAATATGAGATGTCATCTTTTATTTTTTCTAACTCTTGAGTTTTAAATTTCCATTCTTGTTTTAATATAACCTCTGGATTTTCTAACTTTGTTATTAAATCTTTTTGTATATTTGAAGTGTTTTTTTCCCAATCTTTTTTAAAAAACTTTTTCATAACTTCATGATTTGATCTAAACTCATCCCCTGCACTATTGTTTTGTAAATATCTAACATACTCTGTTTGGCCATTATGAAGTTTTTTATCAGGTATACCTTCTAAACCTTTTTGAGTCCAATGATACCAACCATCTAAATATGAATCAAATTCAAGTTTTCTTTGAAACACATAAGTAGAATCTACAATTGCACCAACATTACTATGGCAGCCCATACATGAAAGAGTTTCTTCATAAGTTTGTGGTCTTAAATCACCCTTTTTATCTTCAATAAAACCTTGATAAGTCCATCCTCTTTTATTTCCAAGACCTTTTTCCATATCACCTAAGTAAACATCTAATCTATCTGGAAAGTCATGTCTTTCTTTTATATCCGCTAAACCTATATTTATTAATTGTGAATATGTATTCCAGTGAGTTTTTTTTGCATACCTAAACTCTTTTAATCTTGAAGACATTTTTATTTTTTCATCTTTATCGAAATCTATATATCTAACAGTATGCGCAAATTCAGTTCCAATAGGATAAAGTCCTGGAGCAATTTTTATTTTATTTTCAAGTAAAAGTTTTTTTGCAAAACCTACATAAGTCATTGAAAAATCATAGATTCTTCTAGTTTTAAAATCATACTTTGGTTTTATCCAATTAAACACAATTTGTGAAGCAATATCTAATTTGCCATTTTGGTTTAAATCTACACCAAATTTGTTTTCATCAGTTTTAGGAATATCTATTGTTTTTTGTTTTATTAGTGATTCAACTATTAAAAGATTGATTTTATAAACATCTAAATCAAACTCACCATTTTCATCAGTTTGAAACTTTTTTGAAAGTCTAATTAGAACATCATCAGTACTACCATTTGTTGGCCAGAATGTTCCTAAAAATGGTTGATATGCAAAGGCTCTCCATCCTGAGTATTTATCATTGTTTGTTTTATCGAAACCTTGTGAATCAAAATTAAAATTAATATCAGGAATATATCCATCCCATTTTCCATTGTTATTAAAATCCCAATTTTTATTTAAATTTTCAAGTTTTGATTTTAAGATAATTTGACCATCGCTATTTTTATAATTATCTTCTCTTATATATTTTAAAATAGCTTCGTTACTTATTTTTTCAATATCTTTTGTTCTATCTTTAAATAAGTTTGTCCATTTGTTTTTTAATGCAGGGGAAGGGAAATCATACCCTTCTTGTAAATCAGCATCTAAAAGTGTGTAATTTGGTTCTTTATTTTTAACATGACATGAAAAACATGGGTTATGCAAAATGTTTTCATTAATATCATTTACTGTTTTAGTATAGCATTGACTTGGGATGTATGCTGTTTTATTATATAGCTTTTTTGACTTTAAATCTAACTCTTTACTACACAGAATATTTAGCAATAAAATACTAAACACCATAATTATTTTAAACATATATTTTCCTTCAAATTTAAAGGCAATTATAATTTCAAATAATTACAAGTTGATAACAGCCTCAAAGTGGTTACTTTAAAAGTGTCACCTTTTTGTAATCAAAGGTTACTAAAATTTCATCAAGGAGTATATAGATGATAGATGTACAAAAAGAGATAGAAAAAAAGTTTCCAAAGATAAAAACAAAACAGAACTTTTTGAAAAAATCTTTATTTAAAGTGGCTAAGAAAATAGTTCATGAAGACTCTATAAACAATTTTTTACAACAAAATTCACACCTAAAAGGCTTTGATTTTGTTGATGCGGTTTTAGACTATTTTGATTTTGATTATACAGCTTCTAGTAATGATATTCAAAACATTCCTTCAAGTGGTAAAGTTGTGATAATTGCAAATCATCCATTAGGTGGACTTGATGCTTTATGCTTATTAAGACTAGTTGGTCAAGTTAGAAAAGATGTAAAAATTGTAGCTAATGATTTTTTAGTTGGATTTGAGGCTTTAAGCTCACTTTTTATTCCAATTGACAATTATAAAATGAAGCAATCAAAACAGGATATAAAAAATATATATGAAGCTTTAAATAATGAAGAAGCAATCATAATTTTTCCTGCTGGAGAAGTTAGTCGTGCTACTTCAAAAGGAATTAAAGATCCAAATTGGAACAAAGGATTTTTAAATTTTGCGAAAAATACAAATTCACCTATTTTGCCAATTTTTTTAAATGCTAAAAACTCTAAGACATTTTATACAATTTCTTTAATAAACAAAACATTTTCAACTTTACTTTTATCAAATGAAATGTTTAATAAAAAATCAAAAAGAATAAATATAAAAATTGGAAAAATTATTCCAAATGAAAATATTTTACCAAAGGGATTAGATAAAAAATATGTTTTAAATCTATATAGAAAACATCTATACTCATTAAAAAAAGGGAAGAAGTCTTTTTTTGAAACACAAAGTGCAATTGCCCATCCAGTAAATAGAAAAGATTTATTAAGTGAGCTTAAAAACTCTAAACTAATAGGTCAAACAAGCGATGGTAAAAAAATCTATTTATATGATTATGTAGAAGATTCAATTGTACTAAAAGAGCTAGGAAGACTAAGAGAATTGTCTTTTAGAAAAGTTGGGGAAGGTATTAATAAAAAAAGAGACACAGATAAGTATGATATTTACTACCAACATATTATTTTATGGGATGAGAATGACTTAGAAATAGTTGGTTCATATAGAATTGGTAATAGTGATTTTATATTTAAAAATATTGGAGTAAAAGGTTTTTATTCATATAATTTATTTAAATACAATGAAGAGTTTACACCTTATTTAAAAAATTCAATTGAGCTTGGAAGAAGTTTTGTTCAGCCAAAGTATTGGGGAACTAGAGCACTTGATTATCTATGGTTTGGAATTGGAGCTTATTTAAAAACTAATCCACAAATAAAATATATGTTTGGTCCCGTTTCACTTAGTGCAACTTATCCAAAAACTGCAAAAGATTTATTAGTATTTTATTATAAGCACTATTTTGGAGAGAGTAAACAACTTGTAAATTCAACACAACCTTATCAATTTTCTAATAAACAATCAGAAATAAAACAACTTTTTAATTTAGAAGATAGAAAAAAAGATTTTAAAGTACTAAAAGCAAGTTTAGCAAATATGAATGTTTCTGTACCAACTTTATATAAACAATATAGCGACATAGCACAAGATGGTGGTGTTAAATTTTTAGGATTTAATATTGATAAAGATTTTAATGATTGTATCGATGGATTTATATTAGTAGAAGTAGATAAAATTAAAGATACTGCAAGAAAAAGATATATAGATAAAGAGTAAACCTCTTTATCTTAAAAACTATTTTTTACAGTGTTGAGCATAGAACTCACCAAATTTAAGTCCTGTTCCATCTCTGTCTTTTTTTACTGTATATTTTGTACCTACAGCATTACACTCATCAATCCATGAGTATAAATCATAAACTTTTACTGTTTTAAAACCCATTTGTCTAAATGTTTGTGCTTCAATTGATGCTCTTGCTGCTGAGTTACAAACAACAATTAATTTATCTTTTACAAAATTATCATCAATATCTGTAACAACATTTGCTAGAGCTACTTCAGGTGCTTGTCTACCAATTCTATAACTTCCTGGAATATTAGCCCCTGACCACTCTTCTAATGTTCTTACATCAACAACTGCCCAGTCTTTTGATTTTAAAGCTTTTTTTACTTCTTGAGTTGTTGCATAAGTACCTGCTTTTTTCTCTTGAGCTTTTAAATTTTTTGTTAAACTTTTGTAGTCAATAAAACCTTCTGCTAACATTGTTGAAGCTAATAAACCTAATCCTAGTAAAATATTTCCTAATTTCATCTTTTCTCCTTAATGATTTAAGAAGAGTTTATATTAAATATCTTTACATATAAGTTAAAACTATAATTTATTTATTTATAAATATTATAATAAATTATAGTATTTAATCGATTCTACATAGCATAACTTCGTCAACAACGGCTCTTGCTATTTGATCTGTCTCTACAATCACGTGTTCTAAATGTAGAGTTTCTAATGTAACTTTATCATTTTCACTAGTTACTGTTACAATAGTTTTACTATTGTGAGTTAAAGAATCTACTGCTTCACAGATTAAATGTAAGGCTTCTGGGTTATTCACTGCAACAATAACAGCAGATGCTTTTTTAATATTTAATGAACTTAAAATATGTTTTTGCGCAGCATTACCAAATACTATTGGTTCACCCCTACTTTGTCCTAATTGGAAGAATTTCACATTATGTTCTAATATCACATAATTTTGATTAAAGTTTTTCAATTGTTTTACAATTGATTGTCCAAATCTACCATACCCAAGTACAACTACATGGTTTTCAGTATCTTCATCAATTGGATTAGCATTACATACCATCATCACATCTTCAGGTATTAATTTAGCTGCTGCTTTTGATAAATTCTTTAAAATAATAGGAGTTAAAATCATTGATATAACTATTGTTACAATTAATATTTGTGAATAAGTAGGATCAACTAAATCTTGACTTCTAGCTAATTCTAAAATAGCTAGTGAAAACTCACCAATTTGAATTAAAGAAAGAGCTGTTTTAAAAGCAACTCTTTTATTATCTTCGTATCTAACTAATGTGTAGATAATTATGTATTTTAGTCCCATTAAAATAGGAAGAAGTACTAAAATCACTAAGATATAATCAGCAATAATGGTAAAGTTAATTTGCATACCAACAGTAATAAAGAAAACACCTAATAAAATATTTCTAAAAGGAATAAGGTCAGCTTCAACTTGATGTTTAAACTTAGTCTCTGCAATCATCATACCTGCAACAAATGCACCAAGTGAATATGTAAATCCAAAATAATATGCCATATATGAAGAACCAATTGCAAGTAATAAAACTGATGCTACAAAAAGTTCATCTGATTTTGTATTAGAAACATGTGTTAAAAATGGCTCTAATAAATATCTACCACTAAAGTATAAAAGTGCTAATAATACAACTGCTGCTAATACAGTTTTACCAATCATTAAACCTACACTACTTCCTTCACCCATTGTAAAGAAAGAAATCATAAGAAGAATTGGTATTACCGCAATATCTTGCATAATTAAAATACCTAAAACTCTTCTACCATGAGGTCTATTTATCTCTTTTGTTTCATTAAAAGTTTTTAATACAATTGCAGTTGAAGATAGGGCTAATGCAGCACCTATGATAAGTGCTGTTTGAGTTCCAAGTCCAATTACAAATTTACCTAATAAAAATACAACTAAAGCTGTAACTATTATTTGTAAACTTCCTGTAAAGAAAACTTCTCTTTTCATCTTTTTTAAATGCTCAATTGAAAACTCAAGTCCAATTGTAAACATTAGGAAAACCACCCCAAACTCAGCAATTTCTTTTAATTCGTGATTATTAACTGCATCATGAAGATTAAATACATAAGCAATTATAGTTCCCGTTAAAATATATCCTATAATAGTAGGAAGATGAAATCTTTTTAATATTAAATTTACAACCAATGCTATTAAAGTTGTAGAAACTATAATTCCTAACATGTCCTAATCTCCTTATTTATAATGCATTTGCTTATACCCTTCTAATCTTTTCTTATATGATGAGTTTAACATTGCATTTTTTGAATCTAAAAAATCTATAGCAAGACACTCTTGATTTCCTCTACCAATTCTTCCTAAATACTGCACTAGCCTTCCATAATAGGAAATGGGTGTTGCAAAAAGAATTGTATTTAGATGTGGAAAATCAATACCTTCACCAAAATATGAAGTAGTAGCTAAAATTAATGATTTCTCTTTTACAAGTTTCATATTTTCAACTTGCTGCTTTTTATTCATACTTCCATGAACACTAACAAAGTCTATATTTTCATTTTGTAATAACTTTTGTAATGAATTTATATGTTCTATTCTATCAGTTAAAACTAAAATCTTTCTTGTTATATTATCTTTTATAGCCTTAATAATTAAATTATTTCTCTTTTCATCTATTGATAATTCATTAATTATAGTTGAATAGTTATCAGCTTCACTAACAAACTCTGTTCTAATTACTTTTAATTTATTATAGTGAGTTCTTTTCTTTTTATATTCATAGGAAATATTACCTAATTGCTGAAAAAGTATTGGATCTAGGCCATCTTTTCTATTAGGTGTTGCACTTAAACCTAAAATATACTTACCCTTAAAGTTTTTTATTATTTGTTCAAATGTAACAGCTGGAATATGATGGCATTCATCTACAATAACAAATGAGTAATTGTTTATTATTTTTGGGTCATTTTTTAAACTTTGCATTGTTGCAACATCAATTGTGCTATTTAATTTATTATGCCCTTTTCCTAAATAACCAATCTCTTTTTTTCCATAATCAAAATAATCAACAAACCTTTCAATCCATTGATTTAAAAGCATATTTTTATTTACAACAATAAGAGTAGAACAAGCTCTTTGTTCAAACATTTTTGCACCAATTAAAGTTTTACCAAATCCTGGAGGTGCAACACAAATTGAAAAATCCTCTTTCATAATTTGATTTATTGCTTCTGTTTGTTCTGGTCTTAAAGTAAACTTTACTTCTTTTGTTTGAGTAGATTGGAATACTCTTTTATCTTCTATTTTGTATTTAACTTCATTTTCATTAAAAAAATCTAAAACTGTCTGTTTTAATCCCCGTGGAAGCATCAAATATTTCTCATCTTCTTCAAAAGACTTAATTACCCGTGGAGTATTATAAAGAGGCTTTCTAAGGCTTAATAGAACTTTTATCTGGGGATTGTCAAAAGAAGCAAATGCTTTTAGTTTATTAATGAAACTTTTTGATAAATTAAATGTTGGAATATATAAAAAATCAAATAAAGTTATATTGATTTCATTTACTGGTAATTCTATATCATCAAACTCTTTTATAACACTTACCATCTGTGAGTTTTCAGAATAATTATAAACTACATCTTTTTGTACTTTTTGTACTGAGTTTAGAATCATCCATTGATCTTCATAAATTTTGTTTGTATTTGCATCAATAAATACTGTTTTATTTTTATTTCTATTTTCTAAATGTAAAGGTAATTCTAAAGTAGCACCTAAAGTTGCTTTTGTAGCAAACTCTCTATCTGGATAAATTTTTCCAGTTATATTTGCTTTTTTTAATATAAATTGAGCAAAATTAAATACTATTTTTGATGAAATTTCTTCTTCTAAAAATATCCAAGCTACTAAATTGTTATAAGAGTTTAATTCATAATAAGCTCTAACATTAATTGAATTTAGTGCAATTTGTAATTTGAATTTATCTTCATCTAATATTTGCATTGCAATAAATTTTGATTTATTTTGATTGTTTATACAATAAGTTGCAAGAAAAGATTGACCTCTTAAATGTTCTTCAATCTCTTTGTTTGTTAAAGGCAAATAATCTTCACCTCTAAAAGTTTGTGTTACGGGGAAAAAGTTTTGTTTAGTTCCATCTTTATTTACCCATTTTTTGGCATAAATATCAAATCTTCCAATAAATAAAGATTTAAACAATTCTATTTTTTCATCTTTAGAAAACTCTTTTTTTAGAGTCGTTTGCTCTTGAATTTGTTGTTCTAAAGATAAAATTTCTTTCTCTATTTCTTCTTTTTTTAAATATAAAGATTTTAGTTTATTTTTAAGATTTATCATGACCTATTGCATTAGATGGTGAGACTACTAAATTATTGATTTTATTTTCAACTTCATTGTATTTACTTTTTAGTTCAGAATTCTTTCTAATACCTCTACCCTCAAACTTCCCATTTGTTTCAATTATTAGTTCATTATATCTCATATCACCTATAACTTTTCCTTTTGAAAGTATTTGTACTTCATTACAATCTATTTTCCCATCAAAAAGTCCATTTACAACTAAGTTATTAGCTTTGATATCCCCTATAACTTCTCCTGTTGGGCCAATAGAGATTACATCAGCTTCTAATATTACACCTTCAAACTTGCCATCAATATGAACAGTTCCCTTTGTATTTATTCCACCAATTATACAAGTACCTTCAGCAATTATCGTAGCTGAGTTTGATGACTGTTTATCAAATTTATTAAAGACTCCCACTCTATTTTCCTTTCTTTTTTAAATATCTCTTCGAAATTTTTTAAATTCCAATCAATAAATCGTTTTGGACTTAAGACTTTATTTGCATATCTAACTTCATAATGTAAATGAGGAGCAGTACTTCTACCACTACTTCCCACAAGTCCAAGAATTTGGCCTTTTTTTACAATATCCCCAACATTTACATAGGTTTTATACATATGAGCAAAAACTGTTTTAAAACCATAATTATGTTGCACCTTTACAACTCTACCATAATCACCAATATTTCTTGATTGTACATGAGTAACAATACCATCAGCTGTTGCCCTAATAGGTGTTTTTCTAGGTGCTGCAATATCTAAACCTCTATGAAATTGTCTTTTTTTTGTAATTGGATTTATTCTATATCCATACCCTGAAGAGTAACGCATATTATCTATTGGTTTTCCATTTGGGATTAAGTTTAGTGCATATTTCTTTTTATTATCATTAATAGTATCTAATGTTTTTTTAGTAATCTCTTCTTTAGTATCATCATCTTCTATACCAATGATAGTATGAATTTCATCAAGCTTAGAACTAAGCTCTTCTATATCTTCTACTTTACTTTTAATCTGCATTGAATAGAGTTTATTTTGAGATACTAATTTATTCTCTTTTTCTTTTAAAACTTTTAATTGAGACTCTTGTATATCTTTTGATTGTTTTACTTGATCAACTTGAAGTGATAAATAGCTTATAAATAGGAAACTACCAAGGAGCAAGGCAATTATTGAGATTGAAATTATTATAAAGAATTTTCTAAAAAGTTGATGTATATTATAAGATTTTGTACCTTTTACATCTGAAATTGTAATTATTAATCTATTTTTCATTGAAGCCTATTAAAGTTAAAAATTTCTCAACTACTAAAAATGAACCAAATACTAAGTATTCTTCATTCTTATTTATTTCAAGTGAGTTAGATTGTATTATATTTAATTCTTTTATAATTTCTAATAAATTATTTTTATCTACAATCCTTTTATCTTCAATAGGAATAATAATTATTTTATTTATTATTGGCTTTAATATCCTTAATACTTCTTTGTAATCTTTATCTGCATAGGAGTTATAAATAAGTGTAATCTTTCTATCTTTGAACTCATTTTGTAAAGCCCTTGCAGCTAAAGGATTATGACCTACATCTATAGTAACATTAGGTGCGATTTTTTGACATCTTCCAAAAAGCTTAACATCATCAAAAATGCTTAAATCAATTTCAATATTTAACTCTTCTAAACATCTAAGAACCAAGTGAATATTTCTTTTTAAATATGAAGCAAAGTTGTTATTCAAAAGATACTTATTAAAATCTTCTACTTTAATTATATTTATGTCTGTATTTCTTTGCTCTTTTATTTGTTTTTTTACTTCATTTGCACTTGAATATACTTCATCATGTATTTGATAACCAATTATCATTTTATTATCAACCGAACGCATTTTTGTTTGAGCTATCTCTTCTACACTATTACCTAGAAAGCTTTGATGGTCTAAATCAATAGTTGTAATTAAGGATAAATTATTTTCAATTACATTTGTTGCATCAAACTCTCCACCAAGTCCAGCTTCTAATACTACATAATCCATATCTTTTGATAAGTATAGTGCTAAAAGTGTTGTGTATTCAAAGTATGTAAGTTTCTTTAGTAGTTCTGTGTCATATATTTCTTGAAGAAAATTATGGGCAGTATTTAATACCTCATCACTAACATCACTACCATTTATCCATATTCGTTCATTGAATTTTACTATATGAGGTGAACTGTAGTGTAGGACTTTGAAATCTTTTTTATTTAAGTAGTGTGCTAGAAATCTTCCAGTACTTCCTTTTCCATTAGTTCCAACAATATGAATTACATAAGGAGTTTTAATTTTAGAGCTTAGTATTTCCCATGATCTATTTACAATTGAAAAATCTATTTTGTCATAATAAAGAGTTTTATACTCTAAAAACTCTGATAAAGAGCATTTTTTTAAGTCTTGAGTCATTTCTTAAAAGAGTAAACAGCAATCTTTGATAAGACTTCATCCATTGCATCTTCACTAGCATTTTTAATGGCATCAAATCTTTTTGTATCTGTGATAGTTGAGCCATCATCAACTGAGAAGTTGTGCTCACCTGTAACTGTGAATTTTCTTTTTTCATTTGTAGCTTTTTTAGTGTAGTTAACTAAAATATCTACTACTGCTTTATAAAGTTTGTTATACCCATCAATATCATATTGTAATGTTTTCATATTAACTGAATTGATTCTTAAGTACATAATAGTATCAGCTAAACTCTCATCATGAACAAGTTTTGAACCTATTTTTTGTGCTAATATTTGATTCATTGAATCTTTTATTAAAACAACATTTTTAGGATCTTTTAAATCTACAAAAAGTTTAACAAATACTTTACCTTTCAATTCTTTTTTAGCATAATGAATTGAAGGTTTATATCCACAACCAGTAAATACTGAACTAAAAACAAAAGATAAGAAAAGTACAAATAGTACTTTTTTTGAAAATATATTTATACTTTTCATGAACTTTTACCCTTTAACCACTAAGTTTACTAGTTTATTTGGAACAACGATTTCTTTTATAATCTCTTTATCTTCTAACCATTTAGCCCCAGCTTCTTTAGCAAGTGCTAGAACTTCATCTTTTGAAGCGCTTGGATTTACTTCAATCTCACATCTTTTTTTACCATTAATTGTAACAGCTAAAGCAATTGAATCTAATGCAAATACTTCTTCTTTAACTTCTAGTTTGTCATCAAAGTTTTCTAAAGAGAATAACTCTTTTGATAACTCCCAAGAGGCATGAGGAATAACTGGTTCTAAAATGTTTGTTAAAACATAATAACCTTCTGCCCAAACTAATTCATTCTTTTGAGCTTGAAGTGCATTAAGTGCTTCCATACAAGCAGCAATCAATGTATTAAAAGTATATGTTTTTGTGAAAACTTCATTAGATTTTTCTAATGCTTCATATACTTTTCTTCTAGCTTCTTTTTCTTCTTTATTTAAAGATGAATGATCAATATTTTTAAAGTTTTCTAATGCTTCTTTAGTAACATTTGCAGATCTTTCAAAGAATTTTTTGATAAATCTAAATGAACCATCAACAGCACTATCATTCCACTCTAACTCTTTTGTTGGAGGGGCTGCAAAAAGCATAAATAATCTAGCAGTATCTGCTCCATATTTTTCAACAATTAAATCTGGATCTACAACGTTTCCTTTTGATTTAGACATTTTTGCACCATCTTTTAAAACCATACCTTGAGTAAGTAATCTTTTAAATGGCTCTTTTGAATCTGTATATCCTAAATCATTTAGAACTTTTGTAAAGAATCTTGCATAAAGTAAGTGTAAAATTGCATGTTCAATTCCACCAATATACTGATCAACATCCATCCAGTAATCACTATCTTCTTTTGAAATTCCTACATCATTCCATTTTTTATGGTCAGTTGCATATCTTAAGAAATACCATGAAGATTGAACAAATGTATCTAATGTATCTGTTTCTCTTGTTGCTTCTTTACCACACTTAGGACATGTAGTATGTTTCCAAGTTGGATGAGTATCTAATGGATTTCCCTCACCTGTGATTTCTACATCTTCTGGAAGTGCGATTGGTAAATTCTCAGATTTTTCAGGAACTAATCCACAATCATCACAATGTACAAATGGAATTGGAGCTCCCCAATATCTTTGTCTAGAAACACCCCAATCTCTTAGTTTGAAGTTTACTTTTTTAACTCCGTAAGAGTTTTGTTCAAAGTGATAAATTATTGCTTTTTTTGCTTTTGTATTTTTAAGTCCAGTAAAGCTTTCAGAGTTGATTAATTCACCCTCTCCTGTAAATGCTTCAGTTGGATTTTCAATAACACCTTCAGGTCCTGCAATTACTTGTTTGATTGGTAAATCATACTTCTTTGCAAATTCAAAGTCTCTTTGATCATGAGCAGGTACAGCCATAACTGCACCGCCACCATAAGAGCTTAATACAAAGTTTGCAACCCATACAGGTATTTTTTCACCAGTTATTGGATGAACAACATCAATTTCAAGTGAAATTCCCTCTTTTTCTTGAGTAGCTCTATCTCTTTCACTAACTTTTTGCATCTCTTTTATTGCATTGATTTTCTTTTCTGGCAATAATTTGTGCTCTACAATATATTTTACAATTGGATGTTCTGGAGCAAGTGCTGAGTATGAAATACCATAAATTGTATCTGGTCTTGTTGTAAATACTAAATATTTAGTAAACTGTCTATCAAGCTTAATTCTTGAATCATAATCAATTTGGAATTTAAATTCTAAACCTTCACTTCTACCAATCCAATTTTCTTGCATTGTTAAAACTTGACTTGGCCAATCATTTTCTAGTAAAGATAAATCATCTAATAATTCTTGAGCATACTTAGTAATACCAATATAATATCCAGGCATCTCTTTTTGCTCAACTGGAGTATCACATCTCCAACAACATCCCTCTTCTACTTGCTCATTTGCAAGTACTGTGTGACATGGTTCACACCAGTTTACTGTTGTTGATTTTCTATATAATAGCTCTTTTTCATACATTTTGATTATGAATTCTTGTTCCCACTTTGTGTATAGTTCATCACTAGTTGCAAACTCTTGAGTTTCGCTAAATGATAAACCTAAAGCTTTTAACTCGCTTCTCATATAATCAATATTTTCGTATGTCCATTTTTTTGGATGTAATTTATTTTTAATTGCTGCATTTTCAGCAGGCATTCCAAAACTATCCCATCCAATTGGATGTAAAACATTGTAATCAGCTTTTCTGAAGTGTCTAGCGAAAGCATCACCTAAACAATAATTTCTAACATGTCCCATGTGGATTCTACCACTTGGGTAAGGAAACATACTTAAAATATATTTCTTTTGTTTTGTTTTATCATCGCTTGGTTCAAAAGATTGATTTTCACTCCAGTAGTTTTGCCATTTTTGCTCAATCTCTTTTGAATTATATTCCATTAAAACTCTTCCTTATCTTGACTTTTTGCACTTTCAATTAAAGCTAATGCTATAGAGAAAACGTTTGCTACAACTGCACCAATTGCTAATGAAATAGCAAGTGGTAAATCATTTGTAAATGTTAATACCATAAATGCTGGAATCAGGTGTAAATCTGCTACTAATGAACTCGCTAATAACTCTGCTGCTAGTAAGTTTCTAACACCAAGTTTTAATACTGTTGAAATTACGTTTACTGCTGCTGCTACAAATAATGCAATTGCATTTGGTTCATATAAAAATCCTGCAGTAGTTGTAAGAGACATTAGTGAAAAGAAAATATAAGTTACTTTACCCCAATCCATAGTTATCCTTTGTTTTGTGCGTTATAAATGGCTGATATTTTAGCCAAAAAAACCTGAATAATTACTTGTTTAAGGTATTTCATCAAGGCTTTAATTTTCTTTGTTTAAAAGCTATTAGCATTTTGTATATCAAGTATAGTATTATTAGTTTTAATAATATTTGTATAATTAAATAAAATCCAAAACCATCAATAAATAGTTCTGCTGGGTTTAAATTATGTAGTAATAAATTAAAAGTTAAATCATTTGTGAAAAGAAAATATAAACACACAGAAAGATACATAGTAAATATTAAGAATTTCTCTTTTTCCATAAATACAATAGTATAAATACTATTCCAAATAAATAATACTATTAAAAAAGCAATAGATAACTCTTTTGCAATGCCATCACTTATAGGTTCAACAAAAACTTGAGCTTTTTGAACTAGGCTATACTCAATTATTGAAGAGATGAACTCAAATAAAAAAATCCAGTTTAATGTTAGTAACCAATTTTTTCCATGGTTTGAAGTGAGTGAATCAAATTTATATTTTATATTGTTAATTGTATGCATAAAATTTTCCTACAAAAGAAAAATGAGATACTAAAATTATACCAATTTTTATTCAAAAAGAAAGAGTAATTTTTAGTAATACTAAAAAATATCCCAAAAGAACAAATAAAATACTAAGCAGATTCATAAACTATTTCCTCTTTTATTTTTAATCCATCATCAATTGATTTGCATGCTTTAAAAATAAATTTATTTAAAGTTTCTAATCCATTATTCTTAACTAATTTTACTCTGCCTTCATCTAGAACCTTATTTCTAACTATATGTCTAGCTAGAATTTCTGAAGAGCTATTTGTTGAATTTAACACTACTATATTTTTAATGTTTGATTCTAATGCTTTTTCAAAATACAATAAACTATTTTTTTCATCTTCTAATATAATTACAACTTCATAATTTTTATCTAAAACTTTATTTGTATTATCAATAGAGTTTAAAAGTATTACTTCATCTAAAAGCTTTATCTTTTTTTGTATATTACCTTTTAAATCGCAAAGCGTTGTTTGCCAACTTAACTGTTCACAGTTTTTTATAAGCTCAATATAACCCTTTGATGCACCCAATATCAATACTTTTGTAGGAGAATTAATCTCATCATAAAAAATGTTGCTACTGTTTTTATATAAATTATTATCTTCATTAAAATAAGGAACAAAACTATGTGCTCCAGAAAACTTAGTAGAACGAAGAAGTGTCATTTTTTGATTTTTAATTGCGTAGTTTAGTGCCTGACCAATATAGCCATAACTATTTTCAACATAAAAAGGTTCAACCCAACAATATATAGTTTTAGAATTTACACTTTTTGTAAATGCTAAAAACTTACCTTTTTTATTTTTGATAATTTCAGAAGTGTAAGTAAAAATAAATTTTTTTAATTCTGTTTCAAATTCAAAACCTATAGATTCATTATTTGTATTTATTAACATCATTCTAGTACTTTTTTTAAATGATGAATCATTCTTTTCTAAAACATTAATACAAAGAATATCATTAGATTGTTTTTTTGATTTTTGTAAGAACTTAATATATTTTTTATTTTCAAACATTTTATAATTATCCTAATCTTTTAAATTAGTGTAATTATAAAATAAGTTTATAGCCCTCGTATAGCCCTAAAATAGCGTATTTATAGCGAATGTTTTTTATACAAGTGTATAAATAAAACTATGTACTAAACAGTTCCCTGCTCGTACATAGCTCTGATTTTTTCTTTCTCTTTTTGTCTTTTTAACTTTTCTGCTTCTTTTGATCTAAAATTAGCAATTGAAAATTTTAATTGAACTAAAAATGATGCTGCGATAAAAATAGATGAATAAGTACCTACAATAATACCTACAAGCATTGTAAAGGCAAATCCATGAATAATCTCTCCACCAAAGAAGAATAGCGTAATAACAACAAAGAATGTTGTTAATGACGTAAGAGTTGTTCTTGATAATGTTTTACTCACTGATTCATTTACAACTTTTTCTAATACTGATTCTTTAGAAGTTTGAACTCCCTCTCTAATCCTATCAAATACAATAATTGTATCGTTTAGCGAGTATCCTAAGATTGTAAGAATAGCAGCTAAAATATCTAAATTTACTTCAATATTAAATAGAGCAATTGCACCAAGTGCAATAGTAACATCATGTGCTAAAGCCAAAATAGAAGCAACGGCAAATCTCCACTCAAATCTAAATGATACATAGATTAAGATTACAAGTAATGATAAACCTAACGCCATAAGACCTTTTTCTCTAAGCTCTCCACCAACTTTTGGTCCAACCATATCAACTCTTCTGATTTCAAACTTACCAGTTGAGTCTAAGATTTTGTGCATCTCATCACCGATGTCATTAGCTAAGTTACTTGAAGTACCCTTAACTCTAATTACAATCTCTTCAGGAGACCCAAACTCTGTAATTGAAGAGTTTGTATATTTCGTCTTATCTAGTGTTTCTCTAATTTTATCAATTGGTGCTTTTTGTTCATATTGAACTTGAACAACCGTACCACCTGCAAAGTCAATACCAAAATTTACACCCTTTGTAAAAAGTAAAACTATTGAAGCAATAACTAAAAGACTTGATAAACCTAAAAAAGGTAATCTCTTTGACATAAAGTCAAATGTTTTATCTACTTTGAAAAATTCCATTATTTAACTCCAAACCATTTTTTCTTATCTTTACTTTGCATAATTTTTGGTAATAATGCTTCATAAATACCATGTGTTCCTAAAATAGCAGTTAGCATTGATGCTAAAATACCAATAGAAATTGTTACTGCAAAACCTTTAATAGGTCCAGTTCCATATGCATATAAAATCACAGCAACTAAAAGAGTAGTAATATTTGCATCTAAAATTGCTCTCATTGCATTTGAATACCCATCTTCAATAGCTTTTGGAATAGATAAACCTTCTCTTAAAAGCTCTCTAATCCTTTCACTAATAATAACATTTGCATCAACTGCCATACCAACAGTAAGTACAATACCAGCCATTCCTGGTAATGTTAAAGTTGCTCCAAACATTGCCATAACTGCAATGATAATAAAGATATTTGTAATAAGGGCAATATTAGCAATAATACCAGCTCGTCTATAATAAATAATCATAAAGATAAATACCAAAACAAAACCAGAAATAAGTGCAATTGTAGAAGCTTTGATAGAATCAGCACCTAAGCTTGGCCCTACACTTCTTTTTTCTAAAAGATTAACAGAAGCTGGTAATGCACCACTTCTTAGTGCAATTGCAACATTTCCTGCTTCTGCTACAGTAAATCCACCAGAAATCTGTCCACTTCCGCCACCAATTCTTTCTCTAATATTTGGTGCAGAGTATACTTTTCCATCTAAAACAACTGCAAGTCTTTTTCCAACACTTTTAGCTGTAAAATCTCCAAAAATTCTTGCTCCACTTGAATTAAGTGTAAAATTAATAATTGGTTGATTAGCTTGATCAAAAGCCACTTGTGCATCAATAATTTGACTACCATTTAAGATTGGAATCTCTCTTACTAGATATTTTGTTGAAGCATCATTTGTATCTTCTAAGATTATATCACCATATTGTGAAGCTTGAGAAGCACTCATAGTATAAACTTGATCTGCTCTTTCTTCATCAACAGCCATTAACTCTAAATTTGCAGGCTTAGAAATAAGTTCTCTTGCAGCCTTTTCATCTTCAGCAGTTTTTATACCTGGAAGTTGTACTACAATATCTGTATTTCCTTGTCTTACAACTGTTGGCTCTGATAAACCAAATTGGTCAAGTCTATTTCTGATTGTTTCAACAACTTGTGCAACTGCAAAATCTTTTGTTTTTGCGATATCATCACTTGTTAAAGTCAACATATAATCTTGGTCAGTTTTAGTAACTTCAAGGCCTGTTATAGATGTTTTTAACATTTCATCCATTTTAGGCATTTCATCTGGGTCTAAAACTGTAAAAGTAACACTATCATCGTTTATCGATAATCCGTCTAATAAAATCTCTTCATCATCTGCAAAATATTTTACTGAAGATGCAATTGATTTAATTTTAGCAGTTACGGCTTCTTCAGTGTTAACACCTAAAAGCATATGTAATCCACCTTGTAAATCAAGTCCTAGTGAGATTTTTTTTCCTGTATCTGTTTGCATAAGTGAAGGGATAGAAAAGAATATACCAAATACAATACTTAATGCAAATATTATGAATCTATAATTAAAGATTTTCAATCTTAATCCTTAGTAGGTAAAATTTGAGGTATGTAAAACATGTAAGAAACTTACATGTTTTAGATAATTGTTTAGTCTTCTAAAAGCTTAGCTACAAACTCTTTCATAAGTTTTAGTTCAGAACCATCATTGTTTTTAACAACAAAATATGTTTCTTCAACTTTTGTAACTTCAACGATTAAGCCACCATTTGTTACAATTTTATCACCTTTTTTTAAGTTAGCCACCATTTCTTTATGAGCTTTCGCTTGTTTTTGTTGTGGTCTAATTATTAAAAAATAGAATATTGCAAATAATGCAACAAGAGGTAGTAATGAGCTTATTAAATCAGCGCTTGAACCTTCCATCAAATTTCCTTTTAAAAAGTAGTCTATTATGTTTTTAGCAAAACGCAAACATTCTAACAAAAACTTTATAATAAAAGGCTTGATTACAGCCATATTATTTAGTGCATTTATATACTTGAGCTATTTTGATATTCAAATAAAACTAATTGATACTATTTTTTCTATAGTTGCATTTTATTTACTTCTAGTAATTCCTAGAAAATCTATGTTTATTGCAGGGTTTTTTATTGGGATTTTGTGGTGCTATTGGATGGCTGTAAGTTTAAAATATTATGAATTAGTTTATTTAACACCTGTTTTATTAATAGCTATTGGATTAGTTTATGGGTTAATATTTTATCTATTTACAATTTATGACAAAGTTGCTTTTAGAGTTTTGGCTATATTTGGTTTTAGTTTTTTAATTCCATTTGGTTTTAATTGGATAAAACCTGAACTTCTATTTGTAAACTCTTATATTGGAACTACAAAGACTGATTTATTTTTAATTTTATTTGGACTATTTTTAATAATTAAACTAAAAAGAATGAAAATTATTGGTTTAATACCATTGATTTTTGCAATAACTTTACCAAAAGGTGAATTAATTGATAATCCAAATGTAAAAATATATATGCCTCAAATGAGTATAAATCAAAGTTTAAAATGGGATAAAGAGTATAAAAATACCCTTTTTGAAAAAAACTATGAGCAAATTATAACAGCTATAGAAAAAGGCAGTGAGCTTATAGTTTTACCAGAGACTTCATTTGCTACTGCTTTAAACTATGATAAAGAAAATTATCAAAGATTAACAGACTTATCAAATGACATTGACATAATTACAGGAGCATTATTATATGAAAATGAACAGATTTATAATGCCACATATCATTTTTCAAAAGGCCAAGTAAAAACTGCAAAAAAAGTAGTTTTAGTTCCATTTGGGGAAGAAATTCCACTTCCAAAATTTGCAGTTGATTTAATAAATGATATTTTTTACGGTGGAGCTAGTGATTACTCAAAAGCAGACAAGCCAACAGATTTTATAATAAATGGTGAAAAGTTTAGAAATGCAATTTGTTATGAAGCAACAACTGATAAAATTTTCGAAGAATTAAATGGTATAAAATACATGATTGCCATTTCAAACAACGCTTGGTTTACACCATCAATTGAACCAACTTTACAAAGTTTACTTTTAAAATACTATTCTAAAAAATACGCTGTAACAATTTTTCATGTAGTAAATGGAAGTAAAAACAACATATTTAGGCCATAAAAGATTAAAGATATTTCTCTTTAATCTTTTCTACAATCTCATCTTTTTGCATATGCTCATCTATTTGTAAATCAAAAGCAAAGTCAAGTATTTCTTTAAATTTTTTTGATGGCTTTAATCCTAACTCTATTAAATTTCTACCTTGAACAAATGGTTTGATTGGTTCGTTATGTATTTCAAGCTCTTTTGCTTTTTGTAATAACCAAGCTGTAGCTTTGTGACATTTATCTTTATAAGGAATACTTCTACCTAAACAATCAGCTAGGCAAACTAAACATAAATCTTCAATATTTACTTTTAGTGATAATCTTTTTACTGCCTTTTCACTTGATTGTGCTAAATACAGCTGAAAAGGTGCAAGATGGTTTTTGACTAAAGTACAAACTATATCTATAAATTTTTTCTCATTTGTTAGTTTTGATAAAAAAGAAATAGTAGGTTCAAGGCCTAATGCTTCATGTTTATGTGAAGTAATTTTTCCATTTATCTGTTTTGTACAAAAAGGCTTTCCTAAATCATGACAAAGAATCCCATAAAACAGATATAGTTTTCTGTATTCATCTTCTATATTTTCATCTTTTATTATCTTTGCTAATTCATCAATTGTCATTAAAGTATGAATCCAAACATCACCTTCTGGATGATACTCTTCATCTTGAATACATCCAATTAAAACTTGTAATTCACTAAAATATTTTAAAAGCCCTAGCTCTTTAAGAGCTTCAAACCCAATTGATGGTTTTGGTGATTTTAAAAATAGTTTTTTAAACTCTTCATAGATTCGCTCTTTTGGTAAATACTTACACTCAGCATCACTAACAATTTGTTTACAAAGCTTTTTAGTTTTTTCATCAATTTTTAAATCAAATCTAGAGACAAACTGAACAGCTCTATAAACTCTTAAACTATCTTCAATAAATGTCTTATCATCAATATGTTTTAAGTTTTTACTTTTAATGTCATCTAAACCATTAAAAGGGTCTAGAAACTCTTTTGAGTTATAATCATATCCTATTGCATTTATAGTAAAGTCTCTTCTTATAGCTGCTTGTTTGAAGCTTAAACTAGCATCACTTACTATTTCGAAGTCTTGGTGAGAAGTACCTATTTTCTTTTCAGTTCTAGGCAGTGCAAAATCAAAATCATATTCATCAACTTTTAAAGTCAAAACCCCAAAAGATTTACCTACAAGTTTAACATTTCCAAATTTTTGTAAAGTTTTATGAATTGTATCTAAGCAGTCTAATCCAAATAATTCTATATCAAAATCTTTATTTGGAATATTAAAAAAATAGTCTCTAACACAGCCACCTACTAAAACTGGCTTTACACCAATTTTTAGTAGGTCGTTTAATATGTTTTCTAAAACAACGGGAATATTAATCGTTGTTGTAGTGGTGAACATCTTGTTGTGGGAATGGAATTGAGATTCCTTCTTTATCAAATGTTAATTTGATATTCTCTGTTAAATCAAATTTAACTGCCCAATAATCAGGAGTATTAACCCAAGCTCTAACTACAAAGTTTACAGAAGAATCAGCTAATTCTGCAACTGCAACAGTTACACCTTCATCAACTAAAACTCTTTCATCTGAAGTAATGATAGTATTTAAAACTTCTTTTGCTTTTTTAATGTCATCATCATAACCAATACCAACTACTAAATCAACTCTTCTTGTTGGTTTAGCATTTACATTTGTAATAGTTCCTGATGTAATAGCACCATTTGGTACAATTAAAGTTTGGTTATCTCCAGTTTTTAATAAAGTATTAAAAATAGTGATCTCTTCAACCGAACCACTTACACCACCAGCGTTAATGAAATCACCAACTTTAAATGGTCTAAACATTATAATCATAACTCCTGATGCAAA
The DNA here is from genome assembly GCA_964022095.1 of uncultured Arcobacteraceae bacterium. Classification (GTDB taxonomy): domain Bacteria; phylum Campylobacterota; class Campylobacteria; order Campylobacterales; family Arcobacteraceae; genus Malaciobacter_A. Next base: position 271,305 of record CAXHZO010000001.1, read on the forward strand.
ATTGCTTAATGAGTCTTTTAATGCTAAACCAATAGCTAAACCAGCAGCACCTAAAATAGCTAAGAATGAAGTTGTATCAACTCCAAGTTGCTCTAATGCTGTTAATAAAACAACAATCATTAAAATATAGTAAATGATATTACTTAAAAATTTTAGTAATGTTTCATCAACCTTTCCTGTTTTTCTAGTAATCTTTACTACTAAATCTGTAAGTTTTCTAGCAACCCACTTACCAACATAAAAAATTGCAATTGCAATTACTAATTTTAATGCATAATCACTAATTAGATCTACCATAGAAGCGTCCATATACAATAATCCTTTTTAATTTTTGCGTATTATATCACAGTAACCTAATAAATTATTTTAAAAGTTCTGCTAATTTTTGTGAAACTTCATCAATTGAAACTTCTTGTTTTTCTAATGTTTTTCTGTCAACAATTTCTACAAGTCCATCTTGTAATTTTTTACCAATAATTACAGCATATGGGAATCCTAATAATTCAAAATCTCCCATTTTAAATCCAAATCTCTCTTTTTTTCTATCATCAATAATAGTTTCAATACCATTTGATTTTAGTTCTTCATAAATTTTCATACCAGCTTCAAGCTCATCATCTTTTTTTGCATTTGAAACAATTACATGTGCCTTAAAAGGTGCAGTCTCTTTTGTCCAAATACAACCTTTTTCATCATGATTTTGTTCAATCACGGCAGCAACTAATCTTGAAACTCCAACTCCATAACATCCCATTTCAAATGCTTTTGCTTTTCCGTTTTCATCTAAGAATTTTGCATCCATAGCTTCTGAATATTTATTTCCAAGTTGGAAAATATGTCCAGCTTCAATACCTTTTGTATATGATAATGTTCCATTACAATGAGCACAAGAATCACCTTCTTGAACTGCAATTAAATCTTTGAAGTTTAAATCTTTCATTGATGTTAAATCAACACCTTTTAAGTGATAATTCTCTTCATTTGCTCCACATACTAAGTTGTTGTCTTCTTTTAATTCATTATCAACTACAACTTTTACACCTTCAGGAAGTCCAACAATTCCACAATATCCAGCAACTAAACCAGCTGAAATAATATCTTCATCATTTGCATCTTCTAATTCTAAAGCATTAACAGCATTACAAGCTTTTGTTTCTTCTAATTCATCGCAACCTCTTACAAAGAAAACTACAACTTGAGTCTCTTCTTCATAAATAGCTTTTTTAATAACTGCTTTCATTGAATAATATGAATCAGCATTTAAAAAATTGCTTACATCTTCAATTGTTTTGCAATTTGGAGTTTCAACTTTCTCTTGAGCAATAGTTTCTAGTTTTTCTTTTTTGTTTGGTTTTCTAACGGCTGCTTCAATATTTGCTCCATAATCACATGAATCACAAACAACAATTGTATCTTCCCCACTATTGGCTAAAACATGAAACTCTTTAGAACCACTTCCACCAATAGCACCACTATCAGCTTCAACTACTCTAAATTCTAAACCTAATCTAGTATAGATTTTTTTATAAGTCTCTTCCATTAGATTGAATTCTCTTACTAAATCTTCAGTATTACTGTGGAAAGAGTATCCATCTTTCATTAAAAATTCTCTACCTCTCATAAGACCAAATCTTGGTCTTGCTTCATCTCTAAATTTTGTATTTATTTGATATAAATGAACTGGTAAATCTCTATATGAAGTAATTCTATTTTTAACCATATTTACAACGGCTTCTTCATTTGTTGGAGATAAAACATAATCACCATTTTTTCTATCTTTGAATCTTAACAGTTCACTTCCCATTGTTGTAGCACGACCAGACTCTTCCCATAATGATAAGGGTGTCACAAATCCAAATTGAACTTCATTTGCACCTGCATTGTCCATCTCTTCTTTTACCACAGCTCTAATTTTATCAAGAACAATTTTTCCTAATGGCATAAAATCATAAATTCCAGCACCTGTTTGAGCTATAAATCCACCTCTGATTAAAAATTGGTGTGATGGCAGTGTCGCATCATTTGGTGTTTCTTTTGTAGTTGGAATAAACATTTGAGAAAATTTCATTTATAATCGTCCTATTTTTTTAATTTTTTATTAGATGTTCACATCTATATTTTTCACTTAAGTCTGCATCATTGCTAAGTCCAAACATTTTTTGAATAGATCCTACAACAACATCACACTCCATGTTTTGTGAAATATCTTTTAACTCTTTTGAAGGAGTATGTAAATACTCAGTTAATACTGTTTGACAAAGTTTTCTAATATTGTCTTCATCTTCAGGATTGATAAATCCTTTTTTAATAGCATTTTTTAATTTCTTTTCAATTACTTCATCACCTTTTGTATAAAGGTGTTTTACAACTGGTTCAATTTCAAGTGATTTTAACCACTCAAAAAACTCCATTGACATTTTACTAACAATTGAATATGCAGTTTTAGCTTGCTCTGCTCTTAAACTCATATTTTCATTTACAATCTCTTGTAAATCATCAACTGAGTAGATTTGTAGATTTGGTAAATCTATATTATCATCAATATCTCTTGGCACGGCTATATCAAACCAATATCTATTAAAACTAGCTTCTGGTGTATTATCTGGTGTGATAATAGGATAAGGAGCAGAAGTTGCTGTAATCATAACTGATACTTGTCCTAATAGTGACCTTAAGTTTTCATAAGGAGCAATATCAATATTTCCATCAAATGTTTCAGCTAGACTTTTTGCTTTTTTTATATTTCTACTTGTAATAATTACATCAAATCCTGATGAAATCAAGTGCTTAACTGTAAGTTCACTCATTTCACCAGCGCCTATTACTAAAGCTTTAATACCAGAAGTATTTCCTATAATCTCTTTTGCTTTTGCAACAGCTGTTGAAGCAACTGATACTGAACCAGTTCCTAAACTTGTAGCATTTCTTACATTTGCAGCACATTTAAAAGCAAACTGCATAACCCTTGTAATATTTTGTGAACAGTAACCTTTGCCTTGTGAGTATCTAAAAGCATCTTTTAATTGTCCTACAATTTGTGTCTCACCAATTACAAGTGAATCAAGTGCAGAGGCCACTGTAAATAAGTGATGAACTGCACCATCATTGTCATAAATATCAGCTCTTTTATATAGCTTATCAAACTCAACACCTGAAAACTCAGATATTCTTTGAACTATATCTTTTGAACTATTTTTAATATTTGATGATCTTGTAATGATTTCAACCCTGTTACATGTTGACAATACAACTGCTTCTTTTGTAGTTTCACAGGCTAAAATATTTCTTAAAAATCTATCTTTTAATTGTTCATCATTAAAAGCTAGTTTTTCTCTCATTTCAATATCAGTATTTTTATGGGAAAAACTAATTACCAAATAACTCATTTACTAAAACTCTCTTTCAGTCATTGCTTTCATTATCATAATAAGAGTCTCACTATTTTCTTCACCATTTACAACTTCAATTGCTTCATTTCCTAATTTCTTAGCTAATGAAATTGAATCATTTAAAGCATTTGTTTGGTTTAATTGCTCTTTTATCCAATTTGATTGTTCAGCATTTAACTCTTTTTTATATAAAGACTCTAATGTATTTTTATCTTCTATTCTTTCATGTAATAATAAATATGGAATTGTTACTTTACCCTCAACAAAATCAAGCATTGCAGGTTTTCCTAAAGTAGCACTATCAGCAGTAATGTCTAAAATATCATCAATCATTTGAAATGCAAGTCCTAAGTTTTTACCATATAATGCATATTTTTCTTCGTCAAGTCCTGCTAAAATAGCAGCTGCTTTTGCACTAGCTTCAATTAATGATGCAGTTTTTTTATAAATCATATCAAGATATTTATCATATGAAGTATTAAAACTATTTGTTAAATCTACATCTAACATCTCTCCAATACTAAGTAATGTTACAGCATTTGATACAGTATAAGCAATTTTTTTATCCATTTGAGATAATTCAGTAAATGCACGTGAGTATAAAATATCTCCAAACATAATTGAAGTTTTATTATCATAAAGTGCATTTACACTAGGTTTACCTCTTCTAGTATCTGCTTCATCAATTACATCATCATGTAAAAGCGATGCTGCATGAATCATCTCAACTACTGCACATAGCTTTATTGACTCTTCATTTATTCCTGCAATTTTAAGTATTAGCTTACTTCTTAGCATCTTTCCAGTTGCTAACTTTTCTAATAACTCTAAACTTTTTTCATCATTGCATTCTTGAACAAATTGCTTAATTTGATTTTTTACTTGTTGTAACTCTTCCACTAAATTTCCTATGAATCTAATCTACAAATAATTTCACCAGTAAATTCAACATAAAGACCTTTTTTCATATTATTAACGTCTTGTTCATTATCAAATTTGTATGTTTCAATCTCTTTATTTAAATCGAAATCTTCACCCTTATCTTTTGAATACATCATCTCTAATACAGCAAGCTTTTCTATAACTTTATCCCACTCTTCTTCAACGATATCTTGAGATGCTTCTCTACTTACATCAAAAAATTTTGATTTAGGACTTCCCATAAACATATCATCTTCATCTTCTGTAAACCAATCTTTAAACGATGCCATAATAATTTCCTTTTTTCTTTTTCTTATTTATCTTCTAATCTAACTCTAACAGATTTTGCGTGTGCTGTTAGACCTTCTGTATCTGCTAGAAGTGCACATGCTTCACCTAATTCATCAATTGCATTTTTTGAGAAATTGATAATTGAACTTTTCTTCATAAAGTTTTCAACATTTAATGGTGAATAAAATTTAGCTGTACTTCCAGTTGGTAGTGTATGATTTGGTCCTGCAATATAATCACCAATTGGTTCAGGAGTATTTTCACCTAAGAAAATTGCACCTGCATGCTTAATATATGGTAATAATTCAAAAGAATTCTTAGTCATAACTTCTAAGTGTTCAGGAGCAATTTCATTCATAAGATCAAGTGCTTCTGTCATATCTTTTGTAACTATTATTGCACCTCTTTCATCAATTGATTTTCTAGCAATTGTTTCTCTACTTAAAGTTTTTAGGTATTCTTCAACTTCTTTGCTAGTTAAACTTGCAACTTCATCACAAGTTGTAATCATAATAGAGCTAGCCATTTCATCATGCTCAGCTTGAGATAATAAATCAATAGCTAAATAATGAGGTTTTGCTGTTTCATCTGCAAGTATTCCAATTTCAGATGGTCCTGCAATCATATCAATATGTACTTCACCAAAAACTAATTTTTTAGCAGTTGCTACAAAGATATTTCCAGGTCCTGTGATAACATCAACTTTAGGAATAGTTTGTGTTCCATAAGCCATTGCTGCAATTGCAGATGCTCCACCTACTTTGTAAACTTTTGAAACTTTACATAAGTGACATGCTGCTAATAATAACTCATTTACTTCATTATCAGGAGTTGGAGTACATACTACAATCTCTTCAACACCAGCAACAATTGCAGGAATTGCATTCATCAATAAACTACTTGGATATGCAGCTTTTCCACCAGGAATATATAACCCAGCTTTATCAACAGCACTTACTTTTTGGCCTAAAATAGTACCATTTGATTCAAAATCAATCCATGATTTTGGTAATTGTTTTTCGTGATATGCTTTAATTCTATCATATGCAGTATGTAGTGCATCTCTTAATTTATCATCAATATTTTCATAAGCTTTTTTCATATCTTCAGAAGAAATTAGTAATTCATCATCACTTTTAACTTCCCATTTATCAAACTTTTCAATATGTCTTTTTAAAGCTTCATTTCCTTCTTCTATAATTTCATCAATAATTCCTGTAACAATTGATGAAACACCTTTAATATCACTTTTAGCTCTTGCTAAAATTCCATCAAATTCATCTTTAAAATTTTTATCATTAGTATTTATAATTTTCATTAGATTTGTCCTAAAATTTCTTCAACAATTAAATTAATATCTTTTTTTTCAACATCAACAATAATATCAGCAACCTCTTCATATTGAGGTGATCTTTCATTAAATAGTTTATTAGCTACTTGTATATCTTGTAAAAGTGGTCTTTTTTTAAGTTTATTAGCAGCATTTGGTGCGCTATTAATTCTATCAAGTATTCCTTGGAAAGATGATTTTAAATAAACTACTTTTCCAATTTTGTTAAGTTTTTCTTGCTTATAAAAGCCTCCACCTGTTGAGATGATTGTTCCTTTTACATTTTTAGCAAGCCATTTAGCAGTTTTCTTTTCTAAATTTCTAAAATATGGTTCACCTTCAACATCAAAAATTTTTTTGATTTTTCTGTTTTCCATACTCTCAATAATATCATCAGTATCAATCGCCATCATATCAGAAGCTTTCACTAAAGCACGTGCAACTGTACCTTTACCAACACCCATAAAACCTATTAATATTATATTGTTCTTTTTCATAGTCATGGATTATATCGAAATTATTGTAAATTTTTAGTTTAGTGGTATTTTATACTTATATTTATATCTTTGAAGCATACTTATATTGCCTAAAATACCACCTTGATGAATATACATATATTTGTAATTTTTATCATAGTTTTCTTTTAAGTAGTTTTGAAAAACTATCCACCCTAAACTGTCATAAAGCAAATCAAACTCAATATTTGTTTGATTTAATAACTCATGATGAACTTCATAGAACTCTTTATATAATTTTCCAAAGTGATACTTTTTTTCTCTTTTTAAAATTGTAGGGAAGTTGTCTTTTTCTAAAAGTTCAAACTGCTTTTGTAAGTATGTTTCATCTCCAACGCAAGCACAAGTTAAAACCTCAAATGGTAAATATTTTTGTAAGAAAAGTGCTGTTGTTCCTGTACCACTTGGTAAAAATACTTTTAAATTTTTTATATCGTTTTTTTCTGCCCAAGATTTAATTTCATTTGCTAGTTTTTCTATACCAACTTTTGCCTCATTTACAGCACCACCTTCACTTATAAAAAGTGTTTCATCATCAAATTTACTTGGAACTTTTTGTTCAATTATTTTAGCTTCATTATTCAAAGCTTCTTTATAATTTCCTGCTGGGTTTTCTTTTAAATATGTAGGAACATGATCAACATAGTATTCAAAACTCCATGATTTTAATTTACTTAAAACTGATAAAGAGTACATTGCATTTGATTGTGCAGAACCATATGATACTATTTTTTTAATATTTGGAAAATCATTTATTAAATAGTAGTAGAATTTTCTAGCTTTATTACCTGAAAAATCTTTATTGAGTAAATCATCTCTTTTTATAAAATATTCATAATCATTAAATTGTATTTTTTCTACTGGTGAGTTTTGTAAGTTCATAGTGTAAGTATACCAATTTGTTTGTGTAATTTAAAAAAGTTTAATAAATAAGTAAATTAAATTTACTTATTTATTATTTAAAATGAGAAGAAAAATTATTTGATTTCAGAAAGTAACTTAGGGTTTAAAACAAGATTTCTTACACCATGTGCATGATCTTCTTTAAAAACATTACCTTTACACCATTGTCCTACTGTAGCAATATTAACTTTTGCAACTTTTGGTCTTACACTCCATGTAACTTGAAAAGGTGATCCTTTTTCATTATATCCTGGACCTGTTGTTGAACCTTGATACTCTATTGGTTTACCAGTATTTGATGGAATGTTTAATGCTTGATTAAATCCATCCTTAAGTCCATGTTTTGCTAACTTATTAAAATCAAGTGCATTTTTATCATTTACCAATACAAACACTTGAGTTTCAACTCTTAATTGAGGATTTTTAATAGAATCACTTAAACAAGCTCCTAATGTTGGACCTGGCTTAACATTTGCTGTAGAATGAACATAATGTACTTCTATTGTGTCTCCAGGCAATAATCCACCATGCTTACTTGGACAAATTTCATTTTCTGTTTTTAATAATTCCTGAACTTTTAAAGTACCATTGTATTTATATCCACTTTGATATCCATGTCCATCACCATTTCCAGCATAAGTAGTAAATTCACCACCCTTGTGTTCTGCATTTTTATGAAAATGAATATTACAAAGATTCATTTGAGTATATTCAGGTGCTGAATTAAATACTATTTTATTTTTACCATTATTTGAATTTATATCTCTTGGAGATTGTGGTCCAAAACCTTTTTCTTTTGTATTTTCACTTAGTAAAGCTCTTTGTTTTTCAATAACCTTATCACTAACTAAGTTATTATTTTCATGATTAGTTTTTGCATTAGATGCTGTTATTAGCAGTGCTGCTAAAGGCATCAACATTTTTAATTTCATTAAAAACTCCTTTTAAATTTGGAAAATATTACTTTAAATATCTTAAAGATTTTCTTAATAATAATATGCTGTGAACTATTTATTAACAAAACTTTTGTACAATAATAAAAAAACTTATGGGAAAATAAATGGATTTAATGACTTATATAGACAAAGGTGGAATTATTGTTTATATTCTAATTGCACTTAATACAATTGGATTTACTATTATTTTATGGAAGTTTTTTACACTTCCAAGAAAAAATAGTCTAATTGAAAAAATAAAAAAAAGAATAAATCCAGAAAGTTCAGTTTATGCACAAATCGAGTATGAAGTAAAAAAACTAGAATCAGGATTAACTTATATAAAAAATATTGCAACTATTGCTCCACTTTTAGGATTACTTGGAACTGTAATTGGTGTATATCAGTCATTTGAAGCAATTACAGCAAATGGATTAGGCGATCCAACTGTATTTTCAAATGGTATTGCAATAGCACTTATTACAACAATTGCAGGTCTTATCGTAGCTATTCCTCATCATATTGCATATAATCACTTTATTTCAATGATTGATTCAATTGAACTAAAAGCTAAAAAGGTTATTGGTAAGTTTTAATGAAAAGAAGAGAACCTTTAGGTATTGATTTAACACCTATTATTGATGTTGTATTTATTCTTTTAATATTTTTTATTGTTAGTTCTGTATTTAAAAAAGATGAACTTGCTTTAATTTTAGACTTGCCAACTTCTAGTGCAGATGAAATAAAAGTTGATAAAGAACAAGTATTTATTGAACTTAGTAAAAATAAACTTGCTATAAAAGGTATAGAAGTATCTTTTGAATCACTTGAAGATAATTTAAAGGCAATTGAAAATAAACAAAAAGCTGTAATAGTTAGAATTGATAAAAAAGTTGAATATGAAAGAGTTGTAAAATTATTAGATTTACTTCAAAAATATGATTTAACGAACTTAGCATTAGTAACAAACGAAGAAAAGAATTGAATTAATTCTTTTTCTCGTCTTCTTCTTTAAACTGAAGATACTCTTCATCAGTCATAATTCTTGATTTTGTTACAAATTGATATCCTAAATCTATCTCTACTGAGAAAGAATTTCCAAATGCAGCGTTCTCTTTTTTAACCTCAATAGTTAAAAGTGAATGTTTAAAATATTCATATTTTTCTGGAGAAATGTAGAATTCACATCCACAAATTTCACCTAATTTTATATGTCTGCTTGGTACATAAAAGTCAGTTGTAGCATAACACATAGGTGCAGTTCCATCACAGCAACCACCACTTTGAGAAAATACTAAATCACCATGTTCTTTTTTTAAAATTTCAATTACTTCGCAAGTTTCTTTTGTAGCTTGTACTCTTTTTAATGTCATAATAAATCCTTTTTTTAGAAAAAAAATATAGAAGGAAAGGTAAACCTTCTATATTTTATATAAGATAGTGTTAAATCAAACTTATCTATTAAAAGAATCCTAAAGCATTTTTGCTGTAAGAAGTTAAAATATTTTTTGTGTGTCTGTAAGAGTTTAACATCATCATGTGAGTTTCTCTACCGATACCTGATTTTTTGTATCCACCAAATGATGCATGTGATGGGTATAAGTGGTAACAGTTAACCCATACTCTACCTGCTTCAATTCCTCTTGACATTCTATGTAATTGGTGAGCGTCTCTTGACCATACACCAGAACCTAATCCGTACTCAGTATCATTAGCAATTTCTAATGCTTCAGCTTCATCTTTGAAAGTTGTAAGAGCAAGTACTGGTCCAAAAATTTCTTCTTGGAAGATTCTCATTTTGTTGTGACCTTTGAAGATCGTTGGTTCAATATAGAATCCATTTGGATTAGTTTCAGATTCATAAACATTTCCACCAATTAGACACTCAGCACCTTCTTCTTTACCAATTTTGATATATTCAGCAATTTTCTCTTTTTGGTTAAGAGAACATTGTGCACCCATCATATTTTCAGTATCTAGAGGGTTACCTAATTTAATAGCTTTAACTCTTTCTAATACTCTTGCTATGAATGGCTCATAAATTGACTCTTGGATTAATGCTCTTGATGGACAAGTACAAACTTCACCAGAGTTAAATGCGAATAATACTAAACCTTCAATTGCTTTATCAAAGAACTCATCATCAGCGTCCATGATTGATTCGAAGAATACGTTTGGAGATTTACCACCTAATTCTAATGTAGAAGGGATAATGTTCTCAGTAGCATATTGCATAATTAATTGACCAGTAGTTGTTTCACCTGTGAAACCTACTTTTTTAATGTCTGGGTGAGTTGATAAGAATTTACCAATTTTTCCACCTGAACCATTAATAATGTTAACAGCACCTTTTGGTAATACATCTTGAATTGTTTCCATTAATAATAAAATTGACATTGGAGTAGCTGATGCTGGCTTCATAACAATTGTGTTACCTGCTGCTAATGCAGGAGCTAATTTCCATGCTGCCATTAATAATGGGAAGTTCCAAGGAATAATTTGAGCAACAACACCATATGGCTCATAAACTTCTTGAGAAATTGTGTTCTCATCTAAATCTGCAACTGAACCAGACTCTCCTCTAATAACTGAAGCAAAGTATCTAAAGTGATCTACAACTAAAGGAACGTCTGCATTTAAAGTTTCTCTAACAGTTTTACCGTTATCTAAAGTTTCAGCGATTGCTAAAGCTTCTAAGTTAGCTTCAATTGCGTCTGCAACTTTATTTAACATTGTACTTCTCTCAACAACTGAAGTATGTTTGTATGATTCGAAACAAGTCTTAGCAGCAGCAATTGCTAACTCTACATCTTCTTCATTTGATCTTGGAATTTGTGTTAAACCTTTCCCATCAACTGGAGAAATATTTTCAAAGTACTCACCACTCTTTGGAGCAACCCATTCACCACCGATGAAGTTCTCATATTGAGCTTTGTATTCTGGTCTACTATAGATCATTTTAAAATCCTTTTATTTTATATTTTTTTATTTAGGAGAAAAATCATTAACTAACTGTTCTACTAATTTTTCCGCATGTTGAAATTCTACAAGACAAATATAGCAAGAATTTAGCTTAAGTATAGCATAAATATAGCGAAGCTATTTTTTTTCTATAAATACCTTAAAAACGATATTCTTAAGCTTCTTTTACTTTGTTTTTTTTGTTTTTTTTGCTACAATTTTTTTTATGAAGACATATAATTATACAATTAAGAACCAACCTTTAGATTTATTAATTGATTTTAATACATTTAAAGACGAAGAAAACATATTAATTCAAATTTTTTGTGGACAAACAAAAGATAAATTAAAAAAAATTGTTAGAGATTTTAAACAAAAACTTCCACAAGCATTTTTAATTGGTTCATCAACTGATGGAGAGATAAACAATAGTAACATCACTACATTAAAAACTGTTATTTCTATCTCAGTTTTTCAAAGTACAACTATTAAATCTGCATATGCAACAGAAGAGGACTCATTTAAAAATGGAGTTAAATTAGCAAAAAAAATATGTGAAGACAATTCAAAAGTATTGATAGCTTTTTGTAATCCTTATACTACCAATGGTGAAGAGTTTTTAAATGGTATTAGTTCAGTAGATAACGAAGTTATTGTTTGTGGAGGAATGGCTGGAGATAATGCAACATTTAAACAAACATTTATATGCTCTGATGAAACAGTATTAACTGATGGTGCTGTAGGTATTACATTAAATTCAGATGAACTAAATGCCTGTAGTTCATATAACTTCAACTGGTCCCCTATTGGAATTAACCATGTTATTGAGAAAGTTAAAGGAAATAGAGTTTATCAAATCTCAGGATTAAAGCCAATTGATTTTTATAAAAAATATCTAGGAGATTATGTTGCATTATCACTTCCTGCTACAGGTATTGAGTTTCCATTAATTGTAAAGAAAAATGGTATACCTTTAGCAAGAGCAGTTATTAATAAACATGATGATGGTAGTTTAAGTTTTGCTGGTAATTTAAATGAAGGGGATATCGTAAAACTTGGATTTGGTAATGTAGAAATGATTATGAGTAATCCAATTCAGTCATTATTTAATAAATGTTCCATTGTAGATACAGAGTCATTCTTTATTTATTCATGTATGGCAAGAAGAAGATATATGCCAAGCTTAATTGATATAGAAATAAAACCTTTCTCAAAAGTTGCTACGACATCAGGTTTTTTTACTTATGGCGAGTTTTATCACAATAAAGAAAAAGTAAGCAATGAACTACTAAACCAAACTTTAACAGTACTTGCATTAAGTGAAAGAGAATCAGAACCTCATAAAGAAAAAAAAGTTCAAAAAAACGATACAAACTTAAGTGAATATGCAAGAAGTTTACAAGCCTTAACTCACTTGATTCAACAATCATCACAAGATTATAATGATCAATCAAAAAAGTTGGAGCAAGGTCATAAATATGCTCAAAATTTAATAGAATCTCAAAAACAATTTTTAAAATATGCAATTCATGAAACGAATACTCCACTTTCAATTATTATGGGAAATATTGATATGTATGAAATTGAATATGGAAAAAATAAATACTTATCTAATATTGAAGTTGCAATGAAAAATCTATTTAGTATATATGACGACTTAAGTTACTTGATTAAGAAAGACCAAGTAAATCAAGCAGTTCATGAAATAAACCTAGTAGACTTTTTACGAAGTAGAATAGATTTTTATACACAAAATGCAATAAAATCAAAATCAACACTAAAATTTACTCATAATAAAGACGAAGTCAATTTAAAATTTAATGAAATTAAACTTCAAAGAATTGTTGATAATAATTTAACAAATGCAATTAAGTATACATTACCAAATCAAGGCATTAAAGTAAAATTAAAATTACATCCAAATGGCGAGTGTGATTTGTCTTTTGAAAGTAAATCAGTTCAAATACTTGACCCTCAACAAATATTTGAGGAATACTATAGAGAAGAAGAAACTCAAGATGGATTTGGATTAGGATTAAATTTAGTAAAAAGAATATGTAGTGAAGAGAATGTTGGAATTAAACTAGAATCTGGTGAAAACTGGGCTTCATTTACTTATACATTTAAAGGAATAAAAATATGAAAATTTTGCTTTTAGAAGATGACTCTATGTTAAATGAAATGATTGCAGAGTATTTAACTTCAACAGGTCACATTGTAACTACTGCAACTACAGGTAAACAGTGCCTAGAAATACTTGAGGATGGTAAGTTTGATTTGTTGATTTTAGATATTAACCTCCCTGATATTGATGGTTTTACAATACTAGAGAATCTACATGAACAAAAAAGAATGATTCCTACTATTTATATATCTGCATTAATTGATATTGAAGAAATTACAAGAGCTTTTGATATTGGATGCCATGATTATTTAAAAAAACCTTTTCATTTAAGAGAATTAACTCTTAGAATAAATAAAATTCTAAAAACAAATATTGCTCCTCAAAAGCATAAAAGACTATCAAAATCATATAGTTTTGATGCAGAATCAATGACATTATATTTTAATAATGAACCTCACATTTTACCAAAAAGACAACTTCAAATTATTGAACTACTTGCACATAATAGGAGTTTGGTAGTTAATTATGATATGTTTAGAACATATGTATGGAATGATGACTATATAGATAATGCAACAATTAGAGCTGAAGTAAATAGGGTTAAAAAAGTACTAAAAGAAGATTTTATAAAAAATATTAGAGGAAGTGGATATATGGTTGAAAGACCCAATTAAAAAAAGCGATAAGTTAAAACTTATCGCTTTTTTTATTTTGAATTTTCAAATTATACGTGACATATATACATAGTAACTTCAAATCCAAATCTGTTATCTACGAATTCCGGAGTTTCCCATTTCATTGCGCCTCACCTCCTTTTTTTTAATTATATCATTTTTTCTAATATATTAATACTAAAATTTAATTGATACATAAAAACTTAAGTCAAACTCATTATCTTCACTTAAAAAATTATTCTTTCTGTAAATTACATATGAGGGTTTGGTAGTAGTTTCAAACTCACTTTTAGGAAGCCACTCATGATAAACCCAGTGAATAAACTTTAGAATATCACCTTGTTTTCCTTCAACATCAAATTTTGCATAAACACCATCTGATATTTTGAAATTAGGGAGCCTATCACTTTTTATATTGTTTTTTTCATCTGTAACAATACATGCAATATATTGACACTCTTCTAATGGAGTAATAGTAGGATTATCATGAAATAATGCAATTTGTTTATAGTTATGAATATCATTTGATAAAATCCAAGTTTGAAGTTTTTGCCAAGCTTGTTTTATATTTACATTATATCCTGGATTTCTAATATAAAAACTCTCAAAAGTTGGCATTTTAACAATTTCAGGAATTTTATCACTGAAATCTGCAGTTGAACGCATAGCAACATCTGATTGTTGTAAAATTTTATGGGAATAATCTTTATAACCACCATTTCTCCACTGTTTTGGTGTCATTTCAAATCTATTTTTAAAAGTTTTTATAAATGAAGATTGAGAAGAGTATCCACAATCATTTGCAATTTCTGATATTGTGGAATATTTATTTGTTAAAAGTAAATTAGATGCTTTTTGCAATCTGATTGATTTTATACTTTCATAAATATTTTTTCCAAATGCTTCTTTAAAAATTCTATGCATATGAAATTTACTTACACCAAAATCAATACTTAACTCTTCAATATCAATATTTGTATCAATATGAGTATAGATATAAAACATAATATCATTTGCTATTTTTGTTCTTTTTTGTAATGTTACTTTCTTCATGACAATAATTATAACACAAATAAACTATATTATTAGCACTAATGAAATATTTTTCTAGCACTTGAAAAGAAGAATTAATTCATTTTTTTTTCTACAATAACACTCAATCAAAATATAGGTAAGGGTTTTGGAAAAACAAAAAGACTTAAATCAACAATTGGATCTATTGTTAAAACAGTGTGAAACTTTAAACTTGAGAAAATTAAAGTTAGATACTTTACTTATCGTAGTAAATCATCTTTTAAGTGATTACAGTAAAATGCAATTACCAAAAGGTGAAGAAGATACTAAAGTAATCTTAAGCCATATTAGAAGTCTAAAAGAGTACCTGGACAATAATATAATTACCCCCGATACACTGTTTTACATTTTCCAAAATGAAAATAAGTCTTTATTACTTAAAAAGATTTCAACAAATATTCAACCAATGAGAGCTTATTATAAGTTTATAACGTCTATCTTTTCTTCCAAGCTAGAAAAAGGCTCTTATTGGATTCCTGAACTTCTTGCCTTTAGTTTGATTTATAATTATAAAAAAGAGTTTGGTAAATCTTTTGGATCATACACTTTTTTAGATAATTTTCCTGTTGAGAAAATATTAGACATATATAATAAAAACAATATAGCAGTAAAAAAAGAACTAGCACTTAAAGATAATAAATCAACATGGGAAATAAAAACAAGTTTAGATCAAATGTACGATATATCTGAATCAATGATTTATAAGTATCTAAACTATAATTTTAAAATAAATAAAAGAGTTTCTAAATCAAGAAAAAAAAGAAGATAGATTAATAATCTATCTTCTTTTATATTTTGTTATTAATAAAAGCTAATGAATTCTTTTTATTTCTGTAAACTAATTCTTGATCAGAGAATTTAACACTCTCCTCAATTTTTCTATCAATAACACCATGATCAGGTGATTTTGAACAAACAGGATCAGTTGCATGCATATCACCAGTTAAAGCATATGCCTGACATCTACAACCACCAAAGTCTTTATCTCTTTCATCACATGTTCTACATGGTTCATTCATCCAAGAATCACCTCTGAAGTGATTAAATGATTCAGAGTCATACCAAATATCTTTGATTGAATAATCTTTTACATTTGGCCATTCAATTGGCATTGTATTAGCTGTATTACAAGGTAGCGCCATACCGTCTGGGTTAATTGTTAAGAACGTTGTACCTAATCCATTCATACAAGCTTTTGGTCTATCAGCAAAATAATCGGGAACAACAAAGAAAGCTTTCATATCCTTCTTCTTTGATCTATATTTATCAGTAACTTCTTTAGCAATTGCTAATTGTTCTTTATTTGGTAAAAGAGCATTAATATTTTCTAATGCCCAACCATAATATTGAATATTTGCTATTTCTAAGTAATCTGCATCTAAAACTTCATCTGCAAACTCAATAATTTCACCAACTTGATGAATATTTTGTCTAGTTATGCAAGTATTTACTATTAATTGCATGCCAGAATCTTTAATTTCTTTTGCAATTTTTAACTTTTGTTTATATGCACTTTTATTATTAGTCACTAAAACCATTGTATTTTCATCGTGAGATTGAATACCAAGTTGTACTGTTTTTAATCCTGCATCTTTTAATTTTGTAATAATTCCTTCAGGAGCACCAACTCCTGAAGTAATTAAATTTGTATAAAAACCAAGTTCACTTGCACGTGCTACAATTTCAACTATATCTTTATTTAATAAAGGCTCACCACCAGAGATTCCTAGCTGAACAGCACCAAGTTCTCTAACTTGTTCCATTACTCTAAACCAATCTTCTTTTGTCATGCCATCTTTTGTTTCAGCAAAATCTAGTTGATTATAACAGTAAGTACACTCTAAAGGACATTTATGTGTTAATTCAAGTAATACCCATAATGGTGGTTTAATCTCTATTTTTTCATTAGTCGACATAATTTACCCACTTTCTTTCAAATGCTTCAGCAAAAAAAGATTCTACGTCTTTTTCTAATCCAGACATATCAAATTTTTTTTCTAATGTTTCTACAATTTGATTAAAATTTTTTGTTCCATCACATTGATTCATAATTTCACCAGCACTTTGGTTTAATTGAACCATACCTTCAGGATATAACAACACAAAACAATCTTGCGCTTTTTCAAATTGCAGTTGAAAGTGATTATTCACTACAATTAATTTTTCTTTGTGCATTTTCTGCCCCTTCAATATTGAAGTATGGAGGTTGTTTTAACTCGTATGCTAAATACAACGCATCACACATTGTCCAAAGTATATCAAGTTTAAACTGTAAAATCTCACAAGCTTTCTCTTGAAGTTCAACTGTATTAAACTCTTCTAAAGTAATTGATAATCCATGTTGAACATCTCTTCTTGCTTCACTTAATCTTTTTTGGAAGTATCTTAAACCTTCTGGTTTTATCCATGGATAATTATCAGGCCAAGTACTTAATCTTTGTTGATGAATTTGAGGTGCAAACATCTCAGTTAAAGATGACATTGCAGCTTCTTTCCACGGTCTTTGTTTTGCAAAGTTTATATAAGCATCAACTGCGAATTTAACTGCTGGTAAAACATATTTATGAGAAACCAAGTCCTCTTTATTTAAACCTACTGCTTCACCTAATTCAAGCCATGCTTCAATTCCTCCACCCTCACTATCATGATCAATAATTCTATCTAACCATTTTCTTCTATCTTCTAATGGGGGGTTATTTGACATAATAGCTGCATCTTTAATAGGAATTGCAGTTTGATAATAAAATCTATTTGCAACCCATCCTTGAATTTCCTCTTTTGTACATTCTCCTTTGTACATTCTAACGTGAAAAGGATGATGGATGTGATACATTGCACCCATACCTCTTAATTTTGCTTCGAACTCTTCTTTGTTTAATAATTCGCTCATTACTTCTCCTACTACTAAATTTCGATACTCATACCGTCATAAGATACTTCTATTCCGTGAGATATCAATTCTTTATATTCATCATTACTTTCATCTAAAATTGGATTAGTATTATTTATATGTATTAAGATTTTTCTAGGTTTTTCTAATGTATCTAATATTTTAATCAAGCCCTCATCACCGCTTAATGGAATATGTCCCATATCAGTTCCAAGTTTATTTGAAAACTTCCCTTTAATCATTTCATCATTTGTCCAAAGAGTACCTTCAATTAATAATACATCTGCATTTCTCATTTCTTCAAATACGTGATCTTCCATAACTCCAAGACCTGGTAGATAAAATAGTCTTTTTCCAGTTTTTTTATTTACTACTGTTATTCCTATATTATCACCTTTTCTTGGCTTATCTCTATGGGCTGAATATGGTGGTGCATTTGAAATTAACGCATGTGCATAAAATTCATAACTAGGCATTACTGGAATTTCAAACTTTGTAGTTGAATCTGGAAGTATTTCATGCCAATTAGTTCCTCCACCATCCCAATGTTTTAACATTTTCATAGTAGGGAATGATGTATTTAATTCTTCATTTACTTCTTTTGTACAGTAAATTTCATGTGGGCAACCTTCTCTTAACATTAAAAGTCCAGTTGTATGATCAATTTGAGCATCATTAAAAACGATAGCTTTTATTTTAGTTTCTCTTTTTTTTGTTGGATGTAAAAAAGGTGAGTTATGAATTTGTTCTAAAATATCTGGTGATGTGTTAAATAAAACCCAGTTTTCACCATCTTCACTAATTGTAATAGAACTTTGAGTTCTTCTTTTTATTGTAGATTTACCTTCTCTGTAACCTCTACAGTTATCACAGTTACAGTTAAATTGGGGAAGACCTCCACCAGCTCCTGAACCTAAAACTTGAATTTTCATACAAACCTTTCATCTATTTTTCATAATTGAACTCATATTAACATAAACTCAATTATAAAAAAGAGGCAAGTTAGAAAAATTTCTAACTTACCTCTAACCAAAAATACTTCTCTTAGTTATGACAAATGTACATTGTCACTTCAAAACCAAATCTGTTATCTACGAACATAGGTGTTTCCCATTTCATGATCAGTACCTCCTTTGTAAGATTTTAGTATTTAAATTACTTATGTAATTTAAATACGTGAACTGTCCCACCTTGGTTGATGTTTTTAACAAGTTTTGCAACTTCACCACCCCATAATGGAACAGCACCACCCCAACCAGAAACGATTGCGATATATTGCTCACCATTTTGAGTCCATGTTACAGGAGATGAAACAATTCCTGAACCAACATTAAAGCTATATAATGTTTCACCAGACTCGTCATCTAATGCTAAGAATTTACCTTCAGGAGTACCGAAGAATACTAAACCACCAGCAGTAGTTAAAACTCCACCCCATAATGGTGCAGGGTTTTTATAATTCCATTTAATATCACCAGTTAATGGATCAATTGCTTTTAATGAACCAATATGGTCATCAAAAATTGGTTTAATTGTAAATCCAGCACCTAAGTAAGCAGCACCTTTTTTATAAGAAATTGGTTGATTCCAAATATCCATACCCCACTCATTTGATGGAACATAGAAGTTACCAGTTTTTTGAGAGTATGCCATTGGCATCCAGTTTTTACCACCTAAGAACGAAGGAACAGACCATACTGATTTACCTTTAGACTCAGAACCAGGATTACCAGGTCTTCCATCTTTAGTATATAAAGGTCTTCCATCTTTTCCAATTCCAGTTGCCCAAGTAATATTTGAAACAAATGGATTAGCAGTAATGAAGTCACCATTAGTTCTATCTAATACATAGAAGAAACCATTTCTATCTGCAGTTGCAGCATATTTTTTACCATCTTTGTTGAAAGAAATTAACTCATTAACACCATCAAAATCCCATCCATCATGTGGAGTTGTTTGGAAATGCCATACAATTTTACCAGTATCAGGATCAATAGCTAATCTTGAAGAAGAGTATAAGTTATCACCTGGTCTTGTGTGTGAATTCCAAGGTGCAGGGTTACCAGTACCAAAGAATAAAAGGTCTGTTTCTGGATCATAAGTACCACCTAACCATGTAGCAGCACCACCAGTTTTCCACATATCACCTGGCCATGTTTTACCAGCTTCACCACCAGTAATTCCATTTTCTTTACCATTTAAGTAACCCATGTGACCTTCAACAGTTGGTCTATTCCAAACTACTTCACCAGTTTTAGCATTTCTTGCTTCAACTTTACCAACGATACCAAATTCACCACCAGCAACACCAGTGATTACCATATCTTTTACGATAATTGGAGCAGCAGTAATTGAGTAACCGTCTTTATATTTTGCAATTCTTTTTTTCCATACAACTTTACCAGTTTTTCTATCTAAAGCAACTAGTTTAGCATCTAATGTACCGAAAATAAATAAGTTTTCGTATAATGCTCCACCTCTGTTGATAACATCACAACAAGGTAAAATTGCGCTTGGTAATTTTGCATCATATTGCCATAATTCTTCACCAGTAGCAATATCAATTGCATACGCTCTTGAATAAGAACCAGTTACATACATAACTCCATCTTTAATTAATGGTTGTGACTCTTGTCCTCTTTGTTTTTCCCCACCAAATGAGAAGTTCCATACAGGTACTAAATTTTTAACAGTCTCTTTATTAACTTGTGTTAATTGTGAGTATCTTTGTCCTTGTAATCCCATACCGTTAGATAATACATCCTCAGTAGATTTTACATCATTTAATACATCGTTACTTGTTACAGTTGCAAAACCTGGCTTAGTAACTTTTTGTACATTAGTATCAGCAACACATCCTGTGATTAACGCAGCTAATGAAACAGCGATAGCACTCTTTAATAGTACTTTTTTACTCATAGTCTCTCCTTAATTTATGTTATAACAAATTGGGAATTTGTCTTATCAAAAGTATACATGAGAAACATAGCATAAGTTTAGCTATTGTTAACTTTTTTAGATTTAAACCCTAAAAAGGCCATAACTAAAGTTATTACTAATGAAATAAATAAGACAAAAAGTGCCTGATTATCGACTTTTAAATACAATGCAAACCTAATTGACTCTACTATATATGTAAAAGGATTATATGAAGAAATTTCATATAAAAGTATTGAAGAGTCTTTAATTTTCCATAATGGGTACAGTGCTGAGCTTAAAAAGAACATTGGAAAAATAACGAAATTCATTACTGTAGCAAAGTTCTCAAGTTGTTTAATAACTGATGAAATAAATAATGCAAAGGCATTTAATATAATTGAAGAGACTATAATTACAGGTATTGTTACTAATATAGCAATAAAACTAATATCAACTCCATAAGCTTTTGCTATTAATAAAAATGTTACTGCTTGAATAGTTGATACTATTGAAGTAGCAAACATCTTACAAAATAGTAAATAATTTCTATTTATATATGATGATAAAAGAATCTTCATACTTCCCATCTCTCTATCAAATATCATTGTAAGTGAACTTTGCATACCATTAAATAGTAACACCATCCCTACTAAACCTGGAACTATATATGTCTCATATGTAATATATGTTTCATATGGAGGAGTAATTGCTAGTCCAAGTGCAGTTTTAAAACCAACAGAGAAAATAAACAACCATAACAGAGGTCTAACAAGTGCTGAAAAAAATCTACTTTTTTGTTTTACAAATCGAATTAACTCTTTATAGATAATTCCCTTCATACAATTAATATATATATTCATGCTTTACCTTACTAAATGGTTGAATGTATCAACTAAATTTTCTTTTTCATATTTGTTAACAATATCTTTTACAATTCCTGACTCTACAATATCACCTGCTTTTATAAATGATATATTATCAACTTCTTTTACCTCATCAAATAGATGCGTAATCCAAAGTACACTTACATTTTCTCTTTTAACTAAATCTCTAACATAATCTAATATATCAAATCTACTTTTTAAATCTAATCCTACAGTAGGTTCGTCCAACAATAAAAGTTTTGGTTTGTTAATAAGAGCTCTTAAGATTTCAACTCTTCTTCTATGGCCACCATTTAGTTTTCTTGCTGTTTTATCTAAAACATCTTCAAGCTCTAATCTTTTTATTTCATCTTTTATCGATTCAATAGTTTCTTTAAACCCTAAGCCTTTAATAGCACCATAGTAGTATAGATTTTGTCTAACTGTTAAATCTAAATCTAATGTTGGTTCTTGAAATACAATCCCAATATCTTTTAATGATTTTGAATAATTCTCTATTGAGTGTTGATTTATATTAATCTCACCTACTTCTAATTTTAGTAGCCTAGTGATTAATGAGAAAATTGTTGATTTTCCTGCACCATTTAATCCAAGTAATACAGAAAAGCTTCCCTCATTTATATGAAAGGATATTTTATTTAATACTTTTTTACTACCATATGAAAATTCTACGTCTTTTAGTTCTAATATTTTTTTACACATTTTTACCACAATCTATTTTAAATTTTAATATTGATTATATGACATCTTTATAGCATACATTTAGCAAAAATCTATTAAAAAAATACATAACTTGAAAAGTTTCAAGCTATGTATCATAAAACCAAAGAAGGTCAGTTATTTATTATTCATTACAAATATACATTGTAACTTCAAAACCAAATCTATTATCAACGAACATCGGTGTTTCCCATTTCATTTCAATTACCTCCTTTTTAAAGTTTACCAATCAGTTGGACAATCTTTACAACCATCCATATATACTCCACTTAAGTTTGCATAATGGATTCTTGTTCCTGTAAAAATTGCCTTATGTAAAGACGCACTAGATAATTTAGTTTCTTGTAAATTCGCATTAGTAAAATTTGAATTTTCAAAATTTATTCTTGTCATCCATGCCGCTTCTAAATTTACTGCTTGTAAATTACAATTTTTCATACTAGAGCCACTCATTCTTGCAAACTCAAGATTAGCACCATGAAAAGATGAATTATCAAATGTACTACCTTGTGCAAATAAAGCCCATGCATTTACTCCATCAAAATTACTATTTGATGCTTTTGCAACCTTAATATTTGCATGTCTTAAATCTGCTCTTGCTAAATTTGCTCCTTCAAAATTTGAATTACTCATATCTGAATTCTTTAAAATTGCATGTCTTAACTTTGCATTTTTAAAATTTGACTTTCTCAATATTGATTTTGTCAAATTTACTCCATCAAGAATTGCTCCTTCAAAGTTAGCCCCTTCGAAATTAGACTCTTTTAAATCTAACCCCGAAAGATTTTGCTTACTTAAATCTACATTTTGACAACTTGTTTTTGGTACTAGCTTACATCCATTAATTATTCTTATTTCGTCATCTTCATATGCATGAATTAAACTCATAAAAATAATTAAAATAACTATAACTTTTTTCATCATGTGCCTTTTGAGTATTATTTAACTTCTAATTTTATATACTTTAAATTCCCAATTTGCGTATAAATTATCTTTTAAGTTTAAATACCCAGAAAGAACCACCTTGAGATACAGGTTTAGTTAATTCAGCCATGTCTCCACCCCATAAAGGTACAGCTCCACCGTAACCACTTGCAAGTCCTATATATTGTTCACCATCTTCTTCCCAAGTAATTGGACAAGAAATAATTCCAGAACCAGTTTGGAACTTCCATAACTCTTTACCAGTTTTTGCATCAAATGCTTTAACATAACCATCACCAGTACCTGTAAATACAAGGCCACCTTTAGTAGTTAATACTCCAGCCCATAATGGTAATTTTTCTTTATGTGACCATACAATTTCGCCTTTTACTGGATCAACTGCTCTTAAAATACCTACATGATCATCATAAGTTCTCTTAATTCTAAATCCTTGACCTAAATACGCTGCACCTTTTTTGTACTCAATAGGTTGAGTCCAATAATCTTCTTCCCAATGGTTTGCACCAAGATAGAATAATTTTGTATCTTCATTATATGCCATTGGGTTCCAGTTCTTACCACCTAAGAATGGTGGAGCAACCTTGATAGCTTTTCCTCTTGTTTTCCCCTCTTCAGGTAATGGTGGGTATTGTTTTGGATCAACAACTGGTCTACCTGTTTTTGGGTCAATATGACTTGCCCATGTAATCTTATCAACAAATGGGAAAGCTTTAATAAATCTTCTTGCTTGATCTTCTCTTTGCTTATCAGCTTTTTTCATAGTTTCTCTATTAATTACATAGAAGAATCCATTTCTATCTGCATGTCCAGTAGCTTTAATTGTTTTACCATTTTCTACATAATCAAATAGTACTAATTCATTATTACCTGAGAAATCCCATGCATCATTTGGTGTATGTTGGTAGAACCATTTAATATCACCAGTAGTTGGGTCAACTGAAATTTGTCCTGATGTATATAAACTATCCCAATCTCTTGGATCTCCACCATCAGCAGTTCTTTCCCAAGTATTCCATGGTGCTGGATTTCCAGTACCTATAATAATTGAGTTTGTTTCATAATCATAACTAGCACTTTGCCATGGTGCACCACCACCGTGACTCCAAGCTGTTTTTTTACCAGTAGGATTA
Source organism: uncultured Arcobacteraceae bacterium (assembly GCA_964022095.1). Lineage (GTDB taxonomy): Bacteria > Campylobacterota > Campylobacteria > Campylobacterales > Arcobacteraceae > Malaciobacter_A. The sequence goes on from CAXHZO010000001.1 coordinate 295,911, forward strand.
TTTTTATCATCTGGCCAAGTTGGAGCTTTAGGATCTCCTGTTGGAGTTGATTTTTTACCATTTAATCTACCATAGTGACCTTCAACCATAGGTCTCATCCAGATCTCTTTACCTGTATCTGGATCTAATGCAAATAATTTACCTATAACACCGAATTCATCACCTGATGAACCATGGATTAACATTACTTTTCCAGTTTTTTTATCTTTTACAATAGTTGGAGCACCAGTCATAGTATAACCGTCTTGATACCCTTTATTTGGTCTATCTGCATATCCAAATCTTTTTTTCCAGATCACTTTTCCTGTATCTTTATTTAATGCAACAATACCAGCATCTAAAGTACCAAAGAATACTTTATCTCCAAATATAGCTGCACCTCTGTTAATTACATCACAACAAGGTTTAATATCTGAAGGTAATCTATGCTCATATTCCCATATTTTTTTACCACTTTTTGAATCAAGTGCAAATAATCTTGAATATGATCCAGTTACATATATTTTTCCATCATGAACTAAAGCTTGAGACTCTTGTCCTCTTTGTTTCTCTCCTCCAAATGAAAACGTCCAAGCTGGTACTAAATCTTTAATAGTTTTAGTATTTATCTCATCAAGTTTTGAGTATCTTTTTGCTTCTGGTCCCATACCATACATTAATACATCTTCAGTTGTATTTTTATCATTTAAGATATCGTCCCATGATACTTTTTTTGTTTCAGTACTTGCAACACTAGATTGAAGTCCTAATAAACCAACAAAAGTCATAACAGCTGCTTTTTGTAACAAATGATTTCTCATTTTCTCTCCTTAATAAAATTTATTTCAAATAAATACAATTAATATGTAACTATTTTAAAACAATTGTTAAATTATACATTTTAATTATAGCCTTAGTTTAGCATTAATCGTAAATAATAAAATTTATATGTAATTAATTAGTTATTAATAATAGTGTTTATGATTTAATTAATATATTTCATAAATATTGAAATAAAGTTTAGTTGTAAATGAGTTATTTAGGTTTTTATAAAATTAAAAGAAAAATAGCTTAGGATATGAATATTCCTAAGCTATTGTGTTAGTAGATTGAAGCTAATTTTTTTTCTCACTTGGAATTACAGCTAATCCCCAAGGATATCTTCCTACTTTTATACTTTTTTCTACTTTTAAAGATTCTACATCTATTATAGATACATCTCCACTAACACCGTTTGTTGTATATAGTTTTTTTTCATTATCTGCTAAAGCTAATTGCCAAACTCTACTTCCAACTAATAGGTATTTAATTACTTTATAAGTTTTTGCATCAACAACAGCTACATGATTTGCAGGCCCTAAGGCTACAAATGCATATTTACCATCACTTGTTAACTGTATACCAACTGGTTGAATTAAGTCTTTAAAGATTCCAGGAATTTTAAAACCAAATTTTGCAATTTCTTCTTTTGTTTTTGCATCAACAACCATTACTGTTCCACCAATCTCAGAAGAAGCCCAAACTTTATCACCTGATTCAGTAAACTCAATATGTCTTGGTCTTTCATCAACTAATGTATTGTGAACAATTTTTTTACTTTTTGTATCAATCCAATGTAAAAAATTAGATGTTTCTGATGTATTAATTGCAACGCTTCCATCTGGACTAACAGCCATACCTTCTGGCTCTAAACCTACTTCAATTTGTGATACAACAGTTTTATTAGGAATATCAACAACTGTTACAATACCATCATCTTCATTGGATATGTAAAGCTCTTTCCCATCTGGATGTAAAGCGAACTGTTCAGGATCTTCACCTGAAGGAAGATCATATAAAATTTTTCCAGTTTTTGTATCCATGGCTTGTACTGTATCATCATCACTAGCACAAATATATAATTTTGTGTAATCATTATTTAATAAGATACCTCTTGGCCTTTGACCAACTTCATAAGTTTGCACAACTTTTTGAGTATTTGAGTCAATTACTGAAATAGTATTATCTTTTTCATTTGAAACAAAAATTGTATCTGAAAGTAGTGCTGAACTTAAAATAGAAATTAATCCTAATTTCTTTAACATTTTATCTCCTTAAAAAATTAACACAAAGTAAAAATTACTTTGTGTTTAGTATTATTTAACTATAAAAGTAGCTCTTTCTCTATCACTTTTAGCTGAAGGAAGACCTAATGTATACGTTCCTGGCTTAATAGGTATAAAAGTTAATTCAATCTCACCCTCATCATCAAATTCAAAACTATCAATTCCTAATGGTCTTACTTCAATATCATTAATAGATACTTGATTTACCCAAATATTTCTAAAAAATTCTGGACCTACAATAGGAATTTCTCTTGAACCATCACTTTTTAACTCGATTTTATAGTATTTACCAGCTACTAAATTATAAGGTTTTTCTGCTAATGCTTTACCAGCACCAATAGTTATAGGCTCTAGTGTTGTTCTAGAGTGTAATAAACCTTTAATATTTGCTGCAAAAGCAAATTCACTTGTTAAAAGCACCATAAATAAACATAACGCAATCTTCTTAATCATTTTCAATCCTTTTCCTTAATTATTCTAAAATTGTATCAAAATTGTATTAAAGTTTTATAGCTTCAGTTTAGCATTTAATGTTTTTCTTATTATTTTGCTAAACTATAGCTATATATTTTCTATACAATATAGAAATAAAAAACAAAGGATTAAAATGAAAATTATAATTTCGATACTTTTTTTAATAAGTTTAATAAAAGCAGAAATACTAGAAGTTAATATCTTATATTTAGAACAAAAAATACAAAAGCCACCTATTCTTTCAAATGTTATTGAAGAGCCTGAGGACTTAGGACTAAAAGGTGCACAAATTGCTATTAAAGATAGTAATAAAACGGCAAAGTTTTTAAATCAACACTATAATTTGATAGAAAAAATATCTTACGATAAAAAAGAGCTAAAAAAAGATTTTGAAGAATTTATAAATAGTGGAAATTCATATATACTTTTAAATGTTGAAGATGATTTTTTTAAAGAGTTACTAAATAACCCACTTTCAAAAAAAGCATTATTAATAAACTCAAGTAGTAAAACAACTGACTTAAGAAAACAATATTGTCAAGAGAATTTACTTCATACAATTTCAAGCAATGCAATGCTTTATGATGGATTAGTACAATTTCTAATAAAAAGAAACTTCAAAGATATATTTTTAATTAGTGGAGAAAATCCAAAAGATAACCTAATTGTAAAAGATATAAAAAGAGCAATTAAAAAATTTAATGCAAATATAATTAAAGAAAAAGTTTGGGATAATAATAGTGATATTAGAAGAAAAGCAAATGCAGAGTTTCCAGTATTTACTCAAGCAAAAGATTATGATTTAGTTATGTTAGCTGATCACTATGGGGATTTTGGCGAGTTTATGTATTTTAATACTTGGCTTCCAAGACCAGTTGCAGGAACACAAGGATTAACTCCTGTTACTTGGCATAAAGTTATTGAAGCTTGGGGTGCAGCACAAATGCAAAGTAGATTTGAAGATTTTGCTTCTAGATGGATGCAATCAAAAGACTATTCAAACTGGGTAGCAATTAGAACAATTATTACATCGATTTCAAAAACAAAAACTTCTGATTTAAAAACAAATTTAGAGCTTATTAGATCAAAAAGTTTTGATATAGCTGCATATAAAGGAAGAAAACTATCTTTTAGAGACTATAATGGGCAATTAAGAATGCCTGTTTCTTTAGTACAACCAAGAGCACTTATTTCAACTTCACCGCAGGTTGGTTTTTTACATCCTGAAACTGATTTAGATACATTAGGTATTGCACCATTTGAAATGGAGTGTAAAAAATGATAAAAGTTCTCTCTTTATTTTTACTTTTTATTAGTTACGTAAGTGCTTCATATGAAGTAATTGATGAGGAGAATATTTTTACAATTAAAACAAAAGACATTAGTTTTGATGAGTTACATATAAACTTAGAAGATGAGATTACTTTTCAGAGTTTTGTAATTGTTCATAAATTAGATTTAGCAAAATCAACAGCTAAAGTTGCTGAGGCTTTAGAAAAAAAAGCTGTTTTAAAAAAAGGTATAAATATACTTATTTGTAAAAGTAGTTTTACACTTGCTATGCATGAAGAGAATATTAAAAATATTACATATTGTCCTTTAAATATTTCAGTATATGCAGATGAACAGTATAATTATATATCTTATAAAAAATATGATAATTTTGGTAAAGATGATAAAATAGCTAATGAGATAAATGAAAAGTTAAAAAATATTGTTTTAAAGAGTTTGGATTAAAATCCAAAACTCTTTAACTTTTTACATCTTAACTAAATATCTTCCAACTGCTTTACCAGCTAATAATTGTTCATAAGCTTCTTTTACTTCATCTAAAGAAATTTCATTTGTTAAATCGTTTAATGTATCAACTTTAAACTCATCTGCAACTTTTTCCCATGCAGCGATTTTCTTTTCAATTTTACATTCAACAGAATCAATACCAACTAATCTAACACCTCTTAAAATAAATGGAAATACATTTGTATTTAATGCAAAAGAAGAAGTTAATCCACAACAAGTAGCAACACCATCATATTTTATAACTTTTAAAGCTTCTGCTAAAATATTTCCACCAACAGTATCAATCACACCATCGTATTTTTCACTACCCATTGGTCTTTTATTCTCTACATCAAAATCTTTTCTTAAAATTACTTCAGTTGCACCAATGCTTTTTAAGAACTCAATTTTTTCTTCTTTTCCTGAAATTGCAGTTACTTCAAATCCTAATTTACTTAAAATTGAAACAGCAATACTCCCAACTCCACCAGTTGCACCTGTTACTAAAACACTTCCTGATGTTACACCGTTGTTTAATAATTCATTTACACTTAAAGCAGCTGTTAATCCAGCTGTTCCATAAGTCATAATCTCTTTATCTGTAATATTTTCAGGCATTGGAACAACCCATGATGCTGGAACTTTTACATATTCACTATGTCCACCATTTGTGTTCATACCTAAATCATAACCAGTTACTAAAACTTTTTGACCTACTTTAAAACTATCACTATTTGATTGCTCAATTGTACCAGCTACATCAATACCTGTAACGTGAGGAAATACTCTTGTTACTCCTGGATTACCAACTGAACTTAATGCATCTTTATAATTTAATGATGAATAAGTAGTTTTAATTAATACTTCATTCTCTTCAATATTAGGAATATCTATTTCTTGTATTCCTGAACTAAACTTCTTATCTTCAATTTTCTCTACAATATATGCTTTCATAAAAAATCCTTTATTTTCTTTACTTCTTAATGAAACTTTAGCTAAAATACAAACTTAAGACAAGTACATACTAAAAAGAAATGTACTATATAAAAAGATACCTATGTGATTTTAAGGGGTTTACAATGAATAAGAAAATGGAAGAAAAAGAATTAATTGAGAAATGTCCAGTTGAAACAGCACTTGATGTACTAGCTGGAAAATGGAAAATTTTAATATTATGGTATTTAAAAAGTGAAACTAGAAGATTTAGTGAACTACAAAAACTACTGCCAAGAACAACTCAAAAAATGTTAATTCAAAAATTAAGAGAACTTGAAGAGGATGGAATAATTCATAGAGAAGTATATCCAGTAGTTCCACCAAAAGTAGAATACTCTTTAACTGAGTATGGTGAAACACTGAAACCTATATTAAAACAATTATACAAATGGGGTGAAATTCACAAAGAAAAGTATAATAAATAATATAGCTTAATTAATTTTGGCTATTGTTATATTAAAATCAATAGAACGATAGCTAAAATAAAACCAAACTCATACTTAAACATACTTTTCATATCATCTGATGTAATTGATTCACTATAGTGTGCGTCATATGATGTAATATTCATAATTAGTTCCTTATAGTTATATTTTATTACTATACACAATAACATATATAACTTATTTTATTCTTAAGAAATCTATAGTAATTTACTTATATTTTAATAAAAAACCTCCTAACTGTATATATACTGTACAATTAAGAGAATATTACAACCTTTTTTTACTACTCTCTAAATTTTTTTTCACCAACATCTTCTAATATTTGTTTAGCAAGTTTATTTGAATTAGCTGCTATATCATGAGTTTGTGAAGCAATTTCTGCATTTTCTTGAGTTTGCTTATCTAAGCTATAAACTGCACTATTAATTTGCTCTATTCCAGATAATTGCTCTTTACTTGATTTATCAACAAAATCAATTAAATGTAAAGTCTCTTCAATATTGTTATTAAGTTTTTTATATCCTTCAATCATTTCAGAAGCAATACCTTTACCTTCATTTGCTTTGAAGCTTGCATCTTCAACTAATTTTTTTATCTCATCAGCTGCTTGGGCACTTCTACTTGCTAAGTTTCTAACTTCTTGAGCAACAACAGCAAATCCTTTTCCAGCTTCACCTGCAGTTGCTGCTTCAACGGCTGCATTAAGAGATAAAATATTTGTTTGAAATGCAATTTGATCAATCACTTCAATTGCTTCACTAATAGCAGTTACTTTTTCGTTTATTTCATCCATAGAAGAGTTTGTTTTATTAGCTAATACTTCCCCACTTGTAGAAGACTCATTTACTTTTTTAGAATAGTTAGTCATTTTATAAATATTCTCTGAACTATTTCTAATATTTGATGTAATCTCTTCAATTGATGAAGATGTCTCCTCTAAAGATGCTGCTGCTTGAGTAGAACTAAGCTTTAATTTATTTACATTGTCAAGTAAAGTATCTGATTGTCTATCAATAGTTAATCCTCTTTGTTTACTTTTATTTAGCATTGTAGAGATTGAATCACCTAAATAATTTACTCCTTGTGCTAAATTTAATAAATCTTCTTTTAATCCATTTGTATCTACTTTTTCTAAATAATCATAATTTGAATATTTATCTAAAATATTTAAAACCTTATTTATATTAGATTCTAAATTCCCTGCCATATTATTAAGTACATCTTGTAATTGCATTAAAGAAGGATTAGATACATTTTGATTTAATCTTTTTGACAAATAACCCTTTTCAAAATCACCTAACACTGCTATTGTTTCATCAATTAGTTTTCTATCTTCATCTATTGATTTTTTAGTAATTTGAACATTCTCATTTAAAATACTTGCCATTTGACCTATTTCATCATCATTAACAACTTCTAATAATACAGCATCATCTGATTTATGATTTAAATATGAAAAGAAAGAGTCTAATCCATCTTTTAATTTTTCAATTGGATTTATTATTAGTTTGCTTATTAAACTAATAGAGATAATCAAAAATATTGTGATACTTACAATTGAAGCAATTAATACAAATCTTCTAAGCTCATATGCTGTTTGAAAAGCTTCATCTTCATCAATTTCAGACACTAATACCCATTTTGTTTGATCAAAAATATTTATTACCTCAAAAGCACTTAATACACTAATCCCTCTATAATCATCAATTATCCAATTAGCTTCATTTATATTTTTTTCAAAGGCTGCTTTTGTTGTATCTGTTTTTACTTCCCAAATACCAATAGTTGAATTTAACTCTTTTACAATGTCATCATTTATGTCATTTAAAAATCTAGAGTTGTTTCTCATTTTATAATCACTACCAATTAAATAAGCCTCACCACTTTTTCCAAAACCTGATTCTTCATAATCTCCATTAAAACTCATAATGTCATTGATTTTATCAACTGGCATTTGAAAAATTAAAACACCTTGTTTCTTATCATTTATAAAGATAGGTGTTGCAATAAAGGAAGCAGCTGAATTATAACTAGGCTCATAGGGAGCAAAATCTTCAAAAGCAATTTCATTTTTATTTAACTGTAATGCTTTTTTATAAACTTTTCCAATACCTGTTTTTGAATATACACCATTAATTAAATTTGTACCAAAATCTTTTTCTTTGAAGTCTGTGTAAATTAAGTTACCCTTTAAATCTACCATGAAAATATCATATAAACTATAATTAATTAAGAATTCATTGAAAGTGCTATGGTATAACTTATGTGCCTCCATATATTTAGACTTATATTTTTCATTATAAACTAAATTGTTTTTTTCTCCCAATTTTTCTTTATTATCAGTAATAAAAATATATTGAGCAATTAAAGAGTTATTATTAATTGGAAGATAGGTATCCATATCTTTTCTTGAATCACTATTTGGGACTTTATAATTTACCAAATCTAAATAGTTTGTCTTAAAATCTTTTGAAATTTCTTCTTCAATAAAATCAATATCTAAATCAATTTCATTAGATAAATTATGAAAACCTTCTTCAAAATCTACAAAAGCATCTTTTGTAGTTTTACTTTGAGATAAAGATAAAAGAAGTGATTGTAATGTTCCAAAATAAGATTGAATTTCATTCTTTTTAGTAGTTTTGATAGCTTGTAGCTTATTCATTTCTGATTTTTCTAAAGATTTCATTGACATATCTATAGATAGATATGAGATAATAGAACCTAGAAAAATCAAACTAAATGCGATTAAAGTAATTAACTTAAATCTAATTGATAAGTTTTTTTTTCATTTATCAGCCCTTTATAAAATAATCTATAATTGTACTGTAAATTAATAAATGTATAAATAAATAAGAAAAAACTAGTACTTACCAAACTCTTTATATGTTTTATCTTCAAAAATTATAAAGACTGTTTTTGGATCATTATCATTCTCATAAGCAGGTAATGCTAAACCAATTGAGTCCTTAATTGGTTTTGCTAAAAAATCTTTTATAGCTTTTGAAGGAACATTACCTTCAAATACATAATCATTTAAAAAAGAGGTATTACATGATTGTATTTCAAAAGGAACACCAACATCTTTTTTTATTGCTTTTACGCTTCTTAAAGTTATGATCTCTACATCTTTTGCAACTAAATTCATCTCTTCATACCAAGAAGGAGGACAAGTACTACTTAGAGGTTTAAAAACTTGCATTTTCCCTTCACTTGCAAACAATGCAACTACTAAACTAGCTAAAATAAATATTTTTTTCATATTTCACCTTTTAATATATTTGGATATTCATCAAAAAGATTGTTTTTAATCTCATCAATTCTTTTTAAATCAAAACTTTGTTCATTTGGGTTGTTAAACTCTAAAATTACCTTTGCAGGATTTTTTGAAAAGAAGAATATTCTATTTGAAAATAAAATAGCCTCACTTATATCATGAGTTACAAGAATAACTATTGGATTGAATTTTTTGCAAAGTTCTAAAAAGTCTTTTTTAAGCTCTTGAGAAGTTGGAAAATCTAAAGAAGTAAAAGGCTCATCAAGTAAAATTAATTTCGGTTGATTTATAAATGCTCTTACAAATGCAACTCTTCTTTTCATGCCCCCTGATAATACTTTTGGATATTCATCTAAAAAATCTTCTAAATCGATTAATCTTAGTAATTCTATTATATCTTCAATACTTTTTGATTGAGAAACTAATAAAAGATTCTCTTTAATTGTTAGCCAAGGAACTAATCTATCATCTTGAAAAACAAAAGAAATCTCATCAAAAGGTATATCAATATGTCCACAATAGTCATTATCTAAGTTTGATAAAATATTTAAAAAAGTACTTTTACCACACCCTGATGGACCAATTATTGATATAAATTCATTCTCTTTTACATTCATATTTATATCTTTTAATATGGTTTTAGTGTTGTATTCTTTTGAGCTTATATTTATATCAATCATACTATTTCCATGCATTTATTTTATTTTCTATTGGCTTTAATATATAGTTCTCAATTAATAATATAACAATAATAAAAGCTAAAGAATAAGCTAAAATAGATGTAATATTAAAAAATTGGAAAAACATTGATATTTTAAATCCAATCCCATCACTTCTACCAAGTAACTCTACAACTAAAACAATCTTCCAAATTAAAGATAAGGATAATCTTGTTGAAGCCATTATATATGGATAGATTTGAGGTAAAAAAACTTTAAAGAAAGTTTCTTTTTTTGATACTTTATATACTTGTGCTAGTTTTAAATACTTTTGCTCAACTGCTCTAGTGCCTTCTCTAATATTAACTACAACAATTGGTACTTTATTTAAAATAACAGCCAATAATGCTGCAAAATCTGTTAATCCAAACCAAATATAGCAAATAACAATCGTAACTAATGCAGGTATATTTAAACTAAGAATTAATATAAAATCAAATATATCATCTACTTTTTTTGATAAACCCATTGCTATACCAATAAATATTCCAATAAGCATTGTAATAAAAAATGTTACAAATACTCTATAAAGAGTAATTCCTAAGTGATGAAACAGTTCTCCATCCCCCATATGTCTAATTAAATCATAAAAGATATCAACAACACTTGGGAATACTGAAGATTCTATAGTAACAGCAATAGCTTGCCAAAGTATTACAAAAATAAATATTGATATTAGTTTAGTTTGATTCAAAATATAATTCCCATTTATTTTTCAAAGTCCCAGAAAGTTTTTGTTTGTAAATAATTACTATTTTTAACTAATTTTCTACCACCCTGCTTTAGAAGAATCTCAAATATTTTTGAAGAATCTTTAATGTTTTTCTTTGTAAAATCTTTAATTACACCTGCTTTATAACCATCTATTAATGCATTAAAAGTTTTTTCATCTTTCACGTTCATTAATGGTTTAATTCTCTCCCACTCTTTTTTATTATTTATTAAAATATCTTTTGCTTCATGTGTAGCTTTTATAAAAGAGTTATATAATTTTTTATTTTCTAAAGCAATATCTCTTCTAAAAGTCCATCCAACAGTTGAAATATCTTCTTTTATTCCAAAAGAAGCAAATACATCTTTAATTCTTATAAATTCTTTCGCCCCTTTTGCTTTAACTTTTGCATTAAAATGCCAAAAATTAATTGCTCCATCTAATGAGCCATCTAATACTTTTTTCATTAAAATTGGAGGAGCAGCAAAAACTGGCTTAATTATATTTTTCAAATCTTTACCATATTTTAACTTTGAATAAGCCCTTAAGATTAGCCATGTTTTATCAACAGGACCTCCAGCAATACCTATACTTTGTCCTTCCAAATCTAAAATAGTTTTTGCATTATTATTTTTGTTTATATACATAGTGCCATTAGCTTTTGAATAAGGATAAAAAGTAAAATCTTTACCACTCGCTCTTTGAGTATTAACCCAAATCCAATCAGTAACAAAAATATCTACACTTTTAGATTGAAAGGCAACAGAGGTGGCATTTTTTGATGCTAATTTAACAATATCTAAATCAAAGCCATATTTTTTATCTAATTTATGATGTTTTATTACATTTAGTTCCCAATTTACAGTACCAAAGGCAAGAACTCCAACTTTTAATTTTTCACTTGCACTAAGATTCAAAATTAATAAAAAGATTAAAAAATTCACTTTTTTCATACAATTTATCCTTAAAGTTATTTAATGAAATTGTATATGAGTTTTATAGCATAAATTTAGCATTTGATGATTCTTTTTTAAATGCTATAATGAGGCTATAAAAAGAGTCTATAATTCCATTAACAAAAATTTTTATTTAAGGATGAGTATATGAAAAATATTCAAAAAATTGGATTAGCTACACTATTTTCTGCAGTAGTAGCATTTGGACATGGAAGTGTTACACCTCAAGCTATTGATTTAGCTGCTGTTGAAAAAGCTGGTGTAAAATTACTTGGTGAAGAATTATTAGATGAAAATCCATATAAAACAACTGATGATAAAGTAATTGAATTTGGTAAAGTACAATATGCTGAAAACTGTGCTAGATGTCATGGATTAGATGCTGTTTCTGGTGGAATTGCTCCTGATTTAAGATACTTAGAAGATGGTATGGATGGTGATGAATGGTTCACTGATAGATTCATGAATGGTGCAGTTAGAAACGGTAACGTTTATATGCCTCCATTTGAAGGTATCTTACCACAAGAAGCAATGTGGGCAATTAGAACTTACGTTCAAGCTTTACCAAAAGAAGACTAAAAGGTAAACAATGATTAATATTTTTAAATCGTTTTTTTTAGTAATTTTATTTACACTTTTTGCACATGCAAGAAGTATAGAAGAAATCCAAGAGAGTGGAGAAGTTTATATAGCAGTATATGAAAACTTCCCTCCTTACTCTTTTACTAAAAATGGTAAATTAGTAGGTGTTGATGTAGATTTAGGTAATGAGATTGCTAAGTCCCTAAATGTTAAACCTATTTTTTATCAGACAGGTACAGATGAGACTTTGTCAGACGATTTAAGAAATAATCTTTGGAAAGGTAATCTAGTTCATAAGCACAAAGCGGACATCATGTTCAGAGTTCCTTATGACTATGATTACTTAAGATTAAAAGATGACTATACTGGTGAATTACAAAATGAAATGGTTACTATTAAAGGACCATATCAAAGTGAAAAATGGGTTATAGCAACTCATAAAAAAATTATCCCAGAATTTAAAAATCTTGCTATGTTTGCATATCATACAATTGGTGTAGAGTTAGACACTCTTCCTGATAATCATTTATCTGGTTTCGCAAGAGGTTTAATTAGAGAAAAAGTTAAGCACTATTTTAGATATGAAGATGCAGTAAAAGATTTTTTAGATGGAAAACTTGATGCCATTGCAGGTTTAAGATCACAACTTGAGTATTATTTAGATTATAACAATAATAAAGATAAGTACTACATGAGTGATAGTATTCCTCAAATGAAATCACATTGGGATTTAGCAGTAGCTGTTGAAAGCCTTTATAGACCGTTAGGTTATCACATCGCTGGCCTAATTTCTAAAAAATATAATAATGGTGAAATTAAGAAAATCTTTGAAAAATATGGAGTAAATTATCTTCCTCCAATTTCTAGAACGGCTCAATAATAAAAAAGGAATTATCATGAAACATATATTCTTCTTCATTATGGTGTTTTTAGTTAGTACCGCAAACGCTAAAAACCCAATCATATCTCCAACATTTGACGACCTAGTAAAATCCATGATCAATGGAGAGGAATATATCTTTGATGATAAAAATATCATAATGAAAGTACCTAAGTTTGCAGATAACCCTGTACAAGTACCCATTTATGTAAATGCAACAAAAATCAAAGATGCCCAAAGAATGATTATCTTTGCAGATTTAAACCCAATTGCAGAAATTGTTGATATGCCAACTACAAACTTATTGCCTATTTTTTCTTCTAATATAAAAGTAGCTCAAGAAACTCCACTTAGAGCATTAATAAAAGATAGTTCTGGCCTTTGGCATGTAGGAAGTATTAATATTAATAGTAATGGTGGAGGTTGTGACATCTCTTCTCAGGCTTCACAAGATAGTAAGTTTGCAGAATTTTTAGGCCAAACAAAAGGTCAAACTTTTGATAAGAAAGATGGTGTAACAAGAATCAAAGCCTCAGTTTTTCATCCAATGGAAACAGGTTTAATTTTTGGTAATTCAAAATTTTATGTTCATACAGTAGAAATTAAAGATGGGAATAAATTAATTGACAAAATTAAATTATCTCCTGCAATTAGTGAAAACCCTAGACTTATTTTTGAAACAAAAAGTAAATTTAAAAACTTAAATATTCTTTTCAGAGATAATGATGCAAATGAATTTGAATTAGAGTTATAATGAAAAAGCTAATTTTACTAGTTTGTAGTCTTAGTTATTTATTTGCATATGACTTTAATTTAAAGCCTATAAAATTATCAGAAAACAGCTACTATTTTGAAGGTAAAAAAGAGTACTTTTCACCTTCAAATGGTGGTGACATTTCAAATAGTTCATTTATAATTGCAAAGAACTCTGTAATCTTAATTGATACAGGAACTACTGTCGCTTATGCTGAAGCACTTAAAAAAGAAATAAAAAAAATCACTGATAAACCTATTAAATACATTATAAATACACATCATCACCCTGATCACTTTTTAGGTAACTATGCCTTTAAAGATGTTGAAATTTATGCAACTGACTTTACAAAAAACGATATAGAATCTCATGGTGAACTATATGTAAGTAATATTGTAAACCTAGTAGGAGAAACTGCTTATACAACAAGATCAAAAGCTCCAAATAAAATACTAAAAGAAGGTAAGTTATCACTAGATGGATATGATCTTGAGGTATTCTTTTTTGATGGGCATACAAAAAGTGATACTGTAATTTTAGATAAAAATACAAAAACACTTTATACTTCTGATTTAATTTTTAATCAAAGAGCCCTAGCAACTCCACATGCTAATATTCCACTATGGATAGAATCTCTTAAAAAACTAAAAGAGTTTAATTTTGATACTTTAGTGCCAGGTCATGGGAAGGTTACACACTCAAAGAATGTAATTGATGAAAATATAAGATATTTAGAGTTTTTAGATACTACATTAAAAGAAGCAAATTCAAATGGTTTAGATGTATTTGAAGTTCTTTTACAAGATGTTCCTAAAGAGTTTAGTGACTATTCAATGTTTCAAGAAGAGTATGAAAGAAGTATTATAAATTTATTTAAAAAATACTAATTTATACTTTTAGAAAAGTTAGATTATTTATCTAACTCTTCTATAAATTTCGCCATCATTCTTACACCACATCCTGTAGCACCGTAAGGATTATACCCCCAGTTTTCTTTTCTATATGATGGTCCTGCAATATCAAAATGAAGCCATTTATTTTTGTTTTCTTTTTCAATAAAATTTGCTAAAAATAGACTTGCTGTAATTGCTCCACCATTTTTATTAGAACTAGTATTTGTCATATCTGCAATTGCACTTTGTAATTTATTTTCCATGTATTGATTAAATGGTAAAAATCCAACTAATTCACCAGATTTTTTTGATACTTTTGAAATTTTGTTCTTTAGTTTTTCACTATAACCCATAACTGCAGTTGTATATCCACCAAATGCCCCAATACTAGAACCAGTTAATGTAGCAAAATCAAATAAGTAATCAATATCTTTAATATTCTTTTGAGCAAATGTTAAACAATCTGCTAGAACTAATCTTCCTTCTGCATCAGTGTTTGTAACTTCTACAGTTTTTCCATTGTATGTTTTAATTACATCATCAGGTTTATAAGCATCACCACCAATCATATTTTCAACTGCACCTAAAATACCATGGACTTCAACATTTACATCATGTTTACTTAAAAAGTCCATTAGTCCTAAAATTGCAATAGCTCCACCTTTATCAATTTTCATTGATACCATACCATCGCCTCTTTTTAGACTTAGTCCACCTGTGTCATAAGTTAATCCCTTACCTACTAATACAATTTTAGCTTTTGGATTTTTTGGAGTATAAGATAAATGAATTAATTGAGATTCATGTCTTGAAGCTCTACCCACACTATACATAGTATTCATACCTACTTCTTGTAAATAATCTTCACCATATACATCACATTTAACTTTTGAATTCTTCGCAATTTTTTTCGCATCATCTGCCATAGTTTTTGGATAATAATCTTCAGGAGGAGTATTAACTATATCCCTTACTAAATTAACACTATCACAAAGTTTAATTGCAGTATTTAATTCTTCTTCTAATCTTGAATACTTTTTATCAGATCTTTTTGTACTAATTGTTATCTCAAACTCTTTTTTACTTGGCTTTTTCAAATATTTATCAAAACTATATGAACCTAATAATAAACCTTCAACAATATCTTGAATATTTAGCTCTTTTTTTACTTGAAGTAAATCAAGTTTAATTGAACTGATTTTATATGATTTAATACTATTAAATGCTTTTGAAAAAGCTATTTTAATAGTTTCTTTATCTTTACTAGAGATATAAACATAAACTTTTTTATCATTTAATGATACATGAGTATTAAATGCACTTTTAAAAAAATTGATTTCTTCTAATATTTTTTTTGTAGATTTATCTAGATTTTTCTTATTTTTAACTAATACAATTTCTAAATCTGATTGTATTTTTTCTATTTTTTCTTTATTTAAAACTATATTCATATGCTAAATCCTTTGTGCATATTATATAGTTTTAAATTGAAAGAGGGATTTTATTTATATAGTTTCTCTGAATTTTTTTGCATTTGCATTTGATACTACTTTTTGAGCAATCTGCAATGTACTAACAGCAATTTCATGTGTTGCTCCAGCAATTGATGCATTTTGTTGTGTTTGTCTGTCAAGTGAGTTTATAGCATCATTAATTTGCTCTATTCCTTGAAGTTGTTCTTTTGATGATTCATTTACACTATTAATCAAAGTTATAGTTTTATTTATATTCTTACTTAAGTCATTATAGCCATGAATCATTTCATCTGCTATTGATTTACCTTCATTGGACTTATTTGTTGCATTTTCAACTAAACTTTTTATTTCGCTTGCAGCTTGTGCACTTCTACTTGCTAAATTTCTGACTTCAGCAGCAACCACTGCAAAACCTTTTCCAGCTTCACCAGCAGTTGCAGCTTCAACTGCAGCATTAAGTGAAAGAATATTTGTTTGGAATGCAATTTGATCAATTACTTCAATTGCATCATTTATTGAGCTAACTTGTGAGTTAATCTCTTCCATTGATATAACAGTTTGATTTGCTAAATTTTCACCTTGAGAAACTGAACTTGATAGATCATTTGCATATGATGTCATAGATGAAATATTATTAGTACTTTGTTTTATATTACTTGTTATTTCTTCAACAGCAGCTGCTGTTTCTTCAATTCTTGAGGCAGCTTCATTTGAAGCATTATTTAATTCATCAACATTAGATAATAAAGTATTTGAACCTTCCTCTAAAGTCACACCATTTTTTTTATTTTCAATTAGCATTACTGTAATTGCATCGCCTAAAGAGTTAATACCATTTATCATCTTTTTAGAGTCACCTTCAACCCCATTAATTTGAATTTTTTGCATATAATCATAATTAGTATATTGATGCAGTGTTTCTAAAATACAATTTATAACTTTTTGCTGATTATCAAGCATTTTATTTATTGTTAATGCTAAAGTTTTTACTTGTGGGTTGGAAGGAACAGATCTAACTCTACATGAGTAGTAACCTTTCTCAACTTTATCAAGAGTAATAGCAGCTTCTCCTACGCATAATAAATCTTTTTCTAAATCTTTATTAATTTTATCAATATTACTATTTATCATATTAGCTAAATCACCTAATTCATCTTCTGACTCATAGTTTATATATTCTAATTCATTTATATCTTTATTTAAATATCTCATAAATTGATTTGTACCTAAATGTACATTTTCAATTGCATCTTTTAGTATTCTATTTACTTTAAACACAACAAATATAATAAATACAATTGCTAAAAGAGTAAATCCTAAAGTAAAATATACTTTTTTCTCAATAGCAGAAATTTCATTATTCACATTTTCAATTAATTTAGCAGCTAAAATATTTTCAGAATTTTGTAAAGAATCAATTCTTTTTGTATATTCATCAAACCAATAATTTGCTTCAGTACCTAAAAAGTTTTCTATTAAATTTGATAACTCTTTTTTTAACTTATTATAATTAACTCTAGCTAGGGAATCTATTTTAGTGAAGTCACTATTATCAGATGCAAATTGATTATCAGCTTCAATTATATTTTTTCTTATTTGAATTGGTAAGCTTTCTAATTGATTAAGAATTTTTTCTTCTTTATCTTCATACTCACCTAATTTTTTATATTTAGTTAAAGTATCTTCAAATTTTTTTATACCAGAAATTGACCTTTTTTTATAGATATTTCTAATTTTTAAAATGTAACTTCTATAATTATTCAGAACTTCATTATCCATTAAATTTTTTAGTTCACTAAGATAAGCTACTTTTCTTTCAAAGTTAAGCAATTTCTTCCTCATTTTTTCTAATTCGTCAAAATTAGAATATGATACTTTTGAATCTTTTATTTCTTCTTCTAAAGAGTAGCTATAAAATGTATCTAAAAAGTTATCTTGAGTTACGATACTATCAACAAATTTTGTGTATAAATCTTCTCTATATCCTTTGTAGTAAAAAGTATCTGTACCAATAATTCTTTCTACGCTAGATTTTTCTTTTATATATATAAAATTATAGTAGGCAGTAATTTCATTTGCTATTTTTGCATTTGTTGCTAAAGTTGATGTTTTAGAGACAAATTCAATTAAATTATTATTCATATTTGTATAGAAATCTAATTGATCTTTAAAAGATATAGTTAAGTTCTCAGTATCATTTCTAAGTTTTTTTAATTTAGCAAGATTTTTTTTAAAATCTTTTATATATCGATCACCTTTAATTGGCAAGATATCATAGTCAATACTATTAAAAATACTTATCAAATTTTCTATATCTTTGTCGGTATTATCTCTTATTTGTTTCAGTTGTGATTTATACTCTAAACCATCACTTATTAAATAAAAACCACTCTTATCTCTTTCAATTTGTAAGCTATGAACTACTTGAGAAATTAAAGTATCTAACTTTATATTTTCACTTAATACTCTTGCTTCTTTTTTTTGAATAAAGCCATCGTAAGAAATTTTAAAAAACATTATAAATAAAAATAGTATTGGCAAAAAAACTAGTAGGAATAATTTATGTTTAATTTTTAGATTTTTTATTATATTCATCTTATTTACCTCATTTTCTTATAAATATTTTCATATTTATTTATCTCATCACTTGAGGCCATTCTTCTACAAGATATATATCCCTTTGAACCATCACAAGAAGTGAATGGAAATACTGTTGCAAATACCCAGTAGTATTTTCCTTTTTTAGTTCTATTTTTTACAAAACCTTTCCAGGCCTTTCCACTTTTAACAGTTGTCCACAAATCTTCAAATGCTTGTTTTGGCATATCTGAATGTCTCACTATATTATGAGGTTTTCCTATTAATTCATCTAATGTATATTCTGCAAATTCACAAAATTCTTGATTAGCATATTTAATAATTCCTTTTTCATCTGTTTCTGAGAGTAAAAATGATTCAGGAGACAATTTTAATTCTAAATTGTTATTCATTCTCTTCCTTAGTTATTTTTTAGGAAGTTTACACAAGAACTGTTACAATTCAATTACTTCAGAATATATTAAAAAATTATTTTATTTAAAAAAGAGGTATAAAACTAGCATTTGCTAGTTTTATATGAAGAAGTGTTTAGTTTTTACCTAAACAATTTAAATCAGAAAATGCAGTTTCAAGTCTAGCTATCATACTTTCTTGACCAGCTCTTAACCATTTTCTTGGATCATAATAAGATTTATTGGGTTTATCTTCACCCTCTGGGTTACCAATTTGACCTTGTAAGTAGTCATAGTTTTTAGCTGTGAATTCCCTTACTCCATCCCAAGTTGCCCATTGAGTGTCTGTATCAATATTCATTTTAATTACACCATAATCAATAGCTTCTCTAATCTCTTCTAATGCAGACCCAGACCCACCATGGAATACAAAGTCAACTGGTTGAGAACAGCTTGAATGTTTTTCACTAATAAATTTTTGTGAGTTATCTAAAATTTTTGGAGATAATACAACATTCCCTGGTTTGTAAACACCATGAACATTACCAAATGAAGCTGCAATAGTAAAGTTTTCACCAACTTTGCTTAACTCTTCATATGCATAACATACCTCTTCTGGTTGTGTATATAAAAGTGAATTATCAACATCTGTATTATCAACACCATCTTCTTCACCACCAGTAATTCCTAACTCAATTTCAATCATCATATCAAGTTCATTCATCACTTTAAAATAATCAGCACAAGTACCAATATTCTCTTCTAATGGCTCTTCTGATAAATCTAACATATGAGAAGTAAATAAAGGTCTTCCAGTTTTCTCAAAACTTTCTTTACTAGCTTCTAATAAACCATCAATCCATGGTAATAGTTTTCTAGCTGCATGGTCTGTATGTAAAACAACAGGAACTCCATAAGCTTTAGCCATAGTATGAACATGGTTTGCTCCACTAATAGCTCCTAAAACTGCAGCATTTGAATCTTTTAATCCTTTACCAGCATAAAATCCAGCTCCTCCATTTGAAAACTGAACGATAATTGGAGAATTAACTTTCGATGCAGCTTCTAATACTGAATTTATTGAATCTGTTCCTACTACATTAACAGCTGGAATTGCAAATTTATTGCTTTTTGCATAATCAAAAAGTTTTTTTGCTTCACTACCTGTTAATACACCTGCTTTTACTACGTCTAATGCACCCATTTTAAATCCCCTTGTGTAATTAATTATTTAATAACAATCTTAGCTTTACTTCTAAGTTTGTCAGCTAATTCTTTTGCTTCTTTATTATATTTGTTTCCGATAAGAATTTGTGAAATATTACCCTCTACTTCTTTAAAAGATAATGATTTAGATGCTTTTTTATCTTTTAAGTAAATTACATGGTAACCAAATTGAGTTTTTACTGGCGATTTAGAATATGATTTAACATTTAAACTTTTTGCAGCTTTTGAAAATTCTGGAACCATTTGAGCTTCATTAAATTCTCCTAAATCTCCACCATTTTTTTTACTTGGTCCAATTGATTTAGTTTTAGCTAATTGAATAAATTTAGATTCTTTATTAGATGCACTATTTAATTGTTTGATAATCTCTTTTGCTTCATTTTCAGTTTTAACTAAAATATGTCTAGCATTTAACATTCCTGGCTTAACAAATTTTTCTTTGTTTTTGTTATAGAAATCTTTTTTCTCAGCGTCTGAAAATTTAAGTTTTTCAATTTCATTTTTTTGCCAAATTTGAAAAGCTAAATCTTCTTTCATTTTTTTTATAGCATTTTTAAATGTACTATCATTTTCAATACCGTTTTTTAAAGCATCTTTTGCAATTAATTTTCTATTGATAATTTGTTCAATAACTTGTTTTTTTGCATTTGCAGGTAATTTTTCAAAGTTAATTCTTGGATCTTGAAGTACAACTGCAACATCCTCTTTTGTAATCTTTTCTCCATTTACTGTTGCATAATAATCTGCTGCACTCGCTGTTGATGCTAATGCAAGTGATACTATAAAACTCGATACTACTTTTCTCATATTATTCCTTATTATTTTTATATTTGATATTTTATCTTTTATAAATTAATAAAAAGTTAACTTACATTTTCAAAATAATTAAAAAAGTTACTCTTACTTTTATCAAAATCTAAGAAATTTCAAAATTTACCTTAAAAAACCTTTAAATTTTTTAATTTTTATGTTACAATTCGCCAAAATTTAAACTTAACTTAAATTTAAGGGACGAGATGAGAATATTAATTATTGAAGACGAAATAACATTAAACAGAACTCTACAAGAAGGATTAACTGATTTTGGATATCAAGTTGATACAGCAGAGAACTATAAAGATGCAGAATACTTTATTGACATTAGAAATTATGACTTAGTATTAACTGACTGGATGTTACCAGATGGTGATGGTATTGAATTATGTAAAATTGTAAAAAATAGAAGTTCAAGAACAGCAGTTGTAATTATTTCTGCAAGAGATGATAAAGAATCAGAGATTGAAGCACTAAAATCTGGTGCAGATGATTTCATCAAAAAACCATTTGATTTTGATATCTTATTAGCTAGAATTGAAGCTAGATTAAGATTTGGTGGAACAAATGTAATTGAGATTGATGATTTATCAATTAATCCTGATGAAGAAAAAATTGAATACAACGGTGAAGAGATTGAATTAAAAGGTAAACCTTTTGAAGTATTAACTCACTTAGCTAGACATAGAGATCAAATTGTATCTAAAGAACAATTACTAGATGCTATCTGGGAAGAACCAGAATTAGTAACTCCAAACGTAATTGAAGTTGCAATCAATCAAATTAGACAAAAAATGGATAAACCATTAAACATCTCTACTATTGAGACAATTAGAAGAAGAGGTTACAGATTCTGTTACCCTAATACAGTTGATGACGATAAATAAATAGAGAACTTTTTAACTAAATGAAAAGTAGAAGTATATATAAACAGTTCTATAATAAACTGATTATTGCTACTTCACTTTTTATTATCACTTTATCTTTCATATTTTACGAATATACAAGAAGTACAATCCACGAAGACATACAAAACGACCTTTTAAAACAAGCTAAACAGATATATAAAGGTACATATACACATCACAATTTCAAGCCATCACAAAGTGATAATATAACAATAGAATTAGTAACTAACAATAGTTTAAAAAACTACAAATTCTATAATTATAAAAGAGGTGAAAATCATTATATAAAGCTGTTATACCCTTTTGATATAAAGAATAATCAATTTTTACAAATTGTAAAAAATATCAATTTTGAAAGGGAGTTACTATACTCATTGATTTTCAAAAATCTTTTTATATTAGCTATTCCAGGCTTTATTATGATGCTTTTATATGCAGTATTTGTTTCAAGATCACTTTTAAAACCAATTATTCAGATTAATAATAAATTATCAAATATGGATGAAAATAGTTTAACTCAAATTGACAAAAAAGATTTGCCTGTAGAGTTTCACTCTCTTTCAAATTCAATTAATTCATTAACAAATAGAATTGAGACCTATGTAAAGTTTAAAAAAGAGCTATTTATTGGTGCGGCACATGAATTAAAAACACCACTTGCAGTAATGAAATTAAAAAATGAAGTAACTTTAAGAAAACAAAGGGAAATTGAGCAATATGAAGAGACTTTAAAACTTACTATAAAATCTATTGATGACATGAATATCATGATATCTTCAATATTAGATATAGGTCGTGCTGAAGGTGCTCAATTTGAACAAACTACAGAATTAGATTTAGTTCAATATTTAAAAAAGAAAACAAATGATTATAGAATGTTAAGTGCACAAAAAAATATTATAATTACATTCTTTTCAAATATAAACTACTTGCATACAACAATTCAATTAACACTATTTAATCAAATTTTACAAAACTTTGTACAAAATGCCATAAAGTTCACTCCTAATAATAAATCAATTGCCATTAGATTAAAAAAGAAAAAAGACAAAATTGTTGTAACAGTAACGGATGAAGGTATTGGAATTGATGAAAATATGGATTTATTTGCACCATTTAAAAGAGCTGGAAATCAAAGTGGAGTTGGATTAGGACTATTTTTGGCTAAAAATGCAGCTGATGCATTAAGAGGAAAAATATCACTTAAAAATAGAAAAGACGAAAAATCTGGGTGTATTGCAAAGCTTGAACTTCCCAACACTCCCAAAAAATTAACTATTTAGAAATTATTAGCATGCTCTATTTTTGTACATTTATTTTGTACTACTTTTAAACCAGCTGCTTTTGCTTTTGCTGCTGCTTTATTATTCACTAAACCTAATTGTGTCCAAACAGTTTTTACATCATCTCTAGCAATTGCTTCATCAACAATTGCAGCAATTGCATCAGGCTTTCTAAAAATGTCTACCATATCAATCTCAAAAGGAATTTCAGAAATAGTTCTATAAACTTTTTCTCCTAAAATTTCATCCTCTTTTGGATAAACAGGAACTACTTTAAATCCTGCTCTTTGTAAATATCTAGCAACCATATTACTAGCTTTCTCTTCATTTGGAGAAAGTCCAGCAATTGCAATCACTTTTGTATTATTAAATATTTCAATTATCTCTTCATTATTAGAATTTACACTTGGAAATTCGCACTCCATTTTATATCCTTAATTTTTATTTCACATATTATAATTAGTTTTCTTTAACTTATCAATATATTAGTTCAGATTATAGGATAACTCTTTATAAATAGTTATTAGAAATTTCTAAACTAACAATTAAATCATCATATATTATTAATGTAACATTAAGAATAAAACAGTTAGAAAAGAATTTAGGCTTTAAACTATTTAATAGAGTCTCAAAAGATGTAAAATTAAGGTTAAACTATGAAAAGACTATTTATTTATGGAACACTAGCGCCAGGAAGGCCAAATGAACATAAACTACAAGATATTAAAGGTTATTGGAAAAAAGGTACTGTTAAAGGTATATTAAAAGAAGAAGGATGGGGTGCTGACTTTGGATATCCAGGAATTATTCTAGATGAAAATGCAAGTGAAGTTGAAGGTTTTATTTTTACTTCAAATGAATTAGATAATAAACTAAGCGAGCTTGATGAATTTGAAGGTGAAGAGTATAAAAGAGTTCTAACAAAAGTCTTGCTTGAAGATAATCAAACTGTTGATGCTTATATATATGCTTTAAAATAAAAAGAGTAGTTTAACTCTTCTTTTATAAATTGTAAAAAATTATTTGCAAATACTCTTATTTTTAAATAAAGTATAGAAAACTATTACCTATCCTATATTTAGGATACTTTTTATCCTATTTACTCTCCTTATAAAAATAATTATTGTTTCAAAGTCACTATTTAAATAAGAAATACTTATATTAATTTTATATATTCTTAATAATTATTGCTTTATCATTTCAATATATAAGTTTAAATTATAGAAAGGTAATTAGTTTATGTTATTAAAAAACTTTTTAAATATGTATATTGAAGGCTTTAAAAACCTGAAATTAGGTAAAACTCTTTGGAAACTAATACTTATAAAACTCTTTTTTATTTTAGTACTTCTAAAATATTTTGTTTATGATGAAAACTTTAAAAATACATACAGAACACAAGAAACAAAAATAGATTTTGTATATAAAAATATTACAAAGGATAGATAATGGAAGAGCATTTAGTAGACTGGTCTAGAGCTCAATTTGCCCTAACAGCAATATATCATTGGTTGTTTGTACCACTTACATTAGGACTTGGTTTTATTATTGCAATTATGGAAACAATCTATGTAAAAACAAATAGTGAATTTTGGAAAAAAACTACAAAATTTTGGATGACACTTTTTGCCATAAATTTTGCCATTGGTGTTGCAACTGGAATTATAATGGAGTTTGAGTTTGGGACTAACTGGGCAAACTACTCTTGGTTTGTAGGAGATATATTTGGAGCACCTTTAGCAGTTGAGGGAATTTTGGCTTTTTTTATGGAGTCAACTTTTTTTGCTGTTATGTTTTTTGGTTGGGATAAAGTATCAAAGGGATTTCATTTACTTTCAACTTGGTTAGTTGCAATTGGCTCGAATCTTAGTGCTTTATGGATTTTAGTTGCAAATGGTTGGATGCAATATCCTGTGGGAATGACATTTAATCCAGATACAGTAAGAAATGAAATGAATAACTTTTGGGAAGTTCTATTCTCCCCTGTTGCCATCTCAAAGTTTTTGCATACTATTTCTAGTGGGTATATAGTTGCATCACTATTTGTAGTTGGTATTTCTGCTTGGTATTTACTAAAAAGAAGAGAAATAGAATTTGCTAAGAAATCTATGATTATAGGAGCTACTTTTGGTTTGATTTCATCTATTTTTATTATAGTAAATGGTGATGAATCAGCTCATCAAGTAGCCCTTAAACAACCAGTAAAACTAGCAGCAATGGAAGGTCTTTATGAAGGAAAAGAAGATGCTGGAATAGTTGCTGTTGGTATTTTAAATCCTAAGAAAACACTTACAAATGATGAAGAGACTTTTCTTTTTGAATTAGAAGCACCCTATGCCCTATCACTTCTTGGATACCATGATATTCATGCCTTTGTTCCTGGACTTAAAGATCTAGTTTATGGAAATGAAAAATATAATATTATTCCAACTTCACAAAAAATGGCTCAAGGTAAGATAGCAATTCAGGCACTAAAAGATTACAAAGAAGCCAAAAGAAACAATGACCTAATAGCTATGATTAAACATGAAAAAATACTTAGAGAAAATATAAAGTATTTTGGATATGGACATCTTCATAAACCTGAGGATATTGTTCCTTCTGTTGGTATTACATTTTATGCTTTCCATATTATGGTAGCTCTTGGATCATGGTTTTTGGCATTATTTGCTTTACTATTATTCTTTGTTCTTAAAAAAGATATTTTAAAGTATAGATGGCTTTTAATAAGTGCAGTTGCTTCAATTCCTTTAGGATATATTGCAAGTGAAGCAGGTTGGATTGTAGCTGAAGTTGGACGACAACCTTGGGCAATTCAAGACTTGATGCCTGTTGGTATTGCAGCTACTGATATTTCATCTACAAATGTAAAGATTACATTTTATATGTTCGCATTTTTATTTACTGCACTTTTAATTGCAGAAATAAAAATCATGCTAAGACAAATTTCAATTGGTCCAAATGGAGGTCATTAAAATGTTTGAAGAACTTACACTATTACAACTACAACAATACTGGTGGATTATAATCTCACTACTTGGTGGTATTTTTGGATTTATTATGTTTGTACAAGGTGGCCAAACTCTATTTGGAACTATTTCAAAAGGGGATGAGA
Source organism: uncultured Arcobacteraceae bacterium (assembly GCA_964022095.1). Taxonomy (GTDB): domain Bacteria; phylum Campylobacterota; class Campylobacteria; order Campylobacterales; family Arcobacteraceae; genus Malaciobacter_A. The sequence continues at coordinate 322,274 of CAXHZO010000001.1, forward strand.
CTCTAAAAACTATGCTTGTAAATTCACTTGGTAGAAAATGGGAACTTAGTTTTACAACTTTAGTTTTATTTGGTGGGGCTTTATTTGCAGCATTTCCTTTGTTTTACTCTACTAGTTTTGGCGGGGCTTATTGGGTTTGGATGTCAATTTTATTTTGTTTCATTATTCAAGCAGTATCATATGAGTATAGAAAAAAACCTCAAAATTTCTTAGGTCAAAAAGTGTATGAAAGCTTTTTATATATAAATGGTAGTTTAGGAGTTATTTTGCTTGGAGTTGCTATTGCTACGTTTTTTTCAGGTTCATCTTTTAGTGTGGATGAAAACAACTTTTCCCATTGGCACACAAGTCTAAGAGGTCTTGAAGCTTTAACAGATCCATTTAATCTAAGTCTTGGTTTTGCCCTATTCTTTTTAGTTAGAATCTCAGGAGCTTTATATTTTATCAATAATATAGACCATGAAATTATTAGACAAAGAGCTATAAAAAGTATAAAAATCAATATGCCTATCTTTTTAGTTTTCTTTTCTATTTTTCTTTTTTTACTATTTACAAAAGAAGGTTTTGCTTATGATTGTGAGGGTTTTGTTTATTTAGTAAAATACAAATATTTACATAACTTTTTAGAAATACCTATAGTTTTTACTCTTTTTATTTTAGGAATTATTATGGTAGTAATAGCTGTTGTTGCAACTATTCACTTTAATATGACATGTTGTATTAAAACTGGTGGATTAGGAATAGTTTTAACTGTAATGGCACTATTTTTAAATGTTGGATTTAATAATACATCATATTACCCATCTGTATATGATTTACAAAGTTCACTTACTATACAAAACAGTTCAGGCAGTCACTATACACTTACAACAATGTCTTATGTATCTTTGATGGTACCTTTTGTAATAGCATATATTACTTATGTTTGGTACCAAATGGATAAAGTAAAAATCACAAAAGAGGAAATAGAAGATCCTCATGCACACAATTATTAGGAGATTATTATGGAATATTTAAGTTCAATTATTTGGCTTTGTTCATGGCCTATAATCATTTATATAGCATTCAAGTTATCATTGAGAAATATTAAGGAAAAGTAAATGATAAGGGCTATGAAAAAAGGATTTGTCTACTTCCTTTTTATAATTATATTAATAAATGTGGTTCAAGATTTAAATAAAAAAGATTTAAAAAATGAAATAAAAACACATGCTAGTTATATTAACAAAGATTAAAGCTTATCTAATCTTTGTTGAACATAGTTTTTCACATCTTGATAGTTAATTGTTTCTCTAAAGTCTTCAAATTTACCACCACTTGCATTTACATGTCCACCGCCATTTGCGATTTTTTCTGCCATTTGCGATACATTTACAACACCATCTGCTCTAAATGATGCATTACCTTTTCTTCCTACATCAATAAAGAAATCAAAGTCATCATTTGCTTTTAAAAATGCATTTGCAGGAATAGAAACAGAACCAAGACAGTAAGTTAATAAACCTTTGTGCCCATTATAAACTACAGTTAACTCATCTTTTACATCAGCTAATGTTTTTACTAAATATTTTGCACTTAAATTATCTAAAGTATCATCTTGCGTGCTTTGGTTTAAAAACTCTTTTTTAAATGAATGAATACTACTATCAAGCTTGATATTTGCATTTTCTTCATTTAAAAAATTTGTAGCTTTTTTTAATAAAAAAAGTCTATACTCTCTATTTAAATCTGCAAATAAAACATTGTTTATTTCCCTTGCACCACTAACCATAGTCATTAAAACTTTTCCAAACTCAAAGTTTGTAATCTCTTCTTCTACCCAAATATCAATTGCATTAATTGCATTTACAAGTGGTTTCATCCACTCACTTGTTTTACAATCAAAACCTTCATACTCTTCGAATAAATAATCATATACTATTTTTGTAGCACATCTATTGTTATCTAAGTAATACCAATCAAATTCATCAGCGCTTCTTTGTCCACTTGCATGATGATCTAAAAGTTGAAGTTTAATATTAAAACCTTCATCTCTTAATTGATTTATGTTTTTATCTAAATCTTTTGACTCTTTAAAAGTTAAGTTTAAATCACTAATAATTAATAAAATCTCTTCATCTTTGTGATTTAAAATCTCTTTTAAAACTTTTGCAATTGTTAGTTTAACTTCTATTCCATAATTAGCATTATAAAAATAGCCCTCTTTAAAGAACTCTTTTGTAATTAGTTGGCAACCATATCCATCAAGATCGGTATGGGAAATATGAAATAACTTCATTAAACTAAATCTTTTAAAGTTAAGTCTTTTAGAAAGTCATTTACTTTTAGTTGTAAATTATTTAATAAAGGCCAAATTGTACAATTCATTGCTTTTTGATTTGGACAACTATCAACTGATGGTGAACATTCAAACACCATAGGGATTCGCTCTTCAGCAGCTTCTACAATTTCTAATATTGTCATTTCTTCCCATGATTTTTTTAATGTAAATCCACCATTAACACCTCTATGAGAGATAACTAGTTCATTTTTTGCTAAGTTCTGCATGATTTTTGCTAAAAATGATTTTGAGATATCAAGCTCTTTTGATAAAACATCTACATTTTTTGCTTTGTCATCTTGAGCAATTGAAATTAGTGATAATAATGCATATTCGCTTTTTTTTGTTAATAACATATTAATTCCGATTCTTTTTGTCTTAATTCTACAAAAAAGTTCATTAAGATTAGTTATTATATTCAACTAATATTATTTTTTAATAAAAAAAAAGGGTTGCAGCACGAAACTACAACCCTTTTTTCAATATTTAGTAAGTAAAATTACTTAGCTCTAATTCCTAAAGAAGCTACTAACTCCGTAAATGAAGCATAGTTTTTCTTTCTTAAGTATGCTAATAATCTTTTTCTTTTACCAACCATTTTTAAAAGACCTAATCTTGAAGAGTGATCTTTTTTGTTGATTTTTAAATGCTCTGTTAAAACTTTAATTTGTTCTGTTAATACTGCGATTTGTACTTCCGCTGAACCTGTATCACCATCTTTTTTTGCATATTTTGCAATAATTCCTGCTTTTACTTCCTGATCTAAAGCCATCTTGACCTCCTAATAGGTATATTATATTCTCACTTACAATTAAGTGGTCGCGTATTATAGTGAAAAATTTATTAAATTAGCTTTAATAAATTTTTAAAAGGTTTTTTTGCAATATTTCTTTTTTGTGATATAATTTGTTAATCTAATTTAAAGAAAAGGATATTATATGATTAATTACCCTAATGTTTTAAGTAATCCTTTTGATCCTGTTTACAAATTAAGTGATGCGGAGAAATACTCATTAAAAGAGTGCGACGAACTAATATCTTTAGAAAAATACTCATATAGCTTTTTTGCATTTTGGAATGCAAGTATCATAAACATACAAAGACGTATTGAGTTTTTTGGTATTGATGTGTTTTTAAATATTATTGAAAAAAAAGAAGAATTTAATATAAATGGCAATAATTTAAAAGATAGATGGCTAAATATAAATGAATATAAAATACTTTTCTATGGAAAAAAATTAAATATAATAAATCACATAACGCATGACTTGTTAAGTACTCTTTTTTGGATGAAATCAAATACAAATGAAGAAGAAAATAAAGAAATTACAAAAGATGAAATTATAGCCTTGGTATATTTAATTGAAAAAAACCTTTTTTTAAAGCCGTATAAAGAGGATTTAAGAGGTAAGAATCCTGCGATAAAAAATACAAAATTGAAATTTAGAAGGAAAGAAGATATGAGTACTGATACAAATGCCATTCCAAGAACTTACCATAATATACTTATGAAGTCAGGTGTAAAAGCTTTTGAAGATAGCAATAATTTAAATAAAAACAAAGATAAGCTTTTAGATAAATATTGCTAAAATCAAGTATGATTATAAATTTTGAAAACATTCATCTCTCATATGACGAGAAACTAATATTAAAAGAATTGAACCTAAAAATCGCAAAAGGCGAGCACTGGGCGATTTTAGGTAAAAACGGTAGTGGAAAATCAACCCTAATAAAATTGATTTCATCAGAACTTCACCCAAGACAACAATATAACTATAAAAAAGAGATTCTAGGTAAAGAAAGATATACACTAAGTGAATTAAAACAACATCTAGGAATCATTACAAATGATTTACACAATTACTTTGAAAGACATGGAAACTTCTTAAGTACATATGAAGTTGTGCTAAGTGGATACTATAGTTCTATTGGAGTATTTAAACATCAAGACTTTACCAAAGAGCAACATCAAAGAGCTTTAGAAGTTATTGATTTTTTAGAATTAAATGAAATAAAAGAGAAAAAAGTACATCAACTGTCAACAGGACAGTTAAGAAAAGCAATAATTGCAAGAGCATTAATTCATAAGCCTAGTGCATTTATACTTGATGAGCCAACAGTTGGACTTGATATAAAAGCTCAAGTAAACTTTATAAAGACCATGAAAAAACTATCTTTAAATGCTAGTATTATTTTAGTAACACATCATATTGAAGAGATATTTGAAGAAATAAGTCATGTTGCACTTATTTATGAAAACAAAGTATTCATTCAAGGGAGTAAAGAAGAAATATTAACAAGTGAAAACTTGTCTAAAATTTTTGAAGTTGATTTATCAATAAAACAAAAAAATGGTAGATATTTTTTTGATAGGGTTGGATGAGTTACCTCATCCTCCTGTTTCATAAAATGCTCTTGATGAAGTTTCATTTTCATCCATAGTTGACCATTTATTTTTTTCTGGTTTATTTTCTAGTACTTTTTTCAAAATTGCAGCTGCTTCATCTATATTATTACTTTGAACCGCATCTTTAATACTCATAGCATCTTCAAAATATAAACAAGGAATCAAATACCCCTCAGCTGTTAATCTAATTCTATTACATGAAGCACAAAAATCATCTTTATGTGGTTCAATTATCCCAAATTGAAACCCTCCATCTAACTCATAGTATTGAGCAGGAGAGCTTGTATCCCTTGGAACTTCTTTAAAGTCTGGATATCTAGTTGATACCATTGCTTTTATTTCATCAGAGTTTAAACCTTTTGCGCCATCTTTTGCATGATGGTTTTCCATAAATTCAATAAACCTAACAACATAGCCTTTTTCTTTACAGAACTCTAATACATCTAAAATATGAGTATCATTTACTCCTTTTAGAGGTACACAATTTATTTTTATTTTTAAGCCTACTTTGTCAGCTTCTTCGATACCTTTTAAAACTGTTTTTAAAACATCTTTTTGAGCCATTTTAGCAGCAGTTGCTTCATCCATAGAATCTAAAGATACATTTATTCTTTTTAAACCTGCATCTTTTAACTTTTGAGCAACTCTTGGCAATAAAAATCCATTTGTTGTTAAAGCTAAATCTATATCATTTTTATATTCATAAATCATATTTATGAAAACATCTAGCCCCTCTCTTAAAAGAGGTTCACCACCAGTAATCCTTACTTTCTTTATACCCTCATCTATTCCTACTTTTATAAATTTAAACATATCTTCATATGAGAGTAAGTTCTCTTTTGGAACCCAAGAAAAAGGTTTTTCTGGCATACAGTATTGACATCTAAAGTTGCACCGTTCAGTAACGGAAACTCTCAGATAATCATGTTTTCTACCAAATCCATCTATTAACATAATATATTCCTATCTTTTTCAATTTATAAGGATAATATATAAAACCTTAAAAAGGTAAAATTAATTTAACCTTTTCCAAGCTTCTTCTAAAGAATCAACTCTACATGCAAAAACTAAATATAATGCTATATTAAATTTCGCTAGTTTAAGAGTTTGCTCATCAGGATTATTAATCACTTCTAAAGCTTCTTCTAAAGTTATATTATCAAATGATTTATCATAAGTAATACCAAAATCTTTTAAGCTAAAAGCTACTTCTTCTATTTCACCATTAACTTCTTTCCAGTATTTACCATCTTTGAATACTTCAGGACTTCCTTCACTAGCTTTTACTACAAATATATCTTTATAATAATCTTCATACATTGCTAAATATTTTTTTACATAAGGTTTGTGAAATGCTGTTGTCACACCATAATCACTTAAACCTGGATTTAAAAGTTTTTCAGCTGTATTAAAAACTGTTCTAAGTCCCAACTCATGTCTTAAAGAAGTTATATCACTTAACTCTTTAAAGTATTCTATCCTATCAAAGAAGTGAACATATTGACCTTTATCAATTTTCTCAAAAACTTCTTTTGTTGTTAATCCACATTTTGCAGGTTGAACTAAATCCCCTGATATTACTAAGTGTAAAGGTTCAATATCACTATTTTTTACAAAGAAGTCTTTTAAAATTTCATCATATAACGGAAATAAAAATGGATTATTTACCCTTCCATCAAATGAATATCCAAGTTCTAATGAATTCTCAATCTTCTTTGTTTTTACATATTTCTTCAATGCTTTTACTGCTGCTTTTAACTCATCATTTGTTTCAAGTTTTGTTCTCCAACCAATTAAAAAAGCCCCAATTTGAGCTTGTGTAACTCTATTTTCTAAAATAGATTCAAGGGCATCAATAATCTCATTTTCTTCTAATTCTCTATTACCTTTTGGACCTGTTCCAACTGCTTTTATATACTTTTTAAAACTCATTTTGTACCTTAATTATAATCGTTTAATTAATATTTCTAAATATATAATATACAATAACTTTTATAAAACAACTTCGAAGGTACGCTGTGTCTATAAAAGATACCATAAGAAAAATAAGTTTTTTTAATAATTTATCTGATGAACAAATTGATCAAATTGCCTCAATATCTAGTGTTTCTAAATACTCAAAAGATTCTATTTTATATTATGAAAGTGATGTTCAAAAAAATCTTTTATTTTTAGTTGAAGGCTTAATAAAAATATATAAAGTTGATAAATTTGACAATGAAATTTTTCTTTATCATATACATGAGAACTCAATGATTAGTGAATTGTCATCAATAAAGCAAAATGATATTTACTGTTTTTCAAATGCAGAGTTTACAGAAAATTCAACTTTATTAACTGTAAACTTTGAAAAGTTCCAAGAACACTTTTTATCAAAAAATATCTTAACGATGGAACTTATGGAAATTTTACTTGATAAAACTCATCAATTACAATGTATTGTTAATAGAGAACTAGTATTTGATGCAACTGCAAAAGTTGCATTTATGCTAAATCAAGACTTAGTCATGTTTAATAAATTAAAAAGACAAGAAGTATCATTTATGCTTCATATTCAACCAGAAACCCTTTCTAGAGTTTTAAAAAGATTAGTAAGAAATGAAATAATCGAAATTAAAAATGGAAAAGTAACAGTAAAAAATAAAGAAGCACTAGTTGCAATTTTTAGAGGTGTTGGAATATGAAAACAAAAGCAATAAGCACAAAAATTAAGTTTATCGGTATTTTATTTATTATCTTAATGATAAGTATTGTAGCAATTACAATGTACTTAAATAACAACAATAAAAAAGATGCACTTGTAATTAATATAGCTGGGAAGCAAAGAATGCTAACTCAAAAGATATCTAAAAATATTTTTTACTTGTATTACAATAATAAAGCTTCTTATGATGAATTAAATCAAGCAAGTATTGAGTTTATTTACAATCTTAATTCTTTAAAAAATGGGAATAGTTTAACAGGTGTTTTTAAAGCTCCGACCTATGAAATAGCAAAACAAATATCTAAAATAGAAATTTTATGGAATAACTTTTATACAAATATTCAAGAGTTTAAAAAGTTTAATATAGAACAAAATTCATCTAATAAAGTTTTATTAGGAAATATTGTAGAAGAGATTCAAAAAACTAATATTCCTTTATTAGAAGAAATGGATAAAGCTGTTTCTATGTATACAATTTATAGTGAAACAAAAACAGATTTTATTAAAAAAATTCAATATATTTTTGCTTTTTCAATTTTACTTCTTATAATTTATAGTTTTATGGTTTTAAAATCCATGGAAGATAATGCAAAAAGATTCTTTGAAGAGTCTAAAAAAATCTTTAAAAATAGCGATGAAGAAACACACTTAAAGCCAATGAAAATAGAAGCAGAGAAAGAAATTGTCGAAGCAACGGATACAATTAACTGTTTTATTGATAAAATTAATTCTGCTATGGATTATTCAGCAGTTGCAATGGAACAATCAAAAAATGCTTCAATTAAACTTGAAGAGATTACAGATGAGTTCGATAAAGTAATAGGTGAAGTAAAAAACTCAGCAGATGTATCTAAACAACTTGACATAAGTGAAGATATGGTTATTGAAACACAAGAAGAGTTAATAAATTCTACAAAGAAACTTCAAGAGCTAAAAAAAGAACTTGATAAACTTTTAAACAATTGTAAAATGCACTAAGTGTATATTTTATATACTAGAAGTAAAAAATTGTCTACTATTTAATAGATATAATTAAAATAAAAAATTTAGGAAAAAATTTGACAAAAGTATACCTAACAGGAGCAGGTCCTGGAGATATTGAATTAATGACTGTAAAAGCTTTAAAACTTGTTCAAAAAGCTGATGTTATTATCTATGATAGACTTGCAAATCCTGAGATACTAGAAGAAGCAAGAGATGATGCCAATCTAATATTTGTAGGAAAAGAAAAGGGAAACCATAGAGTTCCTCAAGATGAAATAAATGAAATCATTTACCAAAGTGCATTAAAATATGAAAATGTAGTAAGACTAAAAGGTGGTGATCCTTTTGTATTTGGTAGAGGTGGAGAAGAAGCACTGTATTTAAAAGAAAGAGGAATTGGTTTTGAAATTATTCCAGGTGTTACTTCTGCTATTAGTGTTCCAGCATACGCTGGAATTCCTGTAACAAATAGGGGTATTACTCCATCATTTAGAGTTGTAACTGGACATAGAAAATCTAGTGATAATATTGCTCATATTAATTGGAAAACATTTATTGAAGATGAAACAATAGTATTTTTAATGGGATTACATAATATTTCATTAATAGTTTCAAAACTACTTGAAGTAGGAAAAGCCAAAGATTATCCATGTGCTATTATTAGTAATGGTACAACAAAAAAACAAACCGTAATAACTGGAACTTTAGAAGATATTGTAGAAAAATCTAAAGATGCAGTTAGTCCAGCAATTATTATTGTTGGAGAAGTTGTAAAATTAAGAGACGAATTAAGATGGTTTGATTAAACCATCTTCAGCCTTTTAAACTCCCCTAAGAACCTATCTTTTTACCTTCAAAATTCAAAACAAGATATTTATTGTCTTAATTTAAACTTAAAAAAATTGACTTAAGTCAACCACTAATTTTTTCTTCAGTGTTACAATTGTGATGTTAAAACAATTCTATTTCGTAAAAGGAGAAAAGATGTCGCTATCAAGAAGAGACTTTCTAAAAAGCTCAGCAGCAGCAAGTGCAGCAGCAGCAGTTGGTATGAGTGTACCATCTGACTTACAAGCACAATCAAAAGCAGCACAAAGTGGATGGAGATGGGACAAGGCAGCTTGTCGTTTCTGTGGTACTGGTTGTGGGATCATGCTTGCAACTAAAGGTGGAAAAATAGTTGCAGTAAAAGGTGATCCAGCAGCTCCAGTAAACAGAGGTCTTAACTGTATCAAAGGTTATTTCAACGCAAAAATCATGTATGGGGCAGATAGATTAAAACAACCACTGTTAAGAGTTAATGAAAAAGGTGAATTTGACAAAAAAGGAAAGTTTACTCCTATTTCTTGGGAAAGAGCATTTGATGAGATGGAAGTTCACATTAAAAAAGCTTTAAAAGAAAAAGGTCCTGAGGGTGTTGGTGTATTTGCTTCTGGTCAATATACAGTTATGGAAGGATATGCAGCACAAAAGATGATGAAAGGTGGATTTAGGTCAAATGCATTTGATCCAAATGCAAGACACTGTATGGCATCTGCTGTTGTTGGTTTTTACCAAACATTTGGTATTGATGAGCCATCTGGATGTTATGATGATATTGAGTTAACTGATACTGTTGTATGTTGGGGTTCAAATATGGCGGAAATGCATCCTATTTTGTGGTCAAGAGTTACGGATAGAAAGCTATCAAATCCAGATAAAGTAAAAGTTATAAATATCTCTACGTATAGACATAGAACATCAGATTTAGCTGATAGTGAAATTATCTTTACTCCAAATACTGACTTAGCTTTATGGAATTATATTGCAAGAGAAATTGTATACAACGCACCTGAAGCAATTGATTGGGATTTTGTAAAAGAACATATTGTATTTGCTGCAAGTCCAGTAAATATGGGTTATGGAATGAGAAGATCAGGTGAAAAATCTTTAAAAGATGGTAAATATTCTGATAAAGAAATGGAAACTATTTCTAAAGAAATGGTAAAAACTGTTTCTGAAACTGAAGCACCAGCACTGCAACCTTATGGATATAAAGCTGGAGATAAAATGGAAAATAATCCAGCAGGACTTAAACACTGGGAAATCTCTTTTGAAGAGTATAAAAAATTCTTAGATCCATATACTTTAGATTATGTTGCAAAAATTTCTAAAGGTGACCCTGATGAAGATATTGAAGTATTCAAGAAAAAACTTCAAGAATTAGCAAACTTATATATTGAAAAAAATAGAAAAGTTGTAAGTTTCTGGACTATGGGTATGAACCAACATACAAGAGGTACTTGGGTAAATACTTTAGCATATAATGTTCACTTCTTACTTAACAAACAAGCTAAACCAGGTTCTGGTGCATTTTCATTAACTGGTCAACCAAGTGCTTGTGGAACAGCAAGAGAAGTAGGAACTTTTGCACATAGATTACCAGCTGATATGATGGTAAAAAATGGCAAACATAGAAAAATTGTTGAAAACTCTTGGAAAGTTCCAAATGGAACATTAAATCCAGTTGGAAATCAACATATTATGAAAATCCATAGAGATATCGAAGATGGTGTTGTTAAATTTGCATGGGTAAATGTATGTAATCCTTACCAAGATACAGCAAGTGCGACACATTGGATTAAAGCAGCAAGAGAAATGGATAACTTTATTGTAACAAGTGATGGATATCCAGGAATTTCGGCAAAAGTATCTGACCTTATTTTACCTTCTGCAATGATTTATGAAAAATGGGGAGCATATGGAAATGCTGAAAGAAGAACTCAACACTGGAGACAACAAGTATTACCAGTAGGTGATGCAATGTCTGATACATGGCAATGGGTTGAACTTTCAAAAAGATTTACAGTTAAAGATGTATGGGGTGAATATACTCTAAGAAATGGTAAGAAATTAGAAAATGTAATTCCTGAAGCTAAAAAAATGGGATACGATGAAAATACAACTATGTATGAAATTTTATTCGCAAATGATAAAGCAAAATCATATAAACTAGATCCTAAAGATCCAATTCAAGCTGGTTATGATAATACTGAAGGTTATGGAGATAGCAGAAATGTTAAAGGTTCTGATGGAGAAGTTTGGAAAGGTTATGGATTCTTTATTCAAAAATATCTATTCGAAGAGTATGCTGATTTTGGTAGAGGACATGCACACGATTTAGCTGATTTTGATACTTATCATAAAGTAAGAGGATTAAAATGGCCAGTTGTTGATGGTAAAGAAACACAATGGAGATTTAATACTAAATATGATCCATATGCGAAAAAATATGGTAAACCAGGAACTGATTTTGCATTCTACGGAACTTTAGCAAAAGCCTTAGCTCAAGGTGACTTATTAGGTATTAAAGACAAAACTAAAAAATCTTTAAAAAATAAAGCGAAAATCTTCGCAAGACCATATATGGATCCACCAGAAGTTCCAGATACTGAGTACCCAGTTTGGTTAAGTACAGGTAGAGTTTTAGAACACTGGCATAGTGGAACTATGACTATGAGAGTTCCTGAATTATACAGAGCAGTTCCTGAAGCACTTTGTTACATGCATCCAGAAGATGCAAAAAAATATGGTGTAAAACAAGGTGGACTTTGTTGGGTTGAATCAAGACGTGGAAAAGTTAAAGCAAGAGTTGAGACAAGAGGTAGAAATAGACCTTCTAAAGGACTTGTATTTGTACCTTGGTTTGATGAGAAAGTATTTATTAATAAAGTTTGTGCTGATTATACTTGTCCTCAATCAAAACAAACAGACTTTAAAAAATGTGCCGTGAAAATTTATAAAGCATAATAGAAAATAAAAGAGATAAAAATGGGAAATCAACCAATAAACGAAAGAAGAAAATTCTTTTTAACTATTGCAAGAGCAGCTGGTTTAGCAATACTTGGAGGCTTAACATGGAGTGCTTATTTAAATGAAGTAAAAGCTCATGAGTTAACACTAAGACCACCTGCAGCACTTGATGAAGATGATTTCCTAGCAACTTGTATCAAATGTGGTATGTGCGTTGAAGCATGTCCATATGATACTTTAAAGTTAGCAAAGCCAGGAGATAACAAACCTTTAGGAACTCCTTATTTTACTCCTAGAGAAACTCCTTGTTATATGTGTACTGATATTCCTTGTGTTCCTGTATGTCCAACAGAAGCACTTGATTTAAAATCAGTTCAAAATAAAAATAACCAACTAGATATTAAAAAAATCGATATGGGTGTTGCAGTTATTGATGATAATAGTTGTATTGCTTTTTGGGGTATTCAATGTGATGCTTGCTATAGGGCTTGTCCACTTTTAGGAGAAGCTATTAGTATTGAGTATACAAAAAATGAAAGAACAGGGAAACACGCATTTTTAAAGCCTGTTGTACATCCAGATATTTGTACGGGCTGTGGATTATGTGAAAAAGCCTGTGTAACTGATAAAGCAGCAATATTTGTTTTACCTACAAAAGTCGCTCTTGGAAAAGCAGGTGATTATTACATCAAAGGCTGGGATAAAAATGATGAAAAAAGATTAGAAGATGCAACTAGTAAAATCAACACTACAAAAATTAGTGAAGATTCAGCAATTGACTCTTTAAATAGTGGGATGGAGGATTTATTAAAATGACAATTTTAAAAAAACATGCCTTCTTAATTGCTAGAAGATTTACACAAGTGTTTTTAATGCTTTTATATATAGTAGCAAACGCATATGGAATAAATATTTTAATGGGAAATTTAAGTTCATCAAAAGTTTTTGAGCTTGTTCCCCTTAGTGATCCATTTGCAGTTTTACAGATGTTTTTTGCAGGTGCAGTAATATCAATAGATATTTTAATTGGTGCACTTTTAATCATCATTTTTTATGCTCTAATTGGAGGCCGTGCATTTTGTTCTTGGGTTTGTCCAGTAAATATGATTACAGATTTGGCAAACTTTTTACGAAGAAAATTGGGATTTAATCAAGTTCAAAAAAAGCAACCGGCTTCTAGAAGTATTAGATATTGGGTTATTGCTATTAGTTTAGTATTATCATTTTTAACAGGTGTTGCAGCATTTGAAATGATATCTCCAATATCAATGGTTCACAGAGGAATAATATTTGGTTTAGGTTTTGGTTGGGCAACTATAGTTGTGATATTTCTTTTTGATTTATTTGTTTTAAAAAATGGATGGTGTGGTCATATCTGCCCTCTTGGTGGATTTTATTCACTAGTAGGTAGATTTAGTTTAATAAAAGTTCATCACAATGAACCAAACTGTACAGCTTGTATGAAGTGTAAAGAGGTTTGTCCAGAGAGTCAAGTTCTTTTTATGGTCTCAAAAAACAGTGCTCCTGTTTTATCAGGTGAGTGTACAAACTGTGGAAGATGTGTAGAAGTTTGTGATGATGATGCTTTAAATTTTTCAATAAAAAAATTAAAAAAGGGAGAATAAAATGAAGTTAGTTAATTTAACTTTAGGAATTATAACTGCGGGAACTATATTTGTAATTAGTTGTTCAGCAGCGAATAATATTCTAAGTGAAGAAGAAATTGGTCTTAGAAAAACTGATATATATACAGAAGATAAAACTGTTGCTGATAAAACAGAGTACTCAAAAGATGTGCCAGGTACTTCTAAAAAAATCAAAAGAGCATTTCAAGATGCTCCACCAATGATTCCTCATGATGTAGAAGGTATGATACCTATTACAATTGATAATAATCAGTGTACAATGTGTCATGAACCAGCAATGGCACAATCAATGGGAGCAACTCCTATTCCAAAGTCCCACTTTATTGACTTTAGACCTAAGCATCATTATAATGGCAAAAAGTTTGAAAAGGCAATTGATAACATGAAAAATGAAACTTCAGTTAAACCGATTCCTCAATTAGCAGGTGCAAGATTTAATTGTACTCAATGTCATGCGCCTCAAAGTCAAGGTGCCTTAGCTGTAGAGAATACTTTTGAAGCAAACTTTACAAAAAAAGATGGTGAATTTAAATCTAGCTGGGATGAAGTTATTCTAGAAGACTTAGATACAGTAAAGAAAGATAAATAAATGAAAAGAAGAGAACTATTTAGTTCTCTTGCTTCATCTTTTAATAAAAAGAAGAAGCAAGAAAAAGTTATCAGACCACCATATTATGAAAATGAAGAGATTTTTTTCTCAAACTGTATTGATTGCATTAATAAAGAGTGTAGTACAGTTTGTGATGAAAATATCATCGTAATACAAGATGATGGTACACCAAAACTTGATCTACAAATAAGTGGATGTACTTATTGTGATGAGTGTGCAAATGCTTGTCCAAATGAAGCTTTAGATATAAATTTTAAAAAGAATATCGATGCAATTATACAAATAGATGTCTTATCATGTCTTTCATGGAATCAAACTATGTGTTTTTCATGCAAAGATCCATGTAATGATAATGCAATAGAATTTTTAGCAATGTTTAGACCAAGTATTACAAATAACTGTACCTCATGTGGTTTTTGTATAAGTACTTGTCCAACAAATGCTATAAAAATAGTACAAGGATAAAAATGAATTTTTTAAAAACATTAACAATCACTGTTTTAACTATCATTTTTTCAAACTTTTTAAATGCAAAAGATATTAATCCTTCATTTACATATATTGCAAGTGGTGGAGTAAATGATTTGGTTCTAAAAAAAGACAAATTATATGCAGCAACTAGTGCTTCAAGTATTGATATCTTTGATATTAATACAAAAACAAAAATTCAATCAATTAAAATAAAAAAAATAAAAGATTTTATGGGTGATGTTATTGACTCAAAAATCTATAGTGTTGATGTAAAAGACAACTCACTTCTTATTCTTTCACAAGGGAATAAGGGAGGAAGAAATATTGATATTTACAAAGATGAAAAATTTGAAAATATTATTCCTGATACAAAAAGACTATTTATTGCTAAAGCAAAATATTTAGATGATTCAAGAATAATCTATGCCCTACTTTCAAATCAAATTTTTATCTATAATTTAAAAACAAAAAAAATACAAAATGAAATTCAAGTATCTCACTCTAAATTTTCAGATTTTGTATTAACAGAAGATAAAAGCAAAGTAATAGTTGCAGATGAAAGTGGAAATCTAAAAATGTTTTCAACTAATGATTTAAAGTTATTACAAAAGTATGAGAAACAAAATGTTGATAATGTATTTCAAGTTGACACTAAAAATAGTATGATTATAACAGCAGGTCAAGATAGAAGAAGTGCAATATTCAGTCTTGAAAAAACAGTTAATTATTATAAACAATTTGAATTTCTAATTTATAGTGTTGGACTTAGTCCAAGTGCAGAACTTGCAGGAGTTGCTAGTAATGAACAAAATGATGTAACAATTTTTAATACAAAAACAAAGTCACATCTTCATACACTAAAGCAAAACCCAGCACTTCTATCTAATATTTTATTTATAAATGAAAATGAAGTATTAGTTAGTTGTGATCAAGAAAAAATAAATTATTATAAATTAAAATAAAAGGATTATAAATGAATATCTCAAGTATCGTAGTACAAACTAGACCAGAATTTTTAGAAGAGGTAATTGATTCTTTAAAGAAAAGTGGCGTGTGTGATTATCATATGCATGATGAATTAGGAAGGGTAATTATAACAATTGAAGGAAATGGAGTTCAAGAAGAGCTAAAGAAAATGAAAGTTATTGAAGCAATACCTCATATAGTAAGTGCAGATATGCAAATGGCTTATAGCGAAGAAGAGTTAAATGAACATATTAGTGTATTAGAAAACTCTGATGCAGTACCCACTGTATTAAATGACAATGATATTAAACCTCAAGATATCATTTATAATGGTGATTTAAAAAAGAAGAACCTAGAAGGCTTTGCTAAACAATTTGATAATACAGGGAAATAGTATGGAATTTACATCTGGAAACTTTTTTATAGAAACTATTGTTCCAAAAAATGAACTGATAGTTTCAAGAACTGATTTAAAAGGTAATATTACATACGCAAATGATTTATTTGCTGATATTTCAGGATATACAGTTGATGAATTATTAGGTAAACCTCATAATATAGTTAGGCACCCAGATATGCCAAAAATTATATTCAAAGAGATGTGGGAAGATTTACAAGCAAATAAAAGATGGTCAGGTTTTGTAAAAAACATGAGAAAAGATTTTGGATATTATTGGGTTTATGCAGAAATTTCTGGGGTTTATAAAAATGGTGCATTAATTGAATATAAATCAATTAGAAGTCCAATTACATTTGAAGATAAAGTAAAATATCAAAAACAATATGACCAAATAAGAGAATATAATAGTGAACTAAAAAGAATAGTAATATATAAATAATTCACTATTTTTTTGTAAAATAAAATCATGAAAAAAATAACACTAATTTTACTATTTATAAGCTCTTTAATCTCTGAAAATTTAGATATTCAAAAAGCAGTAGCAATTGGAATATTTAATGAAAATGGTGTAGGCGAAAACATACAGCATCTTACAACTACAAAAAATGATTATAATGGCACATGCTTTTCCAAAATTGTAATTTTTGGGAATTTAAATAATTCAAGTGTAAAAGTTAAAATTGGTAACTCAAGAGGTCACTTTATAAAAGCTTCACCAATATATAATGACAAAAAACTATTAATAGGTAAAGAGATCACTTTTAAACATTATAATATCAACAAAGGCTATTTTGAAGTAAAAATTGATAATAAGTTATATGATTCTAAAGTATTCATAAAATAAATTTTTAAATTTCTTATTCTAATTAATACAGAATATATACAAATTAGTTTTTCTTATAATAAGATACAAATATTCTACTTTAAAGCTCTTAAACAAGGTAAATTTTATTTTACCCTTTTTTTATCCTATTTTTCAAAAACCTATACTTTTACATAAGCTAATTTTATCTAAAATGAATACCTATTCATTTTATTGACTTAAGTCAATTAATTAAAGCAAAAATCCTTTTATACTTCTTTTGTGACTAAAAGGATATGCAATGGAAAATAAAAAGATTGTTGTTTATGGAACAATTTTAAGCCTTCTTATAGCTGCTGGTTTATTTGTTTACACTGTATATGCATCAAATATGCTGTCATATTTATCAAGTGATCCAAAAGCCTGTATTAATTGTCATACTATGCATTCTGCATATGCGACATGGGACAAAAGTTCACATAAAAATGTGGCTGGCTGTGTTGATTGTCACCTACCAGTTGGGGATACAATCGCAAAATATAAAGCAAAAGCAATTGATGGTTGGAACCATTCAGTGGCATTTACTTTAAGCACTTATAAGAATAACATCAAAATAGGTGAAGATGGTGCAAATAGAGTTCAAGCAAACTGCGTTAGATGTCACACTAGTGAAAATGCGACACTAAAAGTTAATGCAGATAAATATCATAACAGTGAAGACGGAAGTCTTGAAAATGGTCGTAAGTGTTGGGAGTGTCACAAATATGTGCCACATGGGAAAGTAAGAAGTTTAACATCAACTCCATTTAATCTTGGTGTTAAAGAAAGCTTAAAATAGAGGTTCGTCATGAAAAAATATAAAATATTACTTGCAGTTTCAATAATTGCAATAGGTTTAATGTCTGCGTTATTAGCTTCAATAAATGAAAAAAAAGATGAGAAAGAGCTTTTAAATCAAGTTCCTAAAATCGATAGATGGGAAACAAAGAATGAAGAGTTCAGAAAGTTTTATCCAAGACAATATGACTCATGGAAAAAAACTAAAAACTCTGATGACATAGATGATATGTTAAAAAAGTATCCTGAGTTAGTTGTATTATGGGCAGGATATGGTTTTGCAAAAGATTACAATGCTCCAAGAGGTCACTTTTATGCGATTGAAGATAACAGAAATACATTAAGAACGGGTGGTCCAGTTGATGATAAAACAGGTCCAATGCCAACTGCTTGTTGGACTTGTAAATCTCCAGATGTTCCAAAAATCATGAAAGAAGATGGTGATATGGAATACTTTACTGGTAAATGGGCTAAATATGGTTCAGATATTATCAATCCAATTGGATGTGTTGATTGTCATAATCCAGAAACTATGGAGTTACAAGTTAATAGAAACTATTTAAATGAAGGTTTAAAAGCTGAGGGTTCAGGATTAACGTTAGATAATGCAACTCAACAAGATATGAGAACTATGGTTTGTGCACAATGTCACTCTGAATACTACTTTAATAAAACTCCATTAGCAAATGGTAAAAAAGCTGCTGTAGTAACTTTTCCATGGGGAGAAGGAACATCAGTTGAAGATATGGAAAAATATTACGACAATATGAATTTCAAAGATTGGACTCATAAAATTTCTAAAACTCCAATGCTAAAAGCACAACACCCAGGTTACGAAATGTGGAAAACTGGAGCACATGGAAGAAACAATGTATCTTGTGCAGATTGTCACATGCCATATGTTCAAGAAGGTGGTATCAAATATACAGATCATAACATAGGAAATCCATTAGAAAATATGGACAAAACTTGTATGAACTGTCACAGAACTGGTGAGCAAGATTTATTAGCAAATATTGCTGCTAAAAGAGATAGAAAAGATGAATTACATAAAAAAACTATGACTCAGTTATCTGCTGCACACTTAGAAGCTGGTAAAGCTTGGGAAGTAGGTGCTACTGAAGAAGAAATGAAACCAATTTTAACTGATATTAGACATGCTCAATGGAGATGGGATTACGCTGTTGCTTCACATCCTGCATTTTTCCATGCACCAGAGGAGACACTAAAAGTATTAGGAACTGCTGTTGAAAAAGCAGGAAATGCAAGAATCAAATTAGCTAAAGTTCTAGCTAAATATGGAGCTGCTGATTATGTAGCACCAGTTATTACAGATAAAAAACAAGCTCAAGAAGTAATTGGATTACCTTTTGAAAAACTTGTTGATGAGAAAAAGAAATTCCAAAATGGCTTAATGCAAGAATGGAAAAAAGAAGCTGAGAAAAAAGGTATTTACAACCCTAAATCAACTGAAGGTATTGAAGATAAAACTTCATACTAAAAACAAGGATTAAGAAGAGTTTTCTCTTCTTAATTTCTATTATTTGCAAGTAACATCAAAAAAATTACCTCCTTACTATCTCCTTATTTGACAATTTGGTGTTACTTGCAAATAATAGACAAAATATTAAAAATGAGATGATTATGAAAAAAATATTTAAAACACTATTTAGCATGGAAGTTATGACTGTATTATTAGTCTTTATGGCTTTAGCATGTGCTGTTGCAACTTTTATTGAAAATGATTTTGGCCCACTTGGTTCTAAATCTTTTGTTTATGGCCAAACATGGTTTGAAATTATAATGCTTTTACTAACTATTGGTGTAATTTTTAATATCATTTGGTTTAAGATGTATAAACTTAAAAAGTTTTTTATTTTTATGATACATATTTCACTTGTATTTATTTTTATAGGAGCTGCACTTACTAGATATTTAGGATATGAAGCAATTATGACTATTCCTGAAGGTGCAATGGAAAACAAAGTTTATTCAAGTGATGAGTATATTCAAATAAAAATTGATGATGAGACTTATGATAAAAAAGTTTTAATGACTCCATTGTGGCAATCAAATTTTGATTATGATACAACAATTGACAATAAACCCTTAGAGATAAAATTCAATAGATTTGTTCAAAATGCTGTAGAGAAAATAGTTCCAGCAACAAATGGAAAGCCTTTAATGAATATCTTGGTGTCTGAATTTTCAGGAACTAAAAGTTTTGATTTAAAAGACAATAGTCATGTTGACAGTAAATTAATCTCTTTTTCACTAAATAAAAAAATAGATACTAAAAAACCAACAGTAAATTTTGAAATAATCAATAATGATTTTTATATTTCATCTAACTTAAAACTAACACAACATACACAAGATATGACTCAAAAAAGAGATATAAAAGCAAATACAAAAATCAAACTTGATATAGGCTCTATTTTTCAAATAGGGCAAACACATTTTAGAATACCCCAAGCTCAAATAAAAGGAAATGTGGCAATTGTAAGTGACTTTACAAATGAAATACCAAAAGAGATGCAGTTAAATGCAGTAATTTTAGATGTGACTTACAATAATAATACTATAGAAGTTCCTTTATATGGTAGAGGTGGTTCAAATAAAGGAATCTCTAGAAATCTAATAATAGCAAATAAGAATATTAACTTTCAATGGGGAACAAAAGAGTTTACCCTTCCATTTTCAATTTTATTAAATGACTTCAAATTAGATAGATACCCTGGTTCAATGTCCCCTTCTTCATATTCAAGTGACGTAAAAATATATGATAAACAAGCAGGAGATTCATTTGAATATAAAATATATATGAACAATGTTCTTGATTATAAAGGATATAGATTCTTTCAATCTTCATATAAAATGGATGAAAGTGCAACAATTCTTTCAGTTAACAAAGATCCAGGGAAAATTCCTACATATATAGGTTATGCACTTTTATTTACGGGTTTACTATTAAGTTTATTTATTAGTAATAGTAGATTTAAAAAACTAAGTACAAAAAAATATACAGTTGAAAATATAAAACATACATATTCAATAAAAAAAGCAGCGATAACTTTAATCTTAGGATTACTTTTTGTAGTTACTCCACAAGATAGTTTTAGTCAAAATTTAGATGAATCACAAAAGATAATTTTAAATATAGATAAGAATCATAGTGATCAATTAGGTTCATTGATCATTCAAGACTATCAAGGAAGAATAAAACCTCTTAACTCTTTAGCTATTGAAATTATGAATAAAATTACAAGAAAAAATGAACTTTATGGTTTAGATGCAAACCAATTTTTTATAAGTATGATTTTATATCCAGAAACTTGGAAGAAGTTAGCTATTTTTAAAGTAAAAAACCCTAAAACTAAAGAGCTTTTAGATTTAAAACCGCAAAGTAAATACTTTAAATTTAATGATATTTATACAAAATCTGGAGAATATAAACTACAAAATGTTTTAGAAATAGCAAATAATAAAAAAGCTTCATTAAGAAATAAGTTCGACAAAGAAATTATCAAAATAGATGAAAGACTAAATATAGCTTATGCTTTATATGTTGGGGATTTTTTAAGAGCATTCCCTTTAAAAGGTGATAAAAATAATAAATGGCTAAATATAACTGAAGCTACAAGTTATGATAGTACTGAATCAAAATTGATAAATAATATAATCAAAAAATACTATTTTTCCCTAATCCATGGAACTACAACGAATAACTGGGATAAAGCAAATAATGTTTTAGAAGAGATAAAAGACTTCCAAATGATTTATGCTTCAAGATTAATTCCAAGTGATTTAAAAATACAAGCAGAACTATTTTTCAATAAATTTAATATATTTGAAAGACTTACTCCATTTTACTTAATATTAGGATTTGTACTTTTAACCCTTGTATTTATAAATATTTTTAACCCAAAAATTAAAATAACTAAAGTGACAAAAATAACTTTATATTTTCTAATTGTAGCTTTTATTTTACATACAATTGGTTTAGCTTTAAGATGGTATATTTCAGGTCATGCTCCATGGTCAAATGGATATGAATCTATGATTTATATTGCATGGGCTATTGCTTTATCTGGAATATTCTTCTCAAAACATTCTCATCTAGCCCTTGCAACAACTTCTATATTAAGTGGTATTACACTTTTTGTAGCTCACTTAAGCTGGATGGAGCCACAAATTACAACTTTAGCACCAGTACTTAAATCTTACTGGCTTACTATTCATGTAAGTGTAATTACAGCTAGTTATGGATTTTTAGCACTTAGTGCACTTTTAGGATTTATTTCATTATGCTTATTTATCTTTGCAAATCCAAAAAAAGAAAATGATAGATTTTTCAGAATTTTAGTAAGTATTAAAGAATCAAATAGAATCAATGAAATGTCAATTCTTTTAGGACTTGTATTACTTGTAATTGGAAACTTTTTAGGTGGTATTTGGGCCAATGAATCATGGGGTAGATATTGGGGTTGGGATCCTAAGGAGACTTGGACTTTAATTTCAATTATCATTTATGCAATTATTCTTCATTTAAAATACATTAAAGATGCTTTTAATGATTATACCTTAAGTGTGTTATCTGTAATTAGCTATTTTAGTATTATTATGACTTATTTTGGAGTAAACTATTTTTTAAGTGGTAAACATTCTTATGCAGCTGGGGATCCAATACAAATTCCAACATTTGTATACGTATCAATTATTATCATATTTGCTGTAATTACAATGTCTTTTAAAAATAGAAAAGTGCTTTAAAAGAATATTTTATTACTAATATCTATTTTTAAACTTAAAACTGTAAGTATGTTTAAAAACTAATCAAAAAAATTAAGATATTTTTTATAAAGATAGCATTAACATAGCAATTTTTAAGTTTATACAGGTATAATTTTACTAAATAAGAAGTTTTATCATTATCTCTCCTTAGTAAATATTACATATGTAATTATTTCAGATGGAACTTCCTTATTTATTTACTTCTTAATTAAATTTAGTCATACAAGGAAATGTAGTGGGTACATCTCCTTGTATTTTTTTTGCCTAAAATTTCCTAGATAGTTTCTAAAGTATTATTTCCAGCAGTAGATTTTAAAGACATTTGTCTTGTAGTATCCATTGTATATGTAGTTGAATCAGTATTATTTAAATAGTGCCAAGTCGTATTTACCTCATCATTAGTAAATGTAACTTCCATAAATCCTCTTTGATTAAAATTCGCATATAATAAATCATCAATTAATGTTGTAATCGCATATTCAAATTGCATCGAAGCTTGCATTGTAGGTAAACCTACACTTTGTTCAAATCCTGGAGAACTAATAGAAGTTGTAGCAAACTCCACTCCTACATTATTCCCAGAATTATCTTTTAAGTTATTTGCCCAAGAGTTATGTGTATCCCCTGAAAGAACAACTAAGTTTTTACCATAAGCAGCGGCTGTTCCTAAAATCACTTCTCTTTCATAGAAATATCCATCCCATGCATCTAAATTATATGGTAAAAGTGTAGTTAATCTTACATTTGTAGGATCTGTTAATTTCAGTGTCACAAGTTCAGTAATAGTAGCGTTTAATTGAGTTAAAACTGCAACTTTTTGCTCGGCATTTAAAGCTGCATCAAGTTGAGAAATCAATACTAATAATTCTGCTGGTAAAAACATTTTACCCATTAGAACTTGTTGTCCTAAAACCTGCCATTTTGTATTTGATGATACAAGTTTTGTTTGAAGCCATGTTAATTGTTCACTGCCTAACATAGTTCTTGTATCATTTGTTAAATCAGCAGAAAATGAAGCTGAATCAAAATTCCCTAAGTTATCATAATAGTTGATATAGCTTAATTGTTTGTCTCTTCCTATAACTCTAGTATCAAGCATATATAAACTTACTAAATCACCAAACTCGAAGTTTCTGTATATTGTTTCATTATCATTTTTATCAAATGGTCTTATTGGAAGCCATTCAAAATATGCCTGAAGTGCAGCTAATTTTCTATCTTCAAAATCACCTTCAGTGTCATTATGATTTTCTGCTCCATCTTTATATGTATCATTTGCTACTTCATGATCATCCCAAACAGTTATAAATGGCACACTTTTATGTAAAGCTACTGAGCCTTCATCTGTATGGTATAAAGCATATCTATTTCTATAGTCTTCTAAAGTCAAACATTCTGTATCATTACTACTTGGTAATACTCTTCCAATAGTTGAAGCATTTTGAGTAGCATATGCAGGTGTTATACCATCTGATTCAAACATACCATACTCATAAATGTAATCACCTAAATGTACAACAACATCTAAATCTTCAATTTTTGATGCTTCCATATATGAGTTAAAATAACCATTTGTATAATTTGCACATGAGAATACTGCCATTTTAACTTGACTTGGATTTGATGAAATTGTTTTTGTTTTACCTACTATTGAGATTTTATCATTTGATTTAAATCTATAGTAATAAACTGTGTTTTCTTCTAGATTTTGTAAATCAATTTTTACTGTATAATCTTGATCTTTTTTAGTAGTTATTTCTCCAGAGTGAGTAAGAGTAGTAAAGTTACTATCTTTTGATACTTCATATCCTAATCTTAAAATATTAAGTTCTTTTTGTGGAGTCAATCTAGTCCATATGATTAATTTATCAGTAAGAGGATCACCACTAGCAACTCCATGTTTAAAATCAACATCTGTAGGGTTCCAAATATTTGCACAGCCACTAAGTCCTGTTGATACAACTAATGAGCAAGCTGTTAGTGCAGAAATTTTTATAAAATCTCTTCTAGAAAGTTTTAACATATTATTACCTTATAATTTTTTAATAATAATATAATAAATTTTATTACAAAATAGCCTCAAAGGAGTTAAACCCCTTTGAAATTACATATATTTTTTAAGAACTTCTGGAATTGCTACAGTTCCATCTGCTTGTTGATAGTTTTCCATAATTGCAACTAATGTTCTTCCAACTGCTAGTGAAGATCCATTTAAAGTATGAGCAAGAATATTTTTCTTTCCATCTTTATATCTGATTTTAGCACGTCTTGCTTGGAATTCTTTAGTATTTGAAATTGAGCTTATTTCTCTAAATTTATTTTGTCCAGGAAGCCATACTTCTAAATCAATTGTAGTTGCTGCACTAAATCCAAGGTCACCAGTACATAATTGAACTTTTTGGTGAGCAAGTCCTAAAGAAGTTAATAAATCACTAGCACAAGCAACCATTTTTTCAAATACTTCAGCTGATTGCTCTTGTTTTGTAATAGCAACCATTTCAACTTTGTCAAATTGGTGTTGTCTTATTAATCCTCTTGTATCACGTCCTGCACTTCCTGCTTCTTTTCTAAAACAAGGAGTATAAGAAGTTAACATTAAAGGTAATTCTTCAGAGGGAACAATTTCGTCATTATAAAGATTTGTTAAACTAACTTCAGCAGTAGGAATTAAGTATAAATCTTCACCTTCAATTTTAAATAAATCATCTTCAAATTTTGGTAATTGTCCAGTTCCCTGAAGTGTATTTGAGTTTGCCATAAATGGAACATACCACTCTTCAAAACCTCTTTGTCTATTAAAGTCAAGCATATAATTAATAAGTGCTCGCTCTAATCTTGCACCTTGACCTTTAATAGCTGAGAATCTAGATTTTGCTAGCTTAACTCCTCTTTCAAAGTCTAACCAACCATTAGGTAAATCCCAATGCTCTTTTGGTTCAAAATCAAATGTTGGCTTTTCACCAATAGTTTCTAAAACAACATTTTCATCTTCATCAGCACCATCTGGTACATTTTCATCTGGTAAATTTGGAACACCTAAAGCAAGAGAAGTTAGCTCATCTTCAATAACTCTTACTTCATCTTCCATTGTTTGTTTATTGTATTTTAATTCATTTATTTCAGCTTGAAGAGAAGCAATATCTAAGCCCTCTTTTTTATATCTTCCAAACTCTTTTGATAATTTATTTTGCTGTGCAGTGATATCTTCCATCTCTTGTCTTTTTGCTTTTGCAGTAAATGAGATGTTTTGTAGATTATCAAGAATATCTTGTGATACGCCTTTTCTTTTTAAAGCGCTTGCAGTTGTTTCAAAGTCTTTTTGTAGTTGTTTTATATCAATCATTCTAAACTCTTTGTACTTATTTTTTGTGGCATTATAGCTAAAAAAATCTACAAAGAGATTAGATGAAAAATTTATCCGTTCATTTCCATTTTTATAATAACTTCATCATTTATATATTCAGCTTTAAATTTATGTTTGTGACAGAAGTCTTCATTCATTGCCATACACATTTCTTGTGCTTTTTGTAATGCTTCATCTACTGTTTCAAATTGTGTTTCAGCTTCAAAATCAGAATTTCTAAAACATCCACATTGTCTTTCAACTTTTACAATTGTCATAATATCTATCTCCTATAATTTTTTTCGAAATTGTAGCATAAACTTTTTACAATATCTTTTATAAATCAATAATTAATAGTTATCAAATTGATAAACTAGTAATATATCTTATGACAAATAACAAAAAATTTTATGAAAGAATATATATGAAATACAAATTTTTAACAGTTTCTATTCCTATTTTGATTTTTATTATCGCATCTTTTTACATTACAGCACAGTTTATAAAACCAAGCCCAAAAAAGGAGATTACAATTGCAACGGGTTCAAAATCTGGTCAATATTATCAAACTGCACTAAAATATAAAGAGCTTTTAGAAAAAGAGAAAGTTACAGTAAATATCATAAATACAAGTGGTTCTATTGAAAACTTAGAGCTAATTCAAGAAAACAAAGCAGATATTGCTTTTGTTCAAAATGGCAGTGTAAAAGATACTAAAGATATTGAAGCATTAGCTTCTGTTTATAATGAACCTTTATGGATTTTTTTTAATAACAATATAGAAAAAACAAACTATATAAAAGATTTTGTTGGTAAGAAAATCTCAATTGGGGCTTTTAAAAGTGGAACTGAAGATTTGAGTTTAGAAGTTTTAAACACAAATGGACTTGATAATTCAAATACTGAATTTGTAAACCTAGATTCAACACAAGCAAAACAATCACTTCTAAATGGAGATATAGATGCTATCTTTTTAGTAACATCTGCAAATAATACAATAATAAAAGAATTACTTTTAGAAAAAGATATTTCGCTTTTTTCATTTAGAAGAGCAAATGCTTATGGCAAAAAGTTTAATTACTTAAATGCTGTGAATCTTCATGAAGGAACTATAAACCTTCATAAAAATTTACCAAATGAAGATAAAAAACTATTAGCAACATCAGCTTTACTAATAGCTCATAAAGATTTTTCAGATGAATTAATTAGAATCTTACTTAAAAAAGTAAAAGAAGTACACGCTCCTAAAAGTATGTTCTCACAAGCAGGTGAATTTCCAACAAAATTTGGAATAACAATTTCTATGAATGAAGAAGCTGACAGATACCTAACATATGGCGATACTTGGTTAGAGAAGATCTTTCCATATTGGATAGCTTCAAACCTAGATAGATTAAAAATTTTACTAATTCCATTATTAACTTTAATGATTCCTATTTTTAAAGGAGTATTTCCTTTATATAGATGGAGTATTAGATCTAAAATTTATAGATGGTATGATGAGCTTCAAGAGCTAGATTTATCTTTAGATGGATTACAAAAAGATGAAATGCTTAAAAAAATCGAAGAACTTGAAGTACTAAAAAAAGAGATAAAAGATGAAACAAAAGTTCCATTAGCATATATGGGTGAATATTATGATCTTATTATGCATATAGAATTAATCATCTCAAAGGCAAATATACGAATTCACGGTGAGTAATTTTAGCTACTTTTGATATAATATCACCAAAAAATATAAGGACTTTGATTTGAGAATTTTATCAGGTATTCAACCATCAGGAACTATTCATATCGGAAACTATTTTGGTATGGTAAAAAAGATGATTGAATCACAAGATCAGGGTGAATTATTTGCATTTATTGCATCTTATCATGCCCTAACTTCAGTAAAAGAAAAAGAGGTTTTAGAGCAAAACACTTTTGAAGCAGCAGTAAACTTTCTAGCACTTGGAATGGACCCAGAAAAATCTACATTTTGGGTACAGCATCATGTAAAAGAGGTTTTAGAGCTTTACTGGATATTATCAAATCATACTTCTATGGGGCTTTTAGAAAGAGCTCACTCATACAAAGATAAAACTGCAAAGGGTATTCAAGCAAATCATGGATTGTTTTCATACCCTGTTTTAATGGCAGCAGATATCTTACTATTTGATTCAAATATCGTTCCAGTTGGAAAAGACCAAATCCAACACGTAGAGATGACAAGAGATATTGCAAATAGCTTTAATCATCACTACAACACAGATATTTTAGTTTTACCTGAAGCGAAGGTTGATGAAGTGGTTGCAACAGTTCCAGGAACTGATGGTGCAAAAATGTCAAAATCGTATAACAACACTATTGATATGTTCAACACTAAGAAAAAAATCAAAAAGCAAGTTATGGGAATAGTAACTGATTCAAAAGAACTTGATGAGCCAAAAGAGTGGGAAAACTGTAATGTATATAAGCTTTGTGAACTATTTATGAACGAAGATGAATTAAAAGAGTTACAACAAAGATATGCAACTCCAGGTGAAGGTTATGGACACTTTAAATTAAGTTTATTTGATAAAATCAATGAACATTTTGAACCATACGCTCAAAAAAGAGAGCACTACTTAAACAATCCAAAAGAAGTACATGAAATCTTAGCACATGGTGCAAGTAAAGCTAAAAAAATAGCTGCTGCTAAAATGGAAGTTATTAGAGATACTGTGGGGTTGATTTAGTTAAAATATAAAAGAGACTTTCTCTTTTATATTTATTTATATTTTTTCCAATCAGATGAATAAAACATTCTAATACTTAATATAGTATATAGAAGACAAATAAATATAATATACTCAAATGATAATTCAAATACACTGTAAAAAAATAATGATGGATATATTATTCCAGAAAAAACAATAGCAATTATTTGTGAATAAAGTAACTCTTGCCAAAAAAGTTTAATCTTAAAAATATGTGGGAATAATATTCAAAAAAATAATCCTCCTATATAAGAAGGTATTAAAAATATCAAAATCCATATAAATAAAGACAATTCATTATAACTCATAAAATACTCTTATTTTTAAGATATACAAAGAATACAATAAATTTTATAAGATTATTATTTAGTAAGATTGATATTTATTTCTTACAAACAAATATCAATTTGTCAGCATCTTCATCACTATGAAGGTTAAAGTCTCTTATTTCTTTTACTTCAAAACCACATTTTTTAAGTACTTTTTCTAAATACTGTTTTGAGTGATACTCTTGAGTAATACTATCACTCTCTTTTGTAAAAGTTCCATTATCATTTTGTGTAAATAGCGTGAAATCTGTTTGTAGTTTTTCTTCATCAAAGTTTGCATCAATACCTATAAATCTATTTTCTAAATCTATATTAATACACCCTTGAGCAACCATATCAAAACCAAAGTATGAATTAACATCAAATACAAAGTATCCATCAGTATTTAAAACCTCATATGTTTCTTTGATAAAATTTTCTAAGTCATTTTTTGAAATATAGTTTAATACATCAAAAATTGCAGTCGCACAATCAAATTTTTGATTAACTTCATTTAGTGGTATAGCTTTTGCGTCTAAGCCTTTTTCTTGACAAACTTTTATTTGCTCAATACTTAGGTCCGTTCCAAAAGCTTTTTTGTCATTTATTTTAAGATTCTCTAAAAAGTACCCTTGTCCACATCCAATATCAATGATATTATCAAGTTCATTTACCATCACAAACTCCATAAACTGTTTGTGTAGTGAGTAAACCTCATCCTCGAAATCTAAATATGGCTCTATTTTAGAGTATAAATCTAATCCCATTATAAAGTAGCTTCTATCTTTTCTTTTAAATCTAAGATTAAATCTTTTTTAGCATAAAATGAGTTTTTATTAGATATTAATTGAGCACTACTTTCCATAATTGTAGGCCCTACTTCAAGACCGTTTTGTTTCATTGTTTCACCAGTTTCAACAATATCAATAATACAATCAGAAAGGCCAACTAAAGGTGCAAGTTCAATCGATCCATAAAGTTTAATAATCTCAACTGCCATTGCTTTTTGCTCAAAATATTTTTTAGCAATCTTCTCATGTTTTGTAGCAACAGTGATTTTACTTTTAGTCATATCAAGTTTTTCACCTTTTCTAAGACCAAAAGCAACTTTACATTTTCCTAATTGCAAATTTAAAAGTTTGATTAAGTCATACTCTTTTTCTTCAAGCACATCTTGTCCTACAACTCCTAGGTCTGCTGCTCCATGCATTACATATGTTGGTACATCTTGGTTTCTTACATTTAAAAATCTAAAACCACTTTTTTCTAAAATTAGTTTTCTGTTTTCAAATACAAATTTTTCGCCAAAGGCTTTCTCAAATTTATCTAAAGTCTCTTCAGCGATTCTACCCTTTGGTAATGCAATCGTTAGCATCAATAATCCTTTTCATGTTCTCAAATATTAAATCTTTTTTATATATACTATTTTTAAAATACTTATTTAACATCTTTCCATCACCACCGGTGAAGATAATATTTCTATTTTCACTCACTTCTTTTATAGGTAAAATGATAGATTTCATTATGGCGTATGTAATAGCATCTTTTGTTTGAAGCGGTATTTTATCTAAATTTATTTTTTTTTCAAAATCAAATTTTAGTTTTTTTGAGATTTTTGGATAAGTTTTCATAAATGCCCTAAATCCAGGCAATATAAACCCACCTTTGTGTTTTGAATTTTCCATAATATCAACAGTAATTGCACTTCCAGCATCAACTATCACTGCATCTTTTTCAAAATAACTCCCTATTGCTCTATCTATTCCAAGCCCTACGTATTTTGTTTTAAAATCCATTAGTTTTTTAATATTTTTTGCTTGGGGATTAATTTGTTTTAATTTTTTTGATGCAGTTTTATTTACTGATACAAAATATAAGTCATCTTCAAACTTTGGCAATTTTTCATCTAAAAAATATACTTTATGTTTTCCATTTATAAAAAAGTGGTAAGTACTATTACCAATATCACATAAAATCAACTCTTACACTCCAACCATTTTCTTTTAAAAATGCTTTTGCTTTACTACACAGTGGACTTGAAACTAGTAACTCTTTTTTCTTAAAATTATGATCTTCAAAATCTGCTAATTTTCCACAAAGTTCTATTAAATCATTAGCATTTTTTCTAATAAATCTACTTTTAGCATCAACTATAAAAATTGCATAGTAGTTCTTTTCTATACTAGTAGCACTATAAATACCTATTTTTTTTCTACTTCCCAATTCTTTTGGTGTAACTTCTTTAATATCTTTAAATAATATATTTTTATCATTAAAATATTTTGTTAAATCTTTCAAAACTTTCCTTTATTAATCGCAATTATAACTAAATTAGACTTTTTCATAGATTCAATGAAAATATCATAAGTTTGACACACTTATTTAGATATAATAATATTAAATTAATATAAATAATAAAGTAAAATGCAAGAAATAACCTACAAAGAACAATCAAAAATAACAAGATCAATAATCAAAGCAGCAGTACTTATGTTAGAGTTTGGTGCAGAAAGTATACTAATAGAGCAAACTGCCCAAAGATTAGGGAAAGCCTTAGGAGTTGATTCTGTTGAAGTATCTTTAATTCCATCAGCAATAGTTTTAACTACACTTTATGATGGACAATCAGCAACTACAACTAGAAGTGTTCACCATAAACCAATTAACATGTCAATAGTTTGTGATGTACAACAAATGGTAATTGAAGTAGAAAAAAATAAATATGATTCATCATGGGTTACAACTCACATGAAAGAGATTCAACCAAACTATTATAATAGATGGATTGTAATACTTATGGTAGGACTTGCTTGTGCATCATTTTCTTATCTTTATGGAGCTGATATTTGGGCATTTGCCATCACTTTTATAAGTGCTTGTATTGCAATGTTTATTAGACAAGAACTTACAAAAAAAAGATTTATGATGATTATTACCTTTGGGATAACTGCATTTATAGCAACCCTACTTTCTAGTATATCTTTACTTTTTAATTTAACTTCAACACCTAATGTAGTTTTTGCAGCAAGTGTACTTTTACTTGTTCCTGGATTTCCCTTTGTAACATCATTTTTAGATGGATTCAAAGGTTATTTAAGTATGGCTTGGGGAAGATGGCTTCAAGCTTCACTTCTTACTATCGCTACTTGTATGGGTATCGTTTTAGCCCTTTCTGTATTAAATATAAAAGGGTGGTAATGAGTATTTTAGATATTTTTATAAATTCAATGTTTGCTTCAATTGCATCAACTGGATTTGCAATGCTTTTTAATGTACCAAAACATGCTTTAGGATTTTGTGCATTTGGTGGAGCTATTACTTATCTTATAAAAGATACAGGAATGGATTTTGGATTATCAATTGAACTTTCAACTTTTATTGCTTCAACTTTTATTGGTATTATTGCTTTAAGATGGTCAAAAAAGTTTTTAATTCCAAGACCAGTTTATACTGTTGCATCAATTATTCCTATGATACCTGGAACTTATGCCTTTACAGCAATGATAACTTTAGTTGATATGAACTCACATGGAGTAACACCTGAATTAATTACAATCTTTGTAGAAAATGCATTAAAAGCTATATCAATTTTAGGAGCAATTAGTTTTGGTTTGGCCTTAACTTCATTATATTATTTAAGATTAAACAGGCCAGTTATTTAAATCTAGTCTGATTTAACAAGAAAATAAAGCCCAGTAAAAGTAACTGCGATTCCAATAATTCCTATACTATTTGGGAATAATCCACTTAAAAATATTACTTCAGCAAAAAGAGTAAATATTACTTCTAAAGATTGTGCAGAATCAACAACCATAATCTTTGTTGAAGTATTTGCTTTATTTCTTGCATATAAAAAAAGTGAAGTTGCAAAAACCCCTGAAAATAAAGAAATTATTGCAATATTAGATACTTGATAAACAGTAACAGGAGCTTTTTCAGCAAAGAAAAAAAGTACAATCCATAAAGGAGTACTTCCAAGTACTAATAAAAAAGCTTTTACTAAGCCATTATTTAAAATATCAAGATTTTCGCCTTTTTCAATTCGTTTTTTCTTCTTTTCCCAAACTAATTGATTACCAAAAGGATAACAAAAAGCAGCTATTAAAACAGGGAAAAAGCCTAATATAAAAGCGTCTAAATTATCAAAATCAAAGTGACTAAAGTTTACCAATGTAACCCCAGAAAAAATTAAAACACTATAAATCCAAATTTTCTTACTTAGTTTTTGTCCAAATATCCATAAAACAAAAAGTGAGCAGATAATAGTGATTTGCCAAGTTGTGGCAATAATCCATCCAGGAGAGTAATCAGCTGAGTAGCAAAGTAAAAAATAGAAAAAACCAAAACCAATAGTTCCAGCAATAAGCCAAAACTTTAAATTTGAGAAGAATTCATTTATAACAGATTTATAATATTTGAAACCATTAAATACAATAATAAAAATACTTAAAAAAAGAACGGTAAAAACATATCTAATACTAGCAGCCCAATACCAAGAGATTCCATCTAAAGAGTTAGCTCTATTTAATGCAAAAGTAAAACTAAAAAAAAGTGCTGCTAAAATCCCAACAAAAAGTAAGAAAACTGTATTTTGATTATATTTTTCTAAAAATAGTTTCATGAATGATTCCTTTGGGCGCAATTATAATTAAAAAGTATTAATATTATTTAAAGTAAAGAGTAAAGAGTTTTATACACTAGTGAACAGGCATACATTTGAAGTATTGACAAGGAGTTGGGTTGTAGGAAAGTATACCTGCTCACTAATATATAATCTAAAAAAGGCCGAAGCCTTTTTTATTGATTAGAATTTATATGAAACATATAATCTTGATCTATAACTTTCAGTATCAATATTATCGTAAGTCGCTAATACAAATTTTGTAGATAAGTTCTCATTAAATTTGTAATTTGCAATATAATCTGTTTCAGATTTTCTTTCATCACTTCCTGTTTTCCATGCTGCATATATTAAGTTTAATGATAAATCACTATTAACTGCATATCCAGCAGATAATTTATACGCATCAGTGTCAGCAGAATAAACTCCACCATAAATATCAGACCATGTGTAAAGGTAATCTGCACCATTCCCTAATCCTGCAACTACATCACCTTCATCATCAATTGTAGAGTATGCTGCACCTAAAGATAATGCATCAAAATTAGCTGTTAAATTAACTGCATATGCTTTACCATCAGAGTCAGTAGCTTCACCATTATCAGTTTGGAATGTTTGTGCTTCAATAGTAAATGGATTTAAGTTATAAGCTGCTGCTGCATAAAATGCTTTTACATCATCACCAGTTGATGACATCTCATTAATTTGTGCATATTGAGCTTCTAAAGTTAAATTTTCAACAGAGTTATTTTTAACATATAATGTATATGCTCCATCTGCAACTTGCTCAAATCCAGATACTGCTTTTACATCACTTCCACCAGAAGCTACATCAGTTCTATATTGATATTTGTCAACATATGCTGCAACTAATGTTGTATTTGGTAAATCAGTATTAGCTAAAACAACACCCTCAAAAGATTCTCTAAAAATTCTAGAACCAGATCCAGCTACTAATGGAGTAGAAATAAATTGTCTACCAACTTTAACAGATGTATTACCAGTAGCGTATCCTAAATATACTTGAGATGCAACAGCACCTGAAACATTTTGGTCACTATTGTATGCAGTTGGTGCATCATCTAAATCATCAGCAGTTACAGTTGCTGCTTGAAAAGTTACTCCTGCATTAAAACCATAAAATGAACCAGTTTCATAAGATAAGTTTCCACCATTAGTCCAAATACTTACTTTTTTATCTGATACTTCTTTTTGGAAATATTGAGATTTAATCTCTCCACTTACTTTACCTTCTGCAAATGCTTCTGATAAAGTATCTGCACTGAACGCTTGAGTTGAGATTAGAGCTAATGTAGCTACTAAACTTAATTTTTTGATTTTTTTCATGTTTATCCTTTTTTTACAAATGACAAAAACAATTAAAGAAATTTATACTTAATTGTTTCAACAAAACTTTCCTAATATTCACTGGTCAATAGGCATAACTGTTTTAATATTTGGGAGAACAAATGATTTTATAGCATGCTTCTCCTACTCACCAATAAATACTTCTCTTTTTTAATCTATTTTTTTTCAAATATCCTTCGTTCAAATAAAGCATCCATATCATCATGGATTTTTGAGTCTTTATCTAAAAAGATTAATTTATCTTTATTTAACTGTTTTACATTTTTTAAACCCATAACTGCTAATAAACTTTTCATACTTTTTAGCAAATTATTATGGTAATTTTTTATATAATCAGAGTGTTTTTTTACAAAATAGTGCTTTCTCTTTTTTATATCTTGTGTTGCAAGACCAACTGGGCATTGATGCTTTGTAGAACCAGAGCAGTATCTTGCTCTAATACACCCTGCACTCATCATAAAACCTCTAGCAATTTGTACAAAATCAGCACCTAAACTTAAAATAATTACAATATCATCAGGCGTCAAAATTTTACCACTTGCACTTATTTTCACTAAATCTCTAATCTCATAATCTTTTAATACTTTATCAACTAAATAAACAGCATCTCTAATATCCATACCAATTCTTTCCATCATATCAAGTGGAGCTGTAGCACTTCCACCACTACCTCCATCTATAGATATATAATCAGGATAAGGTAAGTTCAAGGTTGCTCTTCTTTTTATCTCTTTTGCAATAGGAACAATATTGTCATAATCTGATATAACTATTTTAATGCCAACTGGTTTTTTTGATTCCTCTTGTAATGTTCCAATAAAATCAAATAACTCTTCTAAACTGTTTGCATATGGAAACCTGTTTGGAGAAAATGCATCTTTGTATGCTTCAATATTTCTATAATATGCAATTGATGGTGTTACTTTTTTTGCAATTAACTTTCCACCTGTTTGTTTTGCACCTTGAGCAATTTTTATTTCTGTCATTTTACAAAAGCTCATTTGTTTTTTATATCTTTGAATATCAAACTTACCATCTTTAGTTCTTACACCATAAAAACCTGAACTTATTTGTAAAATAATATCAGGCATATCAGCAGGAACTTCTTTAGGGAAAGCCTCAATTGGTGCATCCCAGTTTGGTCTATAAAAACATTCATTTTGCTTATTAAAGACATATGTATCTGCTAAAGGATCTTTTCTAAATACTAGTTTTCTATAAAAATCAACTGCAACTGGAAAGTTAAAGAAAAACTTTGAAAGAGCAAAAACTTTTTGTTCAAATTTATTTCCTTTTACTTGCGTTATATATGCTTTATCATAATCATTATGTGTAACGAAAAAGTTTGAAGTTAATCCACCTTCTCCACTATTTATAGGAAATTTAGCCATTTGTGAGCCTTGAACAAATGCTCTTGTTCCTTCTGGGGAAATAGACCCATCACTCATAGGAGCTCTAGCTATTATTGAAGATGTTACAAAAGGTTTTTCTCTATCTTGTCCAAATACAATTGAAAAATCATTTTCTACTTCATCATCATTTAAAACAATATTTGTATGTCTTAACATAAATTTTGGTTTAGGAAGAGGTTGGCCAGGAGAGAAAGATGAAAAATTTACTTTATCCCTTGATGCACTATAAACCCAATCAAGTTTATCCATTGATTCATAGAATTTTTCATCACCAAAGTATTGTCTAAAAGGTTCTCTAAACTCTTGAAAAACAAATCTTAATCTTCCAATAATTGGATAATTAACTAAAATTTGATGCTTTCTTTGAACATACTTATCATGTACATACCAAGCAACCATCACAATTATAAAAAATAAGAATACAAATATCCCAGCTGTCATTTTTAATCCTAGTTTATTTTATATAAAATCATATCAATAAAAAGTGTCTAAAAAGTAGTCATTTAAAAACTATTAATTAAACCTGCAATTACGACACAAAAAAGACCTACTATATAAGCTGTTTGAAGAGGTTCATTAAAAAACATGATCAAGTAAACAGCTGATATAATGGGCGTTAAAAATATAAATGGTGCTAAAAAAGATGCTTGAGTTAACCTCAATGCATTTATCCAAAATAGATATGAAAACCCATTAATTAAAACACCATTTAATACTACTGGTAAAAGTTCATTTGTTGTTGGTAATAAAAAAGAAGAAAAGTAGTTCATTGAAAAAAATGAAGCCACTGTAGCACTTAAAAAATATATACTAATTGCACTAATTGGTTCATACTTAACTTTTTTTCCTAAAATAGAAAAAAGAGCAAAAGAGCTTGCACCTAAAAATACTAAAAAGATTACATAAGGATTATCTAAATAAACTTTAGAAAAATCACCTTTTGTTAAAACAAAAATTACACCAATAAAACCAATAATAATTGATAATACTTTTTGTAAAGTTAATTTCTCATTTAAAACTAATAAAGATAAAAAAACTATAGATATAGGCCATGTATATTGTATAACTAAAACCTCTAAACCTTTAGCTTCTTTATATCCTAAATACAAAAAAAGATAGTATATATATGTTCCAAGTAAACCTAAAACAATTAATATAAGCCAATCTTTTAGTTTGTACTGTTTAAAAATTGCTATTTTCTTTTTTATTAATGCTGTACTAAACAAGCAAATAAACGATATCAAACTAGACCAAAACAAAAATTGATGATTATCCATATTTACTTGTGCAAGTTTTGCAACTACAGGAATCATAGCCCATAAAATCACACAAATAAATACTAATAAAATTGCTTTTGTTCTATTTGACAAAAAACTACCTTTAAAATAAGAAGTTAAACCTTCTTATTTTACTTCCCTTGCTCCAATATTTCCATATCTGTGGAATGAGTGAGAAACTGATTGTTCTTGGAAGTAGTTTAATAACTCTAATCTTCCCTCCATCATTGGTTCTTGTCTTACAATAAATGTTAAACTTTCTGTTGCTTTTTCAAATACTTTAGTAGGAACTTTAGAAACACTTGAGTAGATAACTCTTTGATAATTAGAAATTGTTGACATAAACTGATCATCAGTTTCAATAGCAATTGAATCACCTGCCCCAAATAACTCTTTAGAGCTTTCTAATAATTTTTGAACTTCTGAATTGTTGTTAATTGAAACTTTAAAATTAACACCAGAAACTTTTGCTGCTAAAATTCTAGATACTGATTCAAATATAGTATCATCACTACTTACTCTAATAACAACTTTCTTTAAAGGAACATATCTAAAGTGATTGTCTTCACCTCTTACTTCACAATAATCTTTTTCAACACTAAACTCATCTTCATAGTTTTCAAGATATGATTGCAGTGCAACTGATAATTTTTCAAATTCATCTTTATTTGATCTAGTTTGTTTACAAGTATCAATAAATTTTGTTAACTCATTTGTATATCTTCTTTTTACTTTTGGAACTGATTTTTCTGTAAAGTTAACAAATTGAGTTATATAATTGTAAATACCAACTTTTCTACCTGCTCCAATTGCAGATTTACCCATACCACCAAATGGCTGTCTTAATACGATTGCACCAGTTGTCCCTCTATTTACATAAAGATTCCCAGCTTTTAAATTTGCTTTCCAGTACGATACTTCTCTTTCATCTAGTGATTCAATTCCAGAAGTTAATCCATATCCAGTAGAGTTTACAATATCAATTGCATGCTTTAAATCTTTTGCTTTCATTACAGCAAGTACTGGTCCAAATAACTCATTCATATGAATAAAGTTACCCTCTTCAACTCCCCATTTAATTGAAGGCTTTAACATAAACTCATTATCATCTGCATACTCAGGAGCTAATAACCATGATTCATTTTTTTCTAATGATGAGATAGCTTTTTTAAGATTACCTGATACTGGATTTGCTAAAGTTCCTATTTTATTAGAAAAGTCCCAAACCGTACCAACACTCATAGAACGTGCAGTATCAACTAAAGCTTTTTTAAACGCTTCATCATTATAAACTTCCTCTTCTAAAACTAAAAGTGAAGTAGCAGAACATTTTTGTCCTGAGTTGTTAAATGCACTTAAACATACATTTTTAACTGCTTGTTCTCTATCTGCCATATTTGTAACAATTGTTGCATCTTTTCCACCAGTCTCTGCAGTTAATAATAAATCTGGTCTAGTTTTTAACATAGAAGCAGCTGTATCTTCACCACCAGTTAAAATTACAAAATCAACATCTTTATTAGCAATTAAATGCTCACCTGCAAGTGCTCCTGGACAAGGTGCAAACTGTAAAACATTTTTTGAAATTCCAGCATCCCAGAAACATTTACACATTTCATATGCAGTTAATGCTGCAACTGAAGCTGGCTTGATAATAACAGTATTACCAGCAGATAAAGCAGATGCAACTCCACCTAAAGGAATAGCTACTGGGAAGTTCCATGGTGGAACAACAACTCCAACACCTTTACCTGTAAATTCTAAGTTTCCATACTGTTCCCAATGACCAGCACTGTGTGCATAAAATTCGATAAAGTCAACTGCTTCTGATACTTCTACATCAGTTTCTGTAAATATTTTCCCAACTTCAGCAGCGGCAACACCAATTAAATCATCTCTTCTTTCTCTAACTTTTATTGCAGCTTCTTTTAATAAGGCATGTCTTTGTTTATTAGTTAAACTTCTCCAACCATCAACATCATCTTTTGCTACTTGTACTGCTTTTTGTAAATCTTGTGCAGTTGCATTTGCAAATTTACCTGCAAGTACTCCTTCTTTTAATTGAGATTTATCAATAGCATCTACTATTTTTCTATCTCCAATTAAATCTTCACCACCAATTACAACTGGAGCAACTTCATGTTGTGTATCTTTTGTAAACTTCCATTTTTTTACAATATTTCTTGCCCACTCTTGGTTATTTGGTAAAACAAAATCAGTATCAGCTTCAGCGTGGTATTCTCCTAAATCATAAGAAGAGCCTTTAAAATCATCCCACTTTTCATTTAATCTATCTTGTGTTCTTTTTGCACCTACAAAAGAAGTTTTTTCATTCTCAAAAGATTTTAAGAATAACTCTTTTTGCATTTTCCAATCCCTTGAACCAACTTGTAGCCCAAATGAATATCTAATAAAGTTATCATCACCCGTATTTTCATCTAATCTTCTAACTAAATAGGCAATTGCATTTGTAAACTGTTCTTTTGCAGCTGTTGGAGCATATAAAATTACAGTTTTTGAAATTTCATTAATTGCAAGTCTTGCAGACTCACTCATACCTTCTAACATTTCTAAAGTATGATATTTTGTAGTTCCAAACTCTTGAGCTAATTGTGTTGCAAATGCTAATTCAAATAAGTTATGTGATGCTGTTCCAATATGCATGTATGGTGCATTTTCTGGATTTAATGCAAACCTTGCCATTCTCTTATAGTTTGAGTCTGTATCACTTTTATCTGTATAAGTTACCATTTCCCAATGTTTTTGACTAGCTTCAGTCTCTTCCATTTCCATATTAGCACCTTTTACAAGTCTAAACTTGATAGGACTTCCACCATTTTGAACTCTATTTTTTGCCCATGCACATAAATCTTGTTGAACTAAGAATGAATCAGGAATATAAGCTTGAAGTACAATACCTGCATAAAAGTCTTTAAACTGTGGTAAGTCTAATGTTCTTTTAAATACCTCAACTGTGATATCTAAATCTCTATACTCTTCCATATCAAGATTGATGAACTTATTTGATTTTGTTCCATCTGGTGCTATATAAGGGTATTTTTTAGCTTGCTCATAAATTCTAGTTAATTTTTTAACTAAAGTTTGAACTGTACCTTCAAAATTAAGTGGATTAATTTGAGAATATATAGTTGAAATTTTAATAGAAATATAGTCAATATTTGGATTTTTTAAAGCTTTTAGATACTTTTGAATTCTCTCTTCTGCTTCTTCTTCTCCAAGAACAACTTCACCAATAAGGTTAATATTTACCCTTGTTCCTTCTTTTTTTCTCATAACTAAGTGTTTATTAAAAGGCTCTTCTTCTCCTTTAATAACTACTGTTTTTGTGTCTTCTCTAATTTGGTCTACGAACATTGGAACAGATAGATCAGGTACAAATTTACCGAAATTTTTAAATAGCCATAAAAGAGCTTTATCTTTTGTAGTAAAGAAGTGAGCCATTCCATGTTTTTCTAATAAAAAGATGATTTGGTTAGCAACTCTATCATTTGATTCACATCTAAAACATTGGTCCATTAATTCAATAAGTAATGCTTTATCTTCTGGTTGTTCAAGCATTTTATTCATTTTTACATTAAATGCTTTATCCCAATCACTAACTAGCTGTGAAGCTCTGTTTTGCCATTTTTCTGCTAACTTAACTGCAGATTCTATAATTTCTTGTTCATTTCTCATTTGCGATCCTTAAAATTTATTCAGTTTTAAACAAATTTTAAGTAGCTTAAAGCGCACGCTTTTAAATGTGCTTTAGAGGGGAGCAACCGCCAAGTATGCCCCTCTTGCTACTTAAATATTTTTCTTCTACTATTTATTAATGTTTTTTACCTAAATATGCCTCTTGAATTGTTTCAGAATTTAATAACTCTTCAGCAGTACCTTGGTGTGTAATTTTCCCAACTTCTAAAACATATGCTCTATCAGCTAATTTTAAAGCCGCTTTAGCATTTTGTTCAACTAATAAAACTGTAACACCACTTTGAGCAATCTCTTTAACAGCTTTGAAAATTGCTTTAATTAAAATTGGTGCTAATCCTAAACTTGGTTCATCAAGTATCAATAACTTTGGCTTAGACATAATAGCTCTACCAATAGCAAGCATTTGTTGCTCACCTCCAGAAAGTGTCCCAGCAAGCTGCTTTCTTCTCTCTTTTAATCTTGGTAAAATATCATATATCCAAGCAAGTGTTTCTTTATCATGGTCTTTTAATGTATAAGCACCCATCATTAAGTTTTCTTCAACACTTAGTGTTCCAAAAACTTTTCTTCCCTCAGGAGAATGTGCCATACCAAGAGACACAATATCATGTGCAGGAGTTGCAGTGATATCATTTTTATCAAAAACTATACTTCCCTCTTTTGCTTTTAATAAACCAGAAATAGTTCTTAAAGTTGTAGTTTTACCAGCACCATTAGCACCTAAAATAGTTACAACTTCTCCTCTTCTAACTTGAATATCAATACCTTTAATAGCATTAATTGCTCCATATGAAACATGAAGGTTTTTTATATCTAATAATATTTCATGATCTACCATTATGCATCCTCCTCATCGTCATCATCTGAACCAATATATGCCTCAATAACTCTTGGATCACTTTGAACAAAACTAGGCTCACCTTGAGAAATCTCTTTACCAAAGTTAATAACAGTTATATAATCAGTAAGATTCATAACCATTTCCATATCATGCTCAATCATCATAATTCCAAGACCCATTTCTTTGATCTTTTGAATAATTCCTGTTAACTCAATTGTTTCATTTTCATTTAATCCTGCTGCTGGTTCATCTAAAATTAATAGTTCAGGATCAGCTGCTAAGGCTCTAGCCATTTCAACTTTTCTTTGAACTCCATAAGATAAATCACCAGTTGGATGCATTGCAAATTTTGTTAAACCAAAGAATTCCATTAACTCTTCAACTTTTTTCCAATGCTTATCTTCATCTTTTCTAAATGCAGGAGTATGAACAATTGCGTGGTACCATTTTTGATTACTTTTAGTATGACATCCAGCCATAATATTTTCAGCAACACTCATCTCTTTGAACAGTCTAATATTTTGGAATGTTCTTAAAACTCCCCTTTGGGCAATTTTATGTGGAGCCATTCCTGTAATATTTTCACCTTTATATTTTATACTTCCTTTTTCAGGAGTATAAATACCTGTTACACAGTTAAATAAAGTTGTTTTTCCTGCACCATTTGGTCCAATAATTCCATAGATTTGACCTGGTTTAACTTTAATAGT
Organism: uncultured Arcobacteraceae bacterium; assembly: GCA_964022095.1. GTDB lineage: Bacteria > Campylobacterota > Campylobacteria > Campylobacterales > Arcobacteraceae > Malaciobacter_A. The sequence goes on from CAXHZO010000001.1 coordinate 365,342, forward strand.
TAAATCATCAATTGCAACTAATCCATGAAATAGTTTTGAAACATTTTCTATTTCTAATACATATTCCATTACTTATCTCCTTTCTTAGCTACTTTATCTCTAATAAATTTTGGAACAATTCCAAATTTAGCTGGCCAAACACCATTTGGTCTTAAAATCATAGTAAGTACCATAGCTGCACCAAAGATTAAATATCTTGATTCTTTAAACTCTGTAAATAACTCTGGCAATACAAACATTACAAATGTTCCAATAACTACACCAGGAAGTGAAGCAGATCCACCAACAAGTACAATTGCAAAGAACATAACAGATTGCATAAAGTTAAATGATTCTGGAGATACAGCTGAATATTGAATAGCAAATATACTTCCAGCAGCACCTGCAATAGCAGCACCTAATGCAAAAGCAAATAGTTTATAATATGAGATATTTATTCCCATAGATTTAGCTGCAATTTCATCTTTATTTATGTAATATAATGCTCTACCATAAGCTGATGTATCTAAATTTCTAATAATTAATAGTGTAATTAAAAGTAATCCAAATGCCATATAATAAATACTCATATCAGACCATAATTCATATCCAAAGATTCTAACTACATCGATTCCGAAAATACCATTAGGTCCACCAGTTAAACCAAATACATCATTTTTTAATACTTGTTCAAAAATGATATTAAATCCAATTGTTGCAACTAATAAATAATCCCCTCTTAAGTGAATAATAGGACCTGCTAATAGCACTGCTATAACAGCTGGAATAATAATTGCAAAAGGTAATGTTTCAATAATTTCAAATCCAAAATGTACATTTAAAATTGCAGTTGTATATGCTCCCATACCAAAGAAAATGGCATGACCCATATTAAATACTCCAGCACGACCAAGAATAATATCCTGAGAAAATGCTACAACTGAGAATACTAAAAATGTAATACCAATTGATAACCAAGTTGAATCAACAAAAAGTGGGAAAAATGCCATTAATACGACAAAAGCTAACATTATATTTCTATTTACCATTATACTTTCTCCGCTGTTTTTTCACCAAGTAATCCAGTTGGTTTTACAATTAAAATTACAATCAACAAGATAAATGTGAATGCTTCTGCCCATTGTGTTGAAATATATCCTGCAATCATTGCATTAAATAATCCAAGTAATAAACCACCTAGCATCGCTCCAGGAATTGAACCAATTCCACCAATAATTGCTGCAATAAATGCACTTAAACCATAAAGCCATCCCATATCAAATGTTAAACCTCTATAGTAAATACCAATAAATAATCCACCAATTGCACCTAAAACTGAACCAATAACAAAAATTGTTACAATGATTCTATTTACATTAATACCCATTAGTTTTGCTGCATCTTGATCAATTGCTGTTGCTCTAATAGCTGTACCTATTTTTGTTTTATTAATAAAGAAAAATAGTGCAATCATAACAACTGCTGATAATACTAAAATCACTAATTGAGTAAATGAAACTACTACTGTTCCAAATGTCCATGAAATATTTGGGAATAAATCAGACGGGAAAATCTTCATATTCGGTCCCCAAATTAACATAATTCCATTTTGAATAACCAATGATGCACCAAGAGCAGAAACTACTGCACTAAGTCTTGGTGCCGTTCTTAAAGGTCTATATGCAAGACGCTCAAGAAGAACACCTACAATAGCCACTATAATTGCTGTTAAAATAAATATAATAACTATACTTACAAGATTTGTAGCACTTGCTCCAAATAGTTGTGAAAAAATTGTCAGTCCAACATATGCAGAAAAGGCAACAAGGTCACCGTGTGCGAAGTTAATTAACTTCATCACACCGTATACCATTGTATAACCTAAAGCTACTAATGCATAAAGACTTCCAATAGTTAAACCATTTATTAACTGTTGAAGAAAAATATCCATAATACCTCTTTATTTATGATTATTGTACAACTTCTTTTGTACCATCATTTTTTAATCTATATACAACAAATTTTGCTCCAACTCTTTCACCATCTTCTCTAATGTTAAATGGTCCAGTAATTCCTGGGAAGTCTTTCATATCATTTCTAATATATTCAGAAATAGTTTTTGTGTCTAAAGATTTTGTTTTCTCTGCTGCTTCTAAAATAGCTCTTAATCCATCTGCATTAGTTACAGGCCAAATTGATGGAGGATCAATTTTAAATCTTTCTTTATATGCAGTTAAATATTTTTTAGCTTCTTTATAAGGTAAAATCTCTGGTGTTGGGAAGTTAATTAAAACTGTACCTTCTGCAGATTTTCCAGCTAATTTATAAAAGTCTGGATTATCATTAGAATCACCACCAACAAAATCAGCTTTAATTCCAAGTTGTGCTTGTTGTGATCTTAATTGACCACCATCAGTGTAATATCCTGAATAATAAATTACATCTGGATTCATTGATTTAATTTTTGTTAATACTGCTGTAAAGTTTTGAGTACCTGATTTAATTTTACCTCTAAAGATAACATTTCCACCAATTTTTTTAATTGACTCTTCAGTTGCTGTACCTAAACCGTCTGAGTAAGAAGAGTAATCAGATAAAACAACAATTTTTTCATATTTTTTCTCATTTACTAAATATTCCGCTGTAAAATCAGACTGTGCTGAATTTGGGAATGAATTTCTAAAGAAAGTCCAGTATTTTTTCTTAATTAAAGAATCACTTGTACCATCACTAGTTTGTAAAACTTTACTTCTATAGTAAGTAGTTTGTGCAGCTTCAGTTGCACCTGATGTATAAGAACCAATTACTGCAATAACACCTGCATTTGATAATTTTTTAGCACAAACAGCTGCTTTTTGAGCTTTTGCTTCATCATCACAAGTTACAACTTCGATTTTCTTACCTAAAAGTCCACCTTGTTCATTCTTTTCATCTGCAATTAATCTTACAAAGTTATCAATACTTTGACCTTCATTTGCATACTTACCAGTAATAGGTGCTTGAACACCAATTTTTACAACATCACTTGCCATTAAAGAACAAGCTAATACACCACTTAGTGCAACTAATTTTGTTAAATTCTTCATATAACGCTCCTTATTTAATTTAATTTTTTTATAATGAATGCTCAATGATGTAACATCCTATACACCATTCGCCAACTTTTTCGATTTTATTTATCTCTCCTCCTTTAAAGCTTGATTTCAAATTTTTATGTTCATTTACTATTTTGTCAAATGATTCAATTATTGCGCTTAATCTCTCATCTGCTTTCTTTCTTGCACTTGATGAAATATCTAAATAAAAAGCGAAAACTCCATAATCTAATGTTGTTTCATCTTTTTGCTCTCGCTCTAACATTTTACACATTAGTTCAATATCATCTAAATACTCTTGTTGAACATTTCTAACACCATTTTTAATAGACATTACAACTTTAGAAATTGAATCATTATCACTTTTATGCGTAAATCTCTCATCTAAAGTAACACACATTGTTCTATCAATGATGTATTTACTTTTCATAAACTCTCTAAAATCACTTCTATTTGGAAGTGAACATCTTAAAATATCAGATACTGTTGCATCTAAAAAAACCTCTGGTGCATCAGATAACTTTCCAATTTCTTGTGCAACATGAATTGATAAAAACTTTGGTGGTGCATATGATAAATATAATTCATCACATGTCCAAAAAGTATAGTTTGTTTTAGCATTTAAAATACCAGCTATTACCGAATCAATTAGATCATCTTTTTTGGGAAATATACTCATTAGTCTAACTCCACATAGTTTTCATCAACTTCTTGAACTATTCCACTTTCAAATAAAATATCTTCAATTAATTTATTTTTAGAAATATTTAACTCACCACTTAAAACTTTTAAGGCATCATCTAATTTACTATCAATTTTTATAGTTAATTGAGAAATCTTTTTCTTATTTGATTTAGTGTGTTTATTAATTACTGTTTGAATTACTGATCTTTTATTTTTTAGCTTTGCCAAAACTGCCCCTATTGCTTAAGAAATTTTAGTACTACTTTTAGTACTACCTTTTTTTCTTTAAGCATTATTTCACAGTAAAACTTAACTGAATCTTAATTTTTTTGAGTTTTGTGCCTATTATTTATACAATTTTGATTTTTACTCATAATTGCTACGTTGTTGCTATTTTAGGCCATTATCTGAATTAGTATTCATTGTTTTTAGTTGCTGAATTATCAATCCAGCAATAATTGTAATTAATCCAATTACAGTAGAAATATAAATCTCTTCACCTAAAATAAAATAGATGAAAATTAAAGAGATGAAAGGAGATAAAAATATTAAATTTGCAATTTTTGCAGTTGATTGAGCATATTGCATTGCATTTAACCAAAATAAAAAAGTAATTCCCATTTCAAATACTCCTACATAAAAAGATGATGCAATCCCTCTTATATCAGGAATAGCTGATAGCTCGCCTGTGAAATATGCATATATAAAAATGATAGGTATAGAAAATAAAAAGTTGGCAAAAACTGAAATAAGAGGATCTGCTTTTGTTTTAGTATTAGTAATCCAATATAAAGACCAAAGTACAGTAGATAATAAAGCTAAAAGTACTCCATCTATATTTGAAAAACTCAAACTAAAAGGTGCTCCTTTTGTTGATATAATTAAAACACCAAAATAGCAAATAATACCTGCAACAATATCATTTATTGTTAATTTTTGTTTTAAAAAAATTACTGAAAGATAAGTTAACATTAAAGCCCAAGTATAATTAATAGCTTGTGCTTCTTGTGCTGGTAATAGCTCATAAGCTTTAAACAAAACTAAGTAGTATAAAAATGGATTAATTAATGCTAGTATGAATATCTGAAGATATGATTTTTTTATATAATTTAAAACATTTCTTAACTGTTTTTTATATGTAACAATTGCAAATAAAATAAGAAAAGAACTAATAGAAGCATACAAAACTAATTGTACAGCAGATAAGTATTGTAATGAAATTTTAAATGCAGTTGCAACGGTTGACCAGAAGAATATTGCTATTAATGCAAATTTATATGCTGTAGTTTGTGATTTCATTTTATGCCCCTAAAGGGCATATTTTAATAGATTAAGATTAAATTTTATTTAATCTTTGTGTAAATTTTATTTAGTATTTTTGTTTTTTTTATAATACCAAACTGCAAGAATAACTAAGAAGAAAAGTATTCCTGCAATAATATATCTTAAGTACTCTTTTACTAAAGCCTCATTATCTCCAATATAATAACCCAATAGTGCAAGTATAATAACCCATATAGCAGCTCCTAATGTAGTATAAATTGAAAATACTAACAGATTCATTTTAGCAAGGCCAGCTGGAAATGATATATATTGTCTAACAGCTGGAATTAATCTACCTGAGAAAGTTGATATATGTCCATGTTTTTTAAAGAACTCTTCCATTTTTATAATAGTTTCTTCTTTTATAAAAAAATATTTTCCATATTTAACTAAAAATTTTCGACCATACTTAATAGCCAAAAAGTAATTAAACAGTGCCCCAGCTAAAGATCCAGCAATACCAGCTAAAATAGCAATATAGATATTCATTTCACCCTTATAAGCTAAATAACCAGCTGGAACCATCACTACTTCACTTGGGAAAGGAAAAAAAGAACTCTCTAAAAACATCATTATAAAAATTCCTGCATAACCTAATGCACCAACTGTATCAACTATAAAATTTACTATTTCGCCTAACATCAATTACCTTATTTATACTAATTTTTTCCATTTAATTATTGAGTGTTCAATTAATTTACTTACTTTTTTATCATCAAGTAAAGTTTCTTCAAAGTAATCACTAACAACTTTTATTATATAAAAATCTTTTATTTTATTATTAAAAAATTGTGTAAAAAACTGCGCTTGCTTATCTACTAATAAAGTTTCTAAATTTTCATCACTAACTAAATCTTTTTCAATTGTAGTTATATTAGCAAAATTAAATCCAAAAATAAGTTTATTTGTACAAAAAATTGTTCCAATTTTGACAGATGTATCACAGCAAGATGCAATACTGATATCTATAGCTTTGTTTATTTGATAGTTTTTAAATACAAAATCTAGTGATTTATTAATTTCTTTAGCAGTTACTCCAGATACAACAAGTAATATTTTATCATTAGAGTATAGATTAGTCCTATCCGTTTCTTCAAGATTGAAGAAACGGATAATAGGATTAGCTTCATTAAGAGTTGTTGTATGTATTAATGTTTTAAACATATCAACAACCCAAGGTTAAACCTTATGCTTAATTATTTTCTAAGCTCTTTAATTTTTGCAGCTTTACCTTTTAATCCTCTTAGGTAGTGAAGTTTAGCTCTTCTTACTTTACCTTTTCTGATTACTTCAAAAGACTTTAAAGATTCAGAATATAATGGGAAGATTCTCTCTACACCAACTGAGTTAGCAGCGATTTTTCTTACTGTAAATGAAGCAGAAGCACCTTCTCCACTTCTAGCAATAACTACACCTTCAAAAGTCTGTACTCTAGTTTTAGCACCTTCTTTAATTTCAACACCAAGTCTAACTGTATCTCCAGCTCTGAACTGAGGAACTTCTTTTTCTGCAATTTGCGCTGCTTCAAAGCTCGCAATATATCTATTTTTCATTGTATTTCCCTTTGGCGAAAGTGCCCGCATTTGCAAGTTGCGGGGTATCACACTTCTATTTTAATTTTTTGTTTCTAACTGAACCTGGTCTAAAATATTTTGTTTTGCAAATAGCCAGATCATTTTTTAAGTCGGATATTTTACTATGGTTTCCCTTTAAGAATTCTTTAACAACACTTAAATTTTGGAAATTTTCAGGCTTAGTAAAAGATGGTGCTTCTAAAAGGTTATTTTCATAGCTTTCCATTACTAGTGAGTCAGCATTTCCTAGAACTCCATCAACATTTCTAGAAATTGCATCTGCCATTACAGTTGATGCTAACTCTCCACCTGTTAAGATATACTCACCTATAGAAAATACCTCATTAGCATATTTTTCTATTACTCTTTCATCAATTCCTTCATACCTTCCACTAACAAAAACTATGTTTTCTTTTTTTGCTAATCTTTTTGCATCATTTTGCCTAAAAGGTTTAGCAGCAGCCAATGGAAATATAATATATGATTCAGGATTGTTTTTTCTAATATCATCTAAACAATCGAAAAGCGGTTGAGGAGTCATAAGCATTCCTGCACCACCACTAATTATTTGTTTATCCACTTTATTGTGTTTGTTAGTTGTATAGTCTCTAGGATTATAAAACTCATAACTAATGAAGTTTGATTCAATGGCTCTTTTTAAAATAGAGTCTTGAAAATATGGCTCGATAAGATTTGGGAAAAGAGTAACAAATGTAAAATTCAATAATAAACCTATATATTAATTTTTCTAAATATTATCTAATTTTAAATTAAGTTTAGTTTTTCTTGATATAATTACACTCTTAAATTTTAAGAAAGGATTGTTGTGAAGTCACCTAAGGGTTTTGGAAAAAAATATTTTACATTTGCTAGTATCTTAGCTCATAATATTCAAAAAAAACTAGAATCACAAGTTACTATTGCGAAAAAGACTTTACAATATAGATCATCTAAAGATATAGATGAAGTAGAAAATGAAGATCCCCCCGAACTTTTACTTTGTACAACATCAATTATAAACTTTAATAAACCTTGTCACTGTGACTGCTTATTTAAAAGAAAAACTAAACTAACAGTACTACTTTTCAAGTTTATTCCTAGATGTCCATATTATACTACTTGTTTCGCATTTAGACGTACAGGAGTTCATCCCCCACTACAACTTTAATATTCAATCATTCAAAAAAAAGAAAAATATTAAAGGATATATTAATGTCAAAATCATACGTAGTAGGTTTTCCAAGAATTGGAGAACAAAGAGAACTTAAAAAAGTACTAGAGAGTTTTTGGGCAAAAGATTGCTCATTTGAAGAAGTTAAAGAAGTAGCAAGTGTATTAAAAAAAAGACACTGGAGTTATCAAAAAGAAGCAGGAATTGAGTTTATAAGCTCAAATGATTTTTCACTATATGATAATGTTTTAGATACTTGTATTATGTTAAATGCTATTCCTAAAAGATTTGAAAACCTAGAGAATGAAGAGCTTTATTTCTCAATGGCTAGAGGAAATAAATCTAGCGTTGCAATGGAAATGACAAAGTGGTTTAATACAAATTATCACTATATAGTTCCTGAACTTAGTTTAGAAGATGAGTATAAACTAAATGCTACAAAAATCATAGAAGAGTATAAAGAGGCAAAAGAGTTAGGAATTAAAACAAAAATTAATTTAATTGGACCTATAACATTTTTAGGTTTATCAAAAAGAGTTGATAGAGGTGATACATTTGAATTATTAGGAAAGATTCTTCCAATATATGAAGAGTTATTAAAAGAGATATCTAAACTAGATAATAAAGTAATTGTTCAATTTGATGAACCAATTTTTGTAAAAAACAATGAAGCAAAAGTTTTAAGTTTAATAAAACCTACATATGACAAGTTAAGTAATATAAGTGATAATTTAAAATTAGTAGTAACTACTTATTTTGAACACTCAAATGAAGCAACAAGAATATTGACACAAACTTCAATTTGGGCATTAGGACTTGATTTTGTATATGGAAAAGAAAACTTTGAGAGCTTAGAAATCATTAATGCAAGTGATAAAAAACTTATCGCAGGGGTTGTTGATGGAAGAAATATTTGGAAAAATGATATAAAATCAACTTTAAAGCTTTTGATAAAAATTTCAACTAATGTTAATAAAGAAAAACTAATTATTTCTTCATCTTGTTCACTTTTACATACACCTTTTACCTTAAAATATGAAGAGAAACTTCAAGCTGAGATAAAAAGTTGGTTAAGTTATGCTTGCGAAAAACTTCAAGAAATTAATATCATTTCAAAAGTTTTCTTTCACAGTATAAATGAATTGAATAACTCAGAATTAGATATATTTGAGAAAAATATTAAAGCAAACGAAGAAAGAAAACTTTCAAAAATAATACACGATGAAAAAGTACAAGATAGAGTAGATAATTTTGATAAATTTAATAGAGATGGAAAATATGAAGATAGAATTAAACTTCAAAAAAAGCTTTTAAAATATGAAGATTTAGCAACTACAACTATTGGTTCTTTCCCTCAAACACCAGATATTAGAAAATCAAGAAGAGATTTTAAAAAAGGTGAAATTTCACAAGAGCTATATGAAAAAGATATGAAAAAATATATTGATGATTGTATCTCTTTTCAAGAAGATTGTGATATTGAAATTTTAGTTCATGGAGAGCCTGAAAGAAATGATATGGTTGAGTATTTTGGTGAACAATTAAAAGGGTATGGATTCTCTCAAAATGGATGGGTTCAATCTTATGGAAGTAGATGTGTTAAACCACCATTTATTTATGGAGATATAAGTAGACCAAAACCTATGACAGTTGATTGGATTACTTATGCACAAAGTAAAACACAAAGAATTATGAAAGGTATGCTAACAGGACCTGTTACTATTTTAAATTGGTCTTTCGTGAGAGATGATATTCCTAGAAGTGAAGTATCAAAGCAAATTGCAATTGCACTAAGTGATGAAGTTGATGATTTACAAAAAGCTGGAATTAAAATTATTCAAGTTGATGAAGCTGCTTTTAAAGAGGGTTATCCTTTAAGAACTGAAAAAATAAAAGAGTATGAAAATTGGGCAGTAAGAGATTTTAAAATAGCAGTTAGTAGTGCAAAAGAGCAAACACAAATTCATACACATATGTGTTACAGCGAGTTTAATGACATTATTAAAACAATTGAAGCAATGGATGCTGATGTTATTTCAATAGAAACAGCAAGAAGTGGAAATGAGCTTTTAAAAATTTTTAAAGAAGTAGGATATAAGCAAGAAGTAGGACCAGGAGTTTATGATATTCATAGTCCAAGAGTTCCAAGTGTAGAAGAAATGAAAAAACAAATAAACCTATTACTTGAAGTTTTACCTAAAGATCAATTATGGATAAATCCTGATTGTGGATTAAAAACAAGAAAATGGGAAGAGACAAAACAGAGTTTAAAAAACATGGTAGAAGCTGTAAAACAAATAAGAAAGGAAAATAGATAGGGAATATTCCCTATCTAAAAATAGTGTGTATTTATTAGTGTACAAACTATTTTTAGATAACATTCAAGGAATTTAAATGAAAAGAAATAAAATGATTACATTAGACGATATAAAAAAAGCCAGAAAAAACTTAGAGAACATTGCTCTAAATACTCCAATGGCTAAAGCTCCTTATTTAAGTGAAACATTCCATAGTAATATTTATCTAAAAAAAGATAATTTACAACTAACGGGAAGTTTCAAACTAAGAGGTGCATTTAATAGAATTGCAAATTTAGCAGAAGATAAAAAAGCAAATGGTGTAGTAGCAGCAAGTGCAGGAAACCATGCACAAGGTTTAGCCTTTGCAGCAAAGCATTTTAATATTGAAGCGACTATCTTTATGCCAGAAGCGACTCCTCTTACAAAAGTTAGTGGGGTAAGACAATATGGAGCAAATGTTGTCTTAACAGGTGAAAACTTTGATGAAGCAAAAGATGCTGCTGTAAAATTTCAAGAAGAAAATGATTGTGAATTTATTCATCCGTTTGCTGATGATGATGTAATTGCAGGACAAGGAACAATTGCACTTGAGATTTTAGAAAAAAATCCTGATATTAAACAAATTATTGTACCAATTGGTGGTGGTGGACTAATATCTGGTATCGCAATTGCTGCAAAAGCGATAAACCCAGATATTAAAATCATTGGTGTAGTAGCAAGTGGTGCAAGAGGAATGAAAGAGTCTTACAAATCACAAATGCCTATTGATTCAACATCAGTTAAAACTATTGCAGATGGTATAGCTGTTCGTGATGTAACACCAAAACTTCTTAATATTATTATAGATTATGTTGATGATATTGTTGAAGTAAGTGATAATGAAATTGCAAATGCAATTTTATTTTTACTTGAAAGACACAAACTTGTGGTTGAAGGAGCAGGAGCTGTTGCAGTTGCTGCAATTATGCATGAAAAAATAGAAATAGAAGACTCAAATGTTTGTGCAATTGTAAGCGGTGGAAATATTGATGTGACTGTGATTTCTCAAATTATAGAAAAAGGTTTAGTAAAATCATATAGAAAAATGAACTTAATAATTAAACTTATTGATAAACCAGGTTCTCTTACAAGATTAACAGAAATATTTAAAGAGTGTTCAGCAAATATTGTGCAAATTGATTACGATAGAGACTCTATTAAATTAGAGTTTGGAGAAGCACAAATTACAATTGCTTTAGAAACAAAAGGTGAAGCACATCAGAAAAAAATTCGAGAATCTTTGAAACAAAATGGTTACAAATACAAACAAATTTAATGTAATTTTTTTGCTTTAGAAAATTTTTAGAATTAAAACAATATAATAGGCACGTAATTTAGTATTGTGAAACATAAAAAGGAAGAAAATGGAAGGAAGACTGTTTACGTTCTTAGGCACTATCGGTGGACACGGTCAAGAATGGATGATTCTATCTCACTACATTTTAGTAATTGGTATTATTTTCTTAGTTGCAAGAGCAGCTACTAAAAAAATGCAATTAGTTCCAACTGGAACTCAAAATGTAATGGAAGCCTTTGTAGGTGGAATTGTTTCTATAGGAGCAGATACAATGGGTGAAAAGAATGCTAGAATTTATATGCCATTAATTGCATCTTTAGCATTAGTAGTTTTTGTTAGTAACTGGATGGGACTTATTCCTGGTTTCGAGTCACCAACTGCAAACATTAACTTCACTTTATCACTTGCATTAATCGTATTTGTATACTATAACTACCTTGGAATTAAGAAAAATGGTTTTGTAAACTATTTTAAACATTTCATGGGACCTATGCCAGTATTAGCACCTTTAATGTTCCCAATCGAAATAATTTCTCATTTATCTAGAATTGTTTCACTATCATTCAGACTTTTTGGATCAATTAGAGGAGATGATATGTTCCTAATGGTATTACTTATGTTAGTACCTTGGATTGTACCTATCTCTGGATTCTTTATGTTAGCTGCGTTTGGTTTTTTACAAGCGTTTATTTTTGCTATATTAACTTATGTTTATATTGCAGGTTCTATTATGATGGAACATGAAGATCACTAATTAGTTACAAAAAACTGATATACTTAGGGAAGGTAAGTTTTACTTATCTTCCCTTTTTTTATACTATATATTAAAGGAAAATCCAATGAATATGGATTTTAAATACTATTTAATTACTGACCCAAAATATTATTCAAATAACCCAAAAATATTTAAAAGAACTTTAGAAGAAAATTTAAAAAAACATAAAATAAATATTGCTTGTTTTAGAGATAAAAAATCTGATAACTTTAAAGAATTAGCGCAAATATTTATTGAAACTTGTAGAGAGTTTAATATTGAAAAAGTTTTAATAAATGGAGATTATCAATTAGCAAAAAAGCTTAATGCTTCAGGAGTTCATTTAACTTCAACACAGTTTAATGACATACAAAAAGCAAAAGACTTAGATCTTTATACAATAATATCTTGTCATAGTTTTAATGATATCCAAAAGGCTATAGACAAACATGTAAATACTATTACATACTCACCTATTTTTAGTTCACCAAATAAAGGAGAACCAAAAGGTATTGATAAATTAAAAGAGGCTAAAAGAATCTTTGAAGATATAGATATCATTGCTTTAGGTGGAATAATAAATACCCAACAAATCCAAGAAATACAAAAAGCAAAAGCTTATGGCTTTGCTTCAATTAGATATTTTATTTAACCTCATCAATACTAATAAATTCATCACGCATATAAACTAAATAAGAATAAACATTTGATGTATCAAAGATTTCACTAATAGCTTTTTTATAGTGATTTACTTGTACTTTATGCTCATTGTGTTTGTCTTTTGTAGTCTTGTAATCAAGAATATAATAACTATCATTTTTATATAAAAGAAGATCAATAATTTTTATCTCTTCTTTATAAATAATTGACTGCTCACTAATAAACTGCGCATCGCTTATTAAGTTATTGAACTCTTCATTTTCAAGTAAGTTATGTATTTGATATTTAATTTTATCAAAATCACTTACATCTAAATAGTTTGAATATCTACTCTTTGCTAAATTAATACAGTAGTTTAAACTATCAATACTAAACTCATCCATCATCTCTAAACAATAATGAGTTGCTAATCCAAAATACTTTGAGTGTAAATGGTTTTCATAATACTCTTTTTGTATTTCAATTTGTTTATCTTGTGTTCCTAAATCAAGTGGTTTATATACAATTTTCTCTGTTTTTTCATGATTTTTTGACATATTATCACTTGCAATTATATTTCCAACTTTGATTACTTTCATACTTAAGTGATCAAAAACGGAGTTCTTTTGTTTTTTAAAAATTATCATATTGTTTTTGGCTCTTGTTAGTGCAACATACAAAATATTTAACTCATCATCAATTACTAAAGCTTTCTCTTTTTTTAAAGCCTTTGCATAATCAATATTATAGTTCTCATACTTCTTTATCTTATAAAAAATATTGTTTAACTCAACACTATCATAATCAAATAGTAATGTTGATCTATCTGGAGTTTTTTTCTTTATTCTATCTAGAAGTAAAACAGTATGAAACTCTAATCCTTTTGATTTAAAGATTGTTAATATTTGAAGACCCGTTGACTCACTATTTTCAATACTACTATCAAGTCTATCAATCTCATAGACAAAATCTACAATATTATTATAAACCTTGCACTCATCTATAAATTTAATTACATTTTCATCTATAATTTTTAGGTTTAATGCAAGCTCTTTTATTATTTCTTGCATTGATTTTTTATTAAATGAAATTTCAAAATTAAACTCATGAAGTAATTTTTCTCCAATAAGTGCATTTAAATTCTCTTTATAAATCTCTTCTTTAAAATATAAATACTTAACTGCATTTATAACTGCTTTTACATTTTGTTGATTAATTAATTTAGATGTCATTTCTGTAGATATTTTAAGACTTGGAAACTTCTTTTTTAAATAGTAATAAAGACTTAGTACATCATCATTTGTATATGTTAAAACTGCAATATCATTTGAATTAACACCCTCTTTCATTAAAGATGCAATCTTAGAAGCTATGTTTTCATATTTATCATCTTCATCTAAAGCCTGATCTTCAAGAACTTCAACATAACCACCTTTTGTAATACTTTCTTGTTCATAGTATTCATAGCTTGGCAGGTTTATAAATTGAGTGTTTACATAGTTTATTATACTTTCACAAGATCTGTAGTTAGTATTTAATACCTCAACTTCAAGTAATTTATTAGTATTTGCTACATAATCAAATAGTTCTCTTTTCCCACCTCTAAATCTATAAATAGATTGTTTTGTATCCCCTACATAAAAAAATGTTTTAAACTTACTTTCGTCACCTGATAGAATCTCTTTTATAAGTGGTTCTAAAATCTTGTATTGTAAAAGTGAAGTATCTTGAAACTCATCAATTAGCATATGTGAAAATGAACTATCAAGTCTAAAGTATAAAAATTCTTTGTCAATTTTACTTGATAATAAATCATAAACCAAATTTGAAATATCATTAAATTCTAAATAGTTTTTAGCTTTATTAAACCCTAATTTAAAATCTTTGAACATCTTATATAGCTCAAATAGTTTACTTAAACTATAACCTGCTCTTAATTTATAATAAACACCCATTTGTTCTTTTAATTTAAAAAAGTATTCATCTAAAGTTTCATTTGCACATTTTTTAAAATTATTGTGTTCACTTAATGAATCTTTTTCTAACCATGCTTTAGCAAATAATTCATCAAAACTTTCAAAATCAACTGCTTTTTTAACAGCATTTGAAGCAACAGGACAGTTTAAAATAAACTCTTTTATTTTATATGCTTGTTTTAAAACTTCATCTTTTTGTAAATCTATTAAAGTTGCATCGATATTTATAGTTTTAATATCTTCATTTTTTTCAAGCAAATTTTTAAATAGTCCAAATACAGAATTAAACTTCTTTTTTTCATAAAGTGAAAAATCAATCAAGGTTTCAAACTGTTTTGAATCAAGTGATTGCAAAAACCTCATACTAAGATTTTCTATATCATCATATTTGATTTCAAAATCATCACTTATTCCAACATATCCACAGAACTCTCTTAGAATTTTATTAATAAATTTATCAATTGTAAAAATAGACAAAGTAGCATTTGAAAATGAGTTTATTAAAGAACTTTTTTTACCTAATATTTCTTGTTTTGTTAGTCCTGATTGATTTATTATTTGAGTTAAATAAGCTTCATCATCACCTAAAGTTAAAAGTGTTTTAAAAATTCTTTCACTCATTTCATTTGCAGCTTTATTAGTAAATGTTAAAGTTAAGATTTCATTTGGTTTTGCACCAAGAAGTAATAAAGAGATATATCTTACAGTTAATGCAAATGTCTTACCACTACCTGCACTTGCTTTTAGGGCTAAATATTTTTTCATCTTGACATCATACTAAATTTTTTATTAATAAGATAATTTTAGATATAATCACGACTAAATTTTTGATAGGATGATTAATGCAAAAAAAACACCAAAAAGTTCAAGTACTACTTGATGCAATACCACATATTAAGAAATTTTTCGGGAAAACCATAGTTATAAAATATGGAGGATCTGCTCAAACAAGTCCAGAACTAAAAGAAAAATTTGCAGAGGATATAGTACTACTTTCACTTGTAGGAATTAAACCTGTTATTGTTCATGGTGGTGGGGCTAGAATTTCTGAACTATTAGAAAAACTAGAGATTCATTCAGAGTTTATTGATGGGCATAGAGTTACTAGTGAAGAGACTATGAGAGTAGTTGAAATGGTTTTAAGTGGTGAAATTAATAAAAATATTACTTCACTTTTAAATCATCATGGTGCAAAAGCAATTGGTATTTCAGGAAAAGACTCAGCAATAATCAAAGCTACTCCAAAAGATAATGGAAAATTCGGATACACAGGTGTTATTACTGAAGTAAATGGAACTATGATTAATAATCTTATCAAAGAAGGTTTCATTCCAGTTATTGCTCCAATTGCAGATAGTGCAGAACCTAATCATCCAGGTTTTAATATCAATGCAGATGTAGCAGCATCTAAAATAGCACAAGCTATTGGTGCCCAAAAAGTACTATTCTTAACAGATACAGTTGGAGTACTTGATAAAGAGGGTAACTTATTAAATTCATTAGATAAACAAGATGTTAAAAGTTACAAAGATGATGAAACAATCGCAGGGGGAATGATCCCAAAAGTTGATTCATGCATTGACGCAATTTACAACGGTGTAAATAAAGCTCACATCATAGATGGAAGAGTTGAGCACTCAATTTTATTAGAACTATTTACTAGTGATGGAGTTGGCACTCAATTTTTAAGAAAAGACAATCCAAACAATGGCATTGATATGGAAAAACTATTAAACGAGGAAGCATAAAATGAATTTTATAGAAACTAGAGGAAATGACGGTGTTAAACCTAGTGAAGTAACATTTAGTGAAGCTATTTTAAGCCCAAGTGCTTCATTTGGTGGACTTTATGTACCAAAAGAGTTACCTAAATTAGAAGATAACTTTTTACAAAACCATTTAAACTCTACATACAAAGAGTTAGCATATGATATTTTAAAAGCTTTTAAAATTGATATTGAAGAAGTAGAAATTCAAAAAGCATTAGATTTATATGACAATTTTGATGATCCATCAAATCCTTGTCCTGTAGTAAAAGTAAAAGATGACTTATTTGTTCATGAACAATATCATGGCCCAACTAGAGCATTTAAAGATATGGCATTACAACCATTTGGTTCAATTTTAAGTTCAATTGCAAAAGCTAAAAATGAAAAATATCTTATTTTAGCAGCAACATCAGGTGATACAGGACCAGCTGCACTTAATACTTTTAAAAACAAAGAGAATATTCAAGTTGCATGTTTATATCCAGATGGAGGAACAAGTGATGTTCAAAGATTACAAATGGTTTGTGAAGATGGGAAAAACCTTAAAGTAATTGGAATTCATGGTAACTTTGACGATGCACAAAGTGCACTTAAAAATTTACTTGCTTCTGATTCATTTAAAGAAGAGCTAAAAAATGATGGTATTAAATTAAGTGCTGCAAATTCAGTAAACTTTGGAAGAATTATATTTCAAATAATTTATCATTTTTGGTCATATATTCAATTACTTAAACAAGAAGAGATTAAATTTGGTGAAAAAATTTATTTAGTAGTTCCATCTGGAAATTTTGGAAATGTACTTGGTGGTTTTTATGCACTTCAAATGGGTGTTCCAATTGAAAAACTTTTAGTTGCTTCAAATGAAAACAAGATCTTAACTGAATGGATTAATACAGGTGTTTATGATATTAATGACAAAGAGTTAAAACTTACAAAATCACCTGCAATGGATATTTTAAAATCATCAAATATAGAAAGAGTAATTTATTCACTATATGGAGCAGAAAGAACAAAAGAGATGATGGAAAGTCTAAATAGTAACAAAAAGTTTGTAATGAGTGAAGATGAAACAAAACAGTTACAAAAATATTTCAGTGCAATTAACTCAAATGATACATATGGAGCAAAAGTTATCAAATCGTTTTTAGATGAAGGATACCTTATGGATCCACATACAGCCACTTGTATAAAAGCATATGAAGATTTAAAAGAAAAAGATTTAAAAACTGTTATTTATTCAACTGCTGAGTGGACAAAGTTCTCTCCTACAGTACTAAATGCATTAAAAGAAAATAATGAAAAATATGCAGATAAAGAAGCTTTAGAAGAAATATCTTCAAAATATGATGCAAACTTACCTCAAAGTATTAAAGAACTATTTAACTCAAAAATACTACATGATTCAATTATTGACAAAGACAATATTGAGTCACAAATCGTTAAATTCATTAGAGAATCATAAGATTCTTTAATGGCAAATATCCTATAAAAAACTTGCTTTACTTGTGTAAATTCTTCTCAAAAACTTCTACATAAGTTTTCCTTATGACTTAAATCAATTCAATTTAAGTATGAAAATTATATAATAACCTGATTTAAAACTAAAAAAAAGGAAGCCAAATATGTCTAACGAAACAAATAGACGAGATTTTATTGGTTACTCATTTGCTGCAGTTGCTGCAGTAGGTGGTGCTGCGTCGCTTGTTGGTATGAAACAAGTTTGGGATCCATTACCAAGCGTTCTTGCTGGTGGATTTACTAAATTTGACCTAAGTACTTTAAAAGCAGGTACTCCAGAAGTTATTACATGGAGGGGTAAACCTATCTTTGTTCTTAAAAAAACAGCTGATATGGAGCCAAGTGAAAGAGATTTAGTTATCGGTGAAGATAGATTCACTGTTGTTATTGGATTATGTACACACTTAGGATGTATTCCTGCTTGGAAAAAAACTCAATGGAAATGTGCCTGTCACGGTGGAGAGTTTAACTCTTCTGCAAAAAATACTTTTGGTCCACCACCAAGACCTCTTGATTTAGCTCCATTTAGTGTTTCTGGTACAACTATCACTTTAGGTGAAGATGGTCCTGAGTATCAAAAAATGCTTAATGCAGTAATATAAGGGAGTAGTTATGGCAAAATTTGAAAAAGCAAACTCTGTTGGAGAATGGTTAGACCAAAGATTAAATACTACTACACTTAATAAAGTACTAATGACTGAGTACTGGATTCCAAAAGATATTAACTTCTTATGGGCAATGGGTGTTTTATTAGCAACAACTTTTGGTATCTTAGTGATTTCTGGTTTATTCTTAATGATGTACTACAAGCCAGATGTAAATTTAGCATTTGATTCTGTTAACTACACAATTATGCAAGAAGTTGCATTTGGTTGGTTATTTAGACATATGCATGGTGTTGCAGCTTCTGTTGTATTCTTAATTATTTATATTCACATGTTTACAGGTATCTACTATGGTTCTTATAAACAAGGTAGAGAAATGATTTGGATTTCTGGTATGTTATTATTTATGACATTCTCTGCTGCTGGATTCTCTGGATATATGTTACCATGGGGACAAATGTCTTACTGGGCTGCAATGGTTATTACTAACTTATTTGGTGGTGTTCCAGTTATTGGTGATGCTTTAGTTGTATGGATTAGAGGTGACTTTAACGTTGCTGATGCTACATTAACTAGATTCTTTATGTTACACGTATTCTTATTGCCTATTACAATTATGGGTATTATTGGATTACACTTCTATACATTAAGAATTCCTCACGTTAATAATCAAACATCTGATGAATTTGATTTTGATGAAGAAGCTGAAAAATATTTAGCTGGTAATAAAAGAGAATCAAAAGTTATTCCTTTCTGGCCAGTATTTATCTCTAAAGATTTAGCTGTATTAGGTATTTTCTTAATTTTCTACTTCTATTTAGTATTCTTCCATTACAATTTTGCAATGGACCCAGTAAACTTTGACCCTGCAGATAACATGGTTACTCCTGCACATATTTACCCTGAGTGGTATTTCTTATGGTCATATGAAGTATTAAGAGGATTCTTCTTTGATATTGCTGGATTTAAAGCATTTGATATTGGTTTAATTGCATTTGCATTTGCTAATGCGATCTTCTTAGTATTACCATGGTTAGATAGAGATCCAAAAATCTTACCAGCACACAGAAGACCTAAATTCTTTATTTGGTTCTGGATATTAATGATTGACTTAATTGTATTAACTGTTTATGGTAAATTACCTCCAACAGGTACAAATGCATGGGTTGGATTCTTTGCAGCGGTTGCATTTATTTTATTATTCGTTGTATTACCAATCGTTACGAAGTTAGACGCTAAGAAAAGAGGAGATGCATAATGAGAGAATTAAAAATATTAGCAGTAGTTGTAGCTTTAACGCTAGTAACTTACTGGGGAGTTGAGCCATTTGCTCACTCTCAAATGCACCCTCATGTAGCACCAGCTGATTTTACATTTTCTGATACAAAAGAAGATGCAGCTGATGTTAAAGCTTTAACTGGAGATGCAGCTAACGGTCAAGTTTTAGTAACATCAAATTGTACAGCTTGTCACTCAATTGAGTCTCAAGGTTTCCCAAAAGTTATGGATGATGCTACTAGTTCAGCAGCATATGGTGTTGTTCCACCAGATTTAGGAAGTGCTGGGAAATTATATAATGAGTCTTATTTAGCTGCATTTATAAAAAACCCTGCTAAAGCTGCAAAAGTTGAACACAAATTCCAAGATGGAGCTGTTCATCCAATGCCAGGTTATGGATGGATGCAACCTCAAGAGATTGCAGATATGATTGCTTATTTAAAATCTATTGCTCCAAAAGAGATGACAAATAAAGAAGTATTTAGTAATGCTTGTCAAAGATGTCATGGTATTAAATATGCAGATATGTTAAACGGTACAATGGCTGCATATACACCAGATGCTGATATCAAAAAGTATATGGGTAAACTACCACCTGATTTATCTCAACATATTAGATCAAGAGGACATGAATATTTAGAGACATTTATAAATAATCCTCAAAAACACTTAGAAGGTACAGCAATGCCTAGAGTTGGACTAAATGAAGAGTCACAAGCTCAAGTTGTTGCTTACTTAGAAGAAGTGGGTGATTCTAAAAAAGCGCAGAGAGAAGAGTTAGGACCTAAGTTCTTAATCTACTTAGTAATCTTTGCTATCTTTGCTTGGTTATGGAAATCAAGTAAATGGAGAGAACTTCACTAAGAAGTTTTCTTCATAAATAAAAAAGGGGAAGCTAAAATAGCTTCCCCTTTTTTTATATTCTTAAATTTATTTAAATCAATATTTTTGAGCTTAAACTAATAGCTGCAGTTTCACTTTTTAAAATCAAATTTGAATTAAAACCAACTATATATTCAGGATTAAAATCATTTCTCTCATCTGAAGAAAAACCACCTTCACAGCCAACAACAATTGTTTTTATTTTATCTTTTTTTTCATCAACTAAACTTGAACTAAAATCTAAAAAATAAACCTCATCATTTTGAGCTAAAAAGTCATCTAAAGTTTTACAAACTTCTAGTTTTATAATATCACTTCTACCACATTGACTAGAAGAGTTTATTAAAATCTTTTCTAGTTTTTCAATATTTATTTTAAAGTTCTTTTGTGAATATTCACAATAAATAAAAGTGATCTTATCAACTCCAAGTTCATTTAATGATGCAATATTCTTCTCAATAGTTTTTGGATCAACTAAGCACCAACCTATATGAATTTTTTTGTTATTATTAATAACTTTCTCTTCACTTGATATTAATTGAAATGTTGCATCTTTTTTTGAAATATTTACTAATTTGTATAAATATATTTTTGAATCTTTTAAATTTCTAAAATATATTTCATCATTAATCTTATGACGCCTTGCTTTTATTAAATATTTATAAACATCATCTTTGATGATTAAAATAGATTCTCCACTGTTCTGCTCATAAGTGAACTGCATTAAAATACCTTAGAAATAACATACACTAATACTAATACCATTATTTCAATAGTATATATTTTTTTAGCATATTTATAAAACTCTTGTTGAAGTTCTACATCTGTACTTTTAATAACTCTCATTTTTTTGAATCTTTTAATCTCTATTACAAGTAAAAATATTGAAGCTGGTATCATCAGCGCAATTGTTACACTAAAATATTGAGCATAAAAAGCAACAACTGTTCCTGTATAAATTACTATTGCATTTGTTAAATGATATAAAGGGGTCATAAACTTTAATCTTCTAGCTAATTTAATAAAATCTTTTTGTGTACTCACACTGTATAAATTAAAAAGCATTATCCCAAGAAAAAAGTATATTACATATACGTGTGTGTCTATTGCACTTTGCATTAATTCCATAATTTGTTTATCTCTCTTTTAAAAAATTTTGGTATTATATCTAACTTGTCATAAGTTTTTTATTTCAACAAAAAAGGAATAATATGGCTATAAGTACTCAAGAAGCTATAGACATAATTTCAAATTTAAATATTAATTTAGATTTTGAAATACTACCAATCGAAAACGCAGTAGATAGAATCAGTGCAGAAGATATATATGCAACATCTTCATTACCTAAATTCAATAACTCAGCAATGGATGGCTATGCAATAATATATAGTTCGAAACATAAAGAGTTAAAAATAATAGATACTATTTTTGCAGGTGATGATAATAAAACTTTATTAGATGAAAACAGTTGTATTAAAATTATGACTGGTGCTAGAATTCCTTCTAATGCAACAGCAGTTATTCCAAAAGAAGATACTTTAAAACTTAACGATAATAAAATAAAAATAGAAAAAAATGTTAAAGAATTTCAACATATCAGATTTATTGGTGAAGATATAAAAGAAAAAGATTTATTAATTAAAAAATCTGAAACTATAAATTTTGCAAAAATTACACTTCTTGCAAGTCAAGGATTTTCGCACATGAAAGTTTTTAAAAAACCAAAAGTAGTTGTTTTTGCAAGTGGAGAAGAGTTAAAACTTCATTATGAAAAAATACAAGAACATCAAATATACAACTCAAATACACCAACTTTTATGGCAAGAGCCAGTGAACTTGGATGTGATGTTACTTTCATAGGACAAGCACAAGATAGTATTGAATCAATTAAAACTTTAGTAAAAAATAGTTTAGATGCTGATTTAATAGTAACTTCTGGTGGAGTTTCTGTTGGTGATGCTGATTTTACAAAAGAAGCTTTTAATGAGCTTGATTGTGAAAATATATTTGATGGAATAATTATCAAACCAGGTAAACCAACAGTTTTAGGAAAAATTAAAAATACATATATTTTAAATCTTCCAGGAAATCCACTTGCAAGTGCTTTAATTTTTGAATTATTTGGAAAAATATTAGTTCAAAAATTAATTGGCTCAAATGAAATCTATCCTAAATATATCGTGGGAAAACTAAGTGAAGATTTTAAAACAAGAAAAGGAAGACTTTCTATGATTCCAGGAATGTTTGATGGTGAATATTTTACTATGGAGCAAAAAAGAAGTCCTGGTATGGTTTCAACACTTAGTAGTTGTAACTCTATAATCGTAATTGATGAAAATGTTGGAGAATTAAAGAAAGACTCATTAGTAAAAATTTTACCAATAAACTGGAAATTCTTTAGAGAAGACAATAAGGATTTTTTAACCTATGAATAAAAAAAGTTCAAAGAAAAAAGCAATATGTATTTTAAGTGGAGGTATGGATTCAACTTTAGCTTCATATATTGCAAAAAAACAAGATAATTATGAAATTATTGCTGTTCATTTTAATTATGGACAAAGAACTGAAAAAAGAGAGCTACAAGCTTTTAGAGATATTTGTGCAGATTTAGAAATTTTAGAAAAATATGAAATAGATATTCCATTTTTCACACAAATTGGTGCTAGTGCATTAACAGATAAAGCCATTGATGTACCAACAGATGGGGTAGAAGCTGGTGTTCCTATTACATATGTACCCTTTAGAAATGGTATTTTTCTTTCAATTACAGCTGCAATTGCTGAAAAAGAAGGGGCAACAGCTATGTATATAGGTGTTGTACAAGAAGACAGTTCAGGATATCCTGACTGTACTGATACATTTATAAATGATATGACAAAAGCGATTAATCAAGGAACGAAAGATGATACTAATATAGAAATATTAACTCCTTTAGTTCATTTATCAAAAGCTCAAATTGTACAAGAAGCAATTAAACTTGAGGTTCCGTTAGAACATACTTGGTCATGCTATAAAGAAGAAGACCAAGCTTGTGGGGTATGTGATTCTTGTAGATTAAGATTAAATGGATTTAAATTAGCAAATTCAATTGATCCAATACCTTACAAGGCTTTATAATGCATTGGAAAATATCAAAAGAGTTTGATTTTTGTTATGGTCATAGAGTTTGGTCACAAACTTTAAATGCAGAGTTTTCACTAGATTCATGTTTAAAGTGTAGACATTTACATGGTCATCAAGGTAAAGTAATAGTATATTTAGAAGCTAGTGAATTAAAAGATGGAATGGTAACTGACTTTAAACACTTAAATTGGTTTAAACAGTTTTTAGATGATGCACTTGATCATAAATTCATCCTTGATACAAATGATCCATTATTTGATACCCTACTTCCTCATTTTAAGAAAAATGAATTAAGAAGTTTTGAAGAAGGATACTATTTAGTTAATTTTGACAAAATTAAAGATGAAGAGATTCATATTAAAGAGATGTATGAAGGTTATGTTTTAGTTGATTTTGTTCCAACAAGTGAAAATATCTCGGCATGGTTGTTAAAAATAGTTCAAAATAAAATGCAAAAACTTAATGTAAAAGTTTCCCATATAGAGTTTTTAGAAACACCAAAAAGTAAAAGCACATTTTATGCTTGAAGTTAATGAAATTTTTGGTCCTACAATCCAAGGTGAAGGTAAACTTGTAGGAACGCCTTCTGTGTTTATAAGATTTGGGAAGTGTAATTTTACTTGTGAAGGTTTTAACGTTGAATATGAAACACCAAGTGGCATTAAAAAGTGTGCTTGTGATTCATATTTTGCTGTAGATAAAGAGTTTAAAGACACATGGACAAAATACAAGTCTTATGAAGATATCGTAAAAGAAGTTGATAAGTTAACAAATCTTTTTAATTATGATTATAAAATGGATATAGTGATTACTGGTGGAGAACCACTTTTATACTGGAATAAAGAAGAGTTCCAAAAACTACTAGAACACTACATAACTAAGGGACATAAAGTTACCATTGAAACAAATGCTTCATTAAACCTAAACTTTACAAAAGAGTATCAAAAAGAGATTCTTTTTTCTATGAGTGTAAAACTAAGTAACTCTCTAGAACCTCTTAAAAAAAGAGTTAATAAAGAGACTCTAACTAAAATCTTAACAAACTCAAAAGAGTCATACTTAAAATTTGTTATTGGAAAAGATTTTATGGAAAATGCAATTAATGAAATTAAAGAGATATTAAAAGATATTCCAAAATGTTCAGTTTATCTTATGCCAATGGGCGATACAGCACAACAAATAAGCATAATAAGTGAAGATGTTATCAATTTAGCCATTAAAAATGGATATAGATATTGTGATAGATTACATATTAGAGTTTGGGATAACAAAAGAGGCGTATAAATAAACTTTAGCCTTATTTGGATACAATAAATGAATTTTTTAAAACTATTAAAAGGAAAGTGATGAATTTTACAGGTTCAAATGTACTAGTTACTGGAGCTTCAAGAGGTATTGGAGCTCAAATCGCAAAAACTTTAGCTAGTAATGGATTAAAAGTTTGGATTAACTATAGAAGTGGAGCTGATGCTGCTGAAAAAATCAAAGAAGAGATTGAAGCTGCTGGTGGAAAAGCTGCAATTGTTAAAGCTGATGTAACAAAAGAAGATGAATTTACTGCTGCAATT
This sequence comes from uncultured Arcobacteraceae bacterium, assembly GCA_964022095.1. Classification (GTDB taxonomy): domain Bacteria; phylum Campylobacterota; class Campylobacteria; order Campylobacterales; family Arcobacteraceae; genus Malaciobacter_A. The sequence goes on from CAXHZO010000001.1 coordinate 390,916, forward strand.
AAAACAATTGTTGATGCAGATGGAGAGTTAGCATATTTAGTTAACAATGCTGGTATTACAAAAGATAAATTAGCATTAAGAATGTCTGTTGAAGACTTCAATGATGTAATTGCTGCAAACTTAACTTCAGCATTTATTGGATGTAAAGGTGCCCTAAAAGCAATGGGTAAAAAAAGATTTGGATCTATTGTTAATATCTCTTCTATTGTTGGAGAGATGGGAAACCCTGGTCAAACTAATTACTCTGCAAGTAAAGGTGGATTAAATGCGATGACAAAATCATTCGCAAAAGAAGCAGCAGCAAGAGGAATTAGATACAACGCAGTAACTCCTGGATTTATCCAAACAGATATGACTGATGAATTAAAAGATGATGTTAAAGCAGAATATGAAAAAAATATTCCTTTATCAAGATTTGGTCAACCAAGTGAAATTGCAGATGCAGTAGCATTTTTATTAAGTGATCACTCATCGTATATCACAGGTGAAATTTTAAAAGTAAATGGTGGATTATACGTTTAATATTAACGTATAATCAAATTTAAAAGAGAATTTAAACCTTTTTGGTTATAATTCAGTGTTAATTTTATAAAAGGAAATAAATATGGCATTATTAGATGATGTAAAAGAAGTAGTTGTAGAGCAATTAGATTGTGATCCAGCAGAAGTTAAAGAAGATTCGAAATTTATTGAAGATTTAGGTGCTGACTCTTTAGACGTAGTTGAGCTAGTTATGGCATTAGAAGAGAAATTTGACATCGAAATCCCTGATGAAGATGCAGAAAAAATCTTGACTGTTGCTGATGCTATTAAATACATCGAAGATAACGCGTAATTTATACGCTAACAAATAGAAGAGTTTTCTCTTCTATTTTTATTTAAAATATTGAGTTTTTTGTTAAAAATTGAATATTTCAAATAACAAAAATAATTAATAAATTGGAGCTTATTTAATGAAAAGAGTTGTTGTAACAGGTTTAGGTACTATAAATTCTACTGGTCATAGTGTAAATGAATCATTTGATGCAGTAGTTAATGGAGAGTGTGGAATTGATAGAATCACACTTTTTGACGTGAGTGAGTTCCCTGTTCAAATTGCTGGTGAAGTAAAAGATTTTGATCCTACTACAGTTATGGATAAAAAAGAAGTAAAAAAAGCTGATAGATTTATCCAATTAGGAATTAAAGCAGCACTTGAAGCAATGATTGATTCAGGTTTTGTAGATGCAGAGAATAAAAAAGTTGATGATTCAATTTCAGAAAGATTCGGAATTATTTCTGGTTCTGGAATTGGTGGATTAGCAACAATTGAAAAAAATTCTGTTGTATGTGAAAATAGAGGACCAAAAAGAATTTCACCATTCTTTATTCCTTCAGCACTAGCAAATATGTTAAGTGGATTTATTTCAATTGAACATAATTTAAAAGGTCCAAACTTAGCAGCTGTAACTGCTTGTGCTGCTTCAACTCATGCAATTTGTGATGCAGTAAAAACAATCACAATGGGTGGAGCTGATAGAATTTTAGTTGTTGGTGCTGAAAGTGCTGTTTGTGGTGCTGGTGTTGGTGGATTTGCAGCAATGAAAGCATTAAGTGCAAGAAATGATGATCCTAAAAAATCTTCTAGACCATTTGATACTGGTAGAGATGGATTTGTAATGGGAGAAGGTGCTGGTGCATTAGTTGTTGAAGATTTAGAATCTGCAAAAGCAAGAGGAGCTAAAATCTATTGTGAAATCATTGGATTTGGTGAATCAGGTGATGCAAATCACATTACTGCTCCTGTTATGGAAGGTCCATTAAGAGCTATGAAAGCAGCATTTGAAATGGTTAAATCAAGAACTGGAGAATATCCAAAAATTGATTACATCAATGCTCATGGTACATCAACTCCTGTTGGAGATAAAAATGAAACAACTGCAATTAAAGCACTATTTGGTTCAAAAGAATCTTGTCCTCCAGTTTCTTCAACAAAAGGACAAATTGGTCACTGTTTAGGTGCGGCAGGAGCTATTGAGTCAATTTTTACAATTAAAGCATTAAATGAAGGGATAATCCCTCCAACAATTAACTTAGAAAATCCAGATCCTGATTGTGATTTAGACTATGTTCCAAATACAGCAAGAAAAGCTGAGTTAACTACAGTTATGAGTAATAACTTCGGATTTGGTGGAACAAACGGTTCTGTTATATTTACAAAATATAACGACTAATAACTAAACCTACGTACAAAAAGAGTTAGTAATAAGCTAACTCTTTTTTTTTATAAAAGGGGAAATAATTTGGCAGCTTATTTAGATTTCGAAGATAAAATTAAGAAAATTGAAGAAGATATTATTATTGCTAAAACAAAAGCAGACGAACATGCTATTGAAATTTTAAGCAAAAAACTTGAGAAAGAAGTTGAAAAAACTTTCAAAAATTTAAGTGACTATCAAAAATTACAACTTGCACGTCATCCAGATAGACCTTATGCATTAGATTATATAAATGAAATATTAACTGATGCTTATGAGATACATGGAGATAGACATTATGTAGATGATAGTGCTATTGTATGTTATTTAGGTTTTATTGGTGAGCAAAAAGTGATGGTAATTGGTGAGCAAAAAGGTAGAGGAACTAAAGATAAACTTCATAGAAACTTTGGTATGCCTAGTCCTGAAGGATATAGAAAAGCTTTAAGAGCTGCGAAAATGGCTGATAAATTCCAAATTCCAATACTTATGTTAGTAGACACTCCGGGTGCATATCCAGGAATTGGAGCCGAAGAGAGAAATCAATCTGAAGCAATTGCTACAAATTTATTTGAATTTGCTGACCTTACAACTCCAACAGTATCTGTTGTAATTGGTGAAGGTGGATCAGGTGGAGCATTAGCTATTTCAGTTGCAGATAAACTAGCAATGATGAGATACTCAGTTTATGCAGTTATTTCACCTGAAGGTTGTAGTGCGATTTTATGGAATGATCCATCAAAAGTTGAAACTGCAGCAAATGCACTTAGAATTACAGCTGAAAACTTAAAAGAATTAAATCTAGTTGATGATGTTGTAAATGAACCATTAATTGGTGCACATAGACAAAAAGAAGAAGCTATTAGAGCTTTAAAAGAGTATTTTTTAACTTCATTAGATGAATTAAAACAATTAACTCCAGCGCAAAGATACCAAAAGAAATATGAAAAAATTATGTCTTTAGGATCATTTCAAGAAGCTAAAAAATAAACAAGAAATTAATCTTCTTGTTTATCTCTAACTAACCTACCAGCAGGTTCTCCACCAATTAAATGAAAATGTAAATGTGGCACTTCTTGTCCACCATCTTTTCCAATATTTGTAATTAACCTATAACCACTTTGGCTCACATCAAGCTTTTTAGCTACTTTTTGAGTAAATTCAGTTAATCCAGACATAACACTTGGTGGTACTACGTCAAATGACTCATAGTGAGCTTTTGGAATAATTAGCACATGAATTTTTCTAGTAGGATTTATATCATGAAAACATAAAAAGTTTTCATCTTCTAAAACTGTTTTATTTGGAATCTCACCTGCTACAATTTTACAAAAAATACACATCTTTTTTCCTTGAAATTAATATAAAAAATATTATAACCAAACTCTAATAAATCTTTAAGTATAATCGCCATAAATTAAAAAAACAATAAGTTTAAAAACATTGAAATTTAGGGAGAAGTAAGTGACTACTTGGATTGAAAAAATAAACAATGCAGCATCACTTGAAGAGTTAGAAAATTTAAGAGTAGAAACGCTTGGTAAAAAAGGTGTTATAACTTCAGAATTTGCTAAAATGAAAAGTGTACCAAATGAAGAGAAAAAAGCTTTTGCAGAGAATTTAAATAATCAAAAAGCATTAGTAACTGAAGCTATAGAAGCAAAAAAAGAAGTTTTAGAAAAAGAAGCTTTAAATCAAAAACTACAATCAGAAAAAATTGATGTAACAAAATTTAATAATGAATTATCTAGTGGCGCAACTCATCCTGTTGTTGAGACAATGGATAGAATTATTACATATTTCCAAAACCTTAATTTTGCAGTTGAAGAAGGTCCATTAGTAGAAGATGACTTTCATAACTTTGAAGCATTAAACCTTCCAAAATATCATCCTGCAAGAGATATGCAAGACACATTTTATAACAAAGATTACACATTACTAAGAACTCATACTTCTCCAGTACAAATCAGAACTATGTTAAAACAAAATACTCCAATTAGAATGATAGCTCCTGGAACTGTTTTTAGAAGAGATTTTGATATTACTCATACTCCTATGTTTCATCAAATTGAAGCATTAGTTGTTGATGAAGAAGATAAAGTATCTTTTGCAAATCTAAAACATGTTTTAGTTGAATTTTTACATCATATGTTTGGTGATGTTGAAGTTAGATTTAGACCATCTTTTTTCCCGTTTACAGAACCATCAGCTGAAGTTGATATTTCATGTGTATTTTGTAAAGGTGAAGGCTGTAGAGTTTGTTCACACACAGGTTGGCTAGAAGTATTAGGATGTGGTGTAGTTGATGAAAACGTATTCAAAGCAGTTGGATATGAAGGAAAGTCTGGTTATGCCTTTGGTTTAGGAGTAGAAAGATTTGCAATGTTAATTCATAACATTGGTGACTTAAGATCACTATTTGAAAGTGACACAAGATTAATAGGACAGTTCAAATGATAGTTACAAGAAATTGGTTACAAGAATTTATTGATATTTCTAAGATTTCAACAGAAGATATTTGTAAAGCTTTAAACTCAATTGGACTTGAAGTTGACAGTTTGCAAACAGTTTGTATTCCTTCAAAAGTTGTTGTTGGTAAAGTATTAGAAAAAGAAAAACATCCTGATGCTGATAAATTAAATATTTGTCAAGTTGATATTGGAAGTGAGCAAGTACAAATTGTATGTGGTGCTAAGAATGTAGATGCAAACCAATATGTGCCAGTTGCAGTTAATGGATGTAACCTTGGTGGTGGTTTCAAAATCAAAAAAGCAAAACTAAGAGGTGTTGAATCAAATGGTATGATTTGTTCTTCAACTGAAATTGGATTAGCTAAATTAAATGATGGAATTTTAGTTTTAGACGACTCTATTGGTGAATTAGTAATTGGTAAAGAGCTTTGTGAATATGACACTTTAAATGATGATATTATTGAAATTGAATTAACTGCAAATAGAGGTGATTGCTTAAGCATTCACGGTGTTGCAAAAGAGTTAAGTACATATTATAATATTCCTTTAAATGAATTCGAAAACCATTCAAATTACAATGATTTTGGTATTGGTCAGGTACTAGAAGTAGAATGTGAAAGTGATATAGACTCCTCTTTAATCTTTAAAGCTATAGATTTTTCAGACTACAAATTTAATGTTTTACACAAAATAAGAGTAGGAACAATTGACAAATATGAAGAATCAAATAATATCAATAATGTTTTATCATATGTGACTCACTGTACAGGTGTAGTTTTAAATGCATATCCAAAAGAAAAAGCAATTAAAAAAGATGCATTAAGTATTATTCATGTTAAAAAAGATGCTGAAGGTTTTGATAACACTTATGGAGAAGAGCATTTAAGTAAGATTGGAATTGAACATAATAAAATAGATGCAAATGAGTGCAATTTTATTATTGAAGCTTCTTATGTAAACCCTGAACTTATTTCTAAAAAAGTTTTTGAAACAAAAATAAAAACTGGTGACATTTATTACAGAACTTCTAGAGGGAGTGAGCCAGATATTGAGTTTGGAATTAACTATTTTACTTCAATTGTATCTACAAATGGAGCATTACTTTATAGAGGAAGTGAATCGTTTATTGAAGAAAAAGAGAAACAAGTTTTAGATATTAATGTTAATAAAATAAATTCTATTATTGGTCAAGAAATAAAAAAAGTTGAAATAGAAAGAATTTTAACTTCACTACAATTTGAAGTAAAAGATGCTGGAGATAATATCTTAGTAGTTAAAATACCTCAATTTAGACATGATATAAAAAATATTGCTGATATAACTGAAGAGATTGTAAGAATTATTGGGATTGACAATATTATTGCAAAACCTTTACAAATTGATGAAGTTAATAGGTTTAATAAAACTTCACAAGACTTAATCAAGAAAAACAAATTAAGAGCAAAAGCTATTGAAAATGGCTTTTATGAAACTTTAACATATGTATTTTCATCTAAAGAAAATTTAGAAAAATATGGTTTTGAAACAGTAAGAGATGAACTTGATATTTTAAATCCTATTGTAAAAGAGTTAAATACTTTTAGAAGTACAATTTTATTAAATCTTGTAGAAGCTTGTTCTAATAACTTTAAAAATGGTTCAAGATCATCAGCATTCTTTGAAATAGGTACTATTTTTGATAAAAACAGAGATGAATCAAAGAAAATATCATTTATTCAAACAGGTGCTTCGCAGCAAGAAAGTACTACAAATTCAGGAAAACCTGAAAATATTGACTTCTTTGGTTTTGCAAAAAAAGTACTAAATTGTGTTGGTAAATTTGATTTAGAACCAATGAAAGATATTAATAATTCATTTATTCATCCATTCCAAAATGCAGATGTAATAGTTGATGGAAAAGTTATTGGTTATATTTCAAAACTACATCCAAGTGTTTGTGAAGATTTTGATTTAAATGATACTTTCATTGCTGAAATTGATTTTGATTTACTTAAAAATGATTTAGTAAAAGCTCAATCATACTCAAAATTCCAAGCATCGAAAAAAGATTTAAGTATTGTTGCTCCAAAAGAAATGGAGTACAAAAAGATCAAAGATGTAATTAATTCATTAAATGACAAAAGAATCAAACAATTTAACTTAATTGATATATATAATGATGAAAAATTAGGGGATAATGAGAGTTTAACAATTAGATTTGTTCTACAAGACAATGAAAAAACAATGGAAGAAGAAGATATTTTAACTTCTATGAATTCTATTTTAGATGCTTTAGATAAAGAGTTATCTATTGGATTAAGACAATAAATTAAAGGAAAAAAGTGGAAAAGTTTAGTATAAAAAAATTAGATAAAGCATTTAATATTGAAATTGATAATATTGCAAGTGATAAATCTATATCTCACAGATGTGCTATGTTTTCACTTTTTTCAAATGAAACTTCATATGTTAAAAACTTTTTAACAGCGGAAGATACACTAAATACTCTAAGTATTGTAGAACAATTAGGTGCTAAAATAAAAAGAGATGGGAGTAGTGTAGAAATAACTCCTACTAATAAACTAAGTGAACCTAGTGATGTACTTGATTGTGGAAACTCTGGAACTGCTATGAGACTGTTTTGTGGTCTACTTGCAAGTGTTGATGGAGCATTTACATTAAGTGGTGATAAATATTTAAGAGCAAGACCTATGAAAAGAGTTGCAAATCCGCTTAGAAGTATAGGTGCTCAAATAGATGGAAGAGAAGATGGGAATAAAGCTCCATTATTTATTAGAGGAGTTAAAGAGTTAAAACCTTTTGTTTATGAATCTCCTGTTGATTCAGCTCAAGTAAAATCAGCAATGATTCTAGCAGCGCTTAGAGCAACAGGTGTTTCAAAATATAAAGAAAATGAACTAACAAGAGACCATACTGAAAGAATGCTAAAAGGTATGGGAGCAAAATTAGAAAATGACGATGAAGGGTTTATTCATATTCATCCACTAACAGATCATTTAAAACCTTTAAATATCACAGTGCCAACAGATCCATCATCTGCATTTTTCTTTGCCTTAGCAGCTGCTATTACAAAAGGTTCAAGAATAGTGATTAAAAATGTTACTTTAAATCCAACAAGAATTGAAGCATATCAAGTTTTAAAGAAAATGGGTGTAACAGTTAACTTTATAGAAAAAGAGAATGTTTATGAACCAATTGGTGATATTGAAGTAATAAACAATGAATTAAATGGTGTAGAAGTTAGTGAAAATATTTCATGGCTAATTGATGAACTTCCTGCACTTTCAATTGCAATGAGTTTAGCAAAAGGTAAATCTATTGTTAAAAATGCAAGTGAATTAAGAGTAAAAGAAAGTGATAGAATCAAATCAGTTGTGGATAACTTAAAACTTTGTGGAGTAGATTATACTGAATACGAAGATGGTTATGAAATAACTGGTGGAACAATCTCAAAAGCTGTTATAAACTCACATGGGGATCATAGAATCGCAATGAGTTTTGCAATTGCAGGTTTAAATAGTGATATGGAAATTGAAGATGTTGATTGTATTTTAACATCATTTCCTAACTTTAAAGAGATATTAGATTCTTTATATAAATAAGGATTAATTATGCAAGTAAAATTAGCATCTAATTATGGATTTTGTTTTGGTGTAAAAAGAGCAATTAAAATTGCAGAAGATTATAAAAATTCTTCTACAATGGGCCCTTTAATTCACAATCAAGATGAAATAAATAGATTGAAAAATGATTACAATGTAGGTTTATACAATACATTAGAAGATGTAAAAGATAGTGATACAATTATTATTAGAACACATGGTATTCCAAAAAATGATTTAAAAAATTTACGAAAACAAAAAGCAAAAGTTATAAATGCTACTTGTCCATTTGTGACAACTCCTCAGCAAATCGTGAAAAAAATGTCAAAAGAAGATTACTCAATTTTGATTTTTGGAGATGAAAACCATCCAGAAGTTAAAGGTGTTGCTTCATATGCACAAAACCAAGAAGATGTACATATTATTATGGAACCTGATGAACTTGACAAACTAAACTTTAAGCATAGTAAGATAGCAACAGTAGCTCAAACAACTAAGAAAAAAGAGAAATACCTAGAAATTGTAAATACCCTAATATTAAAAAATAAAGAAGTTAGAGTTTTTAATACAATTTGTGATGCAACTTTTGAAAATCAAGATGCAGCCAGAGAAATTTCAAAAGAAGTTGATGTTATGGTTGTAATTGGTGGAAAAAACTCTTCAAATACTAAACAACTTCACGCTATTTGTAAAGAGAGTTGTGAAGACTCTTATTTAATAGAGAATGAATCTGAAATTGATGATTCATGGTTTGATAACAAAAAATTGTGTGGTGTGACTGCAGGTGCTTCAACGCCAGATTGGATAATCCAACAAGTAGTAAATAGAATAGAATTAATTAACTAAGCAACTTTTTAAGCCTTTTTTTTGTATAATAATCCCATTTAATAAAAATGGTAAATATGAAGGAATAAAATGGGTATCGAAGATATAGATTTAGGTGAAGACTTTGATTTTGAGCAAATGCTTAATGAGTCTTTTGAGAATGCTGAAAATAATTCTGTAGTTGATGGTGTAATTGTTGAAATTACTAGTGATAGAGTACTAGTTGATGTTGGTCAAAAAATTGAAGGTCAATTAAATATTTCTGACATTACAATTGGTGGTGAAGTTAAATATAACGTTGGTGATTCAATCCCTGTTATGTTAATGGGAAATAGAGGTGAAAGACCAAATATCTCTCATAAGAAAGTACTTCAAAAAGAAAAATTCGACGCTTTTGTTGAAAAACATGGTGAAGATGTAGAAGAAGTTACAATCGAAGGTAAAATTATTTCTGTTAAAAACAGAGGTGGATTTATTATTGAAGATGAAGAAGGTTGTGAATACTTCATGCCTATGGCTCAATCTTTCTTAAAAGCACATGGTGCTGTTGGAAAAACTGTAAAAGCTAAAGTTTTAAAAGTTAATGCTGCACAAAACTCAATTATTGTTTCTAGAAAGAAATTAATTGAAGAAGCAAAAGCTATCAAAGATAACAAAGTTGCAGAAATCATGGAAAATGGTGAAGCAGTTAACGGAGTAATCAAGAAAATCACTTCTTATGGTATGTTTGTTGATTTAGGTGGAATTGATGGTTTAGTAAACTACAATGAAATCTCTTACAAAGGTCCAGTTAATCCAGCTAATTATTACAATGAAGGTGACGAAGTTACTGTTGTAGTATTATCTTATGACAAAACAAAACAACACTTATCATTATCAATCAAAGCTGCACTTTCAAACCCTTGGGAAGAAATCAAAGATGAATTAGAAGTTGGTGATACAATCACTGTTACTGTTTCTAACTTTGAATCTTATGGTGCATTTGTTGACTTAGGAAATGATATTGAAGGTTTATTACATATTTCTGAAATCTCATGGAATAAAAACGTTAAAAATCCAAAAGAGTTATTAACTTTAGGTGAAGAAGTAAACGTTGAAGTAATCGAATTAGATGTTGAAAAGAAAAGATTAAGAGTTTCATTAAAGAACTTACAAGAAAAACCATTTGCAAAATTCACAAAAGACTTTAAAATTGGTGATGTTGTAAACGGAAAAATTGCTACATTAACTGACTTTGGTGCATTTGTTACTATTGGTGATGTTGATGGATTATTACACAATGAAGAAGCTTCTTGGGAACCAAATACTAAATGTAAATCAGTATTTAAAAAAGGTGATGAAGTAGAAGTTAAAATTATCAAAATTGATAGAGAAAAAGAAAATATTTCATTATCAATCAAAGAAATTGCAGACTCTCCAGCACAAAGATTCCAAGATACTCACAAAATTGGTGATATTGTAAAAGGAAACGTTAAAGATAAAAAAGACTTCGGTGTATTCATCAAATTAGAAGACAACTTAGATGGTTTAATTAGAAATGAAGATTTCGGTCCATTAGATGTTGAAGAAATCAATAATGGTGATGAAGTTGAAGCTGTTGTAGTTAATATCGATACTAAAAGAAATAGAGTAAGATTATCTGTAAAAAGATTAGAACAACAACAAGAAAGAGAAGTATTAAAATCTGTTAATGATGATTCATCTATGACTTTAGGTGACTTATTAAAAGATCAAATCAAATAAATAGGACTTATTTAAATGAGTAAACATACAATTGTAGTTTGTGACCACATTCATGATGCAGGATTAGATATCCTGCAAAATACTGAAGATGTAAACTATGTTTATGCAGCTGACATAGATAAAACGGCATTATTAGATGTAATTAAAGATGCAGAAGTTGTAATTACTAGATCTTCAACAGATGTAGATGAAAAATTCTTAAATGCTGCAACTAATTTAAAAGCAATTATCAGAGCTGGTGTTGGTTATGATAATGTTGATATTGATGGTTGTAGTAAAAGAGGTATCATAGCAATGAACGTTCCAACTGCTAATACTATTGCAGCAGTAGAATTAACTATGACACACATGCTATCTTGTATGAGAAAATTTCCATATGCTCATGGTCAATTAAAAGATCAAAGAGTGTGGAAAAGAGAAGATTGGTATGGTAGAGAGCTTTATGGTAAAAAATTAGGTGTTATTGGTTTTGGTAACATCGGACATAGAGTTGCGTTAAGAGCTAAATCATTTGAAATGGATGTAGTTACTTATGACCCTTATATCTCTTCTACAAAAGCAACTGACTTAGGAATTAGATATACAACTAATTTTGAAGAGATTTTAGATTGTGACATTATTACTATTCATACACCAAAAAATAAAGAGACAATCGATATGATTGGTGAAGAAGAAATAGCAAAAATGAAAGATGGTGTAGTTTTAATTAACTGTGCTAGAGGTGGCTTATACAATGAAGATGCACTAGTAAATAACCTAAAATCAGGTAAAATTGCTATGGCTGGTATCGATGTATTTAAAAAAGAGCCTGCAACAGATCACCCTTTATTAGATTTACCAAATGTAACTGTAACTGCTCACTTAGGAGCAAATACAAAAGAGTCACAAAGAGAAATTTCAGTTCAAGCAGCAAATAATGCAATTGAATCTGCAAGAGGAATTGCATACCCTAATGCATTAAATTTACCAATTGATGAAAGTAAAATTCCTTCATTTGTAAAACCATACATTGAGTTAACACAAAAAATGGCATTCTTGTTAGCTCAAAGTGATAAAACAGAAATAAGATCTATTAATATCGCAGCAGAAGGCGAAATTGCTGAGTATTTAGATTCTTTAGAAACATTTGCAACTGTTGGAGCGTTAGCTGTTTCAACAGAAGATATTAACTATGTTAATGCTAGCTTCATCGCTGAAGAAAAAGGTATTGAAATCACTACTTCTAAATTTTCAGCGCACAGTGGATACCAAAATAAAGTATCTATTAAATTAACTACTTCTAAAGGTGTTCAAACTGTATCAGGTACAGTATTTAATGAAGACGTACAAAGAATAGTTGAGATTAATGGATTTGCACTTGATATTGAACCTCAAGGGAAAATGATTATCATGACTAACTCTGATGTTCCAGGTGTTATTGGTGAAGTTGGTAAAATCTTAGCTACTTCAAATATCAATATCGCTGACTTTAGATTAGCAAGACAAAAAGATGGTGCATTAGCAGTTATCTTAATTGATGAAAAAGCAAACTCAAGTGTTTTAGAAGACCTTGGAAATATTGAAGCAGCAAAAACTGTTTCATATGCAGAAATTTAATAGGTTATAATCATATAAAAAGAAGTGAATATTTCACTTCTTTAGATTTAGAACCGTAAATTATATGCCACAGGCATAATTGGAGAAAAAATGGCAAATATTGGAATGAGTGAATTAAAAAAAGGTATGAAAATCCAGATTGATGGTATTCCATACAAAATTACAGAATACCAACACGTAAAACCTGGAAAAGGTGCTGCATTTGTTAGATGTAAAATCAAATCATTTTTAAATGGTAAAGTTATTGAAAAAACTTTCCATGCTGGTGATAAATGTACAACTCCCGACCTAGAACAAAAAACTATGCAATACTTATACGATGATGGTGAAATGTTACAATTCATGGATACAACATCTTATGAGCAAATTGGATTAACTTATGATCAAGTAGGTGATGCTGCTGATTGGATTATTGATGGAATGAATGTTGATATGATGTTCTTCAATGGTAATGCAATAACAGTTGAACCACCAATGACAGTTGAATTAAAAATTGTAGAGACTCCACCTAACTTCAAAGGTGATTCTCAAGGTGGTAAAAAACCTGCAACTTTAGAATCTGGTGCAGTAGTACAAATTCCATTTCACTTAGTAGAAGGTGACATTATTAAATGTGATACTAGAACTGGTGAATATATCGAGAAAGTTAAGTAAGCAGCTTTTAGCTCTTACTTAATTACTTTCTTTTTAAAAATAAAATCTTCTCTTCACCTATAAAATTTTCATGTACAATATCAAAATCAATATCTAAACTATTTAAGGCATTAATACCTTTTCTTATTTTTGGACTTACTAATAAAACTATATAATCTAATTTCTCTTTTAAAATATCAAGTAAATTATAAGTTCCTTCAACCATAACAAATTTATAATCTAAAATTTTAAATAAATCATCACTAATAAATACTTTTCTATCAGGTATTTTAAATAATGGTATATTATTATCAAATACTTTATTTTTGCTATATATCATTACATCAGGTGAACGTCCTGCTATATATCTAGCGTCAAGAGTTGGTTTGTCTGTTCTAACTGTATTCCCACCAATTAATAATAAATCAGTTTTATCTCTTAAAGTATGTACATATGCTTTTGCTGCATTTGCAGAAATTGCGCCATCAATACATCCATTTAATGTTTGAGCCATTTTATAAAAAACAAACGTGCCACTACTCCATTTTATAAATGGATATAAAAGCTCATAAGCCTCTTTTTTCATACATCCAATACTTACATCTATATTTGCACTTTTTAATGCCTCACAACCACCTGATGCAAGTTTATTTGTATCTTCATGGGCAATTACAACTTTTAAAGGTTTTATCTCTTTTAATAAATTTGCACAAGCTGGAGTTTTTCCAATATGATTACATGGTTCTAATGTCACATAAATAGTACAATCATTAAAAAAATCATTGTGATTTTTGATTAAATACTCATGAATATCAGAAGAATTGTTTTTAGTTTTAATTAAATCATTGGGATGTTTTTTTAAAAATGCTGCTTTTAATGCATTTACTTCAGCATGGGGTGAACCTGCTTGCTTATGAGCTTCAATTGAAAGTATCTCCCCATCTTTTACAACTACACATCCAACAGCTGGATTTGGATAAGTTAAGAATTGATACTTCCATGCTTCATCAATTGCTAAGTTCATAAAAAATTCATCATTAATTTTCATAAATAATTCCAGTAAAAAAGTTTGTATTTAGATTAAGCAGTATATTAAAATAAGGATAAATTAGTAGTTAAGAAGTAGTAATTAGAATACTCTAATTACCATTCAAAATAAGTAGATGCAGATAAAATTGCATCATAAGTAATTTCATCGTTGCCAAATTCAGTTTCAACAACAATCTTTTCATCATCAGCACTTATTAGTTTACCTTTGTAAACTTCAGTTGCAATATCTTTGATTTTAACATTTTCACCAATTGAAGCTTTGAAGTGCTCTGTTCTTTTAAGTCTTCTCTCAATTCCTGGAGAACTTACTTCTAAAGTATATTCGCCATTCATTGGTTCATTTACATCTAAAATTGGAGAAATCATTCTTGAAATTTCAGCACATTTATCTAAACTTATTCCACCAGGAGCAGTCACATATACTCTATAAATATTCTTATCATGTTCTCTAGCATTAACTATATCATAAAGCTGAGCACCTAAAGACTCAACTGCTAATTTAATTGATTCTTCTATATTCATTACTCTTCTTCTTTTTTTGATTTTTCAATTTTTGCAAATAGCGCTTCAATATTCATTGACTTTTCTAATGAAGTATCATTTTGAAATTTGAAGTTAGGACATTTATACCAACCAGTACTTGCTAATACATGTGATTTTATTCTTCCATTTGCTTTTTGTAGTGCAGATATAACACCTGGAATCTCTTTATCTTTAAAGTCACTTCCATCAAAGTATACTACTGCATCATATTTACCATTTTTACAATTTACAGCAGTTATTGGTAAAGTGTTGATTCTATTGTCAGAAAGATTTGAAAGTGCCTCTGGAATCAACTCCATTAGAAGTGATTCCGTTCTTTGAAGATTAATACTTTTCATTATTTGTCGTCTATGCTTACTTTTTCTTCAATTTGAATAAATGTTTCAATAAAGTCTCCAACTTTTATATCATTGAATTTATCAAACATAATACCACACTCATAACCATTAGCAACTTCTTTTACATCATCTTTAAATCTTTTTAGTGATGAAATTTTACCTGTATAAGTAACAACACCATCTCTAATGATTCTAGCATGACCACCTCTGATAACTTTACCATCAGTTACTAAACATCCAGCAACTGTACCAATTTTTGGTACAACGAATGTATCTCTAACTTCTGCTTGCCCAGTATTTTCTTCTCTAATTACAGCACTCATCATACCAGACAATGCATCTTTAACATCATCAAGTAAATCATAGATAATTGTATAAGTATTAATAGTAATTCCATCAGCTTTTGCTTTAGATTTAACAGAACCAGTAGGTCTTACATTAAATCCTAAGATAATACAACCCTCAGATGCACCTGCAAGAA
>CAXHZO010000002.1:0-377818 GCA_964022095.1 uncultured Arcobacteraceae bacterium
AAAAATAAAATAGATAAAATAGATAAAAATGCTAAAGTTTTAAACTGCATTTTAATTCCTTTGGGTAAAATTATTTGTTGGGTAGGAATTTTACCCAAGTGAGGCTTAAATATGAAAAACGATCACAAAAGTGATTTTCGAGTATCATGTATTGAAAGATTAAAATTTTATAGCCGATTTTCAAAGTATTATAAAAATAAAATTATTGTTAAAAATTTAAAAAAAATTATTGATGAAAACAGTGGCAAGAACGTGCTTCTTTATATCCCAATGGATATTGAAGTTGATGTTAATCCACTTATTAAACAGTTGCGAAAAAATAAAAATGTATATGTTCCATACATGCAAGGAGATAGTTTTAAGATAGTTAAATACAGGCTACCTTTAAAAACTAAAAGATTTGGGATAAAAGAACCAAATAACTCTTTTTGTAAACCTCATAAAATTGATATAGCTATCATTCCTGTTGTAGGAATTGATGAATTAGGAAAGCGTATTGGTTTTGGAAAGGGAATGTATGATAGGTTCTTTGATAGACTAAAATACAGACCAACTATGGTTTTCACACAATTGATACTTTGTAAAAGTGACAAAATACTTTCAAATGAATATGATATTCAAGCAGATTATATAATAACAACATAAGGTTTGGATATGGAATACGTTATAGTGGCAATACTTGCCGCAGTTTTAAGTGCTGTGGTAACAATAGTTGTCGTAAAAAAATTAAATAAAGCAAAATTTCAAATATTTATTGAGCAGGCTAAAGCTAAAGCAAAAGTAATTGAACATGAAGCAGAGGTAGCTTTAAAAGATGCTCAATTAAAAGCTAAAATTGAGTGTGACAAAGAGTTTAAAAATGCTAAAAAAGAGTATGAACATATGCTTTCTAAAATTGAGAAGAAAGAAAGAGAGCTAAATGAACATCTTGAATCTGAATTAAAAGCTATCAAAAAAGAAAAAGATGAAATAGTTGAAAAAAATAAAAAAATTACGACTATTAAAGATGGTTTAGAAACTCAAAAGAAAATCTATGAAAATAAAACAGTAGAAGCTATAAAAATACTTGAGAACTCATCAGGTTTAACATTAGGTGAAGCAAAAGATTTAATGATTAAAAAAGTTAAAGAAGATGCAAGAGCTGAAATCTCATCTATTTTTAGAAGAAAATTCAAATTAGCAGAACAAAATGCTAAAAATGAAATCAATAATATGCTTTCAATGGCAGTTACTAGATATGCAGGTGAATTCGCAGCTGAGAGATTAATCAATAATATTCCTATTAATGATGAAGAAACAAAAGGTAAGATTATTGGTAAAGAGGGTAGAAATATCAAAGCTTTAGAGATGTTAATGGGAGTTGATATTATTATTGATGATACTCCAAATAATATCACTGTTTCTTCATTTAACTTATATAGAAGAGCAGTTGCTACTAAAACTATCAAAGAATTACTAGAAGATGGAAGAATTCAGCCTGCAAGAATTGAAGAAGTTTACAAAAAAGTAAAAGCTGAATTTGATAGAAATATTTTAAAAGAGGGTGAAGATGTAGTTCTTGAATTAGGTATTAAATCTATGCATCCAGAACTAATGAAACTAGTTGGTAGATTAAGATATAGAGCAAGTTATGGACAAAATGCCTTAGCTCATACTTTAGAAGTAGCAAATTTAGCTGGATTATTAGCATCACAAATGGGTGGAGATGCGATTCTTGCTAGACGTGCTGGACTTTTACATGATATTGGAAAAGCATTAACTCATGAAATGCCAGGAAGTCATGTGCACTTAGGTGCTGAGATTTGTAGAAGATATGATGAATGTGATACTGTTATAAACGGAATTTATGCTCACCATGGTCATGAAGAACCTATAAATGTAGAATCAGCTTCAGTTTGTGCAGCAGATGCACTAAGTGCAGCAAGACCAGGTGCTAGAAGAGAAGTATTAGAAAGCTTCTTAAAAAGAGTGGAAGAGGTTGAAAATATTTCAACTAGTAAACCAGGAGTTTTAAATGCATATGCAATTAATGCTGGACGAGAAGTAAGAGTAATAGTTCAAGCAGAACTTGTAAATGATGATGAATCTGTAATTTTGGCAACTGAAATTGCAAAAGAGATTGAACAAAAAGTTCAATATCCAGGTGAAATTAAAGTAAATGTGATTAGAGAATTAAGGGCTGAATTTTACGCAAGATAATATAAAAAAGAGAACTATGAAAACAATACCAAAACCAACAACTAAAATCATCGCAGGGAAATATAAAGGTAAGACATTAGAATTACCTTCATTAGAAGTTACAAGAAGCTCAAAAGCTAGACTTAAAGAGTCTTTATTTAATGTTTTACAATTTGACATTATGGATAAAGTATTTATAGAAGCCTTTGCAGGAAGTGGTTCTATTGGTTTAGAAGCGGTAAGTAGAGGGGCTAAGAGATCTTATTTTATTGAATTAAATAAAAAGTCATATAATATTTTAATTCAAAATTGTAAATCTATTGATATGGATAAGTGTCAAACAATCCAAGGTGATACTTTTGTTCAAACTCCATTGGTTTTAGAGTTTTTAAAAAAATCTGCTGAAGAGTTGATTTTATATATTGATCCACCATTTGACTATAGAGATGGAATGGAAAATATTTATGATTTATCTTTTGATATCGTTAGAAATATTGAAAATGAGAATATTTATCTAATAGTATTTGAACATGTTTCAACTTTAGAAATGCCTGAAATTCTAGGTTCATTTTCACTGGATAGAACTAAGAAATTTGGTAAAAGTTCTCTTTCTTATTACACATATACACAAGAGTAAATTTTATGTTTAAATTCTCTTTATACTTTCTTCTTACAGTTATAGTAATGGTATTTGTTTTACCATTTATTTACACTGTTTCACCATATGAACTAAATCCTTCAAAGATTTTGCAAGCTCCAAGTTTGGAACACATCTTTGGTACAGATAGATTAGGAAGAGATGTATTTGCAAGAGTTTTACTTGGTGGTCAAACATCACTTATTATTGGTTTTTTAGCAGCTGCTATTTCTTCAATAGTAGGACTTTTTATTGGAATAAATGCGGGATACTTCAAAGGTAATATAGATAGAAGTATCACAATAATTATTGATTTATTTTTAACTTTCCCAACATTTTTTTTACTACTAGCTTTGGTTTCTTATATTCAAGCATCGGCTGTGATTTTAATCATTGTGATTTCAATTACAGGTTGGATGGGAATGGCAAGAATGATAAGAAGTGAAAGTTTCGCAATATCAAATAGACCCTTCATAAAGATTCTAAGACTTGCAAATGTAAGTACATTTAAAATCATATTTAAATACTTTACACCCCTTTTAGCACCTATATTTTTAATTTCATTTACATTTGGAGTAGGTGGTTCTATTTTAGCTGAGTCTGGATTATCATTTTTAGGACTAGGAATTAATCCTCCTAATATGTCTTGGGGAAGTTTACTAAGTGATGGAAAAGCTGTTATTGATATAGCTTGGTGGGTTAGTTTCTTCCCTGGTTTAATGATTTTTATAATTACATTTTGCTTAATGCAAATAAGTGATTTCTTACAAAGTAAAGCAAATCAAAAAGAGTTGCAACTTCAATAAACTATTAAAGCTTTTTTAATAGTTTATCAAGTGCAGTTGTACTTAGAATTCTTTTTGCAAAGCCTAAAAGATATGTAGCTTTTGTAACGTAATATCTAGGCTTTGGTTTAGCTGTATTCATAATATCTAGTACTACATTTGCAACTGAACTTGCTGGTAGAGTAAAAGGAGTATTATCCTCTTTACTTTCTAATCTTGATTTTAATTGCTTTTTATAAGACTTTTCCCAAAAACTTCCCTCAATAGTAATATTCTCATTGAATTTTTTTAGAGCATTTTCTCTAAATTTTGAAGTTACGGGACCTGTGTTAATTGTAGAGATAAAAATATTTGTATTCATCACTTCTAATCTTAAAGTATCGTTTATACCCTCAATTGCATATTTACTTGCATTATAAGCACCTCTAAATTTAAGTGAAATAATACCAAGTACTGATGAGTGTTGGATGATTTTTCCATACCCTTGTGCTCTAAATATTTTCATAGCTTGAATAGTAACTTCATGAAGTCCAAAGAAGTTTGTTTCAAACTGCTCTTTTAAAGTTTGTGTGCTTATATCTTCAACAGCTCCTGGTTGTCCATAACCAGCGTTATTAAAAACTGCATCTAATGTTTTATCTTCATTTAAAATTGTTTCAAAAGCCTTTGAAATATCTTCTTTATTTGTAACATCAAGTTTAAAGCTTATTAGTCCAAGTGATTTTAAATACTCTACATCTTTTTGCTCTCTTGCTGTTGCATAGACTTTTATATTATTGTTTTTAAGTAGTATTGCAGTTTCTAGTCCAATTCCAGTTGAACATCCAGTTATCAGTATATTTTGCATAATTTAACCTATATGTGTTTAATTTGTTGGTATTATAACGAAAAGATTTATTATTAAAAAAAGGTATTTAATGAAACCTCTATTAAATTTTATAATTTTAGCATTTTTGCTATTTTTTACAGCTTGTAGTTCAAAAAATGAAATAAATATAAACGATAAGATGAAATCTGTGTCATTAGATAAATCAGTAGCAATTGCTAGTGTTCCTCCTACTGTTAAAAGTCCTGTTTCTATTGGTATTGGATTTGGTGGATATATCTCAAGACATTTAGGTATCCATATGGGTACTAGTATTAGACCTGATATTTCAAATAGTGATGCTTTAAAATTAGAACGAGCTTTAAATTATAATAATGTATCTTTATCAAATACTATTGCAAATGAGTTTGATAATTTGATGAGAGGTGATAGCTTTTATAAAGATAAGTATGTTCCTTTTGGAGCAAAATATAAAATTCATCTATATGTACCACAGTATTATTTAGATACGGCTACATTCTCTTCAAAAGCTATTGTTAAAGTAATAATTAATGCAAAGATTTATGATGAAAGTGATAGATTGATTTATGAAGATGTTCAAGAAAACGATTCTGTAGGTTCGTATTATGTTTATGATGAGAGTGAAATACTAAATTCAAAAGAAGTACTTCAAAAAGCAGTATCAAACTCTGTTAGAAACTGTATTGCTAAGATTATTATTCATATGAAAAAGAATTAATGACAAAAAAAGATTTAAAGATAAAAGAGCTTTTAGATTTAGAAGTATCTAGTAGAAATTCAAGCTTAGAACTTTCTTATGATAAGCCAGATCCATTATTGGTAGCTAGTAGATTTGATGATGAGTATAAAATACTTTTATGTGCACTGTTTGGTTATGGAAAAGCATCATTAATTGTAAAGTTCTTAGATAGTTTAAATATGGATTTATTAACTCAAAGTGAAGATAGTATTGAAAAACAGTTAAATGGATTTTACTACAGGTTCCAAAATTCACAAGATGTTATAAAAATATTTCAAACTTTTAGAAATATGAAACAAGAGGTTTCTTTAAATGAATTATTTAAAAATACTTATATAGAGCATAATTGTATATTAGAAGCTCTTGACTCAGTTATAAGAAAGATACACCAAATGGCTAATTATAAATCCCAAGGCTTTAAGTTCTTAGTCTCAAGTCCTTTTAAAAGAGATAAATTAGGAAATATTAAACTAGTAGGAAATGCTCCATATAAAAGATGGTTTATGTATCTTAGATGGATGATAAGAAATGATGAACTTGATTTGGGATTATGGAGTGGAATTGATAAAAAAGATTTGATATTGCCACTTGATACTCATACTTTTAATGTATCAAAAACTATTGGATTGTTAGATAGAAAAACATATGACTTACAAAGTGCAGTTTTGATTACTCAAAAGTTAAGAGTGTTTGATGAGGTTGATCCTATAAAGTATGATTTTGCTCTATATAGAATTGGTCAGGAAAAGATACTATAATGCCTATAAATAGTTATTTTATTGAAATTATTATATTTATAAGTACATAGTTGGAGTCAACTTGTTAAATAACGAAGAATTATTAATTAAACTAATGCAGTTACTTGATTTTGATATGAAAAATATAAAGCAAAAAATAAATTATTAACTGAAAAGTTAGAGGTACTAAACAATATGCAGGATGAACATAAACGTATGGATAGTTTATTAACAAGATTATCTGATTATTTAAATTGTGATGATACATTATTAGATATTGAAAACAATGTTAAACAAGTTTTAGAAATAAAAGATAATAAAACTAGTAGAAAGAGTAAAGTATAATTTTAATTAATTTTAACACTAAGCTGATATACTACTAGATTCAAATAATAAGTATATTCAGGGATACAAATGACTAATGAACATAAAATCGAAACAGATTTTATAAATAAACTAATCGATCTTAAATATTCATATCGTCCAGATATTCGCAACAACCACTCACTTGAAAAAAACTTTAGAGAGAAGTTTGAAGAGTTAAACCAAGTAAATCTAAGTGATAATGAGTTTTCAAGATTACTTGAAAGTATTATAGATTCCGATGTATATACAGCTTCTAAAACTCTTAGAGAAAAAAACAGCTTTGAAAGAGAAGACGGTACGCCTTTATTTTATACTCTAGTTAATACACAAGAGTGGTGTAAAAATAGCTTTGAAGTTATAAATCAGCTTCGTATGAATACAGATGAATCACATCATAGGTATGATGTTATTTTACTTATCAATGGTATCCCTATGGTACAAATAGAGCTTAAAACTTTAGATGTAAGCCCACGCCGTGCAATGGCTCAAATAATAGATTATAAAAATGATGCAGGAAATGGATACGCTAAAACACTTCTTTGTTTTATGCAACTCTTTATCGTAAGTAATCAAAACGATACTTGGTATTTTGCAAACAATAACAACACCCATTTTAATTTTGATGCAGATGAGCGTTTTTTGCCATTTTATAGATATGCAGATCAGAAAAATAAAAAGATAACAAACCTTGATAAATTTACAAAAAGCTTTTTAAAAAAATGTACACTTGGTGATATGCTTAGTAAGTATATGGTTCTTGTAGCAGTAGAGCAAAAACTTCTAATGATGAGACCTTATCAAATCTATGCAGTTGAAGCCATAGTAGAAAGTATCCATCAAAACAGAGGCAATGGTTATATTTGGCATACTACAGGAAGCGGTAAAACTCTAACTTCTTTTAAAACTTCTACTTTACTAAAAGATAATCCTGATATAGAAAAATGTCTGTTTGTCGTGGATAGAAAAGACTTAGATAGACAAACAAGAGAAGAGTTTAATAAGTTCCAAGAGGGATGTGTAGAAGAAAATACAAACACAAGTGAACTTGTAAAAAGACTACTTTCAACAGACTATGCAAATAAAGTGATAGTAACAACTATACAAAAACTAGGTCTGGCCCTTGATGATACTGCAAGAGATAATAAAAAAGGAAAGAAAAAAGAAAAAAGCTACAAAGAACAGCTAGAGCCTCTAAAAGATAAACGGATAGCTTTTATCTTTGATGAGTGTCATAGAAGCCAATTTGGAGATAACCATAAAGCTATAAAAGAGTTCTTCCCAAATGCACAACTTTTTGGTTTTACTGGTACTCCTATTTTTTCAAAGAACTCTACATACAAAGAGATAACTGGTGAAGAAAAAACTATAAAAACTACAGAGGCTATTTTTCAAAAAGAGCTACACGCTTATACTATAACTCATGCCATAGATGATAGAAATGTATTAAGTTTTCATGTAGATTATTTTGAAGTAGATAATCAAGAGGCAAAAACAAAAGCTGGAAATATAAAACAAAAAGCAGTAGTAGAAGCGATACTAGACAAACACAACACTGCTACAAACAACGGTAAGTTTAACGCCATATTAGCCTCAGCATCTATCAATGAAGCTATAGAATACCATAGACTTTTCAAAGAAATCCAAAAAGAGAAACTAGAAGATAATCCTAACTACTATAGTTTAAATATAGCTTGTGTATTTTCTCCACCTGTACAAGTACTAGATAATGATAAAAATAAAAAAGACACTAAACAGATACAAGAAGACCTTATACAAGAAAAAGAAGACAATAAGAAAAATCCAGATGAGAAGAAAAAAGCATTAAATGAGATATTAAAAGATTACAATAAACAGTACGGTACAAACCACAATATAAATAACTTTGACCTCTACTATCAAGATGTCCAAAAAAGAATAAAAGATCAAAAATACCCAAACAAAGATTACGCTCATAAGCATAAGATAGATATAGTCATAGTAGTAGATATGCTTCTAACAGGCTTTGATTCTAAGTTTTTAAATACCCTTTATGTAGATAAAAACTTAAAATATCACGGACTTATCCAAGCCTTTTCAAGAACAAACAGAGTTTTAAACGATACTAAGCCTTATGGAAATATCTTAGACTTTAGAGGACAACAAGACCAAGTGGATAGTGCTATCACACTATTTTCAGGAGAGCAAGACAAAGAGGCAGCCAAACTGATATGGCTTGTGGATTCTGCTCCTATAGTAATAGAGAAATATGAAGTAGCAGTAAAAGCAGTAGAGAAATTTATGCAATCACAAGGACTAGAAAGTACCCCAGAAGATGTACTAAACCTAAAAGGGGATAATGCAAGAGGTGAGTTTATAAATCTTTTCAAAGATGTACAAAGACTAAAAACCCAACTAGACCAATACACAGATATAAGCCAAGAAAATGAAAAAACAATAAAAAGCATAATGCCAATAGATACCCTAAGAGGCTTTAAAAGTGTCTATCTTGAAACAGCCAAAAAACTAAAAGCGATGCAAGATAAAGGAGATGAAAACCTAGATGAAATAGTAGAGCAACTAGATTTTGAGTTTGTACTTTTTGCTTCTGCGGTTATTGACTATGATTATATTATGTCTCTTATTGCTAAATATACAAGTCAAACAAAAACAACAAAAGAGAGTATGACAAAAGAGCAAATCATCTCACTAATAGATGCCGATGCTAAGTTTATAGATGAAAGAGAAGATATAAAAGCGTATATCGATACCTTAGAGATGGGAAGCGGACTAAGTGAGGAGCAGATAAGAAAAGGATATGATGAGTTTAAAGCTAAAAAATCAGCTACTCAACTTGATAAATTAGCTCATAAGTATTCTATAGACTCTAAGGCTCTAAGTGAGTTTGTAGATATAACAATAGGTCGTATGATACTTGATGGTGATATGCTTAGTGATCTTTTTATCCCTCTTGAACTTGGATGGAAAGAGAGAGGAAAAAAAGAGCTAGAACTTATGGAAGAGCTTATACCACTACTTAAAAGAAAAGTAGGGGATAATGAAATATCGGGGTTAAGTGCTTATGAGTAAGAGTATTAAAAATATACCTGAAAGACGATTTCCTGAGTTCAAAGAAGAATGGAAAGAAGAGCCTTTTAATAAAGTATACACTTTAAAAGTGACAAATTCATTTTCAAGAGATAAACTAAATTATGAAAATGGTACAGTAAAAAATATACATTATGGGGATATACATACTAAATTTTCTACATTGTTTGATATAGAAAAAGAAAATGTTCCATATATTAATCCTTCAATATCATTAGAAAAAATAAAATTAGATAACTATTGTGTTGAAAGTGATATGATATTTGCAGATGCTTCAGAAGATTTAGATGGAGTTGGACAAAGTATCGAAATAGTTAATCTTAATAATGAAAAACTTTTATCAGGATTACATACACTACAAGCTAGACAAAAAGAAAAAAAATTAATAACTGGATTTGGAGGTTATTTATTTCAATCTCCAAGTATTAAAGAAAGAATAAAAAAAGAGTCACAAGGTGCAAAAGTTCTAGGTATCTCTGGTGGAAGATTATCAAATATTGATATATATTATCCCCAAGATGAAGACGAACAAAAAAAAATAGCTGATTGTCTTACTTCTATTGATAACCTTATACTATCATCATCAAAAAAAGTTGAAGCGTTAAAAGAACATAAAAAAGGGCTAATGCAACAACTTTTTCCAAAAGAGGGTGAAAGTGTACCTAATAAACGATTTCCTGAGTTTGTAGATAATGGAGATTGGTTAGAAAAAACACTTGATGATGTAGTTAATTATGAAAATGGTAAAGCACATGAAAATGATATTTTAGAAAGTGGTCAATATATTGTTGTTAATTCTAAATTTATTTCTACTCAGGGTGATGTGAAAAAATTTACAAATAAAGCTTTTTGTTTGGCAAATATTGATGATATTTTGATGGTTCTTAGTGATGTACCAAATGGCAGAGCTATTGCAAAATGTTTTTTTGTTGATAGTGATAATTTATATACTGTTAATCAGCGGATTTGTAGACTAAGTTCAAAAAAAGGTTATGTAAGTCAATTCCTTTTTTATATTATTAATAGAAATAAATACTTTTTATCATTTGATGATGGTATTAAACAAACAAATCTTAGAAAAATAGATGTATTAGATTGCCCTTTATTATTACCTCCAACAAAAGAAGAGCAAGAAAAAATATCTAATTTTATTTTTTCAATAGATAAATTAATAGATAACCAAACCAAAAAAGTAGAAGCATTAAAAGAACATAAAAAAGGGTTAATGCAACAACTTTTCCCAAACAATGAGGTAGATAAATGAGTAACAAACCAAAAATACATAAGTATAAAACTCAAAAAGGCTTAGTGAAAAAATTAAGAAGTGATTTCTCAGGTATAGATTTTATACTACTTTTTGCATATAACGGTACAGGTAAGACACGACTATCAATGGAGTTTAAAGAAATAGGGAAAAGAAAAACAGGGCAAGATAGAGATACTCTCTATTTTAATGCCTTTACCGAAGACCTTTTTTCATGGTATAACGACTTTGATGGTGACAATGAACGATACATTAAGATAAATTCAGATTCTCAATTTTTCTTAGGATTTAAAGAATTGGCTTTAGAGGATAAAATATTTTCCTATTTAGAGCGATATGCTGATTTTGATTTTAAAATAGACTATGATACTTGGAAAGTGGTATTTTCTCGTGGAGATAGTGAGCATATTAAAGTATCTCGCGGAGAGGAAAATATGTTTATATGGTGTGTGTTTCTTGCTGTAGTACAGTTGGCAATAGATGAGAATGAATCATATAACTGGATAAAGTTTTTATATATAGATGACCCTATCTCTTCACTTGATGATAATAATGCCATAGCAGTAGCAAGTGATTTAGCAAATCTACTTAAAAATAGTAACGACAAGTTTAAAACTGTTATATCCTCACATCATAGTCTATTTTTTAATGTAATGTGTAATGAGTTAAAAACATTTACCCATAAAAAATATTTTTTACATAAAAAAGATGATACAAATGAATATACACTAAGAGCTACAGATGATACACCTTTTTTTCATCATGTAGCGATGATAGATGCTTTAAAAAAAGCAGAAGAATCTGGTAAATTATATGCTTACCATTTTAATATGCTTAGAAATGTATTGGAAAAAACATCTACATTTTTTGGATTTAAAGATTTTTCCGATTGTATAAAGGGAATTGAAGATGAAGCATTATATTCAAGAGCGTTAAACTTACTAAGCCATGGTAAATATTCTATTTATGAGCCAAAAGAGATGGTAGAAGATAATAAAAAATTATTCAAAAAAATTTTAGAGGCATTTTTAGATAAATATAAATTTGATTTGCCAGAGTTACATTAAAAAGAGAGATGAAAAATGAGTAATGAAGATCAAAATAAACTAGGTAAAACCCTTTGGGATATTGCAGATGAACTGCGTGGAGCTATGAATGCGGATGATTTCCGTGATTATATGCTTTCATTTTTGTTTTTAAAGTATTTATCAAGTAATTATGAAACAGCTATAAAAAAAGAGCTAGGAAAAGACTATAAAGAAGATACTCCTTTAACAATAGAAGAGATAGAAGTACCAAAGAAGAATGCAAAAGATTCTAAAGATACAGAGATAAAATTTAAAGTGATAACTCCTTTACAATTTTGGTATGATAAAAATCAAGGTGATATAAAAGAGATAGAAAAAATAATGCGTCGTAAGATTCACTATGTGATACAGCCCAAGTATCTATGGGGTGCGATAGTTGAAAGAGCTAGGATACAAAATAAAGACTTATTAAGTACCCTTAGTGAAGCATTTACACATATCGAAGATGACTCCTTTGAAAATAGTTTTAAAGGACTATTTTCAGAGATAAATCTAAACTCTGAAAAACTAGGTAAAACATACGAAGATAAAAATGCAAAAATTTGTAAAATTATTACAAAGATAAATGAAGGTATTTCGCAGTTTTCTACAAGTGTTGATAATCTTGGAAATGCTTATGAGTATTTAATCGGACAATTTGCCGCAGGTGGTGGTAAAAAAGCGGGAGAGTTTTATACGCCACAAGAGATTTCATCTATACTTTCAAAAATAGTTATCCTTGATTGTCAAGATCCAACTATGGGAGCAAAAAATAAACTAGATAAAGTATTTGATCTTACTTGTGGTTCAGGGTCTTTACTTTTAAATGTAAAAAACCAGTTAGGAAAAGATGGTGTTATAGGTAAAATCTACGGTCAAGAAAAAAACATAACAACTTACAACCTTGCACGGATGAATATGCTACTTCATGGTGTAAAAGATAGTGAGTTTGAAATACACCACGGTGATACCCTTAGCAATGATTGGGATATGTTAAATGAAGAAAACCCATCAAAAAAAGTAGTGTTTGATGCAATAGTAGCTAATCCTCCTTTTTCCCTGCGTTGGACACCAAGCGATACTATGGCACAAGATTTCCGTTTCAAAGGGTATGGACTAGCTCCTAAGTCTGCGGCTGATTTTGCTTTTCTTTTACATGGATTTCACTTCTTATCAAAAGAGGGAACGATGGCTATTATCTTACCTCATGGTGTATTGTTTCGTGGTGGAGCAGAAGCAAATATAAGAACAAAACTATTAAAAGATAATAACATAGATACAGTTATAGGATTACCATCTAATCTATTTTTCTCAACAGGTATTCCAGTATGTATCATAGTACTTAAAAAGTGTAAAAAACATGATGATATACTTTTTATCAATGCAAGTGGAGAAGATAGCTTTGAGAAGAAAAAAAGACAAAATTCACTAAGAGTTAGAGATATAGATAAGATAGTCTCAACTTATCAATACAGAAAAGAAGAAGATAGATATTCAAGACGAGTATCTATGGATGAGATAGAGACAAATGACTATAATCTAAATATCTCAAGATATATCACAACAGCTAAACCTGAAAAGCCTGTAAAATTGGATGAGGTAAATAAAGAGCTTGTAGGTTTAGAAAAAGATATAGTTAACTATACTAAAGAGCATAATAAATTTTTAGAAGAGTTGGGATTATCAATTTTACCTTAGTAAAAAAAGCAATAGAATTAAAATATATAGATAAGCCAGAAGCAGATATAAATACAAAATATATTAAAGATTCAGCAAAGCTGATAAAAGAGTTAAAGGGGACAACTGCTGTAATAGTTTATGGTCCATTATTAATCATTAATATTTATGAAAATAAAGAGAATAAAATCTTTACTATAATGATGAATAAGTCTCAACAGGAACTATTAAGTTCTCAACCTAGTTTACAAAATAGTCCTCATGAACTTATAGATATTATTAATAAGCAATAAGTATTATTAGAAATTGAAGATTATAATGTTGAGTAATACTCATTATTGACAATTAGGCGATATTCGCCTATAATATATAAAAACAAAAGATACAACTATGACACAACAACAAATTAGTAAACTATTAGATGTACCAGATAGAACACTTAGAGATTGGAAAAAGAGTAGACAAAGATTATATAACTTATTAGAGTCATTAGAGTACGATGAAGCAAAAAAAAAGATAAATGCTGTAGATGTAGATGATGTAATAGTATTTGATCCCAGAGCTTACTCTCATAATCTTTTTTGGCAAACGAATAAACAAAGTGAACAAAAGGTGTACTCTATTATCTCAAACTATCTATCAACCATGAATGAAGATGATATAAAAACTCTATGTAAACAGTTTGGTAAAAATATGGTTAAAAGTGTACTTATAAGTAAATATAAAAATATGTATGTAAAAGGTTATATATCTACAAATGGAATGGATATACCATTAGAGGGTACTTATAATCAAAATGAGATGTATAAACAACTACTAGGAATGATCAATGACTGTTAGTGTAAAACAAGCTCTTGACAAAATTTGTAATGATAATATATTTAACGATGAGCTGTACTTCACTGGAGGTACAGCTTTGGCTTTTTATCTTAATCATAGAGTATCAGAAGATATTGATATAGTATCTTCAAAAGCTTTACCATATAGAAAAATTATTCCTTCTATCACAACAGTTGGAGGTACAAAACTAAAAGATGAAAATGTAACTGCTTTAAGAATGGCAGGATTGTTTCCCGATGAGTATATGATGAAATTTGTACTTGATGATGTAAAGCTAGAGTTCTTCCAAGCTAATAGACCTATTCAAAAAGAGATACTATCAAGTGCTACATTTACGAATTATGAAAACTCCAATTTAAAAATACTTGATGTTAAATCTGTAGCCAAGTTAAAAATAGTAGCATTGATCATGAGAGATAAGTCAAGAGATTTATTTGATTTTGGAAGTATCTTAGATCATAAGGTACTAAGTAACGAAGAGATAGTTGATTTATTTTCTAAAATGAAAAGTGAAATTAATAATGTAAAAGATATTGTTGATTTTATTAATTCAAAAAAAGAACCTACAGATGATGAAGCTGTTTATCTTAGTGAGAGTGATAGAATTGATTTAAGTTTTGAGGAGATAAAAGAACAAGTTGCCCTTTTTCTAAATTTATTGTAAAAAGTACACCTTTTAAAATTATGTCTTAATTAAAGTACTTCCTTTCCTGTATAGAATCGGACAAGAGAAAATAAATAAAATATTTAACTTTCAAAACATATAAGTTTTGATATTATAATTCAAAATATTGTAGGAGAGCTATATGCCTAAACTTATCAAAATCAAACTAGAAGAAATATATGAAGTTCCAGATAATTGGGAAATTGTAGAAAATGAAGAAGGAATAAAAAAAATCAAAGTTGGAGAGAATGAATTCTATGATTTTGGAACGATGCCTTATTTATCTCCTTCATTACAAGCAGATGAAGAGATGATGTTAACACCAGAAGAGTATCTAGAGTTACAAAATAAAGGTTTAGATTTATGTATTGCAGATTGTCAAATCACAAAAATTGAAGATGAAAGTGAAATCAAAAAAATCAAAGAACAACTTGATTTAGATGAAGATTAATAAATAATATAAGGTATGGAAATTTTAAATTTCCATACCATTTTCTAGAAGTATTTTATTTCTTCCAGACTCTTTTGCTTCATATAAAAGCACATCAGCTTTTTGTAAAGTGTTCTCATAGCTATCATAACTATTTCTAATTGCAACACCAGCTGAGAATGTCACTTTGATTTTTTGATTATTATAAACAAAGCTATTATCAGAGATAATCATTTTTATTCTTTTTAAATATTGAAGTAATTCTCTATTTAGTTTGAAGTGTATTATTGAAACAAACTCTTCTCCACCGTATCTACAAACTACATCATGATCTCTTGTGTATTTTGCTAATACTTTTGCAAATGTTGAAAGAACAACATCTCCACACTCATGACCATAAGTGTCATTTAGTGTTTTAAAGTGGTCTAAGTCAAAGAATACAACTGCATATTGAGTGTTATTTCTCATATATGAGCTTTCAATTTTTTTAAGCTCTTCTGTATAAGCTCTTCTTGTAAGAAGACCAGTTAAGTGATCTCTCATACTCTCATCTTTTGTTCTACTTAACTCTGCTTCTAAAGATTTTACTTTCTCTTCTAGCTCTTGAACTTTTGATTTCCCTGATTGTAATTTATCAGTTACATTATTCATTTCACTTTCGATAGAGCTTGCCGCATTGATAAGTTCTGTTTGAATTTTTGATAATGCATCTAATCCATCATCATTTATATCTATTGATTGAATTCTTTCTTTTATAGTTAGTACATTTTTTGAACCTGAACCATTGCTTGTAATAGCTTCATTTAAATATTGTCCCATTAAAACAACAAATTTAGAAATATCTGAAGTTCTCTTTTTTACAACATTTTTATCTTTTTCAAATCTTTTAGTTATGAAGTTTTCTATTTGTTCTTGAACTTCTCTTTTAAATAAAATAGTAGAATCTTTTTCTATTTTTTCAAATAAAGCATCAACTTCACTATCATCTTTATCACATATTGAAGGTAAAACTGAGTGTTTTAATAGGCTTGCAAGAGTGTCAACATTTTCAGTAGATACTCTTTTTAATAACAAAGGAACTACCTCTTCAAGAGTAGAGATATTGTTTTTTTCTACATCTGTCTTTTCTAAATCACTTAATTGAGTAATTAACGTTTCAAATTGCATTTTTTATCCTAATAATTTTTTTACCATCTCATTAATTCTTTTTCCATCAGCAACACCAGCAAACTTTTTAGTTGCACTACCCATAACTTTACCCATGTCTTTCATTGTTGTAGCTTCAACTTGTTCGATAATCTCTTTCATACCAGTTTCAAGTTCTTCATCACTTAACTGTTTTGGTAAATACTCTTTAAAGATATCAGCTTGCTCTTGCTCTTTTGCTACAAGATCATCTCTTTTTGCTTCTGTATATTGAGATATTGCTTCTTCTCTTTGTTTGATACCTTTTTGAATAAGTTTAATTACATCTTCATCAGTTAATTCTTTTCTCTCATCAACTTCAATTTGTTTTATTAATGTATTTATAGATCTAATTGAATCTCTTTTTACAATATTCTTTTCTCTCATTGCAGTTTTTAAATCATCTTTTAACTGTTGTTTTAAACTCATTTATTATTATCCTTATTAAAATATTTTATTATTATATCTTTTTAGCTTTTAAAACTTTCTATTAATTCCTCAAGTTCTAAAAATCTTTCAACTTTTTCTTCATAGATTACTTCTGTTTCTTCAAGTTCTTTTGAAACTGCAACTATTCCCTTCTCTTCATAACACTTTGGATCCATCAAGCAGTTATTTATTTGCTCAATTTGTTCTTCAAGCTTTTCAATTTCTTCAGGAAGTGTATCGTAATCCCTTTGATCTTTATACGATAATTTTGTTTGTTTTTTACTCTTTTGTGTCTCTTTTTTTGAAGAAGAATTGTTATTTGAAAAGTTTAGCTCTTTTTCTAAAGTAGAAAGTTCCAATATTTCTTTTTCAATCTCTAAATATTCAGTATAAGGTTGAAAGCTCTCTTCAACTAAACCATTTCCTTTAAATACAAATAGTTTCTTTGCAATCTTATCAACAAAATATCTATCGTGAGATACAAATATTAAAGCACCTTGAAAATTCATTAAGTACTCTTCTAAAATATTAATCGTTGGAATATCTAAATCATTTGTAGGCTCATCAAGTATTAAACAATCAACTTTTTTTGTAAATAAAAGAGCTAGTGCAACTCTATTTTTTTCTCCACCACTTAGCACTCCAATTTTTTTATCTAAGTACTCTTTAGGAAATAAAAAGTTTTTTAAATACCCATAAACATGTAAATTTCTTCCATCATCTAAAACAACTCTATCTCCACCATTTGGACAAAAAGTTTCTATCAAAGTTCTGTTGTCATCTAACATCTCTCTTTGTTGATCAAAGTATCCTATATCAAAATCACCTTTTTTGAATCTTCCTGAATCTATTTCCATTTTTTCCATGAAAATTTTAAGTAGAGTTGATTTTCCACTTCCATTTGGCCCAACTATTGCTATTGTGTCTTTTTGTAATATTCTGCTTGTAAAATCTTTTATTAGAAGCTTATCCCCTAGTGATTTTGTAACATCATCTAATTCATAAAGCATTTTCTTTCTATTTTGTTGTTTCTCTTCGCTATTAAAAGATTTTTGCTCTCTTTGTAGTTCTACTGACATTTTTTTAATTGCTGCTGGATTTGACTTAACTTTTTTCTTTAGATCTAAATACTCTGATTTTCTTCTTTCATTTCTTTTTCTTCTAGCCGTAACTCCTCTTTGCATCCAGTGAGCTTCTCTTTTAACCAATCTAATCAGATTGTCATGATCTTTTTGCATATTTTCTAAAAGCTGTTGTTTTTGCTCTAAGTATGAAGAATATCCACCATTGAATTTTCTTAAAACACCACCATCTACTTCAACAACGCTATTTGCAATATTATCGATAAAATATCTATCATGAGATATAAAAAGTAAAGTAAAGTTGTTTTTTAAAAGCATTTGTTCTAAGAACTCAACCATATAAACATCCAAGTGATTTGTAGGCTCATCTAACAATAAAACATCAGGCTTTTTTAGAAGTAACCCCGCTAAACTAACTCTTCTTTGCTCTCCACCACTAAGTAAGTTTACATCTTTATTTTCATACTGCTTTAATTTGAATTCAATTAAAACTCTTTCTATTGTATTATCTAAATCCCAAGCATTGTGAAAGTCAATAAAAGTTGCTAATTCACTTTGTTTATTTAATAACTCTTTATTTTCATAATCTTCTGCAAGTTTAGTTGTTAAATCTTCATATTGAGTTTTTGCAGCTTTTAGTTCAGTTAATTGTGCTTCAATAGCTTGTCTAACTGTTAAATTTGAAGCAAATTTTGGTTGTTGGTCTAGCATTTCAATTTTTACAGATTTATCAATTGACATTTCTCCATAATCAGGCTCAACTGTTCCCATAATTACTTTAAATAAAGTTGATTTACCTTGGCCATTTTGTCCAATAACTGCAATTCTTTGACCCTGTGTTAAAGTAAAGTTTGCATCTTTTAAAATTACTTTTGTGTCATATTGTTTAGAGATGTTTTGTAAGTCTACTAGTGCCATTAATTTTTCATATTCCTTAATGTATTTTTTGAAAGTTTAAATATTGATTTTTGTTAAATAGTTTTTTGTATGATACCTAAAAGAGGGTTAAAAAATTTAGTTGTGAGTTTAGAGTTAAAAGAAGTTTTTATCTAAAACTTCAATTAACTCTTTTACTGTAGAAATTGAATCATCAAATAATACTTTTTGATCATCTGTTAATTCTAGTTCAATGATTTTTTCAATTCCTTTACTTCCTAACATCACAGGCACTCCACCTACAACATTTTCATAACCATATTCACCCTCTAAAAGTGTTGCACATGGATATATTTTCTTTTCATTGTTTAAAATTGATTCAACCATCAAAGAAGTTGCATGTGCTGGTGCGTAGTATGCTGAACCAGTTTCTAATAATTTTACTATTTGAAGACCACCATTTTTTGTTTTTTCAACAATATTATCAATATCTTCTTTATTAAGTAAATTTTCAATACAAATTCCAGCAACTGTAGAGTGATTTGGCAGTGGTACCATAGAATCTCCATGCCCACCCATTACTGATGATTCTATTTGTCCCGCACCATAACCTAATTTTTCTAAAATAAAGTGACTCATTCTTGCACTATCTAAAATTCCTGCCATTCCTATTACTTTTTCTTTTTTAAAGCCTGATGTTTTAAGTGCTGTGTAAACCATTGCATCTAATGGATTTGAAACTACAATTATAATTGCATTTGGGCAGTTTTGTTTTATATCTTCAATAACAGATTTCATGATTTTTGCATTTGTTAATAATAAATCATCTCTACTCATCCCTGGTTTTCTAGGAATTCCAGCTGTAATTACTACTATATCACTTCCTTTTAAATCATCAGCTGATTTTGCAGGTCTTACTATTGTGTGAGATTTTGCTGCATTTGCACTTTGTGAAATATCTAAACTCATCGCTTCAACTATATTTTCTCTTATATCTTTTAATACGATATTTGAACATACAGCTTTATTAGCTAATGAATAAGCTAAAGTTGAACCAACATTTCCCGCCCCAATAATGCAAACTTTTTTATTAATCAATCTCATTCCTTCATGTATAGTAATAGTAATTTATTTTACGCAATGATACAGTATGATATATAAAAATATTATTATTTTAATATATCAAAAGGATTATTTCTTTACTGCATCAAAATTTCCTTTGATTTGTATATTATCAGAAGATTTCATATTTAAGCTACCTTTTATTAGTTCTGCTTCATCTCCATAAAAAGTACCAGAGCCACCAGCTCCTTTTGTTGTATTAGATGGAGAAAATGAAATAGTTGAAAAAAACTTATCTGCAGAGCCTTCAAAATTTAATTCCCTTGAAGTGCCATCACCTACATCATTGATATTTATTTTACCATTTGTTAGTTGGTTAAAGTTTGCTCCAAAATCAATATCCATAGAAATTGTTGTATCTTCAGGTATATCTACTTTATTTTTATTAATATCTTTTAAATATTGTGAACCTGTATTGAATTCATGATTATTAAAATTACCATTGTATGAAGCATTAGCAGTAGTATTATATAAGTATGAAGAACTAGTAATATTATCAATACTATTTATTACATCACTTAATAAAATATCCTCTTCATTTGTATTGTTATTAGAACTATCATCATTGTCATCATCTGTAAAAATATCAAGAATACCACCTAGTATACTATCGTCATTTGTTGTATCAGAAACATCAGCAACAACATCTTCAACAGTGTCAGTAGTATTATTTGTAACAGAGTTGTCTTCTGTAATAGTATCAGCAACATTTTCTACAATATTCTCAGTAGTATCAGAAACATCAGCAACAACATCTTCAACCGTGTCAGTAGTATTATCAGTAATAGCAGGAGTATCTTCACTATTATTCTCTGTGATAGTATCAGTAGTGTTCTCAACTACTTCCTCAACTGTATCGGTATTATCTTCTACATTATTATCAGTAGTTTCATCATCTGTGAAAATATCAAGAATACCACCTAGTATACTATCGTCATTTGTTGTTTCAGTAACATTTTCTACAATATTCTCAGTAGTATCAGAAACATCAGTAACAACATCTTCAACAGTGTCAGTAGTATTATTTGTAACAGAGTTGTCTTCTGTAATAGTATCAGCAACATTTTCTACAATATTCTCAGTAGTATCAGAAACATCAGCAACAACATCTTCAACCGTGTCAGTAGTATTATCAGTAATAGCAGGAGTATCTTCACTATTATTCTCTGTGATAGTATCAGTAGTGTTCTCAACTACTTCCTCAACTGTATCGGTATTATCTTCTACATTATTATCAGTAGTTTCATCATCTGTGAAAATATCAAGAATACCACCTAGTATACTATCGTCATTTGTTGTATCAGCAACATTTTCTACAAGATTTTCAGTAGTATCAGAAACATCAGCAACAACATCTTCAACCGTGTCAGTAGTATTATCAGTAATAGCAGGAGTATCTTCACTATTATTCTCTGTGATAGTATCAGTAGTGTTCTCAACTACTTCCTCAACTGTATCAGCATTGTTTTCTAGTTCATTTTCAGTAGTGTCAGAAACATCTGCAACTACATCTTCAACCGTGTCAGATGTATAAGCAGTATCCTCACTATTATTAGAATCATCAGTAACAGAGTTATTTTGACTATTAGAAACAATATTTGTATTTTCATCTTCTAAAGTATTGACATCTGTTTCTTGTGAAGTAATTACTTCTGTATTTCTTTGAGACTCTTCTGAATTTATAGGTTTATTATCAATTATTAGTTTATCTTTATTTAGCTCTTG
The DNA here is from genome assembly GCA_964022095.1 of uncultured Arcobacteraceae bacterium. Lineage (GTDB taxonomy): Bacteria > Campylobacterota > Campylobacteria > Campylobacterales > Arcobacteraceae > Malaciobacter_A. The sequence continues at coordinate 21,735 of CAXHZO010000002.1, forward strand.
TGTTTCCTTAATTGTAATTTTATTATTAGCTACGGGGTCTTTTTTAATCACAGATATTGAATCATTTGCAAGGTTTTTTTCAATAGTTAAATTTTGGTTAATATTTTTTATATCATTCTTTTTTATCTTACGAACTTCTAATGGTTCGTTTGTTCTTTCTTTTAATATTTCTATAAATTCACCTTTAAATACTTCAACACTAGCATTAGTTATAATATTTGTTATTTCAATTTTACCTTCTGTACAGAATATTTTTTCTATATTTTCATCTATTTGAGTAACTATTTGTGTACCTCTAATTCCTATTGAGGCAGTTTTTGTTTTTAATTTAAAATTTTTAGGAACAATTTTTCCTATTTTCCCTGTAATTGTTCTAAAAACACCTTTTGTCATAGAGAATTCTGCTTTTGAATTTAAATTATCAAATATATAATTATTAATCTTGAAAACAGAGTTTTGACCAACTGTAATAATTGTTTCATCATTAAAAAGTATTTGTAATTTTGTATTTTTTTTTGTAGTTAATATATCTTTTTTATAAAAGATAGTATTTTTATTTACATCAATTGCTTTTCCATCCCTTATAATTTCAGCTTTTCCTTTAAAAGCGACAACCTTCCCAACATTAGCTAGTAAAAAACTACTTAAAATAAAAAATAGTATTATTGTTTTTCTCATTTTTAACCTTTAAAAATTAAATGATTTAATAAAATTGATTTTTCCCTCAATCTCTTCATATATATATGGATCTTGGTTTGAATCATTATCAACGTATGACATAGAAAATAAAATTTGATTATTTTCTGAAAATTTATTTAAATATACCATTGAAATCAAAAAGTTATTATCTTTTCTTTTTGATTCAAATAAAGGATTATAATCCATATATTTATTTACCGTAAACTGTGAAGATAATTTTATCATATTTTTCTTATTAATCAAATATATATACTCAAAACCACTGCTATATGCAAGTTTGTCAATATCATTTCTTGAATTGTAAATTGATGAATTTTTTGATAATTTTGAATAAACTGATAGATTTTTTAAAAAATTATATTTTAAAAATAGAGCATAATTATTATAGTTCTTATCTTTATTATTAGTACTTAAATATAGAACCCTTTGATATTTTAATGATAGGTAAATAAGTCTCGAAGCTAAATCAGTACTTAAAGAAAAGGAGTCAAAGTCATTTACTTCTTTTTTTATTCTTGTTGCTTCAAAGTTTAAAGAATATATTTGATTATTTTTTTTGTCACTAAATAATATTGATGGTTTATATGAAAATACTGTCATATTTTGATCTTTTTCATTAAAGTAGTTTTTATTGAAAACCAAAAAAGAATTTTTAATTGCAAGATCCTTTTTTGTATTTATAAAATTAAGGGAAAAAGCTTCATTATGAAAATTATCTATTATTGGTTTTTCTGAACTTACGATAATATTATTTAAACCAGGTAATTTATATTCGTTTGATTCAACACCATTATTAACGTTGCTATTTCTACCAACTCCCACCATAATAGAACCATTAATAAAGTTAGTTTTGGGCTTTTTATTTAACTCTTCTAAATATTTGTTAACAAGTTTTTTAGATTTTGGAGTAATATTTGCTTTTGATAAAGTTTCGTATTCTTTTTTAGCTAAGGATTTCAGCTTTAGTTTATGTAATAATTTAGCATATATTAATCTAGCTTGATTGAAACTAGGTTTTATAATTAATACTCTTTCAAGTGCCGCAGTAGCTTCATCAATTAATCCAATTTTTATAGCACTTAGGGCCAAAAAATAGTTAATATTTAAATTGTCATTATGTTTAATGAAAAGTTTAAAAAATTTACTATAGGCTTTTTTATACTCTCCTATATTATACATTGTTGAAGCACTTATATATTCATTAGAGTTTTCAATATCTTGAATAAATTCATTATTCTCTTGAGGGTTCTCTTCTACTTTATTTACTATTACTTCTTTGTCTGACATATATATAATTGAATACTTAGGTTCTTTATCAAACTTTTTTATGTAAGTATCTTTATATGTAGAGTTTTTCTTTAAAAATATTTGGAGATCCTTTGCTTTTTCTATAGTTTTTATATTATTTATTATTAAACTATAATCTCCTTTTAAATGGGTTCTAATAATAATATTTTCATTTGGTATTAGTATTACAGTTTCAAAAAAATATTTCTTTATAACATCTAAATACTTACTAGATGCAACATATAAAGTATATGAGTTAGCATAAAGTGTAGAAATAGATAAAAGAAAAACTAAAAACAACTTATACATATAATTTCCTATTTTTTTATTTTGTTACATAACTATTTTTCATTATGTATAAATATTCTTTCAAATTTTTTATTGGGGTTTTGTATATAAAAATTTGATCTTTCTAAATATATTTGATATATCTTTGATGAACTAGTCATAGATAATTCTTTGAAAATTTTTGATGATAATTGAAAATTTTCTTCATAATAAAACTTTAATCCTTCATCATACTTTTCCATTTCTCTATCATTTTGTTTATCATGCAAAATTTCCCATATTCTTACGGGATCATTTTTACCTTTTACTTTTATAAAGTCTAAAAACCTATAATTAAAAGGTTCTTTTAGAGAGTCTTTTGTAAACTCTGATATTATAATTTTAACACCATAATATTTACATAAAGACTCAATTCTTGAACCAAGATTTATAGTATCTCCAATAACTGTATAGTCACTTCGTCCTATACTTCCAATCTCTCCAATAGTTGCACTACCAGTGGTTATTCCTATTCCTATCTCAATCTTTGGAAGATTATTCTGAAAATAGTATTTATTGATATTATCTAAAATATTAATTTGTTCAATAGCAGTTTTAACAGCTTTATCTGCATGGTTTTCTATATCAAATGGAGCATTCCAGTAAGCCATAATTGCATCACCAATGTACTTATCAATTGTTCCATTGTTTTTTGTTATTATTTCACTCATTGGAGTTAAATAGTGATTTAAATAATTAACTAAAATTTTTGGATCACCTATTTTTTCTGAAATAGAAGTAAATTGTCTTATATCACTAAAAAAAATAGTAATATTTTTATTTTGTGACTGAAGTTGATTTTTGTCTGTATTATTAATCAACTGTTCCATTACATCTTTTGAAACTTTTGATGCAAATTTATTTTTTATTTCTTCTTTCTTTCTCACTTCAAAAAAATAGTCAAGAATTAAACTACTTGCAGAACTAAATATTAGTGCTAAAATAGGAAATAGGGTATTGATTACTAAATACTCTTTAAATAAGAGATAATAATTTAAATAAAAGATTAAGACGGTCATTCCTAAAAAATATATTGGTATTATTACAATAGCTATTTTTTTTATTAATATATAATTTATAAATACAATTAAAAATATAAATAAAATATTAACAGCTAAAATCCAAGATGGCTTAAATAAGTAGTCTTGATTTAATATATTATCAATTGCATTGGCATGAACTTCTACTCCAGGGAAAACTGATTCAAATGGAGTAGCTCTTAAATCCATTAGTGCTGCAGCTGAAGTACCAACTAATGCAATCTTATTTTCTATGTCTTTTTTACTAAAGGAATTATTATAAATATCTAATGCAGATATATATGTAAATGTTTTTTCTTTTCCTCTAAAATTAATTAATACTCTTCCAAATCGGTCTGTTTGTATTTTATAATTGTCTAGATGAATGTTTTCAACACCATTTTCATCATAGTTAATAATGACTTTTTGAATTCCTAGTGCAATTCTTAAAATTTCTAATGAAAGAGAAGGATATAAAGAATCTTCATATGATATAATCATGGGAATACTTCTTATAATCCCTCCTTCATCTGGTATATTATTGAAAAAACCACTTGAATATGAATTATTTTGAATAATTGGTATATTCAAGATTGTTCCCTGCGCTTGTATTAAATAATCTTTTCCAAGGTTCTTGTTTTTTTCTATAAAAATTGTTTGGATAGATGGAGCTTCTTTTGATATATGATTCTTATCTTTAAACTCAAATTGATATCCAAGTATTGTTGGTGTTGATGCTATTGTTTGTGCAAATTGTAGATCATAGTTTGGCAAATTTTCTTTTTTTATATTATATTTTTTTAAAATTTTATGGGGAGATGTTCTGTCTGCTTCTGCAAAAACAATATCAAGTCCAATTATTGCAACATTCGCTTTATGTAAGTTTTCTAGAATTTTAGAAAGTTTATCTCTTGACCAAGGCCATTGACCAAGATTTTTTAAAGACTTTTCATCAATATCAATAATCACTACACTATTACTTTGTGGAGAGGTTTCTCCTCTTACATTAAACATAAAGTCTCTAATTCTATTATCAAAAGAGTCAGGTAATTTAGGGAAGAAAAGATATATTGAAGATAGAAATATACTTATAAATATAATTATTGAAAGAGATAAAAGCTTGTTCATTTTATATATCTAACTGATTCTTTTCTAGTTCCCCATTTGTATACTTCTTAAAAGCATCACTATTAAAGAAAAAATCAAGTAAATATTTATCTATCTCACCATTGTTAGCTATTCTATATAGTATGTTCTTTACTTGAGATAATCGCATCGTTTCTTTATATGGCCTGTCATTTGCAGTTAATGCTTCAAATACATCTGCTAAAATCATAATTCTATCTTCAAGGGAAATTTGATCTTCATTTAAGCCTCTTGGATAGCCTTGACCATTTAATTTTTCATGGTGGTTACAAGCGATATTCAGAACGTTTTTATACTTTTTAGGGAAGGGTAATGATGAAATCATATCATAAGATAAATACGCATGATGTCTAATTTTATCTAGCTCTTCAGGTGTTAAGGTACCTTTCTTTATAGATAAGTTATAAGTCTCATTTTGATTTAATATGAAAATATTTTCTCCATCAATTTCATATTTTTCTTCTGAGATTTTATTAAGCATTTTTTCATCTTTTTCACTCATAAACTCTGAGCCAACATTTAGTTTTTTGATAAATGCTTTGTATTTATCTAATTTATCAACTTCCTTTTCAAACTCATCTTTTGGAAGTAATTGTTTTAATGATTTAATTTCTAAATCTTTTTTGATTAGTTCAATTCTTTGTTCAATCAGCTCAATTCTATCAAAGATTTTTTCTAGCTTTGTTGCTTTATCCATAATATAATCTGGAATTGAAATTTTTCCAACATCATGCATCCATGCAGCTAGTGCTAACTCTTTATAATTTATTGCATCATATTTTATATCTTTATAGACTGTTTGATCATCATTTATTGCTTCTGCAATCATTAAAGCTATTTTCTCAACTTTTTCAATATGACAAGAAGTATATGGTGATTTAGCATCAATAGCTTTTGCAATTGTCGTGACAAAAGCATCAAGTAGATTTTCTAAGTCATTTACTAGTTGAATATTTGTTATTGTTACTGCTGCTTGAGATGCTAAATATTTTATTACTTTTTCATCAAACTTATTAAACTCTAATATTTCATTTTCACAATTTTCATCAACTTTATTTATTAGTTGTAATACCCCTATAGTTTCATCTTCATGGTTAATCAAAGGTATGACTAACATAGACTTTGATCTATATCCTGTTAATGCATCAAATTTCTTTGTACCAGCAAATTCATAATCATCAACTGTATACACGTCTTTTATATTAATTGTTCTTTTTTCATTTGCACAAACTACTGATACCATAGAGTTATTTGTATTTGTGTCTCTTTCATATAATTCTAATGCAGGCCAATTTAGATTATCTTTTGAAGTACTTAAATCTGTACCTAAGATATCATTTTGAACAACTTTAAAGTTTAGGTACTTCTCATCTTTTGACTTAATATAAAGTGTTCCTGCTTGAGCATTTGTAAGTTTTCTAGTTAGTGTTAAGATATCTTCAAGTAGTTTATCTTTGTCATTCTCACTTGATAGTGTTAGGTTGATATTCATTATTTCATCAAGTTCACTTTGAGTTAATACATCTCTTTTTAATTTACCTGTATTTACATGGATAACATCACCTTCTTTTAATACCTTTCCATTATAATTTAGTAAAGAACACTCTTTTATATCATTTAAAATCTCATTATAATAATTAGGTTTTAAGTGATAATAAAATATTGAAAGATCATCTCTTTTTAATGCTTTTAAATTCTCTAAAATAAGTTCAGGTGTTAAGTGCTCACTTGCTTTTGCTAAGCCATTTAATCTATTTGGGAAAGAACACTCTAAAAGTAAAGATTTGATTTTTTTATCTTTGTTTATTAAGTCAATTAAATCATAGTTTATATAAGTATCACCACTAATTACAAATGACTCATCTTTTTTATTAATCAAATAACCACAAGCACCGTCGATATGATTTGCTTTTATAGGTTTTATTTTATAATCATCTATAAAAATCTCTTCTTCTAAAGAGATAGTTTCTAATACTAAAGAATCTTGAGTGCTATTTAGAAGTTTTATTTTTGTGAAGTCTGGCCAAACTGTATCATTAAAAAAGTGTGCACTTAGTACATCAATTGTCTCTTTTAGTCCGTAAATCTTTAATGGCTTTTCTCTTTTGTCAAAGAATCCCTCAATTACATATGGTAGGTCAGATATGTGATCTGCGTGAGAGTGTGTTATAAATATATGATCAACTTCTAGTGTTTCATCACCTAAAGCTCCAACAATATTTCCTGCATCAATAATAATGTTTTTAAATATTTGAAATGATGTAGTATTGTGGCCTTTTGTTTTACTACCACTAGCCCCTAAGATTTTTATGTAGTTCAAGTTACAACCTTCTATAAGATTAGAATATTATAACAAAAAATGCTTTCTAATTGATTATTTTTATAAATATTTAATGGTCATTTATTAAAAAATCATCATAGGGATCCATATGAATATTAATAATCCAGTCTCTTTTTTCATCAAGCTTTTTTATTTTCATTTCAATTGAATCTGTTGTTCTATGAGCATCCATAAGTGTGATTAGACAGTCAAATACAAGATGCACTTCAACAAAAGTTTGATGTCCTGCTTCTCTTGTTTTTAATAAATGATATGCATTTACTTGTTTACTATTTTTAATTATATTTTTTATTTCACTCACAATTTCTTCATCAACTGCTCTATCAAGTAAAACTAAAACACCATCATGAATTAATTCATATGCTGAATAGATAATATATATTGCAATACCACCACCAACAAAAACATCGATAAGTTCTATTCCTGTGAAGTTTACAAGTACAAGTGATATTAAAACAGCTGCATTTGAGTAAACATCAGTTTTATAGTGTAACGCATCTGCTTTGATTACCATTGAGTTAGTTTTTTTAGCAACTTTATTTAAAAATATTACTAATGAAACAGTAATTATTAAAGATATAATCATTACTATAATAGAGATATCAACATACTGAGAAACTTCACCATTTATTGCTTTTTGAACTGCTTGATAAAGTAAGAAAAGTCCAGATATAGTAATAATAGTACCTTCTATAACAGAAGCTAAAGCTTCGATTTTTCCTCTACCATAGTTAAACTCTTTATCAGCAGGTTTTTCTGCATTTGATATAGCAAAGTAATTGAAGATTGATACAAACATATCTAAAACAGAATCAATAGCAGATGCTAAAACAGCAACTGAACCACTAGCAATTCCAATAACAAGTTTGATAAGTGTTAGTATAGCAGCAACGCTAGAAGATACTACCGTTGCTTTTTTTTGAAGTGTCATGATATTAGTTGTTTTCTACAAACTCTTTGATTCTTTTGATTCCCTCTTGAATTGATGCTAAGTCTGTAGCAAATGAGAATCTAAAGTAACCTTCTGTTCCAAATGCAAGACCTGGAACAACTGCAACTCCTTTTTGCTCTAATAAATCAGAACAAAATTTCATTGAATCATTTGTAACTTCTTTGATATTGATGAATAAATAAAATGCACCATCTGGATCAATAGTTGATAATCCTTTGATTGCATTAAATGATTCTACTGCAATATTTTTTCTTTTTTCAAATTCAACTCTCATCATTTCAATTGTTTCATCAGCTTCACCTTCAAGTGCAGGTATTGCTGCCCATTGAGTTACTGAGTTAACATTTGATGTTACTTGACCTTGTAATTTGATCATAGCTTTAATGATTTCAGTTTTTGGAGTTGCAATATAACCAAATCTCCATCCAGTCATAGCCACTGCTTTACTTAAGCCATTAATAGTAACTGTTCTTTGGAACATGTCATCACTAATTTGGGCAGCTGCTGTGAATTTTTTTCCGTTGTACATAATCTTTTCATACATCTCATCTGAGAATACTAAAATATCTGTTCCAACTAAAACTTCAGCAATTGCTTCAAGCTCTTCTTTTGTATAAACTGCACCAGTTGGATTAGAAGGTGTATTTAATAAAAGAACTTTAGTTCTTGGTGTAATAGCAGCTTTTAATTGTTCTGCTGTAATTTTAAATTCAGTTGTATCATCAGTATCAATAAATACTGGAACTCCATCAGAAAATTTAACTTGTTCTGGATATGTAACCCAATATGGTGCTGGAATAATTACTTCATCACCTTCTTCAATTAATAATTGAAATAGGTTAAATAATGAATGTTTCGCTCCATTACTAATAACAATGTTATCTAATTTGTAATCTAAATCATGATCTTTTTTTAATTTATTAATAATTGCTTGCTTGGTTTGAGTTATTCCTTCAACTGCTGTATATTTAGTGTGTCCATCTTTAATAGCTTGTATTGCTGCTTCTTTGATTTTTTCAGGAGTGTTAAAATCTGGTTCTCCTGCACTAAAACTTAGAATATCTTTACCTTGAGCTTTTAACTCTCTTCCTAAGGCAGTTATTGCCATAGTAACTGATGGAGACAGGTTCTCCATTCTGCTCGCAATTTTCATTCGCAAATTCCTTAATAAAATTTTGATTATATATTATTTAGATATAATTCGCAGATTATAACAAAAATAGACTTAAGGATTTGTTTGATTTTCGAAATAGAAGTGGCTGGAAAGCGAATAGACGTTCATCTTGAAAATAAAAAGCATATAAAACATTGTTATTTAAGAGTTTTAAAAGCTAATATGATTCAAATAAGAGCTAATAGATATTTCGATATTTACGATGCTCATGAACTACTAAAAAGAAAAATATCTTGGATTGAAAAATCTATTAAACAATTAGAAAAAAAGAGTTTAAATAGCGATGAATTTTTATATCTTGGAGTAAGAAAAAAACTTGAAGATTATAATATAAAAGATTTGGACAAGTTTTACAAAAAAGAGATAGAAAAATATATATTTCCATTTATTGAAAAATACTCAAAAATGATGGATGTACACCCAACTTCTACAAAGTTTAGAAAAAATAAAAGAACATGGGGATCATGTAACTATAAAAATGGCTTAAATTTTAATTACTTACTAATGAAATATCCATTGCATATTATGGAGTATATTGTTATTCATGAATTAGCTCATATTGAACATAAAAATCACTCCCAAAAGTTTTGGAAATTAGTTGAAAAGTTTTGTCCTGAGTACAAAAAAATAGAAAAAGAGTTTAAGACTCTTTTATAATTCTTCTTATTTCTTCAAATTTTTTGAAAATATGCTCATTTGTGGCTTTATTTTCAAAAATAGCATTAGATTTTTCATTATAATACTCTATTGGTTCTTTGGGTTTTTCTTTTTTTTCAATTTTATTTGTTACAAAAAAAGCTATATCTTCGACATTTGCAATATTGATTTTTTTTAATAATGATTTTATATCGCCTTTGTTATACTCAAACTCCATTTTATAAACAGGATGGGTTAATACAAAATAAAGTGTTTGCTTCTTTATATAAGCAAACTTAATTCCTTTTCTTAATTTTAAAGGAAGTAGCTCTATGAGTCTTTCTATTGATGATGATGTATTAATCTTTCTGAATTCAGGATTTTTTTTAAGATGACTAAGAATTTCATTCAATTTTTTCATGTTGTTATTATAGCAGGAATTTTATTATCAGCTAATGGTTGTGGTTACAAAGGTGACCCAGTTTATGTAAAAACTCAAAAAGAAGTTAAAAAGTAATGACTTATGATTATGTAATAATTGGTGCGGGGATGGCAGGTCTAAACGCTGCTAGACTAATACCAAAAGATAAAAAAGTATTAATACTTTGTAAGATGTCTCCATGGAATTGTAATACCTTTTGGGCTCAAGGTGGTATTGCAACTGCTGTTGATGAAGATGATGTTCCTATGCATATTAAAGATACTTTAGAAGCAGGTGTTTATCATAATGATGAAAAAGCAGTTGAACTATTAAGTACAAAATCACTTGATGCTGTGCAAAACTTAATTGATTCTGGCATGAAATTTGATAAAACATCAAAAGGAAAATTAGCCTTTACAAAAGAAGCAGCTCATAGTAGAAATAGAATTTTACATGCAGATGGTGATGCAACTGGAAGAATGATTCATATGTTCTTATTAGAACAGTGCAAGCATGAAGTTGTGACTCAAGCAGTGGTAAATGATTTATTAATAAAAGATGATGTTTGTTACGGAGTTCAATATTATGTTAGTGAAACAGAACAAAAAGTAGCTTATGCAAATAATGTCTTTATTGCAAGTGGTGGTGTAGGTTCAATTTATAGGTACCATACTAACTCAACTGCAAATGCAGGAGAAATTCAAGGTATTATTGCAGAAAAAAACTTACCACTAAAAGATATGGAAATGATGCAATTTCACCCAACTGTTGTTAGAGGAACTTCATTTGCTAGAAAGCCACTTTTAAGTGAAGCTTTAAGAGGTGAGGGTGCTCATGTTGTTGATGAAAATGGTTACAGGTTTTTATTTGATTATCATGAAGGTGGAGAATTAGCACCAAGAGATGTGGTAAGTAGATCAATTTTTGATTATAATCAAAAAACAGGTCTTGGTGTATTTTTATCATTTAAAAACTTTGAAAAGAATGCTTTTAAAAAGAGATTTCCAAATATTTACGCAAACTTAAAAGAACTAGGTTATGAATTGCCTTTTGAAAATGTTCCTATTTCTCCAGCATTTCACTATTCAATGGGTGGAATTGATGTAGAAATGAATGGAAAAGTAAAAGGAATGAAAAACTTATATGCCATTGGTGAATCTGCATGTACTGGAGTACATGGTGCAAATAGATTAGCATCAAATTCATTACTTGAAGCACTTGTATTTTCTCAACTAGCTGTAGAGGATAGTGAAAAAAATAATTTTCAAATAACTAAAGATAATTATAGTAAAAGTATTATAGAGTACACTAGGAATAAGGTTATTGATAAAGAAATAAAAAATAATCTTAGAGAAATAATGTGGAGTAATGCTGGAATTGTAAGAGAAAAATCAAAATTAGAAGAATCACTAAAACAGATTGAAGGTTATTTAACTCATGATGTTGGAAGATTATTATATTTAAGATTATTAACTGCAAGATCTATTCTAAAAGGTGCAATTAATAGAAAAGAATCATTAGGTGCTCACTATATTAAAAATTGACACTTTCTTGACAAAAAATTGACATTTTCTATTATTTTTAAGGCTACTTACGGCAAAATCTATTCTAATTTCTGCTCAAAATAGAAAAAATCTTAAGGGCATATTTTATCAAGGAGAATTAATGTTAAAAATTTTAATGACATTACTGTTATCGTCAGTGGCGTTATTTGCAGCTAGTGGAGCTTCTGGAACTGCAGAAGTTGCACCAGATATTACTATGACATGGGTTGGATTCGCGTGTTTAGTAATTTTCGTAATCGGATATTATTTTGTTGCTGCAGAAGAAAAATATGAAATCGATAAGGCTAAACCTGCGTTATTTATCGGTACATTTATGTTTATGTTAGTTGCATTGTATTATGCGTTAAATGGTTTAGATTTAGGGCTTGTACATACAGAAGCACAACACTTAATCTTAGAGATTGCTGGTATTTTCTTCTTCTTATTTGTTGCTATGACATATATTGAATCATTAATTCACATGGGTGTTTTTGATAGATTAAAATATAACTTAGTATCAAAGGGATACACATATAGAAAATTATTCTGGGTAACTGGTATTATCGCATTTTTCTTATCTCCAATCGCAGATAACTTAACAACTGCATTAATTTTATCAACTGTTTTAATTACTATTGAAAAAACAAGAAAAGACTTCTTAGTTCCTGGTGCTATTAATATCGTTGTTGCAGCAAATGCTGGTGGTGCTTGGTCTCCATTTGGTGATATTACTACACTTATGGCTTGGACTGCGGGTAAGGGTACATTTACTGACTTCTTATTCTTATTTCCAGCTTCAATTATTGGATACTTAGTAACAGCTGTTATTTTATCTAAATTTGTACCAGATGTTAAACCTGATTTTGATGCTTCAAAAGAGGAAAAACCTGCTATGGCAGAAGGTGCAAAAGTTGTTATGGGATTAGGTGTATTTACTATTTTCTGTGCAGTTATGTCACACCAAGTATTACATTTACCAGCTATGTGGGGTATGATGTTTGGTCTTTCTTTACTTAAAATTTATTCTTATGGACTTAAAAGAAAATATGGTTCAGATCACTTCAATATTTTCCATTCTATGGCAAAAATTGAAAACAATACATTAATGTTCTTCTTTGGTATTTTAGCAGCTGTTGGTGCATTATACTTCATTGGATGGTTAGCATTAGCAGTTATTGTTTATGATCCTTCAGTATTAGGACCAACTTGGTCAAATATTGGTGTTGGATTCTTATCTGCAATCGTTGATAATGTTCCTGTTATGTCAGCAGTACTTAAAGCATCTCCAGAAATGGGATTAGATCAATGGATGCTTGTTACATTAACAGCTGGTGTTGGTGGTTCTTTAATTTCATTTGGATCTGCAGCTGGTGTTGGTGTTATGGGTAAATTACATGGTATTTATACATTCGGTTCACACATGAAATATGCGTGGGTAATCTTAATTGGTTATATTGTTTCTTGTGCAGTTTGGTATGTTCAATATCAAGTTTTAGGATTCTATCACGTTGGATAAAGTAAAAGTGCTTTAGGCACTTTTACTTCACTTCTTTTTATTCTTTTCTACTAATTCACTTTTAACTAACTTTTCGATAAAATATTCAATTAAATTTTTGTAACAAACAAGCACTTTTTGTGTTTAATCAAGGAAAAACATATATGAAACATGTACCAATAGTTGTATTAGATTTCGGTAGTCAATATACTCAAATTATTGCAAGAAAATTAAGAGAATCAGGTGTTTATTCTGAAATAGTTCCTTACAGTGAAAGTATTGAAGATATTATGGCTAGAACTCCAAAGGGTATTATCCTTTCTGGTGGTCCAGCTTCTGTTTATGCACCAGATGCATACCACCCTGATGCAACAATTTTTGAATTAGGACTTCCTATTTTAGGTATTTGTTATGGAATGCAGTTAATTTCACAACATTTTGGTGGAAGTGTAATTCCAGCAGATCATCATGAATATGGTAAAGCTAAATTAAAATTTGAAAAAGAGAGTGAAATATTTAAAGACACTACTGATGGACAAACTGTATGGATGTCACATGGAGATAGAGTTGAAAATATTCCAGAAGGTTTTCAAAAAATCGCTACAAGTGAAAACTCTCCATTTGCTGCAATTGCAGATTTAGATAGACTTGTTTATGCATTCCAATTCCACCCTGAAGTATACCATTCAGATGAGGGATCAAAATTACTTAAAAACTTTGCAAAACATATTTGTGGTTGTGAATCAACATGGAATATGGGTTCATTCGCAAAAGAACAAATCAAAAAAGTTCAAGACCAAGTAGGAAATAAAAAAGTACTATGTGGTGTATCAGGTGGTGTTGATTCATCAGTTGTTGCTACACTATTAGCTGAAGCTATTGGTGATCAACTTATCCCTGTATTTGTTGATAATGGATTATTAAGAGCAAATGAAAGAGAACAAGTTGAAGCTATGTTCAAAACTAGAGGTGTTGATTTAATCACTGTTGATGCTAGTGAAACTTTCTTAGAAAGACTTGCAGGTGTAACTGATCCTGAAACAAAAAGAAAAATTATCGGTGAAACATTTATCGAAGTATTCGATGAAGAATCTAAAAAACACGATGGTATTGAGTTCTTAGCCCAAGGTACACTTTATACAGATGTTATTGAGTCAGTATCAGTTAAAGGACCATCTAAAACTATCAAATCTCACCACAATGTAGGTGGATTACCTGATTGGATGACATTTGAGTTAATCGAGCCATTAAGAGAAATCTTCAAAGATGAAGTAAGACTTTTAGGACTTGAATTAGGACTTCCAAAAGATATGATTGGTAGACATCCTTTCCCTGGACCAGGACTTGCTATTAGAGTAATGGGTGATGTAAATAAGCCTGATTTAGAAATCTTAAGAAAAGCTGATACTATTATGTTAGACGTATTACATGCTACTGGATTATACGACAAAACATGGCAAGCATTTACAGTACTTCTAAATGTAAAATCAGTAGGTGTTATGGGTGATAACAGAACTTACGATAACACTGTTTGTGTAAGAATAGTAGAAGCAACAGATGGTATGACTGCAACATTTGCACATATCCCTCATGATGTATTAGAAACAATCTCTAGAAGAATTATCAACGAAGTTGATGGAATCAATAGAGTAGTTTATGATATTTCTTCAAAACCACCAGCAACTATCGAGTGGGAATAATTTCTAACAATTTTCACGCATCTTTCACCAAAGTTTGGCTCGATGTACTTGTAGTACACCTTCGCCAAACTTTGGCAAAATCTACATAAAACTTGTTAGAAATTCTCTGACAAACTATATAACCTATAAAACAATTTAACTTTTTTGTATAATTAAATAAAAAAGGATTAAATTTGAAAAGAGATTGGGATATTATTAGAACAATATTATTAAAGACTGAGAATAAGGAAGAATTCTCTCCTATTACACTAAGTGATTTTTCTACTGATAAAAGAGCATTTGTATCTTACAATGTAGAGTTATTACTTGAATCAGGTTTAATAAAAGGTTATATGTCAAGTATAAATAATGATTCTAGGATAGGTCAAGACTTCTCAATCTATCGACTTACATGGGAAGGACATGAATTTCTTGATTCAATTAAGAATGATAATGTATGGAAAAAGACAAAAGATACATTTAGTCAGAATTGTATTTCTATGTCTTTTGACTTAATGAAATCTATGGCAAATGAAGTGGCTAAGCCTCTTCTAGGTTTATAAATTAAAGGATATATTCTAATGCAAGACTCTATTTATGAAGAAAAAGCTGAATTTTCTTTATCTTCTGGATTTGACCATCACTTCAAAATGTTCAAACCATATGGTTGTGTGAGTCAATTTAAACCAAAACCAAAGAAAAGTAAGACTTTATTAGGTGATCACTATGATTTCCCTGAAGGTACGATGGCGATTGGTAGATTGGATATGGATTCTGAAGGTTTACTTTTACTTACAACAGATGGTATGACAAGTTATAAAGTTAGAGATAAAAGTATAGAAAAAGAGTACTATGTTCAAGTTGATGGAAAGATTTCTGATGAAGCAATATTAAAGTTATGCAATGGCGTAGAGATTAGTACAAATGGAAAAACATACATGACTCTTCCTTGCAAGGCTTTTAAGCTAGAGCAAGAACCAACACTACCTTCACGAGGTAGAAATATTCGTAACGCAAAGCATGGAGAAACTTCATGGGCTTCTATTACTGTTACTGAAGGTAAGTTTCGACAAGTGCGAAAAATGACAGCAGTTGTAGGTTTTCCTACTTTAAGATTAGTAAGAGTTCGTATAGGAAATATTCATATTGATAATTTACAACCAAGTGAAGTAGTTAATTTGAATAATTTAGATGATGTATTTATTTAAAACCTTTTTTCATAAAATTTCACTACAATCACTTTTTAAAATATA
Source organism: uncultured Arcobacteraceae bacterium (assembly GCA_964022095.1). Classification (GTDB taxonomy): domain Bacteria; phylum Campylobacterota; class Campylobacteria; order Campylobacterales; family Arcobacteraceae; genus Malaciobacter_A. The sequence goes on from CAXHZO010000002.1 coordinate 37,708, forward strand.
TTTATAAATAGGTATAAAATGGTTGAGTTAAATTATAAAAAAGTCGGTACTGGTTCAAAAACTATGATTTTGATGCATGAGTGGATGGGAGATCATACAAACTATCATACATGTATTCCTTTTTTAAATACTAGTGCTTTTACTTATATTTTTGTTGATTTTAGAGGCTATGGTTTATCAAAGGATATTCAAGGTGAGTTTACTTTTGAAGAGATGGTAAGTGATATTAAGAACTTAGTATCAAAACTTGGTCTAGAAGAGTTTTATTTGCTAGGTCATTCTATGTCTTCACTTATAGCCCAAAAGCTTGCAATGGATTTAAAAAATCAAATAAAAGAACTGTTTTTAATAACTCCTATTTTACCAACAGGTATAAAAATGAAAGAAGCTTCAAAACAAAAGCTTTTAGATGATGTTAAAAACCAAAATAATGTTATAGAAAATGTAGTAAATCAAGCAAGCAAAAGATACAACAATACTTGGAGAAACTACAGAATAAATCTAGCTCATAGTTGCTCTACATTGGAAGCAAAAGTTTCATATATGAATATGTATCTATCAAATGATTTTAGTGAAGAGATAAAAGGTTTAGATACTAAAATTACAGTTATAACTGGAAAACATGACTTGCCAGCTTTTCATAAAAACTCTTTAGAAAAAAGATTTATGAACTATTATACAAATATCAGTTTTATAGAGTGTATGGAATCAGGTCATTATCCTATGATTGAGTGTCCAGTATTTTTCTCAACAGCCATAGATAAGTAGTATGAAAGAAAAGATATATTTAATCCCTGGTCTTATGTGTGATGAAAGATTATGGAGTGCAATTATACCTTATTTAGAAGATAAATATGAGCTAATAAACTTACCAATACCTTTAATTGAAAATTTTGATATGGCTTTAAAAGAGTTAGAAAATATTATAGAAGATGAAAATATAAATCTTTTAGGTTTTTCATTAGGCGCTTATTTAGCTTCTTATTTTACTATAAAAAATCCAACAAAAGTAAAAAGGCTTTTTTTATTAGCTGGAACACCAGGAAGTATGAATGAAGATGAAATTATAAAAAGAAAAATGACTTTAAATCAAATAGAAAAATTTGGATTTAAAGGCCTATCTCATAAGGTTGTTTTAACACTATTAAAAGAAAAAAACCATGATAATATTGAGTTAATAGAACTAATAAAAGATATGTTTAAAAAGCTAGGAAAAGATGTTTATAAAATTCAAATTAAGTCAAGCTTCAATAGAATAGATATATCAAATGAATTGAAAAACTTAAAAATACCTATTAGATTTTTTTATAGCAAAGAAGACAAACTTTTAAACTATGAGATTTTAAATAAATTTACACAAGAAGATAAACATATATCATTGGTTTCAAAAGAGGGCTCAAGCCACATGCTACCTTTAGAAGAGTCAAAAGATGTATCAAAAGAGATTATAAAATGGATGGAAATTAGTTAAAATCGATTTTTACAAAAATACAAGGATAATATATTTTGGAATTTTTACAAACAATTATAAAATCACTAAATGTAATGAGTACATATGAAGCAATAGCTATGCTTTTAGCAATAGCTTATATTTTACTAGCTATTAAACAAAGCCTTTGGTGTTGGCCAGCTGCATTTATTTCAACACTTATATATACTATACTTTTTTATGATGTTTCACTTCTTATGGATTCAGCTTTAAATGCTTACTATCTTATTATGGCAGTTTATGGTTGGTATTCTTGGAAGTATGGAGGAAAGTTAGAAGAAAAGGATTTAGAAGTATCAACTTATGGTATAAACAAAAATATTCAAATCATTTTTATTTTAAGCATTGTATCTTTAGCTTTTGGATACATCATGGCAAATTATACAAGTGCTGATTTTGCATATGTTGACTCTTTTACTACTGTATTTGCTGTATTTGCAACTTATATGCTTGCTAAAAAAGTTATAGAAAACTGGATATATTGGATTGTTATTGATGTGATTTCAATTTATATTTATATTCAAAAAGGTTTAAATCTAACAGCAGTTTTATTTATGATTTATACTATATTAGCAATTGTTGCTTACCTAGATTGGAAAAAAGATTATGACTTTAGAAAAGCTCAAACAGTATAATATATTTCAAGATGAAGAAATTTTTAGTTTTAAAAAACTAAAAAATCAAGGATTTTGTAATATTAACTATCATTTAAAAACTTCTAAAAAATCTTATGTTTTAAGGGAGTTTATAAGTGATAAAACTGTAAATATTAGTAGAAACTTTGAGTTTAAAGTTCAAAAAAAAGCTTTTAAAAAAGGTATTGCTGCAAAGCCTATTTACTTAGACAAAGACAAAAGATTTATGATATATGAATTTTTAGATGGAAAGCATAAAGAAGAGTTAAATAAAAATGAATTAAAAACTTTGATGAAAACAGTAAAAAAGCTTCATAAAATCAAAATCAAATCAAAGCAAACCAATTTAAAAAAAGAGCTAAAAAATTATACATACTTAAAAACTAATCAAGCAAAAAAAAGCTTGTCTATTTGTAAAAAAGAGTTAAAAAACTTAGACAAATATAATAAAAATATAGTTATATGTCACCATGACTTAAATCCCAAAAATATTTTATTTACTAAAAACACAATAAAACTTATTGATTGGGAATATGCAGGATTAAATGATAGTTTTTTTGATTTAGCAACAATTTGTTATGAATTTGATTTAAGTAAAAAAGAGCAAAAATATCTATTAAAACAGTATTTAAAACAATACACAAAAAAAGATATTTTGAAGCTAAATTCATATATTAAAATCTATAAACATATTTGTAAACTATGGTTTTTAAGTTTAGATGTTTAAATGCAGGATAATTTATAAAAATGAATAAGCTACCAATAAATGATGTCTTAGATGATATAAAAGAAACACTAAATCAAAACTCTACTTTGGTTTTACAAGCACCACCAGGGGCTGGTAAAAGTACGCTTGTTCCTATTTCATTACTAAAAGAGACGTGGTTAGGTGATAAGATGATTATCATGCTAGAACCAAGAAGAGTAGCAGCTCGTATGGTAGCATCCCAAATGGCAAAACTACTTGGAGAAGAAGTAGGTCAAAGTGTTGGTTATCAAGTCAAAATGGAGAGTTGTTTTTCAAAAGAGACAAAACTACTAGTTGTCACTGAAGCAATATTAGTGCGTAAACTTCAAAGTGACCAAGCTTTAGAAGATGTGGCTATGATAATCTTTGATGAATTTCATGAAAGAAGTATTCATACTGATTTATCACTAGCTTTATCTTTGCAAGTTCAAGAGTTACTAAGAGATGATTTAAAACTTTTGATTATGTCAGCAACGCTAAATTCACAGCAGTTGGTAAATCTTTTGGGTGAAGTACCTGTTATTAGCTCCAAAGGTAAGTCATATCATGTTCAAAATATATATTTAGAACCAAATATCAAACAACCTGATTTTAAAAGTATAAATGCACTTTTATATGATACAACACTAAAAGCTCTAAAAGAAGATGAAGGGGACATATTAGTTTTTTTAGCAGGAGCAAAAGAGATTAGAACTCTTCAAAATGTATTAGAAGAGAAATTAAAAGATGAAGATATTGAAGTTCTTCCTTTGTATTCTGCTTTAAGTAAAGAAGCTCAAGATAAGGCAATAGGAACATTAACTAAAAGAAAAATAATACTCTCAACAAACATCGCTCAAACTTCACTTACAATTTCTGGTGTTAAAGTAGTGATTGACTCAGGCTTAGAAAAGCAGTCACTTTACAATTATTCAACAGCAATGAATCATCTAAATCTAGCATTTATCTCAAATGATAGTGCTATTCAAAGAGCAGGGCGAGCAGGAAGATTAAGTAGTGGAAAGTGCTATAAACTTTGGCATGAAAAAAAGATACTTCAAGACTCTACGAAACCAGAGATTTTAAGAAGCGATTTGAGTTCGTTTTTTTTAGAGATAGCTTTATGGGGAATAGAAGATATAAAAGAGCTAAAGTTCTTGGATTACCCTTTAAAAGAAATTGAGCAAAGCACTAAAAAGATACTTCAAGAACTAAAGATGTTAGATGATGATTTTGAAATAACTAATCTTGGAAAAAAGTCATTATCCCTTGGTGTTCATCCTAGGTTTGCTTTTATGATATTAAAAGCAAATGAGCTTGGATTTGCATATGAAACTTGTATTTTAGCTTCAATGTTAAGTGAAAAGGATATTTTTAAAAACAGTTTTAATGATTCTAATATCTATTCTAGGTTTATTCATCTATATGAAAAAGATTTCAATAGTTCTTTTATAAATACTTTTCTTGCAAAAAATATCTTAAAACAAGCACAGTTTTTCTATAAAAAACTAAAAGCTATAGAAGAGGTAAAAGTATCTAAAAAAAATATAGATGAAGAGACTCTTAGTATCATTTTACTTTTTGCATATCCTGATAGACTAGCAAAGCAAAGAAGTAAAAATGATAATAAATACAAACTAAGTAATGGCAAAGGTGCAATTTTAAACAATGAAGATAGTCTATTTAATGAAGCATTTTTAATAACACCAATGCTAAATGCCCAAAATAAAGATTCATATATAAATCAAGCCCTAAAAATATCACTAAACACAATAGAAGAGTATTTTAAAGAGTATATTCAAACAAAAGAATCAATCACTTACAATAAAGAGACGAAAAAATTTGATATAAGAGAAGTTTGTAGTTTTTATGAACTAGAACTTTACTCAAAAGCAATATCTTCTAATGGTAAGCATAATTACTCAGATTTATTTTGTGATTTGATAAAAAAAGAGGGATTAGAGCTTTTAAATTGGAGTAAAAAAGCAATTGATTTAAAACACAGGGTTATTTTTATACATGAGCATATACCAAATGAATTATCAAGTTTTAGTGATGAAGATTTAATAAATAGTTTAGATGTTTGGTTAAAGCCATATTTGACGGATATAAAAACTATGAAAGAGCTTGAAAGCTTAGATATTTATACTATTTTATTATCTTCAATACCTTGGGAAAATCAACAATTAGTTGATACTTTAGCTCCAAGTCATATAAAAGTACCAAGTGGTTCAAGTATCAAAATTGATTATTCAAATACACAAACACCAATACTAGCAGTGAAAATACAAGAGATGTTTGGGATGAGTGATACTCCAAAAATATTAAATGGTCAAATTCCTCTTCAAGTTCATCTTTTAAGTCCAGCTTTAAGGCCTATTCAAATAACATATGATTTAAAAAGTTTTTGGGAAAATTCATATACTGAAGTTAAAAAAGAGTTGTTTTCAAAATATAAAAAACACTATTGGCCAGATAATCCATATGAGGCAATAGCTACAAATAAAACAAAAAAGAATATAAGGTTAATATAAATTTGTCAGAAAAAATAAAATCAATAGACACAGGCGTACTTTTTATGCTTGCAAGTGCAGTTTTAGGGGCACTAAATGGAGCAGTTGCTAAATATTTATCTTCTGATATGGATCCTTTAGAAATAGTTTTTTACAGAAATTTAATTGGTATAGTTATTGTTGTATTCACCTTAAAAAAATTTACTGTTTCATTTGATACTTCAAGAGTTCATCTACTTTTATTAAGAGGAGTTTTTGGAGCAACTGCAATGGTTTTGTTTTTTTATACAATTGCTACAATTCCCTTAGGAGAAGCAGTTGTCTTAAATAGAACATCACCATTTTTTGTAACAATACTTGCATACTATTTAGTAAAAGAGAGTATTAATTTAAGAACATTTTTTGCACTTATAATTGGGTTTATCGGTATTATATTTATTATGAAACCTTTTGGTGTTGAAATATCTTTTGAACATATATTAGGTGTCTTAGGCGGTTTTTTTGCAGCATGTGCTTATGCAACAATCAAAAAAATAAAAGATATCTATGATGCAAGATTAATTATGCTTTCATTTATGAGTGTTGGTATGTTAATTCCTTTAGGATTGTATTTATTTACTTCTATTGTGGAGTTTAAAATTTATACTGATCCTTTAATTTGGGCATTAATAGGATTTATGGCTTTTATTTCAACCGCTTCTCAATGGTTTATCACAAGAGCATATAGTTTAAGTAAAGCTAGTATTATTGGAGTTGTTAGTTATACAAATATTCCTTTTTCTATAGGTTTTGGTGTGATACTGGGAGATTTATTTCCTGATATGTATACTTTTATTGGGATTACTTTAATTGTAATTGGTGGGATAATAGTTAGTAAAAAGTAATTGAAGAATTTACTAACTATTGAATTTAGAAATATTTTCTGTTAGACTTTGGCTTGTTAGATATTAACTAAGGAGAAAAAATGATTAGAGTAAGTGTTTTATACCCAAATGGTGAAGATGTGAAGTTTGATATGGACTATTATTTAAATACTCATATCCCAATGGCAGGAGAACTAGTAGGTGATGCTTTAAAAGGTGCAAATATAGATCAAGGACTAGCAAATGGTATACCAGGTGAACCAATAGCATATGTAGTTATGACTCATCTTACATTTGAATCAGTTGAATCATTTCAAGAAGCTTTTTCACCCCATGCTGAAAAAATTATGGCAGATTTACCTAACTTTACTAATTCTAAGCCAATAATTCAAATAAGTGAAGCAAAAGTATAACTAAAGTAAAAAATGTCAGATTCAATTTTATATAAAAATATTGGTACTGAATTAAACTTAGGAAGCCTAAACTCAATTGAAACTATTCAAACCTTATGGAGTGGATATGGTCAGTTAGTTAGGCTAAGATTTGAAAAAAATAGTATCATTGTAAAACATATAAAGCTACCAAAAACAAGCTCTCATCCACAAGGGTGGAATACAAACTTATCACATAAAAGAAAACTAAAATCATATAAAGTAGAAGTAAACTGGTATGGAAACTTTTCAAAACAAAAAGATAAAAGATGTATTATTCCACAAGGTTTAAAAACTTTTCAAACTAAAAATGAGTGGCTTATAGTTATGGAAGATTTGGCAACTCTTGGCTTTAACACAACTACTCTTGAAGCTTCAAAACAGCAAATTATATCTGCTCTTACATGGCTAGCAAATTTTCATGCTAAATACTTAAATACAAAAAGTGAAGTAGTTTGGGAAATAGGAACTTATTGGCATTTGGATACTAGACCTGATGAATTAGAAGTTTTAGATGATATTGAGCTTAAAAAATATGCAAAAAAAATTGATGAGGTACTAAATAATAGTAAATATAAAACTATAGTTCATGGTGATGCAAAGCTTGCAAATTTTTGTTTTACTGTTGATGGAAAATCTTGTGCAGCAGTTGATTTTCAATATGTAGGGCATGGATGTGCTATGAAAGATGTTGTATATTTTATGAGTAGTGCAATACCACCACAAGATTGTGAAAAAATGCAACCGTGGCTTTTAGATACTTATTTTAAAGCCTTAAATGAAGCTATTAAATACTATAAACCCAATATAAATACAACAGATTTAGAAGATGAATACAGAGCGTTATTTGAGATTTCTTGGGCAGATTTTCAAAGATTTGTTAAAGGCTGGAATCCTAATCATTTTAAAATTAATTCATATACAGAAAATTTGACAAAAAAAGCAATAAAACTTTTAAGCTAATTTTTTATGTTAAAATCCAAATAAAAAAGAATAAAAATGTTTAAAACCAATGACTATTGGGAAGAAGAATTCCAAGACTTAGAAGAAAAAGATTTAGATGGTATTTATTTTGATAATTGTACTTTTATTAAGTGTGATTTCTCAAAAAGTATTATTAGTTCTTGTAAATTTACTGAGTGTATTTTTATAAATTGTGATTTATCTTTATGTAGTTTAAAATCATCAACATTTAATGATGTTACATTTAAAAACTCAAAGATTATTGGAGTTTCTTGGAGTAACTGTCTTGAGCCTTTTGATGTTAGTTTTGAGAATTGTAATATTTCACAAAACTCTTTTCACTTACTTGATTTAAGACAAATGAGATTTATAGATTCTTTAATAAAAGATTGTGGCTTTGAACAGTGTAATTTAGAAAAGGCATTATTTGATAATTGTGATTTAGAATTAACTACATTTGTAAATAATAACCTAAAAAAGGCTAATTTTGAGACTTCTAAAAACTATTTAATTGATCCTAAATATAATGACCTAGAAAAAGCTCAATTTAGTTTACCAGAAGCTTTAAGTTTTTTAAGTTTATTACCTATAAAAATAAAATAAAGTTTTTTAGTTTTTTTTGAAAAATACTTTATAGTTTTTATAACAGTTTATGATTTCTAAAATCAAAACAGCCAAAATACCCATAATCCAGTATAAAAGCCATTGACTTATCATTCCAATAAAACCATCTTCTGAAATATAATCCACTACTTGAAATATAAGAAAAATAGTTATTGTAGATTTTAAAGATAAATTATTTTTGTTAAAATCTATTAGTTGATAATCTTTTAATTTGATTTTGAAATATACAAATATTAGACTCAATGGAATTAAAGCTAGTAAAAAAAGATACTCTTGTTTTATCATCTCAATTGTTTTTGCTTGACCAAATACATATAAGTAAACACTAAGTATGCCTATAAATGTGAAAAGAAAAATATATTGTGTTTTAATCAAATTTAAGTCCTATTTTAAAGGGAATTCTAACAGATATATTCTTAATGATTTAAAACTTCCCAATTTAACCCTTATGTAAAAGTGTATGTGCTAATATTTCAATCGATTTTGACAATTATTTTTTATAGGGACAACAATGAGATTTTTATTACTTCTTATACCTTTTATGATGTATTCAGCTAATTTGAATTTTACATTATTTAAAAAAGAGGGTGAAGTTAAAGGTAATACATTACTAGTAATAGGTGGAATACATGGAAACGAACCTGGCGGATATTTTGGTGCAGCTTTTTTAGAAAAATATTATGATATAAAAAGTGGTTCTCTTTGGCTTACTCCAAATTTAAATTTTGATAGCATAATTACCAATAAAAGAGGTATTTATGGTGATATGAATAGAAAATTTAGTGAGATTAAAAAAAGTGATAAAGATTATGAAATAGTTACAAAAGTTAAAGAGTATATCTTAAATGAAAAAGTAGATTTAGTATTAAACTTACATGATGGTTTTGGTTTTTATAGAAATAAATACGAAAATGCAATTTTTAATCCAAATGCATGGGGTCAAGCAACTATTATAGATCAGGATAAAATTCATGGTCTTGAGAAGTTTGGTGATTTAGACAAAATTGCAAAAACTGTTAGTAAGAAGTTAAATGGCGATGATTTATATCAAGACTATCACTCATTTGGGGTAAAGAATACAGAAACAAAATTTAAAGATGAACAACAACAATTATCTTTAACTTTTTTTGCGGTAACTCACAATAAACCTGCATTTGCAATTGAAACAAGTAAAAATATCACTGATCTAACTCAAAAAGTAATATATCAACTAAAATCAATAGAAGAGTTTATGAATATTATGGGTATTGAATTTGAAAGAAAATTTGATATAAATAATTATGAAGATGTTAAACAAAAAGTCTATGATTTTGAGAAGGTAGTAATAAACAATAATATAGAGTTATCATTAAGTAATATAAATAAAACTTTGAGATATGTTCCTATGAAAAAAGATGATAATAAAATAGAATTTTCTCATGTTTTAGGTGCTTATTCTTATAAAAATGGCATTTACACTTTTCATATAGGAAATAAAAAAATATGCAATATCTATCCTCAATATTTCAAATTAGGGAAAAGTGAAAATCCTATAAAAATTGAAATTGACGATAAAGTACAAGATGTAAAATTTGGATCACAAATAAATATTAAAGATCACTTTAAAATACTAAAAGACGGGTATAGAGTAAATATTATTGGATTTAGTAAAAGTGGGGTAGATAGTGAAGATGGTATCTTAATTCATAAAGATGATATTTTAAATAGATATTCAATTGATAAAGGTAATAAACAATATAGAGCAGAGTTTTATAAAGATGGTGATTTTTATGGGATGATTGTTCTTAATTTTGAGGATAAATAATTTTGAAAAAAGAGAAAATATATTTAATTCCTGGTTTCATGACAGATGAGAGACTATGGAGTCGAATTAAACCAATACTAGAACACAAATATGAATTAGTGCATATTCCTATCCCAAATACTGAAGATTTTGATGAGATGAATCAATGTATATTAGATGTAATAAAAGATGAGAAAATAAATATTTTAGGTTTTTCTTTAGGTGGTTATATTGCTTCTTATTTTAGTTTAAAATATCCCCATAAAGTAAATAAACTTTTCGTAGTTGCTGTTACTCCAAGTGCAACAAATAAAGAAGATGAACTTAGAAGAAAAGAAAAACTAGAAATCATAAAAAAAGATGGTTTCAAACCTTTAGGTTTTGAAAAGGCAAAATCATTAGTTGAGCCTAAAAATAAAGAAGATAATGAACTAATTCAAATAATTGAAGATATGTATAATGATTTTGGGATGGATGCTTTTATTACTCAAATGAATAGCACTTTTAATAGATTAGATCTATTTGAAGATTTAGATAAGTTAGATATTCCTGTTTGGTTTTTTGTAAGTTTAAATGATAGACTTTTAAATAAAGATTCATTAACAAAATTATTAACTAAACCAAAAAGATTAAATGTCATATCAAGAGAGGGAACAAGTCATAATATCCCTTTAGAAGAGCCACTTAAACTTTCAGAATATATCAAAAACTGGATGCAAGAAAGCTAATATTTTTTTTGATATATTTAAGCTATTTTTTTTGGATACACTTTTAAAAAAATTCAAAGAGTTTAAATGTTTAAAATATTTTTATTTACAATCCTTTTAATAAGTTTATCTTTTGGACATGGAATGTCTGATGCAGAAAAGCAAATCATTGTTGATGGTGGAAATTTACACTATATTTATATTGGTGCAGTTCATATGCTGTGGGGATTTGATCACCTTTTATTTGTATTGGGAATAATATTCTTTTTACAAACTTTTAAAGATATAGTTAAATATATTACTGCTTTTACAATAGGCCATTCAATAACATTAATTCTTGCTACTTTTAATGCAATTGCAATTAATTATTACATCATAGATGCAATAATAGCTTTAAGTGTGTGTTTAATTGGAGTTATAAATTTAGGTTTATTAAAAAAGTATGTAGATTTTACTTCAAATAAGATGCTTACTTTAATATTTGGCTTAGGCCTTATTCATGGTTTAGGATTATCTACACGACTGCAACAACTACCTTTAAATCAAGATAATTTACTACTTAATATTATCTCATTTAATATTGGTATTGAACTTGGCCAAATTGCTGCATTGGCAGTAATGTTAATATTAATTAATACTCTTCGTAAATCTAAAAACTTTAAGATTGTTTCAACAATTATAAACTCTTTAATTGTAATGGCAGGAATTTATTTCTTTATATATCAAGTAGTTGAATATAAAAATAATGTAAACTCTGGGAGAGATACTATAACTATAGTTATTCCAGCAAAGGGTGAAAAAGAGTATAAATTATGGCTAGAGACTGACAATAAACTACAATACTCTTGGAGTACTAATCCAAAAACATCTATATATTTTGATTTTCATGGGGAACCAGCTGCTGATACAACGGGCTATTTTAAAAGCTATAAAGAGTCTACAAAAAGTGAAGATAAAGGAGAGTTAGTTGCTTCTTTTATAGGGACACATGGTTGGTATTGGAAAAATGAAAGTTCAAATAATATCACGATAAATCTAAATATAAATGGAACTTATAAGCGAATGGATAACTATAAATAGGCCTTATAAATGAATAGATATTCATTAGAAAAACTTATAAAAATAGAGATAAAATACTATCCTCTTTTAATATTATTAAAAAAATGTAACCTTTCTTAAGTGCTTTTATATAGGGATTTTTTAATATGTTATAAATGATTTTTTTTCAATGTTTTGTTAATGCTACGTTTAATTGATATAATCCTGAAAAATTAGTTTTAGGATTGTATTCGTGTTATTTAACAAAGAGTTTAAAAAAGATAACTTTACAACAAGTGATAATATAAAAATAAACTATGTATGTGGTGGTAGAGGTGAACCCTTAGTATTACTACATGGTTACCCTCAAACACATAGTATGTGGGCAGATGTTGCTAATGAATTATCAAAAGAATATTTTGTTATATGTCCAGACTTAAGAGGTTATGGTGATAGTTCTAAACCAAAAGGTTTAGATAACCACGAAAACTATTCAAAAAAAGTTATGGCAAATGATATAATTGAATTAATAAAAGATTTAAATTTTGATGAATTTTTTATCGCAGGTCATGATAGGGGAGCTAGAGTTACACATAGAATATGTTTAGATTATCCTCACATGGTAAAAAAAGCTTGTGTATTAGATATTGCGCCTACTTTTCATATGTTTTTAAATAGTGATATGAATTTTTCAACTGGTTATTATCATTGGTTCTTTTTAATACAAGAGGGTAATTTACCGGAAACTCTTATTGGAAATAATTCAGAATACTATTTAAAAGAGAAATTAAAAAGATGGAGTGCTCCTGGGGCAGTTTTCAAACAAGAAGCAGTTGATGAGTATGTTAGATGTTTTGATAAAGATATGATTCATGCTACTTGTGAAGATTATAGAGCTTCTGCAACAATTGATATGCAAGATGATGCTTTTTCTAGAGATAGAAAAATTACTATGCCACTTTTAGCTTTGTGGGGTGAAAAAGGTTTTATTAATAAAAACTATAATGTAATAGATGTTTGGAAAGATTATGCAAATGATATTACGGGAAAAGCATTAGATTGCGGTCATTTTTTAGCAGAAGAGGCTTCTAGTGATGTAATCTCAGAGTTTAGAAAATTTTTTAAATAGGGAATATTTTGGGGAAAAGAACAACTGACAATAAAAACAATGAAAAAATAAAAAAAGAGTTTGCAAGAGTAATAAAAAATGCTCAGATTACTGCATTTATATTTTTTATACTTTTAACACCTACTATTGTTTTGAAAGTAAAAGAAAAAGAAGAGATCTTTGGTATGAATGAAGATATGTGGTTAAAAGCTTCTGTTGCAGGTTTTATAATATATTTAGGCTATATGATATTTTTATGGAAATGTCCAAATTGTGGGAAATATCCAGGTCGAGGTTGGTTTAGAAAAGAGTGTGACAACTGTGGGTGTGAACTAAGTTAAAAAGAGGTTTTATTAAACCTCTTCTTTAAACTTAGGTGTACATTTTTTTGAAATAATACAAACAGGACAAAAATCTACAAGTCCAGCAATTAATGGTATAACTCCAAGGTAAAACCATGGGTTTTCTAAATAAAAACCAATTGCAATTAATACTAATCCAACAACAATTCTAAATGGTCTACAAAAAGCTCTAATCTTGTCAAAAATATTCATTTGTGACTCCTTTATCAATATTATATCTTTTTTTGGAATTATATATAATTAAACTTAATATCTATTGAATAAGTTTTACTTATAAATAAATTACTAAACACTAATTAAACATAGTAAGGTTAAAATAAAAAATTAAAAAGGAAAATCAAATGAGAATTTTTATTATGTTTATGCTTATTTTTCAAGTATCACTTTTTGCAAATTATAGTGCAAAAAAAATTGTTTCAAATCTTGGTGTAGTTTGGGGTATGGACTTTATTGATGAAAATAAAATAGTTGTTAATATTAAAGATGGAAAGATTTTATTACATGATTTAAAGCAAAATAAAACTAAAACTTTAATAGAAATTGATGTTTATAATAAGGGCCAAGGTGGATTATTAGATGTTAAAATTTCTCCTAATTTTAAAGATGATAAAACAATATTTTTTACTTATGTAAAAAATGTAAACTCTTATGGTGCTACAACTTTAGCAAAAGCAAAATTTATAAATGAAAAACTTGAAAACTTTGAAGATATATTAGTGACAAAATCAACAACAAGCAATAATGTACACTTTGGAAGTAGAATAACTTTCGATAAGAATGGACATATATTTTTTGGAGTAGGTGATAGAGGTACAAGACCTAATGGTCAAGATTTAACCAATCATTCAGGAACTATAATGAGATTAAATCTTGATGGTTCAATTCCTAAAGATAATCCATTTGTAGCTGATGAATCTATTTTAGATGAAATATATACTTATGGACATAGAAACCCTCAAGGTCTATTTTATGACAAAAAGAATAATAGATTATGGGAAATTGAGCATGGTCCAAGGGGTGGAGATGAAATTAACTTAATACAAAAGTCAAAAAATTATGGTTGGCCTGTGGTTTCAAAAGGAAAAGAGTATTGGAATACTTTTAGTGTAGGCGTAAAGCATAAAGATGGGATGGAAGATGCTAAGAAATATTACATACCTTCAATTGCTCCTAGTTCAATTGTTTATTATGATCAAGATGTATATAAAGATTTAAAAGGAAAACTTTTAGCAGGGGCTTTAAAACTTACACATATAAATATTTTAACACTTGATGAAAATGCAAATATTATAAATGAGGATAGAATTTTAAAAAGCTTAGCTCAAAGAGTAAGAAATATAGCTATTTCGCCTAAAGGTTATATCTATTTTTCAACTGATAGTGGTAGTATATATTTACTTGAAAAATAGTCTTGATATTTTTTGAAAAAAACTAGAATTCTTCTTTTCTTCTAGTTTTTTTTCTATTTTATAGGAAAGCTCTTTTAGTTTTTTTGGTTCATAAATATTTTTCATTTCTTATCCAAATAGTTTTGAAGCTCTTTTATTGCTGCTTCATTTTTAATTCTAAATTTTATTTCGATTCTTCTCGAAGCATTTTTATCTTCAACACCTTTTTGTAAAATCATATCTGAATATGACCTTCCACTAGCGCTTACGTATTTTGTTAGTAAATCTTTATTTACAATATTTGATTCAAATAAAAACTTCATAACTTCTAGTGCTCTTTGTTGTGATAACTCAAGATTAGCTAAGTATGTACCATCACTATTTGTATGTCCTTCGATTATTATGCTATCAATATATTTTTTTATATCATTATTATCAAAAAGTGCAGACATATAGTTCTTTAAAATAGATTTTAATTCTTCTTTTGAGTCCTCTTTTAGTTTGTATTCACCTTGTCCAAATAAAATATTTGAAGAGAATTTTATGGCACCACTTTTTGAATCAATATCGATTGAATTACCAAGTTTTTCTTTTAGTTTTGTAATTACAGTTAGTTTAATACCTGTTAAGTGTTTGATTTTTGTTTTTGTAATATCAAACTCTTCTACAAGTTTTTGATGTACTTTTAGCTGCTCTAGTAGTTTATCTTGTAAAAGCCCTAATTCATCATCTTTTAGTTTTATAAAGTTGTTTTTTTCATCAAGTTTTACTTGTAAGCTATCTAACTTATTTGTTTCATCTTTTAATTTTAATTCATAATCTAAAAGTAGGGCTTTGAGTTTTTCTATTTCTTCATTTGATAAATTAACATTTTTTAAAGCATCATCTAAAGATAGTTTTAAGTTCTCTTGATTTTCTTCTAGTTGTGAATATAGTTTTTGTGATTGTGCTAAATCAAAAGCTAATCTAGTATTTTCTTCTAATGAAGATTTTAATTTTTTATTAATATCTTCAAGTTGAGATGTTCTACTTTTTAGCTCTTCTTCACTCATATTTAATGCAAGTTTTTCTTTTTCTAAATCTGTTTTAATAGCTTGTAGGTCAGTTTGAGTATATAAGTATTTTATAATAATTGCACCAATTACAAGTATAAAAACAAATAGCAATCCTGCCATTAAATCTGCATAAGATATCCAGAAGTTTTCATTGTTTTCTTTATTATTGTTGTACATGACTATTTAGAGATCTCTTTAAACTCTTGTAAATCTTCAATAATTTTGACTGTTTGCGTATCAATAGCCTCAAGTGAAGTTTTGAGTTTTTCAGTAAATTTTGTATCGTAGTCATCTAATTCTTGTGTAAATTTCCAACCAATTTTATCTGTTTCATTTTTCATAGTATTGATATTTTTAATCACACTTGAATAAATCTCTTCAACATTTGTTGAGTTTAGGTTTGAAAGTGTTGAGTTTAGATTTTCAATATTTTGACTTAAAATATTTGTACTATTTTGATAGTCATCTTTTTGTTCAGTAAATTTTGACATATTTGTCTCTATATTCAAAGTCATAAGTTTTATTTGTTCGAATAGTTTTTCAAAATTTTCAACATTTGATTTAATATTATGAACTAAAAGTTGCTCTTCTTTGATAATTGTTTCTACCACTTGAGCTCTTTTTTCAAGTGAGTTATTGATTTCATTTAATAAATTAGTTGATGTGATTTGCTCAAATAGTTGACTCATTTTTTCAAAGTTTTTCATACTGCTTTGTAAGTGAATTGATTCAATATCAAGTTTTGTCCAAAAGAATGACTTAGTGTTTTCTTTGATAATAAATACATCATGCTCAAACCTACTCATACCAATTTTTTCAAAAAATATCCACCAAAGTGATAAAAAAATACCATAAATTGATACATAAAAAGCAGTGCCAACACCACCTAAAAGTACAGTGATTTCTTTTTCTAAAGCACTAGAAGTTCCAGAAGAAAAATCAGGCATAGAAAATGCAATTGAGATAAATGTACCCAAAATACCAAGTGTGGGAAAAACCCCTGAAGCTATCGATGAGAAGTTTGTATTTCTAATATTACTAGTGAACTCTTTTAAAAAGTCATCAACATTACCGTTTGCTTTTGTTGTTTCCCCAATAGTTAGAAGATTGTCATTTATGTAGTTTTTTAAATGCTCAACTAATTGTTTATATTGAGATTTAAATTTGCATGATACATAATAAGCATTATGTTTTACAAAAAATAGATATATAAAATAAATAAATCCAATAAGAATCACACTATGAATTTCTACTTTTAGTGGAAAATATTCAAAGTAACCAAGTACAACTAATGCAAAAACTAAAGTTGGAACAGTAAGTAAATTAAAAATTCTAGCACTAGCTTTGCAGTGAGTGTAGAAGTTCTTATTTAGAAATATAAAGTCTTCTCGTGTAACCATATTAAATCCCTTTTATGGAAATATTTTAACTTAAAAATATTAACCAATGTATAACAATATTGATTAGATTTTAAACTCTATTTTTTTATTAATACTAATCTCTTTTTGACTTATATTTGATTGATAAACTAATACTTCAACACCTTGCTTTGTAACTTCCTCAAAAATTTGGGCATACTTTTTATCTATTTCATGTGCAATTCTAAAAGGTAAATCATCAGTTCTTTGAATTACATATAACATCACAGCTCTATGTCCTTCCTTTGCCATGTCTCTAAGCTCTTCTAAATGTTTTTGACCTCTTGTAGTTTTAGCATCTGGAAAAGCAAGTATATCTCCAAGATTTAAGCTAACACTTTTAATCTCTACAAAGCATTTTGTATCTTCATTTTCATTCCATAATAAAATATCAATTCTAGAGTTTTGATTTCCATATTTTTGTTCAGGCTTTAAGTTATCATAACCTTGAAGCTCTTTTATTACTCCATTTTCAATAGCTTCAATTGCAATTTTATTTGCAACACCAGTGTTTGTACAAATAAGCTCTTTTCCCATCTTTGTTAATTCTAAAGTATATTTTAATTTTCTTTTTGGATTATCATGATGTGATACCCATACATCACAATTTTCTTCAATACAACTTGTCATTGCTCCACTATTTGGTACGTGTGCAGTTACTTCTTGTCCATCATCTAGTATGACATCTGCTAAAAATCTTTTGTATCTTTTTATTAGTTTTCCATGGATTAAATTGTCAAATTGCATACAAATTCCTATTAAGTTTTACTATATTTTTTTTATACCAAGAGTATAATATTAATACTTAATTAGTAATACAAAAGAGGTTATTTTGCAAGATAAAATACATAGAAAAAGAGATAAGTCACTAGGACTATTAGAACTAATCGCTATTGCCCTTGGTGGAATGGTAGGTGGAGGTATTTTCACAATACTAGGTATCTCTGTTTCTATGATTGGTGCATATACTCCTATTGCTATATTTATAGGTGGAGTAGTTGCAGGTTTTGCTGCTTATTCTTATATAAAATTAGGAGTTTATTATAAAGATGAAGGAGCTTCTTATTCTTTTATAAAAAGAACATTTCCTAACTCTAAAATAGAAGCTTCACTTATTGGCTGGTGGGTAATATTTGGATATATAAGTACTTTGGCTTTATATTCATATACATTTTCTTCATATGCGATTAGTTCATATACTGATAGTGATATTGTAAGAAAACTTGTTGCAGGAGCTATTATATTAGTTTTTACACTTATAAATGTTTGGAGTGTAAAAGGTATGGGGAAAATAGAAGATATCATGGTTTATACTAAATTGATAATCTTAGTTGTAATCTCTTTTGTTTTAATAAATAACTCTCAAACTACACTTCCAGTACTATTTAGTGAAACTAAAGATGTTAGTTTTAGTGCTATTTTAATAGTTTCTTCTATTACTTTTGTAGCATATGAAGGTTTTCAATTAGTTATAAATGCAGTAAATGAAATGCATAATCCAGAAAAAAATATACCAAGAGCAATTTATAGTGCAATTGGTCTTGCTATTTTAATATATGTAATAATAGCCCTTGGAGCAATTTTAGCAATTTCTTTTGAAGATATTATCGCAAATGAAGAGTATGCCCTTGCAAGTGGAGCAAATAAAGTATTAGGTCACTTAGGAAATAATCTAGTAATCTTTGGAGCACTGCTTGCAACAAGTAGTGCGATTAGTAGTACTTTGTTTGGAGCTTCAAGACAAATGTCTATTGTTGCAAAAGATGGATTGTTCCCAAATTTTTTATCAAAAAGAAATGAAATAAATATTCCTGTAAATGCTATTTGGACTATGGCAATTTTAGCTTTTATTTTAGTTTTAAGTGGAACTTTACAATTGATTTTAGAGTTTGGTAGTATTACATTTTTGATTGTTTCACTTCTTATGGCAATAGCAAATTTTAAAATAAAAGATAAAACAAACTCTTCAACTTTTGTTTTGATAGTTTCAATAATAGTATTAAGTGTAAGTACCTCACTTATAATTTATTATGAATACTTACATCAAATAGAACAACTTTTCTTTATAGTAAGTATTTATGTAGTATTAACTTTATCTTCTATTTATTATGCAAAAAAGAGTAAATCTTAATCAAAAATTTGATTAGATGAAAATTTATATTTAATATCTAAAAACTCAAACTCTAAATAATTTGCTTGCAATAAAAGCCTTGAGTTTTTGGTATATTTTATTCTTTGTTCAAGTGATAAGTTTTTATTTAAAATATCATTAGAAATATTTTCATCTATTCCATAAACTGGATCACCTATAATACTATGACCAATTGAGTCTAAGTGAACTCTTATTTGATGTTGCCTTCCAGTTAGTGGTATTGCTTGAATCAAAGTTTGATCTTTTTCTTTATCATATCTAATTGGTTTAACAAAAGTAATTGATTCTTTTCCATCTTTTGATGTTGTCATTTTTAGTTTTATTTTAGAGTTTGAATTTGAAATTGGCTTATCTATTTTTATGTCTTTTTTAAGTTCTTTATTTACAATTGCTAGATATTTTTTAGTGTATTGCTTTGTTTCAAACATAGGTTTTAAAACAGCTTCACTAAATTTGTTTTTAGAAACTAAAACAAGTCCTGAAGTCTCTTTATCTATTCTATGTACTAAACTAGCATTTTCCCCATATAAATATCTAATTTCATCAAGTAGGGTATAAGAATAATCATTTGTTGAAGTAGGATGAACTAATAATCCACTTGGTTTATCAAATATTGCAAAAAAGAAGTTTTCAAAAATAGGTTTTAAGCTTTTTGTGCTTGCTTCAAAGGTTGTTATAAAAATAGATTTACATTTTAGTTTTTCATTTTGTTGAATTCTTCTATTTTTTTCATCTGTAATTTTACCTTTCTTTAAAAGCTCTAAAGTTAAGTTAATATCTAAGTTAATATCTTCATTTAAAAAATCTTCAATTTTTTTGTTTCTAATAGTAGTAAACTCTTTTTTTATATATGGCAAAACACTTCCTTCAAATCTATTTGAAAGTATACAAAAAGTAAACTAATATAAAATCTAAAATTATTAAAAAAGAGACGCTTATGCCTAAACTGTTCAAAAACTTTATTATCTTTGGTGCAATACTTATTGTAATTCTATCATTTTTTCACAACTTATTTATGTGGTTAACCCTAATTTACTTTGGAATTGTTTTACTTGGTATTTATGATTTAAGACAGACTAAACATTCATTGTGGAGAAATTTTCCAGTTATTGGTAGATTAAGATGGGTGTTTGAAGAGTTAAGACCTCCTATTAGACAATATTTTATAGAATCAGATATTGATGGAGTACCAATTAGTAGACAGCAAAGAACTGTTGTTTATAGAAGATCAAAAAAACAAGCTAGTACAATTCCTTTTGGTACAAAAATGGATGTATATAAAGATGGTTATGAATGGATTGGACACTCTTTAAATGCACTAAAAGCACACGATTTGCACCTAAACCCAAGAGTTAAAATAGGTGGAATAGAGTGTAAAAAACCATATGAAGCTTCTATATTAAATATTTCAGCCATGAGTTTTGGATCACTTAGTGCAAATGCAGTATTAGCATTAGGACATGGGGCAAAGATTGGAAACTTTGCTTTAAATACAGGTGAGGGTGGATTAAGTAGATATCATTTAGCTACTAATTGTGATTTAATATGGCAAGTAGGAACTGGATATTTTGGTTGTAGAACAGTTGATGGGAATTTTGATGAAAAGAAATTTGAAGAAAAAAGTCAAAAAGAAAACGTAAAAATGATAGAAATAAAACTATCTCAAGGTGCAAAACCAGGTCATGGTGGAATATTACCTGCAAATAAAAACACAGCAGAGATTGCAGAAGATAGAGGAGTTAAAGCAAATACAAGAGTTGATTCTCCTCCCACTCACAGTGCCTTTTCAAATGCAACTGGACTTTTAAGATTTATTCAAAAATTAAGAAAACTAAGTGGTGGAAAGCCAGTTGGATTTAAACTTTGTGTAGGTAGAAAAGAGGATTTTATTGATATTTGTAAAGCTATGATTGAACTTGATATTAAACCTGATTTTATTACAGTTGATGGAGGTGAAGGTGGTACGGGTGCTGCACCATTAGAATATACAAACTCTGTTGGAATGCCTCTTAGAGAAGCATTAGTTTTTGTAATTGATTGTTTAAATGGATTTGATTTAAAAGATGATATTAAAGTAATAGCATCTGGAAAAATATTAAATGGAATGGATATTACAAAAGCTTTATGTATAGGTGCTGATTTAACTGCAAGTGCTAGGGGTATGATGTTAAGTCTAGGATGTATCCAAGCACTAGCATGCCATAAAAATACTTGTCCAACTGGTGTTGCAACACAAGATCATAGACTAGCAAAAGGTTTAGTAGTAGAAGATAAAAAACAAAGAGTTGCAAACTTTCATGAAATGACTTTAGAAAGTTTTATAGAAATCCTTGCATCTGCTGGTTTAGATACTCCAAATAAATTAAATAGAACACATATCTTTAGAAGATTAGATCAAACTACATACAAAAGATATGATGAATTATTCCCAATTATGCAAAGAGGGGATTTATTAACTGCTCCTTATCCAAAACAGTTTGAAAGGTTTATGATAAAAACTGCTTAGTCAAAAGTTAATTAACAAAGAAATACAAAAAAGTTTAATATAATTGCGTATGAATTATGCGCAACTAAAAAATGAAATACTAAAAAATATAAAAAATACTACAAAAGAGATAAAAAGAGTTTTCCACGGACGTGGAAACTTTTATGATGATTTTGAATATCTAACAATTGATAGCTTAGATAACTTACTACTAATAAGTCTTTTCAATAAAATAGATGAAGAGGTATATAAATCAATTTTAGAAGTTATTGATGAGGTCTTAAAACAAAAAGATTATGAAATAGTTTTAGTTCAACACCGATATAAAAAAGATGAAATATATGAAGTAATAAAAGGTGAAATACCAAAAGAGTTTATTGCTTATGAAAATGGTTTAAAATATTCACTTAGTTTTTCAAACCAAAATATAGGTTTGTTTTTTGATATGAAAGCTGGACGAGAATATATTTCTAGTATTTGTAAAGATAAAAATGTATTAAATTTATTTTCTTATACTTGTGCCTTTAGTGTAAGTGCGATAAATGCAGGTGCATCAAAAGTAGTAAATGTTGATATGTCAAAGGGTGCATTAAGTACAGGAAGAGTCAATCATCATCTAAATAAACTTGATACAAAAAAAGTAAAATTTATGCCTTATAATATTTTAAAATCTTGGAGTAGAATTAGAAAAGAAGCCCCATATGATATTATTATAATTGACCCACCATCTTTTCAAAAAGGTAGTTTTGCTGCAACAAAAGATTATGAAAAGATTATAAAAAAACTTCATGAATTAGCAAATGAAAATTGTATTGTACTATCTTGTTTAAATGCTCCAGAGTTAGATTCAAAGTTTATAAAAGATAAGTTTGCTGAATTTGCCCAAAGTTTTAAATATGAAAAAACTGTAAAAAATCTAACTGAATTTGTAACAAATAATGAAGAAAAAAGCTTGAAAAACTTAGTGTTTTTTAAGTAAAATCAGAGTTTATTTACTTTTTTTTAGATAAAATCCCGACTTTAAAAACACACAAGGAAAATAAGTGGTAGAGAAAAATAGATGGCTAATGGCACTAAGTGCTGTAGGTGTGCATATCTGTATTGGTTCAGTATATGCTTGGAGTGTATATGTTAAACCTATTCAAACACAAATGAACTGGGATTTAACAGATGTAACAATTGCGTTTAGTGTTGCGATATTCTTCTTAGGATTAAGTGCAGCTTTAATGGGTAAATTTGTTGAGAAAAATGGTCCAAGAGTATCTGCAATTATTGCAGCTTCATTGTTTGGTTTAGGAACTATGGGGTCTGGACTTGCAATTATGATGGAATCAAAATTGTTATTGTACTTCTTTTATGGAGTATTAGGTGGATGTGGACTTGGTATTGGATATATTTCTCCAGTTTCAACACTAGTAAAATGGTTCCCTGATAAAAGAGGTATGGCAACAGGACTTGCAATTATGGGATTTGGCTTCGCATCTGCTGTTTGGGGACCAACAATCAAAGTTTTAATTGAAGCAGTTGGAATTTCTGGAACATTCTTTATTTTAGGTGCAGTTTACTTTGTAATAATGTTTGCATCAGCACTTTATTTAGAAAAACCAGAAGAGGGTTATTTACCAGAAGGATTTAAAAAGAAAGTTGAATCTGGTAAAAAGAAAATCAAAAAAGACCTTGCTAATTTAGGATTAAACCAAGCTATTAAAACTCCAAGATTTTATGGCCTTTGGATTATGTTATTTATCAATGTAACTTGTGGTATTGCTATTATTGGTGTTGCTTCACCTTTATTACAAGAAGTACTTGGTGTATCTGCAATAGCAGCAGCTGCAGCTGTTGGTTTAATGGGTATTTTTAATGGTGCAGGTAGAATTATGTGGGCATCATTATCTGACTTTTTAACAAGACCTGTTGTTTATGTAATTTTCTTCGCAACTCAAGCAATTGCATTTTATATGTTGCCTTCTATTACTGAAATTGTTGTATTTCAAGTGGTATTATACTTTATTATGACTTGTTATGGTGGCGGATTTGCTTCAATCCCAGCATATATTGGAGATATCTTTGGAACAAAAGAGCTTGGTGCTATTCATGGATATATCTTAACAGCATGGGCAGCAGCAGGACTTGTTGGTCCATTAATCATCTCAATGGTTAAAGATGCAACTGGATCATACTCTCAAACACTATATGTATTTGCTGCATTCTTTGTGGTTGCATTTATTGTTTCACTTTTAATGATAGTAAATATTAGAAGTATTAAAAAACAAAATAAACACTAAAAAGAGTTTAACTCTTTTTAGATGTTTCTAACATCAATAAAACTACCTGATTCAAACTCATCAAATTTATCAATAACTTTATCTAATCTACTTGCAGCTTGAGTAGGAGTTTGGATTTCTCCATTTTTTAATCTTTGTGCTGAAGTAAATACAGTATCATCAATTTCAAATCTAATATAATCAGTCATAGGTGTTTCAATTACACCAGGAGCAACTGCTAATAGTTTTGTATTTATCATCTCTTTAGAATAAAGGTTTATAAGCATATTAAGTCCAGCTTTTGATAAAGAGTAAGCTGCCCATCCATTTGAGCCATTTACAGCTGCTCCTGAAGATATAGCGACTACTTTTTTTGTATTAATCTTTGCTAAAATATCTAATAGCTCTTTATTTGCATAAACATTTAAACTATAAACTTCATTTAACTCTTCAGTTGATAGCTCAAATGATGATTTAATTTCTCCTAACATTCCAGCATTTAAATATACAAGTTCAATCTTTTTTTCATTTAATATAATATGTTCTAAATTGCTTTTGATATTATTAATATCTGCTAAATCACATTGAATATATTTAAAATGTTTATTTGTAATATTTGGTTTTGTTCTGGCTATTCCAATAACATTAAAGCCTTTATTTAAATAAAGTTGTGTTAATGCTAATCCTAATCCTGAACTACAACCTGTAATTAATACTTTATTCATATATACATCCTTTTTATAATTGTTATAGTAGATTAAAGTAGGTTAAAATATATTTAGATATAATCAATTCACTTTAAAAAAGGGAAGAAAGTATATTTATACTTTGACTTAAAATTGCAACAATTTAAAATAACAGATAAAATTAAAAACCTTCAATTAGATGATATAGAAGACAAACTTTTTTACTACTCATATGATAATAGAAGTTTAAAAGCACTACTTAGAAATAATGTTTCAAAAGATGACGTATCTTATGTTTCTGCTTATAGCAGTTTTAGAGGTGAAGTTTATGAAAATGTAATCTATGAATTACTTTTACAATATGCTATTACAAATGAAGATATTACAAGATTTGTATTAAAAGGCCCGTATCAAAATAAAGAGAATTTATATATTAAAAGCGGACTTTTAATAGACAGTAGTTCTCAAATAGTATATAGATCTGCATACAAAGATATATCTGAGTTTGATGCACTATTTTTTACACAAGATAGCATTTATTTTGTAGAAATGAGTACTTCAAAAAAAACAGCAAGTTTAAATAAAAGACTTGCTAAAAAGCATGCTTTATTAAAATTGATTTTTCCTAACTTAAATATTAAAGCTTTAATTGTAGTAACTAAAGGTTCAATTGGTCTTAAAAACTTCCCTGACTATGCTACTATTTGGGTTACAAATGATTTAGATGATGATAAACTATTAGAAAAAATCATTTTTGCAAAAAAAGCAAAAAAAGATATTCAATCTCTTAATCCTCCAAAACAAAAGAAATTTATTGAAACTTTAAAAGTTAGATACAAGAAATTCCAATATTTTCCAACTTTACAATGGATATTAGATAGGTCAAGATCACATAAGTTTTTTGATGTAGATTTAAAGTTTTTCTCTTCATCAAGACTTAGTTTATATTTTGACTTATATACAAAACTTTATATAGGATATTTATCAACACAAGAGTTTACAAAGATTTATTCAGACTTTGAATTTAAAGTAAAAACTGATAGGGTTATTGTAACTATAGAAAAAGTTAATCAAACACAATTAGACTTAGTATACTACGCAAAACTTACAAATGGCAAATTAAAAAGAATAAGAGTTCAAGAAGATAATGTTTCAATAAAAGATAAAGAACCAGATGGTTTTACAAATGCAGAAGTTAGATTTTTTATGAAAGTTCTTGAAGAGAAACATGCTTTAAATGAAACAAATATAAAGCATATTTCTAATAATTTAGATTTAATCGACTATTAGAAGATTAAATCTTTTTGCATTTTGTCATATTTATAAATATCATCTCTAAATTGTAGTTTTCCATTTTCATCAACCCAAGAAGTTAAATACACAATATGTACTGGAATTCTTTTCTTTAATCCAATATCTTTTTTCTCAATATCACTTAGTACTTCATTAGCTTTATCATAATCAAGATTTGCGTCATATGAAGAGATTGTTTTTAGTAATTCTTTAGGATCTGCTAATCTAATACAACCATGCGAAAATGCTCTTTTTGACCTTCTAAATAGTGATTTAGCAGGTGTATCATGCATATATACTGAGTATTTATTTGGGAACATAAATTTCATTCTACCTAGTGGGTTTTGGTTGCTTGGTATTTGAATAAATCTTAAATTTGGTAAAGTTAGTATCTCTTCACTAACAACCATAGGTTCTACTGGTTTTCTTTTTCTTATGTCTTCTAAGTTTTGTAAATAAGCTAAATATTCATTCCAGTTTATTGATAATGAATCATATTGTAAAGAGTTAGGATCCCAACCTTCATGTATTCTAATACCTTTTTCATTTACATAATTAGGGTTATTTACTAGTTTTGGAATAAGCTCATTTTTTGCAATTCTTTTTGGTATTTTCCAATAAGGATTTAAAACTATATATGACATTTCATTTGAAAATATTGGTGTAGGGTGTTTTTTCTCACCTACTACAACTCTCATATCAAGTTTTATCTCACCTTGGTCATACATTTTTAATTTATAATCTGGAATATTAACTAGTAAATATTTTTCTCCTAAATTTCTAGGTAACCATCTCATTCTCTCTAGATTCAATCTTATTTTTTCAATTTTATTTTTAGCAGTAATATTTAAAAATTTTCTAGTAGCAGGTCCTACTACACCATCTGCAGCTAAACCATGACTTTTTTGAAAAGATATTACAGCATTTTTTAACTCTTCATCAAAAACTACTTCACAATCTTTTTGTTTAATCTCTTTTTCTTTTAAAACTGCAGTAGTAGTCTGTTTAATTTCAGTATTAATCTGTTCTTCTATTCCATTAGGAGTTTGTACTGCTTGTCTTTGAATATTATTAGTTATTATCTCATTTGCTGCAATAACTTGTTCACAGTTTTTTATTAAATCATTACTTTGTAATAATCTTTGTCTTAATACTTTAACCGTTTCTGATCTATCACCTAGTCTTAGACTCTTTTTAAATGTTGGTATTTTAGTGTAGTCACCATTTTCTACTACTTTTTTAAGCTCATCAATTGCTGTGATTAGTTTATCAGAGTTTGGATAAGTAAAGTTTGCTTTTGCAATTGCATTTTCTAAGTTGTTTTGGTTTATTGCTTCAATTAAAAGTTTTCTTTTATCAACTTTTGCATTAAACTTTTCCCAATCAGCTAAAATATCTTTTCTTTTTAGAACATTTAATCTTCTTTTGAATTTTGACCAGTTTATTGTTCCTTTTGTAAGATATCTCATATATCTATCATAAATTTCAGTAAGCATAAAATCAATTTCAATCATTGATTTATTATAGTTTTCAGGTGATTTATCTAGTTTTGATAGTGCATCTAAAACTTTATCTAGTTTAAAAGCACTTGTTGCTTTAGGTTCAATTACTGGGTCATTTTTTATATAATCAAGTAGTTCTAATGCAATGTTTTTGATACCATCTTCATTGAACCAAAATGGTTGATATTGATTCTTTTTATAATAAGTTCTAAGATATTTTTTTGAAGTAAATAGAAATCTTCTTTTTGTTCTTAATACATCTTTAATATCTTTAGTAATTATCTCTTCAAAAGATGGTTTAGGTAATTCAATTTCTACATTTTCATTTGTACTTGAATTTATATTTTTTTCTAAGCTATTTTTATTTTCTAAATTTGCATATAAGTTTGTCGCAGTTAATAAACAAATTGAAAAAATAAAGGTTTTCTTTAACATTTCATTCCCTTGGTGTAGTATAACTAGTTATTTATGATTTAAAATACCAAAATATAGATTAAAAAATACTATTTTGTAGTTATTATTTTAGAAGTAATTCAAAAATTTATATAATTTTTTTTTAATAATTAAATGAGAATAAATTAAAAAAAAGGTATAATCCCGTTATTTTATTAGTTAGGTTGACATGAAAATACTATACGGTTGGTTTATTTTAATTGCTTTGATCTTATTTGCATTTTATTATGTAAATTTAAATTTAGAAAAAACTGTATTAGTTGATGATTTTTTAAAACTTAATGAAACCCCCACAAATATAGCTTATTCTGTAAAAAATGTAAATAATAAATCTGAAATAATCTCTTTAAATATTGATAAAAATAGTGAAATTATTGTATTAAGTAGCAGTGAAAAAAAAATTAAAAATAGTGAAGATGAAACATTAAAAGTAAAAGTTAACAGAGCAGGTAAAAATGTTATTTTAATCTTACTTTCATCATCTGATGTTACTTGGGAAGTTCTTCCTTCTGATAATACAAATATTGATTTGATTGTATTTAATAATCCCTCTTCAAATGTTGTGTCAAAAACTAAAATATATAAAAAATATGAAGATTTAGAGTATATTGAAAATGTAGATAAAGTAGAATTTTTACATTTAATTAGTTTTATAAAAGAACAGTTTAAGCAGAAAAAAATATCATATTTTTATAAACAAATTAATAATGAATCTATTCTTGTAGATATCACACAGTTTAATGATAAATTATCTTTAGAATACTTATCTTCAAATAAAGTTCAAAGAGATGTTCAATTTGAACTTTTATCTAAAGACTTAAAGTTTATCAAGTTTAATTTATATGGTCCAATTGATAAAAATAATAAAAATACATTAATAGAAAAAAATGTAACTTTTAATCCAAGTAAAACAAAAATATATAAAGTTTTAGAAAATGGAATAAAAATAAAAAATATAAAAGAGAATAGCGAAACAATAAAACCAATACCTGTAATAAAAAAGATATTTAATTCAAAAGGTATTGCATATGATAGGTTAAATGACAGAGTTTTTGTTGCTGGTAAGTTTGGAAAATTTTATGTTTTTGATGCAAACGAAGAAAGATGGCTATCTATTAGAAAATATATTGATGATTTCGATATTAATTCACTTAGTTATGATTTAGTTTCAAATGTGTATTTATCTTCAACATGGAAAAATGAAGGAATTTTAATTTTTGATCATGATGGAAACTTTGTAAAAAGAATAGATTTAATAAATAAATTAAAAGGTCTTTCTTATTACTACGACAAAGGAATACAAGATGTGCCACAATTATATATTGTAGGTGAGGGGAATGATATAGCCTTAGTTTTAATAAATGATTTTGTTGAATTTATATGGTTGTATGATGAGTTTAGTGATAAAGTTACTTTAACTTATAATTACTACGATATGTAATCTTTTTTAGGTTTAAATCTAATATTTTTATTAATATCTTTTATAAATTCTAACTGATAATCAACCATAGTTTCAAAGGGTTTTAAAAAATTATCTAAAGATTTATTTGATATGTTTTCAATGTTTTTTTCATTTAATAGTTCAAGAATTACTTTAGTTGACTCAATTGTCGACAAGCAGTAGCTCTTAGGCTGTGTTTTTATTTTAAAATTTGATATTTCATTATGTGTAAAACTAAGTTTTTTTAACTTTTGTAAGTTTTCACTTAGTCGTAATATTTTTTTTGAGCAAGGCCATGTTGAATCTATTATAAATAATAGTAAATTTTTTGATGAATCAATTTTGTCCTTGTTTAAATTTACACTATTTTCTCCTGGGTACATTACAAAAGCTTCATAACTTGAATCGTTGATTAATTCATTTACTCTATTATGATTTGTAAAATCTATACCTATATATAATTCACTGTTATCTAAAGAGTTGTTAGTCATATGACCTGTACCATTTTTTGTTTTTTTGTACTCTTTTGGATGCATAAGAATTACAAATTTTGTTTTTGTTTTAATTGGTGTTTTAATTGAAGAGCAAATACATGATTTCTTTGGTCTATAACATTTATAACATACAGTTCTATTAATAGTTTTACTCATATTTCCCATTTTAGATAGATTTAAAATTAGTTTTTTGTTATTATATACAAAATAATTTAAAGGTAAGTTTTGGACTTTTTAGAAAAAAATATTGTTACAGAAAAGAATGAAGTATCAAAAGTTTATAATACTAATTTTACAGCAGCTTTTTATTTCTTTGCATTTATGAGTTTAGTTGTATTTACATTAAGCAGTTTAAGTGACATTTTAACTCCAATTGCAATTGCAATTTTAATTTGGTTTTTAATAAATGCTTTTGCAAATCAAATTAAAAAACTACCCTTTATGAACTCAAACTTTGGAGAACTTATTGCTATTCCTATATCTTTAATTATAATTGTATATTCAATGTTTGAAATAGGAAGTTTTATTACTAGTAGTATGGTTGAATTAAGTTCAACTATTTCTCAATTAGATAGTAAAATAAGTGTTATTTTAGAAAAAATATCAACTTTGACATCATTTGATGTTGTAACTCCTGTTGAAAAACTTTTTGAACAGTTTAGTTTAACAACACTTATTAACAAAGTTATCTCTGCATTTAGTTCGATTTTTAGTAATATTGTTCAGATACTTTTATATGTACTTTTTTTATTATTGGATCAAAGATTTTTTAATGCTAAAATAAATGCACTTTTTTCAAACTATGAAACAAGACAAAAAGCAAAAGAGGTTTTATCTTCAATTTCTAAAACGATTAGAATGTATCTTTCTATAACCACTATTATTAGTTTATTAACAGGTGTTTTAACATATGCTATTTGTAGTTTTTTTGGCCTTGAGGGTGCAGTTTTATGGGGATTTATTGCTTTTATTTTAAACTTTATTCCTACAATTGGAAGTATTATTGCAGTGTTTATTCCTTTAATGTTTGCATTAGTTCAATTTACTGATTATTCAGTAGTATTAATTTTATTTGTATGTTTAGTAAGTGTTCAGTTTGTTATTGGAAATATTTTATATCCAAGATTAATGGGAAATAAATTAAATATATCTCAATTTGTTGTTATTTTATCTTTAGTTATTTGGGGAGCTATGTGGGGGACAGTGGGAATGTTTTTATCCGTTCCTTTAATGATGATAATATTAATTATTCTTTCACAGTTTGAAAATACAAAAGCTATGGCGATTTTAATATCAGGTGATGGAAAGATTTTTAAAGCTTCATAATAATTTTTTGATTATTAATAAAAAAGTTGTATAATAGTTTTAGTCTTAAAAAAAAGGATTAAATTATGAAAAATTTATTTAAAATTGATACAGTAAAAGCTCATTGTGATGTTCCTTGTGGAATTTATGATCCAATTACAGCACAGATTGCTGCACTTTCTGTTATACGAATGGTTGACCTTATGGAAGGTTTAGAAAAGTCTGACTCTTTAGAGTATTCAAACACTATTTCAAGACACATCGCCGTTAAAGAAGAAGAAGCTGAAAAAGTAAAACATGAAATTAGAATTATTTGGGGTGATTTTATTAAGCCTCCTCAAATTGAGAAATATCCTGAAATTCATAAAATAGTACATAATATTATGATGCTAGGTAGTGAAAATAGACAACATGTATCTAGAGACAAAGCTCTTGAATTACTAAAAGAAGTAAATAAATTTGCTCAAATTTTTTGGGAAATCAAAGAAAAACAAACAAAAACGGTTAAAGCACCATATGCACCAAATGAGGATATTGTAGTACCAGTATTATAATGTTTAAACTTTTTAAATGTGAGGGAAATTCACTTTTCCCTCTATATAAAGATTCTCAAACTATACTTACAATTAAAAAAAATAGATTTCTTAGTTTTAAAGTAGGAGATGTAGTTGTGTTTTTTCATAAAGATTATGGATTGATGATTAAAATAATCAAAGAAATAAAAGATAATAGTTTTTATGTAATAGGAACAAGTCCTGATAGTATAGATAGCAGAAACTTTGGATATATATCAAAAAATGATATAAAATACAAAGTTTTGTTTAAAATTTTCTAACTATTTTTACCATGGCCTTTACTATGTCCATGTCCACTTTGACCTTCTCTTTGTAAAAGTTCATCAAAGTTTTCTCCACCAATATTATATGCTTTCCCAAATCCAAATACTGCTTCGCCATAAGTTGGTGAAAATTCAAATATATAGAAATCAGCCATACTTGATAAAGTATTTATCATATCTTCATCAAATTTAATTTTAAATTGCTCTAAAACTTCTTTTTCTTCACTACTTTCTTGCTTGAATCTTTTAGAATAACATTGCAGTGAAACTCTTTTTCTTGCAAATATATTTTTACACTCATTTTCATCTTCAATTAATAAAAGAGAACACTTATTATTAATAATAAGATTTTGAGAGTGTTTTGCCATTAGTGACAAATATACATAATATTTGCTATTGTATTTTACAAAAGGTGCATATGATGAAAAAGGAAACTCTTTATCATCTAGAGAGTTTATACAAACACTTTTTATTGAGTCTATAAACTCATTTAATTCTTTACTCATTACTCTTCACTCCATAATAATTCTATTTCTAAATCAAATATATCTTTTCTTCTTGGTTTTATAAATATCTCTTCAATTTCATAATTTGAGATTTTATACTCTTCATTAATCTCTTCAATACTAGTTTCTAACTCTTTTTGAAGACCTACAATTTCATCTTGCATAACTTGTATATCTTCTTTTACATATTTAACATCATTTCTTTCTTTCATGATTTTACCAGCTTTTCTAGCACTTGTAGCAACTTTTCCTATATTAGTCTTAGAAACTAGTGACTTACCAAAAAATGCTCCTATAATTGATGTACCAATAGATATAATTGTATCAGTTGTAGTTGAACTTGCTTGTGCTTCTTCTTTTTCTAATTTATCATATAAAGACTCTAGTTTTTTCTCTAATGATTTTTCGTTTTTTTCAAACTTTTCTTGAAGCTTTTCTACTTGTTCATCTATTGATTCATTTAATCTATCTTGCATTCTAATTTTAAAATCTTCATATGATTCATTTTGTTTTGAAACTAATTTTAATTTTTTGTTTGAAAATAGAGTTAATTTTTTATTTCTATAAATAAAATTACTAAACTCTTTTTGTAAAGCTTTTATTTCACTATCATTTTGAATAAATGTAGGAATATCATAAAAGTTTGAATTAGGTCTATTTTTACTTTCATAATTTAAAGACTCTAAAGTTTCTAATTCCTCAAAATTTAACTCTTGTACTTTTTTATTAAGATAGTATTTATATTTAAACTCTTGTTTGTCATCTATATTTTTTGAAGTATTAACAAAATGAACTTTACAACATAGTGTTAAATAAGGCTGTAAATAGTAACTATCACTTTGAGATACATAATTATACTTTTGAGGTAAATTATTAGCAAGAATAGGCTTTATTGTGTTTTTAGACTCATGATTTGGTGCTTGTCTTTTTATATCTTGTTTTTCTTGAATATTATTTGAACTAGGGGCTATAAATGATTTGATTTTTTCAATCTTTTCACTCATTAGTTTTTTTATATCATCTTTTGAAATAGGACCTTTTAGATATGATAGAACCCATCTTGTTTTAAATATTTTAATTCCATCTTCATTTATATTTTTCATTATAAAGGTTCTTTTTTCTAAATTAGAAATTAGTTTTGAGATTTCACTTTTATTAATAGCACCTTCATTTGCTGAACTTAGTCCATCTATAACTTTTTCAATGTCTTGTTTTGTTTGTAGTCTTCCTATAAACCAAGTACCAATATTTGATAAACCTTTGTAATCTATATCAACAGGGTTTTGTGTTGATAAAATAACACCAATACCAAAAGATCTAGCTTGTTTTAAAAGAGTAAGCATTGGTTGTTTAGATGGTGGGTTTTTTGAAGGTGGAAAGTATCCAAATATTTCATCCATATAAAGTAGGGCTTTTAATGAACTGGTACCTTCTTGTCTTCTCATCCATGAAACCATTTGATTTAATAAAAGTGAAACAAAGAACATTCTTTGGGAATCATTTAAATGTGCAATTGAAAAAATTGATACTTTTGCTTTTCCATTTTCGTCATATAATAAATTTGAAATATCTAAAGGCTGACCTTCAATCCATTGTTTAAATGATGGGTTTGCAATAATTGTATTTAGTTTTAATGCAAGTTTTAATCTATCATCTTGTGTAAAGAACGTTTCTAAATCAAATATTCCCACTTTTGAAAAAGGAGGAGTAACTATAAGTGTAATTAACTCTTCTAAACTTAAGTCTTTGTTTTGTGTGTAGTAATTCATAAATATTGAAGATATTAGTATAAACTCTTTTGATGTAGTGTCATTTTTTTCATCAATTAATGAAAGAATAGAAGATACAGTTGAATTAACTAATGAAACTAATAAGTCGTGATCTTGTAAAACTTCATTTGATGGAGATTTAAAAGTAGAAAGAATTGATATTTGAACACCTGAACTACTTCCTGGAGTATAAATAGTAAAATCAGCACTATCTTTTAGTTTTTGAATTCTACTTTTATTTTGATGATCTCCTGTAATTCCTTTTTCCCAAAGTTGAGCAGTTTTTTGTGCTTGCTCTTGCAGTGTAACACCATTGTTTATTGCATCTTGCTCTTCTATCCAAGGTTCAAAGTCACTACCTTTTAGTTGAGGAAATGTCAAAAGTAAATTCCCCATATCACCTTTTGGGTCAATAATAATAGAAGGTATATTATCAATAGCAGCTTCTTCTAATAATGAAATACCAAGTCCAGTTTTACCACTACCTGTCATACCAATAATAGCTGCGTGTGTTCTTAAGTCTTTGTTTTTATAAACTAGTGGAACAGTTGTTTCATCATCTAGTTTTTCTTTTCCTATGTAAAAAAGTTTTAGTTTTTCATAGTCAAATGTGCTACTCATAATATACCTTTGAAAAAATTTGATTTGATTATAGCAAAAAAAAAGTGAATGCCTAAATAGACATTCACTTTTATGTATTGTGTTTTATTAAGACTTATTCTTCAATAATCTCTGCATCTGCACTATCAGCTTTTAATTCAGCAATTGCAGCACTTCTTTCAGATTCATCAGCAAATAAAGCACTAGTACCTACTATTTGACCATTTGTTGATTTGATGTTAAAAAATGCTTTTCCATTTGATGACTCTTTTAACTCATATCTTGCATCTTCTTGACAGTTTTTCTTAACTGATTCAATACCATTTTTAGCACTAGCTTTTTGAGCATAGTTTTCACTCTTTACAATTGTTTTACCTTCTGCATTTACAAATATAAATGAAAATGGCTCTTTCGCATCACTTTTTCTAAGTTTAATTGTCATCGTATTTCCTTGTAATTAAATTTATAACTATTTTATTTAAACATAATTTAAAAAGTTCTTATTTTAATAGTAATTAAAAGAACTTTTTAGCCATTCCCATTAAATCATCAACAACATCACCATCTTTATCTTGGTCAATAAAGTTTGTAAGCATTGAAGTTATATTATTTGTATTTGATGTATCCATTGCTCCTAAGTTAGTTTGTTTATTTAGTGCTCCCATAACAATAGGTGCAAGCATAGGAATTAATGAAGATATAGATGATGCATCAACTCCACTTTTAGAACTAAGATTATTTACAACATCACTCTCATTTTCATCTAATGAAGAAAAAAGTTCACCAGTCATATTAGTAGTATCAAGATTTTCAATCTCTTGTGGATTTGAAGCGAGGTTATCTAGATTTACATTTGAAATCATATCAATTAAGTTTGATGAGTCCCCATCACTTGCTAGATTTGCTTTAGCACCATTTAATAATTGTGGTGCTAAATCTTGAACTAGACCTTGTAGTGAGGCTGTATCAATTCCTGTTTTTGATGATAAAGAATTAACAACATTATCACTTAATCCTGATTCTAAAATAGTATTAAGAATATTCATTTTATATGCTCCTTTAAGTTTATAATTATAAAAATTATATCATAAAAGACAATAAAGTAGAGAAGTTTAACTGTATATTTTGAAGTTTTAGGGGGATAAAAATATATAGAAAAAATTTCTATATATTTTTATATTAGTCTAAGATATATCTAGAGTTAGTCTCTTGGATAGGTCTATTGTTTTTAGGCATAGCATTTTGAAAGTCTGCTAATTGACTTTTTGAAATTGTAACTGAATCTTTTAATACAACCCATCTAACACCTTCACTACAAGGAGGAGTTGTTAAAGAACCTAAGAATGTATAGTAGTCTTTGCTTTGAGGTAACATTTCATAACCTTCAACAACAGATTTAATCTCTTTAGATACTTTTTCACCATCTTCACTTAGTTCTGGTAGGTTTCTTAATAATTTATTTAAAGTAATGTTATCTTCATTAGACTCTTCAAACATTACACCAATTACTGCTAAATTATTGTATGAATCAGCATGTACAAAATGCGCTTCCATTGGGTATGATTTACCATCTATTTGGTTTTCACTTGGAGTATGGAAATGAACTTGTTTTAAAGAGTATTTACTATCATCAATTGTTAAATAGTTTCCACTATTAAAATTAACTTGAACAGTATGCCCATTATTTACAAAAGTAGATGCTTTAGCTTCTCCTTGTAATAAAAGTGGGCTTAAGTTTGCATCAATAGAATTAGTTATATTTATTGGTGATTGAATAACTCCATCAGCACACATATGATATCTCTCATCTAAGCTTGCCCATTCTTTTGGACCTTCATCTTCACCATAGTTCCAATGTGCATACTCTTTTGGCTCTCCCTCACTTAAAAGTAAAGCAGCAACAAAAACAACAAAAATAGCTATAATAGTGTTTTTTTGACTCATTTAATTTCCTTTTCTTTTTCTTTTCTTTTAGCTTTCATTTTATTTAATGCAAGTCTTCTCATATCAGCAGTCGTATCTGACTCATCCATGATTTCAAGACCTAGCAGTGTCTCAATACAGTCTTCTAATGTAACAATCCCTTCAGTTTGATCATATGAATCATGTACTATGAACATATGCTCTTTTTTCTGGATAAACATGTTTAATGCTTTTGAAACAGGTATATTCTCATGTAAAGAAATTACAGGTTTCATAATACTTTCAATCACAGTGTGACTGTCATTAATTGCATGTTTAAATAGTTTTTTTGTTAAAACTATTCCTACAATATTATCAACACTACCATCATAAATAGGAACTCTAGAAAATTTAAAAGTTCTTTTATCTTCAGTAATATCTTTAATAATTGCCTCTTTAGGTATTGCATACATAACAGACCTAGGAGTTAAAATATCTTTAACTTTAATATTGTTTAATGTTAAAGTATTTTCAATAATATCAGATTCTAAATCACCGATAATTCCTTCTTCTTCACTAAGTAAAGTAGAGTGAATTAACTCCTCTCTAGATATTGTATCATTATTTTCTTTACCTATTTTCTTTGTAACGAATTGTGTCATAATAATTATTGGATATGTTACGAAAATAAAAAAATTTATGATTCTTGCTGCATATGGAGCTAATTCTTTCCAATAAACTGCACCAATAGTTTTTGGTATTATTTCTGCAAAAAATAAAATCATGAATGTTAATATAATAGATACAACCATAACTAAAGTTTTATCACCATCAAAAACATTTTGAGCTTGTACACCAATAGCAGTTGCACCTAAAGTGTTAGCAATTGTATTAAGTATCAAAATTGAAGCAATAGAACTATCTATGTCTGTTTTTAATTTTTTTAGAAGTTTACCAGCTTTGGGATTATTATCCTCTAATACTGATATGTAAGAAATGTTCGTAGATAATAGAATAGATTCTAAGACTGAACATAAGAACGATGTACCGATAACCGCAACAAATAGTAAGACTAAAATTTCCATTTTATCTCACCTTTAAATAAACTGCACCTCGGGGAACTATCTTCCAATCACTACTCCTTGTTTTTATAAATTTAATTACTAATAATATCAAAAAATACTTAATATTATTGTTTATTTTAAAACTTTTGACAAAAATCACATTTTTTTTGTATAATTTCATTAGAGGGGTTATTTTTTTATTGAAAGGAGTACGTTATGGAATATGGATTAATACCAAATATTGATCAGTATACAGACAATAAATCTTTAGAAATTCAAAAAATTCAACCAAGTAATGAAACTTCAGAAGTAAGTTCAAAAAAACAATTAGAACAACTTCAAGAAACAGTGATCCAAAAAGAAAAAGAGGTTTCAAAAGCTGAAAAAATTGAATCTCAAAATTTAAATAGTCAATACGAAGTCGTATTAGCTAATACAAATTTTGGATTTAATAATCAGTCTAAAGATTTTTATGTAAAAGTTCAAAGAGGAGATATTGAAAATCAGTATCCTACTGAACAAATGATGAAAATGAAAGCCTTTATGATGAATTTAGATTCTGCATCATAAAATGGAAGAAGTTATTTTAAGCTAGATGCATTGATAACTTGGTTTCTTCCACTTTGTTTTGCATTATACATTGCAATATCTGCATTGGCTAACACTTCTTTAATTTCACTATGTTTATGGGCTTCACTAACACCAAATGATGCAGTTATTTGTCGTATTTCAAAGTTTTCATTTTCTATTAATTCTTTAAGTCTTTGAGCAATTATATTAGCTTCACTTTCATTTGTATTTTTACAAATTACTAAAAACTCTTCACCACCCCATCTTCCTAAAATATCATTAGAGTTTGTATTTTCTTTTAATAATTTTGCAAGACGAATTAATACTTTATCTCCCTCTAAGTGCCCAAAAACATCATTTATTTCTTTAAAGTTATCAATATCTAATAAAATTAAAGAGTACTTTTTGTTTTTTAATTGATTTAAAATCTCATCTATTTTTCTTCTATTGTAAAGTTTTGTTAATGAGTCGGTTGTTGATAGCTCTTGTAACTGTTTATTATACTTTTTTAAATCTTTTTGTTTAAATATATAAAAGAGTATTAAAAGTATTAGTAAAATTATTATTTGATAAAAGTATTCATAGTCTACAAATCTTTTATCAAACTTTACAGTTAGCCATTGATTGATTAAATCAGCTTTATCTTTTAGTGTTATTTGTGCAATATGTTTATTTATGACACTTAGTAGTTCTGGGTAATCATTTCTTACCATAAAAGAAATATTTACTTTTTCATCACTAGTCCCAGAAATTTTAAGATTATAGTACCCATTTAATGATATTAAGTGTGCAATTACAGGTAAAATGTCAATTACTGCATCAACTTTTCCTGCACTTAGTAGTTTCATCGCTACTTCAGTGTTTTTTACAAGTATAAAATTAATTTTCGGATATCTTTTTTTCATAATTAAGTAAGAACTATAGTTTTCACCCACTGCAACTCTTTTACCTTCTAAAAAAGAACCATTTGGTATAAATCTTTTATCAAATAGTGTTGCAAAGGCAATAGGAAAAGAGATATAAGGGGTTGAAAATTGAGCATAAGATTTCTTTTGACTATCATATGTTGTTCCTAACGTTATATCAGCTTCTTTCTTCTTAATTGAATCTAAAACATCATTCCAATCTTTAGCAATAATTGTATCTGATTTAATTCCTGCTCTTTGAGAAATTAAGTTCCAAAAATCAACAGCAATTCCTGATAATTTTTCTTCTTTATTATTCATGTTTATAGGTGCCCAAGTTTTCGAAGAAATTACTTTTATATTGGTATTTTCAATAAAACTTTTTTCTTCATTCGATAGTGAAATATATGATGCTACATCTTCTTGAGAATAGGCTATATTTATAAGAATCAATAAAGAACTAATTAATTTAGTAAAACTTTTCATGTGTGCCTTTTTATAATATCTTACTGTTTAAATCTATTAAAATATTTTTAGCTTTATAGTATTTGTCTTTTTCTTCAAAATCTACATCATCCAACAAAGGAACATATTTTTCAAAAGCAGGCCAAACTTTTTTATATCCATTTGGTCTTTTTTTTATATGATATAAAGCAAGTGCTGTTGCACCATTTATTAAACCTTTTAAAACAAGGGCTTTATTTTTTAAGCCTTGTTTTTTATACTTATTCCAATCATCTTCAAGTAATTCATGGGCCTGTACATAATAGCCATTTTGTATTGCAAATATAAATCTATCAATTGCAGTTTTTTGTTTAAAAATTGTATAGTCTATTTTCATAAAATTACTTTATACTTAACTCTTTTTCTAAATAATATCCAGTATATGAACCAGATTTTTTGTGATTTTTAGCTAGATTTTCAGGAGTTCCTTCATCAACTATCATACCACCTTTACTTCCACCTTCAGGACCCATATCTATAACCCAATCAGAATTTTTAATTACATCTAAATTATGCTCAATTACAAGTACAGAGTTTCCAACTTCAACAAGGTGATGTAAAACTTTTGTAAGTCTATCAACATCTGCAAAGTGAAGTCCTGTTGTTGGCTCATCTAATACATAAAGAGTATTTCCAGTATCTTTTTTACTTAACTCTTTTGATAGTTTGATTCTTTGAGCTTCTCCTCCTGAAAGTGTTACAGCATTTTGACCAAGAGTAATATATCCAAGTCCCACATCGCTTAAAGTTTGAAGTTTAGCTTTAATTTTTGGAACTTTTATAAAGAACTCTAAAGCTTCATCAACACTCATACTTAATACTTCAGATATATTTTTCCCTTTATATAAAATCTCTAATGTTTGAGCATTATATCTATGTCCACCACAGTCATCACACTTAACCATAATATCTGGTAAGAAGTGCATTTCAATTTTTATTTCACCTTCACCTTGACATTTTTCACATCTTCCACCTTTAACATTAAATGAAAATCTACCTATTTTATAACCTCTAAGGCTAGCTTCTTTTGTTTTAGAAAATAGTGTTCTAATTTCATCCATTAAACCTGTATACGTTGCAGGGTTAGATCTTGGAGTTCTACCAATTGGTGATTGGTCTAAGTAGATCACTTTATCAAGTTTTTCAAGTCCAGTTATTTCAACTCCATCAACTTTGTTTACTTTTCTAGCATGATTTAATAACTCTTTTGCTACTGGAAGTAGGGTTTGTAAAATAAGTGAAGATTTCCCACTTCCACTAACCCCTGTAATTGCACAAAGGTTTTTTAGTGGAATTTGAACATTTAGATTTTCAATATTATTTATCGTTACATTTTTTATTTCAATAAACTCTTCTTGGGGTCTATTGTGTGCATAATCGATTTTCTTTTTTCCATTCATGTACTGTGCAGTTAGTGTTTTTGCTTTGTTCATTTGAGGAAGTGTTCCTGCAAATACAATTTCTCCACCATATTTACCTGCATTTGGACCAATATCAACTATATAATCAGCAGCTTCAATTGTCTCTTTATCATGCTCAACTACAATTACAGTATTACCTTTTTCTTGTAAGGCTTTTAGTGTTTTAATAAGTTTACTTGTATCTCTTTCATGTAAACCAATTGATGGCTCATCAAGTACATACATTACACCAGTTAATCCAGAACCAATTTGTGAAGCAACTCTAATTCTTTGAGCTTCTCCCCCTGAAATTGTTCTTGCATCTCTTCCTAGTGTTATATATCCAAGTCCTACATCATGTAAGAAGAAAATTCTCTCTTTTATCTCTTTTAAAATTGGTTTTGAAATCATTTGATTTTGTTCATTAAAGTATTCAAAGTTTTTTTCATCTTGGAAAAATGCATGGGCATCTTCAATTGGTTGGTTTATAATATCTGAAATGGTTTTTTGAGCTACAAAAACACTTTGAGAAGATGGTTTTAATCTATTTCCATTACAGTCACTACATCTTTTTTCAGTCATGTATTCAGCCATCTCTTTTTCATCTTTGATCATGTCATATGCTAGCTTTATTACACCTTCCCATTTTCTTGTAAGTTTATGTCTTTTCCATGTAAATTTTGCTTCTTCTACCCCACCATGTAAAATTGCTTTTTGTTTATGAGAGGGTAACTCTTTAAATGGTATTTTAATATCAATATCAGCTGCTTCACAATAAGCCATAAGCATTTTGAAATAAAAACCTTTATTAAATCCATAGATGACTTTAATTGCACCATCTTCAAGTGGCAACTCATCATTAACTACTTTTTTCATATCAAGTGCATATCTAATACCAAGTCCATCACAAGAACTACAAGCTCCTTTTGGTGAGTTAAATGAGAATGATAATGGCTCTAATGGTTCAAAAGATATTTTACAATCAAAACAAGCCATGTGCTCACTATAGTGAATATGTTTATCCGTTCCAACTTCCTCATGATTCATAACTTCAACTTCAAGCTCTCCAAAAGATTCTTTTAAACCTTTCTCTACATCTTGTGCAATTCTATCTTTGTTTTCTTCTTTGATAACTACTCTATCAATTACTACTTTGATAGTATGCATTTTATTCTTTTCTAATTCTATGTCTTCATCAAGTCTTGCCATAACTCCATCAATCATGGCTCTTACATAACCTTTACCTCTAAGACTTTCAAGTAAATCAGCAAATGTTCCTTTTTTCCTATTTATTAATGGTGCTAAAATAACTATTTTTGAATTATCAGGTAATTTCAATACTTGATCAATTACATCACTTGCACTCATTTGTGAAATAGGTTCGCCACATTTATGACAATGTTGTTTTCCAACTCTTGCATATAGTAATCTTAAGTAATCATATACTTCTGTAATCGTTCCAACAGTTGATCTTGGATTTTTAGAAGTTGTTTTTTGATCAATTGCAATTGCAGGAGTTAAACCTTCAATTCTTTCAACATCAGGTTTTCCTACTTTGTCCAAGAATTGTCTAGCATAAGCAGAAAGTGATTCTATATATCTTCTTTGACCTTCTGCGTATAATGTATCAAACGCTAGTGTAGATTTACCAGAACCAGATAGTCCTGTAAAAACTATTAGCTTGTTTTTGGGTATTTCTAGATTTATATTTTTTAAATTATTTTCTTTTGCATTAAATATTTTGATTGAATCTTTCATTAATAGTTGCCTTTAAATTTTTGAAGCTAATATTATAGGGTACATTACATAATAATCTATTAAAGATAATTTAGATATTTTTTGAAAGTGACTTACATAAAAAGGTTATT
This sequence comes from uncultured Arcobacteraceae bacterium, assembly GCA_964022095.1. Lineage (GTDB taxonomy): Bacteria > Campylobacterota > Campylobacteria > Campylobacterales > Arcobacteraceae > Malaciobacter_A. The sequence continues at coordinate 80,813 of CAXHZO010000002.1, forward strand.
AGTGTGAATAGATATATTAATAATTTTAGGTTCGGTGATAATTTATTTTATTACTGTGATTTAAAAAAGCTTTATAATGATTATCCTGTTTTAGAAAAATTGCCTAATTGTTTAAAAGTATTATTAGAATCAAATGTTAGAAATAGTAATGATTATAATTTAGAATCTATTATTGATATATTTGTCTCAAAAAATAAAAATAAAAAAATTCAGTTCGAAGCAACTAGAATTATTATGCAAGATTTAACTTCAATTCCTATTTTAATTGATTTGGCTTCTATGAGAGAAGAGGCTTTAAATATAGGTGAAGATATAGATAAAATTAATCCAAACGTTATGGTCGATTTAATTATTGACCACTCTTTAGATATATCAAAAACAAGCACTTCTGATAGCTTGGAAATAAATTTAAAAAATGAAATATCAAAAAATGAAGAGAAATATGAGTTTATTAAATGGGCTTCTAATAGTTTTAAAAACTTTTCAGTAGTTCCTCCTGGTTTTGGAATATCTCATCAAATAAATTTAGAATACCTTTCTACAATGATTTGTTTAAAACAAATAGATGAAAAGGTTTTTATATATCCTGAAACCGTTGTTGGTACTGATTTACACACAAGTATGATTAACTCATTAGGTATTTTAGGATGGGAAATAGGTGGCCTTGAAGCACAATGTATGATGTTTGATTCTCATTCATCATTCTCTTTACCTAGTATTACAGGTGTAAAGTTAGTTGGAACATTAGATCAAGGTGTTACTATAAGTGATGTTGCTTTAAGTTTTACAAACTTTATAAATGAACTAAAAACACATCAAGAGTTTATAGAGTTTTATGGTGAAGGGATAAAAGAGTTATCCTTAGAAGATAGAGCAACAATATCAAATATGGCAAATGAGTATAATGTTGCAGTGTCATTTTTTGGAGTTGATGATAATACTATTTCATATATTGAAAAAACTAGAGGGGTTGATGCTTCGCTAATTAGACAATACTATACTTTACTTGGTATGTATAATAATTATGATCAACTTGATTATGATGAAAACCTAGAGTTTGATTTATCTTTAGTTAAACCAGTTGTTGCAGGACCAGCAAGTTCTGAAAATAAAGTTTTAGCAAATAAAGTTCCTAGTAAGTTAAAAAGTTTTAAAAGAGGTAATTTATTAAAAGCAAATGATATTGTTTTAGGAAGTATAACTTCTTGTATGAGTAGTTCTAATCCTAGCTTAATAATTCAAGCAGCCCTTTTAATCAAAAATGCCATAAATTATGGTTTGGAAATAAACTCAAATATCAAAAAAGTTTTTGCACCAGGTTCATATGTAGTTAAGTCTTATTTGAAACAATTAGATTTGTTAAAATATTTTGAGCATATTGGTTTTCATATCTCAGGCTTTGGTTGTGCTAGTTGTTTTGGAAATAGTGGAGATTTATTACCTGGAATTGTTGATGAAATTACAAAGTATGACTTAGATGTAAGTTCAGTTAGTAGCGGCAATAGAAATTTTAAAGAAAATGTAAATCCTTTAGTTAAATCAAACTGGCTAATGTCTCCTGCTTTAGTAGTTGCATACTGTTTAAAAGGAACAATTAATTGTAATATTATTGATGATGAAATTTCAAAAGGGGTATATCTTAATGATATTTGGCCTAGTAATTTAGAAGTAAATGAGTATCTAAATAAAATTGATTCTTTACTGTACTTAAAAAGTTATAACAACATTTTTTTAGGAAATAATTATTGGCAAGCTTTAAATATACACAATGAGCCAGTATATGATTGGAATGAAGATTCAACATATATTCACCCTTCAACATTTTCTAAAAATATTAATATAGAAAAAATTGAAATTAAAAACGCTAGATTATTAGCAGTTTTAGGTGATGATATATTAAATGAAGATATTTCTGCAATGGGGAAGATTAGTGAGAACTTAATAGCTAGAGAGTACCTTTTAGAAAAAGGAATTTCCGTTTCACAGCTTGGAACTTTTGAAAATAGAAAAGGGAATGTTGATTTAATGATAAGAGGAATTTTATCTTCCCCTAATTTAAAAAATAGAATTATATCTCCAAAAGAGGGCAGTTTGACAAGAGATTATGAAACAAATGAAATAATTTCAATATTTGAATTCTCAAAGAAAATGAAAGCTAAAAACACTCCTTTAGTTCTTTTTGTAGGAGATAATTTTGGAGGAGGAGTTATTAGAGATTGGGCATCAAAAGGTTTAAGTATGTTAGGAGTTAAAGCAATTGTTGCAAAATCTTTTGATCATAACTTTAAACTAAATTTAGTAAGAGTAGGAATACTACCTTTAGAGTTTGATAAAAATAATGTGGATTCTATAGAGTTTAGTGGAGAAGAGAAAATATCAATTAAAAGGGAAAATTTAATACCTAATGAAAAAATTGAATTAGATATTGAAAAAAATGGTTTTATTAAAACAGTTATAGTTCAATCTAAATTAGAAAACTTACAAGAAATTGATTATTATAGAAGTGGTGGGGCTTTATCTTATATATTTAAAAACATTTACTCTTTTTAAGAGATAAATGTTTTATATACCATTGTAATTAAAATTACAATATTTAAAATTAGGATATATTTTTTATATGAAGTTGAATTAATAGTATGTTTAGCTTTAATACCAAAAAATACTCCAATAAGTGAAGCAATACCTACTATTGCACCTTCTAAAAATAGCATATGTCCATGCAGTGACATAGATGTAAATCCTGCAATTGAAGAGAATATTACAAAGAATAGTCCAAGTGAAGTCGCTGATTTTAGGTCATATCTTAAGAATCCTACTAAAATAGGAGTTAATAGAATTGATCCTCCAACACCTATACTCATAGCAAAAATACCAATGAAAAAGCCAATTACAAATAAAACAAACTTATTATGAGTTTTCGATTCTTGATTATGTTCTGCAGGTGAGAAAAATATTTTAACAATAGAGAAAATCAATATAGCAATAAATATATATTGTAAAGTTTCATTAGAAACATTAGAAACAATTAAACCACTTTGAAGACCACCAACAAAACCTCCAATACCAATAATTATTCCATCTTTTAAAACATTTTTTGCTTTTTTCGCATTTAAAAAAGAGCCATAAATTGAACTAAATACCATTTGCATTATAGATATTGCAATTGCTTGTTTCATAACAAAACCAGCAACAAGTAGCATTGGAACAAGTACCATTCCTCCTCCAACTCCAAAAAAGCCAGAGATAAAACCTGTTAATACCCCAAATAGTAAAAGTTCAAGTATCATTATTTTTTCTTAATAGAATTCATAGCATTAATGAATTTATTATAATCCTCTTCTAATTTCTTATCTTTATCACTAACATCAATTCCATCTTGCTCTTTTAGGGCAATTTCAAGTACATGAATTCTTTCAATTAAATACTTGAACATCTCTTTATTTATATCTGGTAAGTCACCATGGTCAAGTTTACAGTTTTTATTATCTTTTTTGATTATTCTAGCTGGAACACCAACTGCTGTACTATTTTTTGGAACATCACAAACTACAACAGAGTTTGCTCCAATTTTAGAGTTTTTGCCTATTGTGATATTTCCTAAAACTTTTGCACCACTTCCAATAACTGCGTTTGATTTAATAGTAGGGTGTCTTTTCCCCTTATCTAAACTAACACCACCTAGTGTCACTCCTTGATAAATTAATACATCATCTTCAATAATTGTCGTTGCCCCAATTACAACACCAATTGCATGATCAATAAACACTCTTCTTCCTATTGTCGCTGCTGGGTGAATATCTGTTTTTGTAAATAGTGATGAAAATCCAGTTAATGCTCTAGATAGTTTCTTCCAGCCTCTATTATATAATCTATTAGCGATTCTGTGATTAATTATAGCCCAAACACCAGGATAGTTAAAAAATAGTTCAAAGCTTGAATCTAGTGCGGGATCATTTAATTTTGGTACAGAAAAATCCTCTTTTATTTGTTTCCAAAGTGATAAATCTTTTGGTTTTTTTTCTTCATTCGTCATAATAACTCCAAATTGTTTTTAAATAACTGTTTTCATTTAAATATTTTTCTAAATTTTTATAAATATCTGTTGATAAGTTTTTTTGTAATATTTTTTTCATATTATTTGTATCATAGTCAATATCTTCTAATATATCTATTACTTTTTGTGATTCTAATATCTTTTCTAATACAACTTCATCATTATTAAATACAACATTAACTTCAGTAGGGTGAGAAAATAAATTATGTTTCATCCCTAAAGTATCTTGATATGCTCCAACATTGAAAAAACCTATAAAGTAATCTTCTTTATTTAAATTTATATCATGTAGATATAAAGGTTTTTTCATATCAAATGGTAACTCTCCATCACTATCACATGTAATATCCCATAGTGATGCACTTCTTGTTGGTTTTTTGTCAAGATGTGTTATTGGCATAATAGGAAACTCTTGATCTATTCCCCAATAATCAGGGAGTGATTGAAACATAGAAAAGTTTAGTAAATACTTTTCTTGAATATTTTCATCAATTCTTTGTAAATCTTTGAAGTCATCAATTTCAAGTAAATAAATAGCTTTTTTTATAATTTGATGAGTTAAGATTTCGGCATTTGATCTATCTTGTAAATCAATATACCCTAAATCGAAAAGTGTAAGTAATGACTCCATATGATCAGTACTATCATGCATATATTCATAAGCAGTTTTTTTAGTCATATCTCTATGTAAATAAAATAGCTCTTGAATTAAAGGAGGATTTTCATCTTTAAGTTTTAAATGTTCTAATTCATACTCTGATGAAAATAGTTCTAATACAGGTGCAATTAGAACTGTTGAAGCAGCTGATATAAATCTTCCTGATTCAGTGAAAATATTAGGTTCATCTACACCTTTTTGCTTAGCAATCTCTTTTAATGTATAAATAACATCACTTGCAAACTCTCTTAATGAGTAAAACCTTGTTCTTTCATAGGCACTATATTCAATAGCTAATCCTCCACCAATATTAATTGATGTTAAACCTTTAGCTCCAAGGTTTTTAAGTTCTGCATATATATGTCCAGATTCTCTTAATGCTTTTTTTAATGGTTTAATAGAGTTCATTGCTGAACCTATATGAAAATGAATCATTGTTAAACTATTAACTATATTATTATCTTCCATTAGTTCAAAGGCTTCAATTATTTCAGTTGATGTTAATCCAAATTTTGAATTAATACCTCCACTTTTCGCCCATAAGCCACTTCCACCACTATGTAGTCTAACTCTTAATCCTATATTAGGACATTCCAATTTGTATTCTTTTAATACCTCTATAATTATTTCCAATTCATTAAGACCTTCAATAATTACAGTAATGTCATGTCCCATACTTTTAGCGATAAAACAAAGGTGAATCATCTCTTTATCTTTAAAACCATTTACAGTTATAGGTGAACCAATATTATTATATGTCATAGCTATAAGAAGCTCGGCTTTACTACCAGCTTCTAATCCATAATTAAACTCTTTACCATTTTTTATTAAAGGGTGAATAAAGTTTGGAAGTTGATTTACTTTTAGTGGAAAAACTGCATTGAAACTTCCCTTGTAATCATATTGTTTAATGCTTTCTTTAAAAGTATCATACAAAGTTGAAATTTGTTTTTTTGTAATATGTGGAAATCTTAGTAGTAAAGGTCCTTTGAAGTCTTGGTCTCTTATTTCTTTAACTAAAGAAATAAGTGATGGTTTAGAATTATAATTAACTTTTGCTAAACCATCTTCAATAATAAAGTTATCATCGCTCCAGATGTCGATACCATAGTTTGTCACTAAAAATCCTCAAGTTTAATATTTTTATCTTCTTTAGCTATTAAATCTTTAACAAAAATTGTGCCTTCTTCAAGCTCTTTTTCTCCAATAAGTGCAACAATATTAGCTCCTGCTTTTTCTGCAAGTTTAAAGTGCTTACCAAAACTTCTAGGAGTGTACTCAACATAAGTTTTAGTAGTTTTTCTTTTTTTATTTGCAGTTTTTAGTACAGTATTTAGAGATTTTTCATCTAGTGCTCCAATATATACTATATCTTCATTTGATTCTTTCATTTTTACAAGTTCTAAAAGTCTTTCAATTCCTATTGCAAATCCAATACCAGGTGTTGGTCTACCACCTAAGAACTCAACAAGTCTATCATATCTTCCCCCACCTGCAATTGCACTTTGTGCACCAATCTCATCACTTACAAATTCAAATGCAGTTTTTGAGTAGTAATCTAAACCTCTAACTAAACTTGTATCAACTTCATATTTTACTTTATTAAAATCTAAAATCTCTTTTAATTTCTCAAAATCTGTATCACAGCTCTCACATAAATTATGAGTGATTCTTGGGGCATCTGTTAAAAGCTTTTGACAGTTTTCATTTTTACAGTCTAAAACTCTGATTGGATTTGTATCAATCCTTCTATTACAGTCTTCACAAAGATTTTCTTTAAAATTTGTTAAATACTTAACTAGATTTTCTTTGTATGGAGGCATACATACATTACAACCTAGTGAATTTAGTTGAAGTTTAAACCCAATTCCAAAGAAGTCTAAAATATCTTTTATCATCATAATTATATTTGCATCTTCTAAAACAGAATCAACTCCAAATACTTCACAACCAAATTGATGAAATTCTCTTAATCTTCCTTTTTGAGGTCTTTCATATCTAAACATTGGTCCATAGTAATACCATCTATAGTTTCCACCAGCTCTGTCTAATTTATGTTGTACAAAATGTCTTACAACACCAGCTGTTCCTTCTGGTCTTAGACAAACATCATTTTCACCTTTATCAATAAATTGGTACATCTCTTTATTTACAATATCACTACTTTCTCCAACTGATCTTTTAAAAAGTGCAGTCTCTTCTAAAAGTGGTGTCTCTAAATAGCTAAAACCATAGTTTTTTACTATTTGTGAAGCATTTTCTATAAAATAAGTAAATAAAGTACTCTCTTCATTTACGATATCTTTCATCCCTCTTAGGCTTTGAATAGTTTTATTGTTCTCTTTAGACATTTAAAAAATCCTCTATTTTCTTTTCAATTTCTTTAATTTTTAAACTTGCATCAATTGCAATATAGTTTATATTTAGTTTCTCAAGTGTTACTTTCATTCTGTTTTGAATATTTATTAAGTAGTCAATTCCTCTTAATTCAATAGAATCATTCTCTTTTTGAGATAATCTATATTTTAACTCTTCAGGTGTTAATTCTAATAAAATCACATGACTTGGAAGTATATTTTCTGTAGCAATTAAATTTAAATCTATTAACTTATCTATATCAAGTTGTGAAGCATAAGCAATCCCCGATATTACAGACCTATCTGATATTACTGTATTGTTCTTATTGGGCTTTATTACTTCTTCAATATGTTCAGCTCTATCGGCTAAAAAAAGAAACATCTCTGCAATTTTAGATTTTGCTTCACCACTTAATGCCATAGCTCTAAGCTTTAATCCAATATCTGTTCCACCTGGTTCTTTTGTGAAAATTGCATCTTTAAATTTTTTTTGAAGTAAATCTAATTGTGTTGATTTACCAGCAGTGTCAATACCTTCAATAACTACATACATTTTATAACCTCATTAGGTACTAAATGCTCAAACTTTCCATTAAATCTAATGATTTCTCTAACAATAGTTGAAGATACAAATGCATTTTCAAGTGTAGGCATTAAATAAAGTGTTTCAATTTTATTATTGATTGATGAGTTAGCATAACCCATTTGTAATTCAAATTCAAAATCAGATACAGCTCTTAAGCCCCTAATAATAGTATTTACATTAAGTTCTGTAGCTAAATCTACTAATAATGTATCGAAACCTACTACCTTAACCCCAGGTATATCTTTCGTTGCAGCTATTACAAACTCTTCTCTTTGGAAGTGTGAAAACATTGGTTTTTTCATTTCACTTTTTGCAACAGCAATAATTACTTCATCAAAAATATTCGAAGCTCTTTTAATAATATCTAGATGACCATTTGTTATAGGGTCAAAAGTACCACTGTATATCGCTTTTTTGTGTGATTTTACACACTCTTTATTTATTAGATCAGACATCTTACTCCCATCTTTTATATAGATTATTGTTTATTTTTAACATATCTAACCATTTACCAATCATGAAGTTTTCCATATCATCAAGTGACTGTTGATTTGAATAATACCCAAGAATTGGAGGGGCTATAGTAACCCCCATTTTACATAGTTTCAACATGTTTTCTAATGCTATTTGATTTAAAGGCATTTCTCTAGGAGAAAGAATTATCTCCCTTTTTTCCTTTAACATAACAGTAAATGCTCTTGTAATTAAGGAATCTGATATTCCTACTGCACATTTTGCAAGTGTATTCATTGAGCATGGAAGAACAATCATTTTATCAACTTTGAATGAACCTGAAGCTATACATGCACCTATATCACTATCTTTTAAAATAGTAATATTTTCATAATCATCAAACATTTTTCTTGCAGATAGGTTAGTTTCAAGCTTTAGTGCTCTTTTCGCACTGTTTGAAAATACTAAAAAAACCTCAATATCTTTTGGTAGCTGTTTTACAAATTTAATAGCTAAATTAGTTCCACTAGCACCAGAAATAGCAACTGTTAGTCTCAAAAGAAAGCCTTTTTATTTTATTAAGATAATCAAGATAATAGCAAAAAAAAACTTTGAATTCAATCTTCTTTTTTACCTATGTTTTTCATAGTATCTTAAGTTAATTTTAATAAATTAAATGTTAACATTATGTATAATTATAAAGTATATTAAATAAAACAATATGTTTATTTATATAATTTATATATCATATTATGTAAAAGGAATTTATTATGTCTCATGTTTATTCGTATGTTAGAGTTAATAAAAATAATGAATCATATACTCAAAACCAAAAGGTCTCAATTAGCAATTATATTGATGAACATAATATTTCTATTTATAAAGAGTTTGAGATAGAAATTTCAAGTTCACATGAAGAGAAAAATATCTTAGAACTTTTAAGAAATAGTGAAAAAAATTCAACATTAATTGTTTCTGATTTAAATGTATTTGGTAGAACAATTGAAACAATTTTAGAAATTGTTAAATTCTTGCTTTCTAATAAAGTTAGAATAATAGCTATAAAACAAAACCTTGAATTAGTAGATGATAAAGACATGTTAACTCAAATGATTTTAGGCGTTATTTCAATGACTATGAATTTAGAAAAAGATTTAATGAGTCTAAGAACAAAAGAAGCTTTAAGTGTAAAAAAACAAAATGGAATTGCCTTAGGTAAACCAAAAGGTACAATTCAAAAGTCAAAATTTGATGATCAAAGAGATAAAATTGAAGAGTTATTACAACTTGGTTTATCTGTTAGAAAAATTGCAAAACTTCTTGGTTATAACAATCATATTGGATTAAATAACTATGTTAAGAAGAGAAAGATAAGAGAAAATTTGCCTAATACTCTTAATATCGCTAGCTAATAAATTTTAACAATAGTATTAATAGCTATTTTATAATTTCTAATTAATAGTTGCTATTGTAGAATATCACCAATAAAATAGAATTGGAGATATTGTGAAAGTATTATTAATTAAAGATGTTAAGAGTTTAGGAAAAGCTGGAGAAATAAAAGAAGTTAAAGATGGATACGGAAAAAACTTTCTAGTTGGAAAAGGTTTTGCTTTACATGCGACTGATGAAGTAATTGCAGAATTTGAAGCAAAACAAGCTGAACTAAAGAAAATTGAAGCTCAAGAGATAGCAGAAGCTACTGAATTAGCAGAAAAATTAAATACTACAAAATTAACTATTAAGCATAAAATTGGTGCAAATGGACATTTAATTGGTTCTGTAACTAATAAAGAAGTTAGTGAATCATTAAAAGAGCAATTTGATATTGAAATAGATAAAAAAAGTATTTCATTAAAAGAAAAAATAAAAGCTGCAGGAATTTTTGAATCTGATTGTAAGTTAGGTCATGGAATTCACGCAACACTAAAAGTAGATGTAATTGGAGTTGAATAAATGTTTGACGCTACTACGATACTTGCTTATAAAGGCCCAAATAAAGCTGTAATTGGAGGTGACGGACAAGTTACTTTTGGAAATGCAATTTTAAAGGGAAATGCAACAAAAATCAGAACACTTTATAATGGAAAAATATTAGCAGGCTTCGCTGGAAGTACTGCTGATGCATTTAATCTATTTGACATGTTTGAAACACACTTAGAAAATAAAAAGGGCGATTTATTAAAAGCTGTTATTGAATTTTCTAAAGAGTGGAGAAAAGATAAAGTTTTAAGAAGATTAGAAGCTATGATGATTGTATTAAATAAAGATCACATTTTTATACTTTCAGGAAATGGAGATGTAGTTGAACCAGAAGATGGCTCAATTGCTTCTATTGGTAGTGGTGGAAACTTTGCTATTAGTGCAGCTCGTGCATTAGCAAAGCATGCAAAAATGGATGAAGAAGATCTTGTAAGAGAATCACTTATGATTGCAGGTGAACTTTGTATTTACACAAACCAAAATATTAAATTATTAAAACTAGAGGATTAATAAGATATGGATTTAACACCAAAACAGATAGTAGAATATTTAGATGATTATATTATTGGTCAAAATAATGCTAAAAAAACAATTGCATTAGCCTTAAGAAATAGGTTTAGACGAATGAAAGTTGAACCAGTTTTACAAGAAGAAATTATGCCAAAAAATATTTTGATGATTGGTAGTACAGGAGTTGGTAAAACTGAAATTGCTAGAAGATTAGCAAAAATGATGGGTTTACCTTTTGTAAAAGTTGAAGCTAGTAAATATACTGAGGTAGGTTTTGTAGGAAGAGATGTTGAATCTATGGTTAGAGACTTAGTTTTTGAATCAATAAGTTTAGTTACAAAAGAGTATGAAGATAAAATAAAAGATAAAATTGAAGAAGAAGTAAATAAAAAAATTATTGAAAAACTAGTTCCTCCTTTACCTGAAACTGCAAGTGAAAGTGCAAAAGAGTCTTTTATAAAAACGTATAATACTATGGAAAAAAAGCTTTTAGATGGTGATTTAGATGAAAAGAAAATAGAAATAGAAATTCCCAAAAAAGCACATGTAGAAATTTTAGATTCAAATATGCCTTTAGATATGACTTCTATGCAAGAAAGCCTAAACAAAATGTTAGGTGGACTTAATAAAGAAAAAATAAAAAAAGAAGTAAAAATTAAAGATGCGAAAATTTTATTAAAATCAAGTGCAAGTGAATCATTACTTGACCAAGAAGCTATTAAAATTGAAGCTATCAAAAGAGCAGAATCAGGTGGAATCATTTTCTTAGATGAAATTGATAAAATTGCTTCTGGTAAATCAAATCAAAATCAAGATCCTTCAAAAGAGGGTGTTCAAAGAGATTTACTTCCAATTGTTGAAGGAAGTTCTGTTCAAACAAAATTTGGTCATGTAAAAACTGATCATATTTTATTTATAGCAGCAGGGGCATTTCATGTTAGTAAACCAAGTGATTTACTTCCTGAGCTTCAAGGAAGATTTCCTTTAAGAGTTGAGTTAGAAACACTTGATGAAGATGCATTATATAAAATTTTAACAAACACTAAAAACTCTTTATTAAGACAATACAAGGCTTTATTAGAGGTTGAAAATGTTACTTTAGAGTTTGATGATGAATCTATAAAAGCATTCGCAAAATATTCAGTTACAGCAAATAACAAAACTGAAGATATAGGTGCTAGAAGACTTCACACAGTAATTGAAAAAGTAATTGAAGATATTTCATTTAATGCAGATGAAATGAGTGGGGAAAAAGTAATAGTAACAAAAGAACTAGTTGAAGAAAAATTAGATACAATTGTTGAAGACGATGATTTAGCTAAATATATATTATAGACTTTTAAATTAATAATTTTTTAGCTAGAATATATCAATCTATAATTTGGGGAGTAAATTATGAATATAATTACATTTAATCAGATTGATGAGTCATTATTTAATGATGAATTTAATGTTGAGCATTTTCATACAGGAACTAGTGAAAAAGCTGATATTGTTATATTAGACATAGATACAATTTTTGAATTTGAAGAAAATAAAGCAGAAGTTACTAAAGATAAATATGTTTCAATAGCTGTTATTGAAGATGAAAGTGATTATGATGCTTTCAAAAACTTTGGTATTGATGCATGGATTTTAGGAAGTGAGCTTTCTCAAGTTAATAACATTGTAAATTTAGTTAATAAAAGATTTTTATCGTAAGGAATAAGTTATTATTTTAGATACACACTGTCATTTAGACAATGAAAAGTTTTATGAAGATATTGATGCTGTAATTAAAAATGCACTTGACCATGGAGTTAAAGGTTTTTTAATTCCTGGTGCAGACTTTAAAGACTTACCTCAAGCTATTAAACTTGCAGAAAAGTATGATGAAGTATTTTTTTCAGTAGGAATTCATCCTTATGATTGTGATTCATATGATGAATCAGTCATGGAAAAGTATGTTAATCATCCTAAATGTATTGCAATAGGTGAATGTGGTTTAGATTATTTTAGACTTCCAGAAGACGAAGAAGAAAAAAAAGCTAATGTAGCAAAACAAAAAGAGGTCTTTATCTCTCAAATAGAGTTTGCTAAAAAAGTAAAAAAACCTTTAATTGTACATATTAGAGAAGCTTCAGATGATTCAAGAACAATTCTTATGGATTATAATGCAAAAGAAGTAGGAGGGGTTTTACACTGTTTTAATGCAAGTGAACATCTATTACCATTAGCAGATCATGGGTTTTATTATGGAATAGGCGGAGTTTTAACTTTTAAAAATGCGAAAAAATTAGTTGATGTATTACCTAAAATCCCACAAGAAAAGTTAATAATTGAAACTGATGCACCATATTTAACCCCGCACCCTCATAGGGGAAAAAGAAATGAACCTTACTACACTGTTTTTGTTGCAGATAAAATGGCTGAATTACTTAATAAATCTAGAGATGAGATAGAAGAGTTAACTACAAACAATGCGATAAAATTATTTAATGAGTTTTCTAGTATATCTTAGATAAAATATATACTATTTCAAATTTTAGGAAACTCATTGAAAAAAACTTTTGTACTATTTTTTTTCACATTAAATATTTTATATGCTAACATAAATTTAAATTATTCATCAAAAGATTTAAAAATATTAAAAAATTTAGATATTAATGAATCTTTTTTATATGATAAAGAATTGAAATTAATTTTTGAGAAATACTCTAGAAAGTCTCATTTAAGAACATATGTAAAAAATATTAAAAATGCGAAACATTATGTATCATCAATTGAAAATATTATTGAAGAAGAAAACTTACCTAAAGAATTACTATTTATGCCAATGGCAGAATCAAATTTTAAAGTAAATGTTAAATCAAATGCAAAAGCTGCTGGTATTTGGCAGTTTATTCCAAGAACTGCAGAAAAATTTAAATTAAGAAATGATGATTATGTAGATGAAAGATTAGACTTTATTAAATCTACTAAAGCTGCAATAAGTTACTTAAAAGAGAATCATAATCGTTTTGATAAGTGGTATTTATCAGTTTTAGCTTATAACTGTGGCGAAGGCAGAGTTATTGAAGCCATCACTAGAGCAAAAATAGATAAATATGTAATGTTAAATCCAGAAAAAAAGAACTCAAAAACAATAAAAGATTTTAGAAAGACTTTAAAAGAGTTTTTTGAAACAAAAAAGAATTTTAATAAAGTAAATAAAATTTATAAGAAAGTTTCTAAATGGAATATTAAATTAACAGCAACTGATCTTATGAATGTTCAAGATAGAATTTTTAGACAGTACTTACCACAAGAGAGTAGAATTTATTTAAAAAAGATTCTTGCTTTTAACATGCTTGGTAATCGAAATTTTTATGAAAAAGAACCTTTATTTAAAAAAACAAATGAAGTTGTTACAGTTCAAGCTAATGGGGGCTTACATATAAGAGATATTGCTAATAGTATTAACATTGATTCAAAAAAATTAAAAAAATTAAATTTACATTTAAAAGAAGATATATTACCAAATAATGTAAAACTTTATGACATAAATATTTTAGAAAATAAAGTTAGTTTATTTAATAAAAACATTTCAAAGATTGAAAATAAATCATTTACGATACATAAAGTAAAAAGTGGTGAAACATTGTCTTCTATTGGAAGAAAGTATAAGATTAGATATGGAATAATTAAAGATTATAATGAAATGAAAAATAATAGATTAAAAGTTAATCAAGAACTTATTATTCCAGTTAAAAGAGAATATTTAGTTCATAAAGTTGAAAGTGGAGATACTCTTTACGATTTAGCAAAAGAATATAATATTACGTACAAAAGAATAAAAGAGAAAAATGATTTAAAAACAAATAGGCTTTCTATAAATCAAAAGCTTATAATACCAATTGCTAATAATTAACAGGAGATAGATTTGAATAGTATATTAAAAAACTTTGTTTATACATTTTTTATGATTATAATTTTAGGATTAGTTTTCACTGGATGTTCATCTAAGAAAACAAAACTTGCAAGTAATTCTACAATTAATAAATTTTATAAGAATACTAACAACACTAAAATAAAAAATTCAAAAAACATGCATAAATATACATTAAGACCTTATAGTGTGTTCGGGATTAGATATTATCCTTTTGTAGCTAATGTTGGAGATCAATTTAGAGGAATTGCATCTTGGTATGGCCCAGATTTTCATGCAAAAAAAACTTCAAATGGTGAAATTTACAATATGTACGCTTTAACAGCAGCACATAAAACACTGCCTATGAATACAGTAGTAAGAGTTGATAATCTTGAAAATGGTAAATCTGTAGTTGTTAGAATTAATGATAGAGGGCCTTTTGTAAGAGGTAGAATTATTGATTTATCAAATAAAGCAGCCCATGCAATTGATATGGTTAGAAAAGGCACAGCTAAAGTAAAAGTTACTGTATTGGGGTATAATGGAGAAATAGAAAACTATAATGCACCAATAATGGCAACAACTCCTAAACCAGTTGTAGTAAAAAAAGAGAAAAAAGTAACTCAAGTTGAGCCTTTAAAACCATTAAAAATAAAAAGTAATGTTACTCCTGTTTTAGATGGTAATTATAGTTTACAATTAGGTGCTTTTTCACAAGCTAGTGGAGCAATAAGTACTAGGGATAAATATCAGAGTTTATATCCATCTAATAAAGTTGAGGCAATTAGAATCTTCTCAAATGGTAAATACTATTTCAAAGTATTTATTAGAGGGTTCTCTTCAAAATATGATGCTGATGTATTTAAATTAGAAAATGGTTTAAATAGTTCAATGATAGTAAAAGATTAAGGAAAAAATTAATGGTAGAAGTTAATAGAAAAACAAAAGAAACAGATATTAAATGTAAAATAGATATTAATGGAACAGGTAAATCTAATATAAATACAGGTGTTGGTTTTTTTGACCATATGCTAGAAGCTTTATCAAAACATAGTGGAGTAGATATTAATTTATCATGCGATGGTGATTTACATATCGATGCTCATCATACAGTAGAAGATTGTGGTATTGTTTTAGGAAAAGCCCTTAAACAAGAGATTTTCCCTATTGAAGCAGTTGAAAGATATGGAAATGCAACAGTTGTTATGGATGAAGCTTCTACTACATGTGCTTTAGATTTATCTAATAGACCTTTTTTAGTATATGAAGTAAATGTAAGTGGAAAAGTAGGTGATTTTGATGTAGAACTTGCAGAAGAGTTTTTCCATGCCCTTTCTGGAAATGCTGGGCTTACTGTTCATATTATAAATGAAAGAGGAAGAAATAAACATCATATTTTAGAAGCAAGTTTCAAAGCATTTGCAGTTGCCTTAAGACGTGCATTAGTAAAAAATGAAAAATTGGGAATCCCTAGTACTAAAGGTGTTTTATGATTAAGTTAATTGTTTTAGATGTAGATGGTACATTAACTGATGGAAAAATCACATATTCTAATAGTGGAGAAGAGACTAAGTCTTTTGATGTAGCAGATGGTTTAGCAATTGCTGTTTGGACTAAAAAGTTTGGAAATAAAGCTGCAATTATTACTGGAAGAAACTCTTCAATTGTTGAAAAAAGAGCAAAGGAATTACAAATATCTCATCTTCATCAAGGCATTAAAAATAAACAAGAAGTTTTAGAAAAAATCCTAGAAGAAGAGGGTATTGATTGGTCTGAAGTTGCAGCTATTGGTGATGATTTAAATGATTATCATATGCTAAAAAAAGCTGGACTTTCATTTACTCCTGCAAATGGCAGTCATTACATCAAAGATATTGTAAATGTAGTTTGTGAAAACAAAGGTGGGCAAGGTGCTGTTAGAGAGATGATGGAGTATATTTATAAAGAAGATGGATTAGAAGAGGATTTTCTTAACGCATGGATATAAAGCTATTTATCACTGCACTTTTAGGTGTTTCTGCAATTGCATATTTTATTCCAGTTGAAAACATGAAGAAAGTTAGTGCAGATAAAGATATACCATTAGTAATTTTTGAAAAACCACTAATGTATACTTTAACACAAGAGGGTGTTAATAGAATTATCAAGTCATCACAAGCTGTTAGATATAATAGTAGAGATGAACTATTTGATGCAAATATATTAATAAAAAATGAAGAGCAAAAGAAAGATTTTCAAATAGAAAAGTTCAATGCTGATATAATTATAAAAAAAGATAATTTGTACAAATTAGTTGATAATGTTGAATATCAAAGAGATAGTTTTGTATCTTTAAAAACAAATCAAATGTTTTATAATGATGATGAAAATATAGTTTACAATAGTAAGCCATTTGAAGGTTATTACTATGACAGTAAATTAAAAGGTACAGACTTATATTTAGATTTAAACAACAAAACTTTAAATGCAAAAAATACTCATTTTGAAATAGATATGAAAAAGAAATAAAGGAAAAAAATGAAATACTTAGCTGGTTTGGTTATAAGTTCAGCACTTTTATTTGGTGCAAGTGAACAGTTGATAATAGATGCAAAAAACTTTGAAGCAAGTGATAAAAAAGGTGTTTCGTCTTTTAGTGGAAATGTGAAAATTCAAATGGGTAAAGATAAATTAAATGCTGATAGAGTAAGTGTTTTTTTTAGTTCAAATGGTAAAACACCAACTAAATATGAAGCTTTTGGTAATGTAAATTTTGAGTTAAATACTAAAACAAAAAAGTACATTGGAAAGGGTAATAAAGTAGTTTATTCTCCTTTAAAAGAAGAGTATACGATTCTAGGGAATGGTTTTTTACAAGAAAAAAATGATGATAGAAAAATATATGGTGAAAAAATATATGTAAACCAATTAAGTGGTGAAGCAAAAGTTAGTGGTAGTGAAAATAAACCAGTAAGATTTATTATAAATGTAGAAAGAGGACAGGGTAATAATTAATGAAAATAGTTGATGCACAATTTTTACAATCAGCACAAAGTGTAAATGATTCACCAAGTCCTGATAGAGCAGAAGTGGCTTTTTTAGGAAGATCAAATGTTGGAAAGTCTTCACTATTAAATACATTAACAAATAGAAAAGGTTTAGCTAAATCTTCTTCAACACCAGGGAAGACACAACTTATTAATTATTTTGAAATTAAGTTTAAAACACAAAATGAAGAGTTGCCATATCTTTATGCTAGATTTGTAGATTTACCTGGATTTGGTTATGCAAAAGTTGCAAAAACACTAAAAGCAGCATGGAATAAAAATCTAACTGGATATTTAGAACAAAGACCAAATTTACAGATCTTTGTACATTTAATCGATTCAAGACATCCTGAGTTAGCTATTGATAAAAATGTTGATTCATTTTTAGAAGAGATAAAAAGAGGTGACCAGATTATAATTCATGCTTTTACAAAAATTGATAAATTAAAACAAAATGATTTACAGAAATTAAAAAGAGCATATCCAGAAGGAATCTTTATTTCAAATCTTAAAAAACGTGGTATGATAGACTTACAAAATAGAATTACAGGATATTTATTTGGAAATCAAATTTTATAAGCCAACTGTGGCTGATATTTCTACTATGCAAGAACTCGTAAAAGAGGAAGTAGAAAATGGAAATATTTTACTAAGAACAGAAGATGAAATGGCTACAACTATTAGATCATATACAATAGCTTCTGTTGATGGAAAAATGGCTGGTTTTACAGCAACTCACATTCACTCTCCAAGACTAGCTGAAATTAGAAGTTTAGTAGTAGGAAAAGATTTTCGAGGTTTAAAACTTGGGAAGAAACTTGTAGAAGCTTGTATAAGTGAAGCGAAATCTTATGGTATTGAGCAAGTATTATCACTAACTTATGAAAAAGGTTTCTTTGAAAGCTGTGGATTTAAAGAGATCTCAAAAGAAGAGATTCCTGAACATAAGATTTGGGCAGATTGTATTAGATGTAAGCACTTTCCAATTTGTGATGAAGTTGCAATGGTTATTGATTTATAAACTAAATAGGATTAAGTAAATACCTTAATCCTTTAGTTTCAGTCTTAAATACACTTTATATTTTAGTTGATCTAGTTTAATGGATAGATCTTCAATATTTTTAGCATCTAATAACACTAACATTTTTTTATAATCTCTGATTTTTTCATCAGTAATATCAACAATTAATAAATCTTTACTTGAAAATGACTTACAATTAACAACATCAATCATCTCTTGAATACTATCTTTTGTTACTTTTTTGTAAAGTCTTCCTTTTCTATGATAAACTTTATCAAAGTATCCTTGTTCTTCAAAACTCATTATTACACCTTTTTGTTAAATATTTTATAAGTTTTATTTAGCCCACCACAATTTTAGTTTTAGACTAAAGCTAGAAGTATATCCTACATCACTAAACTTTAAATTTCCATTTTTATCATAAATTAATGTTGTTGGATAAGCTTTAATATTAAATCTATATGCAAAATCATTGTAGATATCATCAATTACTTTAAATGAAAAGCCATTTTCTTTTAAATAGTTTTCTATCTCTTTTTTTGTTCCTGATTGACTTGCTATTGTGATAACTTGATAATTTTTTGATAATTCTTGAATATTTGGTGATTGAAATTTACAAATAGGGCACCATGTAGCCCAAAAGTATATAAGTAAGGGTTTATCCTTAGATACTGTATGATTTGAACCATCAATAAGCTCAAAAGCTTCATATGGAAATTTTTCTTTATTTAAATCTTGTGATTTATAATAACTTATTACATTTAGTGCAATTATTATGATAATTGAGTATTTAACAATCTCTTTTATATATTTTTTTACTTTTTCATTCATGAAATGATTTTAGCTTTTTTATATACAGAGATTGTTAAATGTATTTATAAAATCTTTTTTAACTGACTTTTAATAGTCACTGGTACAAAAAACATAGAAACTACATAAGAGATCAAAGTACCTCCAATAAGAGCAACTCCTAGTCCTCCAAATACAGCATCAGTTGCAAGTAATGATGAAGCAAATACCATTGTTAAAACAGTTAGAATAATAGGCTTTGATCTTTGTGCTGTTGCTTGTGCTATTGCTTCATTTATTCCCATTCCTTCTTCTTTTACTAATTGTTTTGAGAAATCAATAATAAGTGTTGAGTTTCTTGAGTTTATTCCAATTAATCCTATAAACCCTATAAGTGAAGTTGCTGTTAAATAAAAAGTATCAGTAGTAATTAAATCCATAACAATATGTGCAAAAATTACTCCGATAATAGAGACAAAACTAGCTAATACAATACCACCTGAAATAGCAAAGCTTTTATAATACATTACCATTAAAAAGAAAATCAATACAAGTGCGATAATAAATGCTCCACCTAAATCTCTAAATGTATCTAATGTAACTTTTAATTCACCATCAAAAACTAGCTCAAATCTTTCATTTGTATTTTTATCTACAAAAGCTAGATTTAGCATATTTGTTTTGATAACTTCATAATCTTTTGATAGATCTTCTAACATATCATTTCTGGCATCTAATAGTGGATATATTTGGCTATCTTTATTTGTTTCTGCAATTACATTTATCATTTGATTTAAGTTTTTAGATGTAATTGTTGGCTCTTTTACTATTTCTTTTATTGTTACAAACTCAGAAATACTTACTGTAAAACCTTGGTTATTTACTACTTTTAGCGTTTGAAGTCTA
Organism: uncultured Arcobacteraceae bacterium; assembly: GCA_964022095.1. GTDB lineage: Bacteria > Campylobacterota > Campylobacteria > Campylobacterales > Arcobacteraceae > Malaciobacter_A. Next base: position 101,045 of record CAXHZO010000002.1, read on the forward strand.
TTTAGTAAATCTTCTTTTGAAGATTTATTTAAAAGCCTACTATCATCAAGTCTTAAAAATATTGGTATTTGATTTTCTGCATTGTTCTCATTTATAACTGAAATCTCCATACCTTCATAGGCTAAAAATAGTATATTTTTAATTTGCTCCAAACTAACAGCACTTTTTATAGCTTTATTATTATCAAGCTCTAACTCATACATAGTATAGTCATCATCTGCCATAACATCAATATCTACTAAAGTTGCTTGTTTTTCAAGTATTTTTGCAATTTTCTTTGAAAAGTCTCTTCTATTTTCAAAACTATTTCCACCATAGATTTCTGCAACTATTGAAGCCAAGACAGGAGGCCCTGCTGGAAGTTCAATTAATTTTATAGTTGCTTCATAATCTGTACATTTTTTTTGAATATTTTTTCGCAAGCTTGATACTAAATTATAACTTGTGATATCTCTATTTTCAGCTTTTTTAATATTTACCATAATTTCAGCTTGAGATTCTTTATCTTTTAGTGCACTTTGTTTTACTAATGCTGCAAAATCTAGGGGCTGACCTTCACCTAAAAACACTGAAATATTTGTTACATTTTCATTTCTTTGAAGCTCATTTGAGATACATCTGGTTACCTCTTTTGTTTGATTAATACTTGAGCCGTCTTTTAAATCAACATACACAGAAAAGCTATTCGAGTCTTTACTTGGTAGCATTTTTGCTTTTACTATTTCAGTTGGAAAAGTGGCTACTGAAAGTATAAATAAAACTAAAGTGATAAGATAGACCATTAAAGATTTTGATTTACTATTTAAAATACTTAATATAAATTTTTCTAATTTCATCACTTAATCCTATAAAAATTTCTTAACAAAATATGGCATAAATGCATAAGCAACAAATAGTGAAACTACAAGTGATATAGGCACAAATACAGGAAGAGGGTGCATAAACTGACCCATCATCCCACCAACAAAAAACATTGGTATAAATGTCATTATAATTGCTACTGTTGCAATATTAGTTGCATTTCCTATTTCATTTGTAGCATTTATAGATATAACTTTTATATCTGCATCTAGGCTTAATTGTCTGTGTCTGTGAATATTTTCAATTACTATAATTGCAGCATCTACTAACATTCCCAAACTTACAATAAGTGCAAATAGTGTGATTCTATTTACTGTTTCATCAATCATAAACCCAATAAATAGTGTCAATGATAAAATCATAGGAACAGCAAGTGATACAACCATTGCTTCTTTAAACCCAAGTGTAAAGATAAGTAAAATTGCTATAATTACAATTGAGATTAACAAGTTTTGAACTAAACTATTAACTGCATTATTTGCTGTATATCCATCATCTCTAGTAATTGTATATTTTATGTTTTTATTTAGTAGTTCTTGTTGTATGCTATTCATATATTCAAATACTTTTTCATTGATTGTTACTGAGTTTGCACCCTTTAGTTTTGAAACTGTCATTGTAAGTTGTTGAAGTTCTTCATATTTTTCATCTTTATCTTTTTGGTAAAGTAAGGCTTCTTTTTTATTTTGAATATCGAAGCTTCTATTAACGCTAGCTATATTTTTTAGATAAACAGGAACTCCAAAGTTATATGAAACAATGATATTTTCTATATCACTAGCACTTTCAATTGCTTGTTTTATTCCAAATATTACTATTGAGTTACCTTTTGTATTACCTTTAATACTTGGTGTTTTATATGAAAGAGATTGAATTTGTTTCATAACTTGCCCAAGGGATAGATTATAAGCTGAAAGTTTATTTGAATCTACTAATACATTGTATTGCTCTTTTTTCTCACCTTTTAAATCAACTAAGGCTACATTATCAATTTTATTTATTTCTTTAGTGATTTTATTTACTTGTTTGTAAAGTTCTGTTTGACTTACTAGGTCAACTCCATCTTTTTTTGCTGAATAAAAAGCAATTGTAGCTATTGGAATATCTGTATCAATATCCATTGTTTTAATAATAGGTTGCATAGCACCAGTTGGCATTAAATCCATATTTCTCATAACTTGGTCATATAGTTTTAAATTTGATTCTTCTTTATCTTGACCTATGTAGTATTGAGCTTGAACAATTCCAACTGAATCTTTTGCATAAGAGTAGATATTTTCAACACCTTTTATCTCTTTTATTTTCTTTTCAAGTGGTTCAATTATTACTTTTTGAATCTCACTTGGTTTTGCTCCAGGAAGTGCGACAATAACTGCACCTCCACTTACTTTAATTTGAGGGTTCTCTTCCCTTGGCATAAATACAAGTGAAATATATCCAAGAGCAAGAATGAAAAATCCTAAAATTAGTGTTAAAGGATGATCTATAAATCCACTTGCAAGTTTTCCTGCAATGTTTTGTTTTTTTTCTATTTTATTAGCAAATTTTTTTTCGTCGTGCATTTATTAGCCTATTTTATATCTATTAAAAGTTTAGAGTACATACCTGGATAGATTGTGCTATCACCTTTTTCAAAATCAATTTTTAGTGTAAAAGAGTGAGTTGTTGTATTTACATTTGGAATTATTGATTGAATTTTTCCAATTGTTTCAAAGTTAATTGATGGAATTGAAACTTTTACTTCATCTCCTATTTTCACACTATTTAGATTTGACTCACTAATATTTGTTTTAATTTTTAAACTACTTAAATCTGAAAGGATTATTGCAGGAACACTTGGCATTGCCATTTCACCTGCTTTTATTGATTTTTTTATCACTAAACCATCATTAGGTGCTTTGATTTTTAAATAATCATACTGAGTGTTTATCTCTTTTAGTTTTGCTTTAGTTATTGAGATCATATTTTTTGTATTCATTAGATTTAATTCAAGTTGTTCTACATCATATTTTGGAACTAAATCTTGTTTATATAATCTTTTGTATCTATTATAGTTTGTTTGAATGTTGTTTAATTGGTTTTGTTGGATTTGTAAGTTCAGTAAAATCTCTTTTTTATTAGAGTCCATATTTGATGAATCAATAGTATAAAGAAGTTGACCTTTCTTTACAAAAGAGCCTTCTGATACATATACATTCTCAACATAACCCATATTTCTAGAACTTATAACTTTTTCATTATCTGAAATTACAGTTCCAGATAATTCTATTTCTTGAGAAAATAAGCTAAGTGCAATAGAAGATATTATTAATAGTTTTTTTATCATAGTTTGTTTCCTAATACTAAATTTAATTTTGCAAGAGCAAGTGATTTTTCATATTTTGCTACTATTAATTGAGCTTGAGTATTTCGTAAATTTGATTCTTGCTCTAGTAGACTTGTCATTGGGATTAGATGGTTTTTATACATTAGCTTTGATTGTTCAAAAACTTCACTTGCTAAATTTTTAGCTTCAATTTTTTCTTTTAATATTTTTCTTTTTGCTTTTAAAGTAAGTAGTGCATTATTAAGCTCTAGTTTTATTGCATCTTTTAATTTTTCATCATTTAAAGTTGCTTTTTGAAACTGAATTTTAGATTTTTGTTTTTGTATACTTCTATTTGAATCAAATAGCGTAAAATTAATTCCAAGCATTGCCATGTAATAGTCTTTATCATCATCGAGTGTAAATTTGTCATCATTAAAACCATACTCTAAGTGAGAGTAAATATTAGGATAATATTCAGCATTTGCTACATCAATATTTTTTTTCATAGCATTTATTTGAATATTTTGCATTTTTACTTCATCTCTATTTTGAAGAGCTGTTTTGTAAAGTTTTTCTAACTCTTCTTTACCATTTGAAATGTTTTCTAAACTCTTTACATCTTTTATTTTATCATTTGAAGTTAAAAACCTAAGATAAGATAGCGCTAATTCAAATTTATTTTGAGATTGTATTAAATGCGAGTTGACATTTAGTTCATGTACCTTTGCTTGCTTAACATCTATCTTTGTTACAAGTCCTTCATTATGAAATGCAGTTGCGCTTTTTACAACTAGCTCAATTGCTTCTTTTGCTTTTTGTGTTGCACTTATAAATTCTTTTGCTACAACTGCACCATTATATGCTTTTAAAACTTCGTAAGATAGTTCTTTTTCATTTAGGTTGTATTTTAGCTCTTGAGCTTTTTGTTGAAGTTTTAAAATATCTTTTTGATTTGATAGTTTAAATCCAGTGAAAAGTGGAATATCATATGTAACTTTTGTTGTGAAGTTGTTTCTTGGATCTGGATTGTTTAAATTATCTGGAATTACATTTATATCAGCAGGTGTTTGAAATTGTAATGCACCAAAATCATCAAAACTAGCTTCTCTAGAAGATAGTTTTGAATTAAATACATATCCTGGATGATTTGTTCTTGATATCTCTTCACTAAGTGTTAATTTTCCATAAGAAAAAGAGTCAACACTTTTTATATCAAGTTTTGAATTTTCTATTTGAAGTTTTTGGTTTTTTAAATCTTTATTATTTTTTAAGGTCATATTTAAAGCTTCATCAAAACTTATAGTTTGTGCATAAGTTAGTGTTGCTAATAATAATGATAAATAAATCTTATACATAGCCCGTCCTATAGTAGTTATATGATTATATTATACTATAAGGTATCCAAAACCTTTATAAGAATTTATTATAATTTAAAAATTTAATATCCATTGCTTTCTAAGATTTTTGAATTTCTACAAGCTCTATCGTAATTTAGATTACAAGCTTTTTCAAAAAAAAGTTTAGCTTTATGGTAGTCTTGCTTTATTCCTTCTGCATTTACATAAGCTATTCCAATATTATAACAAGCATGATAATTACCTTTTTGACAGGCCTTATTATAGTAGTAAAGAGCTTTTTTATAGTCTTTTTCAACTCCTTTACCATTGCTATACTTTACTCCTAAATTATAACAACCAACACTTATATTTTCTTCACAAGTTTTTTTATAAAGGGCAGCTGCTTTTTCTTGGTCTTGTTTTACTCCATCACCTTTATCATACATTGCTCCTAAATTGTAACAACCATTTATATTTCCATTTTCACAAGCTTTACCATAATAATATGCTGCATTATTATAACTTTGTTCAATATCTTTTCCCTTGTCATACATTACTCCAAGATTGTAACAACCATTTCCAATACCATTTTCACAAGACATTTTGTATAATTTGGCTGCTTTTTTTGAGTCTTTTTTTATTCCCTCTTTTAAATCGTACATTACAGCAAGATTGTAACATCCGTTTGGATTTTTTAGTTTGCAAGATTTGCTAAAGATTTCAAATGCTTTACTATAATTTTTTTGATTTAATGCATTTAATCCATCTTTTACACTTATTGCAAAAGAAAAATTAAAACAAATCATAATTATAATTATATTTTTAATCATTTTTTTGCTCCTTTATTTATTATTTTAAGTAGTTTTTTCATCAATTATGTATTTTAACATATTTAAAAGTAATCTATAATATTATAAATAAACTTAAATTTACTTATTTATTATTAATAATTTTATAATATAATATAAAACTTTTTATTAATTACTTTTTTATAAAAGTAATTAAAAAGTGTATATTTGAACTCAGTAATATTATTTGTGTTAAAATTATTACAACTTAATCATTCTAATAAATTATTAGGTAATCTATTTGATAGGGATAGGTCTTGAAAGTTATTATTTACTTACTTTTAATTATAAATACTTTAATAGCAACTCAAAAAGAGACTATTACTTGGCTTGTAAATGATGCACCACCTTTTTATATTTTAAATGGAAGTTTAAAAGATGGTGGGATAGGTGATATGACGCAAAAACTCATAATAAATGATTTAAAACAATATAATCATGAAATAAAAAAGACAACTTTAAAAAGAGCAATGAAAGATTTTAAATATAATAAAAAAGTCTGTTTTTCCACATGGATATATAATTCAACTCCAGATTTAGTAATCACTTCAAATCCAAATATTTATTATCCTCCTTTAGGTATTATTACAACTTCTAAAAATAAAAAGTTATTAAAAGAAAAAGTTCTCTCATTAGATAAGCTATTACAAAACAAAAAATTTGTTTTTGGAAAAGCAAAAGGAAGAGGATATGGTGAACCTTTAGACAGTATTGTAAATAAATATAAAAATCAAAAAAATTTTAAAATAAGAAACTCTTCAACTCATTCAACAAAAGGAATTTTTGAGATGATAAAAAGAGAAAGAATTGATTATACAATTGATTATTACAGTTCTTTAGTATATTCTCAATTAGGAAAAATCAATAGGGGAGATAAACTAGTATTTATCCCTATTTTAGAAACAAAGAATGAAGGAGTTTTAGGATCAATTGCATGTTCCAAAACACCATGGGGTGAAAAGGTTATTAGTGATATTAATATTAGTATTGATAAAATTAAATATAAAAATCAATATATGCAAATTTTAAATGAATGGCTAGTTCCTATTGACGATAAAGGTGCTTATTGGGAAAAATATGAAAGAAAAATTAAGAACTTCAAATGATTAAAATACTATTTTTATGTATCTCTTTATTGTCTTTTTCTTTTGCTTCTTCTAGTAGTAATACAGATATTGCAAATATAAGCGCAAAGCCTCTTTTTGAATTAGATAAAGATGGTCTTGATAAAGTTTTAATCCCTTATATTAAGAATTCAAAAGCAATCTCTTCTGTAAATATAACTGATTTATCTTACGATGAAATATACTGGTCATACCCATTGGGAAAGCCAGGTTTAAATTGTAATAGTGATGAATTAAAGCAAAGTACTTTTATATTTTTTGAAAATGAAAAAATTGGTAAAGTTGATGTATGTTATAAAAAAGAGTTATTCAAAGCTACAAAAGACTTAGTCTTTACACAAGAAGAAAAACAGTGGTTAAATAATAACCCTGTAATCAAAGTAGCATATATGTCTCATTTTACAAAAGATATTTATGACAAAAATATACATATTGACTATGCAAACTTACTAAGCAGATTTGGTGAAGTGAATTTATCATTAGTAAATTATGATAATTGGAATAAAGCATTAGAAGATGTTACTTTAGGAGAAGAAGTTCAAGGGGTTCTTGATTTAAGTTGGAGCAAAAAAAGAGAAGATAACAACTTTGATTATATTGAGCCATATTTTTATACACCTCTTTATATATTAGTTAAAAATAGTGATAATAAAATTAATAATATCGAAGACTTAAAAGATAAATCCGTATATTTAGAAAAAGGTTCAATTTCAAATGAAATAATTAATCAATTAAATTTAAATATTACTCCAATAGTTTTGAAAAACAATCAAGAGATGATAGAAAACTTATCAGAACCTAATTCTAGTGGTGATGCAGTTTTAACATATCTTCTAGATGAAAATTTATTAGAAAAATATGATTTAAAAGTTGCCAATAAGTTTTATAACAAATATGGTCAGGTCTATTTAGGTGTGACGAAAAAGTATTCATTACTAAAATCAATTTTGACAAAAGCACATAATAAAATTCCAAAAAGTGAATTAGAGTTTATTCAAAATAAAGTATACAAATTTGAAAAAGATAGTAGTTTAAAATTAAGCTCAAAAGAGAAAAAATGGATTGAGAACAATAAGACTGTTACCTTTGTTGGACATCCCTTAAGAATGCCTTTTGAAGGTTTTGATGAAAAGAACAATTACATTGGTTTTGTATCTGAATACTTAAAAATATTTGAAGAGAAAACAGGTATAAACATAGATATTATTCAAACTAATAATTGGGATGAATCTTTAAGTCTTGTTCAAGAAGGAAATATTGATCTTTTTTCAGATGATATATTTGAAAATGATACTAGAGTAAATGAACAATATAAAGCTGTAAAATCATATTTATCAAATGATATTGTAATTGTTATGGGTGAAGATGCCTCATATATTGATGATTTAAATTTACTAAAAGATAAAAAAATAGCAGTAATAAAAAAATATGCTTATGTTAATGAGTTATATAAAAAATATCCTGCTTTAAATTTTACTGAAGTTCATAATGTACAAGAAGCTTTGAGTGGCCTATCTTCTCAAAAGTTTGATGCTATCTTAGGTAGTGTTGGATTGATGAGTTATTCAATAAAAAACCTTGGATATTACAATCTTAGAATAGTTGGATCAACAAATTTAAAAATGAAATTAACATTCTTTATCAAAAAAGATAAAGAGCACTTATTCAATATTTTTACAAGATTTAGTGATTCTTTAAGCCCTTTAGATCACTTAGAAATAAAAAATAAATATACACAAGTCGAATTTGAAACAGTCGTTGATTATACAATTATTTGGTACATAATTTTTATTGGTTTAGCTCTTTTAACAATAGTGGGCTTAATAAATAGAAGATTACAATTTTTAGTTGAAGAAAAAACTTTAGAATTAAAAGAGCTGAATAAAAGTCTTGAACAAAAAGTAAAAAATAGAACAAAAGAACTCACTGAAGAGAAAAATCATGTAGAAAATTTAAATGATGAATTAAAAGAAGAAAAAAACAATATTGATAAATTAAACAAAGAGCTAAATATCGCAAAAGAAAAAGCTGAAAATGTATCTAAACAAAAAAGCGAATTTTTAGCAAATATGAGTCATGAAATTAGAACACCTATGAACTCAGTAATTGGCTTTACAGAAATACTTGAAAAAGAGCTAAGTGATCCTGTCCATAGAGACTACTTAAGTAGTATTAAAAAAGGTGGTATTTCTCTTTTAAGAATTATTAATGATATATTAGATTTATCTAAAATAGAAGCAGGAAAATTAGAAATTAAAAATGAGTCTATTAATCCAAAATCACTATTTTTAGAAATAGAGTCTATTTTTCATTCAAAAATTATTGCAAAAAATATTAGTTTTAAATTAGATATTGATAAAACTTTACCTCAGTATATAATACTTGATGGAGTAAGATTAAGACAGATATTATTTAATCTTATTGGAAATGCAATAAAATTTACAGAGCAAGGCTTTATAAAAGTAAAAGTAGAAAATATTTATAAAGATAACATTAAAAGTAAAGTTGATTTGATATTTAGTGTTGAAGATACTGGTCTTGGAATTGAAGAAAAAAGTTTGAAAAATATTTTTAAAGCCTTTGAACAACAAGATAACCAAGATGTCTCAAAATATGGTGGTACAGGTTTAGGTTTAGCTATTTGTACTAAACTTGTGAAAATGATGAATGGAAAAATTGCAGTTGAAAGTGAAAAAAATAAAGGAAGTAAATTTACAGTTGAACTTCATGATATTGCTGTTGGGGCATTAGCTCAAGAAGAATCTACAAGTAAAGTTAGTTTATCATCAGTAGAGTTTGAAAATGCTTCTATATTGGTTGTTGATGATATTGAAGAGAATAGAAAACTTGTAAAAGCTGCATTAAAAGATTTTAATTTTAATTTAATAATGGCAGAAAATGGACAAGAAGCAATCGATAGATTGAAAAATATTAATGTTGATTTAATTTTTATGGATTTAAGAATGCCTGTAATGGATGGATATGAAGCTGTAAGTATAATCAAAGAAGATAATAAGTTATCAAAAATTCCAGTTATTGCTTTAACTGCTTCAGTTATGGGAAAAGATTTAGAAAAAGTTTCTCAATATGGTTTTGATGGATACTTAAGAAAGCCAGTAATTTTTGAAGATCTCCTAGAAGAAATGTGCAAATATTTAGATTATAATATTAAAACAAGTGAACCTTTACAGATAAAAGATGATAATATTAACATAAATGATTTATCAGAAGTTATAACTATTCTTGAGTCACAAATGAAAGAAGAATGGAAAACGTTAAAAGACTCAGGTGATTTCACTTTAATTGAAGAGTTTAGTATTAAACTTAAAGACTTGGCACTTGATAAAAAAGTTAAATTATTAGAAAACTACGCTGATGAATTAATGAAAAATATAAACTCTTTTGATATTGAAAAGATTGATTTTCTATTAAATTCATATTTAGAATTAATTGACGATCTAAGAAAAAAAGTTTAGAAGATTATAAAAAGGTTAAAAATGCTTAAGTTTGTTATTCCAGTGATTATTGCTTTTATGTTTACTGGTTGTATTGTTGGGGATGTTGTTGCTCTTCCATTTAGAGTTACAGGGGCTGTTGTGAATGTTGTTGCTCCAGATGTAGTAGGAGATTCTATTTCAGGTACAGGGGATGTATTAGATACAGCAATACCTTTTTAGTAATAAGATTATAAGCCCAGCTATTTAAAGGACTGGGCAAGGTTTCCAATAATTAGTTGCCAACCATCAATTACAATAAAAAAGATGATTTTTATAGGCAGTGATATCATTACTGGTGGTAACATCATCATACCTAGAGACATTAAAATTGATGCTACAATAATATCAATTACTAAGAATGGTAAGAATATTAAGAATCCAATTTCAAAAGCAGTTCTAAGTTCACTTACTATAAATGCTGGCATTAAAATCGTCATAGAAACATCATCTATATTTTTTGGATTTTCTTCTTTTTTTATTCTGTAAAATAGTGCTAAATCATCTTCTCTAGTATTTTTTATCATAAACTCTTTGAATGGTTTTATCCCTTCTTCAAATGCTACTTCATATCCAATTTGTTCATCCATATAAGGTTTTACACCATTTTCCCATGATTTTTTTGCATATGGCTCCATAATAAAAATTGTCATGATAAGTGCTAGTGATATAACTATTTGAGTTGGAGGGGTTTGTTGTAATCCCATAGCTTGTCTAAGAAGTGAAAATACGATTACTATTCTTGTGAACGAAGTAACCATCAAAATTAAACTTGGAGCTAAAACAAGTAGGGCAAGAATTATCGCTATATTAATTGTTTTTACAAACTGTGCAGGGTCATCTAATGCTGCAACAGATAGGTTTACTATAGGAGGTGCAGTCTCTTCTGCAAATAAAGATATTGAAAATATTAAAAGTGTTAGAAGTAACTTCAAAAAAAATCCTATAAAAAATTTAAAAAATATGATATCCAAAAAATATTTAAAGTGGTATTATCACTTTATTTAAGGGATTTAATATAACCTAACTCATAAAGTTTATCATATATTTTACTTGTGATTCCACCAGCTGCTTCTCCACCATGCCCACCATGTTCAACTAAAACTGTTACAACATATTTTGGGTTTTTATATGGTCCATAAGTTGTAAGCCATGCATGGGATCTTTGAAAGTATTTTAATTCACTTTCTTTCATTCTTACTTTTTCAGATTGTGGTATTGTAACAACTTGTGCAGTACCTGTTTTTGCTGCAATTGCAACTTTTGTCTTAATATATTTTTTAGCAGTTCCTTTTATGTGATGAGCCACATCATACATACCTCTTCTCATCATATCTAGATGCTTTTCTGGAATATCCAACTTTTTTGGTTCTTCATAGTTTGCTTTATAAAAATGAGGCTTTGGTAGCTTACTAGTTGCTAAATATGCAGTATATCTAGCCATTTGCATTGGTGTTACTAACATATTTCCTTGCCCAATTGATGTAATTACTGTTTCACCTACATACCATGGTTGTTTGTATTTCTTTTGTTTCCAATCTTTATTTGGATTAATTCCAAAAAATTCATTAACTTGATCAACTCCAGATTGTTGACCAAATCCAAATTTATCTAAAGTTGCAGAAATTTTGTTGATACCAACTCTTAAACTACCTTTATAAAAAAAGTCATCACAACTCTCTCTTATAGCTTTTCTAAAATCGACTTTTCCATGTCCCCATGTTTTCCAACATCTAAAATTTCTATTTCCAATTCTAATTGAACCTGAACAGTTAACTGTATAATCTTCTTCAATCCCATTTTCTAAAAAAGATAATCCAACTCCCATTTTTATAACTGAACCTGGAGGATAAAGTCCATTAATAAGTTTGTTTGTAAAAGGATGATTTAAATCATTTCTCATTTTATTCCACTCTTTTACAGAAATACCTCTTGCAAATATATTGTTATCAAACTCTGGGAAAGAAGCACTAGCTAGAAGCTCTCCATTATTTGCATCCATTACAATAATTGCACCACTTTTTTTAGTAAATATTTTTTGAATATACTCTTGTAATTCAATATCTAAAGAGATTTTTATACTATTATCTATTGTTGGTTCTTTCTCTTCTAAAATCTCTATTTCTTGGTTTAGAGCATTTACTTTTACATCTTTGTATCCCATGTTTCCTTGTAGCTTGTCATTGTAAAATTTTTCTAATCCATTTTTACCAATAATTCCATTATGAGATGAAATTTCATTATTTACAATATCAATTCTAGATGCTTTCCCCACATACCCGATAACATGCGAAGCTGTTTCTCTATATGGATAGAACCTTTTTGTAGATGATTCAACTTTTATCTCTTCTTTTGATGCAAATATTGTATATTTTGTAAAGAACTCTTTGTATGGAATATATTCAATAACTTCAACAAAATCGTGATTATATGGCGAGTCATTTCGTTTATATTTTTTAAGTAATTTTTCTTTTGTATAATCGGGAAAATGTTTTACTATTAAATCAATGGCTTCATTTAGTTTTGCTCTATTTTTATGTGTATTTAAATGAGGTTTTATAAGTACAGAAAACCCCATTTCATTAATTGCAAGTTTTTTGCCATTTCTATCTTCAATAACACCTCTTACAGGTACTTTATAAACTCTATTGATGTAGTTGTTTTTAGATAATTCTTCATAATAAGTATTTGATTTAATACTTAAAAAATAAACCCTAGAAAGTAGGGTAACCATGATAACTAAAATCACTAAAAATATAATATTTAATCTATTATTCATATAAAAAGTCCAAAGAATATTAAGTCAATAAGCATATTAAATAAAAGCACACTAGTAATATTATTATCTGTAGTAAAATTAAATTGCCAAATAACCATTACTCCAATATAAAATAAAAGTATAAATAAATAGTTATTTATTTTAGAAAAAGATACAAATTTCTCTAGTCTAGGGATTATAAATACATAAAGAAAAAATGATAATAATACTAATGAAAATGGTTTAAGGCCAGAGTTTATTTCTACAAATAAAAATGTAACTATTACTGCAAAAAGTGAATAAAGATATCTTTTTTTTAGACAAATATAAAATGCATTAAATAAAACACCAGCAAGCATAATCAATAAAAAATGAATAGATGATATTGTATTAATTGTAACAATTAAAATTAATAATATATATAGGAAAATAGGGTTTTCTAAGTTGTTTCGTATCATTATACTTTAGTACTTTGCTTTGCTTATTTTGATTTGGATTATATTATAAACTATCTTATAGCAATATCAATTTTTATTAAATACTTTGTTTTGGATTTTTTTATCAATATCTTCTTTATTATTTGACATTTCATAAATAAAAGTGAATATCTCTGCAACAGCTTTAAACATACTTGGTGGAATCTCTTTATCTATATCTAGTTTTGAAAGTAATTCAACTAAATCTTCATCTTTTTTAATAGGGATATCATTCTCTTTTGCAATTTTTATAATGTTATTTGCTGTTTCACCTTGACCTTTAGCCGTTATTGTAGGTGCATTGTCTTTTTCAATGTCATATTTAAGTGCAATTGCTTTTGAATCATTTAGTTTGTTTTTATTTTCCATTTTAAACTCTTATATCAAATCCTAAGTCTATATTTTTTTCTTCACTATTTGTATAGACAGTTGTTTTACTACTTTTTTGTAACTCATCTGTATTTTTTAAATCCAATAATCTAATATTAACTGGAATTAAATCTACTTTATTTAAGGCTTGTCTTAATTTAACCAAGTTCTCTTTTAATTTATCTTTAAAATGTTCTCTTTGAGCTTGAATAGTTAAGTCAAGTTTATTATCATCATAAAGTGATAACATTAAGTCCAGTTTACCATGATCTTTTAACGTTAAGTTTATTTGACAGTAAAATTTATCTTCATCAGTTTTTTTCATATTAATAGTTCCATCTTCAAGCATTTCCCAAAAAAATGGAATATATACAAAATTAGAATTAGAGTTCAAAGAGTTTAGTTGGTGATAATCTATTTGAGTTAATAACCTCTCTGCTTGTTTTAATATATCTTGGCTATTTGGGTCTGTTTTCCCTGCTATTTCTTGTGTTAATTGTAATAATGCACCTTTCATATCATTATTCATTGAAGGGTTATTTTTTAGGATATTTGGGTTTGAGATTAAATCTTTAATTATTGTTTCTATTTTATTTATGTTTTTTTGTAGTTCATTTTGTATATTAAGATTTGATGGATTTGATTCACTCGAAGTAATACTTTCTTTTAAATTTAGTAATAAACTATTTATATTTGAGGCAAAATTACTTAGAAAGTTACTTTGAAGTAAGTTTTGAAAATTTTGAATTATAGGATTATTTGGAATTTCAATTTTTGAAAATAGTGTCTGTAGATTATCAAGTTTTGATATTAATTGATTTAAGTTTGTTGTATCTAACCCTTTTATGTTTGAAAGTTCAACTCTCAAACTATCTACTGTTTGTTTTATATTTTCTAGAACTGTCGTTTTTTGCTCTGTAATATTTTGCAAGTTTAAAGTTTTTGATTCTAAAGTATTGATGTTTTCTACAATATTTTTTATATTTAAAACAAGATTAGAGATATTTTGATTTGTGCTACTAAGATTTTTAAGTTCATTTGAATTTGCAAGGGAACTTAAAATATTTTTTGGTTCGATAAAGTTGCTATTTTTACTAAATATATCATTTGTATTTAATAGTTTATCAACTTGAGATAATAGATTTTTACTATTTTGCAAAGTGGGGTTTTGAGCAATTTCATTTTTTATTTGTGTTAATAGATCTTTTGTTTGTGTATTTAATTGCTCTTTTATATTTGAACCTAATAGATTATTTTGGATTTTTGATTCTATTAGTGTTGAGTCTTTTATTATATTTTGAAGTTGGCTTGTTAGTTTATTCAAAGATTGTGTTTCATTTGAGCTTAAACTATTTGACAAATTTAAAAGATTATTTAAAAGAGATTTTAAGTTTACTAGTTGTTCATTTGGTTTTAAATTTGGATTTTGAAGTTTAGTTAAAAGTTCATTTATCACTTTAGTTTGTGGTGAGTCTATATTTTTTACTAAATTTTGAATTTGATTTAATAGATTATCTAAAGTTTTAGTATTCTGTAAAGTATTGTTTTGTCCTATTTTTGACTCTAAGAATACACCTGTTTTACTAATTTGTTCTTTTAAATTTGTTGCATCTAAATCTTTGATATCTTTAAAAAGATTTTGAATAGTACTTTGAAAATTTTTTAAGTTGTTGTTTGAATTGTTTTGCTCTAGTGTATTTAATAATGTTGATATATTTTTATTAAAACTGCCTAATTCTTTAAATACATTAGAGTTTTTTAGAATATTTTCAATATTTGAATTATTGTTTTTACCATTTTTTAATTGTTCAAATAAGTTTTTTATTACATCATTTACGTTAGTTGATTTATTATTAATCATTTGCTCTAAAGTCTTTGTATCTGCTTGTTTTAGCACATCTTTTAAAGCTTTATTATCATTTGGAAGTAAAATATTTAATAATGAATTATTTAAAACTTGCATTTGAAGATTATAACATAAAATAGTACTTATCAATTATTTAAGAAGTTTTATGTAAAATTATTCATCACTTAAAAAGGTTTTTGAATGATATTTGAAGTAGTTGTACCAATTGATGGTTTTGAAAAAGAAAAAGAGTTTAGTTTTGAAAAAGTAGATGATTTCTTTTCTATAATTACTGCACAAGAGTCGCAAAAACAACTAAGACTTATGAATTTTGGTGCTTTAAAATCACTTCCTTTTGAATTTCCAGAAGAGTTTGCTTCTAAATTGAATATAAATAGTTTAGATGATATCTCAATATTTTATATTTTTGTTCTTCAAACACAAACAAGTCAAAACACTTTAAATACATTCTCACCAATTATTTTAAATCATAAAAACAATAAAATGGGACAAATCCATTTAAATTTAGAAGAGTTAGGACTTGAGAGTCTAAATAATATACTCCCATCTTTTTAATTATTATTTATCCAAAATTGGGTATCATATCTTAATTTTATTGGAGAAGTTTATGAAAAAAGCAATTTTATTAGGTTTAGTTACATCATCTTTTTTATTTGCAAACGATTATTTACCTTTAAGTAAGATATCGAAAGACAAAAAGCTAGAGTATAATTTTATTACATTAGATAATACAATTATACAAGCAAGTGAAATTAATACGAAATCTTCTATTACATCAGATGGTTATGAAACTGTACAAGAGGCTGATATTGTTATTCCTCAAAAAGTTGAAGAAAAAGTACAAGTAAAAGTAAAAAAGAAAATAGCTCAAAAAGTTATTGTAGAACCTGAAATTAAACAAGAAAAGATAAAACCTAAAAAAACTGAACTTCCAAAACAAAGTAATCTTATATTAAAAGATGAAGTAAAATTAAATCCTGAGAAAACAAATGTTCAACTTCAAAGGGATTTATTTTTTACTGCTAAGATTACATTCTCTCCAGTTACTGCAGATTTATCAGGATTTGGTACATCATTATCAGATAAATCAAATGTATTTATTCCTGAAGCTAGAATTGATATAAATGATCATAGTTTTACAGCAGAATATTTTACAAGTAAAAATGAATTTTCAGGAATTAATACAACTACAATTGAAACTCAAATCCAATGGTTCAAAGGTGGTTATAGATATAACATTGATAATTTAAGTATTGGTGCTGATTTAAACTATGCTGTTTTAGATGTTAACTCAGAAGAAGATTATAATGAGTTATATCCATCATTAGAAATCGATATGAATCATAATATTGATAATATCAGTTTAAATTATGGTGCAGGTTTTGGTAAAAACAATAATATTGATTATTCATATGATTATTTCTTAAATGTTGGAATCAAGCCTTATGCTCTTAGTGAGGCATCATTGGTAGCTGGATATAAAAATAGAACTATAAAAGATGAAGACACAAAATTAGAGTTTAGTGGTCCTTATTTAGGAGTAAGCTCAACTTTCTAAAATATTACACTTTGTAATATTTTATCCTATATAAAAAACTTTTTGATATAATATCTCAAATTTAAAATGAGGTATTATTTTATGCAAGATATTCAAATATGGCATAATCCAAGATGTTCAAAATCAAGAAATGCATTAAATCTATTAGAAGAAAAAGGTATTAAAGCGCAAGTTGTGAAATATCTTGATGACACACCATCAAAACAACAAATAATAGATGTTCTTAAGATGTTAGGAATAAGTGCAAAAGAGCTACTCAGAGAGAGTGAAAATGAGTATAAAACACTAAATCTAAAAGAACAAAATAATGAAGATATAATTATAGAAGCCATGGTAAATCATCCAAAACTAATACAAAGACCTATAATTATTAAAGATAAAAAAGCAGTTATTGCAAGACCTATTGAAAACTTAGAAAAGCTTCTTAACTAATGCAACATGAAAAACAATTAAGAATAAGATATATAAGAGTATTAGATAAGTTTCTAACAAGAACTATGTCTTTACTAAAACTAGATAATTTCAATTATGAATTATTCAAAGAAAGAACTTTGAAAAATTATGCTGATATGAAAAAAGTTGATCCTGTGGATCTTCATTCTCCATACTACACACAGTTGAAAAACTTTATTGATAAAACCTTAATGTATGTGGAAAATCACTCAGATACTTTTGAAACAGAAAGATCAAACTTATTAAAAGATGCTAACTTATTGCAAAAAGAGAAAAAGAAAAACGCATATAGTAAAGATAAACACAAACATAAAAAATTTGATGATGGATATTAATGTCTGAGCAAGAGTATAAAACCTTTAAACTATCAGGTGTAATTAAAAAAGTACTTTATAAAAATGATGAAAATAAGTATGTTATTGCTGTACTTGAAAATAATCAAAAAGTTTGTGGGACTTATTTTGATACTGATATTGAAAAAATAGTTGGGGAAGAGGTTATTTTAGTGGGTAATTGGACTACTCATAAAAAATATGGAGTTCAATTTGAATTTGATACTATTGAGCTAAAAGAAGCTGAACTTTTCTTTTTTTTAACAAAAATAGTTAAGGGTGTTGGAAAAAAGTTTGCCCATGAGCTTTTAGAAAAGTACACAGAAGAGAAATTAATTGAAATATTAAATAACAATCCCGATGAATTATTAGATTTTAAAGGTATTAAACAAAAAAAGTTAGAAAAAATAGTTACTTCTTGGCAAAAGTTTAAACACTTAAGAGAACTTGGTTCTTTTTTGGCAAAATATGGTGTTACTTCAAATCTAATTACAAAAATATACTCATCACTTGGTGAAGTTGATAACTTGATAGATAAGATAAAAGATAATCCATATATTTTAATAAATATTAGAGGCATAGGATTTAAAAAAGCTGACGAAATAGCAAAAGCTTTAGGAATTGATCCTAGAAGTGAATTTAGAATTATGGCTTGTTTAAATTATACTTTAAGGGAATTTTGTGATAACAATGGAAACTCTTCAATAGACAAATATCATTTATACAAGCTATTAGATGAATCTTTGAGATTTAGTGATGAAGAAGCACTTTATGAACAAGCAGTTTCAAAAATGCTTGTTGATGAAGAACTTTTTGTTACAAGTGAAAATAGATATGCTCTTTCTATGCTTTATTATGCAGAGAAAAATATATTGGATTTTTTTATAAGACGTGCAAATGAAAAAAATAGAATCATAACTGCTAATTTTGATGATTATGTTCAAAAAAAAGAAAAAACTTTAGGTTTTGATTTAAGTGTTGAACAAAAACAAGCAGTTGAGTTAATTAATGATGGTCATAAAACACTGTTTTTGATTGGTTATGCAGGAACTGGTAAGTCAACTTCAAGTAGGGCAATACTTGAACTTCTTGAAGAGGTAGTATCTTATGATGATATTATGACTATTGCATTAAGTGGAATAGCCAGTCAAAGAATTGCTGATACTACTGGATACAGCTCTTCTACTATTCAATCTCTTTTAGTAAAACATAAAGAAAAAGACTTTTTCCCTTATAAGGTTATTTTATTAGATGAAGCTTCAATGGTAAATTCTGTAACTTTTTATCAAATTATTTCAAAAATAGATGATGATACAGTTTTTATAATTGTAGGAGATGATGGACAATTACCAGCAATTGGAGCTGGTAATATTCTTGCTGATTCTATAAAGTATGAATTAGCTCCAATTTGTAAACTTACAAAGATTTATAGACAAAATGAAAATCAAGCAATTGCTGTAATTGCAAATGATATTAGAAAAGGTGAGCTACCTGAATATAAAGAGCAGTATGAAGATTTTAAGTTTGTAGATGTCTCTATTGCAAATTATTATTCACAAAAAAACTCTATTGCACCCACTGATTTTTCAGATATTAGAAGTGAAAATAGTGAATTAATTTTAAATAATATTCTAAATATTTCAGCTGGGTATATTCAAGAGTATTATGATTTTATAAAAAGTAAAGATATCTCAAAAGCACTGATTTTATTCCAAGTTATTACACCTATGAAAGGTGGATTATTAGGAGTTGATAACTTAAATATGCAGCTTCAAAAACTTTTTAACCACTCAAAAGGTAAGGCTTATAAAACAAAACTTTATGAGTTTAAAATTTCTGATAAAGTTATACATATAAAAAATGAAAATATGAAAGCCCAAACTATGAGTATGTACAAAAGTGGCTCTACAGATTTTTTAGAAAGAAGAGTTTATAATGGTCAATTAGGTTTGATTATTAAGTTAGATTTTGATGAAGAAAAGTGTATTGTTTTATATCCAAATGACGATATGGTAGTGTTTTATGATTTTGATTCTTTATCAAACCTTTTATCACTTGCATATTGTTTAACTATTCATAAAACTCAAGGAATGGAGTATGAACATGCATTAATTCCTATGAGTTTTTCTCACTATATTATGCATAATACTAAGCTACTTTATACTGCAATTACAAGGGCGAAAAGAATGTGTTTTATTGTTGGTGAAGAAGAAGCTTTTAAAAGTGCTTGTAAAAAACTAGAAATAACTATAAGAGAGTCTGTAATCAATGATTTAATGACTAATATTCAAGCAAAAAAAAATAATTAATTCCTCTTCATTTAACTAAGATAAAAGCAACTATTAAGTAATATATCTAAAATTTTTAAGAGGGTATTATTTTATGATAAGCTGGATGCAAAGACACAAAAAGTGGCTAGTAATAACAATTTGGATTAGTACAATAGCGTTCGTTGGAGCAGGATTTGTAGGTTGGGGTTCTTATGACTATGGAAAACAAGGTGGCGTAGTAGCTGTTGTTGGAGATAGAGAAATATCTGTTGAAGAGTATCAAGAAGAGTATTCAAATATTTATGATCAGTATGCAAGAACATTTGGTTCAATGTTTAACCAAGAGATGGCTGATAAAATGAATTTAAAAGATGTAGCATACAACCAAGCAATTCAAAAAAACTTAATTTTATCATATGCAGATAGATTAGGTTTAGATGTTACAAATGAAGATATTGCAAAACAGTTAGTAAAATATAATGCATTTTTAAAAGATGGAAAATTTGATAAAGATACTTATGTAAAAGTATTAGCTCAAAATAGAACAACTCCTGCTAAATTTGAAGATGGTCTAAAAAGAGGTATCTTATTACAAAAAGTTCAAGCTTTATTTGAAGTAGAACCAACAAAAGTTGAAATTGAAAACTTAAGTAAAGTTTTATTTATTGAAGATGATATTGAGTATAAAGTAGTTTTTACAAAAGATATCAATGTTGAAATAAATGAAGAAGAGCTAAAGAAATACTGGTCTGAGCATAAAAACTCTTATATGTCTGAGCGATCATATGATTTATTAGTTGCAACTGTTCCTTTAGAATCATCTAACCCAAGTGATGAAGATATAAAATCTCACTATGACAAATTTAAATTAGATTACAAGAAAGAAGATGGAAAAATTAAATCTTTAGAAGAAGCAAAAGATGAAATTATCAAATCTTTAGACGCAAAAGCAACAAAAACTAAAGCCTTAAAAGAGTACTTAAACTACAAAAAAGGTGAATCAACACTTTCAACTACTGCTTCTTTCTTAGAATCAAAGTTACCTTATGGTGCTGAAAACAATACAAGAATTACTCAAGCTAAACAAGGTGATTTAATCAAACCATTCTTAGTTGATGGTGAATATATTATCTCAAAAGTTGTTAAGACAGTTGGGCCAAAGCCATTAAGCTTTGAAGATGCAAAAGCATCTGCAACTAATGATTATTTAGTAGTTTTAAAAGCAAACAAGCTTGATGAGTTAACTAAAGAGCAAGTAAAAACATTTAAAGGTAAAGTAGCTAAATCAATCACAAGAGAATCTATTGATAAAATTGATTTAGATGAAGCTAAATCAGCTCAATTTTTATCTCAACTATTTGCTGCAACTTCAAAAGAGGGTGTGATTAAATTTGATGATAGTGCAGTTTTATATAGAATTTTAGATTCTAGATTAGGAAAATACGATACATCAAAAGATGATTTAGTAAAACAAACATTAGTTCAGATGCAAGATCAAGAATTAATGACAAATTTAATTAAGAGATTAGAAGATAGATTTGAAATACAATCATCAATTCAAACAAAGGATCAATAATTGAATAATACTTTATTAGCTATTGATATAGGTTCAGCTTTTATTCATGCTGTTATTGCAAAGCATGATTTAGAAAATAATATTAATATCTTAGGTACTGGAACTCAAAAAAGTACTGGAGTAAACAAAGGTTTAATAGTAGATATTGAAGAAGCATCAAAGACTATTAAAAGTGCAGTTTCTTTAGCCAAAAAAAGTACTACTGAACAAATTGATAATTGTGTAGTATCAATTTCTGGTAGTTATTCAAAAAGTTTAAGAAGCTCAGGTTCTGTAAATGTACCAAATGGCTTAATTACTGAAACAGAAATAAACCAAGTAATGCAAATGGCACTATATAATGCTACTATAGTTCCTGAGTATGAAGTAGTACACGTAATACCAATTTATTTTAAAGTTGATGATTCAGTTGAAGTGGATAACCCTTTAAATATGAATGGTTCTAGATTAGAAGTTTCAGTTTTTATTGTAACTGCTAAAAGAACTGCATTAACAAATATTAAATCAGCACTAAACGTAGCTGGGTTTGATATGGTTAAATTTGTTTTAGATGGATATGCTTCAGCAATTGCAGTATTAGATGACCAACAAAAGAAGTTTGGTTCAACTGTAATTAACATGGGTTCAACTACAACTGAATTTATTACATATAAAGCTAGTTCGTTAGTTCATAATGGATTTGTTCCTGTTGGTTCAAATCACATTACAAATGACTTATCTGTAATGCTTCACACACCTCCTGGTGCTGCAGAGAAAATAAAACTTGAATATGGTTCTATTACAAAAGATTACACTCCAAATAATGAACTTGGTATTACTAAAGTTAAAATACCAAGAATAGGTGATGAAGAGACAACTTCTGAAGTTGCCCTTGATTATATTCAAACTATTATTCATGCAAGAGTTGAAGAGGATTTAGTATTAGTTAAAAACCAACTAAAGAAAAGTGGTATTTTAGATAATATTGGTTCTGGTATTGTAATAACAGGAGGATTAAGTAATCTTGATGGTATAAAAAAACTTGCAGAAAAAGTTTTTGATGGTATACCTATTAGTCTTTCAATGCCTAGAAATATAAAAAATGGGTTTATTAATTTTGATGAGCCTAGCTTATCAACTATTATGGGATTATTACTTTATTCTTTAGGTACAAATAGAAGCTATCAATTAGATTCAAGTAAAAAGCTTGTTAAACCTATCAAAAAAGAAGTTTATAAAGAGCAAAGAGTTGAGACTTCTAATTTAAATAATCAACAATCAGGACAAGCACAAGCAAAACAATCTTCACCTTCTCAAAAAGAAGATTTTGAAATAAAAGACAATTCAACAGTATTAACTCCTTTAAATAAAGAGAAGAAAAAAGGCGTTTCAAGATTCTGGAATAAAGTATCGGAGTGGTTTTAATGGATGATTTATTTAATGTAGATGATATAAAAGTTGATATGCCAAATAAGGTTTTATCTGATAATGTAGCTAAAATCTCTGTAATTGGAGTAGGTGGTGGTGGTTGTAATATGATTAACCACATGATTAATGAAGGTTCTCATAAAATTGATTTAATTGCTGCAAATACAGATTTACAAGTTCTAAATATTTCAAAAGCACCAAAAAAGATTCAACTTGGAGTTAAACTTACTAAAGGTTTAGGTGCAGGAATGAAGCCAGAAATTGGTAGAGATTCTGCAGTTGAGTCTTTTGAAGAAATCAAAGGTATTTTAAAAGGTGCTGATATTGTATTTATTGCTGCTGGACTTGGTGGAGGAACTGGAACTGGGGCTGCTGCTATTATTGCAAAAGCAGCAAAAGAGATCGGCGCACTTACTGTTTCAGTTGTTACTAAACCATTTACTTGGGAAGGTAAAAAAAGAGCTGGATTAGCAAACTTAGGATTAGAAGAATTAAAAAAAGTTAGTGATTCAATTATTGTTGTTCCAAATGATAGATTATTAGAAATTATTGATGAAAATGTTGGTATGAAAGACGCCTTTAAAATCATTGATAATATTCTATATCAAGCTGTTAATGGTATGTCAGAAGTTATTTTAAATCCAGGTAATTCTGATATTAATACTGACTTTGCTGATGTAAAAACTATTATGCAGCACAGAGGTATGGCATTAATGGGTATTGGTAGAGCAAAAGGTGAAGAAGCCGCTCAAAGAGCTTTAGAAGATGCTATTGATTCTCCATTACTTGATAAAGTGTCATTAAATGGTGCAAAAGGTATTTTAATTCACTTTAATATTCATCCACAAGTTTCACTATTTGCTATTAACAGTGTTATGGGTTCTATTAATGATAGAATGGATTCTAATGCTGAGATTATCTTTGGTACAACTTCAGATAGCACTTTAGAAAAAGATGAAGTAAAAATTACAATTGTTGCAACAGGTTTTGAAACTAAAAACGAAGAGTTTGAAGATGAAGGTGAAGAAAGCGAAGAAAAAACTTCAGTAAAGTCTGATAATGAAAATCATTTAGATGTACCACCTTTAATGAGAGATTATGTTGTTCAATATCATGTTGTTCCCACTCAACAACATTCTCAACCTCAAATAATTCAAGAATAAAGAGATTAATTCTCTTTTTTCTTACTTTCTACTATAACCATATCAAAAGAGGTCTTTTTTACTACTAAAGCTTTTGTATCAGGAACTACTGACATATTATTGATTTTTTGTATTTTTGTTTTATATAGTTCTACATGAGTTTCTAATTCATTTATTCTAGAATTTAATTTTAAAATAATATCAACTCCAGCAAGATTTACTCCTAAGTCTCTAGTTAATGTTAAAACATATTTTATATGGTCAATATCTTTTTGTGAATATAGCCTTATTTTTCCATTTGTTCTTGAGGGTTTTATTAAACCCTCTCTTTCATATTGTCTTAAAGTTTGAGGATGTATATTTAGTATCTCTGCAACTGCTGAAATTAGATATACAGGCTCTTTATAGCTATTTTTATCCATGATAAACCTTTCTAGTTTTCAGGTAGTTTCTCTTCAAGAATTTTTACAAAATCTTCATCTAAATCTTCAACTTTAGGTAATACAATATTTGCTTTTAAATATAAATCACCCTTAACTCCTGCTTTTCTATTTAGTATTCCAAGCTCTTTAACTCTAAATCTTTGATTTTGTTTAGTATTTTGGGGAACTTTTAGTGTTATATCTTTATGAATTGTACTTATTTGTACTTTACCACCAAATAGTGCTGTTTTTAATGGAACATCAAATGCTTTAATTAATGTATCATCGTCTAACTCATAATCAGGACTTGATGAAACATTTATTTTGATAATTAAATCACCTCTTTGTCCTTGATAAGATTTTCCTTTCCCTTTTGCTCTAATTTTTTGTCCATCTCTAATTCCCTCTGGAATCTTGATATCAAAAGACTCATTGTTTAAACTTATGTGTTGTTTACCACCTACAACTGCTGTTGTAAATGGTATAGTGATTTGTGCACTCATATCTAAATCTGGTTCATTAAAACCACCAAAGCCACCTTGATTAAAACCGCCTCCGCCAAAGCCACCTCCGCCTTGACCAAACATTTGTCTTAATATTTCATCTAAATCAACACCTTGACCTTGACCTCTTGCAAAGTCATGGAAGTTTTGACCTCCAAACATTGAATCACCATATTGATCATATTGTTGTTTTTTTTCTGGGTCACTTAAAACTTCGTATGCACCGTTGATCTCTTTAAATTTTTCTTCTGCACTAGCTTCTTTATTTACATCTGGATGATATTTTCTTGCTAGTTTTCTATACGCTTTTTTAATTTCATCTGCTGATGCAGTATCTGAAATTTCAAGTGTTTCATATAAACTTTTTGCCATATTTTTTCCTAATTAATAATAATTTCATAATTTAAATTTTTAAAATTATATCATAACCTTGAGTCAAAGTCAATCAAGGTTAGGAATTTATCTAGCATTTAGTATAATACTTTAACAAGAAATAGGATTAACATGTTTGAAAAAGATGAGTGGACTCAACCTGAATTATTTAAATACGTAAAAGAGTTAGAAAAGCAAGGTATAAAGGTTGTTTTAATAGACACAATTTTAAAGCCACTTGATAATATTGAGACAATTACATACAATCCTTTTGAAATGATAAACTATCCAAAAGATTCAGTTTTTGTTTTTTACTGTGATACAGGTAAGAGTACTAAAGAGAGACTAAACTATTATAAAAAGAAGTTCCCAGATTATAAGTGTATTAGTTTAAAAGGTGGAAGAGGTTATTGGAGACCAAACTATCAATTACTAGATGAAATAGGTAAAAATGTCTAAGAAACAGTATGAGAATATAATTATTGGTGCAGGAATTGCCGGTAGCTGTTTAGCTTATTTTATAAGTAAATATAGCGATGATGTAATTTTAATTGATAAAAATGAAGATGTAGCATTTGGTGCAAGTGGTGCTGCTGGAGCTTTTTTATCTCCACTACTTGGAAAGCCTAATAACTTCAAAGACTTAATAACAAGCTCATTAAAGTTTTCAGTTGATTTTTATAGAACAAACTTTAGTGAAGATATTACAAGTTGTGGCACATGCAGAATTCCAAAAGATCAAAAAGATAAAGAAAAATTTGATTCATACAAACCTTATATGGATTTTGATTATAAAGAGTTTGAAGATGGATATTTTTTTGAAATAGGCAGTGTTGTTAACTCTTATAACATTTGTAAAAAATTAACTAACAATATTCAAAAGCTTCTAAATTATGAAGTAACTAGTATTGAAAAAATAGATGAATTTTGGATTATTAATAATGAATTAAAAGCTAAAAATCTTTTTTTATGTACAGGTGCTGATGTTTCATTGATTAATGAAAAGTATGTAAAAATTAGAGCTGTATGGGGTCAAAAAATTGATGTTAAAACAAGTAATACAATAAATGTAAATTATCACAAAGCTTGTTCAATTTCTGTATCAAAACCTCTAGCTAATGAGAATAAAAGTCTCATTTCAATTGGAGCTACCCACAATAGATTTGATAAAGATATGTCAAATAGTAGTTATAACTTAAAACTTAAAAATATTAATAAAATAGACCATGATAGTAATACCCAATCAATTATGAAAGAAGATTGCGAAAAACTATTAGAGTTAGCAAATGATATAAAGCCATTAAAAAATGTTGAAATTGTTGATATAAAAATTGGTGCAAGGGCTTCAAGCAATGATTATTTTCCTGTAGTTGGAAAACTTGTTGATTCTAAAAGCTCTTTTGATAATTTTCCACATTTGATTAATGGTTCTTTTATTAAAGATGACAAGTTAAAAATGATAGATAATTTATTTATATTAAATGGTGTAGGTGGAAGAGGGTATGTTTTATCTCCATACCTTGCTTATAATTTAGTTGAAAGTATATATAATAATAAAAAACTAAAAGAAGAAATCACAAGTTATAGACTTTTTAAAAGATGGGCAAAAAGGATTAAAAACAGTGATAATTAATTTGGAGTTTAAATGAAAAATATATTAAAGATTGTTTTTTTAGGAGTTTTAGGGTTTGGATTACTTGTTTATCTAACTGCTCCTTCAAATCCAAATAAAACTAAGACTGTTTATTCTGGTAAAACTACACTTGATTCTTTTCCAAGATTTTTTGATGTAGTTTCAAAAGGTGAATATACAAAATTTCAGGATATATTCAATGGCAAAAAACAATATTTAGTTGTTTTAAATCATGATTGTCTAGCTGTATTTAAAGATTTATATAAATATACAGATAAAGATATTGTTTTAGCTGCAAATATATCAAATACTCCATGGTTAATAAAAAAGCTTGCTGTTGATGGAAAACTAACAGAGTTATATCAAGAGTCAAAACTACCTTTAATTAATGATAGTAAGGGTCTTATCTCTACGATTTTAAATATTGAAGACAATACTCAAAATAGTTATATTGTTTATGAAATTGATGAAAATAAACAGATTAATAAACTATTTACTGGTAAAGTTAAATTAAATGCTCTTCAAGATGGTATAACAAAAGAAGAGATAAAAAAAGATTTAGATACTTTTTTATCTAAAATATAAATGAACTCAATTAAGAGTTCATTTTTCCTATTGCGCAAGAAACAAAACTCTTAGCTGTTGTTGTGGCTTTTTGAATACCACTTAATTCATCTGTTGTTAAAGGATATCCCAAACTTCTAAGTTTTGTTTTTAAATCTTCTATTTTTTCATCATTTATATCAAGTGTGATTTTTCTAGGATTTACTTCTAAATCCACTTCAACATTGCCAAACTCTTCTTTTAGTGATGATGTTAAAGTATTTGCACATCCTCCACATTTTACATTTAATACTTCAAATGTTTGTTTCATGATTTGACCTTTTATTTTTATTATACAGTTTTTTTGTGTAAGAAGTGTTGAGAATTTTAGGCATAAAAAAAGGTAAAGCTAAAGCTTTACCTTTTAATAATTAGAGGGATTAATTATCCAATAATTGAGTTTAATGTTGCAGATGGTCTCATTACTGCAGATGCTTTAGCATCATCAGTTAAGTAGTAACCACCGATATCAGCAGGTTTACCATGATCAGCAACTAATTCAGAAACGATTTTATCTTCGTTTTCAGTCATTGCTTTAGCAATTGGTGTAAATTCAGCTTTAAGTTCTGCATCAGTATCTTGTGCAGCTAATTCTTGAGCCCAGTACATTGCTAAGTAGAAATGACTTCCTCTATTATCAATTGAACCTAATTTTCTAGATGGTGATTTGTCATTTTCTAAGAATGTACCAGTAGCTTTATCTAATGTATCAGCTAAAATTTTAGCTTTTGCATTATCTTGAGTATTTCCTAAGTGTTCAAATGAAGCAGCTAATGCCATAAATTCACCTAAAGAATCCCATCTTAAGTAATCTTCTTCAACTAATTGTTGAACGTGCTTAGGAGCAGATCCACCAGCACCAGTTTCAAATAATCCTCCACCTTTCATTAATGGAACGATTGATAACATTTTTGCACTTGTTCCAAGCTCTAAAATTGGGAATAAGTCAGTGTTATAATCTCTAAGAACGTTACCAGTTACAGAAATAGTATCTTCACCTTTTCTCATTCTCTCTAAAGATTTTTTAGTTGCATCAACAGGAGCCATAATTGAAATATCTAAACCTGTAGTGTCATGCTCTGGTAAGTATTTATTAACTTTTTTAATCATTTGTGCATCATGAGCTCTGTTTTCATCTAACCAGAAGATTGCTGGAGTATTTGATAATCTAGCTCTAGTAACTGCTAATTTAATCCAATCTTGAATTGGAGCATCTTTTGCTTGACACATTCTGAAGATATCACCTTCTTGTGCATCAAATGTAAATACAGTCTCTCCTACAGAATTTGTAATAACAAATTGTCCATCTTCACTAGCTTGGAAAGTTTTGTCATGTGAACCATACTCTTCAGCTTTTTTAGCCATTAATCCAACATTTGGAACTGTTCCCATAGTAACTGGATCTAATGCACCATTTTCTTTACAATCTTCAATTACAGCTTGGAATGATTGTGCATAACATCTATCTGGAATCATTGCTAAAGTATCTTCTTCTTTATCTTCTGTATTCCACATTTTACCACCACCTCTAATCATAGCAGGCATAGATGCATCAATAATAACATCAGATGGTACATGTAAGTTTGTAATTCCTTTAGCTGAATTAACCATTGCAAGTCTTGGTTGTGCAGCATAAACTGCATCAATATCAGCTAAAATTTCAGCTTTTTTAGAAACATCTACTTGATCTAATTTAGAGTATAAGTCACCTAAACCATTATTGAAGTTAACTCCAAGTGAGTCAAATAATTCACCATGTTTAGCAATTAAGTCTTTGAAATATACTTTAACAGCAAATCCAAACATAATTGGGTCAGAAACTTTCATCATAGTAGCTTTTAGGTGTAATGATAATAATACATCTCTTTGTTTAGCTTCATTGATTGCATCTTGGTAGAACTCTTGTAAAGATTTTGCACTCATACAAGTAGCATCAACAATTTCTCCAGCTTCTAATGGTAATGAAGCTTTTAATACTTTTTCTTCTCCTGCTTTATTTACAAAAGCAATTTTGAAGTTATCTTCTTTTTCTAAAGTAGTAGAAAGTTCTGCACCATAGAAATCATTTTCAGTCATATGTGCAACATCAGTTTTAGAATCTTTTGACCATGTACCCATTCTATGAGGGTTGTTTTTAGCGTAGTTTTTAACAGCCCCTGGTGCTCTTCTATCTGAGTTACCTTCTCTTAATACAGGATTTACTGCTGACCCTAAGATTTTTGCATATCTTGCAGAAATTTCTTCAGACTCATCATAGTTAGGTACGTTGTAACCTTTTGATTGTAATTCTGCAATTGCTGCTTTTAATTGTGGGATAGAAGCAGAAATATTAGGTAATTTAACAATGTTAGCATTTGGGTCTTGAGTCATTTCTCCAAGTTCAGCTAATGCATCACCAATTTTTTGGTCTTCAGTTAAGTTCTCTGGGAAGTTTGCAAGTATTCTTCCAGCTAAAGAGATGTCTTTTTGTACCATTTCAATTCCAGAGCTTCTAGTAAAAGCTTGAATAATTGGTAAAAATGAGTATGTTGCTAAAGCTGGTGCTTCATCAACTTTTGTGTAAATGATTTTTGACATGTAATTTCCTAAGTTTTGATTTTAAAGATAGGATATAATAGCCATATTTGATTTTAAGCTTAATGAAAGTGCATAGGTTTTTTTATTGTGAAATTTTGTTGTTTCAAAATTTCACAATAAATTAGTTGATATTTTTGAAAAGACTTTTAATTGATGTTGGCTTTTGCTCGCTTACATCGGTTTTCATGATTTTTTTTGCTTCTTTATCAATAGAAGTTTCAACTTTTTTTTGTTTTGTATAACTTTTTGGAACACCTCTATTTGCATTTATACTATTTACGTGACTGTTATAGTTTGTAGAAAACTTATGAAGTCCAGTTCTATTATCTCTCACAAAGTATAGGTATTTACTTTTTACAGGGAAGATTGCTGCTTTAATGGCATTTAAACTTACAGCACAAACAGGATTTTTTGGAAGACCTGTATATTTGTAAGTATTATAAGAAGTTTTATCCTCATCAATTCTTTTTGCTGTTACTTTTTGGTGCGAATACTTTCCATAGTTTAACGTTCCATCCATTTGAAGTTTCATTCCACGTCTTAATCTATTGTGAATAACACTTGAAACAATTGGCATTTCATCTTCATTTGCAGCTTCTTTTTGTATTACAGATGCTAAACTTAAATAATAGTACCATTTTTTCTTATCATAGTATCCGAAAATCTTTTTGGAAAACTTTTCATATCTTTTATTTGATTGTGATAATAAATAGAAAATTAAATGATCTTCTTTCATTCCATATGGTAATGAGTATGTGTCTGCTAATATATTTCCATCAGCTTTATATGCATATTTATCATAGATTACTTTTAGTTTTTCTTCTGATAAATTAAATTCTTTTGCTAATTGTTTTAAAAATACATAGGAAGTTTCACCTGGAATTAAAGTGATAGTTTTTAATGCAGCTTTAGATGTTGTAAGCTTATACAAAAAATCCATTTTTGTAAGTTCATTGTCTTCAATGTTGATCCAACCACTTTGAATGTAACCTAAAAATCTTAAAACTACATTATCAATAATATTCATATCATAACCATTTTTGTTTAGGTAAGATATGGTATCATTTGTAGTGCCTTTAGGAATAAATAAAACTTTTGTAGAGTTTACTGGCATAGTAATATAAAATAGTATAACAATACTACAAACAAGGATAAACTCCGTAATGCTAAAGACTACTAAACTTTTATTAGTTTTACTTTTTTTAATCTTAATATCTTCAATTTCACTACTGTTTTCAGGCATAAAAATAGACTCTTTCTCTTTGGGTAATTTTTCAGTTTCGCAATTTTATATAAAATTGGATAAAAAGCTTATTGTAGATGTTGAAAAAATAACTTATAAATCAAAAAAGTCACAAGCTGTTAGCTCCTTTGAGGATATAAAAAAAGATATTGAACTTTTACCAAAAATATTAAAAATCTTCGAAAGAATCAATGTTGAGCGTTTAGTTATAGATGGAAATGCTTTTACATTACAATTAAATGAGCACAATGTTTATTTAGATAATAAACTTATAAATATATCTTCTAAAATTGATATTTCATCAAACCAAGTTGTTTTAGATCTATATTCTTTATACTTAAAAGATATAAATTTACTTCTTTTAGGAAAAGTAAAAATTGATTACTTTAATGAAAAAGTAAACTATTATGGATCTTATAAAAAAGATGATTTAGCAGGTAATATTAAAGTAGATGCTACAAAAGATTTAATGAATTTTTATTTAGATTCTCAAGCTTTTAAGAGTTTAAAGTTTTTAAAACAATATTTCAGATTAGATAATATTGCTGAATCATGGATGTATGATAATGTTCAAGGTGATATAAAATTAAAAGAGTTTTACGGAAGCTTTGATATTAAAAACAATAAGATTTTATTTGATAGTTTAAAGGGTAATGCTACTATTGACAATGCAAAAATAAAATTTCATAAAAATGTTAATGCAATTGATACAAAAAGTATAGATTTAAATTATGACAAAGATACTTTAACATTTACTTTAAATGAACCAAAATATAAAAACATTCCAATGACTGGAAGTAATGTTGTTATTCGTAATTTAACAAGTGAAAAAAATGGTGAAGTCGAAATTAATATAAAAGCAAAAGCTAGATTAAATAATGATGTTCATCAAATATTAAAAGCTTATAATATAAATATTCCTTTAGTTCAAAAATCTGGAACTACAAATGCTAATTTAAAATTAATTTTTCCATATTTAAGTTCAAAAAAAATGACTACAAAAGGTTCTTTTGATGTTAAAAATGCCAATGTATTAATAAATAAATTTGAATTTTTCTCAAAAAGTGCAAAGGTACAGCTTGATGGGTCTATAGTAAATATTAAAAAAGCAAGTTTCAAACATAAAAAAATGATTGATGCAGTTGTTGATATGAGCTTAGATGTGAAAACATTAAAAGCAAAAGGTAATACTTATATAAACTCTTTTTTCATAGCAAATGAAGATGAAATTGTAAATGTAAAAAAATTTAGAACACCAATATCTTTTGATTTTAATGAAAAAGTAGAAATAGATTTAGATAAATTAAAAACAAATGTTTTAATAAATGATTTAATTTATGTAGATATAAAAGATTTATCTATTTTATATCCGTATTCAAAGCTGTTAAAAGATAATTCTTTAAAAGCAGGAAATTTAAAGTTAAATATAAAAGATGAAAACAATATATCTTTTAAAGGTAATGTTTCTGGTTTAAACTATCCAATATCAAAAAACTCTAAAAATATTACAAGTTTAAGTTTAAACGGTACTATAAAAAATAGTGGTTTTTTAATTAATTCAACAGATGGTTTAATAAAATTAGAAAAACAAAACGACAAAACTATGAATATATCCTTAAAAGATATTGACATAAATTTAAAAGACCAATCTTCATCAAATAATCAAGTCTTCCCAAAAATAGATGTTAGTTTAAATAACTCAAAATTAATACTGCCAGATGATACGTATAATTTATATAAGGCAAAAGCAAAAATCAATCCAAATATAATCTACTTTGATGCGACAGTTATAGATCTTGATATCCCTTTACAAAAAAATGCAAAGAAAGTAAGTTCTTTAGATGTAAAAGGAAACTATACGAAAAAGAAAACAGAACTTTATACATACAATAATGATATTAATTTGATTATACAAAATGATGATATTTCTATTGATTTAAATGGCTATGATATATTATACAATAGTGAAGATAGTAGCGATGAAGATAGTAAAAAAGATTTTAACTTAACAGCTAAAAATTCAACAATTATTATGAATGATAAATATAAGTTTTTATCTGATGCTTTAGAGATAAGATTAAGAGAAAATACAAAATTTTTACACCTAAATTATAAAGATAGTGACATTACATTTAAAGAATCAAAAGATAAAGTTATTGATATTTTTGCAAGTGATATTAAAAGTGAATTTATCAATGCAATTTTTAATAAAAAGATTCTAGATGGTGGTAAGTTTATGTTCTTAGCTAAAGGAACAATAGATAATCTTGAAGGAAAAATAATTATTGAAAACAGTAAGGTTGAAGATTTAGCTATTTTAAACAACCTTTTACTATTTATTCACACAAGTCCTGCATTAATAAACCCATTTTTAGCTATTCCATCTGTTGTTGGAATGGCTACAAATGGTGGCTTTGATTTAAATGGTTATAAAATCACAAATGGAAATATAAATTTTAACTATAGTAAAAGTAAAGAAAGTCTAAAAATAAAAAAACTAGTAACAGTAGGAAACGGTATTGATTTTGATGGTTCAGGAGATATAAATTTAAAAGATATGTCTTTAGATTCAAAGATAAAACTAATTTTCTTAAAAGATTACTCTAATATTGTTGGGTCTATTCCTATTTTAAATTATGTTGTTTTGGGTGATGATAATAGAGTGGAAACAGAAGTTGATGTTTTTGGAGCATTAAATAACCCTAAAATTACTACAAACTTAACTAAAGATACATTTAGCGTACCTTTAAATATCGCTAAAAGAGTATTACAAAGTCCTGCAAGATTATTAGAGTTTTTAAAAGGAAAAGAAGAGAATACAAAGCCAATAAATAAGCCTAAAGAATAGGGCTTATTTATTCATTTCTTAATACATCAATAACATCAATTTTTGTAGCTTTCTTAGCTGGATAGTATGACGATAAGATTACAATTACTACTGCTCCAACTACAATTGAAATAAAATCACTCATTGCTAAGTCAAGTGGAAGTTTAGCAGTACCATAAACATCAGCTGGTAAAGAAACAATATCAAATGTATCTAAAAGCCAATATCCAAAAAATCCTAATGCAATACCTGTTAAAATACCAGAAAAACCAATAATAGTTCCAACTCGTAAGAATATTGTTTTAATCTCTTTTGTTGTTGCACCCATAGATAAAAGTAGGGCGATTTCTTTTCTTCTACTCATAACAGTCATTAAAAGTGATGAAATGATGTTAAGTGATGCTACTAAAATAATTAGCATTAAAACTATAAATAAGGCAGTTTTTTCCATTTTCATAGCTGCAAAGAAGTTTCCATTTTGTTGCCACCAACCAACAACTCCAGCTCCATCATCTTTTAATGTAGCTCTTACTTTTTCAATATCACTAAATGCATCATTTGAGAAAACATGAATTCCATCATAAGTTCCCTTAGGTTTTTTAAGTAAAGTTTGTAAAGCTTCAATTGAAGTATACATATATGCTTTATCATAAGCATTTAATCCAGAAGTAAAAGAGTTTTTATATGTAAATCTTTTCATCTTAGGCATCATAGAAAAACCAGTAGGGTTTAATTCTGTAAAATATAAAGTTGCTTTAACACCACTATTTAAATATAGTTTATCAGAGATTCCTACCCCTGTAATCATGTCATATTTATTTAGAGTTTGATTTTCTATTGCTTTTGCATATATAGAATTTATTTGAGCTTCTTTTTGAGGAATTACACCAAAAATCATTCCTCCACTCATGGCATCACCACTTTGTACAATCGCTTGTGATGAAATAAAAGGTGAAAACTTTAAATCTTTATATTCATTTTGAAGTTTTGCCAAAAGCTCTTCATTTAATGAGTCTTTAAATTTTGGATAAATAGTTAAAGGGTAGTTCATAGTAAAAAGTTTCTTCTCAAACTCTTTTGCAGTACCATTCATAATTGCCATTGATAAAATAAGAACCATAACACCAATACTTACCCCTAAAAATGCTAAGATAGCACTAATAGAGATAAAAGGGTTCTTTTTATCAAACTTAAGATATTTTTTTACAATGAAGTTTACTAACTTTTTATTCAAATTAGTTTCCTGATGCTAAACCTCTTTTAGGTCCACTTTTTCCACAACATTGTTTGAATTTTTTTCCACTTCCACAAGGACAAGGATCATTTCTAGCAATTTTTTTATCACTAGAAGCAACTTCTGCTTGAGCTACATTTGTAGTTACATTTTCAGTTGAGCTTTCCATCTCTTCTTTCATCTTTTCTAATGCTTCTTGCTCTTTTTTTGCATCCTCTTGACTTTGAAGTTGAATAGTAAATAGTACTTTGATAATCTCATGTTTAATGTTATTGATAAACTCAATAAACATATTATAAGACTCTTTTTTATACTCAACTAATGGATCTTTTTGGTTATAACCTCTAAGTCCAATACCTGCTTTTAATGTATCCATTGCATATAAGTGATCTCTCCATGCTTTATCTAAAATTTGTAAGTATAAAATTCTTTCAATTTCACTTTTTTGCTCACTTGCAGCAACAGACATTTTCTGTACATACACTTCTTTTATTATGTTGATCAGTTTTTCTTCTAATTCTTCATAAGATTCACTTTGGATATCTTCTTGTGTTACAACTAAGTGTAACTCTTCTTGTAGTTTTAATTTAACAAATTCATAGTTGAAATCTTCACTTGGCATACCTTCAATTATCTCTGCATTTGCTAAAAGATTTGCAACATAATCAGCTCTATTTTCATCAAGTTTTTCATCAATTGCATAATCAGGTTTTAAAAGGTTATTTCTAAAGTTGTATACAACTTTTCTTTGTTCATTTGCAACATCATCATATTCAAGTAAGTGTTTTCTTGATTCAAAATGCATTGTTTCAACTTTTTTCTGTGCATTTTCAACGGCTCTTGTAACCATTTTTGATTCAATATGCTCACCTTCTTCAATACCAAGTCTTTCCATTATGCCTTTGATTTTATCACTACCAAAAATTCTAAGCAGGTTATCTTCTAAAGATAAATAAAATTGAGATACACCAACATCACCTTGTCTTCCGGCACGTCCTCTTAACTGATTATCAATTCTTCTTGATTCATGTCTTTCAGTTCCTATAATTGCTAAACCACCAAGATCTAAAATTTCTTGTGTTAATTTAATATCAACACCACGTCCAGCCATATTTGTAGCAATTGTTACTGCACCTTTTTGACCAGCATCTTGAATAATTTTACCTTCTTTTTCATGTTGTTTTGCATTTAAAACTGTGTGAGGTATTTTCTTTTCACTTAATATTTTATGTAAAGCTTCAGATTTTTCAATTGATGCAGTACCAACAAGAACTGGTTGTCCTTTTTCATGTAACTCTTTGATTTTGTCACAAACTGCATTGAACTTTTCTCTTTCACTTTTGAAAATCAAGTCATTTTTATCATCTCTTCTTACAGGAACATTTGTTGGTATAGATACAACATCTAAGTTATAAATTTCTGCAAACTCAGTTGCTTCAGTTTGAGCAGTACCAGTCATACCTGCAAGTTTGTCATACATTCTAAAATAGTTTTGGAAAGTAATATCTGCTAATGTTTGTGATTCATCTTGGATTGCAACACCTTCTTTTGCTTCTAATGCTTGGTGTAAACCTTCACTAAATCTTCTTCCTTCACTTAATCTTCCTGTAAATTCATCAACAATGATGATCTCATTGTCTTTTACTACATAATCAACATCTTTTTCAAAAACATTATTTGCTTTTAGTGCTTGATCAAGAGAGTGAGAAAGCATTGCATTTTCTATTGAGTATAGATTATCTACACCAAATAATTTTTCTGCATTTTCATGGCCTTGTTCAGTTAAAACTACAGATTTGTTTTTTTCATCAACATAATAATCACCAGTAGTAGTTGGCTTTTGATCTGCTTTTTTAGGTTCAATTAATTCACCTTTTTCAAGTTGAACAGCAATTTGATGTGCTGCTACATAATTTGAATTTTTGTGGTTTGTTGGTCCTGAAATAATAAGTGGAGTTCTAGCTTCATCAATTAAAATCGAGTCAACTTCATCAACGATAACAAAACTATGATCTCTTTGAACTTTTTCTTCAATATCATAGTTCATATTATCTCTTAGATAATCAAACCCAAACTCATTGTTTGTTCCATATGTTATATCAGATGCATATTGAGCTCTTCTTTGCTCATCATCTTTTAAATTTCCAACAATAGCACCCACACTGTATCCTAAGAAATTATATAGAGGTTTTAATTCTTCTGCATCCCTTGAAGCTAAGTAGTCATTTACTGTAACTACATGAACACCTTTTCCTGATAAGGCATTTAACGAAACTGCTAATGATCCAACTAAAGTTTTACCTTCACCTGTTTTCATTTCAGCAATTCTTCCTTCATGTAAAACCATCGCACCAACTAATTGAACATCATATGGTCTCATATTTAAAGCTCTTTTACTAGCTTCTCTTGTGATTGCAAATGACTCATCTAAAACTTCATCTAATGATTTTTCTTCATTTTGTACAAGTTGTTTTAATTTATTAAACTCATTTTGTAGTTCTTCATCTGATAAATTCTCATACTTACTCTCAAGCAAATTGATTGCTTGAGCTCTTTTTATATATTTTTTTACTTCTCTATCATTTTTCGTACCAAAAATCTTTGAAAAAACATTTAACATAAAATAATTTCCTTTTCGTTATAATCGTTAGATTATATAAAAAAAAAGGTTAAAGAATGTTTTATAAATTAGTGTTTGTATTTATTCTATCAATAAGTGCTGTAAATGCCGTAGAAAACATAAAAGATTTAAAAAGCTTTAAAGCAAATTTCTCACAAACAATTAAATCAACAAATGGAAATAAAATTAACTATGAAGGTGAAGTTTATATCAAAGATGATGGAAAAATATTATGGAAATATAAAACTCCAATAATAAAAAATGTTTATATTTTAAAAGATTATGCAATTGTAGATGAACCAGAATTAGAACAAGCAATTTTCACTCAGTTACAAAATGAAATTAATGTAATTAAACTTTTAAATAATTCAAAAAAAATAAATGAAACATCTTATGTTTCAAAAATAGATGATATAGATTATTTAATAGAATTTAAAAAAAGTAAAATAAATACTATTTCTTATAAAGATAAGCTAGACAATAATGTTGTAATAAGTTTTAACAATACAGTCGAAAATAGTGATATTAATGAGCAATTATTTAAATTTACTGCGCCTGATTATTATGACATAATCCGAAAATAAATAAACTTTCGCTAAAATTCTGCCTTGGTAAACCTGACAATAGCTTGTTAATTCAAGAGGAAAGTCCGGGCTGCAGTGAAGTAGAGTTCCATCTAAAGGATGGCTAGGGCAACCTAAGGGATAGTGCAACAGAAAGTAGACAGCCAATTTATTGGTGATGGTGAAACGGAGAGGTAAGAGCTCCCCAGACTTTTGAGTAATCTTAAGTGCTTTGTAAACCCAACTCGCAGCAAGAAGACCTGGTATAGAACTTCACATTTTTGGTCTTTGCAAGATTAGCTAAGTAATTTGCTAACTAGATAAATTATTGTCTTAAAAACAGAACGCGGCTTATGGGTTTACCAATTTAACTCTTTTTTTTAAATATCCAAAATATATCTTAATATTATTTAATTTTTCCATTTATACTTTTTATTATTTATTTTATACTTTATATTATTATATTTTAGTTATATGAGAATTTTATCAACATTATTCCTCAAAATTTTGTGATTTTATGATTATTGAGTCATTTCTGAGACATTTTTATAATATAATTATTAAATATAAAGATATGCTATAGTATAACACACTAAAATATTATTAGTATTGATACTTAATAAAACATATAAAGGAGAGGTTATGGAATCACAACAAGAGTTAATTTTAGACAAAAACTCTTTTCTTTTATCAGAAACTGATGAAAAGGGAATTATTCAATATGCCAATGATGAATTTTGTGAATATGCAGAGTATAAACTTGATGAATTGGTAGGCAAACCACATAGTTTAGTAAGACATCCAGATATGCCAGCAGC
Source organism: uncultured Arcobacteraceae bacterium (assembly GCA_964022095.1). Taxonomy (GTDB): domain Bacteria; phylum Campylobacterota; class Campylobacteria; order Campylobacterales; family Arcobacteraceae; genus Malaciobacter_A. Next base: position 140,640 of record CAXHZO010000002.1, read on the forward strand.
TGCATTTAAAGACCTATGGGATACGGTTCAAAGTGGTAAGCCATGGAAAGGTTTTGTTAAAAATAGAACGAAAAACGATAAGTTTTATTGGGTTTTTGCAACGGTATTTCCTTTTATTTCTTGTGATGGTAGTAAAGGTTATATTTCTTGTAGAAGAATGGCTTCAAGAGAAGAAGTAATAAAATACGATGCTTTATATAAAACTATGAAGTAAAGGAATTAAAATGTTATATTTAAAAAGATTATCAATCAAAAACAAAATTAAGCTTTTAAGTTTTATACCTTTGGGTGCATTATTAATTTTGGGTATTTTATATTCATCATATTTATACAATAAAAAATCAGCTCTTGAAAATGTAAAAGAGTTAATTTTAGTTGATGCAAAAATTTCACTATTGTTGCATGAAACACAAAAAGAAAGAGGAGCGAGTGCAGGTTACTTAGGAAGTAAGGGTGAAAAGTTTAAAGATATATTAGAAAATCAAAGAAATTTAACTAACACAAAACTAGAAGATTTAAAAACATATTTGGTTTCTATTGATAAATCACTTTTAATTTATGGTTTAGATGAAAAAATGGATTATGTTTTAAATGAATTTGCTAGATTAAATTCACTTAGAAGTTCAGTTGATGATTTAAGTATTCCAGCATCAAAAGCAATTGGATATTATACAAATATTAATAAAAACTTATTAGAATTTATTGCAATTACATCGAAAAATGCATATGATGAGCATGTAATTGCTAATTTAACCGGATATTACAACTTCTTAATGTCAAAAGAAAGAGCAGGTATTGAAAGAGCAGTTGGTGCAAATACTTTTGCTAAAGAAACATTTGGTAAAGGTATGTATCAAAAGTTTTTGATTTTAGTTAATCAGCAAGAAGTATATTTAAATGACTTTTATATATATGGCTCAGAATATGCAGCACATGTAAAAGAAAAACTTGATAATCCAATAGTATTAGAAGTTCAAAAAATGAGAGATTTATTATTTGCACATGGTGCAAATAATGAAGTTGATCTTAATGTAGATGCAACAACATGGTTTAACTCTATTACTAAAAAAATCAATGTTTTAAAAGAAATTGATGATTATTTATCAAATAGTATTTTGACTGAAATTGATGAAGAGATAGCAAAAGAAACAAGTATTGTTTCTACAATAGTAGTTATTTTATTAGTTTCATTATTTGTGATTATTTATTTACTAAATTTATTTATTGGAAGTATAAATAGAGGTATCAATAAAATTTCAAAAGGTATTGAGCAGTTTATGGCTTATTTGAATAAAGATATAAATGAAATCAATCATATTGAGCTTAATACAAAAGGTGAATTAGGAGATCTAGCAAAACTTGTAAATAAAAACATTGATAGAATTAATGGAGATTTAGAAAAAGATTTATTAACGGTTGGTGAAGCTACGATTACTCTTGATAAAGTAGAGAAGGGTTATTACTCTTGTAGAGTTAACTCAACTCCTGCTAATTCTCAAGTATATATCTTAGCTAAGACTATCAATAGAATGTTAGATAATCAACAAAAAGTTATAAATAGTATTTTACAAACTTTAAAAGAGTACACAGATTATAATTTTATGAATACTATTAGAATAGATGATATTCATGGTGAATCTAAACAAATGATTGAAGGAATTAATGCCTTAGGTGATGCAATTACTTCAATGTTAAAAGAGAATAAAAACAATGGTCAAACACTACAAAAAGGCTCTTTAGAACTTCTTGAAAATGTTGACAAATTAAATACAGCATCAAATGATGCAGCAGCAAGATTAGAAGAAACAGCAGCAGCTGTTGATGAAATTTCTAGTAATGTAGCATCAAATACAGAAAATATATCTAAAATGGCAAGCTATGCAAATGAACTTAATAAAGCTGCAAATGATGGTCAAAACTTAGCGAACCAAACAGTAACATCTATGGAAGATATTAATACTCAAGTAACAGCAATTAATGAAGCTATTACAGTAATTGATCAAATTGCATTCCAAACAAATATCTTATCATTAAACGCTGCAGTTGAAGCAGCAACTGCTGGTGAAGCTGGAAAAGGTTTTGCAGTTGTTGCTCAAGAAGTTAGAAATTTAGCCTCAAGAAGTGCAGAGGCTGCAAATGAGATTAAATCATTAGTTGAAAATGCTAATGAGAAGTCTAGCCTAGGTAAGGGTATTGCAGGGCAAATGATTGAAGGTTATAATAAATTAAATGAAAATATCAGTAGTACATTATCATTAATTGATGAAGTTGAAAATGCTTCAAAAGAGCAAAGAACAGGTATTAGTCAAATAAGTGATGCTATTAATTCATTAGATAAACAAACACAAATAAATGCAAATATTGCAAATGGAACAAATGATATTGCACATAATACATCTAAATTAGCTGAAACAGTTGTTAGTTCAGTTGATAATGCCCAATTCAAAGGGAAGTAAAAGAGTTTTTAACTCTTTCTTCTCTCATTTCTTTTTGCTAAATTAGACATCATAATTCCAATCCATTTTGTTTCACTATTTGAATCAAATGCTATTTTTAAAGTCATTGTAATTGGCACTGCTAAGAACATACCAACAATTCCTAAAATCCAACCCCATAAAATTAATGAGAAAAATATTACAAGAGGTGATAATCCTAACTCTTTCCCCATAAGTTTAGGCTCTAATATATTACTAATAGAGATATTTATAACTACATAAAGAACAGTTACATATGCAGTTGTATTGATATCTGAATTCATTAGTGATAGAAGTATTGCAGGAACTGCTGCTATTATTGAACCAACAACTGGAACAAAATTAAAAAGTGCTGCAATAACTCCCCATAAAATTGGGTAATCAACATTAAAGTACATAAGGTTTACTGTAATAATAAAGCCTGTTAAAAAACTTGTAAATGTTTTAACTAAAAAGTATTTTTGAATATTTTTAGAAAATAGATTTACATGTTGAAGTTTTTGGGCATTGCTTTGAAGTATTATTTTTAGTTTTGTTTCAATTGATTTTGCTTCTGCAAGTATAAATGCAACCCCAATAATTACTAATACAAATTTTGATAAAAATGTACCAATACTTCCAATTATATTAGTAGTAAAACCTACAAAAGAACCAAAATTTAGTGCTTGTATTATTTTATCTCTATCTACTTCATATCCAGTTTGTTCAATATATACAATACCATTTACAATTAGGTCATTTATTTTTGTTTCATAATTTGGTAGATTCTCTATAAAATCTTTTAGTGATATATTTATTACATATGCCAAAAGTAAACTTATTATTATCAAAATTGATAAAGATATGATATATGCAAAAAACATAGGAATTTTTTTCTTTCTTAAAAAATTAAGAAGTGAAGATAAAATTGAAGCAATAAATATTGCCAAAAATAGTATAACTAATATTTCACTAGCAACTTTTAATCCAGCAATAATAACAACTGATGTTGCTAGAAAAAAGAAGTACCTTGTTAAATTTGAACTACTCAAGTTAAAAATCCTTTTTTTAAATTAATTGTTTTTTTACAAACTCTAAATAGTGTCCCTCTTGATCTTCAAGCTCTTCATGGGTTCCACTTTGTACGAGTTTACCATCATTTAGTACATATATTGTATTTGCATTTTTTACAGTACTTAGACGATGTGCTATTGTGATTACTGTTTTATCTTTTAAGAACTCCTGTAAATCAATAAATAGCTTTGCTTCAGTATGAACATCAAGGGCAGATGTAGATTCATCGAAGATTACAACTTTTGGATTGTTAATTATCATTCTTGCAATTGATAATCTTTGTCTTTGTCCACCACTTAATCTAATACCATGTTTACCTACAATTGTATCTAAACCTTCGCTCATTTTTAATACAGCATCTTCTAATTGAGCTACTTTTAGTGCTTGAAAAATCTCTTCATCACCAATATCAGGTTTTCCCATTGTTATGTTAAATCTAAGTGTATTATTAAATAGTATTGGCATTTGTAAAACTAAAAATATATTATTTCTAATTGAGTGTTTATTTAGTTTATCAATACTTGTATTATTATAAATAATATCACCACCGTTTTTTTCATAAAAACCTGAAATCAATTGTGCAAGAGTGGTTTTACCGCTACCACTAGCGCCAATTAGAGCAACTTTATCTTTTGCTTTAATTTCTAAACTTATATCATCTATAATATTTTTATCTTTATTATATGCAAAAGTTAAGTTTTGAATTTTTATTGTTAATTCATCATTTATATTTGGTATTTCTTGTGTTGAGTTTTTTTCTTTTTTTAGATCTAGTATTTTATTGATTCTCTCAATTGCAGCATTTGCACTAGCCCATGAATACTGAATAGTAAGAATATCTTGAACAGGAGACATAATAAACCAAATATACCCAAACATTGCAAACATCATACCGATTGTTAAATCACTATAAGCCACTAAAATAAGTCCTGTAGCTCTAAAGATTTCAAAAGTTATAAGAAATATTGTAAATGAAAATCTTTCATAAGCTACACTTTTATAATTGTATTCATTTGATGTTGTTTTTATTATATTAGCTTTTTGTTTTGATTCATTAAAAAAATATTGCTCTTTATTACTTGCTTTTATTTGACCAAATAGTTCTAGTGTTTCACTTATATTATTTTGAAAACTTTCAATTGCATTGTTTTCTTGTTTTTTTAATACACCAGTTTTTTTAGAGATTTTTTTTGATAAAATCATGATAATTGGTTGAATAAATAGAATCATAAAACCCAAAATTGGATCAATTGCTATTATCACAATTGCTACAAAAATCAGTGTTAAAACAGAAGAAACAAATTTACTTGCAACAGATACAATAAAGTTATCTAAAGTGTTAACATCAGTTATTAAATTTGCAGCAATTGAACCTGAACCAAGGCCTTCATACTCATTCATGCTAACTTTTTCTAAATGATTTAATAGATTTAATCTAATTTGATAGGTAACATATTTTGATATTTTAGTGAAAATTTTTGTAATAACAACGCCAATTGCAAAATATAAAACTCTTAGAAAAACTACAACGAATGTTACTATGGCTATATAGTAAAAAGCACTTCCCGAACTAAAGAACTCATTTATATTATTTACAAAAAAACCTGGCTTGTTTAATAGTACTTCATCAACTAACATTGGCAAAAGTAAAGGAATAGGAACACTTATAAGTATTGCAATTATTGTTATGATTTGACCCCAAATAAGGGTCTTTTTATTGTGAAGTAATAATTTGAATATGTATTTTAGAGAAATTTTATTTTCCATAATCTTCTTTTATTTTTTTACTTACTTTTTACTATAAAATTTGTAAATAAGATATTAAATTAAAAAAAGATTTTAAAAATTATAAGAAATCAGCTCTATAACCAACTCCTGAGACATTTTTTATTAGCTCTTTATATACTTTTTTTCTAAGCTCCTTAACAACTGATCTTAATGCATCTTGACTCATTGGATCTTCCCAAACTGCTTCTTGAATTTCATCATAACTTAAAGATTTGTTAGGGTTTTTAATTAGAAGATTTAAAAATAGTTTTTCTTTATTTGATAGAGATACTATTTCACCTTTTTTTAGTAAAGTTTTATTATATAAATCATAAACAAAACCATTTTTTAGTTTTATAATATTTGATCTATTAGAATCAAATTGTTTTATACAGTCTTTAATTACACTTAAAAAAGCCTCTTTTGATTTGTAGTCATTTATAAATTTAATATGTTCTAATTCAATACTTTCTTTTATATACTCTTTTTTTAATTCATCTAAAATGGCAACGACTTGTACATTTTCATTTACTTGTCTTATTTTTTTTAGTGACTCATAATTATATTTAGTGATTAATAAATTGATCTTTTTTGTACCAATTAAACTTAATAACTCTTCTTCGTTATTAAATTTTGATAAGTTCGGTGTGTTAGAAATTAGATAGTCATTTATTTCATTATTTAATATGTCAGTATGGTATCCAACATTAACAAATTTTAGTTCTCTCATATGTTCCTCAAAAGTTTTTATTTATTGTATTTTATCAATTAAATGTGATAAAAAAGTGAAATGAATAAGTATTTATAACATATGTAGCTTAAAAGATAATTTAAAAGGTTTTTAAATAATTGATAATAACAGTAGTGTATAGAAAAATAAAATTAATTATTTTTCTATAGAAGAGTACATTTTTTCACAAACTTCGATTTTCATTCCATCGTGCCATGAACAGTTTAGTCCACATTTAAATATTGCAGAATTTTTAAGGTTTTGGTTATTTATTTGTTCGATTGAAGCTTCTTTACACTCTTTTAAAGTTTTGAAAGTTATAGGACTTTTTACACTTCTTTTTGTATTTTCTTTGTCAGGATAAATATAAGCAGTCCATTGGGCTTCTTTTTCTTCTCCAAAACATCCACTTAAAATTAGTGTTGTAGCTGTAAGCAGTAATAAGTTTTTTAACATTCTCTCTCTTTTTTTATTTAGATTTTAATTAAAAAAAGATTAATAAGTGTTAAACTGATATATTTTGTAAAGTCTGTTTAATAAGGTTAAAGTTTCTAAGCTCCTCTTTTAATTTTAAATTCTCCAAATATAGATCAATTGCTTTGTTTAATTGTTCACTTACTTTGCCAGTAGATGCTGCTTTATTTATAGTGTCTGGTTTATACCCTAATTCAAATGCTAGTACTTTGTATGTTAGGTTTAAATCTTTACATACATTTTTAATTAAGTTTGGATTTAATTCTTCAAATAAAGTATTTGTTTCAATACCAAAAGAGTCTGCAACATCTTGAATTATATTTTTTTTCTCTAATAGAATTTTTCTATACTGGTATTGTTTGTCTTTTGGATCAAAAAGTTTTAAGTTCTCTTTTTGAATACCTATAAATAGATTTTTACCATTACATCCAATTAATTCATCAAATGCAACTACAAGTAATGGTTCATCTAAATGTTTAAATGTTTCAATAAACATAAATGAATTAATATAGTTAGTTTTTGTTCTAGATTCTTTGTACTCTTCAAAAGTAAACTCTATTAGTTCTTCTTTAAAGTTTAATTGTAGATTATCTTTTACTTGGTGAGATTTAATTACTATATGAAAGTGAAGAGGGTTATCTCTGTTATTTGAAAAAATATTAATAATATCTTCTTTTTGTATTTCGTTTTTCTTTAGTTGCTCTACTAATTCTTCAACATAATTAGTATCTTTATGGTTATTGTGTTTATCTCTAACTAAATAGGGGATTTTATTAAATAGTTTCCCAACTTGCGTCATAATTAATTCCTAGTATTTTATAAATTGGAATATTATATTATACAAATGTCTCAGAAATGACTCAATTTTGATTTTTCAGAAAAGAATTTGAAATTTTCTTTAAATTTTAATAAGATTGATTTACAATTATTATACATTTACTATGCTATAATAGTACAAATTTTAGAAAAAGTGAAAAAATGAAAAAAATAGTAATTTCAGTAATATTTATCTTTACTTCACTACTGGCAAAAGTTGATTATAGTGAAATGAGTACTCAAGAGCTTATCGCAATTATGGGCTATGTAAAGAGTGAAAATAAAAATGAATTTAAAAAAGAATTAAATGCAAGAGTTCCTTTGATGAATACAAAAGAGCAAGAAATGTATAAAAAAAATAAAAAGAAATTAGAAAAATAATGAAAACAAAACTTTTACTATTAGAGGATGATTTAACACTTAGTGAAACTGTTGTTGAGTATTTTGAAGAGCAGGGTTTTGCTATAGATTATGTATACGATGGAGAAGATGCTTTATCTTCAATTTATGAAAAAAATTATGATTTATTGCTACTAGACGTAAATGTACCAAATAAAAATGGATTTGAAGTTTTAAAAGAGATTAGAAAAGAAAAAAACACTACACCCGCAATTTTTATAACATCTCTTAACTCTATGGAGTCACTAGAAGAGGGTTTCCAAAGTGGCTGTGATGATTATATTAGAAAGCCTTTTGAGTTAAAAGAGCTTTTAATTAGAGTTCAAACGATTTTAAAAAGAGAATTTTCAAACACTAAAGAAGAGATAATATCTTTTGGGGATGGATTAGTATTTAATCTAATTTCTGGAGAATTAAAAAAAGATGATGTAGAAATAAAATTAAATCTAAAAGAGTTAAAACTTTTAAAACTATTTTTACAACATCAAAATGAGCTATTATCCCATGATAAAATCTACGATTTTGTTTGGGATTATGATGAAGAGTATAGTGATAACTCTTTAAGAACTTATATAAAAAACCTAAGAAAAATTGTAGGGAAAGAGAAAATTGTTAGTCTTAAAAAACTTGGATATAGATTTAACCAAGAGTGAGGCTAGAACACTTTTAGGTTTTGGTCTTATTTATTCATTATTAGTATTAATTATTATTGGAAGTTTTGCTTTTTTGTATTACACTTTTCAAAAAGATTTAATGCTTCAACATAAAAGAGAAGTTCTTCAAGAACACTCAAATGATTTTGTATCAAGATTAAAAGACTTACATATTAACTTTGACAAATATAAATTTTATCCAAGACACAATGACTATCAATCAGCTATATATGATAGTGAACACAAAGAGATATTTTCACTATTAAAATCAAAAGATATTAATTTAAGTAAAGGTATTTATTTAAGTGATGATTATATTCATTTTATAAAAGAACCAGAATCTTACTATCTTGGTAGTAAATATGTGATTATTGAGATTAAAGATGATAAGTTATGGCTTACAAAAGTTAATAATGAAATTATACTAATCTCTATTATCGCTTTTATTATTATGATGACAATTGGATATTTTTTAGCAAATTTATTTTTAAGACCAATGAAAGATGCTCTTAATTTACTTGATAGGTTTATCAAAGATACAACACATGAATTAAATACTCCAATTTCTGCAATTATTACAAATATTGAGATGATTGATAAACATAGTTTAGATGAAAAGCTTTATAAAAAAATCAATAGAATAGAAATTGGTGCAAAAACAGTTTCAAATATATATGAAGATTTAACTTTTATTACTTTAAACAATAAAATCATATCTCAAAATAAACAATTAGACTTAACAAGAATTGTAAAACAAAGAGTAGAGTATTTTAAATCATTAGCTTTAATGAAGAAAATTATATTTGATATTAATATAGATGAAGACATAACTCTTTTTTGTGATGAAAAGAAGATTTCAAAACTAATAGATAATCTTTTATCAAATGCAATTAAATATAATAAAATAGCAGGGAATATAAGTGTTGTTTTAAAAAGTGGCTTTTTAAGTATAGAAGATACAGGAAAAGGTATTAGTGAAGATAATCTTGATGATTTATTTGAAAGATATGCAAGGTTTGATAAAAGTGTTGGAGGTTTTGGAATAGGTTTAAATATTGTTTCACTTATTGCAAAAGAGTATAATTTAGATATAAATGTTTCATCACAATTAAATATTGGAACGAAAGTAGAGATAAGATGGTAAGAGTTTTCTTTTGTATTTTATTAATAATTAATATTGCTTACACAAAAGATGTATTTGAATCAAACTGTGTTAAATGTCATAATAAACTGCCTGTAAGTATTGATAAGTATTTTTATAGATATCTATTAAAATACAGTGGTGAAAATGCTCTAAAAGAGTCTATGTATGAATACTTGAAAAAACCATCTAAAGAAAAAACAATAATGCCAGAAGCTTTTATAAACAGATTTGGTGTAAAGAAAAAAAGTAAACTAAAAGATGAGCAGTTAAAAAAAGCTATTGATATATATTGGGAAAAATATAAAGTATTTGGAAAGTTAAAATAAACCCAAGTTTTAAACTTGAGTTTATGATAGTAATCTTGTAACTGTGTCTTGGTTTATATTTGTACCTTGAGCTTGTGCAAATGCTCCAATTTGACTTAGTATGTTTTGTTTAGAGAAGTTTGCAGATTCAGCTGCATAATCTGTATTAAATACAGAAGCTGCTTGAAGTGTACTTGCTTCTTGTGTTAATAATGTTGAATTAGAACTTTGTAATTGATTTGAAGTAGAACCTATCTCACCTCTATAATCATTAATAGTATTAAGTGCATTATCAATATCTTCTAAAAATGCTCTAGCATCAGCACTAGTAAAACTTCCAACATCTTGATTTGCTAAATCAGTTAATCCTAAACCTTCAGTATTTGATTGAATTCCTGATTGTTCGATTAAATCTCCACCATCAATTCCCGATTGGTATTGTAAATCTGAACTAGCTGATGTATCATCACTACTTGCTTGAAGTAGATTTTGACCATTATAGTTTGTTTGTGATGCAATATCATCAAGTGCTTTTAGTTGCCCTTGAATATCTTTTAATATAGCTTCTCTACCTTCACTACTTGTTGTATCCGTTGAAGCTTGTAATAGTTTTTCTTTAACTCCATCTAAAATTTCAGATTGAGCATTTACTGCACCATCTGCTATTTGAGTTGCAGCAATTGCTGAGTTTGTATTTTCTATAGCTTGTGAATATCCATTGCTTTGTGTTTTTAAATTATCAAGTATAGATAGACTTGCAGCATCATCACTCGCTTGATTTACTTCTATACCAGTTGCAATTCTATTTAATGCTTGGTTAGCATTTAAATATATGTCATTTGATATATTGGGGTTATTACCATTTATTTGCATGATAGACTCCTTATTAAACACATTATATTCCTTGTAAAATTAAATTATTATTAAACGTGAATAAGAAAGCATATTATTAAATAAAGCCTTATTGATGGGGTTCAAGATATTCATGAAATTATTATTTGAAGTGTTTTAATTTTCCTTTGATATAATATCCATTATATAAAGATGAGAATATGGATATTAAAGAACAATTACAAGAAATTATTACCTTAGTTGAAAACACACAGTTTGTAAAAGCCCATGATGAACTTGAAGAGTTATGGAGAGAGTATAAAAATGATGAAACTACTAGAGAAGAATCATTTATACTAAAAGCATTTACAAATGCAGTTGTTGTATTTGAACTAGTAAAGATGAATAGAAGTGAACATAGTAAGAATGTATGGAATACATATAAGAAGTATGAGTACTTAATAGATGAATTAGATAGTATAAACAAAGAAGAATATATAAAACTAAAAAAGTTAGTATACAAATATAAAGAAGAGTATAAATAAGTGATAATATTAGATTTTGAGACAAACAGTGGAAATATAGGTGATGTTTTAGAAGTAGCAGCTGTAAAGTGTGATACTAATTTTAATGTACTTGATAAGTTTCATAGATACTACTTATCTAGACATCCAATTAATTATTACTCATATGCAGTACATAGACTAACACCAGAATTAATATTAGATTATAGAAAAGACAAAGAGTATGTAACATACTTCACAGAAGATGAAGAGTTCGAGCAGTTTTGTTCTGGAGCTAAAACATTAGTAGCTCATAATATAAACTTCGAATTACGACATATAAATAATCGTGTAAGATTTCAAAATCATATATGTACTATGAAAGAGAATAGAACTACAGTAAATGTATATGGAAAAAATGGAAAATTAAAAAATCCAAAGTTAGATGAAACATGTGCATATTATGGAATAGATTTTGAAGCTGACAAGTATCACAGTGCTACATATGATGTAACTAAAACCTATGAAATACTAAAAAGAATGAATATAAAATTATAAATTCCTATAAACTGCTAGAATTTACCTACAAGATAAAGTTATTTTGTCATAAAATAAAAGAAAAAAGGGTTTATGATGAAAATAGGAGTATCTTCGTGTCTAATAGGAAATAAAGTTAGATATGATGGAATGAATGCAAACGATAAATTTATAGCAAACATACTGTCAAAGTATTTTGAACTAATCCCTTATTGTCCAGAAACAACTATATGGGGAAGTCCACGAGAAGCTATAAGACTTGTGGAGAATGAACAGGGAGAGGTAAAAGTAGTAACATCTACTAAAAATCCAGTTGAAGTAACAAAACAACTTCAAGACATTTCTTCTACAACTGCACAAGAAGCAGGGGAAGATGAACTATGTGGATTTATACTAAAATCAGCATCTCCAACTTGTGGATTAGAAAGAGTTAAAGTATACAAACCTTTAAATGCTCCAAGTGAGAAAAAAGGGGTAGGGCTATTTGCAGCTGAACTTAAAAAAAGATATCCATACTTACCAATGGAAGAAGAGGGAAGACTAAATGACCCTTGGCTTAGAGAAAATTTCTTAATGCAAACATTTGCTTATGCAGACTTACATGAGTTTTTAAAAACAAATCCAAGTTTTAATGACCTAGTAGTATTTCATACCTCATATAAATACCTAATATATGCAAAAGCAGAGAGTGCATATAAAACACTTGGTCATATAGTAGCAAACCATGAAAAAAAAGAACTAGAAGAGGTATTAAAAGAGTATAAAGAAGAGTTCTTAAAGGCTATTAATTTAAAAGGAAGTGTTAAAAAGACATATAATGTACTACTACATATATATGGATACTTCAAAAGAGATATTACAAGTGATGAAAAAGAGCATGTACTTTCAACACTAGAAGAGTATAAAGAAAAAATCATACCACTAATTGCAGTTATGAAGATAATCAACCTTTATGCAAAAAGATTTGATGTACAGTATCTAAAAGTTCAAAAATTCTTAAATCCATATCCAAAAGAATTGGCATTAAGAAGTGATGTGAGAGCGTACAAGTAACATGAAACAAATACTTTGGTTTAGAAGAGACTTACGAATAAGCGATAGTGAGATATTAACAAATGCTAAGGATGAAGTATTGCCTATATTTATCTTTGATAAGGATATCTTAGGAAAGCTAGATATTGATGATAAGAGGGTGACTTTTATATACCAAAGTGTTTTAAAGCTAAAAGAGGATTTAAAATCTATTGGGCTTGATTTAGCAATATTTTATTCAACTCCTGTTGAGGTGTTTAGAAGCTTACAAAAAGAGGGTTTCGATGAGGTATTATCTAGTATTGATTATGAACAATACTCTATAAGAAGAGATAATCAAATAGAGCAAATAGTAACAATGAGAAGATTTTTAGACTCATTTATTCTAAAACCAAACACACATACAAAGAAAGATAAAACTCCCTATAAAGTATTTACACCATTTTACAAAGCATTAAATTATATATGGGAGAGTGAATCTTTAGATGAGTTTGAAACTCCAAAAAACCTGAAGAAAATAGAGTTTAACTATGATGTAATTCCAAGTTTAGAAGAAATGGGCTTTGAAAAACAAGAACTCCCAGAATTTTTAACTAAAAGTGCAGATGAGTTGATAGATGATTTTTCACAAAAAATATCTGAATATCAAGAATCTAGAGACTTTTTTTATAAAGATGGAACATCAAATATGGGAGTTCACTTGCGTTTTGGGCTTATTAGTCCAAGACAAGTTTTTAATAAAATCAAAACTTTAAGAGCTCCTCAAGGTCAAAAAGATTTTTATATAAGAGAGCTTTTTTGGAGAGAATTTTACAACTATATTTTATTTCATTTTCCAAAAAGTGAAACTCAAAACTTCAATGGCATAGAAGTAAAGTGGAGAAATGATAAAGAAGAGTTCAAAGCTTGGTGTGAAGGAAACACAGGTGTTCCTATAATAGATGCTTCAATGAGACATTTTAATGCAACAGGAACTATGCATAACCGTCTAAGAATGATAGTTGCTTCATACTTAACCAAAAACTTGCTAATTGATTGGAAGTGGGGAGAGAAGTATTTTGCTTCTAAGTTACTTGATTATGAAGCAAGTTCAAATATAGGTTCTTGGCAATGGGGAGCTAGTACAGGTGCTGATTCAGTGCCTTATTTTAGAGTTTTTAACCCATATTTACAATCTGCAAAATTTGATAAAGAAGCTAAATTTATAAAATCAGTCATACCTGAACTTGAACATATAGAACCAAAACTTATTCATACTGAAGGTGGGGTTCAAAGCAATTTATTTGTGGATTATCCTCAAACTTTAGTTTCTATTTCTTTTTCAAGGGATAGAGTTATAAGTGAGTTTAAAAGAGCAAATATAGAGAGTAAGAGATGAGAAATGTAGACATAGCAGTAGTTGGAAGTGGAATAGGTGGAAGCTTAATATCTGCCTTAAATAGTCACAAAGATATATTACTATTTGAAAAAGATCATAATCTTGGTGGATGTGCAAGTACATTTAAAAGATTTGGCCATAGATTCAATACTGGTGCTACTACGTTTGTAGGATATGAAGATAATCATATTATAAAAAATATGTTTGATAAGATAGGATTAAAACCAGATATTGTTCAAAGTGATATCGCAATAAGAAATATACAAGGAAATAAAAAAGTAGATAGAATTCAAAACTTTGAATCATTTTTAACACAAGTAAATGAAAACTATTACCACCCAAACAACAGAGTTTTTTGGAAAACAATCAAAGATATAGATGAAAGGTTTTGGAAGCTTAGATTTGTGTATTTTTCAAAGTACTCTTTGAAGTCATTTTTTAAATCATCACTTTTTATAGCTGAACTTTTAAAAGAGTTTAAAACAGATTTATTAGTAAGTGCAGAGGGCTTTATAAACTCAACTTTGCCAAATATTTCAAAAGAGTATAAGGCTTTTATAAATTCACAACTACTAATAACTCTACAAACTACATCAAAAAATGCAACACTTTTATCTATGAGTTTAGGACTTGCGTATCCTTTTCATAAAGTATTTTATGCAAATGGTGGAATGGGAAATTTAATAAAAGATATACTAAAAGATGTAGAAGTAAAGAAAAATGAAGAGATAATCTCCATTGAAAAAACATCAAAGCAATATCACATAATAACAAGTAAATCAGAATATATGGCAAATAAAGTCATACTAAACTCAACTATCTTTGATAGCGGAAGACTGTTTTTAAATGATGATATAAAATCATACTTCAATCAGTTTAGATTTGGTGATCAAAGTGCTTTTGTAGTGTATATGAAACTAAATATTAAACCTGAGCTTATACATCACTATCAGTTTGTTTTAAAAGATACTATTCCAAACTGTATTTCTAACTCGTTTTTTGTATCATTTAGTGATGTAGCTGATGATAAACTATCAAAAGATGGACTGAGTATTACTATCTCAACTCATTCAAAAGCAATATACTGGGAAGGTCTTTCAAAACAACAGTACGATGCTAAAAAACAAGAGACTCAAGAATATATTGTAAAAGAGTTTTTAAAACAGTTTGATACTATCAAAGCAGAAAATATCAAAGAGTGTTTTAGTGCTACTTCAAAGACTTTTTACAGATATATAAGCCGTGCAAACTGTGGTGGAAAACCAATAAATATTAAAAGTGCACTTAGCTTACCTAGCTGTAACACACCCTTTAAAGGTCTTTATAATGTAGGAGATACAGTATTCGCAGGTCAAGGCTGGCCTGGTGTTGCTCTTGGAGTTGAGATATTAAATAAAGAGATTAATTCATAGAGATGAAGTTAAGACAAACCACAACATATAACTACATATCAATTAAAATCTAGAGTTAATATCAAACGCTTTTCATTGGCTAACACTACAGGTGAACGGTGAACTAAGCCCATATTTTCATTACCCTCCCAAAGGGTACCTTTGAGCAATGCAACATCGCCACAATTTAATTGTTGGATATCATTTTCACCTTGGTAAAGACCAGATTCACTATCAGATAAGCCGTTACTACCCCATCCAAGTTTTGTGTAATCAGCCACCTCATGAGGAAGCCATTGTGTAGCAATACCTTGATAGGTTGTCACAAGACGGCAAGGCACGCTATCTACATGAAATTTAGGGCACATCGTTCGATCTAAAACTTTCAAGCGAATGCCTGCTTGTTTAAGTTCAAATAAGTAACAAAACATATCCACAAGTTCAGCAATATCTTCGCTCACTTCAGTCATATTATTATCAAAAGATTCGCTAAGACGGGAAAGCGCATTTTGTGGTGTTAAAATCATTTCTTTTTGAAATGCAGGATTCAATGCTAAAAATTCTTTTACCGAATATTGCATAGTAGAAGGTATCTTACGCTGCCAAATGGCTATATTGATTTCTGATTGGTAGATATCACTAAAAATTGTTGGCTGTTTATCCTGTGCCATATGTCCATAGAATTTAGGCATTTCATTTAGCATCATTTTCCTTTTCACGCTCATTAAAATATAATAAACAAATTAATGCAACTTTGTCGCATTTTATTAGGAATTATAATATAAAATATTTAAATGCAACTTAGTTGCAGCATATTAAAAAAATCAAAAGAGTAGATTATGGCAGATGGAAAATGTAAAATTTAAGAATATAAACAAAGATGGTGATCATTATGACTATGATAATTTATATTTAGAATTTAAATTATCAAAAGTCTACTCAATTTAGCTTATTTACTTCTCTTTTCTCTCTTATCCAAGATTTAATACCCTTTTGAAGGTGATATACATTTTTAAAGCCTAGTTGTTTTGATAAAAAGTTACCAACAGTTCCGGTTCTATTTCCCGATCTACAAACTAATACAAAAGTTTGATTTTTGTCTTTTACTACAGTTGAGAACTCTTTTAGCCAACTTTTAACATCGTATTGACCTTTTTCATTAAAAAACATTATCTTATTACTTGTAGGAATAGTTCCTAGTTCTTTCCACTCTGGTGGAGTTCTTATATCTATCACTGTGATATTTTTATCAATCATTTCTTGTAGTTGTGTTGGATTAATTCCTTTGAAATCTGCAAATGCAAAAATTGCTGTTAATAGTATAAAAAATAGTTTTTTCATTGTTCACCTTTTTTGTCAAGTTTGTAATATTACACCAAAAAAGTTTAAAGATTTTAATTGAAATAAAATATTTATATCACAAATCGTCAAATAACTTATATTAAATATTTTAAAATTATAGTAAAATAATCAGATATAATAAAATCAAAAAGGAACTAAATGCACAGTGTAGAACTAAAAATCACAATAAAAGACTGGCTTTATATAATAACCATTGGTGCTTTATTTGGGTTTTTTATTTCATTGTTTTTTTATTTTCTAAATGAAAATCTAAGAGAATTTTCAACTATAATTTTTAGTACTAGTACAGCAGTTATTATTTCTCTCTTTGCATCATTTTTAATATCAATTTCAAACAATCTTATACTACCAAAAGTGAACAAAAGATTTTGGTATATCGTTAGTTTTATTTTTTCATTTAGTTCTGGTTTTTTTGGTTCGGTGTTTAGTTTTGTGATTTTTTCTTATACAGATTTTAGAATCGTACACTATATAAATGATTATTGGTTCTACATAAGTGTTACTATAGGGTTCCTAACTTTTTTAGTTGGATTAATTTTACATCAGTTTATTTCTATGAAGTATAAAAACGAATCAATAAAAACTGAGATTTTAGAAACAAGATTAAGAGCATTAGAAAACGAACTAAATCCTCACTTTTTATTCAACGCTTTAAATTCAGTTAGTGAGTTAGTATATGTGGACCAAAAGAAAGCAGAATCTGCAATCTTACATATCTCAAAGTTTTTGAGAAACGCTATAAATAAAGAGAGCCTAATACCTTTAGAAACAGAACTTTCAATGGTTCAAACATATGTAAATATTGAAAATATAAGATTTACGCAAAGAGTTGTATTATCAGTTGAAGTTGTAGAAGAGATGAAAAAAAGAGAAATACCAAAATTCTCAATTCAACTATTAGTAGAAAATGCCATCAAACATGGTTTCATAAATGAAAAACTACATATAGACATCAAAGTTTATAAAGATATAATAATCGTACAAAATGACGGAAAAATATCACAAGACTTGAAGTTTGGTACAGGATTATCAAATCTTAAAAAAAGACTAGAAATTCAAAATGTAGGAAAACTTTCATATCTAAGTGAAGATAATAAAATGAAATTTATAATTAAGTTAAATAAAGGAAACAAATGAAAGTATTAATAGTAGACGATGAGTCTTTAGCAATAAGCAGACTTACAAGACTTCTAAATGAAATAGGAATAAACGATATCACATCTTTTGAAGATCCTTTATTAGCACTAAAAGATATTACAAAAAATAAATACGACGCAGTATTTTTAGATATATCAATGCCAAATATGACAGGATTAGAACTTGCTGATAGTATTATTCAGTTTGAGCCGAAGACTTTTATAGTGTTTCAAACAGCTTATGAAGAGTATGCTTTAGAGGCTTTTAAAAAAGGTGGATTAGGTTATTTAGTAAAACCTTTTGAGTTAGATGACTTAAAAGCAGTTATTGAAAAAATAAAAACTTTTCAAGATAGTGCTGAAGTTGAGACTAAAAAGATTTTAGGGAAAAGAGGAGATAAACTATATTTAATCGATTTAGATGATATTTTTTATATAAAAGCAGACCTTGATGAAGTTATTATCAAAATTAAAGATGCAGATGCATATGTAAGAAGAAAAATAGGAGACTTAGAGACTTTATTACAAAACAAAAATTTCTTTAGAGTTCATAGATCATACATAGTAAATGTAGATAAAATCAAATCAATGAAAAGTATTGAGCAATCAAAACTTCAAATCTCTTTTGATGGAATTAGTGAAATAGTAACTAGTTCAAAAGATGGAGCAAAAGAGTTTAGAGAGTATCTAGATAGAAGAAGTTTATAAACTGACAAAATAATCCTACTAAAAAGCCATCTTTTCTCGTAAAATTCTTCTAGTATAAAATATTTCGTACGAGGAGAAGATGTGCAGACATTTATCAAAAGTTCATATATTAAGTGTGACATACAAACCCTTTTTGATTTTCACTTAGACACAAATAACTTGAAACACATCACTCCAAGCGATACCAAAGTAGAGCTACTAACTAAAGATTACGTACCTAAGCAGTCAAAAATTTTAGATATAAAAAGTACGAAGTATTTTATACCAATGTTATGGAAAGTAAAAATAGAAACATTAGATGAACCTAACCTTTTAGTTGACATCGCATTAAAGTCCCCTTTTAAATATTGGGAACACAAACATATATTTATTCAGCACAAAGATAGATGTGAACTAAAAGATGTGATAACTTATGAATTACCTTTTGGAATAATTGGAAAGTTTTTTGATTTTATTATAAAAAGAGATTTACAAAACATGTTTGATTTTAGACATAAAGCTACAAAAGAAATATTAGAGAAAAAGGACTAAATTGAAAAGAGCAATTATACTTATGAATATGGGTGGACCAAATAACCTTGATGAAGTTAGAGTTTTTTTACATAATATGTTTAATGACAAGTATATTATTGGTGCACCACAACCAATAAGAGCAATGATTGCTAAATTTATAATTTTTAAAAGAATAGATGAAGCTCAAGGTAATTATAAATTATTAGGTGGAATGTCTCCAATCGTTGGCCATACCAAAAGATTAGTAAGAAGACTTGCAAGAGTTGTTGATGCTGATGTTTTCCACGAAATGAGATATACACCACCATTTGCTGCTACAGTTTTAGAAAAAGTAAAAGATTATGATGAAATATACGCTATTCCTATGTATCCACACTATTCAAGTACAACTACAAAATCTTCTTATGAAGATTTATTAAAAAATGCAAAGAAACTAGGAATAGACACTAATAAATTTAAAACTATCGATAAATATTATGATAATACACTATACAACAAAGCGATAGTTGAAAGAATAAAAGAAGCACTCAAAGGTGAAGACTCAAAAGAGTTTGAGCTTGTGTTTTCGGCACATGGTTTAACACAAAGAACAATTGATAAAGGCGATCCTTATCAAAAGCATATTTTAGCAAATGTAGAGTTTGCAAAAAAAGAGCTAGCAGAACAAGGAATTGCTTTTAAAAAGATTCATGTTGCATACCAATCAAGACTAGGGCCATTAGAGTGGTTGAGACCATATATGGAAGATAAATTAAAAGAGATAAAATCAAAAGTAATTATCTATCCTATATCATTTACAGTTGATAATTCAGAGACAGAATTTGAGCTAGATATTGAGTATAAAGAAGTAGCAGATGAATTAGGAATAAAAGATTATAGAGTTGCAAAAACTCCTAATCATCATCCAAGTTTTTTAGCAGCCTTAAAAGGTATCTATGAGGACATGAAAGCCTCATAAATCAAGATATATATCAACATCATTGATAGTATCTATATCAATTGATTGTTTCTTACTTAATACAACATTTGTGCAAGGATTATTTTTAAGAATCTTCTTTGCACCTTTGTCTTTATTTAATTTTATTAATTCATTATAATAGTTTTTAGGAAAAATAGCAGGAACGCTTGATTCACTTATATGTTCATATTTTGAAGCAATTATAGTTTTATTATCTATATTATCTTTTAATTGTTTTATATGCTCTTGTGTTATAAAAGGTTGATCACAAAGTAAGATTAAAGTATTTTCATACTCAATAGTATGCTTTATTCCAAAAGATATAGATGAACCTATTCCTTTTTCATAATTTTTATTGAACAAGATAGTTACATTAAAGTGTTTTATCTCTTTTTCACAAGTTTCTCTCTTATGTCCAAGTACTACAAAAACATCCTTTGAAACACTCAGGGCTTTTTTTATAGAAGTTTCTAAAAATGTCTCACCATCTATTTTTAAAAGTTGCTTTGTAATACTTCCAAGACGTGAAGACTTACCCGCTGCTAGTATAATTACTGCTAGTTTTTTAGATTTTGCCATTTTTTTTAGCCTCAATTTGTGCACAAATTGAAAGAGCAATTGATTGTGGAGTATGACTTCCTATATTTATACCAACTGGTGCA
Organism: uncultured Arcobacteraceae bacterium; assembly: GCA_964022095.1. Classification (GTDB taxonomy): domain Bacteria; phylum Campylobacterota; class Campylobacteria; order Campylobacterales; family Arcobacteraceae; genus Malaciobacter_A. Next base: position 161,466 of record CAXHZO010000002.1, read on the forward strand.
AAAAATCTATCATCATTTTCTAAATCAAATTGTTGCTTTTTTCTTTGCATATTTTTTTTATTTCCCATTAATCCAATATAGTTCATATCAGTTTTTAGTAAAGCTTGTAAATATGTATCATCAGTTTTGGGACTATGACTTAAAATAACAGAAGACTCATAAGAGCTTAAGTCCATAGTTAAAATGTCTTCTAGGTTCTTAAGTTCTATTGTTTCATCAGCTTGTGATACAAACTCTTTTTTTATATTAATATCAATCACAGTTGTTTTCCATCCCATTATATTAGCAATTGATATCAAAGCAGTTACATGAGCACCACTTCCAAAAATAAGTAAAGAGTAGGGTGCTATTATATACTTGTTGATATTTTCATAATTATTTTTATAAAAGTATGGTTCTGTTTGATATTTACTACTACCATGTCCTGAAGATTCATCTTGTGCAATTGATTCGAAATATTGAATTGTTTTTGATTCTAAGGCAAGTTTCGAAGACTCTTTTATTTTATTTTGTAAGAAATTACTTCCTAAAACACCTGTAAACTCTCCTTTAGAGTTTACAAGCATAATATTTCCAGATTTTGTAAAAGTTGATCCAACAGTTTCAACAACAGTTGTAACAACTACATCTAGTTTTTCTCTTTTTGAGTTTTCTAAAAACTTTTGAAATTGTTTATTTCTAAACATTTATTATCCTAGTTTAATAGGAAACTTTGTATATCTTTTCCCTGTTGCATCGTGAAGTGCATTCATTATTGCTGCAAACATTGGAGGAACACCAACTTCACCTATACCACCTACTTTTTCACTAGAATTGATAATCTCAACATTGATACTTTCAGGAGCATCTGTTATTCTATTTACTTTATAGTCATAGAAGTTGTTTTGATTTACTGCACCGTTTGTAAGTGTGATTTCACTATATTTTGTATACCCAATAGTAAAATTAACTGCACTTTCGATTTGATTTTCTACATTTAATGGGTTAAATGCATATCCACAATCAACAGCTGACCAAACGTGTTGTACTTTGTAGTCATTGTCTTCAACTTTTACTTTTACAACCATTGCAACTATACTTCCAAAAGACTCTGCAATAGCTACACCATAACCACTATTTTTTTCTCTTTTATACCAGTTAGATTGTTTTGCTACATTTTTAAGAAGATTTACAAATCTTGGGTTTTCTAAGTTTTTTATTCTAAAATCAAGTGGATCCATATCAACAGAATACGCAGCTTGATCAATGATATTTTCAACAATCGGAGCAGAAGTTGTGTGTCCAACAGATCTTAGCCAGTCAACTGTTACTGGGCTTTGAGGACAAAATGATTTAATATCATGACTTGCTACAGTATATGGATGGTTATCTAAACCTTCTCTTTGAAGTGCATCAATTCCATCTTTAAACATAAAGGCTTCAAAAGGTGTACCTTGAGTTAAAGATTGGTTTACAAGATTTGATTTAAGTGCTGTAATTTTACCTTCTTTATCAACTGCAATTTTTGCACTACTAATTGTAAGTGGTCTAAAACTTCCACCTTTTACATCATCTTCTCTTGTCCATAACATCATTACTGGCCATGGCTCATCTTTAGCTGTATAAGCTGCATCAACTATGAAATCAGAGTTTGGAGTTGATCTTCTACCAAAACTACCACCTAAATAGTTTGTATAGTACTCAATATTTTCAGGATTTACTCCTAAAATCTTCGCACAAGTACCTCTATATAAAGTTTGTAATTGACCACCAACAGACATATAAGCTTTATCACCTTTATGGTGAATTGTACAGTTTAATGGCTCCATAGCAGCATGTGCTAAGAATGGAAAGTAATAATCAGCTTCTTCAATTTTATATGCATTATCAAATGCTTTTTTTGTATCACCATCACTTCTCATGACTTTCATATCTTTTTCGTAGTGAGCTTTATACTCTTTTTCTAAATCAGCATCACTGATTTTTGCGAACTCACCTAAATCCCAATCAACTTTTACTTTTTCTATAGCTTGTTTTGCTTGGTACCATCTATCTGAAAAGATTGCAATTTTATTGTTTGGTAGTTGTTTGATTTTTATAATACCTGGCATCTTTTTAGCTTCTGTGTCATCATAGCTTTTTATTTTTGCACCAAATACTTTTGGATGAATAATCGCAGCATATTTCATATCAGGAAGTCTAACATCAATACCAAAAATACCTTTACCAGTTAATTTTTCATTTACTTCGATTGGATGTCTTTTCATTGGCTTACCAATTAGTGTGTATTCACTCGATTTCTTTAGTTTAACATCACTTGGAAGTTCCATTTTTTTTATATCTTCAATTAAACTACCATACGATAGTTTCTCTTTTGTTCTTTTGTTTATTACAAATGAGTCTTTTGTTTCAATATCATATAATCTTACTTGCCATTTTTTAGCTGCTGCTTGTTTAAGCATTAATCTTAATGTTGCACCAACTTTTCTAACTCTTTGTTGTTGAGTCTTAATACTCATAGAACCGCCAGTTAACATCATAGGCATTCCAGGGATATTATATACAGCTTTTACAGGAGCTGGTTCAAAAATGATTTCATCCCATGCTGCATCTAATTCATCAGCTATACACATAGCCATAGTTGAATATGTACCTTGTCCCATTTCTACTTGACCAAGTATAAATGTAATAGTGTTATCTTTATCAATTTTGATAAATGCATTTGGTTCTATAACTTCTGGTTTCTTTTCAACTTTTGCGGCCATTCCTTTTATAGGGATATTAAAACCAATAACAAAAGCTGAACCTAATAGCGTACTATTTTTTATAAATTCTCTTCTATTTGAATTCATTTTTTACCCCTTTGCCACAGCAGTTACAGCTGTTAAGATTTTGTTATAAGTTCCACATCTACAAACATTTCCATCCATTGAAGATAATATCTCATCTTTTGATGGATTACTGTTTGATTTTAATAAACTAGTTGCATTCATGATTTGTCCAGGTTGACAGTAGCCACACTGAGCTACATCATGCGTTTTCCATTGAGTTCTTAAGGCATTGATCTCTTTATCTTTGTCATTTTCTATTGTAATGATATTTTTTTTGTAAGCTTGACTAATAGGAGTTGAACAACTTCTAATAGCTTTATCATCTAGTAACACAGTACATGCACCACACATACCAACCCCACATCCAAACTTAGTTCCAGTCATATCTAGATAATCTCTAAGTACCCATAAAATTGGTGTATCTTCTGGAATATCTTTTAATTCATACTTTTTATCATTTATATTTATATATTGCATGGTTTTTCCTTTTTAATGAAAATCATTTCCATTATTAGTATATATAAATTAAAGATATATGTATAGAACAATATCCTAAAATGATTGCCTATTTCTATAAATTTTTGATATAATCAATTTTTAGGAGTTAAAATGAATAAACATTTATTACCTGTAAATCTAATATCTTACATAGAAAACTTTTGTAAAGAAGATGGGCTTCATGATACAAAAATTCCATCGCTAAAGTTTTATACAACCACTGAAAAATCAGAGTTCCAAAGCATAATTTATGAACCATCAATTTGTATTGCACTTCAAGGTGAAAAGGCTGTTGGTTTTGGTGATGATATGTATAGTTACAACTCTTCAAAGTATTTATTAACTTGTACAAATGTACCAGCAGACATAAAAATCAAAACAGCATCAAAGCAGACTCCTTATGTATCTTTAGTATTAAGTTTTTCTTTAGAGGAAATTTATGAAGTTATTAAAGATGCAAATGAAATATTGTCAAAAAGTATAAAAAAAATCCAAAATCCCTTACGTTTTAATAAGTTAGATAATACTCTTTTAGAACCAGTTTATAGACTAGTACAAATTTTAGATAAACCACAAAAAATGATTGATTTTATGTATCCTTTAATTAAAAAAGAGATTATCTATATTTTACTTCAAAATGATAAGGATTTTTTGAAAAATTATGTAATGGAAGGTACATTAACGAATCATATAGTAAAAGCTATTAGTGAAATAAAAAACAATTTTAATAACTCTATAAATATGGCAAATTTAGCAAAAGATATTGGTATAAGTGAAGCATCACTTTATCAAAACTTTAAAAAAGTTACTTCAATGAGTCCTTTGCAGTATCAAAAGAAAATAAGATTAGAAGAAGCTAAGCAGATGCTTTTAAGCAAAAATATCGAAGCTAGTGAAGTTGCATTTTCTGTGGGGTATGAAAGTCCATCTCAGTTTAGTAGAGAGTATTCACGAATGTATGGAATGTCTCCAAAAGCTCATAGTGAGTATTTAAGACAGGTATAAAAAATAGAAGTTTAACTTCTATTTTTTATCTTCTGAAGCTTCTACCTTCATCTCTTTTAGTAGTTTTCTTTTTTTTAGGTCCTCTTTTAGCTACTTTTTCTCTATTTCCAGCTTTTTTTTCACTAAGTTTTTTCTGTTTGTATTTGATTAGTCTTGGTTTTTTTTCTGTTGGTTCAAAATCTTCGAAAGTCTCTCTTCCTAAATCTAAAATTAACTCTTTTTCAATATCTTTCATCATTCTATAATCTTTTACACTAAGAAGTGTAACAGCAGTTCCTGGATTTCCAGCACGTCCAGTTCTTCCAATTCTATGAGTATAATCAGCAATTGTTTCTGGAAGTTCAAAGTTTACTACAAGTGGAAGCATTTCTATATCAATACCTCGAGCTGCAATATCAGTTGCAACAAGTACTCTGATTTCTCCTTCTTTAAACTTTCTTAATGCCTTGGCTCTTGCAGATTGTCTTACATCACCATGAATACAAGCAGCTGATAATCCGTCAAGTTCAAAATGTCTAACAAGTGCATCTGCTATTTTTTTAGTATTAACAAATACTAAAACTTGTTGATAATTTTCAGAACCAATTAAGTATGAAAGTAGGGGAGCCTTATCATTTGGATCAACTTCAATAACTTTTTGTTCAATAATATCAACACTACTTCTTTGGTTTACTACTTCAACTACTGCTGGATCTGTTAAGAACTCTTTTGCTAATTTCTTAACATTTTGATTTAGTGTTGCAGAGAACATCATAATTTGTCTATTAGGACCAACATTTGGTAAAATGGCTTCTAAGTCTTCTAAAAAGCCCATTGCTAAGATTGTATCAACTTCATCGATAACTACATGAGTAATACTTGATAAATCTATAGTATTGTTTCTTAAATGCTCCATTAATCTACCAGTTGTAGCAACAACAATATCCAAGCCATTTGCAATTTTTTTTTCTTGGTCTTTTAGTGAAACTCCACCAAAAATTGTAGTACTTTTAATATTTATATGTTTACTAAAATCTTCTGTTGCAGTTGCTATTTGTTTTGCAAGTTCTCTTGTTGGTGTAATAACTAAGGCTCTTAATACTGGAATCTCTGTTCTTGTTTCCACAAGATTATTTAATATAGGTAATAAAAAAGCTGCTGTTTTACCAGAACCACTTTGTGCAGTTCCTAGTATATCTTTACCTTTCATTGCGATTGGTATAGCTTTTGTTTGAATTTCTGTTGGTTTATCATAACCTAATTCTTCAATAGCTTTTATAATATTTATATCTAATTTATTTTCATTAAAAGTTTTGATGAAATATTCCTTTTGTCATCTAAATTTTTTTCGTATAATAGCGAAAATTAAGAAAAAAAGAAAATAGAAAAAGATTTTACTTTTTTAATATAATTTTTAAGCATGCACCTCTTAGTTTTTTATCATCAATTGTAAACTCTTCATTATGAACTGATAGGTCAAATTTATGTTTTTCTCTTAATATTTTATCTGCCATTGATAATCCAAGGCCAGTACCTATTGATTGGTGTTTTGTTGTAAAATAAGGATCAAAGATTTTATTAATGATTTTTTCATCTATTCCTCCTGCTGAGTCTAAAATTGATAACTCAAGAGAATTACTATTTATTTGAATAGTTTTAATTAAAATATATCTATTTGATTCTGAAATTGCATTTGATTTTAAAAATCCAATTGAATTATTTAAAATATTAATTAATGATTGTTGTAATTCATTTTTATTTCCATTTATTTGCATATCATCTTTGATCTGAGAAATTACATTTATATAGTTGTTTTTAATAGATGAATCAATTATACTAAGTGTTTCTTTTATAATATTACTAACAAAAACTAATTTAAACTCTTCATCTTTTTTGATAAAGTTTCTGAAATCATCAATTGTTTTTGAAAGATAAAAAGTTTGTTCTATTATTTTATCTGTAGCTTCTTTTATGCTTTCTTCATCTTTGTCTTTATCTAATTCTATTGATAGTTTTATTCCACTTGCAATAGTACTAATTACACTTAGTGGTTGTCTCCATTGGTGTGCAATATTTCCTATCATTTCACCCATTGATGCAAGTCTTGATTGATTTTCTAGTATTTTCATTGAAGTAATGTCTTTTATAATAAGTAAGAATTTTTCTTGATTTGGCATTAATGTTATACTCATATCTATAGAAATTCTTCTATTATTAGCAACAATTGATTCTTTTTGAAAATTTTGGATATTTCCTTTTTTGATTGCCTTTTGGATAAGAAACTTCATCTTCTCTTTTAACTCAGGTACTGTTAAATCTAAACTCGATTTTTTTATTAACTCATCTTTTGAAAAACCAGTAATATTTAAATATGCATCATTAAATTCTAAGAAATTTGTATCTAAATCTGTTATTGCAATACCATCACTACTAAATTTAAATATAGATTCAAACTCTGTTTTTTGTGCAAGTATTAGTTTTTGTGTATTCTCTTTTTCTGTTATATCAATACCTATTGTTGCTAAATAATCCATTTGGCCATTTTCTTTTTTAACAAGCAAGTTTGACCACTCAAATACTCTTTCTTCTCCAGTTTTAGAAATCCAACTATTTTTGAAGAATTTAACAATATTGCCTTTTTTTGCTTCTTGAATAATCTCAATGCATTTTTCTTTTTTATCTTCAGGTAAAAACTTTTTCCAAAAATATGGCTTACTTGCAATTTCTTTTTGAGTGTATCCACTAAAATCTTGTGCATATTTATTTACTTTAAACATGACCCCATCACTATTTATTACAGCAATAATTGCATTTGAGTTATCTATGATTGTTGATGTGAAGTCTCTTTGTTTAATAATTTCATTTTCTAATTCTTTTTCTTTTGTAATATCTTTTATTATAGAAAATAAAATATTCCCTTTTTCTGTTTCAATTGGAGAAGATTGTACTTCAACAGTTTTTATACTTCCATCTTTTAGTTTATGAGGAAAATAAAAAGTATTTTCACTGTAGTTTTTAGCTTTATTTATACTTTCTTTAATTTTATCTTTTGATTGGGTATTTATTTGATTGATATTCATACTTATGAATTCATCATAACTATAACCATAAAAATTACTCGCACTTAAGTTTGCATTAATTATATTCCCATTTCTAGGATCAATTAAAAGCATTATAGAGTTATGTGTTTTAAACATATTTTCAAATTGATTTTTTACAAGCTTAATATCCTCTAGAAGTTTTCTTTGTTTTGTTATTTCAGTGTGAATACCAATCATTCTTAATGGTTGGTTGTTTTCATCTTTTTTTACAACAATGCCTCTATCTAAAATCCATTTGTAAGTATTATCTTTACATAAGATTTGATGCTCACTTTCATAATAAGGAGTTAAACCTTTTTGATGATCTATTATTTTTCTAGTTACTTCATCTATTTGTGTAGGATTAACTCTTTTTTTCCATTCTTCTAAAGTATTTCCAATTTCATACTCTTCAAATCCAAGCATATTTTTCCATTGTTTAGAAAAATAGACTTCATTTGTTTCTATATCCCAATCCCAAAGTCCATCGCCTGTTCCATCAACAGCGAATTTCCATCTAAATTCACTATCTTCTAGCTTTTTGTGATATTTTTTTAGCAAGTATTGTCGATAAATTAAAAAACATATAATTATTAAAAATACTGAAAGTATTATATAGTTTGTTGTATTGTCGATTTTTTTTGATTCTTTTGAGTAAATCCATTTGTTAATTATATTTTCTTTTGTTGTTGTATCAATATTTTTAATTAGTTTATTTAAAATAGGAATAATCTCTTTTGATTGTGAATTTACCATAATTTGTAAATCAAAAGCAATTTGCTTGTCATTATTAATTTTAATACCAATGTTTTGATTTTGGTTTATATGATAAAATAAAACGGGTTTAATATCACTTACTCCAAATACTTTACCTTTTGATAATAAGGCTAATGCTTCTTGTGTATTTTTAACAGGAATAAGTTTTATATTTGGATAGTACTGTTTTAATAATTTATAGGCTGTGAAGTCTTTTCCCACAGCAACCATTTCACCTGCAAGGTCATTAAAGTTATTGATTTTTTTATTAGTTGCAATTGATAATGGAAAAGTAGCATATGGAGTCGAAAAAGTGGCATATTCTTCCCTATCTTTTGTAGAAGATGTTGAAATGATTACACCTTGTGCATCATTTTTTACTTTTTGTAGTGAATCTGAAAATCTTTCAACTTTTATAAATTTGTATTTTAAGTTAGAATAGTTTGATATTTCTTTAATAATATCAATTGCAAGACCTTGTGCAATTTTGCCATTACTAACTGTAAAAGGCTCCCAGTTATTGTAGTATATATTTAAAGGAGTATTTTTTAAATATCTGTTCTCTTCTTCTGATAAAATTGCATTAAATGAATCACCATAAATCTTTGTATGTGATGTTGCAAAAATAATTACTAATATACAAAATATGTATTTCATTTAATCAGCCCTAAAATATGATAATTAATTATAACAATATAATATTAAATCATTATATAATTAGGCTGACTATTAGATGTTTACTAGTTTTTACTAGTTTCTTCTGTGATCAAGGAGATATTGAAGAGTTGATTTTTCTGAATTGCATCTAATATTTTAACAACTTTTTCATATTTTACATCTTTATCAATTCTAAAAATAATATTTCTTGTTTTATCTTCTATTTCAATTAGCTTTTCATGAAGTTCATCCAGTGTTAATTCTTTACCATAAATTGCAAGTTTATCAATACTCAATTCGATTATTATCTCTTTTTGTTTTAATTCAATCTCTTTTGCACTTGAAGTTGGAAGATTCAGCACAAGAGCTAATTCATCTTTTTTAAATACAGAAGATACAATAAAGAAAATTAATAAAATAAAAACAACATCAACAAGTGGTGTGATATCTGGTGTTAATATTTCTCTTTTTTTCATAGGTTTTTTAACACCTCTTTTTGAAGTTTTAATTCCAAACTATCTAAAACACCAGTAATATAGTTATATCCTATATAGTGAGGAATAGCAACTATTAGACCTGCAACTGTTGTTATAAGTGCAATAGAAATACCATTTGAAAAAATACTTGGATCTCCAAGTCCACTTTTTGTAATAGAATCAAATGAGTTTAAAACCCCAACAACTGTACCTAATAAACCAATCAGTGGTGCAATTGAGGCAATGATTTTGATAGTGTTTAATCCCAATTCTAATTTTTTTACTTTTCTACTAATAATATTTTCTAAAGATTCTTTTTTTAAATCAATGTTATTGTTTTTAACAAATGCCACAATTTCATCTATATTTTTTTGACTTTTAACTTTTGAAAAAGAAAGAACAACTATTTTCCAAAACATAATTGTAAAACCTATAATATTCAAGAATATTAGTATATAAACTATTATTCCACCTCTATTAATATAATTTAATAAATCAATTTCCATTTAATTTAACTCCTTACTATTTTATATACCACTGGCACAGTTATTTCCCAGCTAGTTTTATTTAATTCTTTAGGAATTGGATCAAATTTTCCAATTCTTGACATGATTTTTATTGCAGCTTTATTTAATCTTTTATATTTGCTATTTTTTTTGATACTTATATTTGTAATTTCACCATTTTTGTTGATTGTAAAATTTAAGTAGACTTTTCCCATTTGATTAAGTCTTTTTGCTGCTTTTGGGTACTTTTTATTTTTTTCTATTAATCTTTTCAGTTTTAATAGGTACTCATTTTTAACAGCTTTTAAAACCTTAGGATTGATTTTCTCACTTTTTTGTGCTTTTTGAGAAAGCTCTTGTGGAATTTGTTTTTTTTCAAAAACTTTTTTAGGTTCAGGCTTTTTTAGAACTTTTTTAACAGGTTTTTTAACTTTTTTCTTTTTGACAATCTTTTTTTTCTTAACTTTTTTCTTAACTTCTTTAACAATATTTTTACTTTTTGTTTTTGGAAGTTTCTTTTTTATAATAGGTTTTTTCTCAACAACTACTTTTTCAACTTTTTTAGGTTTTGGCTTAACTTCTTGTTTTTTGATTACTACTTTATTTAGTTTTATAGCAACACTACTAGTTGGTTTTGGTGCAACAATTGTTTTAGGTTTTTCAACTTTAAGCTGAGCAAATAGATATACATGAACTGATACTATTAAAATTAATATTAATAAAAAACTTTTTTTTCTTTCCATTTGGGAATCTTAATATAATATTGATAATAATTATCTTAATTAATAAAATATTAATGAGTTTGTTAAAGATTTGTTAAAAAAGTTTAACTATTATTTCAAAAAAAAAGGAGTTTTCTTGAAGAGAATAATAATTCTTCCTTTTTTGTGTAGTTCACTATTTTCTAATGAGCTAGAACTATTACAAAAAGATAAACAGGAAATAAGAACTTTAGAAAAACAAATAATAGAAGAAAAATATAAATCTTCAAAAGATGAATGGATTGGAGGAATTGATTTAAGTTCTACTATAAATAGAAGCCACTCTTTTTCTAGTGAAAATGATAATTTATCAAAAAGTATTTCAATTGGTTTTTCTCAAAACATATATCAATCTGGTGGAATAGAGTTTTCAATTCAAAATGCTAAAGATACATATAATCAAGATTTAATTGCATGGGAAAATGAAAATATTGCAATTCTTCAAACAATATATGAAACTTTGTTAAATATGAAAAAAGTAAAGATAGAGATAACTCAAAGTGATTATAATTTAAAAAATAAACACATAGAGTTGATTTTAAAGAAAATACAATATGAAGCTGGGAAAGTGGATATTGTAGAACTAAATAATGCAATTATGTCTAAAAACACTCAATTTAAAAATACAATTTCTTTAAAAAACTCTTTAAAAGATTTAGAGCATGAGTTATCTAAATATACATCATTAAGATATGATGAAATAGAGATTTTAGATTTTAAACATATAGATAAAGAGGAGTTTATTAGAAATAGTTTAGATTTAAAGTATGAAAAATCAAAAATCGATGTTTTAAATACTACATATAAAGAATTAAAAAGCTCTTACGGCCCTCAAGTTAGTATTTCAACTAACGCATCATATTCAAATAATGATGATTTGATAAATAATACAAATGATGATAGTTCATCTGGTAGTATATCTTTAAAGCTATCAATGCCTATTTTTGATATTACAAAAGATACAAAAATTGAGAAATCAAAACTTGAAGTGCTTAAACAAAAAGTATCTTTAAAAGATACAAAAAATGAGCTTGATTACACTTATGAACAAATCATAAATCAAATTGATACCTATGAACAATATAGAAAAACTATTAGTGAAAATTTAGAGTTATATGATGACTTAATTTCTGTTAATGCAACATCAAATAGTGCAGGAATGACTTCTGATTATGATTTAGAAATATTAAAAAACACTAAGCAAATCAATGAATTTGATTTAAAAATCAATGATATAAATATCAAACTACAATACTCAAAACTATATTTTATGACAAAGGCTAAAAGTTAATGGAAACAAATTTACAAAGTGAATTAGAAAATTATTCAAGCAATAAATCTTCAAAAAAATATATATGGATTTTTTTAATTTTATTAATTGTATTTGGAGCTGTTTATTATTACTATTCTTTTATTTATAAACAAAATCAATCCAATAAAATCACATATAATACAAAAAAAGTTACAAATGGAGATGTAATAGTTAGTGTAACAGCAACTGGAAATTTAGAACCAACTAACAGTGTTGATATTGGTATTGAAGTATCAGGGACATTAAAAGAGATTTATGTTGATTATAATGATGAAGTAAAAGTAGGGCAGGTTTTAGCAAAGCTTGATACAACAAAATTACAATCTCAAGTTGATAGTTCTAAAGCTTCACTAACTATTGCAAAAGCTAACCAAAAAGAGAGTTTAGTAAATGTTAAAAGTAAAAAATTAGAGTATAACAGAATCAATAAAATGTATAAACAATCTGGTGGAAAATATCCATCAAAAAATGAAGTTGATGATGCAAGGTTTTCATATGAGAGTGCTCAAGCTAGCTATGAGAGTGCTCAAGCAAAAGTTATGCAAGCACAATATAATCTAAAAACAGATGAAGAAAATTTAGAAAAAGCAGTTGTAAAATCTTCTATAAATGGAATAGTTTTAGATAGAGCTGTAGAAGTTGGGCAAACGGTTGCTGCAACTAACTCTACACCAGTACTTTTTACTGTTGCTAAAGATTTATCAAAGATGGAATTAATAGTAAATATTGATGAAGCAGATGTTGCTAATATTAAAAAAGATTTGGATGTTGAATTTACAGTTGATGCATATCCAAATGAAAAATTTAAAGGAAAAATCAAACAAGTAAGATTTAATCCAATTGAATCAAGTGGTGTAATTACATATGAAACAGTTGTTTTATTAAATAATGATAAATTACTTTTAAGACCTGGTATGACTGCAACTGCTCAAATTTTCACTAAGCAATTAAGAGATCAAGTATTAGTTCCTAATTCTGCTTTTAGATTTAAACCAAAAAATAATGAAGCAAAAAACAAAAGTATGAAGGATGTAATGTCAGGACCTAAATTCCCAAGAAGAACAAGTAATTCAAAAGAGATTAATAAATCAAGTGATATGAAAACTATATATGTTTTAGAAGATGCAACTCCTAAAAAAATTAGCGTAAAAGTTATTGATTCTGATGGTAAATTTACAGCAATAAAAACTGACAAACTTAATTTAGATGATGAAGTTATTGTTTCACAAAGTAGTATAAATGAGTAGTGATAAAACAATAATTGAATTTAAGAATATTGTTAAAACTTATGGTAAGGGTGAAGCTAAAACTTATGCTTTAAATGGTGTAAATCTCTCTATAAAACAGGGTGAGTTTGTAGCTATTATGGGTGCAAGTGGTAGTGGTAAATCTACTTCTATGAATATGATAGGCTGTTTAGATAATCCTACTAGTGGAGAGTATTTATTTAATGATATCCATGTGGAAAAATTAAATAGAAATCAAATGGCATTGATTAGAAGAAATTATATTGGTTTTGTGTTTCAAAGTTTTAATCTGTTAGGACGTACAAGTGCTTTAGAAAATGTAGAGTTACCACTAGTTTATAGAAAAATCCCAGCTAAACAAAGAAAAGTTTTAGCCTATGAAGCATTAAAGAAAGTGGGATTAGAAAGTGTTATAAATAATGCACCTTCTCAATTATCAGGAGGTCAGCAACAACGGGTTGCAATTGCAAGAGCAATTGTAACAAACCCTTTGATTTTACTTGCTGATGAACCAACTGGAAATCTTGATAGTATTAAAAGTGTTGAAATTATGAATCTATTAAAAAAATTAAATGAGGAATCTGGTATTACAATCATAATGGTAACGCACGAAGAAGAAATGGCAGAGTATGCAAGTAGAACAATCTATTTTAGAGATGGTCATATAGATGATAGTTTAAAAAAAGGATATAAGTAATGCTTAGTAATGCTTTTTTAATAGCTATAAAAGAGATAAGAAGAAATATTTTAAGGTCAATCCTAACAATTCTTGGAATTGTAATTGGAGTAGCTTCTGTTATTGGAATGGTTATGATTGGAGATGGAACAACTGCAAATGTAACAGAGGGTATTAAAAAACTTGGAACGAATATGTTAACTCTTCGTGTTGGGCAAGAAAGAAGAGGACCTCCAAGAAGTGATAACACTGCTAGATATTTCGATGAAGCAGATATGGAGGCTTTAAAATATGAAATACAAAATGTATCAGGAGTTTCTGCTGAAGATGATACAAATATTAATGTAATTTATGGAAATAAAAGTTATGCAAGTGAAGTTGTTGGAGCAAATAATGACTTTTTTCAAGTTAAAAATTGGGAGTTAGATAAGGGACGATTATTTGAAGATTCTGAGTTAAATGCAGGAAAATCAGTTTGTATTTTAGGAACTACTGTTATAAAACAGATTTTTGAAGGAACTAATCCTATTGGTGAAAAAATAAGACTAAAAAGTTTCTCTTGTACTGTTATTGGAACTTTAAAATCAAAAGGCGCAGCAGCTTTTGGTAGAGACCAAGATGATATTATCGTTGCACCACTTGGAATGTATCAAAGAAAAGTAAAAGGGAATAAAAATATTAGAACAATTATTTTATCTATAAATAATAGTAAAAATATTGAAAAAGCAAAAAAAGACATAACAGCATTAATGAGAGAAAGAAGAAATATAGGAATAGATGAAGATGATAACTTCCATATTAGAGATATGCAAGATTTACTTTCGACTATGACTTCAACTACTGAGACTTTAACATACCTTTTAGGTTCTATTGCAGCTATTTCACTTTTAGTTGGTGGAATTGGAATTATGAATATTATGCTAGTTTCAGTGACAGAAAGGACAAGAGAGATTGGTACAAGACTTGCAATTGGAGCTATGGAGAGTGAAGTGTTATTGCAGTTTTTAGTTGAAGCTGTTGTTTTATCAACTTTAGGAGGATTAATTGGAATTGCTTTAGGTTTAGGTATTGGTTTTGGGGCAGTTTCTATGATGCAATTACCTTTTATTATAAATCATGAGATTATAATGATTGCTTTTATATTTTCAACATTGATTGGTGTAATATTTGGATATTTTCCTGCGAGAAAAGCTGCAAGACTTAATCCTATTGATGCATTAAGATATGAATAAAGAATAAAGAGATTTATAAAAATCTCTTTATTAAAAGCTATAAATATATTGAGACAAGAAAACTACTAAAAGTAATAGTGAGAAAAATACATAGTGAAATATTGTTTTAAATCTTTTATTAGCTTCTAATTTATCAAATAATAGTGGAACAAAATAAAAACCAATAACTAAAATTAATCCTAATAAAATTTTTAAATGCAATATTTGGGAAGAGTTATTCTCATATAAAAAGAATAATAAACTTCCCGAAATAATTAAAATTAAATTATTGATTTTAATTATATTTCTAGCCTGACTTCCCATAGCTTGTTGGATTTTTATACCTTCTTCTTTGGGGAAAAAGGAGATTATTTTTAGAATTACAAAAGTTCTAAAAAATACTGTTCCCACAAATAAAATGATAGTTACTAAGTGAATAAATTTTATAAATTCATACATAAGACTGTCTTAAAAATTTATTCTTAAACCAGCAAAATAATATGTCCCCACATTAATTCCAAGTTCTTCTTCAACTTCTTTATCAAAAATATTATCAACTCCTCCATAAATAGAAGTTAATTTATTTATATTATAGTTTAATCTTAAATCAACAAATGTATAGGCATCAGTTTTTGTTGTATTTGCACTATTGCTAAATTGCTCACCTATGTATCTTACAGATAAGTTTGATTTTAAATTTTCAAGAATTTTATAATCAAGTCCTAAAGATGCTGATAAATCAGGTGTGTAAGTTAATTCTTTATTAGAAGTTTTATCTTTAGTATCTAAATATGTAAGATTGAAATTAGCTCCTAAATTATCATTTAACTCATAATCAAGGCTTAATTCAGCACCATTTATTTCTACTTTTTCTAAGTTTTCAGAAGTATAATATTTTGTATTCCCGTTTCCATAAGATACTAATTCAATTTTATCTTTTATATTTGTATGAAATAATACAAGTTCTGAATTTAACTTATTAAATCTATTATTTAAAGCTATTTCAAATGTTTGTGATTCTTCTGGTTTTAAATCATAAGCAGTTGTTTTAAAAGTATTAATTACTTCTGAACCATATCTTTTCCCATCTTTATATACAGGAGAAACTACATAAAGCTCAGCTATATCAGGTGATCTATATCCTTGAGCATAATTCACTCTAAGACTTGTATTTTCAGTTAGTTTTTGAACAGCACCCACTTGCAGTGTGATTTTATTTTCAGCATTTGAGATATTGTCATATCTTATTCCAATTGTTGCATTTAAAGTATCATTAAAAGTTATCTCATCTTGTAAAAATGCAGATTTATAAGACACTTCTTTTGTGATAAATTCACTAGAACTTACATCTGGATTTATTGCACTTGAATCTCTTGTCTCTTTTCTATAATCAATTCCAGCTGTTAAGATATTTGAATTATTTAAAAAATATGTAGTATTTGATTCAATATTATCAATTGTTACATTTGCACTAAACTTTTTATTAATTGGACCTGTGAAATTTATAGGAGTTGTTTCATTTCTTTTTTTATAATATGATTTATAAAGTTTTAAAGAGGTAGTTAAATCATCATTTACAAGATATTTTAAATCTGTTGAAACATCTACTCTACTATTATTATCTTCTGAGTTAACAAGTGTATTTTTTATTAAACCTCCACCTGAATATTGAGCAGCTCCAAGATAAATTCCTTTTGCCTCTTCTTTAAAATAGTTTAAATCCAGACCTAACGTTAGATTATCATTTAAATCTTTTTCTAGTCTTGTCCCAAAACTTTTTACATTTGAATCATTTACATAAGTTAACTCACTGTTTCCTGTAATTCCATGTTGTGGATTTGTACTTAAAATAGCACCAGTTTGTGGATTAGTAGCTACTTGAGTATAATTTTTGTTTAAACTATAAGATGAATTATCTATAAATGAACCAAATATTTTATATCTGAAATTTTCTACATTTCCAATAGTTGTTAAATTTATATTTTTCTTTTTTGCTTTCCCTTTACTATTTGAACCATATTTGATATCTAAAGTTGTATTTGGTTTATCAACTTTTTTTGTAATAATATTTATAACTCCACCAATAGCATCTGAACCATAAAGAGTTGACATAGAACCTTTAACTATTTCAATTCTTTCAATCATAGAAGCTGGGATTCTATCCATTTCATATGGGTTTTCAGTCTCTGCTGATAATCTTTTCCCATCAAGTAAAATTAGTGTTCCATTTCCTCCAACACCTCTTATTGAAATAGAAGCTTTTGAAGCAGAACTTGGATGAGGAAATCTTGCATATTGAGCATTTATAGAAGGTGTCTTTTCAAAAACATCTTTTAAAGTTGTTGCTGCAATTTTTTCGATATCTTCACTTGTAATAACAATAATAGAAGCAGATACTCCATCTATATTTTTTTCAGTTTTTGTAGCAGTAGTTACCAAAACTTCATCTAGGCTTGTATTACTTAGAGCATTTGTTGATAAAATAAATGCAGTAACACTTGATAATAAAACAATTTTTTTCATATTTTTTTCCTTTTAATTTGATTTATAATATAGTTCTTTGTTGGGTAATTTACCACCAATTAGTTTTGCATCGCTATTTTGTAAAATAGAAAAGAAAAATTCTAATTCTTCCATCGCTTCATTTGCTTTTATACTTTCAAAAGTTACATGTTCAATCGAATCAGCAAGTCCTTGTTCTTCTAACATAGGAAGAGTTTTTACAACTAAATTTGCAGCCTCTTTGGGGTTTTGTTTATACCAAGAAAGAGATTTTTCATATTCACTTAAAAATCTATTTATTAGTTCTTCTTTTCCTTTTGTATCTCCTAAAAATGCAAGTCCAGCTTGTGGAATTTTTGCTTTTGTTTGAAATAGTTCTCCCCACTCTTTTTGTAAATCCACGCTTCTATACAAATCCGGAGCTACAAGTTTTATAGGAAAAGAGTCCGTTTTTCTCAATGCAATTGAAATAGCAGGTTCTGCTAAAAGTGCATGGTCAACTCTTCTTAAAATCAACATTTGCATAGCATCAACTGGACTTGCTACATATTGGATTTTAAAATCTTTTTTAGAGTCAAGACCGCTTTTTTTTGATAATTCTTGAAAAACAATATCAGGCATGTCAGCTCTAAAAGGAATTACAATCTCTTTATCTTTAAAATCTTTTAGAGTTTTTAAATTTGGGTCTCGACTAATCATTCCTAAAATTCCCCAAACTGAAACATTTAGAAGTTTTAAATCAACATCTTTATTGTGTAAATTTGCTGCAACATTTGTAGGAACAGCCATAAAATCAATATCACCTCTTAAAATCAAAGCTCTTAATTCATCTGGATTTTTCCATAATCTAAACTCTATTTTTTTTCCTAAATCTTTTAGTGCATCAGTTTCAATCATGTGCATAATTGGATGTGATACGGTTGCAAAAGGTCCAGCAACAACTATTTTATTTTCATCTTTTGCAAAAAGTGAAAGCAAAAAAACAAAACAAATTAAAAATATATTTTTCAAAATAATCTCCTTTTTTAATTAACCTTTTATTCCATCAGCTCTAGGACTTAGTAAAAATGGAATAAAAATTTTCATATAAATAACAAACGGAATAGTCCAGAAAATCGAAGAAATTATGTAAGCTTGGATTGTATATTCCTCATAAAATGGAATAAAACTTCTAATAAAAGTTGCAAGAATTATCAACAAAACACCAAAATTTAACCAAATATTTGTAAATATTTTTCTTCCTGTGTGAATTGTTGAGATGATAATCATCACGATATAAAAAACTAAACCATAAGTTCCTGTTGTTAAAAAATGTCTAAAATGATTTTGTGCTTTTATCTCTTCATTTAGATAATCAAATCCTAAAAACCCATAACCTATTGCTGTCATAAGTAAAATACTCATCAAATAAATAATAAAAGGTTTAAATAAAATATTGTTATCTTTTAGAATAAAATCATTTAGTATTCCCAAAATTGAAGCCATACAAGCAAGAGCTAAATAGCCTAAAACAGAGTTATTGGGAAATAAAAACTCAATAGCTGTATAAAGTATTACACAAAAAATAGCTAAATTGTATCTAGGAGGTCTTGAATAAAATGTTTCATCAATGTTCTCTTGCTCCAAAAGCTCATTTATAGCTTCCATATTTATTCTCCGAAGTGCTAATAAAATCAAAACAATAAATGCTCCAAGAGATAAAATCAAAATTGAATAAGAGCTAATAGTTATGATATTTGCAACACTTAGAAAAAACATTGTTTGTATAATCAAAATTGCAAGTAAAGTAAAAGCTAATGAAATATGTCTTTTGTTTACATCTGCAAAAACAGGTTTTATGATTAGTGAAATAATCCAAATAGTTAAAGAGATGTTCAAAATAGCAACTAAAAAAACACCTAAATAATCCATAAACCAAAAACTAACTCTTCCTAAAAGCCATAAAGCTACAATGTATAAAAGTTTTTTCCCTACAATAGGAACACTTCCAGGGAACATTTCAGGAATACCTGTAAGAAAAAAAGCGATGATTCCTGCAAGTCCAATTCCAAAAATCATCTCGTACATATGCCAATTTAAAGGATTTTCGATAAAACTAAGATTTATAAATCCACTAAAACTAAGAGACCATAAAATTATAGAAACTATAATATATGGAGCAAGTAGTAGTAAAATTGGTCTAAATCCATAAGCTAAATATGTAGGAATTTCTCCTTTTGGATAATAAGCATAATGTTTTGAAGCATATTGTTTTTCATTTTCCATTATTTAAATCCTAATTCAAAAGTATTGATGATATATTCATCACTTAAAAGTTTTGCAGTTTGCTCGTAAACAAAAGCATCATCTCTATTTTTTCTTGGCATTTCTATCTTAAAGCTTTTTACTATATGCCCAACAGGTTCAGCTTTTAAAACTAAAATTTCATCACTTAATCTAATGGCCTCCATCAAATCATGAGTTATAAATAAAATACTTAATTTATTTGTTTCAATCTCATCTATTAATAAATTTTGAAGTTCCTTTTTAAGTCCAATATCAAGAGCTGAAAAAGGTTCATCCAAAAATAAAATAGAAGGATTTAAAACCAATGCTCTTGCAAAAGAGACTCTTTGTTTCATTCCTCCACTTAAATCTTTTGGAAATTTCTCAAAATCATCCTCTTCTAAACCAAATTTTAAAGCTATTTTTTTTGCTAAATCATCTGCTTTATCTCTTTTCATATTTTGAGCTTTTAATCCTAGGGCAATATTGTCAATCACATTTTTCCAAGGAAGAAGTCTTGCTTCTTGAAAAGCAAAAGATGAACTTTTAAAACTATTTCTTATTTTTCCTTCTTCAAGTGTCAAAAGTTTTGCACAAAGATGAAGTAAAGTAGTCTTTCCTCCGCCACTTGGTCCTACTATTGATACAACTTTTCCTTTTTCAAGAGTAAAATTTATATCTTTTAAAATCTCTTTAAAGCCAAAAGAAAAAGAGACATTTTCTACGCTTAATCGTTCCATAGTTTTTAATCCCTCCATGCTTCAACCTCTCTTTTTATAGGTTCTAAAATTAGATATTCAATCAAAAGTAAACTTCCTATCATTATTAAAACCAAAGCTAAAGCTGTTGGAGTATCAAGTTGACTTCTTGCGATTGCTAAAGCTGAACCAATTCCATCATTTGCAGATAATAACTCAGCCATTACGACAATTTTCCAAGCCATTCCTAAAGCACTAATTGATGCTGGAAAAATGTAAGACAAAATATGAGGAAAATATAAATCAAGCATTTTCATTTTAAATGGAAGATTAAAACTATCAGCCATCTGTTTTAAATCACCTTCCAATGTTCTAGTTCCTTGTAAGGCTCCTACAAAAATTATAGGAAAAGAAGCCACAACAACTGTAAAGATTACAGTTATATCACTCATTCCAAACCAAATCATGGCTAAAACAATCCATGCAATTGGAGGCATTCCAACTAAAATAGTTACTATTGGTCTACTCATCATAGAAGCTGTAACAAAAAGTCCAGCAATTAAACCAAGAAATAAACCAAAAATAAAAGATATTGAAAAACCAAAAAAAGCTCTTTTGATTGTAATAACAATATCATTTTGAACACTTTGTGTATTTAAAATTGAAAATAAAGTGCTTATTGTCTCTTTTGGACTTGGTAAAACCAAATTTCCATAAAGTTGATTTCCAAAATCCCAAAGAGCTAAAAATAAAAAAATTGAAGCAATTGAACCCCAACCACTCCATAAATAGGATGGAAAATCTTTTATAATTTTTAATAAAAATTTCATAAGTACCTTATCTTGCATAATTTTCGCCATTTTAATGAAAATGATAGTAATTATCAATGACTTAAGTCAACAATTCTTAAGAGAGTTTAAGTTAGAATCTTTTTATGTATAACGAAATATTAAAAAAAATAGAATTTTTCAATTTATTAAGTCAAGAAGAAATTGAGTTAATAAATAATTCATGTGAAATAGTTACATTAAATAAAAATAATATACTTTTTTATGAGGGTGAAATAGCCAAATCTTTTTATATTTTACTTCAAGGAAATCTTAAGTTATATAAAACTACGGGAATTGGAGATGAGATAATTATTCATAATTTTACTCAACCTACTATGTTAGCCGAAATGGCAACATTTCAAAATTCAGCTTTCCCTGCAACTGCTATAAGTGTAAGTAAAATAACAAAAGTAGCAATTTTGGAAAAAGAGGTTTTTATTTCACTTTTACAAAAAAATGGAAATCTATCTTTTCATATAATTGGTTCATTAATAAAAAAGATGAAATCTTTAGAACAAACTATTCATAGAAATCTAGTTTATGATTCTACTCAAAAAGTGTGTTCTCTTTTAAAAGAGAAGCCTGAAATATTAGCTGAACAAAAACATATAGAACTGGCAATGCAATTAAATATGGCTCCAGCAACACTTTCAAGAACTATTAAAAAACTTAAAGATAAAGGGTATTTAAATAAAGATAATATTGTTGTGGATAATTCATTTTATAATATACTGTGAAAAACAAATAATAGAACTATATTAGTTCTATTATTTAGATAAATTTGAGAATTTATCTATTAGATATTTGATTTTTAAATCAAAGGCAAGTGAAAAAGCACTATTCCCTAAAAAATCTTCATGATTGATATTTACACCATTATCAACTAAATAGTTGATACTATTTAGTTTATTATATAAAACTGCATAAATAAGTGCAGTTGAATTTTTATCATCTGTTTCATCTAAGTTTACACCATAGTTTTTAAGAGATTTTATGATTTTTATATCATCTTTATAAACAGCATACTTTAATGCAGTTAAGTTATTTGTAACTTTGCAATCAATTTTTAACTCTAATAGCTTTTCAACAGCTTTAGTATTTGATGCATTAATTGCCCAAAATAAAGCATTTCTTCCTTTTTTATCTCTGTAATTAATATCTAATTGATTTTCTTGTATTAAATTAATTAATTTGTCCCAGTGTTGTGATGCAACTAGGTTCAAAAATAGTTTTTCTTTTATTTCATTATTTATTATTGGATTGCTTGACATTTTTGTCCTTACTATTAAATTTATTTATTAAATAATCAATTTTTAAGTCATTGGCTAAGTTAAAGGCACTATTTCCTAAGAAGTTTTCATGATAGATATCTACTCCATTTTTAAATAAATAATCAATACTATGTGTTTTATTATAAAGTACAGCATATATTATTGCAGTTGTGTTTATTTCATCTGTTTCATCTAAGGCAAAACCATTATTTTTTAAACACTTTATTACTTTAATATTATCTCTATAAACTGCATAGTTTAGGGCAGTTAAATTTGGAGTCACATTTTTATTTATTCCTAGTTTTAGTAGTTTTTCTATTACTTTTATATTAGATTGATGAATTGCCCAATAAAGTGCATTTCTATCTTTATTATCCCTATAATTAATATTTAATTGTTGTTCCTCAATTAGTTCTATTAATGTATTCCATTTTTGGTTCTCTACTAATGAAAAAAAGAGTTTTTTCATTATATTATTTTGAAGTAAGTGATTATTCGACATTAGCTACCTTTTAATATTGATAATTGTTATCATAAAGTAATTAAGCTTATAAATAGTTTAAATAAGATATTAATAACCATTATTACTATTGTTAATAAATGGTTAAAGTAATTAAGATAAAATTCTCAAAAAATAAAAGGAGCATAATTAAATGCATAAGAAAATATGGTTTAAGGTTCATTGGTTTTTAGGAATAACAGCTGGAATAATACTACTTGTTGTAGGAACAACAGGAGCTATACTATCCTTTGAAAAAGAGATACTAAAAGCTATAAATAAAGATAGTTATATTGTTCAAGTTCCTGATTATTCAAAACTAACTACACCTGAATTATTAACAAAATTTAAAGAAAAGTTTCCTAAGTCAAAAATAAATGGAATAACTTTTTTCAATAATCAAGACTCTTCTGTAATAATAAATGTAGCAGGAAAAGGTTCTGGAAAAGCTGCCAGAAGAGGAGTAAACTATTTTGTTAACCCTTATGATGCAACTATTCTACCAAATTTAGTGGGTAAAGATTTTTTTCGTTTTGTTCTTAGATTACATAGATGGCTTGCTTTGCCAGGTGATGCTAGAGAAATTGGTAAGCAAACAGTCGCAATCTCTACAATTTCACTTATCGTTTTAATTATAAGTGCAATAATAATCTATTGGGGAAGAATAAAACATGCTTTCTTTAAAAGTTTTACTTTTAAATTTAAGCATAAAGGAAGAGCTTTTTTATCAACTATGCATAGTGCTGTTGGTATGTGGGTTATTCCATTATATTTATTAGCCTCATTGACAGGTTTATATTGGTCATATGATTGGTATAGAACAGGTCTGTATGTAATATCTGGAGTTGAAAAGCCAGTAAGAGGTAAAAGAGGTGAAAAACCATCTAATGAAAATAAAATTACTTTAACGCAAGATGATATGTTTGCGCAACATGATATTGCTATTAATACATTTAAAAATGTTGTAGGAACAAATTATTCTAAAGCATCTTTAAGATTCCCAAGTTTTGGAACAGTTTATGACTTTCACTATTATGATTACAAACCAGCACATTTTAGAGCTGTAAATGATTTAGAGATTGATATAAAGACAGGTAATATTGTAAAACATGAAAAGTATGAAGATAAGCCATTAAATGAGAAGTTAATGAAAAGTATATTGCCTTTACATACAGGTGAATACTTTGGTGTTATTGGTCAAACACTTATGTTTATAGCAGCAGCTTTAATGTCATTATTTACAATAACAGGTTTCATGTTATATATAAATAGAAAAAATAAGAAAAAGAAGAGAGTTTAACTCTTTTCTTTTATATAGTGATACTAATTATCAATTTTAATAAATATTAAGTTTTTTACTGTTACAATTTCAACTATATTTAAGAAATAGTAGTATTTATGTTAAAAGAACAGTATAAAAATATAAAAATATTGTATGTAGAAGATGAACTACAAATAAGAGAAAATGCAGTATCTTATTTAAGAAGATTATTTAATATTGTATATGAAGCAAAAGATGCTTTTGAAGCAATGAATATAATAAAAGAAAAAACTCCTCATATTGTAATTACAGATATAAAAATGCCTAAATTAAGTGGCTTAGATATGATTAGAAAAATTAGAGAGTATGATAAAAAAACAGAATTCATAGTTTTAACGGCTTTTTCTGATACTAAGTATTTAATGGATGCAATTGATTTAAGATTAGTTAAGTATCTAACAAAACCAATTAGGCATGAAACCTTTTACCCTTTAATTTTAAATTGTGTTAAAAATATAGTAGAAGATAAATCAAATAAAAAATATATTAGTGAAATATGTTATTTTGATATGATAAATGATGTTATTGATAACAACTCAGAATTAATTAACTTAACAAATTATGAAATAAAATTTTTTAAATTATTGTGTAAAAACTCTAATAGAGCAGTATCTTATGAAGAAATTCAAAATGCCGTTTGGAATGATGAGTATATGAGTGAAAATGCAATTAGATTATTAGTTAGGGATTTAAGAAAAAAACTTCCTATAAATTGTATTAAAAATCATTCAAAAATTGGTTATCAAATAAAACTTTATTCATGAGATATCTTTTTTTTATATTTTTATATTTTTCATCCTTAGATGCTTCTTCTTTATTTCATAAAGCTATTGAAAGTTATCATATTTCAGAAGATTTTAAAAATTATAAGTCTTTAAATATAGATGAATATAGAGTAAAAAAATTAAAACAATTTTCAATAAAAATAAAACTAAATAAAGACTTTTTATCAAAGAAAAACTATTATATGTATGTTGTATCAGACTTTGATAGTCTAATCAACACAAATGCCGTATATACTAAACATAATCATTTAATGATTATAAATTTAAAACAAAATAGCGATGTATTATATTTTGATTATAAATATGATTCTTCTAAAAGAGGAGAGTTCAGATGTGATATTATAAATGAATTTGAATATAAATTTTTACTGCCTTATGAAGGAATACTATATGGAATTGCATATGGAATAATATTTTGTGCATTTTTATACTATATTATCATTTATTTCTCAACTTTAATTAAAGCTTTTTTATATTATTCAATAATGCAATTTTTTGTATTACTATCATTAATAGGTTTTGTTTATTTTAGCTTTTTATCTTACCCAAATCAAAACTATTTATATGCGCAAGCTTGGGTGGATATTTTTGAGACTTTAGGATTATTATTTACTTTATTTTTTGTTAAAGAGATACTAAAAACAAAAACTATTATGCCAAAAATTAATATTTTTTTGAATTTTTTTATCTTTTTAAATTTAGCAGACATCTTAGCTATCTCAATATTTAAGTACTCTATTTTATATGAATATATGCCATTTTATTTTGGATTTTTCTTACCAATGATAGCAGGAATAATTGCTGTTATTAAAGGAAATAAATATGCAATTATTTATACATTAGGTTGGGGATTTTTATGTATTGTAGTCTATTTATTGCAAAAATTATACTTTAATATTAGTGGAATATATATTATTCATTTAGCAGCATCATTTGAGTCTTTAATATTTAGTTTTGCACTTGGTTTAATGTTAAAAGATTTAGTTAATAAACAAAATGAAAAAGAAAAACTACTTATACATAAAAGTAAATTAGTCTCAATGGGAGAAATGATAAATAATATAGCTCATCAGTGGCGACAACCACTTACTCATCTTAGTTTTATTAATATGAATTTAGAATTAGAATCTCAAGATGATAATTTTGATAAAAGCTATTTATTAAAAAAAATAAAAGAGTCAAATGAACAAATTGAATTTATGTCATCTACTATTGATAGTTTTAGGAATTTTTATAAACCTCAAAAAGAAAAAGAGTTTTTTTGGATTTCAAATTCAGTAAATAATGTTATATCTATGATGAAACCCTTATTAGAGTTACATAAAATTGATATAGAGTTAAATATTATTAATAATAAACAAATCAAAGCTTATGAAAATGAGTATGCACAAGTTGTTCTAAATCTAATCACAAATGCAAAAGATGCACTAATTATTAGAAAGATAAAAAATCCTAAAATTATTATTGATATTGACTTTAAAAATAGAAAAACACTAACTTCTGTAAGTGATAATGCAAAAGGTATAGATTTAAAGATTATAGATAAAATATTTGAACCATATTTTTCAACAAAAGATAATGGTAGTGGAATAGGTCTTTATATGTGTAGATTGATTTTAAAATCTCATTTTAAAGGAGATTTAATTGTTGAAAATAAAAAAGATGGTGCGTCGTTTACTATTGAAGTATAGGAATTTTATCTATAATTTTTTTTAGATTATATTCGTTTTTTTTATATCTAATAATTGACTCTTTTAAATGTATATAAATCTTTTCTTGATTTATACCTCTAAATTTTTTTAGTCTACTTACTACAAATTCATTTAGATTACTTTTTTGCTTATAAAAGTTAATAATATTTAATTTATTAGATTCCTCATTATAAGTTAACTTTATGCAATTAGCCCTTTTATGATTAAATAAAGAGTCTAATATTTGTTTATCTATTTTATACTTTAAATCATTTTCAAAAATTATTATATTTTCAAACTCGATATAAAAAATTAAAAAATTAGAAATTTGGAAATATTTTAAGTAAAACTCTTTTTTTCTTGATTTTAGATATAAAAGATGATTTGTTTTATCAAACTCATTTAACAAATAGTATCTGATCTTTTGATAATAGTTATTGACCATATAACGGCTTAAATTGTGTCTTTTTGCACTTTTTGAAACAGTTAAGTCTTCAATGAAACTATTTAAAATATTTATATGTAAATGACTGCTTTTTTTATCTCTCATCTTTTTATTTTAACTAAAAAAAATGTGGTAAAAATGTGCTTAAGTTCATAAAGTATATTAAATTATTTTTATTAAACATGTTGGAATTAAACTTAAGATTATCATAAGTTTAATTCAGAAATAATTCCAAAAATAAATATAATTATGATAATTGTTATCATTAAAAAAGGAATTCAAAATATGCAAGTTAAAAAAAGATTTAAATTATCTTTATGTTTGATTTTAGCTTTAAGTGCAAATCTTCAAGCAAGCTCAACTATCTTAGATGAAGTTTCAATTGAAGAAAAAGTAGAAAATAATAATACAGAAAATACAGGATTATATACTGTAAAAGAGATGAAATCAGCTACAAAACTAAACCTATCTATTAGAGATACGCCACAGTCTGTTACTGTATTAAGTACACAAAAACTTCAAGACTTAGGAGTAGACTCTTACCAAGAAATGTTATCAAAAATCACAGGTGTTACACTAAATAGATGGGATGAAAGAGTAAATGCAAGTGCAAGAGGATTTGATATTGACTATTATAAAATTGATGGTTTACCTACTTATTCTACATGGAACGAAAGAGATTTAGACTTATCAGTATATGATAGGGTTGAAGTTGTTAGGGGTGCAAATGGTTTGACAACAGGTTATGGAAATCCTGCTGTAAGTATTAATTTAGTTAGAAAAAGAGCTAATAGTAAAGAACTAAAAGGTAGTGTAAGTTTAGAAGGTGGTTCTTGGAATCATTATGGTGTTTTAGCAGATGTGGGTTCTTCTTTAAACGAATCAGGAAGTATTAGAGGAAGAGTTGTTTTAAAACATGAAAATAGTGATTCATTTATGGATGGATATGAAAAAGAAAATAATCTATTTTATGGTGTGATTGATTCAGATTTAACAGATACAACATCTTTATCTACAGGGTTTTCTTATCAAAAATTAAACAGAAATGGAATTAGATGGGGTGGTTTGCCTGCTTTTGATTCAAATGGAAATAGGATTGATTTTGAAAGATCTAGAACAGCATCTGAAGATTGGACTTATTGGGATAGTGAAGTTAAATCAGTTTTTGTTGATTTAAAACAAAATTTATTTGATAATTCTGTATTAAATATTGGATACTCTTATGATGAAATAAATGCTAATAGTGCATTATTATATTTTTCTGGTGATGTTAATACGAGTGATGGTAGTGGTATTAATTATATGGATTGGCAAGCTGTACAACAAAGAAAACAACACAATTTTGATGCTAGTTTAAATGTTCCTTACGAAATAGGAGGCTTATTTCAAGAGTTTTTAGTTGGTATTTCTTATAATCTAGATAAACAAACAAAATATAATGGAAGGTATCCAAATGGATACTATTCAACTTTAACAAATTTTTATGATTATGATTTATCTTTACCTGAAGCCTCTTCAAGTGATACCTTGTATATTGTAAAACCAAATGAAATAGAACAAAAAGCTATATATTTAGCAAATAGATTTTCTCTTAGTGAAAATCTGAAGTTAATAGCTGGACTTAGATTATCTTCATGGGAATATTCAAGTACAGATACTACAAAAGAAACTAGAAAATTTTCAAATGAAATTACACCTTACACAGGAGTAGTTTATGATTTAGATAAAAATCACTCTTTATATGCAAGTTACACTAGCATTTTTAAACCCCAAGATAAAAAGAATTCAAGTGGGGAGTATTTAGACCCAATAGTTGGAAACAATTATGAAATTGGTGCAAAGGGTGAATATTTTGATGGTTTATTAACAACATCACTGTCATTATTTCAAGTAAAACAAGACAAAGTAGCAACTGATGACCCAAGTGGTGTATTTGTTCCTGGAACGACAACTGTAGCTAGTATTGAAGCAAATGGAGTTGAAAGTAAAGGTTTTGAAGTAGATGTTACTGGAAAAGTTTCAGATAATTTAACACTAGATTTAAGTGTTGCAAATTTTGAAGCAAAAGAATCCAATGGAAATAAGTACAATACAAAAGCCTCAAGAACAACTGCAAATTTATTCGCAAAATATGAAATCCACAATATAAGTTTTGGTGGAGGACTAAACTATAAAAGTAAATTTTATACAGGCACAGGTTCCTCAAAAATCACACAAGATGCATATACTATAGCAAATGCTATGGCCTCATATAAATTAAATAAAAATCTAAAATTTCAAATTAATGTAAATAATATTTTTGATAAAAAATATTATGAAGGTATAGGTTCTAATAGTATGGTTTATGGTGAACCTAGAAACTTTAAAGCTTCATTGAAGTACACATTTTAAAATATAAAGAGATATATTCTCTTTATATTATAGGAAAATTATGAAAAATTTAATCAATTATTTATCAAAACCAGAAACTACTGGTAAAAAAATAGGTCTTTTTAGAATTATATGTGCAATTTTTGGTGGTTTAATTTCAGCATATTTAATTATGACACTCTTTGTATTTTTAATACCTGGAAGTGTGGGAGAATCTATTGTTGTACCTTTATTATTTAATACATTATTATGGGCTGTTTTAGCTTTTTGGATTAGTTTATCTAGCTCAAAAATCATAGCTTTATTAAGAGCATTTATTCCCTGTTTTATTTGTATTTTTATTTTAACTTTTTTATATTTAGGATAGTTTATGAATGATTTAACCAAAAAAGAAGAACAAAAGTTATTTAAACAAAGACTTCAAAGAGTTCATGTAGCTGTAGGTATTAGCTTTTCTTATTTTATGTATATTGCTGTTTTCTTCGGTATTTTTGCAATATTGTTACCTTATATTCAAGTGTGGGAAAAACCATCAAGACATTTTCAAACAGCTGATGTAACAAAAATTGATTATGGTGCTATGATTGACCCTGTTTTAAAAGACCCCACTTATCCTACTGTAAATGGAGTAACTATAGTCTTACCAGGTTATATGGAAGATCCAGCATTAAAGATAAAAGCAGAATTTACCAAAGATAGGATATTTAATCCAAATACTTTAGAAGAAGTAAAAAATGAAGACAAAGCCTCTCAATTAGCATTTTTTTTAAATTCTATGCACTATGGAAGGCCTTTCAAAACTTTTGGATATATTTTATTTGGATTAACAGCAGTTGCTGTAATGTTTTTAGTTATAGGTGGAGTGATTTTAACTTTAAAAATTAGATATAAAAATAGTTCCTCTTCTAAAACAAGTGTATTTTCTAAATGGCATAGAAAAATATTTATTTGGATTTTTCCTCCATTTATAATAATTACACTAACAGGTGCATTGATGAATATTGGTTATAGTTCTTCATCTTTGATGACTTATATATCTTCAAAAGGACAAACCCATGAAACATGGAGTTTGGTTGGTCCCGTTTTATATCCTCAAGATAAAATATTAGAAGAAAAAGGTATTAAAACAGATATGTTACCTATGAATGAACTTTTAAAAAAAGCAAAACAGATTAATCCAAATATAAATTTCCAAAGAATAAAGATAACTAACTGGAATGATATCTCTGCCTCTGCAAAATTTGAAGGATACAATCCTTATATGCCATTTTTAAATGGAATATCAAATAAGCCAAGTGTTACATTAAGTGCAGTTGATGGAAGTTTAATTGAACAGAAAAAAGTATTAGATAAACACTGGTCTGGACTTTTCTATGATAGCATGATGTTCTTACATTTATTATTTGGTGTGGATACTTTCACAAGATTATTAATTGTTTTAATAATGATTGTTTCAGTATTTGCTATTGGATTTGGTGTTTTATTATGGTTAGAAAAAAAAGCGAGAAAATTCCCTGATAATATTCCGGTTTACCAAGGTATTGGTAAGTTTTCACTAGCAGTAATGATAGGGGTAATACCTGCTACAGGACTCTTGTTTTTATTACAATGGGTATTGCCTTTTGATTTAGAAGATAGGTTTTTAATACAAAAATCTCTTTTTGCGATTATGTGGATTTCAACATTAACTTGGTCTTATTATAGATTAAACTCATATAAAACTGCAAAAGAGTTTTTATTTTTAGGAGGACTTTTATTTATACTTAGTCCTATTGCTCATTTTATTAATAGCGGTTTTTCACCCTTTGAGTTGCATTTTTTAAACATGACAAGTATATTAAGTGTAGATATCGGTCTATTTATTTTTGGTTTAATCTTATTAATTGTTGCATATAAATTGCCTTACAATCCAGAAAAAATAAAACTATTTTGGACGAAAAATTTTTAAAAGGAAAATAAATGAAAAGTTTAATAATTATTCTTGTTTTTTTATCAAGTTTATCAAGTCATGAACTTATATTAAATGTAAAAAATAATAACAATAATACAATAACCATAGAAGGTAGATTTAGTACAGATGAGCACGCTTCGGGCGCTATTGTAAGATTAGAGTCTTTAATTGATGCCAAAATTTTGTATGAAAAAAGATTACCTAAAAGTAGCCAATTAAATTTGGAAATACCAAAAGTTCCTTATCAAATTGTTTTAGATGGAAGTCCTGATGAAGATATTATTGTAAAAGAAGGTATAGCACCTTTAGAAGGATTTAAAATTATAGAGAAAAAAGAAAGCGAAAATATGAATAATAATTTATCAGTAAGCCAATCTAATAGTCAAGAGTGGAATGATATAAGTATATTATTTTTCATTATTTGCTTAATATTACTTTTGTTAGCAATTTATTTTAGTAATAAAAATACTAATAAGATTTTGAATGAAATTAGAATTAAATGATACTGATTATCAGTTTTAAATAAAAATTAAGCTTTTAATTGTTACTATTCTGACAATATTTTACATAGATAATAAATTAAATTATTGTGTTATGTAAATATACAAAACTTACAAATAAAATAGCTAGCAAAAGATAAAATGTTCTCCTAAAATGTAGCCAGCCAAATATTTAATTATTTAAAACAAGGACATAAATGAAATTAAAGATTGCAAAATCAGTTGCTATGTTACTTTTAACTCAAGTTGCATTGTATGCAGAAGATACTCAATTAGATAATATAAGTGTAAACACTACAGCTTTCGATGCACAAGTAAAATCTATATCTGCAAAACAGCTAGAAGAAGAACAGGCTAGTGATGTAAAAGATATTTTAAAATCTTTACCAAGTGTTACAGTTGATGGAAATGCTAGGTATGGGCAAAAAGTATATGTAAGAGGTTTAGAAGATAAGTTTGCAAATATAACAATTGACGGTGCTAAAATGAGTGGTCAATTATTTCATCATTCAGGTGATCAAACAATTGATGCCTCTTTATTAAAAATAAGTGAAGTTGAACTTGGACCAAACTCTGCATTAAGTGGACCAGGTGTTGTAAATGGTTCTTTTAAATATGAAACAAAAGATCCAAGTGACTTTTTAGAAGAGGGTGAAGTATTTGGTGGAAAGTTAAGTCTAGGTTATGAAACAGCAAGACATAGAGAAAAAGGTTCGATTGCATTATTTGGTAAAGTCTCTGATAAACTTGAACTAGTAGGTATTGGTTCAATTTCTGATGATGGTAATTTAGAATTAGGAAATGGTACTAAGATTGCGAATAAAGAGAGTCGATTAGAAAGTGGGTTAATAAAAGCTGTTGTAAAACCTAATGATTATAATACATTTAAACTATCTTATAATAAATATGAAGATGGAGGTAACAGAAATATCTCTGGAGAAAAAGTTGGTAGTGATGTAAATGATGAAAACTATAATTCAATTTCAAGAGATACTTACACATTAAAGTATGATTATAAACCAGATAATGAATATGTGAATATTGAAGCAAATATTTATACAAATGAACAATGGATGACTAGAGAAGATGCTACATCTACAAATAGAAGTGGAGATAGTATTACTTATCCAGAAAGAGAATATATAAACTCATCTAAGGGATATGATTTAAGAAATACATCTTTACTTGGTACTCATAAAGTTACATTTGGTACAGATTATAATCATGAAGAACAAGAAATTGAAACTAGTGGGAATACAGTAAATAATACAACAGGAGAAATATCTAATTCTGCTTTCTCTGGTGGTGAAATTGACAACTATGGTTTATATATACAAGATGAGATGCAATTTGACAAGTTAACTTTAACTTTAGGATCTAGATATGATAAATATGAATTAGGTGGGATTTATTCTGGTGATTTTACTCAATTATCTCCAAAATTAAAAGCTAAATATCAATTAACAGATAATTTATCATTAA
Organism: uncultured Arcobacteraceae bacterium; assembly: GCA_964022095.1. GTDB lineage: Bacteria > Campylobacterota > Campylobacteria > Campylobacterales > Arcobacteraceae > Malaciobacter_A. The sequence continues at coordinate 195,050 of CAXHZO010000002.1, forward strand.
GAACAGCTTATGGTAGAATTTTTAAAGGACCAGCTTTAGGTGAAACTTTAATGATTGATTCAAGTGATACACAAGTTGCTGATACAACTGCTCAAGAAGGTAACAACTATGAAATTGGATTTGATTATGAATTAACTAATGCATTAAATGCTGATTATGCAATCATTGGATTTAATGCATATAAGTACGATTTAAGTGATTATGCACATCCAACAAAAAACAACTCTTTATCATCTCAAGGTGAAATGGAAATTTGGGGACTTGAAACAATGTTTTCATATGATAAAGATAAATTTGGAACAACAATATCTCATACATATACTGATGGTGAACAAAAAAATACAGCAGGTATTTCATATGACCCTAAAACAGCTAAAATTCATGTATTTAAATTGGGTGTAAATTATCAAGTTACAAAAGAATTGAAATTTAATTATAATTCACAATTTGTTCCTGGAAATAAATATACAACATACTCATCAAGAAGTGATAGCATGAATGAATATAAAAGAAGTGGATATGGTGTACATGATATTAATCTTACTTTAAAACCTAGTGGTTTAAAAAATACTACATTTAATTTAGGTGTTGCAAATATTTTTGATAAAGCATATGTTAGACATACAGCATTTGGTTCTCAAACAACTAGTACAAATAAAGCATATGAAATAGGAAGAAATATTAAACTTCAAGTAGCATATAAATTTTAGTAATTAAGAAAAGAGTTTAAACTCTTTTCTTTTTATTGGCAGTCTTCACAAATACCATAGATAATCATAGTATGGTCTTTCAATAAAAAACCATTTTTCTTAGCAATTTTAACTTGAGCATCTTCTATAAAATCATCATTGAATTCTATGATTTTATGACAATTTGTACAAATCATATGATCATGGTGAGTTGATAAGTTAAGTTCATATTTTTTTGCACCGTCTCCAATATCAAGTGATGTAATAATATTTATGTCCTCAAAGAACTTTAGTGCTCTATAAACAGTTGCAATACCTATATCAATGTTATACTCATTTTTTACTTTTGCAGTAATCTCTTCAGCATTTAAATGTTCATCTTCAAAATATAATGCTTTTAAAATATAATCTTTTTGTAAAGAGTTCTTTAATTTTAGATTTGAAATATGTTTTTTGAAGTTTTTTAAAAATCTATCAAAATTCATATTGTTCTCAACTGCACTCATTAATTATAACCTTGAAAAAATACTAGTAGTACTCCTACAAAAAGTGTTGATGAGTAGATTTTCCATAAATTACTATGTATTTTCATATTTTTTTCAATCAGATTAAGCTTTTTCATTTTTTTACCCTAAATTAATAATCATTATTAATATATTAACAACTATGCACTTAAAATAATATTAATGATAGTAGTTATCAATATTAATGTATATTTAAGTATTAACCTATTAATATTCCATTTACATTTTGTTAACAATTCATAAAGTAGGAAAGCTATGAAAAATAAAAAAGAAAAAATTGATACAAAAGAGATATTTAGTGATTCAAATATAATAACTATTATTCATCAAGGACAAGAGTATCAATTAAGAATAACAAAATCAGATAAGTTAATTTTAACTAAATAAAAATATTAAATAGCCAGCAAATACTATCTTCTAAAAGTAGCCAGCAAAAAATATAAATACAATTTACTAAGGATAAAAATTGAAATTAAAAATTGCAAGTAGTGTGGCTATATTGTTGACTAGTCAAAGTTTATTAGGAAATGAAACATTGCTAGATGATGTTACGGTTACAACTGCATCAGGTTATGAACAAAAATTAGCAGATGCACCTGCTAGTATTTCTGTGATTTCTAAAGAGAATTTATCAAAAAAACCATATACAAATTTATTAGATGCTTTAAAAGATATAGAAGGTGTTGATATTGGTGAAACAAGAGATAAATCAGGGCAAGGAAGTATCAGTATTAGAGGTATGGGTGGTGATTATACTTTAATAATGATTGATGGTAAGAAACAAAACAATAATGGTGATATATATCCAAATAATTTTGGAGGATTCCAAAATGCAAATTTACCACCTCTTGAAATGATAGAAAGAATTGAAGTTGTTAGAGGACCTATGTCTACACTTTATGGTGCAGATGCTATGGGTGGTGTTGTAAATATCATAACTAAAAAAATTACTAGTGAATGGACAGGGGCTATAACACATGGTAAAACTTTTCAAAGTGATAGCCAGTTTGGAAATGATACAACTACAGATTTTGCTTTAATGGGGCCATTAGTAAAAGATAAATTAGGATTAAGTTTAAGGGGTAGTTATTATGATAAAGAGGCTTCAACTCCCATAACATCAAATGGTTCAACATTTGGAGGTGCTGGAAAGACTGTAGATAATCAAAATTGGAATTTTGGTACAAGTTTAACATTTACTCCCAATGAAAATCATACAATAAAAGCAGATTACGATATTTCAAAACAAAAATATGACAACACGGGAAGTTCTGTAGGAACAGTTGATAGTTATGAGAATTTGTGGTATGAAAGAAGAGGTACTTATTCTCCAAGAGTTGGTTATGCAACGGTACAAAGAATGGAAAGAGAACAGTATTCAATTTCACATGAAGCACAGTGGGAAGTTGGAAAAAGTACTATTTCAGCACATTATATAAAAACAGGTAATTTAGGAAGAAGTTTACCTTTAAATGCTACACAAAGAGTATTTATGAATAGTTTATACTCTAACTATACAGATTTAGAAGACTTTAGAGCAAATGGAACTGCAGCAGAAATTGCTGAGTTTGAAGCACTTCTACCAAGACCAACTAGAACTTTAGAATCAAGAACTATGACTTATGATGCAAAGTATGAATTACCATTAGAAGAACACTTTTTAGTAGTTGGAGCACAGTATGTTGATGCTGAATTAGAAGATGGAGTATTTGGTATGACAGATGCTGTACAAACTAAATCAGGTGTAGTTCAAGATTATAAACAATGGGCTTTATTTGGAGAAGATACATGGGCTATTAGTGATAATTTATCATTTACAACAGGTCTTAGATATGATAATCATGAATCTTTTGGAAGTAATTTAAGTCCAAGAGGGTATGCAATTTATAATTTAAATGACAATTGGACATTTAAAGGTGGTGTAGCAACAGGATATAAAACTCCAAAAACTACAGATTTATTTGATGGTGTTACTGGTTTTGGTGGGCAAGGAACTTCTCCATGGGTTGGTAATCCAAATTTAAATCCTGAAAAAAGTGTAAGTAGTGAAATAGCAGCTTACTACAGCCATGAATCTGGACATAATTTTAATATTACAATTTTTAATAATGATTTTGAAGATAAAATTGAAAGTGTTACTTTAACTCAAAATCAATTACCTTCAGAGTGGGATGGAATAGCTACAAGTGCTAGACAAAAACAAAATGTTGGTGAAGCACAAATTAAAGGTATTGAATTAGCCGGTAAATATAAAATTACAAAAGATGTAACTTTTAAAGCAAACTATACATACACAGATTCACAAAGAGAAGATACAGGTAATCCATTGTCTTCAACTGCAAAACATTTATATAATGTTACTTTAGATTGGCAAATAAATAAAAAGTGGAACACATATATTAATATGAATGCAGAAAAAGATAGATGGAGAGGAGTTGAAGGTTTAGATTACTATGAAGATTATCAAGTATTTAATTTAGGTTCTTCATATAAAGTATCAAATGATGTTACTTTAAATGGAAGAGTAAATAATTTATTTGATAAAGATTTTAGTGGAACAACTGATTATACAGATGCCAATGGTGATGCTGCAACAGCATATAGTTATAACTTAGCCCAAAAAAGAAGAGAGTTTTGGATAAGTATGAATGTTAAATTCTAATTAAATTTATAATAGTGATTGAATAAAGCTTTTTATAGTTTTATCATCACTATAAAACTCGTAAAACTCTTCAATGCTATTAAAACTATTTATTGGCAGTTCATTATCTTTTTTTTCTAAGACTTCTTGTTCATTATTGTTATTGATTTTTTTTAAGTAAGTTTTTGTTTCAAAGTATGCATTAGTAATAATCTCTATACAATCTTTATGTTCAAGTTTTGCTAATAGTTTTATTTCTTTTTGTTTTGCTTTTTTCTTATTGATTTTATCTTGAAACTCTAAAATATTTAAATCAATTTCTTCACATTTTCTTTTAGTATATTTACTATCAAAAACTTCAATTTGAAATAAACCTTTTACTATTAAGAATTTTTTTAAAATATAAGTGTCTTTACCTATTATGATTTCTATTTCAAGGTTTGCTACACTATCTTCAAATCCCATCGCTTTGTATGCATTAGCATTATCATATTTACCACCTAATTTAAACTTTTTGCAGTTTGGTATTAAGTTGAAACCAATATTTTGTATTTTCATTTAATCCTTTCTTTTGTTTTAAAAACGAAAGTATAATTGATAAATATTACAAATTGGAAACGAAGTAAGTAAGTGTAAGTTTATGTATTAAAAAAGATTATGCAGGAGTATTTTTTAAAATGAAGTGCCAAATAGTTAAATTTAACTATTTGACTTTAGTGATAACTATAAAGTTTCTACACCTTTAGCTTGCTCACCTTTAAGACCTTCACCGATTTCGAATGAAACTTTTTGACCATCTTCTAAAGAAACTCTACCGAAACCTTCTTTTTTGATTTCACTGTGATGTACAAAAATATCTTTGCTACCATCGTCTAATTGAATAAATCCAAAACCTTTTTCACTGTCGAACCATTTAATAGTTCCATTAATTCTATCTGCCATAGAGTTTCCTTTGTTTGTTAAGCACTTCTTATATTGAAGTTTTGTATAAAGTCTAATTAAGTCTTATCTTTTTGAAAGTTTTATATCAACCTGAAAGTTTTAATAAAAAGCATGTAAAATGAAAGCATGAAATTTTCTTTAAGTGCAAAATTGTATCATAAAAAATCAATTTACACAAATAAGTTTTTTTAGATATAAAAAAAGGCCTATCAAAAGATAGACCTTTAAAGTTTTTTAAAGTAAAAAAATTACTTAGCTACAGCTTCTTTTAAAGCTTTTCCAACTTTGAATTTAGCAACAGTAGTTGCAGGTACGTTAACAGTTTTATCAGTTCCTGGAACTTTTGCAGTTCTAGCAGCTCTATCAGCAGTTGTAAATGTACCAAATCCGATGAAACTTACAGATTCTCTTTTTACTAAAGTATCAGTAATAGTATCTAATACTGCATCAACAGCACCTTTTGCATCTTTCTTCGATAATCCAGCCTTTGCAGCTACTGCGTCAATAAATTCAGCTTTGTTCATTAAGAACTCCTTATGTAAAATTAAATTTATAAACTTTATAGTATTTAACCTTTAGAATAGCTAAAACTTGGGGCTTTATGCAAAAAAATAATTAAAAATATAATAAAATTTATGATTTTTTAGTCATAAGAAGCTTTTATACTTAATAATCTACAAGAATTCTCTAATATTGCGATTTTTTTCACAAGCTCATTTATGTCTCTATCGTAGACATAAGTTCCTACACCTTTTACTATCATCACATTATTTTGAGATTCTTTTAAATATTTTGTAACTTCAAGAGCATTTCTTTGATACCAGCTAGAAAATTCACCTGGATCATACACTTTTAAACTTCCAAATGTTGTTTTTCCAAAGAAATCTTCAAACTCAATATAATCATGTTCAAATGTATAAGCAGTAGTATATATTGGCATACCAAAAGCTATATATTTAGCTTCATGAATATTTGAGTAAATAGTTTGATGAATATGTGATTCGATACTTGCCATATTCCATCTATAATCTTTTTTATTCATATTAAGTGCACAAAAAGACTTTTCTCCCATTTCATCAAAAATTGCATCTGATGTATTTATCAAAAAATGGTTTTGGTCTAATTTTGCAGAAATTGCACCATGGTAGATACCAAAAAAGTTTTTTCTAAACATTGTTAGAGATAGTTTTGTTAATAGTTCTACTGTAGCTTTATCAATCATTTTAAAAGCCTTAAATCTTATTTTTGGTATTATATATTAATTTTTATAAGGACTATTTTAATGGACATACCTCATATACCAGTATTGTACAAAGAGACACTACAAGCTTTTGAAGATATCAATAGTGGTTATATCATTGATTGTACCACAGGTTTTGGTGGACACAGTAATGGAATACTAGAACAAAATGACAATATTAAGTTAATTTGTAATGATCAAGATGATGAAGCTTTAACTTTTTCTAAAAAAAGATTACAAGAGTACTCTTCTAGAATTACTTTTAATAAGGGTAATTTTGAAACGGTACTAGATACTTTCAAAGATTTTGATGTAAAAGGTGTCTTAGCTGATATTGGAGTATCTTCTTTACAACTTGATAAGCAAGAGCGTGGTTTTGGTTTTGAAAGTGAAATTTTAGATATGAGAATGAATCAAGAGAATCCTTTAGATGCCTCAATAGTTGTTAACACATATTCTCAAAATGATCTAGAAAGAGTTTTCAAAGAGTATGGAGAAGTAAGGGAATATAAAAAACTTGCTTCAATTATAGTTAATAATAGACCTTTTAGTAGTGCAAAAGAGTTATCTGAATTTATTTCTAAAAATATGTCAAAGGGAAAAATACACCCAGCTACTTTACCTTTTCAAGGAATTAGAATTGAAGTAAATGATGAGCTTGGAGTTTTAGAAAGACTTTTTGATTCATTAGAAAAAGCAAAATTAAAAGATTGCGTTGTTGCAATTATCTCTTTTCATTCGCTAGAAGACAGAATAGTAAAAAACTATTTTAAAAAATGGACAAAATCTTGTATCTGTCCAAAAGAAGTATTTAGATGTGAGTGTGGGAATAATCACTCATTAGGTAAGATTATTACAAAAAAACCTATTATCCCAACAAAAGAAGAGATTAAGGTGAATCCAAGAAGTAGAAGCTCAAAATTAAGGATATTTAAATTTGATTAAAATTAATGCTCGAAATTCATTATTTATAGTATTAACTATTTTCATATTTGGCTTAGCCTTATTTATACCAAAAATATATCTAAGAAGTAATATTTATTATGTAAGTAAAGATATTAACAAACTTTATGCGCACTATATATCATTACAAGAAGAGAATAAGTTTTTGGTACAACAATTAGAAGATATGAAATTTAAGAATCAAATTATAGATTCACTTCTTTTTAATCCTTTAAATCAGGAAAAATAAATGATAAAACCAATTATAGAGTTTTCTTTACGAAAACCAATTCTAAATCATTTTATATTAATCTTCGTTTTTTTATTAGCAATATTTGCATACTTTAAAATTCCAAAAGAGATATTTCCCCCATCATCTTTAGATGCAGTTTCTATAAATGGTTTTTATACTGGTGCTAGTTCAGAGTTACTTGATAAAATAGCAGTTGCTGATATAGAAGATGAACTTCTAGGTCTTAGCAGTATTGATACAATCTCTTCAACTATTAAAAATGGTAGTTTTTCAATTAGAGCAGATTTAAAAGATGGTTACGAATCAAATATTGTTGTTGATGATGTAAAAGATGTTGTTACAAAAATCAAATCAAATTTACCTAGTGATATGGATGAACCTACTGTAAAAGCAATAGAACATGCTTTTCCTTTAATAAATGTTTCTGTTAGTTCGAAACAAAAAGAATCAAAAGAGTATTTAATTCAAATTGCAGATGAAGTGAAATCTAGGGTAATGCAACTAAAAGATTTATCTCAAGTATCTGTTTTTGGAAAAAGTGATAAAGAGCTATTAGTAAGTTTTAATGATGAAAAAATAGATGCCTATGGCCTTAGTAAGTTATCAGTGATAAATGCTGTATCTTCAATTAGTACAATTTTCCCAATTGGTATGATTAAAGATAGTTCTAGGCACTATTACTTATCAACTTTCAATGGTGAAAAAAATATAGAAAACATTAGAAATACAAAACTTAGAATAAATAATACAAGTTTGTATTTAAAAGACATTGCAGATGTCAGATTTACCTTAGGTGATGTTGCTAATATCTCTCATTTTAATGGCAAAACAAATATTTCTGTAGGTATTAATAAAGGTGAGAATGGAGATTCAATAGCTTTAGTAAAAGAGATAAAACAAATTACTAAAGAGTTTGCAGCTAAATATGAAAATTTAGAGTTTAATACTTATATTGATACTTCTGTATGGATTAAAAATAGATTAAATACTGTAACTTCAAATATTATATTTGGACTTATTTTACTTTTTATTGCTTTGTTTTTCTTTATAAATATTAGAATCGCAATTGTAATCGCAATTGGTATTCCAACATCATTTATGATAGGACTAATTGGTGCTGATTATTTAGGATATAGTTTAAATATGCTTTCACTTCTTGGGGCTTTAATTGCCCTTGGAATGTTAGTTGATGAAGCCATTGTTGTGGGTGAAAATATCTATAGGCATTTAGAAATGGGTAAAGATAGATTCACAGCAGCAAGGGATGGTGCCCTTGAAATGTATCCAGCAGTTTTAACAGCAACTGCAACAACAATTTTTGCATTTTTACCAATCTTAATGATGACTGGTGAAGTAGGGAAGTTTATGCAAATACTTCCAGTTATGATTACAATTTTACTTTTAAGTTCACTTGTTGAAGCATTTTTCTTTTTACCACTTCATGCACAAGAGATTTTAAAAGTAAGTAAAGATGAAAGAAAATCTCATAAGGTTTGGGATTTTAACTTTAGACTTTATGGCAATATTTTATCTTTTTTATTAAAAGGTAAGTATATTTCAATCGCTGCTATGATTGCTATTATTTTTGGACTTTCATATATTATTATGACTACACAAAAATTCAAGTTTATGCCTTCTTTTGACTCTACTCAAATTTATATTACAGGTTCTGTAGGAGTTGGGAAAAAAATTGAACAAACTGAACAAATGGTATTTGATATAGAAAACAAGATATTAAGTGCAGTTAATTTAGAAAATGTAGTTGATTCAATTAGTTCTGTTACAGGAATGAAACTTGATGGTAAAAACCAACCACACAATGAAGAGTTTTATTTTCAAATATTTATTAATCTTTATGAAAGAGCACCTACTAATGTTTTTGAAGAGTATATAAATCCATATTTATCTCCAAAATATGATGATACAAATATGATTAGAACTATTAGTGCCCAAGAAATGGAAGAGAAGTTAAAACAGATATTAAAAGATGAAGTTGCTTCAGGTGATTTTGAAGAGTTAAAGATATTTGTACCACAAGCAGGAATTATAAAAAATGATGTTGAAATTGCAATTAGTGGAGATAATAAGGAAAACGTAGCTAATGCTGTAAAAAAATTAAAGCAAAGCTTAGGAAGTATTAATGGCGTTTCAAATATTGCTGATGATTCTTTAATTGGAAATTATGAACTTAAATTTAAAGTAAACTCTTATGGGAATGATCTAGGAATAACAGAAGAGAGTGTTTTAAATCAATTAAGACCTTTTTACTTAAAAGGAACATACTCAAAAATGTTTGATGAAAAAGGTATTGTTGATGTTGTTTTTGAAAGTAGACAAAAAGATATTTTAAGTAGTTTAGACAGTTTTGAAATAGTTACAAATGCTAATCAAAAAGTACTTTTAAAAGATGTAGTACAGTTTGTTAAGATTCCAGCATATTCTCAAATATTTAAAGAAAACAATCAACAAATTATTAGTGTAACAGCATCACTTAATAAAGTTACATCTACAGAAGTTTTTGAAAAAATTAATCCTGTAATACAAGAGCTTAGACAAAAAGTTACTCTACAGATTAAAGGTGAGCAAGAAGAGAATGAAAAAGTACAAAAAGAGATGGCCCAAGCTGCACTTATAGCTATTGTTCTAATCTTTATGTCTTTAGTTTGGATGTTTGATTCTATTGTTAAACCACTTATTATTATAAGTACGATTCCTTTATCAATATTAGGTGTATTAATAGGACATGTAATTATGGGGATAAATGTTTCAATGCCTAGTTTAATTGGAATGGTTGGACTTGCAGGTGTTATTGTAAATGATGGAATTATTATGATGGATTTCATTAAAAAAGCAAAAGATTTAGACGATATGATTAAACTTGCTAAAATGAGATTAAGACCTATTTTACTCACATCTGTTACAACGGTATTAGGATTAGCTAGTTTAATCTTCTTTGCTTCAGGACAAGCATTGATTTTACAACCAATGGCTATCTCTCTTGGATTTGGTATTTTATGGGCTACAGTTTTAAATTTATATTTTGTACCTATGATTTATAGAGTTATTTATTTAAGAAATAAATAGCTCTATAGTTTTGAAGCATTTTTAACAATACTTTTTACCATATTATTAAAAACTAAATAGTGAATTGGTATTAATCCATACCAATATAATCTACCTAATAAACCTTTTGGATAAAAGTATGCAGATTGAATTAATTTATTATTCTCTATTTTAAACTCTAACCAAGCACTTCCTGGTACTTTCATTTGAGCAAAAAGTAAAAGTCTTTCATTCTCTTTAATATCAACTACTCTCCAAAAATCTAAACTCTCACCAATTCTAAGTTCATTTTGATTTCTTCTTCCTCTTTTTAATCCTACTCCTCCAATTATCTTATCAATGAAACCTCTAATTTCCCAAAGAAAATCATAATCGAACCAACCTTTATCTCCTCCAATACTCATAAAGCTTTTATAAACTTTTTCTTTTGAGATATTTGAAATATCAAGCTCTTTTCTATCAAAAAATATTGCACTGTTAATCTCTTTTGAGTGATCTTTATCCCAAATAATACCGCTATTATCACTCCATCTACTTATCACTTGATTTTGTTCTATTTGTTTGATAGCTTTTTTTACACTATCATAAAATGATATTGGTTTTATTTGAGGAAAATATTTTTTGGCATTGTCATTTTGTATTATTACTTCAGATTTTAAACCTTCAATTAATGCTTTTGCAACTGTAAAAGGTACTGGCGTAAATAGATTTAGCCAATAAGATGAAAGGTTTATTGATAAAAAGGGTAGGGGTATTAAAACTCTTTTTAAATCTAATGCCTTAGCAGTTTGAAGCATCATTTCTTTATATCTTAACTGTTCACTTCCTATATCAACTATAAGATTTTCATCATATTTCAAATATAAGCTTTGTACCAAATATTGAATAACATCATCAACTCCAATTGGTTGAGCTTTTGTATTTACCCATTTAGGTGTAGTCATAATAGGAAGTTTTTCAGTTAAGTGTCTAATAATTTCAAAGCTAGTACTTCCAGAACCAATAATAACACCAGCTCTTAAATATACTGTTTGAACGCTTTGAGAAGAAGATAGGATCTCACCAGTTTCAATTCTACTTAGAAGGTGCTCACTAGTATTTTCATCTTTAATACCAAGTCCACCTAGATATATAACTCTTTTTACCCCACATTGCTCTGCAACTTTTATAAAGTTTTCAGCTGAAATTTTGTCTAGATTTTTATAGTCATTACTATTTAGTGAGTGAATTAGATAGTATGCTGTATCAACTCCTGTTAGTGCAGCTTTTAAACTATCTATATCAAAAGTATTACCCTCAAATATTTCTATATCTGCGTTTTTAGTTGAAGATAATGTTTTTTTGTTTCTTACAAAAAGTCTTAGTTGTATATCTTTTTTTTCTAGAAGCTTTTGCTTAAGTCTTCTTCCAATGTATCCATTTGAACCTGTTAATAATACTTTCATAATAGACTCTTTTTTTATTTATTTTAGCATATTAATAAGTTCATATATACATACAGAATTCCTTTTTATAGTATTACTATTCCTAAAACTCTATTTAAAATATTGTTATTTTCATCAAAATCTTTTAAGTGTTTTCCAGGTTCTAATGTAGTAATTGTAGCTTTTCCTACAATGTGTCTATACTTCTTCCCCCATTTGTTTTTTAGTCTTACACTCCACATATTGTGCATAACTAAGGGCTCATCTTCATTTTGACCAATATAAAGCATGATATGACCTTTTAAATAAACCAAAGTAGAAAAAGGAACACCATGTTTTTTTATGAACTCTTTTTTTTCTTTTTTATTTAGTTTTGATACATCTAGATATTCACCATTTTTTATTTGTGCTTTTGAGTTTCTATGCAAATATTTACCAAAAGGAGTAAAAAAATCCTGAGTAAAACTTGAACAATCTCTGTTGTTTAGAAGTCCACCCCATCCATAAGGTTCATTCATCATCTCTTTTGCTATTTTAACTCTATTATCTTTATTAAAAGCAATTGGCATTTTTTCAACTTCATTTGTTAAATCAACATGAATTAATTTGGCATTTTGATTAAAATCAGGTTTTGCAATCATATATCCATTTTCATCTTTTGGAAATATTGTTCCTATTTTTACATACTCTCTAAAGATTACATCATAAACTGGAAACTTTTCTTTTGTAGCTACATAGTAATTATTATTTTTAAATTTAGAAATAAACTCTTCATTTACAAAAGCAATATCACTAATACTTACCCATCCTCCAACAATTGAAGCTTGAATGTATGCCCAAGCTTTATCTTTTGAGAAGTGAGAAACAATAATAGGTGTGTTCATTTTTAAAAGAGAGTTTTGATTATAATCAAAAGGAAACCCTTCACCTGGCTTTTTAGGATTATAAAACATCACTGATTTTGTTGGTAAAACTCTAACATTACTATTTATTAGTGTAATTGCTTTTTTGTTTATAGTGTTATACTCTTCAAAATTTGAATTATCAATTTGTTTTTCAAACCACTTTTTGCTTGCAAGTTTATGGTTTTCTAAATAGATTTTTTTAAATTTATACCCATGTCCCCACATAGCATCAGTTTTACTAGATGTAAGTTTACTTAAACTCCATGGAGCAAAATATTTTTTATAATAGTTATTTGCTTCTTTTTGTTGATTTAAAGTAGGTTCATCAATGTTTTGATTAATTTTTCCTAAATCTTTTTTATTAAAATCATTTGGATTTTTTATTGAACAAGCTGTGAAAAAGACTGTTATTGTTAAAGCTAAAGTTAGTGCTTTGTAGTTAAATTTCATATAAATACGACCTTCTAAAAATTTAGAAGATTGTATCTAAATATAATTATTTAAATAATTAAAATTGAAATTTTTTATTTAATTTGAAGAAATATAATACAGTTTTATATTGAACAAATATAAACGGTAACATTAAAGCAAAATAAGCAATAGAATATTTAGTTATAATTCCATTAAATGTAAGTCCAAAGTTAATAAAAAACATTCCTAAAACCATAAAAGCAACACCTGGACAAATAAGTGCAAATGATATAGAAGATCTATCTTCAGAGTGAATATATTTATCAAAATAACCAATGCTTTTCATGATTTTGTATCCAAGTAGTCCAAATAATATCTGTAAAGATAATATTGCTGATAATGTAATAAATAGATTTGTTTTTTGTATAGGGTCTTGGAAGTTATGATCTAATCCAAATGATAATCTTACAAATGTTATACCTAATAGTGTTAAAATAGGTATTATAATCCATAATGAAGGTGATGCTTCTATTGATATACCATTTTTAAATATACTTTTAATTCCAATAGTTAATTTAATAAATATTAATAAAATTGCTAATGAAGCAAAAAATATTGACCCAAAAAATGCAATGGCATTAATTACAATATTGTGACTCATCGCTGCAGGTGCTGCAAATCCAACTGCAACCATTGAAAAAGCGAAGATTGACATCATTTGTGATAAGTTGTTATTTGTAGCAAAATCAAAATCACCTTTAATAATAAGTCTTGAAAAGTAATCAGAAAATATTTTTAAAGCAAAATACCCAGTTACAATAAATCCAATAAGTGCAAATGGAAATAAAAATTGAACAATTCCCCATAATCCTGGAATAAATACAGCACCTAAAACAAAACAAACATTAATAGTCATTGTAAAAGTTAATGGAATAGCCATTAAACTTACCTGTGCATTTGAATTTTTCAAGTTTTCATATTCAACTGTTTTTTTATATTGATTAAACTGTTTTATATTGAAAATTAATAGTTTAAAATGAAAAAATGCAAATGTTATTATAAATACAAGTGAAAAAGCAATTACATAAGATAACCAATCACCTTTTAATAGTGCTGGTAAAATTATATCAAACGTTGGCATCGGTGTTTTTGGATGAGGAACTAGGAACATTAAATACATAAAAAATGAAACACTTAATCCTCCTGCACCTAATGAAGCTAAGAAGCACATTGGTGAAAAGTTTTTTCTATAAGTCATAAATTCTCCTTTTAATTTTTGAGATTGTACCTATTATTATTTTAAATACTTATAAATATTATATAAGTATTAATTATAATAGTATTATTGAAACTTATCTCTTATATAAATTACTAAGTTATTTGTCGCTATAGTAAAAAATATTTTAACGGAAAAAGATTTATGCATAAAATTTCAGTCTCAAAAGAGCAGTTTGAAAACATATTGTTAAAAAAAACTAATCTTTTAAAAAAAGAGAATAGTAAGTACTGGAAAAAAGAATTAATAGATGCAAGAATCGTCAATAATAAACTCTCTTATAGTGTAAAGAAAGTTGATAAATTGACTCTTACAAACGGATTAGGTGACGATAAGCCATTAATGATTGTTGAGTGCTTAGATATTGTTTATGCTCCATCTAAGGAGTGTTTTGAATTTCATTTAGGAAAAGTTTTAGAGCAAAAGAACACTCAAATGCAAGAGGGATATAAAGATATATTAATTGAAAGATTAATAAAAGAGAAACTACAGTTAGAAAATAGTTTGAGTTTAGATCATTTGACTCAAGTATTTAATAGAAGAAAAATGGAAAGTGATTTAGATAGATTTATTAATCAAAAAAACTCTTTTATGTTAAGTGCTATATTTATTGATGTTGATAGATTCAAAGGGATAAATGATAACTTTGGACATGATACAGGAGATAAAGTTTTAAAGCATATTGGTAAAAAATTAAAGTTTTATGCAAAAGAGTTAAATGGAGAAGTTTATCGATATGGAGGAGAAGAGTTTGTAATTTTTGCTTTTATTGCAAAAGATAGAATTCTTGATATTTTAAATAAACTTAGAATAGATATTAAATCTGAAAAAATATATCATCCTAAAAGAGATATTTCTATAAGTGTTAGTATGGGAATTTCATATTATGATAATTATAAAGATAAAAACCTATTTATCAAAAATGCTGATTTAGCTGTTTATGAAGCTAAAAGAAATGGTAGAGATAGAATTGAATTTGCAATTTAGTAGTTAAACATAATTAACTACTAAATTGACTACTTTTTATTATTTGGCAATTTTATCTGCAATAGCTTGCATAGTTGCTTCATCCATATTTTTAACTTGATTAATCATTAAAACTTTTTTTGCTCCACCATAAGTTCCATCTTTATAACCTTTTAATGCAGAAACAAATTGTTCTTTTGTTAATGTATTAATTGCAACTGGTGACATTCCTACTTTTTCACCTGCTGGACCATGACATGCTATACATTTACCATAAGGGTTTGCAAATGCAACACAAGCTGTTAATAATGAAGTAGCTAAAATTATTTTTTTCATTTTTGATTTCCTTTTTATGAAATAGAATACACAATTTTATAATAAAAAAGTTAAAATAATATTGATGTGGGTCAAATAAAGAGAAGTTATTCTCTTTATTTTGTAGTGATTTCTCTTTTTAATTCTTCTTTATTTATTCTATTTTTATCAGAAGGTATCAAAGGAAGTGATTTTTTATATACGATTTTAGAAGGGATCATATATGAAGCTAAATGCTTTTTTAATTCAAATAATATTTCACTAGAGTTAAGTTCCGATAGTGCAGTATAAACTAAAACTATCTCTTCTTCAATCTCTTCATTTTCAATTGAGAATACTGCACATCTTTCAATTTGCTCAATATTTGAATGTACAACTTCTTCAATTTCATATGGATTTACTCTAAATCCTCTTGTTTTAATCATATCATCATGTCTTGATACAAAGAAGAAATATCCCTCTTCATCTTTATAAACATAATCTCCAGTTTTTACAACAACTTCATCTCTTAGTTGTCCTTCAAGGTTGATTACATTTTTTAAAATATCAATTGACTTAAATCTCTCTTGAGTCTCTTTAGGTGCATTCCAAAAACCTTTATAGATATAGCCACCTCTGTGAATTAACTCACCTACAACTCTAGGAGCACATTCCTTTCCATTTTCATCTATTACATATAGTTCTACATCAGGAATTGCTTTTCCAATTGATTTTGGTCTAATTTTTAATTGTTCAGGATCTAAATAAGTTGATCTAAATGCTTCAGTTAAACCATGCATTGAATAAAATTTTGCACCTGTAAAGTATTTTTGTGTATCATCAATCATTTTTTGAGTTACATTTCCACCTGAAGAAGTTATGGTTCTCACATTTTTAAGAAGTTCACTACTTGGTAATCTATGTTCATCTTCATCAAACATATCAGATATATTAATAGGCATTATAGGTAATACTGTAATATTATCATTTATAATATGATTAAAGAAATCATTTGGTAAAACAAATCTATGAAGAGCTAAAGTTGCTCTTTTATAAAGGGAACAGAAAATTTGATTTAAACCATAGTCTAAGTTAAAAATCAAAAGACCAGAAATTACATCTTCTTCTTTTAGCTCTAAATATTGAGATACAACTCTTGCACTGTCAATTAAATTTCTATGAGAAATTACAATTCCTTTTGGTTTTCCACTAAGTCCAAATGAGTAAGTAATAACTGCATTATCATGTCCATTTACATCACAAGAGTAGGGCTTATTATAATATTTGTATATCTCTTCAAATGATGGCAAGTCTTTATGTGTAGTTTCATAAGATACTAAATGACCATCAAATTTAATCTCTTCGATTGATTCTATTTTGATCTTATCAGTAATAATACACTTAATATCACAATCTTCAATTATATACTCAACTTGTTCTGGTTTTAGTAGTTTTGTTAGTGGCACTAATACATAATTCGTTGAAAGTATTGCTAAAATTGCAATTACTTGATCAACACATTTATTAGAGTAAATACCAATTCTACTACCACTTGGCAAATCAAGCTCATCTAAATAATAAGCAATTTGATTTACTTTAGTAAACAGTTCACTATAAGTTAATTTTTCATTCCCAAATACTAACGCAACTTTGTCTGGGTGCGATACATTTGCATCTTCTATTAATGTTCTAATACAATTTATTGACATATTATTCCCTTTATTGTTGTGTTATACCTAAAGTCCAAATATCATAATTTGAATCTAAGATAATTGATGGATAAACATCTGAAGTTAAAATCTTTTTGTAGAAGAATGAGATAATATCTTCAGTTTCTTCAAAACTAAGTACTTTTGTTATTCCACCTGTTAATACTATTGATTTTAGTAAATTTAACTTTAATTTTATATATAAAGGATGAGCTTCACTAACTTTATATAATACTAAGAAAATAGCAAGTTGCATTAATATTCTAGTTGCTTTTGGTGATTCTTCTTCAAAAATATTCTCTGTAACTTTTAGATGAGCTAATAGTTCATAAACAAACTCATTGTTTTTTGCTGCAAAGATTAATGATTCTTTAGATTTAAAAACTCCTAGTTTTTTAAATACTAATCTATCATATTCATTTTCAGTCACCATATTATTATCAATTGCTAAGTCTTTAGAGTAGTGAATATCAGTAGTAGCTCCACCAATATCAATTAGAATAAATGGATTAACTGCCGCAAACTTACTATCAATAAGAGGTAGTGTTTTATTTACAATATATGGAGTTGAGTATATTTGATTTGAAGTTAGTTCATATAAGTGTTTGATATCTTCTTTACCCATAATATCAGCTTGATAAAGATTAGTTAAGTAATCTTTTAAAGGCTCTTCAACTACATGAAGTTTATTATCAATAATATTATCAACAACACTTAAATTATCAATTTTTCCTTTTAAGTAATCTTCATCTTTAGATGAACCTGCAAATACAATATTTGAGTAGTTTAAATTATCTAAGAAATTAAATAGTTTTTCATCAAATACATCACTAACACTATCAATACCACCAGCAATAATAACTACATCAATTAAATCACTAGGAATTGAAGCACTATTTATATCTTGATATAAAATAGTATTAATAATATTAATTCCAGAGTTATAAGCAATATTTGTTGCATATTTAAGTGAAAAAGAGTTTGTAACTCCAATAATAAGTGTTGTTAATCCACCATTTGCAGAAGAACAAATATATACATCTTCTTTTTCAAATTTTGAAATAGTGTCTCCACATTTTGAAGTTAAATCTTCAAAGATATCTTTATTAAAATCTCTAAAGTGTTGCTCAACATTTCCATTTGCACAAACTTTAAAGTATGTACTTCCTACATCTACTAATAGTTTATTCTCTATCATTGCATAATTCCTATATCATGAATAATATCATTTACGATTGATGAAGCATCTTTATTTAAGTCACATTGAGATTTCTCATACTTAAAACATCTATCACTTATTGGTAAATTACCTTTTTTGATGATTCTAATGTTTTTGTTTTTATCTCTAACTGTTACTACTTCATTGTGGTTGATAATATGAGGAGAGTATGGACAGTCAATTATTCCTGATTTTATAGAGTTAAATACTTTTCTCCACAATGTATCAGCTTTATCATTGAATACAGCACTCATAATACTCATAACTTCTTGAGTTAAAATTTCTTCTTCCATCTCATCTGTAATATCAGGAATCCCTTGAAGCATTCTAAGTGTATATTGAGTGTTTGCAACTGTTTTTGCATTTGATTCTCTTGTTGGAATACCAAATGCTTCATCTCTAGTTTTTGTAATGATTTTGTCAGCTTTAACCATTGATGCAATTATTGTTGCAGTGTTAATTAGTGACTCAGAAAAATCTTTATTTGCAGGGAATGCTCCCATCCACTGATGATATACTAAGTGAATATCTGCATCAGCACAGTTGATTTGTTCTGCATAATGACGTGCTAGTTTTCTTAAAACTTTTGCTGTAACAATATCTTGAATCATTGATCCAGTTTGTGAAAATGATACAGAGAAAGATTTTACTCCCTCTTCAAGTGATAATAACATTTCACAAAGTTGAATGACAATAGTAACACAAGGTGGAACAAGTGTTGCAGTTAAAGGACCAAATGATTCTCTATTGATTGGTTCATTAAGTTTTGAGTAGTTTGCACAAACTCTCTCTACATATTTCCAATATAAAAATGCTTTATCAAGTGGAAAGTTTTTAGAGTATGGTAAAAGGTAAGTAATTGGACCACCTTCAATTTCAAAGATACCAGAAGCAATAGCAGTTTCAACTAATAGTCTTGCATCAGGAGTACCATGTCTTAATGATATTGGTTTATTAAAGTTAGTCATCATTTTTCTAGTAGTTCTATATCCATGGTTAACTAGTGGATAACCATTTAACATATCTACATCATTTTCTTCACTAAGCTTAAGCATCTTTGCTGCACTTGTATAGTCATTTAATCTTGTATTTGAATCAACTGTACAAGGTAAAACATCAACATCTGCATCAACGAAAAATTCGTAAAGTGAAAACATCTTTTTATAAGTTGGGAATCCACCTCTTGGTTGAACCAACATTTTGTTTTTTGTTTTGAAATTGTGAGAAATAAATAAATCTTTTGAAGCGCCTTTTACGAACTCTTCAATCTCTGCAAAATCAAAATTATCTGCATATTTATTTTGAACGATTATATTTCGTTCTTCTTGAAGTAAACTCAATTTCTCTCCTCCAAGTATTTTTCTAATTCATTTAGTCCTGTATTTAAATCTACTTGGTGAAATACTAAATCAAAACCATAGTTTTTAAATCTTGGTACGATTTCATCAGCATTTCCTTCACCAACGGCTAAGTTTCCACCTAGCATAAATACAACATCTTTTAAGTTTTTATATTTTGATTTTAGAATATTTAATTCTCTACACCAACCTTCGGCTTCCCCGTTAAGTGATGAGATTAACAGCACATCTGCATTTGTTTCAATTACAGCGTCTATAAACTCTTCTAAATAAGTGTTAACACCTAAATTAAATACTTCAAATCCTCTTGCTTGTAGTGATATATCAATTAGTCTATTTGCAACTACATGAATATCATTACCAACTACTCCAGTAACTACTTTCATATCTTTTACCTAAATATTTATAATTTTTTTTATTGAAAAGTCAGCGATAATATCTAATTTTCGGTTAGAAAAAGATTAGAATTGAGGGTTTTAAGAGGTTTTAGAGATTTTCTAAGACTAAATAGTCTTAGAAAATCTTCTTTTTTCTTCAGGAATTCTATTTAAATATGCATCAAATGGCATACAAATATTTCTAATAAGCATAGAACCAGTTTGATTTACTTCAATTTTATCATCACTTAATGTTAAAAGTTCAGCTTCTTCGAACTCTTTTAAAGCTTCTAATGCATCACAGAAGTATTCTTTAAAGTTTACATTAAATTGTTCTTCAACTCTTGTGATGTTCAGTGAGAAATTACTCATAAGTTCCATGATAACAAATTGTCTTAATTGGTCATCATCACTTAGTCTGTACCCTTTAAATGTTGGTAAATTACCATTATCAATAGCATCTTCCCAAGGTTTTAAATCTTTGAAGTTTTGGGCATAGTAATCAACTCCATTACCAATAGAAGTAAGACCAATTCCTATTAAATCAGCTCCACCTTTGGTAGTATAACCTTGGAAGTTTCTATGTAGTTCACCTTTTTTAATTGCTTTAAATAGTTCATCTTGAGGTTTTGCAAAATGATCCATTCCTACCATTTCATAACCATTTGATGTAAAGAAATCAATTGTATCTTTTAACATCTCAAGTTTTTCTTGAGGTTGAGGAAATGTTGTTTCATCAAACTTTCTCATTGTTTTCATAAGCCATGGAACATGAGCATAGTTAAATACTGCAAATCTATCAGTATCTAGTGTAATCATTTTTTCTAAAGTCTTTTTAAATGATTCTTTAGTTTGATGTGGTAATCCATAAATTAAGTCCGTATTAATAGAGTGAATTCCAGCTTCTCTAGCTATTTTAATTACATTTTGAGTTAATTCAAATGGTTGAATTCTATGAATAGTTTTTTGAACAGTCTCATCTAAGTCTTGAACACCAAAACTTAGTCTATTACATCCACCTTTTTTAAGAACATCCATGTGTTCTTTAGTGAAAAATCTAGGATCAACTTCACACGAAATTTCAGCATCATCGCTAAAGTTTGGAAAAATTTCTTTTATTGCTACAATTACTTCATTTAATTGTTCTGGTGAAAAAAATGTTGGAGTTCCTCCACCAAAGTGCATTTGAGTAACTGTTCTTTGAGTATTAAGATGTTGTTTTAATATATTTAGCTCTTTTTTTAAATACTCTATATATCTTACTTTTTTATCTTCTTTAGAAGTAAAGATTGTATTACATCCACAAAAATAACAAGCACTTCTACAAAATGGCATATGTATATAAAGTGATATTGCCCTATCATCACTTTGATTTTTATAGTAATCTTTTAAATCTTCTTGTGTGAATTGTTCACTAAATTCAGGTGCTGTAGGATATGAAGTATATCTTGGACCTGGTTTAGAATATTTTACAAATTTATTAAAGTCAATCATTTATTTTTATCTCTTTTTTGATCTAGCCATACCATTACACCTTTTTGCGCGTGTAATCTATTTTCTGCTTCTTCAAAAACAAGACTTTGTTCACTTTCAAATACTTCTTCAGACACTTCGTAACCTCTATAAGCTGGTAAACAATGTAGGAAAATGGCATTTGATTGTGCTAGTTTCATAGCTTCAGAGTCTACAATATATCCATCAAACTCTTTAACTCTTTTTTCTTTCTCTTCTTCTTGACCCATTGATACCCAAGTATCAGTAGTCACAACCGTTGATCCTTTGATTGCTTCTTTTGGATCATTCCCAATTATGATTTTAGCATCACTTTCTTTTGCCATTTCTTGTGCAGTAGCTAAAATCTGTGCATCTACTTCATAACCTTTTGGTGTTGCAATTCTTAGCTCAAAACCTAATTTCGCTGCCATATTTAGCCAAGAGTGTGCCATGTTATTTCCATCACCAACATATGCTACAACTAAGTTTTTATCTAAACCTGCTTCTTGTATAGTCATATAATCTGCCATTAATTGAACTGGATGATATTCGTTTGTAAGACCATTTATAACTGGAACTTTTGAGTATTTTGCAAATTCTTCTAATTTTGATTGCTCAAATGTTCTAATCATTACCATATCTACCATTCTTGATATTACTCTTGATGTATCACTCATAGGTTCACCTCGTCCTAATTGGATATCGTTAGAAGATAAGAAAAGTCCTATTCCACCAAGTTGGTAAATACCAGTTTCAAAAGATACTCTAGTTCTTGTACTACTTTTTTCAAAAATCATACCTAATGTTTGATTAGGCATATAATTTTTAAAGTTTCTTTGTTTTGTTTCGTCTTTGATCTTTTTTGCTAGCTCTAGGATTTCTAAAATCTCTTCTTTAGAGTAGTTGGCTAATGTTAAGAAATGTCTCATTATATTTCCTCAATAAATTTATAAAAAACAAATATTCTATATAATTAAACTTTGAAAAAACTTAAAAATACTTAAAAATGTCTATTTTATGACACTTTTGTGACAAAAACACTTATTTCGTGTTAAGAGGAACTAGCTTAAAATAACGAAAAAAAATTGAAGGATTTATTAATGATTGATGAGATTCTAAAGCGTGATGGTACAAAACAGAAATTTGAGTCATTTAAGATAGAAGATGCAATTAAAAAAGCATTTAAAAGTGTAAATATAAGGTATGACATATCTATATTTTTTAATGTTTTATTTGAAGTAAAGCAAAAAAGACTAGCTGCAGTTGAAGATATTCAGGATATTATTGAAAAAGAGTTATATAAAGGAAGATATTTTGAGGCAATGAAATCCTTTATGCTTTATAGACATTTTCATAAAATACAAAGAGAACAGGTTTTACAAATAGTTACTGATACAACGTATATAAATTCAACTCAAACAATTGATGAGTATATAAATGGAACAGACTGGAGAATAAAAGCAAATTCAAATACTGGATATTCCCATGCTGGGCTTATCAATAATAGTGCAGGAAAAGTAATAGCAAATTATTGGCTTGATAAAGTATATTCAAAAGAAGAGGGTTATGCCCATAGAAATGCTGATTATCACATACATGATTTAGATTGTTTAAGTGGATATTGCGCTGGTTGGAGTTTAAGAGTATTATTAGATGAAGGTTTTAATGGTGTGAGGGGTAGAGTTGAGAGTAATCCTGCTAATCATTTTAGAGAAGCGCTTGGTCAAATGGCAAATTTTTTAGGGATATTGCAAAGTGAATGGGCTGGTGCTCAAGCTTTTAGTAGTTTTGATACTTATTTGGCACCTTATGTTTTTAAAGATAAACTAAAATATCCTGAAGTAAAAAAAGCAATAAGAAGTTTTATATATAATTTAAATGTTCCTGCAAGATGGGGACAAAGTCCTTTTACAAATATTACTATTGATTGGACTGTTCCAAGTGATTTAAAAGATCAAATACCTACAAGAAATCAAAAACATCTATTAAAAGACTTTTACGATGAAGAGTTAATGGAAGTAGTTAGAAAAAAAGGTTTTGACTCTTTTGAGCAGCTTACTTATAAAGACTTTCAAAAACAAATGAATTTAATAAACAAAGCCTATTATGAAGTAATGACTCAAGGAGATAAAACTGGTCAGCCTTTTACTTTTCCTATTCCTACAGTTAATATTACAGAAGATTTTGATTGGTATGGAGAAAATACAGATTTACTTTTTGAAAATACTGCAAAAATAGGTAGCTCATATTTTCAAAATTTTATTGGAAGTCAATATATAAAAGATAAAAACGGAGATTTATTGCCAAATGAAAATGCATATAAACCAGGTCATGTACGTAGTATGTGTTGTAGATTGCAACTTGACTTAAGAGAATTACTTAAGCGAGGTGGTGGACTTTTTGGAAGTGCAGAATTAACTGGAAGTATTGGTGTAGTTACGATTAATATGGCTAGGCTTGGATATCTACATTGTGGAGATAAAAAAGCTTTGTTTAAACGTCTAGAAGAGCTTATGAATTTAGCTAAATCAACTTTGGAAAAAAAAAGAGTTTTTATTCAAACACTTTTTGACAGGGGATTATTCCCTTACAGTAAAAGATACTTAAAAGGCTTTAATAATCATTTCTCAACAATTGGGGTAAATGGAATAAATGAGATGATTGAAAATTTTTATGGAAAGAATATAGATATTTCTTCTAATCAAGGTTCTAAGTTTAGCTTGGAAATCTTAGATTTTATGAGAGAAAAAATGCTTACATATCAAGAGCAAACAGGAAACTTGTACAATCTTGAAGCAACTCCTGCTGAAGGAACAACTTACAGATTTGCAAAAGAAGATAAGAAAAGATATCGAGATATTATTCAAGGAGGAAGTGAAAAAAATATTTATTATACAAACTCTTCTCAACTACCAGTTGATTATACAGATGATCCATTTGAAGCTTTAAGTTTACAAGATGAATTACAATGTAAATATACAGGTGGTACAGTATTGCACTTATATATGAGAGAGAGAATAACTTCAATAGAAGCTTGTAGAAAATTTGTAAAAAATAGTATTAGTAATTTTAGATTACCATATATTACTATTACACCAGTTTTTTCTATTTGTGAAATACATGGATACATTAATGGTGAATATGAATATTGTCCTAAGTGTGATGAAGAAATTTTAAAACAGGAGAAAAATAATTATGACAAAACAAGAACTGCTTGAGAAAAATGCTGAGAAAAGATCAAAATGTATTGTCTATACAAGAGTTATGGGGTATCACAGACCAGTTGAGAGTTTTAATATAGGAAAAAAAAGTGAACATATTCAAAGAAAAAAATTCAATGAATCAAAAGATTGTACACTCTTTAACTAGATGTACAACAACAGACTATGAAGATCATTTATCTTGTATAGTTTGGTTTATTAGTTGTAATTTAAGATGTGTGTACTGTTATAATGATAGCTTAGTTTATTCAAAAAATGGTAATTTCTCATTAAATGATATTTTAGCTTTTTTAGAAAAAAGAGTAGGTTTATTAGATGCTGTTGTACTAAGTGGTGGTGAATCTACAGTCCATGATTTAATTAGATTTTGTAAAAAAATTAAAGAAATGGGTTTTAAAATAAAACTTGATACAAATGGCTTAAATCTAAATCAAATAAAACAGCTAGTAAAGAATAATTTAGTAGATTTTATTGCTTTAGATTTTAAATCAAATAAAAAGAAATTTTATTCAATAACTAAAACATATAGTTACAATAGATGGCTTGATACATTAAAGTATTTAGTAGGTGTTAAATTTGATTTTGAAGTTAGAACTACAATAAATACTAAGTTGTTAAATGAAATGGATATAAATGAAATGATTGATGTGTTATATAAAAATAACTACAAAAAGAAATACTACATCCAAAATTTTATTCAAACCTCATCAAATATTGGAAACATAAAATATAATGATTATATAGATATTTTTAAATTAGATTCAAGCAAAGTATCCTTAGAGTTTAGAAATTAAGTAACCTTGCGAAGATATATTTTGAATTAAATCTCTTGAAGTTTTAACTCTAAGTCTTTTAATAAATGTTCTAAGTCTTTCATCATTTACTTCTTCATTCCATAGGCTTTGTTTTATTACTTTTGTAGGCACTATTTTTTTATCATCTTTCATTAAAAGGTAAATGAACTCTTTTTCTCTTTTTGTAAGAGTTATTAGTACATCATTTTTATATAGTGACCTAGAGTTATTGACATATACAAATCCATCTTTAAGGTGTATAGTTTTTTTCTTTTCAAGTTTATTGGCAAGTTGTTCTAAGAATTCTATTACTTCATCTGGATCAAATGGTTTTATAAAGTATTTTGTAATCCCTAGGTCAATAGCTTTTAAAAGTTTTTCTTTGTCAGAATGTGCACTTAAAATTATGATAGGTATTTCACTATTTATCTCTTTTATTTTCTGAGTCATTTCTAAACCATTGCAATTTGGCATCATAATATCAGTTATTATAATATCTGGTTTTACACTTTTGATTTTTTTGAATCCTTCATTCCCATCTTTTGCAGTAGTTACTGAAAAAAATAAATTATTGACAGCTTCTTTTAACAGTTTCGAAAGTTTTTGTTCATCTTCAACAATTAGTAGTCTTAAGTTTTTTAGATTTTTCATATATTAACTCCTAAATTGGAATAGATATAGTAAATAATGAACCTTGTGTAGTTTTTTGGTAGTTTAAGTTTCCATCTAAACTTTTTTCTATGATCATTTTAGACATAAATAAACCAAGTCCCGTTCCTTGAGAACTATGTTTAGTTGTAAAGTATGGTTCAAATATTTTTTCAACTATATCTTCATCAATTCCTTGTGCATTATCTTGTATTTGCAATAATACATATTTCTTATCATCAATTATACTCTGATTTAGTGTGATTTTTATCTCTTTTTGAACTATATCTTTATAAATAAAGGCATCTTTTGCATTTTGTATTAGATTTATTAAAACTTGTGAAAGTTCATTTGATATACCTAAAACCTCATAGTCTTTTGGTACTTCTATTTTAATATTGATATTCTCTTTTTCAATTGCTTTTTTTAATATTAATAAAGCTTCATTTATTGCATCTTTAATTTTAAAAGGTCTTCTCTGTTTTTGTGGATTAAAGAAATTTGAAAAATCATCAATTGTTTTTGACATATTTGCAATAATAAACTTACTATCTTCATACAATTGTTTTGCATTTTTTTCATCATTTTTTAAATGAGCTTTTTTCATATTAAATAAAGTTAATGATAGTTCAGTTAATGGTTGTCTCCATTGATGGGCAATATTTCCAATCATTTGACCTAAACTTGCCATTCTTGACTGCCAAACTAATATTTTTTGTTTTTCTTCTAAACTCTTTTTTAACTCAACTTCAGAAGTTACATCATATCTAATAGCTATAAACTCTTTGATATTTCCACTATCATCTAAAATTGGGGTAATTGTAGTGTTTAAATAGACTGTTTTTCTATCTTTTGTTAGATTTTTTACTGTAGTTTTAAAAGGTTTTTTATCTAAGATAGTTTCCCATAATTCCTCAAAGTTAGAAGAGGGTACTTCTGGATGTCTAACGATGTTATGGTTTTTACCAATTAACTCATCATAAGAGTATCCAGAGATTTTACAAAACTCATCATTTACAAAAGTGATAATCCCATTAATATCAGTTTTTGATACTATATTTGAATTTTCGATTGCTTTTTGATAAGGATTACTCATTTGTTTACTTTCTTAAAATATGAAACATGTTATATAATTTACCATTATTATTTACTTAAATCATATATATTAAGTATCAAGCAATTTAAGACTATATTGTTTAATTAAACTTAAGAAAAATTGTTTAATTAAACTTAAGAAAAGTAGAAGAAAGAATCTTAATTAAAAAATAATTATCTGTAGTTTTCATCTCAGCCTTATTATTCTATTTTTTTATTTTCTTGGTAACATTTGATCTAAAATACTATCATAAACAAAATTTGAGTTTTCTTCTACTTTCATAAATGAAGTATTGATTTTTTGCTTTTGTTCACTTGTTAATGGAACTATTGCTAATAGTTTTCCTGGATAATTTAAATCTTCTCTTTGATAAAACATCTCTTTAAACTTTTGAATCCTTACTTTAATATTACCAAAACTAGGATCAGCTAAGTATACATAGTGTTCATTTTTTCTAATCTTTACATATAAGATTACAGGAGCTTTTAATTTAGAAAGAGATTCAAAATCAAGAGCTAGCCCTATTGATTTAAAGCCTTTTTGATTTGAATAATTAGCAAGGTCTAAAAAAGACAAACTAAAGTCTTCTTCCTCAAGCTCTTCTAATTTTTTTTTATTTATACCTTTAGCTTCTAAAATTGAATTTAAAATATCTTTTTCTCCAATATCTAAATTATAATAGTACTTTAAAATTGTTGAAAGTGATGCACTTCCACAACTATAATCATATTTTTGTCTGGTAAGATTCTTGTTTTTTATTTCTATCCAAGAGTTAATAGGTTTTTCTACAATAAAATCTTCTTGTACAATATGTACTTTTGCGAATAAAAAACTAGTTAATGAAAATATTATTAATAGTATTTTCATTTTAAAACTTATATGATAAAGATAGGTTTATATTATTAGAAGAATATTCATTAGTATCTTTTTTACTTGTACTAAAATTTAATAAATTTTTTGAATTTAATTCATAGTTTACTCCAAAGTGATAAGATACTCAAGATTGGTTATTTGATACAACTTTATTATTGATTTTATCTTTTGTTTTATATTCATAAGATATCCCCCAACTTAAAGAAGTATAAGGGTTAACTACAAATACTATACTAGGACTTAAGCTAAATATATTACCATTTTGTATACTTTGGTTTTCAAATTCTTTTTTTAAACTAAATCTATATTTTGCATTAAGTAAAAATACAATTGGATCTACTGTATAGTAACTAGTGGCAAATAAAGAGTAGGTTTTAATGAAAAAGTAACCCTTTCTAATAAATCTACACTTCCTCCAATTAAAAGAGATGGAGTATCATCTTCTTTTTTTACTTTATAAACTAAACCTAAGTTTAGATTATTAAATCCTTGATTATTCTCATTATTAAATGATGTATCTGTTGTTCTTATAGTATTTGTGTAAAAATTAGTATTTGTAAATAGTTCTAAATCTTTATTTAGACCATATTTTAATTGAAATCTATAATTTACATAATCTTGATTTGTACTAGAATTTCCAAGATATGTTGGTATATTTACATGATCACCATGTTCTGTATGATAACTTATTGGAACAATTACATTTTCTTTTTTATTTATATTTGCATATGAAATTGAAATTCCTGCTTGTATTTTATTCTGTTCAACTAATATTTTATCTATTTTCAGTGGTTTTGCAAATAAAAATAGTGGCATTGATACTAAAATAAGTAATATTTCTTTTTTCATCATTTTTCATCTTCTCCCCATAAGCCTGCTTCGTCTATCCATCGAGTAGTATAAGCATAAGAATAAGCCGTTAGAGGAAAAATAGCAGCAAACCCTATAAAACCTCTATCTACAAAAAAAAACATTATTAATGCAATAATACCTAAAATTATAAACGAATACTCACGTCGTAATGCATTCTTTCTTGATGTTTCTCCTAGCATACTTAATTTAATCCAAAAAGGTACACTTTTCCATTCTTTCGAATTTTTGTCTATCATAAAATTTCCTAAAATTTATTTTTAAATATAATAATGAATGGTAAGCCTTATAGCTTACCATTTAAAAAGGACAACAATCTAATTCATTATAACCACTTATATAAGCTGTCGCAGCCATACCCCAAGTGTTCTAATCGAATTTATGGGACTAATAAATCCTCCAACAGCCCCACCTATAAACGCAGTCTGTAAACCACTAGATGTCAGATTACCTTCAGCCCCCGCTAAATAACCAGCTCCACTTACATAAGCACCAACAATTGCACCAGCTACATTCACCCAAACCTCACCTTTCGTATTTTGCATCTCTTCACTATTTAATGAAATAGTATTTACTGAACTATCAAATAAAAACTCTGTATCTGATTTACTTACACTTAGCAAATTCTTATCTACAGATTGATTAGCATTGGCAACACTTGTAAATAAGAAAGTTATGCTAAGAGCTAATAATATTTTTTCACTTTTTCTCCTTAAAATTTATCTTTTTAACCAGAAATGGCACCTTTCACTTTAAGTTAAAAAATATTAACTTATTTAAAAAAACTGATACTTTATTTATTATAATTATAATAATCATTATTATAAATAAAATATTATTAATTTATTATGACTACTAGAATTTATATGTATTAATTTTAATTAGAATTGTATAGGAAAATGGGAATGTATAAATCTTAGGTAGTTTTAATACTCCTAAGATTTCTATTTAGTTAAGTTGTTTTATTTTTTTAAAAGCTCACAAGCTTCTTTAGCATGATATGTAATAATGATATCTGCACCAGCTCTTTTGAAACTTAAAAGTGTTTCCATCATTACTCTTTCATAATCAATTAATCCAGCAGCACCTGCATTTTTAAGCATTGCATACTCACCACTTACGTTATAAACACATAGTGGTAATTTTGTTTCATTTCTAATATCTCTAATAATATCCATATATGATAGTGCTGGTTTTACCATAAGTATATCAGCACCTTGTCTTTCATCTTCAAGTGACTCTTCAATAGCTTCTAATCTATTTGCTGGATTCATTTGGTATGATCTTCTGTCTCCAAAAGATGGTGTTGATTCTGCAACATCTCTAAATGGTCCATAATATGCACTTGCAAATTTTGTTGAATATGCCATAATAGGTAAGTTTTCATAACCATTCTCATCAAGGGCTGTTCTTAATGTTTCAATAATCCCATCCATCATTCCAGAAGGTGCAATCATATCTGCACCTGCTTTTGCATGTACAATTGCTTGTTGCGCAGAAATCTCTAGTGTCTTATCATTATCAACTGTTTCAGTTTTTGGATCTAAGATACCACAGTGGCCATGGTCAGTATATTCACAAAAACATAAATCAGTTACTATAAACATATCTGGAAATTTTGCTTTAATTGCTTTAATTGTTCTTGAAATAATGCTTTCATCACATAAACATTCACTACCAACAGAGTCTTTAACATCAGGAATAGCAAAAAGTATGATTGATTTTAAATCAATACTTTGTAAATATTCACACTCTTTTAATATTTCATCAATACTCATTTGAAATACACCTGGCATAGATGAAACTTCAGTTTTTATACCAGTTCCTTCTTTTACAAACAATGGATAGATAAAATCATCAGTGCTTAATTTTGTTTCTTGAACTAAGTTTCTTAATGTTTTATTTATTCTCAATCTTCTATATCGTTTAAACATAATATTTACCTCTTTTGGTTATAATCACGGAATTCTAACAATTTAAGGTTTAAATACAAATGAATATTATCCAATCAAATATTGCCAATTTGCCTACAAAATATGGAAAATTTAGAATAAAAGCTTATAAACAAGACAATCAAGAACATTTAGCAATCATGAGTGAAGATTTTGAAAATATCGAAGCACCTTATGTAAGAATTCACTCAGAGTGCTTAACTGGAGACACTTTAGGAAGCTTAAAGTGTGATTGTCAAAACCAACTTGATTTAGCATTAAAATTTATTGCGCAAGAAGGTGGTTTAGTAATTTACCATAGACAAGAAGGTAGAAATATTGGTTTACTTAATAAAGTAAATGCTTATGCATTGCAAGACCAAGGTAGAAATACAATTGAGGCGAACCTAGAATTAGGTTTTAAAGAAGATGAGAGAGATTACTCTGTTGTTGGTTTTATTTTTGAAGATTTAGGTGTGAAAAAATTAAAACTAATTACAAATAATCCTACAAAAATAGAATATGTAGAGAGTTTAGGTGTAGAAATAGTTGAGAGAATTCCTGCTATTACTAAATCAAACAAGTATAATGAAGGTTATTTATCTACTAAAAAAGAAAAAATGGGACATATGCTTTAATGAGTTTAAAATATTTACTTGAATCAAATGGCTTATCTTTTGATGAAAAGTTTTATGAAGACTGTCAAGTTTTTGTAGAACTTCTTCAACAATGGGGAAAGATACATAATTTAAGTGGTAGATTAAGTGATACTGATATTCATGAGAATATTTTAGATTCACTTTATCCTCTTAAATTCATTGATAAGTATGACTCTTTTGCAGATATTGGAACAGGTGCTGGGTATCCTGGGCTTGTTTTAGCAATAGCTTTAAAAGATGTAAAATCATATTTAATAGAACCAAGAATAAAAAGAGTCTCTTTTTTAAATTTTGTAAAAGCAAGTTTAAAATTAGAAAATCTTACTGTTATTTGTGATAGAGTTGAAAAAGTAAAAGATATTCAAGTGGATTTAATTACTTCAAGAGCGGTAACGAATACTTCACTATTACTTGATATAACATCAAATATTAAAAAAGAGACTAGCTCTTATCTTTTCTATAAGGGAAGTTTATTACAAAGTGAATTAGAAGTAGCTAGTGTAAATGATTATAAAATAGTAAATAGAAATGATAGAAACTATTTATATATAAAAGGTAAATAATGGTATTAAAAGTTTTAGCAATATTAGTTGTGCTAGTTTTAGTGTATATTCTTTTTTTCAAAAAAAATAGAGAACAAGAAATAGGTGTAAAAAGCAATAAGAAGAATAAAAAACACGAGATTGAAGATGAATTAGTAGAGTGTCCTACTTGTAAAACTTATGTTTCTAATAAAGAATCAATTTTAAGTAATGGAAAATACTATTGCTCAAAAGAGTGTTTAGTAAATAAATAGGAAAATTTAATGATACTTATAGGTGATGAATTAGTTCCTTTTGAAACTATTTCAAAAATAAAAGATATAGAAGATATTAAATCAACAAAATCTAATAGTACAGTTTTATTTAATTTTGATGAAGCAATTTTAAAGTATTGTTTTGAAAATGAATTATCAAGTGCAGTTACTATTAATTGTATAAAAGAAGCAATATATGCAAATAGTTTAAATGCTAAATATATAATTTGTGATACAAGTCTTGCACTTAAAGTTCAAAAAATTGCAGATAATTATATGTTTGATACTAGAATTTTAGCGATTATTGAGTCAAGCGATGAAATAGAAAAAATTGCATTAAATGAAATTGATGGAGCAATTTATAAAAATCTAATATGAAATATTTAGTTTTTTTAACTTTTTTTATTACTTCATTATTTTCATGTAGTGGAGATTGTATGTCGTGTCATCCTGTACTTAAACAAAGTATAGATAAGCCTCATCATATTATGTTAATTAGTTGTATAAAGTGCCATACGAAACTTCCTGAAGGAATGACTAGTTGTGGAGGTGATTGCTTTGAGTGTCACTCTCAAAATAAACTTATAAACTTAAATACTATACCTGAACACACAAAACTAGAAACATGTAAACAGTGTCATATAAACAAAGAGGATTTATTTAATACTCCATCTTTGAATGACTCAACAAATCTAATGAATTTACTTAAAAATAAGTAATTATTAGATAATATAATTACCTTTAATAAGAAACAAATAGGAATATTGTGAAAGAAATATTAGATATTATCATTTTGATTATGTTCGTTATCATGGTTGCATTATTTATAATTAATTTTAACAAGCAACAGATAAAAAAATTTACAGACAAAATAGATAAAAATGAAAAAAAGAATTCAAGCAAGGATACAATAGATGAATAAACCATTATTAATTGAAATTGGTGTAGAAGAATTACCAGCAATTCCATTTTTAAAAGAGTTACCAAACATTGAGAAAAAATGGACAGATATTTTAGAAAAAAATAGATTACTATGTGATTTTGAATTTTTCTATACACCAAGAAGATTAGTATTATGGCACAGAGAATTTCAAGTTAAACAAGAAGATTCAGTTGTTGAACAATTTGGAGCTCCTGTTAAAATTGCATTTAAAGATGGACAACCAACTGGTGCTGCCATTGGTTTTGCAAAAAAATGTGGTGTAAGTGTTGATGAACTTGAAAAAATTGACCAAGGTAGAGGGGAAGTTCTATATTTCAAACAAGAAGTAGTAGGAACTAAAGCTAGTGATTTATTAAATGAAATGGTAAATGAATTTATTAATTCACTAAACTTTGGGAAATCAATGAGATGGGCAAGTAGAACTGATAGTTTTATTAGACCTATTAGAAGTTTATCTATTATTCATGGTGAAGAAATAGTTGAGGGTGAATTATATGGTGTAAAATCATCTAATTTCTCATTTGCTCACAGAATGGTTTCTTATGAACCATTTACTTACTCTTTTGCAGGGGATTACTTCTGTAAACTTGATAAAAATGGAGTAATTTTATATCCAGATGAAAGAAGAAAAATCATATTAGATCAAATGAAAACAATAGAGCAAAGAGAAAATGTATCTATTGAAATTGATCAAGAATTACTTGAAGAAGTTGTAGCAATAACTGAGTACCCAACTGCATTAATTGGAAGATTTGATGAAGAGTTCTTAGAATTACCAGAAGAGGTTATTGTAACTTCAATGAAAGAACACCAAAGATATTTTGCTGTTTATAAAGATGGTAAATTAACAAATAATTTTATTGTTGTATCAAACTCTAAAACTGATGATTTTGGTTATATTATCTCAGGAAATGAAAAAGTACTAAGACCTAGACTTGCTGATGGTATGTTCTTTTATAAAAATGATATCAATAATGGTTTATCAAATGAAGGACTTAAAAAATTAACATTTGTTGAAGGTTTAGGTTCAATGTATGAAAAATGTGAGAGAGAAACTAAAATAGCTGAATATCTTGCAACTGAATTTAGTGTTGAACAAAAAGAGTTATTACAAAAAGCTGTAATGTTAAGTAAAGCTGATCTTATGTCTGAAATGGTCTTTGAGTTTACAGAACTTCAAGGGCTTATGGGATACTACTATGCAAAACTTGCAGGAGAAGATGAATTAGTATATACAGCATTAAAAGAGCAATACCTACCAGATGGTGAAGATTCTGAACTTCCATCAACTTCATTCTCATCAATTGTTGCATTATCTTATAAGTTAGATAACTTAATGGGTTTATTTAGTGTTGGTAAGATTCCAACTGGTTCTAAAGATCCATTTGGATTAAGAAGAGCTGCAGCTGGTATTGTAAAAATTGCAATGGAGCATAAACTTCCAATTGATTTTAATGATATTATTGATGCTTTAATCTCTAATTATCCAGGCTTAGATAAAAAAGCTTTAATTGAGTTCTTTAATGAAAGATTATTTAAAATTTTTGATGTTAATCCAACAGTTCTAAAAGCAGTACTTGGTAGTGGTGAAACAAATATTTATGAAATTTCACAAAAACTTTGCGCACTTAACCCTATTGTTTTAAGTGATAATTTCAAAGAATATACTGCTACATTT
The DNA here is from genome assembly GCA_964022095.1 of uncultured Arcobacteraceae bacterium. Taxonomy (GTDB): domain Bacteria; phylum Campylobacterota; class Campylobacteria; order Campylobacterales; family Arcobacteraceae; genus Malaciobacter_A. The sequence continues at coordinate 230,286 of CAXHZO010000002.1, forward strand.
AAAAGAGTTGCAAATATCATTAAAGATGTGGACACTAATTCTAAATTAGTTATTGATGAAGCATTATTTGAAGATATTGAAGAAAAAGCTTTATTTGCTAAATATAGTGAAATTACTTCTAAATCATATAGTGATTATGAAGTAGAATTAGATGCATTATTTAGTATGAAAGAACAGTTAGATAACTTCTTTGATAATGTATTTGTAAATCATGAAAATGAAGCAATTAAAACAAATAGAAAAAATTTAATTGGATTAGTATATCAAGCATTTAAGAAAATTGCTGATATCAAAGAAATTACAATATAAGGAAGAAGTATGAAAAAAACACTATTAATAGGTTCATCAATTTTATTAGCATTTCTAGTTAGTGGTTGTGAAGAAAAACAGAATAAGATCAATAGATATATTCAAAATTGGACAGGGGTTAATGGTGTTTTAGAAGTATATGCAGGTGATAAGCTTGTAAAGAGATTCATTAAAATAGATAAGCTTTCTACTGCTGTTGCAACAGAAGGAAGTAGAAATAGACCATATAGATATGGTTATGGAGTTTTAGATGAGAATCTAAACTTCAAAAAAGATGTAGGGGAAAATAAAGTATATTTTGAGTTTTCTGATTACTCAACTAGTTATATCTTTTTTGAAAACCCTAATCCAAAAAATTAATAAGGATCAAATATGTTTAAGAGTTTAGTTCTTATTGCTATTGTTGCATTTTCTTTTAGTGGATGTGCTACATGGGAAGGTATGAAAAAAGACGCTTCTTCAATATGGGAAGTTGTTAGTAATAAAAGTTCAGATGCATGGGAAGTAACAAAAGAGAGTAGTTCTGAAGCATATGATGTAACTAAAGAAAAAGTACAAGAAATAGTAGAATAAAATTATATAGCTGTAATTTCAAAGTTCGCAGATATAAAAATATTACAGCTATATAAATATAATAAATTTTGTAAAAAAATTGGTATTTATTAAATAAAGATTTAGAAATTTTAGTGGAGCTGATGAAGGGAGTCGAACCCCCGACCTGCTGATTACAAATCAGCTGCTCTAGCCAACTGAGCTACATCAGCATCCAAAATTGAAAAAGTGTTATGGTGTCAAGAGAGAGACTTGAACTCTCGACCTCCGGCTTATGAGACCAGCGCTCTAGCCAGCTGAGCTACCTTGACATCCTGACTAATTGGTTGCGGAAACAAGATTTGAACTTGTGACCTTCGGGTTATGAGCCCGACGAGCTACCTGGCTGCTCTATTCCGCGGTTTGATTCTTAAGGACTTGAATGAACCCAAGCTTTAAGAGGGTGGAATTATAGTTAAAATTCTAAATTATGTCAAGGGTTTTTTATATTAAATTTTAAATATTTCGATATAATTTCAAATATATTAAAACTAATTATACAAAAGAAGATTTTATGAACGCAATACAAAGAGTAAAAGAAGCAATAGAAGAGATACAAAAAGGTAACATGGTTATCATGTTAGATGATGAAGATAGAGAGAATGAAGGTGATTTAGTTTATGCAGCGCCTCTTAGTACTCCACAGAAAGTAAACTTTATGGCAACACATGCAAAAGGTTTGATTTGTGTGTCAGTTACTAAAGAGACTGCTAATAGATTAGAATTAAACCCTATGGTTAGTTCAAACACTTCATCTTATGAAACAGCATTTACTGTTTCAGTTGATGCAGCTGATGCATCTACAGGAATTAGTGCAGGGGAGAGAGATGATACAATTAAAATATTAGCTAATCCAATCTCAAAAGAACAAGAGTTAGTAAAACCTGGGCATATATTTCCTTTAATAGCAAAAGATGGTGGTGTATTAGTAAGAACTGGTCATACAGAAGGAAGTGTCGATTTATGTAAATTAGCAGGTCTTAATGGAGAAGCAGTTATTTGTGAAATCATGAAAGAAGATGGAACAATGGCAAGAAGAGATGATTTAGATATTTTTGCACAAAAACATGATTTAAAACAAATTTATATTTCTGATCTAGTAGAATATAGATTATCTCATGAAAAATTAGTTGAAGAGATTAGTTCAACTGAAACAACTTTTTTTAATACAGATGTAAAGAAAAAAGAGTTCAAAGATCATTTAGGAAATGTTCACACTGCAATTGTATTTAAAGAGTTTGAAGAAGTAACTCATGTAAAGTTTCACTCAGTAATCCCTGATATAAATTTATTTTTAAATGATAATAAATTACACTCTATGCTAAAAACAATTAACTTTTTACAAGCAAAAGGTGGAATATTAATATTTTTAACAGGTTCTGAAATGGCTAAAGATAGTCAAAAAGATTATGGAGTAGGGGCGCAAATACTTAATTGTTTAAATATTAAGAAAATTAAATTAATGACAAGTGGTGGTAAACACTCATTTGTTGGTTTAAATGGATTTGGTTTAGAAATAACAGAAGAGATTCAAATAGAGTGTTAATACACTCTATTTAAATAAATTAAACTAGTCCAGCTGCAGATTTAATTAATTCAAGAGTTTTTTGAGGGATAATCATTTCATTTGATAGTCTATTTTCATTGTTTTTGTAATATTTTGAATTTAAAATTATATTTATTTTATCTTCAAATTTTTGAATAACTGTTTCTTGAGTGTCTTTATCTTCAATATCTAAAAACTGTCTTGGTTCTTGATTTTGAACTCTTGCAAGTCTATGATTAAATAAATATTTATTGTCAAAGTCTTCATTTAATAGTTCACATAAAGTTTTATATACATCATCTAGTTCTGCTTCATATTTTCTATAAATGATACCTGTACTGTCATTTAAAGCTTTTGTGAAATTATCATAATCTACAAAAAGTTCTTTTAATGTATCTTCATCAATAGAATCATTTTCAACATCAAATTTTTTTGATAGTAAATGATTACAACAATAAAAAACAACTTCTTCTTGATTTTTTTTGATATCTTCTAAGAACTTAGAAATTTGCATAGTTTTCTCCTATATTTTATATGTAAAAAAAGGAGTGAAAAAACTTCACTCCTTTATTAATAAATCTTTTATAGGATAATTATATCTTAAATTTGAGGTCCTGCAGCTGTAAAATCATATTCACTCTCTAAAGTTAAGTACTTTTTAAAGTTTTCAATATACATACCTGCAAGTTTTTTTCTTGTCTCATCATAAGAAGCTTTATCTTCCCATGTATTTCTTGGGTTTAGAACTTCAGTGTCAACACCACTTAAAGTTTTTGGTATATCTAAATTGAAGATTGGTAATGTCTCAAACTCAGAAGATTCGATTGAACCGTCTAATATACCATTAATACAAGCTCTAGTATTTTTAATACTCATTCTTGAGCCAATACCATATGGACCACCAGTCCATCCAGTGTTAACTAAGTATACATTAACATTGTGCTTGTCGATTTTTTGACCTAATAATTCTGCATATACTGTTGGGTTAAGCGGTAGGAATGCTTCACCAAAACAAGATGAGAATGTAGCAACAGGTTCAGTAATACCTCTTTCAGTACCTGCAACTTTTGCAGTATACCCACTTAAGAAGTAGTACATAGCTTGTTGTTTGTCAAGTTTTGCAACAGGAGGTAGTACTCCAAATGCATCAGCACATAAGAAAATGATATTAGTAGGATGTCCACCTCTCATATCTTTTTTATGATTTTCAATATGGTCTAATGGGTAAGAAACTCTTGTATTTTCTGTTTTAGAGCCATCTGTGTAATCAACAACTCCATTTTCATCATATACAACGTTTTCTAAGATAGCACCTTTTTTAATAGCACCAAAAATTTCTGGTTCACTACTTTCATCAAGGTTAATTACTTTTGCGTAACATCCACCTTCGAAATTAAATATACCATTATCATCCCAACCGTGTTCATCATCACCAATTAATGCTCTATTTGGATCAGTAGATAAAGTTGTCTTACCAGTTCCTGATAATCCAAAGAATAGTGCAGTATCACCATCTTTACCAATATTAGCTGAACAGTGCATAGGAAGTTTATTCTCTAATGGAAGCCAGTAGTTCATCATTGAGAACACACCCTTTTTCATCTCACCAGCGTACCAAGTACCACCAATGATTGCAGTGTTTTCTTCAACATTAAATACTACATAAACTTCAGAATGTAAACCATGACTTGCATAAGACATATCTACAGTTTTACAACCATTGTATACTGTAAATTCTGGTTCAAAGTTATCTAACTCTTCTTGAGTTTGAGGAACGATAAACATATTTTGTATAAAATGTGCTTGCCATGCAACTTCTGTGATAAATCTAACAGATTTTCTAGAATCTAATGAAGAACCACAATACACATCAGTAACATAAACATCTTTATTGCTTAGTTGTTTTTTAGTGTTTTTTAATAAGTCCCCGTAAACTTCATTAGATACTTTTTGGTTAATATCTCCCCATGCAATATATTTATTTGATGGATCTTGGTTCACAAAGAATTTATCTTTTGGACTTCTACCTGTAAAAATACCAGTATCGATCATTAAAGCGCCAGTTGAAGAGACTTTCGCCCCTTCATTTTTAACTGCATGTTGAATTAATGTATCAACGTCTGAATTTCTTCTAACTTCACCTACGTTTTCTAAACCTAATGTGTCTTTGATTTGAGACATAATTTAATTTTCCTACCTAATTTTTTTGTAATTCTATTCAAATTTATTTAAAAATGGATAAAAGAACACCTGCAGCAACTGCAGAGCCGATTACACCGGCAACATTTGGACCCATCGCATGCATCAATAAAATGTTCGATTGGTCATATTTTTGTCCTTCTTTACTAACAACTCTTGCTGCCATTGGTACAGCTGATACTCCAGCTGCACCAATTAGAGGATTAATTTGGTTCTCTTTTGAACTTAATAAGTTCATAATTTTTGCCATAATTACACCCATAGCAGTTCCTGCAGCAAATGCTAATAATCCAATTGCCATAATACCTAAAGTTTCAGCTACTAAGAATTGCTCTGAAGCTAACTTAGAACCAACACCTAAACCTAAAAATATTGTAACAACATTAATTAATGCATTTTGCATAGTATCTGAAAGTCTATCTACAACTCCAGATTCTTTTGCAAAATTACCGAAACATAAAGCACCAATAAGTGGTGATGCATCAGGTAAGATTAATAAAGTTAATACAATAACAACTAATGGAAAAATGATTTTTTCTAACTTAGAAACTTTTCTAGTAGATTTCATTCTTCTTTTTCTCTCTTCTGTTGTAGTAAGAGCTCTCATAATTGGTGGTTGAATTACAGGCACAAGTGCCATGTAAGAATATGCTGCAACAGCAATTGCACCTAATAATTCAGGAGCAAGGGCAGAAGCAATAAATATTGATGTTGGACCATCAGCTCCACCAATAATCGAAATAGCTGCAGATTGTTGTAATGTAAAATCAATACCTGGAAGATATTGAGATAAAACAACTGCACCAACTAATGAACCAAAAATACCAAATTGTGCTGCACCACCAAGTAGCGCAGTTTTAGGATTTGCTAATAGTGGACCAAAGTCTGTCATAGCTCCCACTCCCATAAAAATAAGAAGTGGGAAGAACTCATTTGCTATACCCATATTATAAATAATACCTAACATTCCATGGTCACTTGCCATGTTTGCTATTGGAATATTTGCTAATAGTCCACCAAAACCAATTGGAATTAAAAGTAGTGGTTCAAAACCTTTTTTAATTGCTAAATAAAATAGTATAAAACAAATAATGATCATAATAACTCTACCACTACTTTGAGCAAATAGAGACATTTCATTACCATGAGCGTCTTTTACACCTTCTTGTGGATTAATAATTGCATTTAATCCCGTTGTTAAATAAAATGAATGAATAAGTTCAGTCATTGTTTTTGAATGATACTCTTTTGGTTCTGCATCAACAGGCGCTGCTGTTGATGCAAAAGTATTTGTTGATAAAATACTTAAAAACAGAAAAAGAGAAATAAAAATACTTTTTTTCATCATAACTCTAGTCACCTTTACAATTAACCAATTAAGGCTAATGTTTGACCTTCATCAACAGCATCTGCTGGATTTACTAAAATTTTAGTAATAGTACCTGCAACTGGAGCGTTAATGTCAATTTCCATTTTCATAGCTTCTAAGATCATAATTTGTTGATCTTGTTCAACTTTATCACCTTCTTTAACTAAAATTTTCCATACAGCACCATTTACTGCTGCAGGAACTTCAGTTTTTCCTCCATTTAATGCAGGAGCTGCTACTGGTGCAGATTCATTTGAAGCTGCCGGTGTTACTTGAATATCAGCATTTCCTTCTGCTACAGTTACATTGAATTTTTGTCCATCTACAACTACTGTATAGTTTCCATTTGCATTTGCCATAGTGCTATTTTCTCCTTGAGTATTATTATCTTGACCTTTTCTAACATTAAGAGGTGATTCACCTTTTAAGAAAGCAATTCCTTTTTCATCACAAGCTGCAGCTATAAAGATATTTTCTTCTGAAGTTTCAATACCTTCATGTTCTAATCTTTCTTTCCATACAGAGATTTTCTTCTTTTCATCTCTATCAGCTATATCTAAAGGATTTTCTTTTGTTGGTTCTAGTTTTAGTTTTTCAGCTGCTAATGCAACTACTTCACTATCTGGCTCAACAGGAGTTTTACCAAAATATCCTAGAACCATTTTTCCATAACCAGGAGCAATCTGCTTCCATGGTCCAAACATTACGTTTGCATAAGCTTGTTGCCAATAGAATTGTGAAACTGGAGTTACAGATGTTCCATAACCACCTTTTTCAACAACTTCTCTCATTGCTTTAATAACTTCTGGGAATTTGTCTAATGTTCCATTGTCTCTCATCATTTGAGTGTTAGCAGTTAATGCTCCACCTGGCATTGGTGAGAATGGGATTAAAGGAGAAACTTGTGTAGCTTCTGGTGGAATGAAATAATCACTTAAACAATCATTTAATACCTCCTGGTATTTTAAGATTTTTTCAAGTTCTAAACCACCTAAGTCATAATTCTTGCCTTTTACAGCATGAAGCATAGTTAAGATATCTGGTTGAGATGTTCCTCCTGAAACAGGAGATGCAGCTAAATCAATACCATCAGCTCCTGCTTCTAAAGCTGCAAGATAGCATGCAACAGAAACTCCCGCAGTTTCATGTGTATGTAATCTAATATGAGTGTCATCACCAACTAGCTTTCTAGCCATTTGGATAGTTTCATATACTTTTTGAGGAGATGATGTTCCTGATGCATCTTTGAAACAAATTGAATCATGTGGTACACCACTGTCTAAAATTTGTCTTAAAGTTTTTTCATAGAATGGTACATCATGTGCACCAACACAACCTGGAGGTAAATCCATTAGTGTTACTACAACTTCATGGTTTAATCCATATTTTTTGATACATTCAGCAGAATATTCAAGATTTTGAACATCATTTAAAGCATCAAAGTTTCTGATTGTTGTAGTTCCATGTTTTGCAAACATTTTAGCATGTAAGTCGATTAGTTCTCTAGAACCAGTATCAAGCATAACAGTGTTGATACCCCGTGCTAGGGTTTGTAGGTTTGCATCTGGACCAACAATTTCTCTGAATTTGTCCATCATCTCAAATGCATTTTCTTGTAGGTAGAAGAATAAAGATTGAAATCTTGCTCCTCCACCAAACTCAAAGTGAGTTATTCCCGCATCTTTCGCAGCTTCAACAGCTGGAAAGAAATCGTCCATTAAAACTCTACCTCCAAAGACAGATTGAAATCCATCCCTAAAAGTAGTATCCATGACGTCGATATACTTTTTAGCCATAACAATTAACCTTTAAGATTTTTATGATGTTGCACGGCAGCTACAATAGCAGCTACTTTTGTAGTTTGATTAGATGCAGAAGAATTCTGCGGCTTCCTAGTAGTTTCTTTTCCCTTTTGAGGAAAATACTTCGATAATAGCGCACCTTGCGCTTTTAGCACGAAAATTAAAATAATTAAAAATGAGAATACAACTCCCATTCCTAACATCATAAATTTAAATGCTTCTGTAGTTAAGTTTACTTCCATAATACTCTCCGTGGTTACCACCTGAAATATTAATGATATGATATATAAAACTAGCTTTATTAATTGTTATATTATTACTATTTTTGATTAAATTTGGGAAATTTAAAATAAATATTTATATTTATAAAACTTTATCACCAAATTCATATATTAAAGTGTCAATCTTTTGGAAAAAATCAATTACATTATTTTTAGTTTTTTTAATTTTCTGTGCCATTTTGATTCCTTTTAATTTAAATATGTCAAATTTTATACTTTTTTTGAAATACTCTTGAAAAATATGTCAAAATGTAATATAATTATAAAAAATCATAACTAAAAGGACTTTTATGTTAATTGTTGATGAAATTATTGAAAAGTTAAAAGACATACTTAGTGCAGATGGGAAAAATGGCAAAGTTTTTGATAAAGACGTGGCTACATCTTTGAGTTTATCTCAAGCAAATTTCGCAACTATGAAAAATAGAGGAAAAATACCTTATTCTAATATTTTAGATTTTTGTGCAAGAAAAAAAATATCGATTAACTGGTTACTATACAATCAAAATCCAGGTTCATTAGTAGATACTACTGACAGATATTGGATTAAATACTATCCTGATGTAAATGTAAGTGCAGGGGGAGGTGCTTATGAAGCAGAAGATGAATATGAGTCATTAGAAGTTCCTCCATATTTTATTGATGCACTTGGTGGAAAAGAAAATCTAAAAAATATTGATGCAATTAATGTTGTAGGTGATTCAATGGAGCCTACCCTTAATAGTGATAATATAATATTTGTTGATAAAACAAAAAGTGATGTAGCAAGAGATGGAATCTATGCTTTTACTACAACTCATGGTCTTTTTGTTAAAAGAATACAAAGAAGAGTAGATGGTCATCTTGATATAATCTCTGATAATAAAGATTATCCTTCTCAGGTTTTAAGTAAAGGAGATATTTCTGTTTTAGGAAAAGTAGTAAGCTCTTTTGGAATGGTTTATTAATATTTTAAAAAAGTGTAAGCTCTTTTTCTTGTTTTGTTAAACTAGAGTGAATATCTTTATACTCAAAGCCTACAAGATATACTGCATTAAAGTCAACTTTTTTTAAAGTTGACTTTAAATCTTCAATATTTTTAAGTACTAATTGATTCTTCTTTATAAAATCTAGTTTATGTGAAGTGATAAATAGTGTCTTTGCATATTTATATTTTTTATCTAAAAAATTTATTTCATTTTTAACTAAAAAGTCACTATTTTGACAAAGTACAAACTTATCACTTTTACCAAAATCTACTAGATTTAAATTTTTATCTAAAAATAGAGGTTTAAAGTTATAGAAAGACTTTAATTTACTCATATCTAATTCATAGTTCAAAAAATTATATACAGTTATTAATTGTTGTACATAAATACTAGGTATTTTAAGTTTTGAATAGAACTGTTCATTGTAAGAAAAAGAAGTTTCAAATAGTGAGTGTTCTATTAAGTTTTGTACTTTAAATTTTTTTGTAGTATTTAAATTTTTATTATTTGGATAAATTTTATCTAATACCCCTTTATGATGGTAAACTAAAATATCATCATGGGTAATATCATTTAAAATTTTAAAGAATTTATTTAAATCATTTGGAATTAAAACAATACTTTTCTCTGAATTCGGTGCATAGATTTTCAATAAATCATATGTAGCTTTATCACAATAGTATGCTTCAAGATTTGATACAGCAAGTTTATATCTAATAAGTTTTATTAATGCAGTCTCTATATTTTCTACTTTTATCCAAGCAATTTCTTCATCTATTATGGGATAGTCTTTATCAATTAAAATTGCGAAAGCACCATTTGAAACAGCAGCTTTTATGTCTTCATGATTTTTAGCAATAAATAAATCGCCTTCTTTGACTTTCTTTACATTAGTTTTAAAAGCGTAGATAAAAGATATAAATGGTGAATTTAATAATTCCCCATTTATAATATCTATTATAGAAGAGATTTGCACTAGCTTATTTTTGTTCCAGTAGTTTTTTGAGTTTCTGGTCTAATTAAAGATAAACCATTTTCATCTTTTGCAGCTAAAAGCATACCTTCACTTAGCATACCCATTAGTTTTGCAGGTTTTAAATTTGCAACAACACATGCTTGTGTTCCTACTAAATCATCTGCATTGTAGAACTCTTTAATTCCAGCTAATATTTGTCTATTTTTACCTTCACCTAAGTCAACTTGTAATTTTAAAAGTTTCTTAGATTTTGGAACTTCTTCAGCTTGTACAATAGTTCCAATTTTTAAAGTAGTTTCAAAAAACTTATCAATAGTAATTAAATTATCTTCTTCAACTTTTTCTTCTTTTTTCTCTTTATTTTTAACTTCACACTCAGCTTTTGTTTCATCACCAACTTCTGGTTGAACTAAAAGCAACTCTTCTATTCTTGGGAATAATTGATCTACTTTTGTAATAGTAGTTTGTGAAACTAATTCTTTGTTTTTAATTAATGAGTTATAAGTATCTGTATTTATTTTGATACCTAAAGATTGCGCAATTTTAGAGATCTTTTCAGGCATAACAGAATCTAAAAGTAGGGCAACTTTTGCAACAATATTTGTAATAAGTGCAACTAAAGCCATAGCTTCATCAGTTTTTCCTTCTTTCATTTTTGCCCAAGGTTCATAATCTCCAATTGCTTTATTTGCAATAGTTAATACTTTCCAAATTTCTTCTAAGTATCTATTGATTTGCATATTATAAAGTAAAGTTTCTAATCCATCTAAAATTATATTTACTTCATCAAGCTCTTTCTTATGGAATTTCTCAACATCTTTTGAATCTATTTTAAAGTCAAAATATTTTCCACTCATCCCAGAGATTCTATTTAACAAGTTTCCTAAATCATTTCCTAAATCTGAATTGATTCTATCCATTAGTGCTTTTTGTGAAAAGTCACCATCTTGACCAAAAGGAACTTCTCTTAACATGAAATATCTAAATGCATCTAATCCATAAGCATCTGCTACTTCTTTAGGATTTACAACATTTCCTTTTGATTTTGACATTTTTTCACCATCTCTAGTCCACCAACCATGAGCTGCAATATGTTTTGGTAGGGGTAAATCTAAAGACATTAAGAATGCTGGCCAATAAATAGCATGGAATCTTAAAATATCTTTTCCAACTAATTGAACACTTGCTGGCCAAAAGTCCATATTATTTTCATCACTTCCATATCCAAGTGCAGTGATATAGTTCATTAGCGCATCTAACCAAACATACATTACGTGTCTTGGTTCATTCATGTTTTCAGGAAGTTTTACACCCCAATCAAATGAAGTTCTTGAAATAGATAAATCTCTTAATCCACCTTTTACAAAGTTTACAATTTCATTTTTCTTACTTCTTGGTAAAATGCAGTCTGGATTTTCTTCATACCATTTAATTAATTTATCTTCATATGCAGACAATTTAAAAAAGTAACTCTCTTCTTTTACAATTTGAGTTGGTCTTCCACATTCTGGACAGAATTGTTCATCAACTAATTGTTTTTCAGTAAAAAATGTCTCACAAGGAACACAGTAGAATCCTTCATACTCACCTTTATAAATATCACCTTTTGCATGCATTTTTTCAAATGCTTGTTGTACACCAATTTTATGTTCATCATCAGTTGTTCTAATAAACTTGTCATAAGTGATATCAAAATCATCCCATAAAGTTCTAAATTTACCTGATACTTCATCTGCATACTCTTTTGCAGTTTTTCCTCTCTGCTCTGCACTTTGAGCAATTTTTTGTCCATGCTCATCAGTTCCAGTTAGGAAATAAGTATTTGCACCTGTTAATCTAGAATATCTAGCTAACATATCGGCAATAATTGTAGTATAAGCATGACCAATATGAGCCACATCATTTACATAATAAATTGGTGTTGTAATATAAACATTTTTACAAGATTCTTGCATTCTTTACCTCTTTTATTTAATTAAAATTCAAATCCACCACCAGAACCTTTGTTCATAGATTCATAGGCAGCTAGTACATATTTTTTTCTTAAGTCACATTCAAAAAAATTATCACAAGGGGTACATGACTTCAGATTATTTGATTCTTGACAATTTTTTAATTCAACTAGTTTATTATCTAGTTTTATTTGCCATTCATCAATAACTATCTCTTTATTAGACATTTTTTGCGTAAACTTCTAATACTCTATTTATTTCAGTTTTAGACCCAAAGAAACAAGGTGTTGTATCATGAATATGAGTTGTTTCAACTTCAAGGGCTCTTTTAAAGCCATCAACTGCACCACCACCAGCTTTTTCATAAGTTAAAGCAAATGGGAAAACTTCAAATAGTTGTCTTAATTTACCTTTTGGTTTATCAGTAGTTCCCGGGTATGAAAATAATCCACCACCTTTTAATAAAATTTGGTGTAAATCAGGAACCATACCACCTGAGTATCTTAATCTATATCCATCATTAAAAATATCATCAATTAGTTGTTTATGAAATGGTGCCCAACAGTTTTGAGTAGAACCAGGAGCATTTAGCTTACCTTTTTCTTGTAGCTGTAGGTTTTGGATAAATTCAAATTTACCATTTAAAAGTCTATACATTTTTACATCATCAGTTGCTATTACCATTTCAACTCTTGGTCCAAATACTACATAAACTGAAGCTATAATATTTTGTGCATTAAATTCATTTTTATAAATACCATAAATAGAACCAACAGATAAGTTTACATCAACTAGTGAAGAACCATCTAATGGATCATATGCAATTAAATATTCACCATCTTCATTTAAATCTACAATTGCTTCTTGCTCTTCACTTACGATTGATTTAATTGAAGGAATAGTTTTGAAAATATCTTCAATAATTTCATCACTTGCAATGTCAAGTTTTAATTGAGTGTCACCAGTTGAGTTCTCTTGGTCACTTTTACCTGTATCACCAGTTTCAATTAAGTGTTTAATTTTTATTGATGCTTCTTCGATAGCTTTTATAATTTCTTGCATATTTATACTCTTTTCGCGTTTTTTTCTATCCAGTTGATTAAATCTTCTGGATTGTTTAAGTCTAATTTTTCAATATGATTAGGTATTTCATTATCATCTATAGTTTCATCACTTGCAATTGCATTAGTAACTTTGTAATAACTCTCATCAAGTTTATTTCTAAAAATAGAAATTCTTGGTAAATCTAAAGTTTTTAATCCTTCTACAAGTAAATAGTCAAAATCTTTAAACAATTCTATTATTTCATCAATTGTTGAAGAATTTTTTTTCATTAATGTAGTTTTATTAGGACTTACAACTGCCACATCTGCACCTGTTTGAGAGAATTTGTGAGAATCTTTACCTGGTGTGTCAAAGTTTGCTTTATCTTTAGGGTCGTGTTTGATTATACAAACTTTAAAACCTCTATCTTGTAAGATATTAGATACTTTAACAATAGCAGTAGTTTTTCCACTATTTGATGGTCCTGAAAAGGCAACGGCTAATCTTTTTGTATTCATAAAATGGATTTTATCTAAATGATTGTTAAAGTATATTTAGAAAGCTGATATATTCATATTTGCTGAATAATCTGATAAATTTAGGTCAAAGTAAATTTAATGTAAAATTCCAAATATTCAAAGCTTGGAGAGTATATGTATAAAAATTTATCCCTTTTAATTCTTGTTGTGATATTTACTTCTTGTAGTAATAAAAATAGTGCATTTGAGCATTTTGAAAATCTTTCACAAAAATCTGAAACTATACAGTTTACAAAGAAAAAAGATATACTAATTGATAATAAACCTAAAGTTTTATTTTGGGCTACACATTTAAATAAGCTAGAAAAAAATAAAGAGCTAGAAAAAGAGAGTTTTTTAGTTACAGTTTATTTTGTTGATAAAAAGTTTGATGATTTGAAAGATAGTAAATATCAACTTCTTTTAAATGATAATAAAAGTTTAAGTTTAGAAAAATTATCTCAAGATAGTGATTATAAAGATCTTTTTATTGATAATAAGTGGGCTAGCAAGTATTTAGTTCAATTTAATAAAACAGATGATGATGTTTTTAAATTAGAACTAAAACTTACTAATAATACTAATTGGGCGCAACTAGAGTTTGAAAAATAGTTGATAGCCTAATTTTATTTTTTGGGTTTAAATAGTTATTATATACATAATAATTTGTTAAAACTTTTTTCCCATATTTTTTAGTTTCTGGATATGAAATCATTTCCATGCTTAAAAATGGTTCATACTTTTTATCTATTCTTTTAAATAAACCTTTTTTAAATTGACTTTTTGTATATCCAGCACCACCATTATATGCATATGCAATAAATAATGGATTATTATTAAACTGTTTCATTAAAGTATTTAAGTGAAAACTTCCATATTTTATATTTGTTTTTGGATCAAATTGTTCATAAATATTATAGTCTTCATCTAGTTTTTTTGCAATATCTTTTGATAGAAATGGCATGATTTGCATAATACCTTGAGCTGTTGAAAATGATATTGATGATGGAATAAATAGACTCTCTTGTCTTGCAATTGAGTATAAAAGTACTTTTTTATAAGTTGTATAATCTTTTGTGAAATTCTCATAAGGTGTTATGTAATAGTGTTTTGTATATTTATTAAATCTATTTAATACATAAGCTAAATGAGGTTTTGTATCTTCATGTGTGAAAATAGATTCGTATTTTTTCATTTTATCTTCTGTTAGATTCTTTTTTGTATCATCTAAAACTTTAATCCAAGAAAATTGATCATGAATATCATATTTTGTTGGAGTATTTGGAATTTCAATATCATAAATGATATTTTCTAATGGTATTTCAAGTAACTCTTTTGCATAAGCAGAATAGATATTTATATCCCAACTTTTTGTTAATGCATATAAAAACGATTTATTATCTGTTACTAAATATGACCAAAAAAGAGCTTTATCTTTGTCTCTTCTTAGGTATGATTTAGAATACGATTTTTGAAAGAAATAGTATGCTTTTTGTTCATTATTATGATTTACTGCATTAATACCTAATAAAAATAGAGCATTAGGTGTTAGATTTTTATTGTCTTTTGTATTTAATAGAGATTTTTGAAGTTTTTGTAATATGTTTTTTTTGTAAATAGTGTATCTAATTAGCATTTCAAACTGTTTTTGAGATGCAAGTTTATTTATAAACTCATCTGAGTAATTTCTATTGTAATTTTTGTTTCTAAAAGATGTGCCAATTTTAAAAAAGTATTTAAAAAAGTTACTATAACCATAATTTAATGATTCACTACCAATATCGCCATTATATAAAATCCTTAAATCTTTTTTAAAAGTAGCGTAGTTATTGATTTTTTCAATAAACTTTAAAAGTCTTTTTTTAGATATCTTTGAAGCTTCTTTTAAACTTAATCCTAAAGCAACACATTTTTCATTATTCATGTTTAAAAGTTTATTAATACTTGCTTTGTAACACTCTAAGTTTTTAGTAGTAATTTTCCTATATTTTTTATAGGCTTGTTTAGTATATCTACTTTTACGTTTTACCATACTATAGGCTTTTTTGGCATCTTCTAAAGAGATATTATCTTGATTCAAGTATTGAATTATAAAAAAGTCTTTTGAGTAACTTTTAGGTTTTTGTTCAAGCCACTGTAAAGTGACTTGAAAATCATTTTTTAAGATTTCACTTTTTGCTTCTTGTGCAAAAGATGAAGTAGTTATTATAAATGCACTAAATAGTGCAATAAGTATTTTTTTCATTTTAATTATTAATAAAATAGATTTCTTAAAAAAGTTTCTAAAAATATTAATGCAAAAATTAAAATAATTGGAGCTAAATCCATTCCACCAAAAATTGTTGGTATATATCTTCTTACAAAAGCATATGCAGGTTCTGTTAGCCTATATAGCATTTGAACTATTGGATTATTAGGATCTGGTCTAACCCATGATAAAATTGCAGATATAATTATAACCCATTTATATAAAAATATAATACCAAGAACAACCGTGATTACTGAAGAAAACAGTGCATCTATCATTTTACAATTTCTCCTATATAGTTTTTAATTAATGGATAGATATGTGAAATATCAGGTCCATTTTGTGTTTTTGTTAATATGTATTTTAAAGGTTTAGATAATTGTTCATTATCTAAATTTGTTTCTTTTGATAAATACTCTTCTAAATCTTTTAAATTTTCAAAATAGGGTGCTTTTTTTAGAGACTCTTTGATCTTATTAAATTCATCATTTGAACCTTTATAATCATACTTGTCTGAGAATATTAAATCAATTTTTTCTTTTATTTGTTTAATCGTACTAACTTCATTTAAAAATAGTTTACCAAGTTTACCAATATCAGTATCTGCAAAACCTAATATTTTTGATAATCTCATATCTTCAATCATTTCTAAATGTTTTTGATTAATTGCTTTTAGTTCTTCTAAATCGAATTCAACACGAGCTTGAGAAATCTTTTTTATATCAAACCATTGAATTGCTTCTTCAAGTGAAAAAATCTCTTTAGGTGTTTCATTTCCAAGTAAAACAAGATAGTTTGCAATTGCACTAGGTAAAAATCCATCATCAATTAGCTGTTTTACTGATTTGATTGTACTATTTACTTTAGGTAAATGAATATAGTTGATTTGTTTGTCATATCCCAAAGAATCTCTAACATGAATCTGTTTAGGTGTATTTTCAAGATATTGTTCATCTCTAATAATTGTTGAAATATTCATAATCATATCATCAACTGCACAAGCATAGTTATATGTTGGAGTTTTATCATGATTTAATATCTCAAAATAATCAACTTCAAAATGTTTAAAGCTAAAGTCACCTTTTAAAGAATCTGTAAATTTTATACTATCTTCAGGCTTTTTTATTCTTACACAAAATGGGGCATTTGTATTTAAAACTGTCTCATCAGAAAGAGTTTCACAAAACCCATCATAGCTATATACTTTGCCTTTTTTTTCTGCTTTATCTTTTAATTCTTGAATTTTATCTTCACTACAAAAACATGAAAAAGCTTTTTTTTGAGCCATTAACTGCATTGCTAATTTTTGATGATATTTTAATGATTCATTTTGGTAAATAACACCTTTATATTCAATTGAAAAAAGATTTAAAATTTCTAAAATCTCTTTGTCTTTTCCTTCAATTATATTATCTTTATCTATATCTTCAATTCTAATAACTAAATCTTCATTTAATTTTTTTGAAATTATGTAGTTAAAAATAGCTACTCTTAGGCCACTTAAATCTATACTTTTTGTTTGACTAGGTGCAAATCTTAACAAATCTATTTCCTTACTATTGCAAAAGTGATATTTTTTATTTCTTTGTGAGATTTAATATAATCATTTAAATCTTCAACTGTAAGGTTTTGAATCTTTTCTAACTCTTTTTTAGAGTAATCTAAACCTAAACCTTTGTAATAAAGCATATATGCTCTGTGCAGTCTTTGAGAAAGTGTTTCATTTCTTAAAGGCTCACTACCACTTAAGAAGTTTTTTGCTGCTTTTAGTTCATCTTTTGTAATTCCATTTTTAACAAAATCTTTAACAATATCTTCTACTAGTTTTTGAGCTTCTTTTGCATTTTCATTTTTAGTTTGTAAATAACCATTAAAGTATGAATGAGATTTATTTATAGAAACATATCCATATGCGCTATATGCTAATCCTCTTTTAACTCTAATCTCTTCCATAAGTCTTGAACCAAATCCAGAACCACCTAAAATAAATGATGCAACTTTTGCTTTGTAGTTATCTTCATCTTTTGAGTCAACATTAAAAGAACTACCAAAGTAAATATAAGCTTGTTGAGTATCTTTTATTAGAGTTTTTTCTTCTTTTTTAGAGTTGATTTCTATAGACTTAAGTGGTAGTTTTTGTCCTTTTCTTATCTCTTTTAAAACAGGAGTAATTAGTTTTTCAAACTCTTTAAAAGTATAATCTCCACCTGCAACTAATATAAGATTATTAAGCACTAAAGTTTTGTTTAAAAACTCTTTTATATCTTCAATTTTTATTTTTGATATTGAATCAATAGTTCCAGAACTAGAGTTTTCTAATGGTGTATCTTTAAATAGTAATGATTTTAAAAGGTTTTTAGCAACATAATCATAATCATTTTCTTTTCTTTTTAATGCACCAGTTTGTATAGTTTTGATTTTCTCTAAAGAATCTTTTGAATAGTTTGGTGATTTCAATAAATCAGTTAAAAGCTTAATTGCTTTTGGCGATATATCCTTTAGATTTGACAATTCTATAATAAATGTTTCAAATCCATTTGAAGCATTTAAAGAGATTGCATTCTCTTCTAATTGTTGTGCAAATTTAATTGAACCCAGCTCTTTTGTACCTTCATTTAAAATCTTTGAAGATATGTTTGCTAAGCCACTTTTTTCTCCATCTTGAATATATCCAGAGTTTTGAAAAACCATCTGTAAATTTAAAATTGGTAAACTTTTTTGTTCTTCAAATATCACTGGTATTTTGATATCATCTATTTTTATGTGCTTTAATTCAGCAGCCATTAAACTCCCTTGTATAATTGCTAATATTAATAAAATTTTTAGTTTTATTTTCATTGTAGCTTGAACCTCTCTTAGAATTTTTCTAAAATCTCGTAAGCTGTATTTCTTTTTGCTGGATATTCTCCAACATCTTTAATCAATCTAATCATTTCACCTTGATTCATTCTGTTTGCAGCACCTGCAGCTTTTACTACGTTTTCTTCCATCATTGTACTACCTAAGTCATTTGCACCAAATTTAAGTGCTAGTTGGCCTACATATGAACCTTGAGTTACCCAAGAACTTTGCATATTCCTAAAATTATCTAAATAAAGTCTAGAAACTGCTAATAATCTTAAATATCTATTAGATGATTGTGGTTTAATTTCAGGATGTTCTTCCATTAGTTTTGTATTTTGACCTTGGAATGACCACATAATAAATGCTCTAAATCCACCTGATTTATCTTGTAGTTTTCTTAATAACTCCCAATGTTCAATTATCTCTTCATCTGTTTCAACTGTACCAAACATCATTGTTGCAGTTGTTTTCATCCCAATTGAATGAGCAAGTTCATGAACTTCAATCCACTCTAAGCTATCCATTTTATTTGGTGCAATAACATCTCTAACTCTATCAGATAAAATTTCTGCACCAGCACCTGGAATTGAACTTAAACCTTTATCTTGTAGTCTTTTTAAAACCTCTAAAATAGAGATTTTTGAAACCTTCGCAATATATTTAATTTCAATTGCAGAAAAACCATGAATAGTGATTTGAGGATATTTTGTATGAATATGAGATACTAACTCTTCATAATAATCAATTTTTAGTTTTGGGTGAACTCCACCTTGGAATAAAATTTGTGTTCCACCAATTTCTAATAATTCATCAATCTTTTGATCAATTTCATCAAACTTTAATACATAAGAATCATCATCTCTTCCATGTCTATAAAAAGCACAGAATTTACAATCTACCCAACACACATTTGTATAGTTAATATTTCTATCAACTATAAAAGATGTAATTTTTTCAGGATGTAATTGATCTTTTTTTAAACTTGCTAATTCACCTAATTCTAATAAAGATGCATTTTTAATTAAATCTAATGCTTCTTCATTTGTAATTCTTCTATTGATAATATCTTTATCAATTTTATTTTCTATTTTCTTAACCATTAGAATGCCGCTCCTAGTGAGAATTCAAATGATGAAGTTTCATCATCTGGTTTATCATTTAAAGGTTTTGCAAAAATTAATTGAAGTGGACCAAATGGTGAAATCCACTCAAATAAAGCACCGGTACTTGCTCTTGAGTCTTTTGTAATACCTTCTATACCAATCATTCCGTAATCTGCAAACACTGCCCATCTCATATTAGCTGATGGAATTAAAGGAAAACTCATTTCTACAGAGTTTGCTAACATATTTTTATAAGGTCTTTCTATCTCTCCATCTTCATTATTTGGACCAAATGCGTAAGATTTAAACCCTCTTAATGTTCTAGGACCTCCAAGGTATAAAGAATCCCCTTGATTAATTTGACCATTGTCTACTAAAATTTTTAATTGAGTTTTAAATCTTAAAATCCAATCAAGTTCCGCTAAGTCTTCAAGTGAATAAAAATATTTTAAATATGAATTATATTTTAAGTATTTTGAGTCTCCACCAACTCCTGCATACTCAACAGATGCTCCAACTTTGAAACCTTCTCTTGGTAAATAAAAGTCATCTGTATTATCAAAGTTAATATAAGGTGTAATAGAACTTGTAATATAATCTGTGTTTTCAAGATAGTTTTTTGTTGGATCTTTTGTAAATGTACTATCCCAATTATACTTCTCTTTAATAAAATCAAGTCTATATTTAGCTCCAGCATATAAGTTTCTAACAATCTCTCTACCAGCACTTACAGAAAAACCTTTTACAGTTTTTGTAGCTTCATAGTTATCTCTATCAATTTCACTTTCACTACTGTGAATATCAATAGAAGCATTGTATTTACTATCAAAAACTGCAGGATTTGAAAGTTTTAAAGAAAAGTCACTTTGATGTGCTGATAATTCAGTACTAAGTGATGTACTAATACCTGAACCAAAAACATTTTTATCAGATACTGCTGCATTTACCATAAGTTTGTCATATGAACCATATCCTCCACCTAGCATAAGTGAACCAGTAGCGGCTTCTGTAACTTTTACTAAAATATCAATTTTATCTTCACTAACTCTTTTTTCTTCTATTTTTATATCTTCAAAAAAACCTGATCTTTTTAATTTATTTCTAGAGTCCTTAAAATCAGTTAAGTTGTATAAATCGCCAGGTGCTAAATATACATTTCTTCTAATTACTCTATCTAATGTTCTTACATTTCCAGAGATCTTAACATCATTTATATAAACTTTTTTACCAGGGATTACATTAAATATAATATCTACTTTTGAATTCTCTGTATCTTTTTTAATATCAAATTTTACATTTGCAAAAGCATAACCTTTGTTTGCTACTTGTGTTTTAATGTAGTCTTGATCTAATCTTAATTTTTTGATATTAAATGTATTCCCAACAATTAGTTTTAATTCTGGGTATAAATCTTCTGCTTTAACAATAGATTCATCTACATATATTTTTATATCATTAGTTCTATATTTAGTTCCTTCAGTAATAAAAAAATCAATTTTTGCTTGATTTGATGCAAAGTCAATATCTAAATAAGGTTCTTTAACTTTTGCGTCTAAATATCCTTTTTCAAAATAAAGTTCATTTATTCTTCTTGCATCATATTTTAATTGATCTGATTTAACTTCTCCATCATTTTGGCCAAACCACCAAGATGCGAACTCTTTTTCTTTATTCGCTGTTACATGATCAAAGTCATCTTGGTCAAGTTCATTTGCTCCATAGTAATTAGCTTTTTTGATAATTATCTCATCACCTTTATTTACATTAAAAGTAAGAGATACTGAGTGTTTGTTTAACTCTTCAACTTCTATTTCAACAACAGAGTTAATGTATCCTTCATTTTCTAAAAGATCTAATAAAACTTTTTTTGCTTCATCTGCTCTTTTTTCAGTATACATTGAGCCTTTATTTAATTTTATCATTGTTTTTAAAGAATCGATATCTTCAGCTCTAGTTTTATACCCTTTGATATCTATTTTTGCAATAGAGGGTTTTTCTGTAAATAGAATTTCTACGTTCCCATTTTCATTTTTTACTAAGATATCCGTAAAATATCCGTAGCTGTAAAAGGTTTTAATTGCTTTATTAAGCTTTTCAGGGTTTAATTCATCACCAACTTTTAAATCTAAAGTTTCATTAATTATTTTTGGTGAAATTTTATTAAGATTCACATAATCAATTGACTTAATTGTTTGGGCATAAAGTGCAGTGGCACTCGCAAGAGAAAATAGTATTACTTTATTTTTCACAACTATCCTTAATATATATTAATAGGTTGATAATATAACCAAATTAAGTTTATATGATTATTAAGATATAATTACTTTTTAATTTAAACAAGGACAGAGATTTGAACGTAGGAATTATTGGTTTAGGCCTTATGGGTGGTTCACTTGCAAAAGCATTAAAAAGATATGGAATAGCTACAAAAATTTATGGATATGCAAGAAGTGAAAAATCTAAAAAAGAGATATTAGAATTAAATTTAGTTGATGAACTTACAAGTATAGAAACAATAAAACAAAACTGTGATTTAATAGTACTAGCAACTCCTGTTGATAATATTATTGGAATTTTACCTGAACTATTAGATATAAAAAATGAAACAACTATTATGGATTTAGGTTCGACAAAAGAGTTTATTGTTAAAAATATTCCAGCTTCTATTAGACGAAACTTCATTGCTGCCCATCCTATGTGTGGTAGTGAAAAGTTTGGACCAAAAGCAGCTATGGATAACCTATATGAGGGGAAAACAGTTGTTTTATGTGATTTAGAAGAAAATGATAATGTACATAAAAATAGAGCTATAAGACTATTCCAAGATATTGGTATGAGGCTAGTATTTATGAACTCACATGATCATGATGTACATGCTTGTTATATGTCACATTTACCCCATGCAATTTCTTATTCTTTAGCTAATACAGTTATGGGACATGAAGATCCAAAATCTATTATTGCACTTGCTGCTGGAGGTTTTAAAGATATGAGTAGAATTGCAAAATCTAGCCCTGATATGTGGACTGATATTTTTAGACAAAATAGAGAAAATCTTTTGGATTCTATAGATTTATTTAACAAACAGATGGATGATGTTAGAAAAATGGTAGAAAAAGAGGATTATGAAGGATTAAAAAACTGGATGCATAAAGCAACAAGTTTACATGAGATACTTTAGTATCTCTTGTTTTTATATGTTTTTAATTGCTTCAAAAACTTTTATTGCTTGAAAATGCTCTTTTACATCGTGACATCTTATAATACTAGCACCATTATCAATAGCTTTTAAATGTATTGCTAAAGTTCCAGGAAGTCGCTGCTCAATACTACTTGGTACAATTTTATCAATCATTGATTTTCTACTTGCCCCAATTAAAAGTTCACATCCAAAATGTTTAAAATGTTCTAATTGGTTTAGTAATTTTAAATTATGATTCAAATTTTTCCCAAAACCAATACCAACATCTAATACAATATCTTTTATTCCATAGCTATTTGCTTTTGCTATTTGTTTTTTGAAATACTCATCAATATCACTTACTACATCATCATATTCTGGATTATCTTGCATTATAGTAGGATCATTTTGCATATGCATTATTATTACTTGTGCATTATATTTTGAAGCTATTTTGCACACTTCATCATTTTTTAAACCTGTAATATCATTTACTATTTTAAAGCCTTTATTTAAAACAAAGTCTATAACTTTTGGAGCATATGAATCAATTGAAAAATCAACCTTTTCATAATATTTGTTTTCATATATTGTATTTACAATACCTTTTATTCGTGATAACTCAATATCTTCTTGTACTGGAATACTTCCAGGTCTTGATGAAACTGCACCAATATCAATAATATCAGCACCATCATCAATCATTTTTTCTATTTTAATATTAGCTTGAGATGAATCAAATCTACTTCCACTAAAAAATGAGTCTTCATTTGCATTTAATACACCCATAATTTTTGTTTTATAAGTTTGCATTTATAAGCCTTTAGTTTTTTTTGTTAGTTAAAGATAAAAGGAGAGTAGTTAAAACATTTATTGGTTTTGAATTTAAATCTATTAATTTTATAGATTTAGAAAATAGTTCAAGTTTATTTTGAGATAATTCTATATTTTGTTCTTTTACTTTTAGTAAAATTGATTCTACAATCTCTTTTGCATCAGTTTTAGAGACTCTTTGATTCTCTTTTAAAAAGTTATAGATATCTTTTAAATCAAGTTTTGCAATATCTAAAGGGCTTGAGTTTTTTATAACTGAAGTCTTTAAGTATTTATATGGAATTCTTGAATAAATAGTTGGAAGAATTGATGATTTAGAGTTTGTAACAATTATAAATACTACATTTTTAGGAGGTTCCTCTAAAATTTTTAATAAAGAGTTTTGGGCCTCTTTTCTAAAAATAGTACCACATAAAAATATGTATTTTTTTTCATTTGAAGCAATATATGCCTCTTTTATAGTTTGGTTAGCTTGAGCTATTTGGAATTCATTTTTCTCTTCATTTTTTATAATTCTTGTAAAATGAGTTGGGTAGCTAGGTAATAATTCATTTAATGTAGTTTCAATATCATTAACAATTAAAATACATGAACTATCTATAAAATTTGACATTTTAGTTTTCTACGTTTATTTCTGCAAAAAGTGATGCACTAATAGTCTTATTGTAAAGTCTAAACATTTGCAATAGTTTCATATCTAAAGCTTCATCAGCACTTTTTAGGTTAAATGCATCTTGTTTATCTTCATCAAATAGCCATAAAAAAGAGTTTTTAGAAACTTTTGGAATAGTTGCCCTAATATCTTGACTTCTTCCTATATACCAAAAACAATAACCATTAGGAAAAGATATTTTCAACATGTCTTTAATACATGAAATATCTTCATCTGATTTGATTGAGTCAATATTTTTAGAAAATGATTTAAAATCATAAAAAGGTAAATATGGTCTATTTAATTTTGAAGAGTTAATATTTGTTAAAATATATTCTAAAAACCACTCTCTATCTTTGTCTGTAATAACAATAATAGAGCAACCTTTTTCCAATAGATTATAAATATTTTTTGATACTAAAGGAGTCCATTCATATTTTTTTTCCTCTAACCAAGGAGATATTAATCTATCATCCCTAATTGTATCAACTGTCCAGTTTAAAAACTCTTGCACTTTTATTTATCCAGTTCGTAAATATCGTGAAGTGCTCTAACTGCTAGCTCAGCATATTTTTCTTCAATAATCATTGATATTTTTATTTCACTAGTAGATATTATTCTTATATTGATATTTTCATTTGCTAATGCACTAAATGCTTTTGATGCAACACCAGTATGTGATTTCATACCAACACCTACAACAGAAACTTTACAAATAGAATCATTATAATCAATATTTTTTGTTTCTGGTTCAAATTTTTGCATTACACTTTTACATGCTTCCCAATCAGTAATTGGAATAGTAAAGTCTAAGTCTGTTGTATCATCTAATCCTCTTGTTTGAACTATCATGTCAACATTTATATTTGCATCTGCAAGGGCAGTAAAAATTGCTGAAGCAATGCCAGGTCTATCTGTAACTCCATACATTCCAACTCTAACTTGATTTTTATCTAAAGCAATACCACTAACAACTGGTTGTTCCATTATATTCTCTTCCTTTGTGATTAATGTACCTTCAACTTCTGGCGTAAAGCTGCTTCTTGATACTAAATTTACATTTAATTTCTTCGCCATTTCAACAGATCTATTTTGTAACACTTTTGCACCTAAACTTGCAAGTTCTAGCATTTCATCGTATGAAATTTTATCTAGTTTTTTAGCTTTTGGTTCAATTCTAGGATCCGTTGTATAAATACCATCAACATCAGTATATATCTCACATACATCAGCTTCAATAGCACCTGCAATTGCAACAGCAGTTAAATCACTTCCACCTCTACCTAGAGTTGATACTCTGTGGGTATCTTGTGCAACTCCTTGAAAACCTGCAACTATTATAACATTTCCATCACTAATTGCTTTTTTCATTTCAGTTGTATCAATTGCTTCAATTCTAGCTTTTGTATGGGCATTGTCTGTTATGATACCTGCTTGTCTACCACTCATAGATGTTGCTTTATACCCTTGCTCATTTAATGCAATTGATAAAAGTGCAGAGGTAACTCTTTCACCTGAACTTAAAAGCATGTCAATTTCATCTGCTTTTGGATTACTTGAAAAATTTTCAGCATACTCTATTAACTTATTTGTTTCTCCACTCATAGCAGAAACTACTGCAATTACATCATGTCCTTCATCTTTTATATCTTTTATAATATTTGCAACATTCTGTATTCTTTCAAGTGTACCAACACTTGTTCCACCAAATTTAAGTACTTTTAACATTTAAACTATAATCCTTTTTAAATATAACCTTCTGATTTAAAATATTTTAAAACTTGTTTATAAACTGTTCTTTTAAAGAAAGTTATGTAGTCGTAAATATTTTTTGTTGGTACAAATTTATATTCACTGAATTCTGGAATTTCAGTTTCAATATTTATTTTTGCACCTTTTTTTAATTTTACTAAATAGTATTTTTGTATTTGCCCATCATAAGGATACATTTTTTTTGCTATTGCTGCAGGGAATTCATAAGATACCCATTTTGGGTATTCAGCAATGATTTCAATTTCTCTTGTTCCTATTTCCTCTTCAAGCTCTCTATATAAAGCCTCTTTTGCTGTTTCTCCTTCGTCAATTCCTCCTTGTGGGAATTGCCAAGCATTTTCAACATCAGTTCTTGAGGCTATAAAAATCTCGCATGTGTGAGGGTATTTTGCTGATAGTACAATTGCTGCTACATTAGGTCTAAAATTTTTTTTAGTTTTATTTTCACTTGTCATCTCTTTTTTATCAGTCATAAATATATTTTCCCTTATAATTAGCCAAAGATTTTACAAAAAATAGGATTAAAAATTGCTTTTATATATACACATACCATTTTGCGACAGTAAATGTTTTTATTGTGCATTCAATTCATATACAGATAGATTTCATTTAAAATCAGAGTATATGAAAGCTTTAAAAAAGCAATTAAAATTCGATATAAATAATTATGATATAAAACATAATAGTATTGAAACAGTATTTATAGGAGGAGGGACACCTTCTACTATAAAGCATTTTGAATATGAAGAGGTTTTTGAAATTATAAAACCATATTTAAAAGAAAATGCAGAGGTTACAACAGAAGCAAATCCTAATTCTGCTAGTCAAGTTTGGTTAGAGAATATGAATAGATATGGTGTCAATAGAGTAAGCTTTGGAGTACAAAGTTTTAATAATGATAAGCTAAAATTCTTAGGACGAGCGCATAATGTAAATAGTGCAATAAATGCTATACAAAGAGCTAATAGTATAGGGTTTAATGGTATTAATTGCGATATAATATATGGTGTTCAAGGTGATACTATAGAGTCTATAAAATCAGATTTAGATATGGCGTTTGCATTGCCAATTACTCATTTAAGTGCTTATTCTTTAACTATTGAAGAGGGTACAAAGTTTTTTGACAGAAGTAGTGTGAAAATTGATGATGAAGACTTATCATATGAAATTTTTGACCACATAGAAAGTTGTGGTTTTAAGCAATATGAAATATCAAATTTCGCAAGAGATAAAAAATATGAATCAAAACATAATTATGGATATTGGGAATATAAAAATTATTTGGGTGTCGGAGCAGGGGCAGTTGGTTGTATGAATAACAAAAGATATTATCCAAATAAAAGTATAGAGGAATATATCTCAAATCCAACTAATTATGAGTATGAAAAGCTAAGTTGTGATGATGTAAAAACAGAGAAAGTTTTACTTGGGTTTAGATGCTCAAATGGGGTTAAAAAATCAATATTTACAGAAGATGAAATAAAAAAAGTTGATGATTTAATCGAACATGACAAATTAGAAGTGGTAAATGATAAAGTTTTCAATAAAAACTTCTTACTTTCTGATGAATTAGCTTTATATATATTAGGTTAATCATTTTAATAATATAATCAGACCTTTAAAGGATTTATTAATTTATGACAATAAAACAAACAGTTAGAAAATACACACAAGAACTTAAATATGTAACACATATTCCAGCAAAAGAAGTTGAAATTTTGATGTTACATATTCTAGGAAAAAATACTATATGGCTTCATTTAAATTATAATGAAGAGTTTACTCATGAAAAAGAGCTAGAAAAACTAGTAAAAAAAAGAGCTACAAACTATCCCTTAGAATACATTATTAATAAAGCAACATTTTATGGTGAAACTTTTATTGTAAAGCAGGGTGTTTTAATTCCAAGACCAGAAACTGAGATACTTGTAGAAAATGCTTTTGAAATATTAAAAGATATTAAAAATCCTAAAATATTAGAAATAGGAATAGGAAGTGGAATAATATCTGTAATGTTAGCTATGATGATTGAAGATATTTCAATAGTTGCTGTTGATATAAATGAAAAAGCAATTGAACTAGCAAAACAAAATGCAAAGAAGTTTGATGTTGAGAATAAGATAGAGTTTAGGTTAAGTGATACATTTGAAAATGTAAATGAAAATGCTTTTGATATGGTGATTTCAAACCCACCATATATAGCAGATGATTATAAGTTACCTGATAATGTAAAATATGAACCTTCAAATGCACTTTTTGGTGGAAAAGTAGGGGATGAGTTACTAAAAAAGATTATTGATGGTACATATGAGAGAAAAACTCCATATTTACTATGTGAGATGGGTTTTGATCAAAAAAAGCCTTTAGAAGAGTATCTTAAAAACTTCAAAGTTGAAATGTATAATTTTTATAAAGATTATGAAAAGTTTGACAGAGGTTTTACAATAAAATTTAAATATTAAAAGGAGTATTAAAAATGTTTAAAGAATTTAATTTAGAAAAATTAGAAGATTCAAAAAATTTATTAGAAGATTTATTAAACGATAATAGAAAAAAAATAGATGAGTTATTAAGTATTGAAAATAAAACATACAAAAATTTTGTTTTACCATTTCAAGAAATAGGGGAGAGTATTGGTGATTTTGTTACACCAATCTTTCATATTGATTCAGTTAAAAACTCAGAAATAACTACAAAAGTGTACGAAGAATGTATCCCGGTTTTATCAAAATATGAAACTGAGATTTCTCAGAATGATAATATTTATTTAGCTTTAAAAGATATACAGTCTAATGAAAAAAGTACTTTAAGTATTATACAAAATAAAGTTTTAGAAAATGAAATTAGAGACTTTAAACTTTCAGGTTGTCATTTAGAAAATAACAAAAAGAAAAGACTTGAAGAGATAAGTTTAAAACTTAGTGAGATTTCTCATAAGTTTTCATTGAATCTTTTAAATGCTACAAATGCCTTTGAAATGATTTGTGAAGATTATGAAGATGTAAAAGAGATTCCAAAATCAGATTTAGAGTTAGCTAAGTTTGAAGAAGATGGAAAAATAAGATATAAGTTTACACTTCAAATGCCTTCTTATTTAGCATATATTACATATGGTACAAATAGAGCTAAAAGAGAAGAGATTTATAAAGCATATTGTACAAGAGCACCTGAAAACGGAAAAATCATTGAAGAGATACTTGCATTAAAAGATGAAAAAGTAAAATTACTTGGATTTGACAATTATTCACAGTATTCATTAGCTACTAAAATGGCTTCAAAAGAAGAGGAGGTTGTTTCATTTTTAAGTGAACTTGGACATAAAGCACTTCCAAAAGCTAAAGAAGAGTTAAAAGAGCTTAAAGCCCTTGCTTTAAAAGATGGAATAGAAGATTTTAATTCTTTTGATGCAGCTTATTATTCAGAAAAATTAAAAAAAGCACAGTATGACTTAGATGAAGAGTATTATAGACCATACTTTGAGCAACAATCTGTTTTAAATGGTTTCTTTGACTTCTTAGAGCAAATGTTTAATATTAAGTTTATCAAGGCTAATACACCTGCATGGGATGATAAAGTTAAGGTATATGATTTAAATGAAGATGAAAAAGTAATAGCTAGAATTTATATAGATTTAGAAGCTAGAAAAGAAAAACGCGGTGGTGCGTGGATGAATAACTGGCATTCACACTTTAAAAATAGTGATGGGGAAATTAAATTACCAACTGCTTTTATTGTAGGAAACTTTCCTCAATCAAAAGATGGTACTCCATCATTATTAAGACATAGTGATGTTGTAACACTATTTCATGAAATGGGTCATGCATTACATCATTTATTAAGTAAAGTTGAAGAGCCATTTGTAAGTGGTATTTCTGGTGTTGCTTGGGATACTGTTGAGTTCCCTTCTCAGTTTTTGGAGTATTTCTCATATGATAAAGAAGTATTGAAATTATTTGCAAAACACTATAAAACAGGAAAAACTTTAGATGACGAAGCAATTGATAAAATAATAAAAGCAAAGAATTTCCAATCTTCTATGGCAACAATTAGACAAGTCGAATTTGCACTGTTTGATTTTAAACTACATCAAAAGTTATACAAAACAGAAGATGATATTCAAGGTTTATTAAATACAGTTAGGGATGAGTTCTCTGCAATGCTACCACCATCATATAATAAATTTCAAAATGGGTTTTCTCATATATTTGCCGGTGGGTACGCTGCTGGATACTATTCTTACAAGTGGGCAGAAGTATTAAGTGCTGATGCATTTTATATGTTTATTGATTCTGGAAACATCTTTAATAAAGAATTAGGAATCAAATATAGAGATTGTATTTTAAGTAAAGGTGGCTCTTATGATATGGATAAATTATTTTTCGATTTTGCACAAAGAGAACCAAGTGTTGATTCTTTATTAAAAATTGATGGAATTATTAGCTAAATTTTGCAATAATATCAACTTAATTTTATAATATCATATGAGGGTTTAATAATCATGACAAATGCAGAGACAATAACAAAACTAAATGAAGCTTTAAATACATTAATTAAAGCATATGAAGAACTTCAAGAAGATAGTAATATCTTGGAAAATAAAGTAAAAGATTTAGAAGAAGAAGTATCTGAACTAAAATCTGCAAAACATGACTTAGAAGTGCATGTTGAAGAATTAACTTCTTCAAAAGAAGATTTAGAGAAAAATTTAGATGAGTATGAGTCTCATAAAGAAGAAGATAATACTAATATAAATTCTATGTTAGGAAAAATCGAATCTTTATTAGGTAGTAAATCAGAAAAGAAATCTTTTGATAACGCTAAAGAAGATGATACTGAAGAAGTAAAAGAAGAAAACACTCTTTTAGATAATATTTCTGATGAAGAAACAAAAAGTAGTCTTTATGAAAAAGTAGAAGAGATTAGTGAAGATAAAGATGGTGATGATAAAGAGAATAAAATAGATTTAAATAGAATGGCTTCACTTTTAAATGGATTTAATAAGTAACTAATTTTCAATGATAACATTAATAAATAAAGATTCTTTGTATAACTCATTTGGAGTTCAGGAATTTTCTAATTTAGAAGGGGCTATAGAGTCTATGGCTCCTTCTTTAGTAGAGTACTATTTATCGAGTCTTTGTGAGTATACTGAAGAAGTTTATTTCAATAAAAGAGAAATAGAAAATAGTATATTTTTAGGGGAATATAGCTTATACAAAGATTATAATAGTAATATCTATTTAGAAATAGACACTACAGAAGAAGAAACACAATCTTTATGGTAGTGTTTAAACTTTACTATTTGCTAAAATCATATCTTCTATTCCAGCACACATACCTAAATGTGGAAGTAGAGTAAACTCTATTTCTGGATTCAATTTTTTAAATTTTTTAATTTCTGAAGGAATATCTGTTTTTACATGTTTCCCAGCAGCCAAGAAATAAGGAAATATTTTTATATGAGTACATTTCATTCCTACTGCTTTTGTTAGGCAATGAAAAATTGAAGGATCTGCTAATTCTAAAAAAGCATGCTCTACTAAAATATCTTCACTGCACTGTTGTTTGATTTTATTACATAAATTTATAATTTCTTGATTTGATGATTGAACTTTACTTCCATGAGCAACAATAATTAATGCTTCCATTTAATATTTTCCTTTTTTGATATAATATCTAAATAGATTATAAATAGATATTCTTTTTTTGTCAATCCATAAGGTTAACAGTTGCTTTTAGTCTTTGTTTGTCAAAATGCGTATAAATTCTTGAGGTGTTTATATCAGCATGTCCTAATGCCTCTTGAACTAATATTAAATCATGATGTTTTGTATAAAGTAGGGTAGCAAAACTATGTCTTAACATATGCGCACCATTCTTTTCTTTTCTTATTCCTGCAGTTATTAAAATGTTCTCAACAATTCTACTTATATATGCTTGAGTTAATCTATTACCTTTTTGATTACAAACTAGTAAGTCACTGGCGCAACATCTCATTTCAAGCCAGTTTTTTAAATCTTTTTCAATAATTGAAGCTTTTATCATTACAACTCTTGGTTTATTACCTTTTCCTTTGATTTGTAAGACATAAACTCCATCTTCTTTGAAAATATCTTTTAGATTTAGATTTAATATTTCACTAACTCTTACGCCTGTATAAATAATAATTTTTAATATAAGTCTATTTCTATAGACCGTATTGTTAGTAAATTCAAATGTATTGATTGCCTCTAAAAATCTATCTATTTCTTCTTTATTCATATAAGAAGGTAATTTTTGACCACTTTTACCACTTAAACCTTGCCAGTTTTTTAATTCAATTTTATATGAATGGGTTGTACCATCTATATTTTCATTTTGTTTATCTATATAAGAAAATAGCCCAAGTAGAGCAATTCTGTGATTTTTTTTTGATGCATCTGACAAAGAAGCTGTATTCGTAGCTAAAAAATCACTAAGCAATTCTTCATCAATCTCTTTCATTGAAGCTAAACCTAATTTATTACAATAATTATATAATTTAGCTAAGGGATTAAAATATGTATTTATTCCACTAAGGCCAATATTTCTAGCTTTTTTTACAATTACTTTTAAATCATCAATTGAACTAGTTCCTTTTACTAATAACTGTAAAATTAAACCTAATTCATCTTTATCCATTACTTGTCTATTAGAAAGAGTTGTAAGTTTATACCTAATAAATCGTTCAATCCAAAAAAGAAGGGTTTTATCAAAGCTATTTGTAAAATCTAACTCATAACGCATATATATATCCTAAATTGTTAATTTATGTGATTATAACATAAAAAAGTTAATTAGTATTGAAAACTATAATTTTCAAACTAATTTGTATGTAATACTACGAAGCTTTTTTTTGGATACTTTCAATTAGATTATCAGCCATTTGTTTTAATCTTTTAATATATGTTTTAGTTAAATCAGTTGTTGGTGTTAAAGCTAGCCAGTCTATTACTTTTGCTCCAATAGCATTAGATGTATGCTCCATATACATTTTTGAAGTATAAAAACTGTGATTCATAAAATATTTTGTTGTGTTATAGTTAATAAGAATTGATGATTTACATAATGTAAGTCTTCTTGGTTGTGCACTATTTTGTGTGTAAGGCCAATAATAATATGCAACAAGTCTTTCTGAAACTTTTTCATGGATTTTGTTTTTAGAAAAAAGATGATTTCTATCAGCAAGTATTACATATGCCGTTGCTTCTTCTATTTCATCAAGTGTTTCATTCATATCATCTTTAATTACACATTTAACTGGATTCTCACCTTTTTTTAATGTACAGCATCTACATTGGGTACATTTTGCAATTTTTAAATCAGCAAATTTTATTCTTTGATTTTTAATACCTAAATTTGTGAAGTAGTTAGATAAAAAGTTTACTACATTATCTAGAGTTTCATGTTGTGTTTCAGTACAGTCAATAAATTTTATTAGCATTCAAAAACCTTAATCATGAGTTTATTTCAAATATTAACATAATATGTCAAAAGTATTACTTTTTTATTCCCTTTGAAAAATTAATTATATATTTAGCAATTTCATCTAAATGAATAATATCTTTAACCGCCCCTGCTTTTATAGCTTTCATAGGCATCCCAAATACTACACAACTCTCTTCATTTTGGGCAACAGTATAAGCACCATTATCATATAACTCTTTCATGGCAATAGTTCCATCATCACCCATTCCTGTCATCATTACTGCCATTGCTGCACTTCCAACATTATTGTTAACTGATCTAAATAATACATCAACACTAGGTTTATGTTGACTTACTTTACTTGCATCTAGTAGTTTTGTTTTATATTCACTCCCTACTTTCTCAATTGTAAGATGCATATTACCTGGTGCTAAATAAGCATGACCTTTTTGTAATATCATATTATCTTTTGCTTCAGCTACAATTACATTAGAGTTATCATTTAATCTATGGGCAAAAGAGTTAGAAAACCCATAAGGAATATGTTGTGTGATTAAAATTGGTGGTAAATTTGAAGGTAGAGCTTTAAATACTTTTAATAAAGATTCAACTCCACCTGTTGATGAACCAATTGCAATTAGTTTCATTCCAGGCATTAATGACTTATTTAAAGGTATTACTTTATCTGGATGAATTTTATACTCTATATTTAAATTACTTTTAGGCTTTTGTTTACTTTTAGCTTTTGGTTTTTTTAGTGTATATCTTTTAAGTAAAAATGTTAGGTTTAGGAGGGTCTCTTTAATTCTTTCTGCAAACACAGGCATAGGTTCACCTGATTCTGGTTTTGGTACAAAACCAACAGCACCATCATCAAAAATATCATTACCTCTTACACTTTCTCCTGAAATTACAACAGCAGGCATAGGATGTAGTCTCATTAGGTTTCTTAAAAAAACTACACCATTCATTTTTGGCATATTAATATCAATAGTTACTAAATCAGGCTCATACTCTTTTATCTTTTCTCTTGCATCATATGCATCATATGCAGTCGTTACTACTTCGAATTCATCAATAGAATCAACCATATCTTTAATGATTTTTCTCATAGATGGAGAATCATCAATTACTAGTACTGTATACAATTATATTCACCCTCTTTATATATTTAAAAAAGTTCAATTTCCATTTCTGGTTCTGATTTTTTATCCTCAACACCAAATAAGTCAACTCCACCAACATATTCTTTGATAACTGGAGCTTTTGTGATCTCTTTTTGTAGACTTTTCTCTTCAGTAAGAATTTTATTATCAGTTTCACTCTTTTGAGTTACTTTAATAAATGTTTCAAACTCATTAGTTAATAAAATAAGTCTACCATGTTCTCCTCTTGTGTGTTCACTGATTAATTTAAATCCTTCAGATTTACAGAAATCTTTTGCAAATTCCACATTTCTATGACCAATAGATGAACCCATATTTAATTGCATAATATCAGCACCGCCTGATATTTTTGCAATCATATTTGTTTTATCACAACCTAATTTGTACATTTCATTTAGCATTGCTTCAACTGAATAAAGTCCATACTTCATGTCATCATTGTTATTATTTGTTGTAGGTAGTAAAAAATGATTCATAGCTTTGATGTTTTTTACTTTATCGTAGAACATAATTGCAACACATGAACCAAGTAAAGTTTTAAAAGCTATATGTTCAATGTCATTCCCTACTGCAAACTCTCCACCAATTACTGTATGAGTGTTGAAACCTTTAGTTTTTTGGGTAAATCTTATAGCAGAAGCTTTTTCAATACTACCATCTTTATGACCAATAATTATCAATAGATTTCCTTTTCTTTAATAAATATATTTTGCCCTACTCTTTTAACATAGTGAATTAAATCTTGAGGATTTTCAGAGTGTCCTAAATATAGTGTTCCCCCAACTTTTAAATGTTTAAAAAGTTTTTTTAATATAGTATTTTGATCTTCTGAAGAAAAATATATTAAAACATTTCTACAAAAGACTACATCAAATTGGTTATTCTTGAATGGATAAGTGTCATTACTCAAATTCATTATTTGAAAAGAAACTATTTTTTTTAATTGGTCATTTACTTTTATAAGTATATCTTCACCTGCAAGGTTTTTTTCTATTCTTCTTTTGAAGTATTTTTGAGGTTTAATCCAATCTGGAAACTCTTTTGATGATTTTGAGTATCTGTAAATACCATTTGCTGCAAATTGAAGAACATTTGTATCTATATCGGTTGCAATGATTTTTGCATTAAAATTAGAAGATAATTTTTCTTTTACTTCTTGAACTGTCATAGCCATAGAGTATGGTTCTTCTCCTGTTGAAGAAGCTGAACAATACATATTTATAGTTTGATTTGTTTTTGCAAATTCAGGTAGAACCCTATCTCTTAAATCAACAAAATGAAAATCTTCTCTGAAAAAGTGTGTTTTATTTGTAGTAAAAGAGTTAATAAACTCAGTAACATATTGACCATCTTCAATAAGCTTTAATAAGTCTTCTATTTCACCTGAGTATTTGCAGTTACGTTTTAGTTTTTCAATTCTATTTGAAATCATAATATCTTTATTCTCAGTTAGGGTTATCCCTGTGTGAGAATAAAGAAGATTTTTTATTTTATTATGAATTTCTGTTACATTTTTCATATGGTTTAAGATACTTTTCTGATGTCACTCATATCTTTTTCTATTTTAATTTGAGCATTAATAATTCCAACAACATCTAAAATTAAACCAATACTTCCATCACCTCTAACTGTCGCAGCCCCTATTCCTTCAACACTTCTAAAGTTTTTATCTAAAGGTTTTACAACAACTTGGTGTTGATTTAAGAATTCGTCAATTGATAATGCAACTTTTGTATTTCCAGATTTAACAACAATTAACATACCTTCTTCAAGGTTTTCAAAGCTTTTTTCAAGCCCAAATAGTTTGTGTAGTCTAACTACTGGAATAAACTCTTCTCTTAACATTAATAAATCTTGTGTTCCATCACCAATTTTTTTAATCATTTCAGCTGTTGGTTGAAGTGACTCTACAATAGAACTTAAAGGAAGAATATACTTGTAATTACCTACTCTAATATCTAAACCATCTAAAATAGCTAGAGTAAGAGGTAACATGATTGTAATTGTAGTTCCTTCTCCTAGTTTGGTATCAAGTTTAATTGCACCACCTAGTTTATAAATATTTGTTTTAACAACATCCATTCCTACACCACGTCCAGAAATATCAGTAATTTCATCAGCTGTTGAAACCCCAGCTCCAAATATTAATTCAGCTTTTTCATTATTACTCATTGAGTTATATTGATTCTCATCAATTTGACCTTGGTCTAAGGCTTTTAGAGCAACTCTTTCAGCATCAATACCTTTACCATCATCATCAATTGTAATTATCATTTGACCATTTGCTTGTTCAGCTGATATTGAAATTGAACCAACTTCTGGTTTTCCTGTTCCTTGTCTTTCTTCTGGTGTTTCTAAACCATGATCTAAAGAGTTTCTTATAATATGCATTAATGGATCTGTTAATCCTTCAATCATAGCTTTATCAATTTCAACACCATCACCGTAGTGTTTGAATTCAACTTTTTTACCAAGTTTTTTAGAAATATCTCTAACAACTTTTGGGAATTTAGAGTAAATAGATTCCATAGGTACCATTCTAATACCCATAATTGAATCTTGCATATCTCTAATATGTCTTTCTAGTAATTCAAGTCTTTCTAAAACTGCATTTCTTGTTTTTGTTTCTTCTATAGTCGAGCTAAACTGAGTTAACATTGCATTTGTAATAACTAAATCACCTACATTGTTCATTAATAAGTCAATTTTATCAAGATTAACTCTAATATTATTACTAGCAGAAGCTTTTTTTACAATCTCATCTTTTTTATTATCTTTATCTTGTTTTTTTGCAACAGGAGAAGTTTTTTTATCTTGAGGTTTAACAGCTGCTGGTTTAGTTACTTCTGGATTATTTGTTTTTGTAGTGTTTTCTTCTACTCCATTTGTATCCATAACGGCATCTGGAGTAATTGATGGCATATCATCAAAGAAACCAAAATTTTCATCTTCTGTATGTTCAACTTTTTTTACATCTTCAGTATTGTCAGATATTGTTTCAAGTTCATCATCATAAAAACCATAATTTTTTTGTGCTTCTAAGTCATCATCATCTGCAAAAATACCATATGCTCTTGTAGTAGATTCTCTTTGTTCTTCTAAATCATCATCAAAGAAACCAAAGTTATCATTGTCATCATCATCTTTTGATTCAACAGCCTCTTCTTTTACTGGTGTTTCAACAACAACTGGTTCTTCTTTTACAGGAGTCTCTCCATTAGAGAAAGCTCTAATGTCTTTTAAAAGGTCACTAGTCATTTCTGTAAATTTTTCTTTTGTAAGATCTTCAGAAACTTCTAAGTCTAAAATCTCTTTCATTGTGTCTAAACCATCAATTAATGTTTCAGCCATTTCTGGAATGAACTCAATTTGATGATTTCTTAATTTATCCATTAAGTTTTCAACATCATGAGTAAATTCAGCAAATAATGCTAGCTCTACAGATGCACCACTACCTTTTAGTGTGTGTACATCTCTAAATAATTGACCCATTTCTTCATCAGTTAATGTTCCATTAGTTTCTGCTTCTAAAAGTACATTATCAGCAGATTCAAAAAGCTCTTCGGCTTCTTCTAAAAACATTTCTCTATATTTAGAAATATCAAATGACATGACTACTCCTTTATTTATCTACCTATAAACTATCTACTTAAAACAATATTTACAGCTTTTAAAAGCTGATCTGGAACGAATGGTTTTACAATCCATCCCGTAGCACCTGCTGCTTTACCTTTTGCTTTCATTTCATCACTTCTTTCAGTTGTTAATACTAAAATTGGTTTTTTCGAATATTGAGGTACTTTTCTAAGTTCTCCAATAAGTGCTAAACCATCCATATTTGGCATATTTACATCTGTAATAATCAAATCAAAATCATTAGCTTTTGCTTTTGCTAAACCATCAACACCATCAATTGCTTCAGTTACATCAGAGTAACCTCCTTCATTTAGTGCGTAGTTAAGCATATCTCTTAGCATTGTAGAATCATCTACGATTAAAAGCTTAGCCATTTTAGAACCCCTTAAGTTTTGTTAAAAAAATTATTTTAACCATACTAACGTAAGATATATTAATTTAATATTAGAAAATATGGTAAATCATCAATAAAATCAATAAAATTATTAATTTTAAATATAGTTTTGTTATTAAGCTACTTCTGTGCTACTAACGAACAATATATGATACCATAAAGTTATTATAAAGTTTGTTTAAAAGTGTTATTTTATTTTGAAAAGATTGTTTTATGGGAAAAAGAAGAGAGTTTCTTAAGTTATTAATATATTTATAATTCCCCTAAAGGAATTATAAGTTACTTAGCGCCACCAAGTTCGATTCTATCTTTTTTAACTTTTAATACAGTTACATCAATTTCTTGTCCAACTGATAATACATCAGCTACATTATTTACTCTTTGTTTTGAGATTTTTGAAATATGAAGTAATCCTTCTCCACCTTTTGGTAAAGATATAAATGCTCCAAAGTCAACTATCCTTTCAACTTTACCTTTTAATACTTCTTCAAGTTGATATAGTTTTTCAAAGTTAACTTCTTTTGATTCTTTCCTAGATGTTGCATTATTTGAAATAGTTTTAATATGCTCACAAGCATCTAAAACATTTTGTTTATTTCCACCTGATACTTTTACATTCCCACTATCTCTATCTAAATCAATAGATACAGAGAATTTTTCAATAATTTCTTTTATAGTAGAACCTGCTTTTCCAATAACAACCATTACTTTGCTTGGATCAATTGCAAATTGTTCTATTAAAGGTAATGCTTCACTAGGAACTATTTCATTTGCAGCAGTTTCCATTAAACCTAAAATATGCTCTCTACCCTCTTTTGCTTGTAGTAATGCTTCTTGTAAAACTGATAATTCAATTCCACCAAGTTTAATATCCATTTGAAGTGCAGTAATACCTTTTGTAGTTCCTGCTACTTTAAAGTCCATATCTCCATCATGATCTTCTAATCCCATGATATCAGTTAATACAGAATAGTTATCACCTTCTACAACCATACCCATTGCAACACCAGCAACTAAATCAGAAACAGGCACTCCTGCTGCTTTTAATGCCAATGAACCACCACAAACAGTTGCCATTGAAGAAGAACCATTTGACTCTAATATTTCAGATACTAATCTTACAGTTTCACTATAATCATCATCAATAGTTGGTTCAAGTGCTTTTTTAGCTAAGTTACCAT
This sequence comes from uncultured Arcobacteraceae bacterium, assembly GCA_964022095.1. Taxonomy (GTDB): domain Bacteria; phylum Campylobacterota; class Campylobacteria; order Campylobacterales; family Arcobacteraceae; genus Malaciobacter_A. The sequence goes on from CAXHZO010000002.1 coordinate 270,299, forward strand.
GTCCTAGTTCTCTTCTTCCTACACCAAACATAGGTTTTGCTTCACCAACTGAGAAACCTGGGAAGTTATAATGTACCATAAATCTATCCACTGAAGTTGATTTTTCAGTTAATGTTTCATACATTTGACCATCTTTAGGTCCTGCAAGAGTTCCAACAACTAATGCTTGAGTTTCACCTCTTGTAAATAAACAAGATGAATGAGCAGAAGGTAAAATATTTGTTTCAATATCAATAGGTCTTACATCTTTAAGTCCTCTTCCATCAGCTCTTACTTTATCATCAACAATCATATTTCTAACAATTTCTCTTTTTACAATAGAAACAGCTTCATAGATAGTTGAAAATTCAATTTCATTTTCTATACAATATTCATTTGCAGCGATTGCTTTAGCTACATCTTTAAGTTCAGTTGCTCTTTCACTTTTTGCAAGTTTTTTTATTGCATTTTTAATATCATCACTAAAGTTGTCTCTAACATAGTTAATTACAGATTCATCAATAGTAAATTCAACTAATTCAACATTTGATTGTTCTTTTGAAGCTTCTTCGAAACCTTTTTCATAAGTTTCATTTGCTTCTTTTAATGCTTCTTGCGCTACCCCAATAGCTTCAACTAAAATATCTTCAGTCATTTCATTTGCATTATGGATTTTTGTAAATGCTTCAATATCTACTTCAACTAATTCTTCACTTGAAATAGTCTTCATCTCAATCATAAGTAATTCATCTTTAGAACCTGCTACATATAAATCTAAAGTAGAATTTTCTAATTGTTCTTGTGTTGGATTAATAACGTAATCTCCTTCAATCTTTCCAACTCTAACACCACATACAGATTTTTTGATTGGTAAATTTGAAGTATATAATGCAGCATTTGCAGCATTTAAAGCTAAAGTTTGTAAGTCAACATTTTTATCAGCACTTAATACCATAACAGTTATTGTTGTTGGATATACATATCCTTTAGGAAATAATGGTCTTAAACTTCTATCGATTACTCTTGAAGTTAGAGTTTCAAATTCACTTGGTTTCCCTTCTCTTTTTATAAATCCACCAGGTAATTTTGCTGCTGCATAAGTTTTCTCAATATATTGAACTGTTAATGGAGTGAAGTCCTCATCTACTGGGTTATCAAACTCACTTACTACTGTAGCTAAAACTACTGCATTCCCTAATTTCGCTAATACTGATCCATTAGCTTGTTTGGCTACTTTCCCAAACTCATATATTTCTTGTTTATCATTTAATTCGAATTCACAAACTGTTGACATTATTTTCCTTTTTTTAATTTTTCTAAATCTTCAAAACTTACTTCATCAAGTGAGTCATAATAAAAATCTATTGATATAAAATGATCTAAATTTTTAATAAAATATAAATCATCCGCAATTGATTCAATAGTAGGTATACTTGCTGTTGGAAGTATAGGTGTTGCTACTGAAATAGATTTTGCTTTTAAATTAATAGCAGTTTTAATACAAGCCATCATTGTAAGACCTGTATTTATACCTTCATCTACGATTAAAACATTTTTGTTTTCAAACTTTTCAATTTTATTACCATGTCTAAACCTATTTACTTCACTTACTAAGTTTTCTTCAAATACTTTTTTAGACTTTTCATATATTTTATCTAAACTTATATCAAATGACCTTATTAACTCTTCATGAATTAATACTTCCTCATGCTCTGTAACAACTGCAATCTCACATTCATCATTGTTTGGAGCACTTATTTTTGCTGAAAACATAATATCATATTTTGAATTTAGTTCATTTGCAATAATTTTTGCAATTTCATATCCTCCGTAAGAACTAGAAATTACAGTCCAGTCTTCAAGTTTCATACTATCAATGGGTAAGATATCTAATAACCTAAAAGCTGCAACTTCTCTATTTTTAAAATAAATTTTATCAGGATTCATTATTAGTCCTCATCTATCTTATATTTTTGTTTTAATCCACCAAGTGATTTTAGCTCTAAGTTCATATATATGATTTTTTGATCAATACCTTCTGAAGTACTTGATGTTGAAGGAACTATTTCTCTTTCATATTTTAAATCTAAATTCCAACAATAATCATTGATATTTAAGTTGATACCTTGTTTATTTCTAACTTTTTCAAGTAAGTTATAATACTCATAATACCCTACTTTATAATCTTTTGATAGTTGATAGTTTACATCAAAATTATATGATTCTAAGTCTTCTTTATCATTATAAGGATTATCTGTCTCTTTAGATTTATAGTAACCCATACTTAATGATAGATCTTTATATGTTAAATTTACTTGTGAATCATTTTCAATAAACTGTTTATCTTGAATATTATAAACCATTCTATTTGTAATATTTCCATAATCATGGTTCACTTTTACATAATTCTCTAAATTTTGAAGTTTTGGATCGTTATTATCATAAAGTATTGATTGAGATACCCTATGATTTATTAATTGCTTTAAACTATTTTTATTATATAAAGATTGGTTTATTGATAAATTTATGTTTTTATTTCCCTGTGTTATTGGAAAACTCTCTAACTCACTATTATTACTTGTTATTTCATATAGATCTCCACTTGATTTTATATTTTTGGGATCTGAGTATTTAGCATTTAAATTAATTGTATGTAAATAGTTTTCATATGGCTTAATTAAGTCACTTCCAATTGCAATAGAAGTCTCATTTTGTAATAATGTACCATTATCAAAGCTATTTGTGCTATCTTCATTTGTATAGTTGTATCTACTTAATACAGTTTTATTTTGTGCAGTGATATATAAAAAATCATCAAGTAAATAGTGTGTATAAGAAACAGGTAAGGTAAATTCATAAATATTTGCACTTAAGCCTTTTTTTCTTGTATAGTTATAAAGCTTACTATCTAATGAGTATTGTAAATTATTAATAAATACTGAATCATTATATTTATGAAATTGCAGCTGTGGTAATTCTTGAAGTGTTTCATCATTATTATCTGCTGATGTATCTATATAGTATCTAGCATATGCTCCACCGTAGTATTTAGAAGTATTATAAAAGTAGTTTATTTTTGATTCAACTTTTTTATCAGTTGATATATTATCCTCTTCTTTTTCTAATGTTCTATACTCAATATCATTCATATAATTTATTGATGCATAAAAACCATCTTGAGTTTTATCATTTGAAAATAGTTTTGTTCTTTCGTACTCTACATTCCAACCATAGTGTTTTTTATTTTCTAAATCATGTTGTTCTTGATAGTCTTTATCTTCAATAAAACCACCTGTTTTCATTTTTAAAATTGAATAAGGTGAATCAACATACCTAAAATGTGTATAAGCACCATAACCTCTTCTTGTTCTTATTTGTGGAATAAATTCAATATCATAGTTCGCTGCTGGTGCAAAGTAAATTGGTTGAGAGTAGTATATACCATCATCATTTGAGTATCCAATAGTTGGTATTAAAAGTCCTGTTCTTCTTGTTTTATCTGTTGGAAAACCAAAATATGGACTATATAAAATAGGAACATTACCTATATATAATCTTGGATTATATGTATGTATCCATTTGTTTTCAGTATCATACGTAGCAGAAGAGACTTTAATACTCCAAGTTGGATCTATACAATCACAAGAAGAGATTATTGATTCATCTAAACTAATAGTGGTATCTTGTTTTTGTGATGTTTTTGAGTTTAACCATAAATTATTATCTGATTGATGAAGTAGTATTGGACTTTGTTTATAAGACTCATCTTTTAAGTTTAAATAAGCATAATTACTTTGTGTTTGGATGTTGTTATCTTTGATAATTACAACATTATCAAAAAGCTCAAAACTTTCAGTTTCTTTATCATAAATGATTTTATTAGCACTTAAGTAATAAGTTTGAGAAAAAACTACAACATTTCCACTTGCTGTTAATGTATTATCTTTAGTATCTATATTTTCAGCAAGAAGTTCGAATTTTTCATTCTTTAACTCTTGTGAAAAACATAATGATAAACTTACCACTAATGATAATAGTATTTTTTTATGCATTTACAACCAATGTTTTACCAGTTATATCATGGAAAGTTTTTCTACCTTCATTAAAAAAGCCAATTAAAAAACCAACATAAAAAAACATTTCTGAGAAAATTCTACCAACAGATCTTAAAAGTGCTGAAAAAAATGATACTCTTCCCCAATGTGACGCATCGATAACTCTGATTTTAGCTACTAGTTTTCCTACAGTTGCGCCATAATACCAAACAAAGAAAGCTTGGTATATAACTTTTAAGAAAATTAAGGGCATTACTAAATCAACTTTAACTAGTTGCATCATAGCATCCATATTATGACTAGCAGCCATTAAATTGTCCCAAAATATTATCAAAATAATAAATGTAACAATTAAATCATCGATTATAAAAGCCATAGCTCTTGATCTAAGTGTTGCTAATTGTAAATCACTACTATTTTCTTGCATTTATTTATACTACTTAATTATTTTAGAGCTTGATATGCAATATCAGATCTACATTTTTTACCAGCAAAATGTACTTGACCACAAAGTTCATATGCTCTATCTCTAGCTTCTTGAATTGATTTACCAAAACCAACACAAACTAAAACTCTTCCACCAGTTGCCATAAGTTTATCATCATCAAGTTCAACACCTGCATATGAGATATGAGAATTTGCAGCTAATTCTTCATTTACTATTTCATCAACAATGATTTCTGCTGGTTTTGATGAACTGAAAGGATAGTTTTCACTTGCCATTACAACACCAACACCAAATTCATTTTTGATTTTTATATCTAATTTATCAAGTTGTTTTGTAGCACCTTTATAGAATAAATCAGATACGGGAGTTTCAAGTAGTGGCATTAAAATTTCACATTCAGGATCACCAAATCTTACATTATATTCTAATATAATTGGTTCTCCTTTTACAACCATAACACCAATAAATAGTACACCTTCAAAAGGAGCACCCTCTTTTTTCATACCTTCTAATGTTGGTTTAATAACTCTATCTTCTACTTTTTGATAAATTTCATCATTTACTAGTGGAGTTGGAGCATAAGCACCCATACCTCCAGTATTTGGTCCCGTATCACCATCCCCTATTCTTTTATGATCTTGTGCTGCTGGTAATACTTTATAGTTTTCACCATCACAAATTGCAAAGATTGATAACTCATATCCATCTAAAAATTCTTCAACTACTATTGAAGTTCCTGCATCACCAAATGAATCACCACTTAACATATCAGATGCAGCTTTTTTAGCTTCATCTTTACTTTGAGCAATAATTACACCTTTTCCTGCACATAAACCATCTGCTTTTACAACAATTGGTTCATTCATTGTATCAATGAAATCGTGTGCTTCTTTTTCATTTGTTGTTTCTATAAACGCTGCTGTTGGTATGTTATACTTTTTAAGTATGTTTTTCATATATACTTTAGAACCTTCTAGCTGAGCTGCAGCTGCACTTGGTCCAAAGATTGTTAAATCATTTTCTTTAAATATATCAACAACACCATCTACTAATGGAGCTTCTGGCCCTACAATTGTTAAATCAATAGAATTATCTTTTGCCCAAACTGCTAATTCATTATAATCTTTTATATTTATATTAGTACCTAATTTATTTGTAGCACCATTTCCTGGCATGAAAAATAAGTTATGAGCATTTTCTTTATATATTGCTAATCCAATAGAGTATTCTCTACCCCCACTTCCTAGTATCAATATGTTCACGATAATTCCTTGTTTATTTATTAGTATAATTAAAAGTAAAAATCCAAGTAGCCGTTAACCATCAAACGGCCCACAAAAGGCAATAATAGCAAGTAAGAGATACACTTTAGGAGCAAGAACGCAATGAATCGCTGCACACCATGTATTTACAATTACTCACAAAAATACAGTATCGGACCCACAACAATGGAAATCCCGTACTACTTAGATTAGTTTTATTTTATCTAATAATGTTTGAATTTGAGTTTAAAATTATATACTCTTGGCTAGTTTTATACACTCTTGTATAGAAGTTTTTGAACTAATAACAAACTCAACATCTTTTGGAAGGTATTTTGAAGTTGTTTTTCCAATACAAACTGCCTTGAAGCTTTTTTCCCATCCATACTGTTCAAAGAAACATTTTATGCTAGAAGGAGATGTAAAGATAAAAATAGAGTTTTTCTCTAAATTGATTTTTGTTTGATTATTACAAATTGTTTCATAAACAATTACTTCATCTAAAGATATTTTATTTTCAAGTAATATATTTGAAAGATTAGATACCGTTTTTTTTGCTTTTAAGTATAAAACTTTTTTATTTTTTAAGTGAGGAATCAACTCTTGGGCAAATTCATTACCATGTGAATGTTCACCTACAAACTCAAGTGTTCCACCTTGTTGTTTTAAAACTTCTGCTGTTTTAGGTGCAATAACATATGAAGGTATATTTTTCCAATCAATATTAAAATGATTTAGTGAATAAATTGCATTTTTTGAAGTAAAAATTAATGCATCATATTTTAAACAATCAATAAGAGGTTCTAAATATTGAATCTTAAATACTTCTAAATTTATTACATCTTTGTATTTATTATTTGATAGTAAATATATTTTACTCATACTTTAAAGAGCTCTTTTGTACATAGTTTGTTGCATCATCAATTGTATGAAACATTTGAATACCTTTAAATAATCCATCTATGTCAATATCTATGATACTTCTTTTATGTCTATATTTTAAAACAAGAATAATATCTGAACCTCTATCTTTTAGTTTTTCTATGATGTTCTCAATTGTGAAAATCGCAGATAAATCAAGTGATTGAGCATTTTTACAATCTAAAATTATTGTTTTTCCACTTTTTATTTTATCTATTTTTTCATCTAAAATAGAAGCTGTTCCAAAAAATAGTTCACCTGTTATTTTGATGATTTGTGTATCTTGATTATCTAAGTCAATATCAAAAGATGTTTTTGATCTAATTGTTTTTATTTGAGTGCCTTTTGATACTTTATAAACTGCTAAAATTGATGCAATTGTAATACCTACTCCAACTGCCATAATTAAATCAACGAAAATTGTTAATAAAAATACAGTAATCATAATAAGTAAATCTCTTTTATTTACTTTATTTACTATTTTTATAAACTTATAATCTAAAATATCAAATCCAACTTTTATTAAAATACCAGAAAGTACAGCTAATGGGATTTCTGAAGCTAAGGGAGCTAAAAATAAAACTATTATTAAAAGTGTAATAGAGTGAATCATTCCTGATAGTTTGGTAGTTCCTCCACTATTGATATTTATCACCGTTCTCATTGTTGCACCAGCACCTGGAATTGCTCCAAAGAATGAACAAATAGCATTACCTATTCCTTGTCCTATTAACTCTTTATTTGGATTATGTTTTGTTTTTGTTTTATTATCTGCAACAACTGAAGTTAATAAAGAATCAATTGTTCCAAGTAGTGCTAGAGTTATGGATAAAGTAATAATATCTTTTAAATTAATAAAATCAATAGAAAAAGGAAGAATTAAATCAGGGATTTCCATAGGAATTTCTCCTATTTTTGCTATATTAAACTGCATATAATATGAAAAATAGGTAATTGCAATAAGTGCTATTAAAGCAGGTGGAACAACTTTTGTAATCTTCTTAGGAGTTAAGAACATAATTAACAGAGTTAATGATGCAACAATTAAAGCATCATAATTTATATGTTGAATTGAATCAAAAAGATTTATAAGTGTTAAAACAATTGAAGGTTGTGAATCAACACCTAAAAAAGGGTTTAATTGTAAAATTATGATAATTACACCAACTCCACTCATGAAACCTGAGATTACAGGATAAGGAATAAATTGAACCCATTTACCTATTCTAATCATTGCAAATGATATTTGAATAAGTCCAGATAAAAATATAACTGTCATTACAGTATTAAAATCCCCTGGAAAAGTAGCTACTGCAGTTGCAGTAATAACTGTCATTGGACCAGTAGGACCAGAAATTTGAGTAGAGGTTCCTCCAAAAAGTGCTGCAAAGAAACCTAATATAATTGCACCGTATAAACCAGCGATTGCACCAGCACCACTTGCAACACCAAATGCTAAGGCTAAAGGAAGAGCAACAACAGCAGCTGTAATACCTGCAAAAATATCATTTTTTATTGTAACACTGTTCAAAAGTTTCTCTCCTTTTTTTGTTTTAATCTAAAAGGTCTAAATATTCCTCTTCATCAACTATATTGTCTTTTTTACCTCTAGCAATGATATGAATTGGAGTTCCCTCGAAATTAAATCTACTTCTAAAGAAATTAATTAAATATCTTTTATAAGAGAAGTGTAGAAGTTTAGGTTTATTCATAATTAATGCAATTTTTGGTGGTCTATTACTAAATTGTGTAGCATAGTAAATTCTTAAATATGCACCGTTTGGACTTGGAAGAGCATGTCTAATAACTGCATCTTCAACAGTTTTATGAAGTTGAGATGTTGGGATTCTTTGTGAATAGTTTTCAAAAATCTCAATTAATTTTTCTTTTAACCTATCAATACTTCTTCCCGTTTTTGCAGAAACAGCAATAATTGGAGCATAGTAAAGAAATTTAAATCTTCCTCTAACTGCTTTTTCCATTTTTTCAAATGTCTCCATATTCTCATCCCATTTATTTAAAACGATGATTGTTCCTAATGCATACTGATCAACTAATCCAGCAATTTTTTCATCTTGGTCTGATAAATCTTTTGATGCATCTAATACAACTAATGCAAGGTTTGCTTTTTCAAGCATCTCTTTTGTTCTCATTAATGCGTATTTTTCAATACCTTCAATTTTACCTTTTCTTCTAAGCCCTGCTGTATCAACAAAAGTAATATTTTTATCTGCATATTCAAAAGATTCATCAACTGGATCAATAGTAGTTCCTGCAATTTCAGAAACTACAGATCTTTCTTGGCCTACGATAGCATTTAGTATAGAAGATTTTCCAACATTTACTTTTCCAATGATTGCAACTTTGATATTTCTATCATCTACAAACTTTTCTTCTACTTCTTCCTCATCATATAAAAGTTCATCTTCATTTTCATCAGTAACTTCGTTATTGATTATTTCAATATTAGGTGGAAGATGATCATAAATCCAATCAAATAAATCCTTTGTTCCTCTATTATGTGAAACAGATATTCCAAATAGGTTTTCATCACCTACTCCAAATTCAAAGAATTCCCATAATCTTTCTTTTTCTTTATCATTATCGATTTTATTTACAACTAATGCTAACTCTTTTCCTAATCGTTGAAGCTCATAAAATAGTTCTTTATCTTTATCATCTGGTATGTTTTTACCATCTACCATAAAAAGTATTATATCAGCCTCTTTCGCTGTTTCAATTGCTTTTCTTTTTACGTTTGAAAATATTGCATCATCTGTATCATCAATACCACCAGTATCAAGCATAAGTGCTGGTCTATCTATAATATCAACTTGGTGTTTCTTAATGTCTCTTGTTGTTCCAGCTAAATCTGAAACAATAGCTATTCTTTGTTTTGCAATTCTATTAAATAGAGATGATTTTCCGACATTTGGTTGACCAATAAGTGCAATTTTTTTAAGTGAGTTGTTCATTTATGTTTAAAATCCTATTACGTTAGTATAAATTAAAAAAGGTATTAGCCATATTATAGCTAATACCTTTTAAAGAAGCAAAAATTATAGATTAATATAATCCAAATTTACCTTCTTTTGAGCTTTTATATAATACTCTCATATTATCATCTTTATCATAGAATACTTTAAATACTGCATCTGAATCTTTTAATTCATCTAGTGCTTCTTCAATATCCATTGGTTTATAAGAGCTTAATCTTGCAGGAGCAATTTCATCTTCAAATTTTTCTAATTCTAAAGCAATTTGATCTTCAACTTCAGCTGCAACAACTTCAGTTAGTTTTGTAGCTTTATGTGTAGCGATTTTGTCGTGGTGTCTTCTTAACACTTTACAAACTCTATCTACTGCAATATCAATTGCTGAATATAAATCTTTATCTTTTTGTTTAACTACAATTGTATCTAAGTGAGCAACATTTAATGTGAATTCAAAACTGAATGCTTTTTTACCATGTTTCTCTTCTTGTGAAATAATTGAATTTACAGAAATAATATCTAAGTTGTATTTTCTAAACGCTTCAATTGAACTGTTAATATACTCTTTGATTGGATCTGTTAAATCTATGTGTCTTCCTACAATACCTGTATTCATGACAAACTCCTTCTGTTAAATTTAATTAATTGTATCACATGTAATATTAAACTAATAAAAAAGTGTGTAAAAATAACCCAATTAAAAACTAGTAAATAACTAAAAATTCGTAGAAATTTAGTTATTTCTTTAAATTTTTAGTTTTTTAAGCTTTAAATAAAAGATTTATCTAAGATTAGTATCTTATGAAATTTATACTAGGATTTCTCTATTACCCTTAGCATTTGCTTCTGATAAAACTCCTGTTTGCTCTAATTGCTCTACAATAGTTGCTGCACGGTTATAACCGATTCTTAGTTTTCTTTGAATATATGAAATAGATGTTTTCTTATCTGTTAAAACAACTTGTTTTGCATCTTCATAAAGTTCATCTACATCACCAAGTTCAGCATTAGAAGAGGTTGCACCTAAACTAGATGAGTTAACATCTTTTATGAAATTCATATCATATTGCACTTCTCTTTGTGCTTTTAAGAAGTCAACAACTTTTTCAATTTCATCTTCTGTTGACCAAGGTGCATGAATTCTAACAAGCCCAGACATACCAGGAGGTGTAAATAACATATCTCCACGTCCTAGTAATGACTCAGCTCCCATAGAATCTAAAATGATTTTAGAATCAACTTTTTGCCCTACTTTGTAAGATAATCTACTTGGTAGATTTGCTTTAATCAAACCTGTAACAACATCAACTGATGGTCTTTGAGTAGCAACAATTAAGTGAATACCAGAAGCTCTTGCCATTTGTGCAAGTCTTGCAATAGAGTACTCAACATCTTTACCACTAGTCATCATAAGGTCAGCTAACTCATCAATAACAACAACAATATAAGGGAACTTTTCATATCTCTCTTTTTTTGCTTTTTCATTGTAGTTTTCAATATTTTTAGTTTTAGTTTTTGACATTAAAGTGTAACGTCTTTCCATTTCTGCAACCATGTTTGATAAAGCATTAATTGCATCACCTGCTTTTGTAATAACAGGAGTTAATAAATGAGGAATATCATTATACATAGAAAATTCAAGCATTTTTGGATCAATCATAACTAGTTTTAAGTTATCTGGTGAGTTTTTATAAAGCAGTGATAAAATCATTGAATTAATACCCACAGATTTACCAGAACCAGTAGTTCCTGCTATTAATAAGTGTGGAAGCTTTTTTAAATCAGTAATAAATGGTTTTCCAACAATATCTTTACCTAAAATCATTGTTAAAGGTGATTTAGAATTTTGGAAAATTTCACTATCTAACATATCTCTTAAAAAGATTGTTTGAGTGTCATCATTTGGTACTTCAATACCAACAACATCTTTTCCTGGAATTGGAGCTTGAATTCTTATTGTTTGAGCTCTAAGTGCCATAGCTAAATCATCTTGTAAGTTTAAAATTTTAGATACCTTTACATTAGGTGCAGGTTTAAACTCAAAAGTTGTAACTACAGGACCTGTATAAGTTCTTACCACATCTCCATCAATTTTAAACATTGAAAGTTTATCTAATAAATCTGCAATTTTTTGATCTATAAAGTTTTCAGAAACTTTTGATTTTTTCTCTTTTGGTGCTGCTTGAAAAAATGATGTTGGTGGAAGTTCAAAGTCTCTAGGTTTTTCTGTTTGACCAATTTCTATGTCTTCTAAAAGTTTTCTATTTTCTTCTAATTCATCAACTATTACACTGTGTTTTTCTTCAGTTTGTATTTCTAAAGTTTCTTCTTCAACAATAGGTTCAATTACTGGTGTTTGTGTTGTATCTTCTTCTTTTATTGGCTCTATATTATATTCTTGAGTATCAAATAAAGAAGTATCATTTTGTTTTTTAGTTGGTTGATCTAGTTTCTCATTTATACTATTAATTATTGTCTCTGGTGTTTCTTCAGTAGTTGTAGTAGAAACATCATTTCTTTTTTCTCTTTTTTTAGAAGGTTTATTTTCGATTTTTTTAATATCAATACTATTTTTTAATTTTATTTTACTTTTTAAATTTTTCTTGATACTTGATACATCTAAATCAGAATTTTCATATAAAACGATTCCAGATATGATAAAACCAATTAAAACAAAGATATATAAACCTGCTACACCAATAACAGGTGCTAAAGTATCCACAAGTATATTTCCAATTTCACCTGCATTATAAGGGTTTGTAACAACTAATGCTTGAAAAATTAAAGAGACAAATAAAACTAATACAACTATAAGAATATTTACTAATAAGTCTTTAATTTCAATATTCTTTTTAAAATTGTATATGTATAATGGATATAAAAATAGTAACAAGTATACATAAGATAGGTATCCAAAATATTTATGAGAAAATGCAGAAAATCCATTCCCAACATTTCCAACTATATTTTTACTACTTTCAAATGCTGAAAATTCAAAATAAACTATTATAAATAGTAAGATTAGTGATATGATTTTTTTAGCTATTTTAAACCCTTTTTTTATTTAAGTAGTTTCGCGATTCTTCCTTGTAGTCTAAGCCATTGTCTATGCTCAATTAAAGGAAAACCTGCCCATTGTTTTTTAGGCTCTGTGATTGATTTAGTAACACCACCACGTGCTGCAATTGTTGTAAATGGAGCAATCTCTAGATGACCTGCTGTTGCACTTTGTCCACCCATAATTACATATTGATTTAGTGTAGTTGAACCAGATAGTCCAACTTGTCCAGTTAAAATACAACCCGTTGCTAATTTACAGTTATGCCCAATATGAACTAAGTTATCGATTCTAACACCATTTTCAATGATAGTTGATTTAAATACTGCTCTATCAACTGCACTATTTGCCCCAATTTCTACATCATCACTAATAATTACATTACCATTTTGATAAATTTTAATATATTTACCCTCTTTAGTATTAGCAAAACCAAAACCATCACTACCTATAACCGTTCCTGCATGTATTATACAATCACTACCGATTTGACAGTCTCTATATATTGAAACATTTGGATAGATAATTGTGTTATCTCCAATTGTTACATTATCACCAATAAATGCACCAGCCATAATAGTACAATCTCTACCAATAACTGAGTCTTTACCTATATAAACATTAGGCATAACTTTTGTTCCATTACCTATTAAAGGTTTTTCTCCCTCAAGTTCGATAATATTTGGTGCAAATAGTTTACTTATTTTTGCTAAATTTAAATAAGGCTCATCACAAACAATAGCTACAGTATTAGCTGGAACTTTTGAAGCGTGCTCTTTTGAAATTAAGACTGCTGCTGCTTTTGTATTCTCTAAATCATTTAAATATTTTTTGTTTTCTAAGAAAGTTAATTCATTTTCATTTGAATCAGTTAGTGTATTTAGACCACTAATTTCGACTTGGCTATCAATTTCTAAATCAATTGATTTTGCAATCTCACTAAGAGTCATTTGTATTCCTTTTTATGAAGGAAAAGATAAGAAGTTTTTCTTATCTTTCCATTGCAACAATACCACTTCTAACGACTTCAAGTGGATTGAATTTTTGCATTACTTTTATAAAATTCATGATTCTAGAACTAGAATCAGTAGCAGATACGATAATTGAATCATCTGTAACATTTTGAATAGAACCATGATAGGCTCTTGCTATTACGTCAATATCTGATAAGTTATTATCTATTGAAAATTTCATTAAAACAGTATCTTTTTCAATTACATTTCTGTGTTCATTTACTTTTAAAACAGGAATTAACTTATTTAATTGTTTAACAATTTGATCAATTACTCTTTTATCTCCAGTTGTAACAATAGTCATTCTTGAATATTGTGTTTCTTCAACTGGGGCTACAGTTAATGAGTCAATGTTATATCCTCTTGCAGAAAATAGTCCTACAATTCTTGATAAAACGTTGTGTTCATTTAAAACAATTACTGAGATAACCTGTCTTGTTGTTTCTGAATCATAATAGTGATTAAAATTATTCATTAGTTACCTCCTTCAATTAAAGTCATTTCATTTAATGCATGACCATTTGGTACCATTGGTAATACCTCTTCATCTCTTGCAACAATTACTTCAATCATTGCTGGTTTTCTCTTCTCTACTGCATCTTTTAATGCTGCATCAAATTCTTCTTTGTTTGTTACTCTATATCCAAGTCCTCCAAATGCTTCAATTAGCATTTTAAAGTCAGGTTGTGCAGTTAAATCAGTTTCAGATAATCTATTTGCATAGAACATCGTTTGCCACTGTCTTACCATACCAAGATAGTTATTATTTAATATAATATTAATTACTGGTAATTCATACTCAACACAAGTCATTAACTCTTGAATATTCATTAAAATTGAACCATCACCAGTGAAGTTAACAGAAACTTTATTAGTATCTTTTAAAGCTCTTGCAACACCCATTGCTGCAGGAAGTCCAAATCCCATAGTTCCTAAACCACCAGAAGTTATCCATTGTCTTGGATATGAAAATGGATAAAATTGTGCAGTCCACATTTGGTGTTGTCCAACATCAGTTGAAACAACTGCTCTTTCTCCAAGTAGTTGACCTACTCTTTCAATTGGCCATTGTGGTTTGATTACTTCATTTGAATCAATATATCTTAATGGCTCTTTTTCTCTATAGTCAGTTAATAACTCAACCCAGTTTGTATAATCATTGAAATCATTGTCATTTACTGCTTCAATCATTGCTTCAACAGTAAGTTTTAAATCTCCAACAATTGGATAATCAGGTGTAACTAACTTTCCTATAGATGTTGGGTCAATGTCAACATGAATTACTTTTGCTTTTGAAGCAAATTCATCAAGTCTTCCTGTAACCCTATCATCAAATCTAGCACCTAGTGAAATTAAAAGATCTGTTTCATAAGCTGCCATATTTGCAGCAAATTCACCATGCATACCAAGCATACCAAAGAATAATGGATTTTCATCTCCCATTACACCTCTTGCCATTAGTGTTTCAACAGCTGGTATATTTAGCTTCTTAGCTAATTCTCTAATTTCATAACCACAATTAGATAAAATTGCTCCACCACCAATGTATAATAATGGTTTTTTAGCATTTGAAATAGCAGTCATAGCTTTTTTCAATTGTCTTTTATTGTAATTAATTGTTGGTTTATAAGTTGGTAAATTAATCTCTTTTGGGTAATTAAACTCAGCTAGTTCAGCTGTGATATCTTTTGGGATATCAACGTGAACTGGTCCAGGTCTACCCGTACTTGCTATATGAAACGCCTCTTTAATAATTCTTGGTAAGTCTTCAATTGAATTAACTAAATAGTTATGTTTAGTACAAGGTCTTGAAATACCAACAGCATCAATCTCTTGGAAACCATCTGTTCCTATGATACTAGTTGGAACTTGCCCTGATATAACAACTAAAGGTATTGAATCCATGTATGCATCGGCTAAACCAGTAACTGCATTTGTAAATCCAGGTCCAGAAGTTACAATTGAAACTCCTGTTTTCCCCGTTGATCTTGCATAACCTTCAGCTGCAATAATTGAAGCTTGTTCGTGTCTATTCAGAATGTGTTGAAAATAATTTTGTTTATATATTTCATCGTAGACGTTCATAATAGCGCCTCCAGGGTATCCGAATACTACTTCTACCCCTTCTTGATGTAATGATTCTACAACCATTTGTGCGCCAGTCATCTTCATAATAAAACTCCGTTAATCTAAAATAAGACAATATTTTACTAAAAATATAATTAATTTTGTATTAACGAAAAATAGGTAGTTTTGGGATTTTAGGATAGATTTAGTTTAAGTTAAATATAATTTAAATAATTTAAGAAAAAAGGAGAGCGAAATGGATGTTAATAGTATAAATAATAATATTAATACTCTCAATAATTCATCTTCTTTGCAAATTGATAGATCTAATCAGACTAATCAAGTTGGAAAGCAAGATAATAGCGAGCTGAACCTTACTATAAATGAGTATAATAAACAAAGAGATGAGCTATCAATTGATGTTCAATCATTAAATGATGGTTTAGCTGTTTCAAAAATATCTCAAAATGCAATTGATAAACAAAAAGAGTACTTAACTAATATACAAGATAAACTTTCAAATATTGAAAATTATCAAGATAAAAATGATATAAAGTCTGATATTAACGAGCAGTTAAGAAGTTTT
Source organism: uncultured Arcobacteraceae bacterium (assembly GCA_964022095.1). Lineage (GTDB taxonomy): Bacteria > Campylobacterota > Campylobacteria > Campylobacterales > Arcobacteraceae > Malaciobacter_A. Next base: position 286,681 of record CAXHZO010000002.1, read on the forward strand.
AATCAAATTGCTTATGAAACAAAATTTAAAGATCAAAATTTATTAGTAACAAATGAATTTGATGAAAATCCAACAGTTGAAATTAATACAACAAAAGCTAATTATACTATTGAAAAAGCCAATACTGCACAAATTGCAACGGATATTTTTGAGGCAGTTAATAATTTTGATTTAAATAAAAGTGATAATCTAAATGCAGCTGTTACAAAAGTTGAAAGTTCATACAATCAATTGCAAAATACTTACGAAGAGTTTACTGAATTAGGTAATGCATTAGAAACAAGTGCCAGAGATACTATTGCTGAACAAAGAAATTTATATGATAGCAATGTAGCTAATAAACAAAAAGATTTTGGTAAAGAATCAAGTGATTTTAGTAAATCAAATGTTATTGCAAATGCTGGATATTTAGCTGCTTCTCAACTAAATATAGTACAAGATCAAACTGTAAGATTATTATCTTAATTCTTACAGTTTTCTAAGCAATAATTTATTGCAACACCTTCTCTTAATCCATCATCTAAAACTATAGATTCTTTTTTGTTTAGAGCTTCAAATATCATTTGATATATTAAAATACCAACTTCAATAAATTCAACTCTACCTTTTCCAACTAGTTTCATAACATCTTCATTTGATGCATTTTCAAATATTTTTAAACTGTCATCAATATCATTTAAATCAACTATTGTTCCATTTACTACATCTTTATCATATGAAAAGAAATCTTGCCCTAGTTTTATTGCTGCAATTGTAGTAGGTGTTCCAGCTGTTGCTACAAAGGTAAAATCATTTAAGTCTATATTTAATGAATTTATAAAAGAGTTAATATCCTCTTTTTTCTTTTTTAGTTCATTTTTTAAATCATGAGTTTTAAGATATTTTTGAGTTAGTGTAACAATTCCAAAATCAAAACTATTTGAAATATGTTTTTTATCATCATTAATTATGATTTCAGTAGACCCTCCTCCTATATCTAATAATATAAATTTTGAAGAGTTAATTTTTTCTCTTTTTAAAGCATATTTAACAGCTAGAAGTGTTAATCTAGCCTCTTCTACTCCATCAATTATATTAAAGTTTATTCCTGTTTGGGTTTTAAAATGTTTTAATACCTCTTGTGAATTTTTGGCTTTTCTCATGGCAGCTGTTGTAACAGCAACTGCAGTTTGGGGATCAAAGTTAATCTTATCAACAGACTTTTTAACAGCATTTATAACTCTTTGTTGAGCTTCTTTTGAAATAAGTCCTGTATCAATAAGTCCATCAGCCATTCCTACAACTTCATTATGTTCAGCAATTATAGTATGGTTTGTGCAGTTGTATTTTAGGACTCTAAAAGAGTTAGAGCCCAAATCAATACTTACAATCTCTTTTGACATATTAAAGATGCTTGATTTTCATTTTAGAGTTTAATAAATATCCAATAACAATCATTGCTATTAAAACGAAAGTTTCAGATATGATTCCTGTTAAAAATACTAAATAAACAACCCAAAGCAAAATTGCACCAAGTGGAGTTGGTACTCCTACAAAGTATTTTTCTACTTCACCTTCACTTGAATTAATATTAAATTGAATTAATCTTCTAAGCCCAGAAATAACATAAAAAACAAATGCAAATATAATTAATGGTGTAGATAACATTAACTCTTTTGTATCAATTACTGCAAAGTAAATAAACATTGTAGGTACAATAACAAAAGATAAAAAGTCAGCATATGAGTCTAGTTGAATTCCAAATTGTGTAGAAAGATTATATTTTCTAGCAATTTTACCATCAACAATATCAAAAGCCCCTGCAAGCCATGCAAAAAGTGCAGCTGCAAAAAAATCATTATGTGTTAAAAAATAAATAGCAAAAAGTCCAGCAGCTATATTAAAAAATGTAGCAATATTCGCTAAGTTAAAATGGTGGTTTTTGTTAAACAAAAAACTCATTAATCAGTTCCTTTAATTAAGTTATATCTATTTCTTCCAGTCTGCTTTGACTTATATAAGCATTCATCAGCTTTTTTATAAAGTCTATTTGCAGAAATGTAGGTATTTGGTTCGTAAATTACTGCACCAATTGAAATAGAAATGATGTCTAGTATTTTACTATTTTTATGCTCAATTTTAGCCTCTAATATTTTATTATTGATATCTTTTAAACAATTTTCGACAATATTTTCATTAATATCGAATAATATTACTCCAAACTCTTCCCCACCTAATCTAAAAACAAATTCATATTGTCTATCAAAATAATTTCTTAATATATTAGATACTTCAATTAAGGCTTCATCACCTTTATCATGGCCATATGTGTCATTGTATTGTTTGAAATAATCAATATCAATCATAATAAAAGCACAATCCCAGTTATTTGCATTTGATATAAATGGCATATTATCGAAAATATTATCAAAGTATTTTCTATTATATAGTTTTGTTAGACCATCAGTAATTGAATCAATTTTGTATTGTTTATTTAGTATTCTTAGCTGATTGTCTTTTTTTATTACTTGGAATATTATAAAAGCAATTAGTGCAAAGGCTAAAATTAAAATAAATACAATACTATAAAATAAAAAGTCTTTCATTTGTTTATAATCATTTATAAACTCTTTTCTTTGTTTAAATGCAACCTTTGTTTCATAATCAACTAAAAACTCGATTTTCTTTTTCATATTTTTAAATTTATATAATTTATTTGCTTTAAAAGCATCAACTAATTCATCATTAATAGCTTCTACAACAATTTTTTCATCATCTGTTTTATAAGTATTAAAATAGTATTCCCATTCTTGTTGTATAGCTTCTTGTTCTTTTTTGAAATCACATATATATTTCATTGTACGACAAGATATAATTTTTTGATAATTTTCAGAAATAATTCTCAGTTTAACTATTGGAATAAAATTTCCAAAGTATAAATTATCTATTTGATTTTTAAGTTTATCTATTTGGTTATTAAAAAGTAAAGTAGAGCTTATAAGCGACAAAACAACAACTAGTACAAGTATTATAAGTTTAAATGTTGTTGATTTTAATATCCTGTTTTTCATTATTATATTTTAACTAAAATAGATGAAAAATAGATAAAATAACGACTTTGATTTATGTAAAAAAAAATGATATAATAAATAAAATAACGATAATCATAAGTTAATAATATAAATAAAGGATTTAGTTATGACAATTGATAATAATTTAGCAGCAATGGTTTCTTCTCAAATGCAAGTTAGTCAAATGGCTTCAAATATAGCACAAGTTTCAAATGCTATTGGAGATCCTGAGTTTCAAGAAGTTACTGCAGATTTAATAGACTCAATAGTTGGTCAAATTCCTGAGGTAATATCTTATGAAGCAAATGCAAAAGGAATCCAAACACAAAATGCTGTTGCAGATACCTTATTAGATTTAAAGGCTTAATAATGTCAAAAATAAATGTAGTATGTCCCCACTGTAAAAAAGTTAATTCAATACCAAAAAAAGATAGTTATTCAAAAGCTAATTGTGGTGAGTGTAAAAACTCATTATTAGATACTACTCCAATAGAAGTAGATGAATCAAATTTTGATCATATAGTTGTAAATTCAGATATTCCAGTAGTTGTAGATTTTTGGGCACCTTGGTGTGGTCCTTGTAAAACTATGGCACCTATTTTTAATGATGTCTCACAAAAGTTTCCATTAAAAGCTTTATTTATAAAAGTTAATACAGAAGTTCATCAAAGTTTAGGTTCAAAATTTGGTATTAGATCAATTCCTACAATAATAGTTTATAAAAATGGAATAGAGAAAAAAAGAGTATCTGGAGCTTTAGATCCTCTTAGATTAATAAACCTAGTAAATGAATGTTTATAAGAACTATTTATTTGTTCTTATAAACTTATTTAACTCTTTTAGTTGATTTTCATTGAAAGTTTCTATTCCATTTTCATTTAATAATCTTGCAGTCATACCTTGCGAATCAATTAATGTTTCACTAAATGTTCCATCATAAGTTTGAATATTTCCACATGATGGTGAATTTGCTTTTAGAAGTGCCACTTTTATATTCTCTTCTTTGCATAAATCTAAAGCATTTTTTGCTCCAATTAAAAAATTAACCGTAACATCTTCTCCATCTTTATTTTGAATTTTAAATGGTTTTTCATGACTTGTTATTTCTGCTGGAAGTCTTGGAGTTCCTAATCCACCAGATACTTCAGGACAAAATGAGTAAATTTCATTATCACATAAAATATCCATAAACAGCTCTTTTGTACTGAATTTAAAACTAGGGTTATATGCAATTGATGAGTTATCCCCATCATATCTAACATCTTCACCTAATAAACAAGAAGATACTAAAATTTTCATATATTAATCTTCTTTCCTATCTAAATAATCATTATTAAAAAAAGTAGATGGTTGCATATTTGAAAATGCTGCTTTCATTGAAACAAATATTTTCGGATTATCTTCTTCAAGTTTTGCTAACAACTCTTTTGTAGATTGTCTTGCATGGGGCATTTTAATATCAAATCTTAAACCTGGACAAGCTTCATCTCCAATTACTCTAATTTCATTTGCATCAGCAAATGCTCTTAATTGTCTCTCTCTACATTGAATTAATGGTCTAATAACTTCTAAACCGTTTTCTGCTTTATAAATTGGAGGCATTGATCTCATAGTTCCATTATAAAAGAAATTCATAAAAAATGATTCCATAGCATCATCTAAGTGATGTCCAAGGGCAAGTTTATTATAACCTTGCTCTAATGCAGTTGTATATAAGTACCCTCTTCTCATTCTTGAGAAAAATGAACAAAAAGATGAGTTTTTTCTGATTTTTTCACCAGCTAGATCAAAGATTTGAGTATCTACTATTTCATGCTCAATTCCATATTCTTTACAGTGATTAGCTAAAAATTCAATTTGCTCACCCATTCCATAAGTTACTGTAACTGCTTTAAATTCAAAGTCAAATGGAGCAACTCTTTTTAAGTGATTTAATGAATGTAATAAAGTTAAAGAGTCTTTTCCTCCAGAAAATCCAACTAATACTCTATCACCTTCTTTTATAAGTGAATAGTGTGCATTTGTTTTTCCAACTAGTTTTGATATTTTTTTACTAAGTTCAACCAAAATTTTGTTCCTATTATAGTTTTTGCGGATTATAACAAAAAAGTTCTCAAAACTAAATTTACATTAATCTATTTTAAAACAAAAGTGATGAGATTCAATTTTAAAATCTTCAGATAAGTAAAATTTATGAGCTTCATGTCTATCAATTACTGAGTCAAGATGTATTGATGCACATTTTTGTTGTTTAGCGTATATTTTTATGAAATCTAATAGTGCTTTTGCAGCAATTGATGCTTTTTGTGTTTTGTTAGTTACAAAGTCTTCAATCTTAATGTGTTTTCCCCTTGACAAAGTTGTAGTTATAGTAAAACCAGATACGCATAAAATTTGTGTATCTTCAATTACATATGCAACTTTATAACCATTTTTTAATTGCTCAGCTACAGTATTTAGAAAATCATCTTTTGGCATATCTTCACGAATTTGATGTAAAACAGTATAACAAGATTTAATTTCTTCTTCTGATGCAATTTTAATTTCCAAAAATAATCCTTTTCATATATATTCTTATGATAACAAAATTATTTTTTAAATTAACAAAAAAAATGGAAAATAATCAAAAATTTACTAAATTTTTAACTATTTTGTATATAATTTCAATAAAAATAATTAGGGAAAAAATTTTATGACATTAGAGGAAGAAAAAGAGTTTAAAAATAAAATAATTGAGACAATTATTCCCATAGCAATTAACATGACTGAAGATCAAATTAAAAATATCATAAATATTGTTGAATCAGAAAATAGTGAAATTCCTGATGGATTTGGTGCAATGTTATTTGAACAAATAATGCTTGAAAAATATAAAAATAATAAATTATAAAATTTCTTTTCTATACTACTTTAACTAATCTTTTTTAATTTTTAGATACCATTTCATAGATTTAAGAATAAGGATAAAAATTGAGAAACTTTATAAGTTATGATGAATCTTTAAAAATATTACAAAATATTAAACTAACAAAAAATACTACAGAAAAACTTTTTATAACAAATGCCATTGGAAGAGTAATTGCAAAAGATGTAGTTGCTGATCATAATAGTCCAGAGTTCCCAACTTCGGGTATGGATGGATATGCTTTTAAATATGAAGATATTAAAAATGAATCTTTAGAAATTATTGATAAAAATCCTGCAGGAACTGTTGTTGAATCAAGTGTTACTAACGGAGTTTGTATAAAAACTTTTACAGGATCACTTATGCCTAAAGGTAGTGATACTTTAGTTCCAATTGAAAATGTTGAAGTTATTGATAATAAAATAAAAATTACAAAAGAAGTAAAAAAAGGTTTTGCAATTAGAGCCATTGGTGAAAATTATGCAAAAGATGAAGTACTAATTAAAGCTGGAACTGTAATTGGCTTTGCAGAGGTTGGTGTACTAGCATCACTAAATATTTCACAAATTGAAGTTATTGTTAATCCTACTGTTGCAATTGCTAGTACGGGAAGTGAAGTTTTAGATTTAGGTGAAACTCAAACAAATGACTCACAAATTAGAAGTTCAAATCACTTAACATTAGAGGCTTTATGTAAATCTAATGGAGCTAATACTATACAAATGGGTATTGTAAAAGATGATATTGGTTCTATTACAAATTTATTTGAAACAGCTCTTAGTAAATCAGATATTGTTATTACAACAGGTGGAGTTAGTGTTGGTGATTATGATTTTGTTCAAGATGTAATAAAAGATAGATTAAAAGCTGATGTGTTATTTCATGGGGTTACAATAAAACCAGGTATGCATTTGCTAGCAGCCATTAAAGATGGAAAGATTATTATTGCCCTACCTGGTTTTGCATACTCTTCAACTGTTTGTGCAATTTTATATGTCTTACCATTAATTTATAGATTTAGAAATTCAAATGAATCATTGCCAATAGTTAAAGCGGTGATTGAGAAAGATTATCCAAAATTTATGCCAAAAACAATCTTTACCGCTTGTAATGTAGAGTATAAAAATGATCAATATTATATAAACTTTGATGGAAAGAAAAAAGGTACAAGTGCAATACTTACAAATATGCTTGAGAGCCCTGCTTTACTAATTCAAAAAGAAGATAGTAAAGATATAAAAGCTGGAGATTTAGTAGATATTCTTCTTTTAAATAGTATAAAATAGATGAATAAAAATCTATTTTATATTCTTATGGTTTTTGCCATGGTGTTCTGGGGAGCATCATGGGTAAATGTAAAAGTTTTATCAAACTATATAAACGAATATGAATTAGTATTTTTTAGAATGGGAATTTCTTTAATTAGTATGATTCCTATAATATATTATTTAAAACTCTCTTTTAAAATTGATTATAAAGCTTTGTTTTCCATAATTTTAGCTTCAATTGTTTTAGTGTTATACTCAATATTCTTCTTTTTGGGTGTAGATCATGGTACTGCTGGTTTTGGTGGGGCTTTAGTAACTACTTTAATTCCAATAAATACTTTTATCATACTTGCTGTAATGAATAAAAAAACTATTAGCTTAAAACATTCATTTGCTTTAATATTAGGTGGGTTTGGTGTTTTAACTATGCTTAATATTTGGCAATTTGATTTAAATGAAATATTTTCAAAAGAGAATATATACTTCATAATAGCTTCTATTTTATGGCCAATACTAACTATAATTAGCTCAAAAGTAGTAAAACTAAACCCTCTTATTCTTACATTTTATGTATATTTATTATCTACAATATTTATATATATTTTCTTTATAGACTCAACACTTGAACAAAAAATGCAAAGTTTTGATTATCTATTTTATATTAACATATTTGTTATATCAATATTAGCAACAACTTATGCAACATCAGTTTATTTTATAGGAATACAAAAACTAGGAGCAAATGAAGTAAGTACTTTTATATTTTTAGTTCCGACCAGTGCTTTAATCTTAAGTGCAGTGTTTTTAGATGAGAAAATTACATTTAATGTTTTATTAGGAACTATTTGTACAATAACAGCAATTTATATTCTAAATAACCTAAGTATTTTTAGGTTATTTAAAAAAGATTAGTTAAAAGTATTACAAGCTTTTAAATCACCTGTTTGGAAACCTTTTTTAAACCAATCCATTCTTTGAGCTGAACTTCCATGAGTAAATGCATCAGGAACAACATATCCTTGAGCTTTTTTCTGTAAGGTATCATCTCCAATAGCACTTGCTGCATTTAAAGCTTCTTGAATATCACCTTGTTCTATTGAGTTAAAGTCTTTTTTTGAATAGTAAGCCCAAAGTCCTGCATAACAATCAGCTTGAAGTTCAACTTTTACTTGTAAAGCATTATCTTGAGTATCTGATAATGATTTTTTTGCTTTTTGTACTTTATTAATAGTTCCAACTAAATTTTGTACATGATGCCCTATTTCATGAGCAATTACATAAGCTTGTGCAAAATCTCCTGGAGCATCATGTCTTTTTGCAAGTTCATCAAAAAATGATAAATCTAAATAAACTTTTTGATCAGCTGGACAATAAAATGGTCCAGTTTGTGAAGACGCAAAGCCACATCCACTTTTCACAGAATTTCTAAATAAAACTAATTTTGGTTCTGAATATTTTGAACCATATTGAGCAAAAACTTTTGTCCAAATATCTTCAGTTTGGGCTAATACAGCACTTACAAATTGTGCATTCTTATCATCAACTTCTTGATTTACAACTTGATTAGAACTAGTAGATGAAGTTCCACCCATATTTAATAAAGCAAGGGGATTAAATCCCATGAAATATGCAACTACACCAACAACTAAAACTATTCTTCCTATTTTAGTTCCAATTAGCATTTTTACTACTGGAAGAAGTAAGGCCATAGAATTTCCACCTCTTCCTTCCCCTAGATTTACTCCTGATTGACTTCTTTTATCTTCTACATTAGAACTTCGTCTATTGTTTTCCCACTTCATCTTTTGCCTTGAATGTAAATTTATTATCTATATTAGCTTGTTTCGTAAATTTGATATCACTATTTTTTTCTTTTTTTTCATTATCTGAACAACAAGAATTACTAGAACAGCAAGACTCCTCTTTTTTAGAACCTCTTTTTAACCAAGGTATTATTAAGTAGTAAGCTAACATGATTAACATAATCAAACTTGCAATTTGAGATATTATTGAACTATGCTCATTTTCTAAATCAAAATTTATTATGTTTACTTGTGAGAATATTGTATCAAATAAAAAGCCAAAGATTAATGAAAGTAATAAAATAACAGATAAATATATTATTAGAGATGTTTTTCCAAGGGTTTTATAAACAACACTCATAGTAATAGCACTAGTTGCAGGTCCAGCTGTTAGAAAAATAAATGCTGCACCTGGACTCATTCCTTCAGTTATTAATGCAGCTGCAATTGGTAATGATGCTGTTGCACAGATATATAAAGGCATTGCAAAGAGTATTATTACAAAATACGTTAGAATTTGATTTTCAAATAGTAATGATGTGTACTCTTTAGGAGCTAGGGTTGTAAATAGTGCACCAAAAATTAAACCTATGAATATAGGTTTAACCATATCTTTAAATAAAGTTATATAAGCATATGAAAATGCAGCTTTAATTGAAAACTTCTTTTTAGTTATTGTAGTTGAACAACTATCAGTACAACATCCAGTTGAACATGAACTTTCTTCTGTATTTTGTTTAACACTAAGTTTTATATCATCTTTTTCAACTAAGTTTTGAATAATACCAACTAAAATAGCAATTATTATAGAAGAAATTACTCTAAAAGCTGTAAAGAATAATCCAAAAAATGAGTATGTAGCCAAAATTGAATCAACACCAGTAATGGGACTTGATATTAAAAAACTTTGTACAGAACCTTTACTAGCACCCTCTTTTCTAAGACTTTGAGCTAAAGGAATAACTGAACAAGAACAAACAGGAAGAGGTATACCAAAAATAGTTGATTTTATTACAGAAGAGATTGAACCACTTCCTAGATGTTTTGAGATAAAATCATCAGGAATCAGTTGTTTTAAAATACCTGCAAATAATAAACCTACAAGTATGTATATAGCCATTGCATCAAGAAGTGATAGAAAATTATTTGCTATTAATACTAGATAATCCATTTTAAGCTTCTTCGTTTTTTAAAGCATTTGAGTCTAATTGCTTTTTAGGTTTTACTCCTAATTCTAGAAACTCTTGAGATCTTCTCATTAAGTTTCCTTTTCCTGTTGATAGTTTATTCATTGCACTTTCATATGATTTATTTGCAGATGATATTTTTGTACCAACATCTTCTAAATCAGTTACAAAGCCACTAAATTTATCATATAAATCAGCAGCTTTTTTAGAGATTAATTGAGCATTTTCATTTTGGTGTTCATTTCTCCAAATATTCTCTATAGTTCTTAGTGTAACATACAAAGTAGATGGAGAAACTAACATAATGTTATTTTCAAATGCCATTTTAAATAAGTTGTCATCTTGAGAAGTAGCTAAAATATAAGCACTTTCAACTGGAACAAACATTAAAACAAAATCAAGTGTACTCACACCATCTAAGTTTTCATAGCTTTTATTACTTAAGCCTTTTATATGTGCTGTTATTGATTTAGTTAACTCTTTAGCAGCTGTATCTTTTTTGGCTTTATCTTCAGTTTTATTATAGTCTAAATATGAGTTTAAAGACACTTTAGAATCGATAATAATATCTTTTTTATTTGGTAAATGAACAATTACATCAGGTCTTAATTTTTTCCCATTTGTATCATTAAATGAACCTTGAACTGTATATTCTCTTCCCTCTTTTAAACCAGTTTGATCTAAAATTGAAGATAATATCATCTCACCCCAATCACCTTGAGTTTTATTTTCACCTTTTAATGCTTTAGTAAGATTTACTGCATCTTCTGAGATTTTGTTATTTAACTCTTTTAGATTTTTAATTTCAGTTAATAATGAAGTTCTTTGTTTTGTTTCATCATTATATATATCATTAACTCTTTTACCAAACGATTCTAGTTGATCTTTAAATGATGTTAAAACTTGAGTCAAGTTTACATTTGATTTTTTTTGATTCTCTTCAAATAGTTTATTTGCTAAGTTCTCAAACTCTAATTTCATTTGTTTTTTAGACTCTTCTAAAATATCAATCTTTTCATTGAAGTTTGACTCTTTTATTTCAAACTCATTTAATAAAGACACTTCTTTAGCTTTAAATGAGTTAGTTAAACTTGACATTTTATACTCATAAGAATCTTTTAGATTTTCAATAGTCTCTTCTCTATGCTTCTCTAAAAGTTTTAGTTTATCTTCTAAACTCTCTTTAATAAGTTTTTTCTCTTCTTCAAGTTTTCTATTTGAAGTTGTTAAGGTGTTTATTTGACCTTCGTATGAGCTATGATTTAATTCAATTTTTTCATTTAAAGCTTTTAATTTAAGCATAGCTTCATCTTGAAGACTTTTTAATTGGTTTTCATACTTTTGTCTTGAAAACTGTAATATAATTAATAAACCCGATAGCATTGCAATTGTAGCAACTATAAGTGTTAGGTAACTAACTTCAATTACTGAACCTGTTAACATAAAACTATCCTTTTAATTGTTGTTAGAAACATCATATCCTAACTCTTTAAATCTCTCTACTAATGGTGGATGTGAGTAGTAGAAGAAAATATATAAAGGGTGAGATAAAGGAAAAGACTTATTTTCATTTGCTAATTTTAATAAAGCATTTACTAAATCTTCTTTTGATTGTAAATTTGAACCAAACTCATCTGCTGCGTATTCATTATGTCTTGAAATTAATGATATTAAAGGCATTAAGAAAAATGAAAATATAGGTGAAAATATTAAGAACACAGCGATAATTCCATATGCTTCATTATTTATTGATAATCCTAAAAACAACTCTTCAGGTAAATTACCAAATATTCCAAAAAATACAAACATAACTAATCCCATAATACCAATGTTTTTTAGTATATCTCCATTTTTGAAGTGACCTAATTCATGACCTAATACTGCAAGTAATTCATTGTGAGTAAGTTTTTCAACTAATGTATCAAATAAAACTACTCTTTTTGTACTACCAAGTCCACCAAAGTAAGCATTTAATCTATTGTCTCTTTTACTAGCATCAACAGAGAATATACCAGAACTTTTAAATCCAACTTCATCTAATAGCTTTTCGATTTTTTCTTCTAATTCTTTATCTTTAAGTTTTTCAAACTTATCAAACATTTTATCTCTAATTACAGGATAAAGCATATTTATTAAGATAATTATTCCAAAAATAAATGCAAATCCCCAAATCCACCAATTTGGAAAACTATTAATAATATAAGAAATACCAGCAATTACTAATGAACCAAATACTAAAAATAAAACACCTGTTTTTACAGTATCTTGAATAAAAAGTTTACTCGTCATATTTGAGAAACCATATTTTTTATTTAATACAAATGTAGAATATAATTCAAATGGTAAGCCTAAAAACCAATTTATTACAATAAACAAGTCAATAAATACAATAGCTTTTACAATATATGAATCAATAGTTAAAATTGAGTCTAAGTAAGATAATCCAAACCCAATCCATAAAATAAAAATCACAAAATCATAAAAAGTAGAGGCAATAGCCATTTTCTCTTTATCAACTGCATAATTTGCTGCTTCTTTATATTTATTTGAGTCTAATATAATAGGTTTTAATTTTCTTGCTTCTTTGATATATCCAATTTGCATAAATGATGTATAAATATTAATTGCAATATAAATGCAATATGCAATAACGAAAAATTCTAACAAAATTCTATTCCTTTTTTGATTTTATAATACAAAAAATATACTTGATAAATGATAAAAATTATTTGTTAATAAAATCTTCTTTAAATAGAACTACTTTGTTTCTACCGTTATGTTTTGCATTATATAAAGCTACATCAGCTCTATGAAGAAGAACTTCTAAGCTTATATCTTGTGAGTCAAGTGTTGCTACACCAACACTAATTGTAAATTTAATTGATTTATTGTTTTTTGAAACATACTCTAAGTTTTCGATTTCTTGTCTAATATTCTCTGCTGCTTTTAAAGCACCTTGTTCAGAGGTATTTGGTAAAATTGCACCAAACTCTTCTCCTCCAAGTCTACCAAAAACATCACTTTTTCTTAAATTCACTTCTGTTTTTTGAGACATTAATCTTAATATATCATCACCTACTGCATGGCCATGAGTATCATTTATGATCTTGAATCTATCAATATCAATCATAAGAGCTGCAAGAGGTTTTCTTTCTCTTCTATTATATGAGATAATTGGTCCTGAAGATTCAAAGAAGCTTCTTCTGTTTTTTATTCCACAAAGCGAGTCTGTTGTAGCTAAAACATTAAGTTTTACATTTATATTATTTAGCTCTTTTGTTCTTTTATCAACTGCAGCTTCTAAGACTTCTTGATACTCTTTAAGTCTTCTTTCTTGAGCATTTAATTTAATAGCTTCAAGAACAATAAGTTCAAAATCTATTTTTTTTAATTCGTTTGGTATTATTTTGTATATTGATGCATTATTGATGATTTTTTCTACACAGTCTAAAGACATTACATCTTTAAAAACTATATTTTTTGTGTTAGGTGAGTTTTTATGAAGCTCTAAGATAAACTCTTCACATTTTAATTTAGAGGTATTACTTCCATTTATAGTTATTAAAACCTCATTACCTGCAATAATATTATTTAGACAGCCCACTAGTGCTTGTTGTGCATTTATATAACTTTCAATAACATAATCACTATCTACTATTCTTGAGATTTTATTATATAAAGAATCTAATATTTCAACATTGTTGTTAATACATACAATAATATACTTCAATTTTCAAACTCCGTGGTGAAATATTAACTAAAAATATTTTAATTTTACAAATTAAAATATAACTTCTTTAAAGACTTAATAGTTGATTTCTCAGTTTTAAAATTATTTTTCTGTCATTAGTTTTCATTATAAATTCAATATTTTTTTTAAAAGATTCTTTCGTCCAGTTAGATGAGCCTAAAAGTGCTAGTTTAGAATCAAATAAAGCTACTTTTAAATGCATCTTTTCTCTTGGGAATTTTACTATAATACTATTATTTTTCAGGGTTTTTGAAAACTTTTTATTTTTAGAATTTTTATCTTCATCCATAATTACAGTAACTTTTACTCCCCTTTTAGATGCAGAAATCAACTCTTTTTGAAATTTTTTATATGAGAAATTATAAACAGCAATTATTATCTCATTTTTAGAGTTTTTAATTAGATCTATAACTTCATTTTTTGCTAAATCTGCTTGCTTAGGTAGAAGATATATGTCATTTGTTATAACATTTGTTATATTTTTAGCATAAAGTGTTATTAATAGTATTGGTAATATAAAAAATATTTTTTTCATTTTTTTCCTTTAATTAAATACTTCAAATAGTTCTGAAGGAATTTTACAAGGTTTGAAATTTTTTAGATAAGCTAATTTAAACTCTCCTGTAAAAAGAACCTCGTCATCTCTTTTTATACTTTGATACATTACTATTGAAGCAGACTTCTTTTGAGTTAGTTTAGTATCTATAGTTAATAAATCTCCAAATACAGCAGATTTAATATATTCAGCTTTAACGCTTTTTACTACAAAAAATTGATCATCTTGATGGGGAGATAAACCTTTTTGAAAAAACAATTCACTTCTAGCTCTTTCGCAAAATTTTAAATAGTTTGCATAATAAACTACTCCCCCAACATCTGTATCTTCATAATAAACTCTTATTTGCATTTCTTAATTCCTTATTTTCTTGAATAAAGATTATACATAAATATTAATTAGTTGTTTAATAACTCTTTTATTTGATTAAGGTTTTTATTAATATAAATATTAAAAGTTTTACTCTTAATAACAAAAATCTATTTTTATCCCTTTTTATAGTCGTTATAAGATTATTTCTTAAGATTTAATTGAAAAGAAAAGCTAAAAGTATCTTTTTAGATAGTTCCTATCTTTTTAGTAAGTACTTGTTTTTATTATACTTCTAAGTTAAACTTTCTTTTATCAATACTAAGGAGAGAGTATGAAAAAAGAAATGATTATGGAACTACACTATTGTGTGAATCTGCAAAAAAACCTGGAACACCTGCACATAGAGGTGAAATAATTCAATGTGATTTAACACATACTAAGTGGTAAGAAATTATAATCAATCATAATCTACTTAAATGGAGTATGAAAATGGAATATAAATATATTATAGTTGAAGAAAAGAATAATTGTATTGGACTAATTACTTTAAATAGACCAAAAGAATATAACGCATTATCTTCTGATTTAATAAAAGAGGTATCACATGCAATTATTGATTTTGAGAAAAAAGAGCATATAGGCTCGATAGTTTTAACTGGTGGCGAAAAAGTTTTCGCTGCGGGTGCTGATATTAAAGAGTTATCAAAATTAGATTTTGCAAGTGCCTATAATAGTGATTTTATATCAAGTAATTGGCATGCAATAGAAAGTCATAAAAAACCAATTATTGCAGCTATTAGTGGTGTTGCACTTGGTGGTGGATGTGAACTTGCATTAATGTGTGACATTATTATATGTGATACAAGTGCAAAATTTGGACAACCAGAAGTAAAACTAGGAACAATGCCAGGAATTGGTGGAACCCAAAGACTAACTCGTGCAGTTGGAAAATCAAAAGCTATGCAAATGTGTCTGACAGGAGACATGATAAACGCAACTGAAGCTAAAAACTATGGTTTAGTTGCAGATGTTTTTGAAATAGGAGCTGTTTTAGATGAAGCTATTATTATGGCAGAAAAAATTTCTTCTATGTCACAACCTGTTGTAAGACTTATAAAAGAATCTATTGATAATGCTTATGAAAGTACTTTAAAATCTGGATTAGAGAGTGAAAGAAAATATTTTTATACAACTTTTAATCTTGAAGATAAAAAAGAAGGTATGAATGCTTTTATTGAAAAAAGAAAAGCTAATTTTATAAATAAATAAAATATATACTTAAACTATGAGTTAATATTAACTCATAGTTCTGTAAAGGTCTTGTGCTTTATTAATATTTTGTTTAGAAGTTTTTCTTCTGCATGACATATAACATTTTTCACCATCTTCATTTATATATGGATATACAGTAGGTTGCCTATACCCAATAGTAATTGCCTAATTTAGTACAAAACTAATTACACCTTTAAGCACAATTTATTTCCCTAATTTTATCTAATTTTTCAAAAACTATTTCAATGTTTTTTTCAATATTCTCTGTTACTGCAAATATTTGTCCATTATCATACTCTTCAGAATATAAATCAATTGTATCTTGAATCATACTATGTACTCTTTCATGGGCAGTTTTTAATTCAATCCAATCTTGTGATTTTGCAAAATCTTTATGTTCATTTGCATCAATCCATTTTCCTAAATTACATTCATGATGGTTTTTAACTGTAAATTTATAACCAGGCTTACACTGTGCAAAGTTAAGGTTCTTGAAGTTAATGTGATCAGATTTTAATCTATTTATATCAATAATCATAGTTGTATCACAAACTCTTTTTTCAGCTTCTTTATCAAATGTTGTTTGTAGAATAATATTTTGTAAATGTTCAGCTAGTTTAGAGTTGTTAGTTGCCATATTATTAATTGATGTTGCTAAAGATGCATTTTCTTGTGTAGCTTTGTCCAATGAGTTTATTGTGTCCGAAATTTGCTCCATTGCACTTTCTTGTTCTTTTGTTGCAAGAGCGACATCATCAATTATTTTAATAGTAGTCACAATATTTTCATTTAATTCATTATATCCTTCAATCATTTTTGAAGTAATTGTTTTACCTTCTTGTGCTTTTTGTGTCGCACTTTCTACTATTGTTTTAATCTCATTTGCAGCATCAGCACTTCTTCCTGCTAAATTTCTAACTTCTTGAGCAACAACAGCAAATCCTTTACCAGCTTCCCCTGCAGTTGCTGCTTCAACAGCAGCGTTTAATGAAAGAATATTTGTTTGAAATGCAATTTGATCAATTATTGATATTGCATCTGTAATTGCATTTACTTTTTCATTTAATTCATCCATAGAATCAGATGTTTTATATGCTAACTCTTTTCCTAAATTATTTGATTTAGTCACATTTTGTGCATATGAAGACATCTCAGCTGCGTTTGAGCTACTTTGTTTAATAGTTGATGTAATCTCTTCAATTGCAGCAGCTGTTTCTTCTAACGATGCTGCTTGAATATTTGATGAATCACTAAGATTTCTAGATGTTCTTGATAAATCTTGTGCACTTGTTGTTAATTCATTATTTGACTTATCAATCAAACAAATAATTTCATTAATAGAGGCTCTTGTAACATCAACACCTGAAAACAATGAGGCAATCATACCTGTTAATCCATCTATCTTAGGAACTTTTGCATCATATTTAGCATTTGACATAGCAATTAATGTTTCACTTAATTGAGTTAAAATATTTTGTAAAGTATCAATCATAGAATTAATTTCAACTACTAATTCTTCTACTTCAGGAGAATTTGCATGTGAAGTAACTCTGTCGTTAAGTAAACCTTTTTTAACTTTTAAAATTACATCTTTTGTTTCTTTAATTACAAGTTTATCTTTTTTTAATCCTTTGTCTATATAGTCTAAATATGAATTAAAACTATTAACAACATCCCCTATTTCATCTTTATTTTTGATTTTTATTCTTTTTGCTTCTGTTGATGTATTATTTGAAATATCATCTATAGAATTTTTTAAATCCATTATTGGAGATAAAACTGTTTTTTTCATATTTGTTAGTGTTGCAAGAGTACTTAATACTAGTGCAACAACTAGGATAATAAGAGCAATCCAAATAATGTTTGAAGTATGACTAATAGCATTTTCTACATCTTGTATAGGTTCTCCTGTTAGTGCTATTCCTAAGGTATTGTCCTTAAAGTCTTTAATTAAAGTATAAGTATAAAAGTAATTATCAGATATTAGATATTTATCTTTTTTTAACTGATCAATATCTATTTTTTTAGCATCAGCTAAAAACTTTTCATCTACATACTTTTGAGATATTATATAGTTATTTAATTTTGATTTTTCATCAAATTGAGCAACTGAAACTTTATCATCCATTAGTAAAATAAAAGCGTTACCTTCTTTATTAAATCCCTTAGCAACTGAATTAAGTCCTTGCATAAATTCTAATGAACCTAAATGGGAATTATTTTTGAAAATAGGAACAACAGATCTTATACTTAATCCAGCTTTTCCTACTTCAAATGTATTTACAACACTTTTAGATGAATTAACTTTTACAATACTATGTCTAAAACCACTTAAATCATCTCCGTATTTACTTGTTTTCCAAGATCTTAAAAATGATTTATTATCTTTAGTATGAATATGAATTTTAATATTTTTAAAAGGAGTTGATTCTTTCATATTTTTTGAAAGATTCCCTAATGCATTAATTGCTAGATCTCTATTTTGAGTCTCTAAGGCAATTTTTATCATATCATCATTTGCAATTGAAATTGCATTTGATATACCTACGTCTAGTTTACTTTGAATTTTATTTTCTGTTAATTGATTTAGTTCTGTTTGAACTTCAGTATAAAGTTCTAAGACCAATTTGTTTTTATTGTAGTTTAACAATAAAAAACCTATTAGTAACATCAATAGTGTAATAATAACAGTTATTAATGTAAATTTTTTAGATATGCTAACATTTTCCATGAATACCCCTAAGCTTTTATAAGGGTATTATAGTATTTTTATAATTAAATTATTTAATATTCTTTTTATAAGTTATACTTATAAAATAATTTTTTTAATTAAACTTATCCCATAGGATATAAAATATCATTTTGTATTTCTTCAATTTTTGACATTAATTCATCATCAATTTTAAAATCAAAAGCTGCAAGTGACTCATCAAGTTGAGAAAGCTTTCTAGCACCAATTATTGTAGAAGCTACAAAATCAAAATGTTTTGAATAAGCAACAGCAAGTGTAACAGGAGAGATACCATACTCTTTTGCTAATTGCATATACCTTTTAGTTGTTTCCATTGTTTTTTCATTTACAAACCTAGTAGCCATAGCCTGAACTCTTGGATTTTTATTTGACATATAAGCTCCAAATCTAGAATCCTGTGGATAAAGTCCACCATTATATTTACCAGATAGCATACCACCTGCAATTGGTGAATATGGAAGAAGTGATATATTTTCTCTTCTACAAACATTTGCAAGTTCATCTAAAAATCTTGGATTATTTAATGAAAAATTATTTTGAATAGATTCAAATCTAGCTAAGTTATTGTATTTTGAAACTTCATTTGCTTTTGTTAAACCATAAGCTGTATCGTTTGAAGTTCCTATATATCTAACTTTTCCTTCTTTAACTAGTTCATCAAAGGCTTTCATTGATTCTTCAATTGGTACAATTGTATCTGGCCAGTGCATTTGGTATAAATCAATATAATCTGTATCAAGTTTTTTCAAACTACCCTCAACTGCTTTTTTAATATGAAAAGAATCAATTGCAGTAAGTCCATGTCTAATTGGTGGTACAAACCATCCAGAAGCTGCCCCTGCTACTTTTGTTGCTAAGATGATAGATTCTCTTGGTTTTGTTTTTAACCACTCCCCTACCCACTGTTCTGTTATTCCTGCCATATCTGCTTTTGGAGGTACAGGATAAAGCTCTGCTGTATCATAAAAGTTTATTCCTCTTTCATATGCTTTATCCATAATTTTAAATGCTTCTTCTTTAGAAGTTGTAGAACCAAAAGTCATTGTTCCCATACAAATAGAACTAACTCTTAATCCACTTTTTCCTATATATCTAAAATCCATAATATAAATCCTTCAAATTTTTCTAAAGAGTTATTATAACTACTAAGAAGATTATTTACAATAAAATATTTACTCCATTATACAAATTTCTTTTTTTCTCATGTGAACAAATGTCTCTTTAGCTACTAATAAAACAACTATTGTTGTAATAGTAGTTAAAATATAAGCTAAAACTGAATAAACCCAAAAATGAGTTAAATCATACATTAATATTGCACTTAAAGTAACTGCAGCCATTGGGAAAGTAAATGCCCACCAAGAGATAAAAAACTTAATATTTACAAAATTTTTATACATAATAAATACTAAAACTGTAAAGAAAATGCCAAGGTTAAATAAAATCTGTGCAAAAAAATCTAAACTACCAGTTAGTTTTATATATGACACAAATCCAATAGCAGGTGGAGCTATAAGTATAAATAGTGTTGGCATAAATTTTGGTGCAAATTGATTATGAAATATAATTCTATTTAAAATAATTGCAAATAATACTATCCAAAAGAAAATACCAATTGAATAGTAAAAATATAAAATTGAATTATCAATAAAACCAATTCCAGCTATTGGAACTATTAAATTACCAACAATAGGAATAAACCAAGCAGGATTTGAGTGTTGCATTTCTAGATTATTGTTTATCCAAAATTTTACAGTGTAAAAAGTAAAGAATATATGTAAAACTGCACCAATTATAAAAAATATTTGTGATAGCTCAACTATATAATGTCTATATATAATTGACATTAAAAGTGTTGCAATAGAACTTGCAGCAAAGAAGTTTATTCGTACTGGGTGTTTTAACTCTTTTTTAACTTCTTCTTTGTGCTTCATAATCTTTAAGATATAAAAAACTACAACTAAAAAATAAGCTATTGTTGTTCCTGATAACATAAGTGTCGCTATAATTGAAGGAAAAAAGAAAATTTCGTTCATTCTTTCATAAACTAGTGTTAGTCCAGCAAGCCCCATAATTGTTGCAAACATCATAATTGGAAAAAATTGTAATCTATCTGAAGGAATAGATTTTATAGTTTCATCTTGCATATTTAAATCCTATAAAGTAAAATTATATATAATACTCAAAAAAATTGGACTAGGAAATGGCAAAAAAATCAATTATTGACTTAAAAAAGATGAATCTATCTTTTGAAGATAGAAATCAAACAATAAAATTAATCACTTTTAAAACTTCAAATATGAGTTTAGATATTGAAATCTATGAAAATGATGAGTTTATTAAAAAATCAAATATGGTTTTTGCCCACTTGCCAAAGAAACTAAAAGCAAAGTTGAATCCATTTTTTTAAATATTTTTATAATTATATCTTATTTTAATTAAATAAGTATTACTTATAATATAAGTAAAAATTATAATTTTAAATCAAAAAAGGTAAACAAATGAAATTAGCAGTTATCTCAAATATAAAATCAAATATCAATGCCCTTAAAGCAGTACTTCAAAGTATTAAAAATAATAATGTAGATGTAGTTATAAACCTAGGGGACTCTTTTTTAGGTGATATTGAACCAAGACAAACTTATGAGTTAATCAGAGAATCAAACTTTATAAATCTTTGTGGTGATAAAGATAGATATATTTTAGAAGCTTCTTTAGCTCAATTACAAGAAGATAAAACTTTAAATTATACTTATAATGATCTGGGAGAAGATGTATTGTATTGGATTCAAGAATTACCATTTGAAAAGCTTATTGGGGAAGATTTCTATATGGTTCATGGAACATATTTTAATGATATGGATTCATTATTAGAAGAAGAAATAAATGGTAAAATTGTTTTAAGGGAAGAAAAAAAGATTTTAGAATTAACAGATAATATAAAATCTAAGTTTATCTTTTGCTCCAATACTTCACAAGCTAGATGTATAAACTTAAGTACTGGTCAAGTTGTAATTTCTGGAGGTTCTGTTCACAATGATGTTACAAATGAAGCTTCTTATGTGATATTAGATATCAACGACAATGAATTTGAAATAAAACTAAATAAAGTACCTTTTTAGTTTTTATTTCTTTTTATAAGTAAATATACAAAAAATGGTGCTCCAATAAATGCAGTTACAACTCCAATAGGTAAAGTTGAGTCAGTATTTAGATTTCTTGATATTAAATCAGAAAATACTAAAAATACTCCTCCATAAAAAAACACTGGAAAAAATAGATTATGGGCACTTTGTTTATAAATTAACTTTATAATATGAGGAATAACAAGTCCTATAAAACCAATTGGTCCAACAAAACTAATACTAACACCTACACAAAGAGAAGTTATGATTAGTAGGATTATATTTATTTTATTTACATTTAGGCCTTTTAAAAAGGCTGTATCATTACAGATTAAAAGAATTTTTATGTCGTTTTTGTATTTTAAAATAGTTAGATAAAAAATAATACTTACAAATAACATGATAATACTATTTTCAAAACCAACAGTATCTAAACTACCAAGAGTAAATCTAACTATTGAAAAGTTCTCTTGCAAATTACTCATATAAAACACTAACATAAGAGCTGATGCATAAAAATATGATAATGCAATACCTGTAAGAAGTATAGAGTTTGTGGATACTGCAATTGTATTTTTATTTATCTGCTTTGAAATAAAATATAATATTAAAACTGTAATTATTGAGCCAACAACAGAAGAAAATGTCAAATAAATATAGGGGAAAAATACTATTCCAATAGCTGTAAAAAGTGTTGTACCACTTGCGATTCCAAGGGTATAGGGTGTTATAAGTTCATTTTTAAATATAATTTGAAAAATAAGACCTGAAAGTGCCAAAATCCCACCAACAAAAAATGCTAGTAAAACTCTAGGAACTCTAAGGTCCCATATAATTGTATGAGTCATTGAATTGCTTTTAAATATATCACTTAGTGCTAAGTTTATTTCACCAAAAAATGGTGCTATTAGTAATATGATTGAGGCAAATATATATAAAGCTATTTTCATAAATTTACCACCAAATGATTATTGATTTTTTGAATTGATTCATTGTAGAATCTATTTAAATTTTTATTTTCAAAGAACTCCTCGTGTTTACCGTAAAACTCTATTATTCCATCATTTAAAAACAGAACTTTAAATTTTAATGCATATGCTAAATCTAAATTATGTGTGATGATGATTTTTTGTTGTAGTAAATTAGAATTAAAAATATCATAAACCTCTTTTAGTCTATTTATATCTAAGTTTGCAGTAAGTTCATCAAAAATAGTAATCTTCGCATCATGGATAATCGCACTTGCTAATAAAAGAAGTTGTTTCTCCCCTGAACTAAATGATCTACAAAACTTATTTTCTAATTTTTTAAGATTTAAAAACTTTATTACATCATCTAGTTTTTTGTTATCAATATTATTTATAAAAGATAGTTCTAAGAACTCTCTTAGTGTTATGTATTCATCAAAAATAGTAAGTTTTGGTGGAATATAGTTTATTAAAGAAGCTCTTTTAGAATAACTTAAATCATCAATATTCTCACCAAATAAGTTTACTTTGTCATTCTCAATTAGATTAGAAAGTACTTTTGCCAAAGTTGACTTCCCTGCTCCATTTTGTCCAAGGATAATAAGATTTTCATTCTCTTTTAAAGAAAATGAAATTTCATGTAAAATTGAACTATTGTAATCTTTTATTTCTAACATCTTCTAATATCTTTCTAAAGTCTTTAATAAAATAGACAACTCTATGGGAAGGAATTCCTGCATACTCTTTGTCTATTGCATATATGTTGTTTTGTTTTGCTGCATTTATAGGTAGTTTCTTCCAGGCATTTTTAACTTCTTCTAACTCTTTTGGTTTTCCTTCGAAAAAAGCTCCAAGAAGTATTATTATATCTGGATTCATAGCTATTACTTTTTCAGCATTTACAACTGGTTGCATTGTAGATTTTGAATAGTAAGCATTTTTATTTTTTGATTCTTTTATAATATCTTCAAAATATAAGTAATTCCCTGTTACATAGATTTGGTTTTTTAAATCTTTTTTTGGACTAATTACTATTAAGATTTTTTTATTTTCTATAATACCTTTTAGAGAAGTTAATTGCTTATCTATATTTATTACTAACTCTTTTGCTTTTTTCTCTTTTTGAAAAAAGATACCTAAATCCAAAATTGTATTTCTAATTTCATTTACTGTTGTAGTTTTATAGATTTTTGTTTTTATTCCTAGCTTTTCAAGATTTGAATTTAACTTTTCATCATAATTTTGACCAATTACAACTGTAGGATTTAATTTTATGATTTTTTCTAAAGAGATAGAGGAATAACCCCCTATTTTCTCTTTGTTTTTTGACTCAATTGGATAATCACAAAACATTGTATTAGCTATTACTTCATTTCCTTTACCCAATGCAAATACTATTTCATTTACAGAAGGTGCTAGAGTAACTATTCTTTCAGTTGCAAAAAGCGATAAATTAAAAAGAACTAATAGTAATAAACTTTTCATCTAAAATGTTGCCTTAAATCCAATGTATGCACTTCTTGGAGCACTTGCATAGTTATTTACTGTTTGATAGTATTTATCAAATAAATTATCTACTTTTAAGTATACAGATGTTTTTGTATTTATAGAATAATTAACTACAGAATTCCATACAGTATATTTTCCTGTTTGTGTATCGCTCAAATCTTCTCTACTTCCTATATATTTCCCATTAATATTAAAATGAAATTTTTTAATTCCATAATAATCAAGATTTAGTTTTAGTGTTTCTTTCGGAACTCTTAAAATTCTATTTGAATCTTTATCTTTTGCAATTAAATTCGTGTATGAAAGTGAAAGTAATGTATCTTTTACTATATCATTAGTATAATTAACTTCATAACCTCTTAAGTTTGATTCCCCTTTAGCATTTGAATAATAATCATCTGAATAATCACTAGGAGTTCCATTATCGTTATATTCTACTAAATCATCTATTTTATTCTTAAAATATCTTACTTCTAAGTCTTTATACTCTACTGCTACATCAAAAGATTTAGTATATTCAGGTTTTAAATCGTTACCACCATCCTTACTTAATTGATATAAAGAAGGAGCTTTATACCCTGTTCCATAGTTTGATGAAAATATAAAATCATTTAAAGTATGTTTTAATCCAATTTTACCAGTGAACTTATTTTTAAAACTAGTATACTTATCATATCTAATTGATTCAGTTAATACTGTATCTCCATTATTAAAGAAATTACTATTTGTTAAGAAAAATCCATTATTAGCATAATCGATTTCATAATTTTTATCTTGATTAAACTCTTTTCTATCTAGTCCAATTATTAAAAAATCTTTATTTAGATAGTCAATTTTAGAGTTTAACCCATACTCTTTTATATCCCCTCTATATAACGTTGTATATCCTGCAGGATATTCTCTTTTAAAATCAGATTTAGAAGCATATATATTTAGGTTATTAAAACTATCAATATGATTAAAATTAATTTTTGAGAATTTACTTCTTGATTCAGAATTATATGTAGTGTTATTTGCTTGATCTAATATAGATGAACCAAAAGGACCTCCATCATATTCATTTTTTGTATGAATTAGTATATGTGATAAATCAATTTTATTTGAGTCATCTATATTATAACCTGCTTTTAAAGATAGAGATTCATTTTTATATGAATCATCTTCTAAAGAGTCTAAATCCACGCCTCTTGGTGCAAGTGATGAAAAGCCATCACTAGTTATTTTACTTGCGTTTATTTTTCCATAAAACTTGTCTTCTTTAAAAGATAAACCTAAGCCATATTTTCTAGTATTAAAACTTCCATATTCTGCATTAATAGCAGCTGCAAATCCATTTTTAGCTTTTTTAGTAATTATATTGATAACACCAGCACTAGCATCCGCACCCCAAATACCAGATTGCGCTCCTTTGATTATTTCAATTCTTTCAATATCTGATACTAAAATATTTTCAGGAAACGCTGATCCATTTGTAATGTCGTTATATCTTACTCCATCAATTAAAACTAAAACATTTGTATAATGCATACCATTAATTCTTATAAAAGAAGTTTGTCCAAGACCTCCATTTGATGTTATATCTATTCCTGCAATAGTATTTAAAGCTTCAGATACATTGGTGAAGTTTTTTTCTTCAATCTCTTCTTTTGAAATAACTTCGATATTTGAAGTAACATCTTTAATTGATTGTTCTGATTTCGTAGCACTTGTAACAGTGATTTCGTCTAATTGGGCTTCATTTGATAGTAGGTTTGTTGCTAATAATAAGCTTGCAACTAAGCTTGTAGATAATTTCTTGTTCATTAATTTATTTTCCTATTTTATTTATATATTATTTGTTGAATACAGTTTGATTGGTTTTAATACTTTTGATAATAAAAGTCTTGTGATTTTTGGTATATTTTTAGTGGTAATTGATTCAATCATACTAAAAAATGAATGCATTTTTCCATCCGCAGTTGCTGCTAAAATACCAAAAAGTGTGAAGTATTTTTTACATTTACTAATCATTTATTAACCCTCCTTTTCAAAATTTTTGTTTTAATTATATATGACAGTTTAAGATAGTTTTAGTTGGATCAGCTAAATACTCATAACCTAAGTAAGCTATATAAAATCCAAATAAAATTACTAAAATCGATGCTACTTTTATAAATACATCTCTTAGATTTGTTTGTTTAAATAAACCAACAAAGAAACCAACAGAAAAAAGTGCTGGGATAGTACTTAGTCCAAATATAAACATCACAAATGCACCCCAAAACATACTTCCTGTACTAGCAGCAGTAATAGCAAATACATAAACAAACCCACAAGGAAGAAGTCCGTTTAACATTCCAAGTAGATAAAAACTCATAAGTGATTGAGAACCTAAAAGTGCTTTAAATGTATTTTGATAAAGTGGTGACTTAGAGCATGAATGCTCAATTTTAGTTAAAAACTTAACTTTACCAGTTAAAGATAATCCTACTAATACCATTAAAAGTCCAGTAGTAATCAAAAAAATACCACTTGTAGTATTATCAAAACTAACTACACCACCAACTAATCCAAAAAGTGCACCTAAAATAGTATAAGTTGTAACTCTACCAAATGAGTATAAAAGATGAGCAATAGCTTGTGTTTGTTTGCTCCATTGAGATTTAATTTTTGTACTTGAATATGCAACTACAATTCCACCACACATTCCAATACAGTGTCCAAAAGATCCTAAAAATGCAATTGTTATAATTGATATAATACTAATAGTTTCCATTAATTACCTAACAACTCTTTTTTAATATAAGGATTATTTAAATTCTCACCCCTTAGCATTTTGATATACATTTGATCATAAGATATAAAACCATCTTGTTTATTCTCATATGCTCCAAATCCATATCCCATAGGTGTTTTATCTGTTTGGCTATACCAAGCAGTTCTTCCATCAATATATTTTTTTGTATCTTTTGTCATAACCCAAATCTTTGCATTATCTTTGAAAGATTTGTTTTGTATCCAATTAACTAATCCACCATGATCATGGAAGAACCAAGTTTTACCATCAGGTGCTATAACTTGAGATACGTAAGTCATATCATCTATTGTCATACCACAATCACTATCTTGATATTTACCTAATATTATTTGAAGTGGCTTTTGAGAGATATTACCCTCTTTTAAAACAACCATTTGTTTTTTATTAGACATAGATAAAAATATTATAATTATTATTACTATTATTGTTAGTACTGTTAAAAAAGGTAAGATTTTTTTCATATAAACTCCAAGAGTGACATTATATTCTCTTGATTATAAATTTTCTATTACAGATGAGCATAAATAAAAAAAGCTCCACATAAATGTGAAGCTTATTTTAATTCTATTTCATAAAAAGTAATCATCATAGGTATCTAATTCGTATTTAGTAGTAGGAGAATGTAAAAGTAGATATCCTATAAATGTTATTATAATAGTAGATATTTTAAAGTTTTCTTAAATTAAGATACTTTTTGTCCTAATTTGTAAAATTTAATGTTATTTTATCAATATAATCATATAATCATTTATAAAAAATAAGAAGGAATATACTATATGAGCCTTATAATGTTCGATATGGACGGTACTTTAATAGATAGTGGTTATGCAATAACTAATACTATTAATCATGTTAGAGAGAATTTAGGATTTGAAACACTAGAAAAAAATTTTATTTTAGAAAAAGTAAATGACCCGCATATTAATGCTGCAGAGTTTTTTTATGGAACAAAAGACTTTACTCAACAACAAAAAGAATTATTTGAAGAGTACTATAATATTCATTGCTTAACTGATTTAGTAGTTTATGAAGGTATTTCAAAACTTATTAAAGATTTAAAAAGTGATAACTTTACTTTAGCCGTTGCTACAAATGCAAATTCTGATTATGCACATAAAATGTTAAATCATGTAGGCCTAGGTAAATATTTTTCTACAATTTTAGGTTACGATAGTGTATTAAATCCAAAACCACATCCAGAAATGGTAAATAAAATTTTACATAAGCATAGTATTCAAAAAGAAAAAGCTCAATTAATTGGAGATTCACATAAAGATATAATGGCTGCAACTAATGCAGGAGTTGATTCAGTTCTTGTAAACTGGGGTTTTTCAAACCATGAAGAAGATGCTATTGAAACAGTAGCACAATTAGAAAAAAGAATCTTTGATAAATTTAAATAGGTCTATAAGTGTTTAACAAAATAAAAGAATTATTCAAAAAAGAAGAAAGATTTTCATGTATTATATTTGATGGGAAAGAGATGAAATATATGGATTTAACTCAAAAAGAAATAGATGAAATGAAATCTAATCCTAAATATAAAGATTGGACAATAAATAAAAAAGACGAGTGTTAGTTTATATCAATAAACTTATACTCACCCTCTTCTAAATCTTCAACACTAAATTCTCCAAAACTAACTCTATGAAGTTTTATTACTTTGTTTCCAACAGCTGCAAACATTCTTTTTACTTGATGATACTTACCTTCAACTATTTCTAATCTTACTAAGGTATCACTAATAACTTCAAGTTTTGCAGGTAATAGTGGTTTATCTTCACCTTTTAATACTAAATTACCACTTGCAAATATCTCTTTTTCTTCACCATTTAAAGCTTGGGCTAAAGTTGCTTCATAGATTTTTGGAATATTACTTCTTGGACTTGTAAGTCTATGGTTTAATTTTCCATCATCAGTTAATAATATTGCTCCTGTTGTATCAACATCAAGTCTTCCTACGGTTGATATTTTAGGATTTCGATGTAACCATCTTGGTGGAAGAAGATTATATATTAATGCTCCTGCATCATCATGGGAGCAAATAGTTCTTTGTGGTTTATTCATAAGAATAGTAATACTTATAGGATCTAATGGTTCATTGTTTAATTTTAAATCACTATGTTTAACTTTTAATGCAGGATTTCTAACTGCTTCTTGTTTATGTGTAAGTTCATTTTCTCTTAAAAATCTATTTGCTTGTTTTCTTGTACAATAACCTAATTGAGAAAGTAATGCATCAACTCTTTTTAACATGTATTATTCACTTTAATTTTTTTGTGATACTAACATCTTTTTAGTTAAAATTTGGTATCTTCTTTTTATGGAATTAATTGATAATGAACACAAAATTTACTTACTTGATTTAGATAATTATAGTTTCCCTACATTAAATATGATGGATGATGATTTAGTTGCAGTTGGAGGGGATTTTCATCCTCAAAGATTAATAAACGCATATGAAAATGGAATTTTTCCATGGTTTATTGATGATTATAATCATATACATTGGTTCTCACCACAAGAACGAATGGTTTTAAAACCAAATGAAATGAAAATATCTAAAAGCTTAAAAAAATCTATCAAAAATAAAGGCTTTGAAATAAAATCTAATACTAGGTTTTCTGATGTAATAAAAGAGTGTGGACAGATAAAAAGAAAACATGAAGATGATACATGGATAGATGATAATTTTATAATAGCTTATTCAAACCTTCATCACCTAGGATATGCACATAGTATAGAGTGTTTTTTAAACGATGAATTAGTCGGTGGCTTATATGGAATATTGATACATGATAAAGTATTTTGTGGAGAGAGTATGTTTTCAAAAGTCAGTGATGCTTCTAAAGTTGCATTTTATCATTTATGTAAATGGTGCGAAGAAAATGAAATTGAATTAATTGATTGTCAAGTTCATAATGAACATCTACAAAGCTTAGGTGCTTATGAAATAACTAGAAATGAATATTTTGACTATTTAATAAATAATAAATAGTTATTTTTGCATTGTTTTGATTATTTACTCCAAATAGCCTATAAATGATATATTTAGGCTATGATATCCTTATACAATCTCATAATATTTAAATTATAATAATTTTTATGGTAAAATATTATTAACTAATATTTAAAAAATAATTTAGTTTTATGAATAGGAGTATTGATGTTTTTTCAAAACAAGAAAAAAGATGAAGAGATTTTAGTTTTAAAAAATAGAATAAAAGAGTTAGAGTCAGCTCAAGAGAATGAAAATATATTAATTGATTAAATTAATGATGTTTTAAAAAAGTTCGAAAAAGGTTTTTATGGAATTAGTGTTAAATCTAATAGTGAGAATGAAAAATTAAACAAAATTAAAGAGACACTAAATAGCGCATTATTAACTAATGCAGAATTTGCAGATAGAGGTATTCAAACTTTAATACAATATGGTAACTCTAATTTTAATCATAAAATAGATACAAAAAATCTTAGCGGAAAGATGGGTTCTATTGTATTAGGTGTAAGAGCATTAGGTGAAACAGTTTCTGAAATATTAGCTTTATTAGATGTTACTTCACAGGAATTACATAAAGAAGTTTCTGATTTGACAGTTGCTTCAAACAACTTAGCATCATCTTCAAACCAGCAAGCAGCAAACTTAGAAGAAACAGCAGCAGCCTTAGAAGAAGTTACAAGTACTATTATTAATAATAGTGAAAATACTAATAAAATGTCTCAACTATCTTATGAAGTTAACTCTTCAGCATCAAAAGGTGAAGAATTAGCAAAAAATACAGTTGTTTCAATGAATAGTATTAATAATGAAGTTTCACAAATAGAAGAAGCAACTACCATTATTGATCAAATTGCATTTCAAACAAATATTTTATCATTAAATGCAGCAGTTGAAGCTGCAACTGCAGGGGAAGCTGGAAAAGGATTTGCTGTTGTTGCTCAAGAAGTTAGAAACCTAGCAAGTAGAAGTGCTGAAGCTGCAAAAGATATAAATGATATTGTTCAAAAGGCTAAATCAAGAGCTAATGAAGGTAAAGATATAGCAGAAGAGATGATAAATGGTTATAGTGTTTTAAATAAAAATATATCTAGTCAAATTAGTATTATTGATGAGGTATCTAATGCATCAAAAGAACAAAAAAGTGCTATTGAGCAAATAAATGATGCTGTAGCTCAATTAGACCAAGCAACACAACAAAATGCTTCAGCAGCTTCACAAATCAGTAATCAAAGTATACAAATAGAATCACTTGCTAAAAAACTTGTTAATGTTGTTGAAAATACTAGCTATATAGAAGGGTCTGAAAAACAAATATGTGATATTGATATGATGTTAACTCTAAATAGTTTAAAACTTGATCATATTAATTTTAAAGATAGTAACTTTAAACAATTAGATTCAAAGAAAACGTGGACAGTTAAAAATGAAAAAGAGTGTAATTTAGGGAAATGGATAATTCAACAAGAATCTAATGGTGAAATATTTACAAAAACTTCCAATTGGAATAAATTAAAAGAAGCTCATTTAAAAGTTCATGATGGAGTGCAATGTATTATAAATGACAATGCAAGTGAAAATAGTGATAATATGTTAAGTGAAACATTAAATATTGACACTGCTATTAATGAAGTATTCTCTTCTTTACAACAAACAAAAAAAGATAATTGTATAACGTAAAAGCTATTTACGATAAGTTACTTTTATTTTTTTGCCTAAAACTTTGGGTTTTGTATTTAATATATTTAAATCCAAATAGGCTTTAATCATTGCAAGTTTTTCTCTAGCTTGCATCTTTTCTAAGCTTTTAGTTCCTTTTATACTTTTTGCAGTAAATCCTATGGCTTTTTGTTTCTTACTTTTTGCAATATATAAAGCTCTTTTTAAATGAAACTCTTGAGTAATGATTATATAATTATCTAAATCAAAAATTTCTTTTGCTCTAACAATAGAATCAAAAGTTCTATGACCGTGATAATCTTTAGTTATATATTTAGAAGGAATACCTCTTTTGATTAAGTCTTTGTACATAGTTGTAACTTCATCATAGTATTCACTTTTATCCCCTGATACTACAATTGCTTTTATCTTATTTGCTTTCCATAATTTTACAGCAGCATCAATTCTATATTTATAAAAGTAGTTTTGCTTACCTTTTTTAATATATTTTGATGTACCTAAAACTAAGGCTGCTTTTTTTGGTGGTATTTCTTTTACATTAGAATATATTTTGTAGTTATTTTCATCTGCATGTATAAAAATTAGTGAAAAAATCAAAAATAATAGTATTTTATTTAGTTTATTCATAGTTTATTTCACAACCTATCTTATTTTTCAGTGATGTTCTAAAATAGCATAAGGTTAGTAACAAATTAATAAGTTATAATAAAATTATTAATTATTAATTGAAATTTCTAAACGTAAAGGACATAATATATGATTAAGAAGAAAATTACTTTTGCTTTATCTATACTAACTCTTAGCTCTACAGCATTTGCAGCAAATTATGTTTCAAATGATTTATTTACCTATACTCATTCAGGTCCAGGTAATAAATATAAAATTTTAGGTGTTGTTAATGCTGGACAAAAAATTACTGTGTTAAATAGAAGCAATGGGTTTACACAAATAAGAGATTCAAAAGGACGAACAGTTTGGATGAACTCAAAATATGTTTCAAATCAACCAGGATTAAAAGAACAATTGGAAACTTTAAAAGTTCAATATAATCAAATAGACGAAAAACTACGTACTTTTGAAGATAGAGCTAATGAAGATAAAGCAAGTCTAGAAGAAAACTTAAGCTTAAATATAAATAAAGTTCAAGAACTACAAACAACAAATGCTAATTTAAGTGCTGAACTACAAAAAATAAAAGAAGAAAATAAATCTTTAAATAATTTACTTGATAAAGAAAAAAATGAACTATTGATTACATGGTTTACTTATGGTGGTATGGTAGCTGGAGCTGGTCTTTTACTAGGTTTAATTCTTCCTGTTTTAATTCCAAGTAGAAAAAAACACTCAAGATTTAATTAGTTTAATTATATAAGTTTATAAGATATAGGTATTTTTATATCTATGTCTGTTGTAGTTTTTGGAAAGTTAATTGAAGCATTTTTGATAGCTTGAATTGTAGATTTCTTTAAAAATTTATGTCCACTTAAAATTTGTATTTCTCCTAATTTACCATTTTTCAGAATCTTAAACTTTACAGAAACTATTCCTTGAATATTTAGTTTTCTTGCTCTTTTGGGATATTTGATATTTTTATTTATTAAAGCTCTAATTTCAGATAAGTGCTTTTTTAAAAACTCTTTTTTAGGATCTTTTTTTATGACAGGAGTTTGTTTTTTTACTATTTTTACAGGTTTATTTATATTTGGTACTTGAGTAGTCTTTATGGTTTTTTGAACTTTTTTTGGTTTTGATTTTACTGTTTTTTTAGTTTTTAGTTTTCTTTTTTTTACTATTTTCTTTTTCTTTATAGGCTTAATCTTTTGTTTTATAACTTTATTTTCTTTTTTAACTTTTGGTTTTATTATTTCTTTTTTAACTTCTTGTACTTCTTTAGGGGCACTTTTTATTTCTACATGATTTAAAGATATTTTTTTTATAGATACATCTTTTTTATTTTTTATTTCAGTTGTTGAATAAAGATAATAAAACCCACCTGCAAAAGCAAAATAGATAAAAGCAGTTATAAAAAAAGAGCCTAAATATCTTTTCATTTTTTAGTCACAATTGATATATTTGAGTATTCGTTCTTTTTTAACATGTCTAAGACACTAACAAAAGTATCAAATTTTGCATTTTTATCGCTATTTATATGA
Organism: uncultured Arcobacteraceae bacterium; assembly: GCA_964022095.1. GTDB lineage: Bacteria > Campylobacterota > Campylobacteria > Campylobacterales > Arcobacteraceae > Malaciobacter_A. The sequence goes on from CAXHZO010000002.1 coordinate 320,766, forward strand.
ATTGGTGTCTCTTTTGAAAACTGTAAAATATGTTTTTCAATATTATATAAACCTTGAATGTTATTATTACAAAAAAGAGTTCCATTATCTTTTATTACTATGATTACTTCTTTATTGATTTTAATATCATCTGCATTTTTGCCTTGGGGTAAAGATATAGGAATAATACCTTTTGATATAAAAGTAGAAGTCATTAGAACTATTGCTAAAAGTACTAGTAATACATCAATAAATGGTATTACATTTATTGAATCATACTTCTTCAGCTTCATATTCACTCTCTTTTACTTCAGCATATCTTCCTAAAATATTATAAAAAATTTGAGACATAATAGCAACAACTAAACCAGCTGCAGTAGCTTTTAGTGCAAGGGCAAGAGAACTCATAATCTTAGCAGCTTGAATATCTCCACTACTCATAGTCATAAATGTAAGCATAATTGCAATTACAGTTCCAAGTAATCCAATATATGGAGAGTTTGAAGCTATTGTTCCTATGATTGTAAGATGTTTTGTTAAAGCAACATCTAATGCTTTTTTATTTTTATAAGATTTAATATCCATTTTTTTATAGAAAAAGATTCTTTCTATGAAAAACCAAACTGATAAAAAACTCATAAAAACTAATAATGCAATTACACCATAATCAACTAAATGCTTTAAAACTTCTATATCCATAAAATATACTCCTTTTTATTAAAATGAGTATATTTTATTTTTGTTAATTTTGAGTTAATTTTTTTGTTCTTCTATATTTATAGAGCTATGATTATGACTGCTTTTTTAGCTCCATAAGTTTTAAATACATATCCTGTATAAAGGTTAAGACTCATATATGCAATGACAACAATACTTGCAAAAGGAAAAGCTATTAGTCTTAAACTTATTTTTTTATTTAGACCAATTTTTGTAAGATATTTACCAATAAAACCATGTGGACAAATTCCACAAAATACTCTTCCTAAAGTTGATAAAGATAAGACCATAAAAAAGACCAGAAAAGACTCCAAAACAATGCAGTAGTAAATGCATTTTCTTCTTTAATAGGATAAATAAATCCTAAAAATATTGCATAAAAGAATGTAAATGTAATAAATAATCTCAATATTAGTAAGAACATTTCATTTTTAAATAAAAATCTGAATAGAGAAAAAGAGAATAAATCTTTTCCTTTTTTATTAACTATATTTTTCATTTAAGCACCACTAAAATGTATATTCAATACCAGTATAATAATATCTTTGTCCAGGATCATTTGGAGTTCCTTTAGAAGTCATATTATAAGGCATTTTTTTATTAAATATATTATCTATACCTAAGAATAAATCTAATTTTTTTGTAAACTTATAATTTAATTTTAAATCAGCGACTGTATAATTACTATTTGTATTTACTCTACTTTCATTTGAAGCATAATATTTTTGATATCTTTTTAAATTAAAAAATGCATCTAATTTATTATATGTATATATTACATTTAACTTAATTGTATCTTTTGCACTTCCTGTTAATCTTTCACCTGATGTTTTATCTTTAGTATTTAAATATTCCCATCCCAATCCAATATTTAAAGAATTACTTAAATTATATCTAGAAGATAATTCAAGACCTTCAATACTTGCTCTATTTATATTTTTATAAGAAGTATAGTTTATTCTTGTAATAGGATCATAACTTACTGTATAAGAATTTATAAGATTTTTCAATTTTGAATTATGATAAATTATCTCAAAATCAAAACTATTTTTATTATATCCAACTGCAAACTCATAAGTTATTGGGCCTGCTGATCGTGTAAAATGACTATACATATTAGTGAAACTTGGGGCTTTAAATGATGTACCATAACTAGATCTAAACTTAAAGTCAGATATGTTGTACATTAATGAAAGTTTTGGATTTAAAGTATTTCCAAAGTCACTAAACCTATCATATCTAATTCCAATATTTGAAATTAAGTTATTAGTAAAATTATACTCATTTTGAAAAAGTAAGTTTACATTATCTCTTGATGCTTTTTTTGTGTACATTGAAACATCAATCTTATCATTTTTATATCCAGCACCTATAATATTTGTACTATTATCACTTGTATAATGTCTAAAATAATTATTAAATTCTAATTGTTTATAATCAGTGCTTTCTTTGCCACTTCCTCTATTTACATCTGTATCACTATAACCATAAGCTAAGTTTGAATCAAAAATAAACTCTTCACCAATATGATTATATTGAGTTGTTAATTGATATCTGTTCTCTTTCTCATAAGTTGTTGTATTTGCGTAGTTTCTGCCATTATCATTTTGCTTTGAAAACTCTAATCTATTATTTAATGTATCATTATCAGTTAATTTAATACTATTACCATTTATTAATTATTTGTTAATTGTCTGTTAAGTTGTTATATTTTTTAGATCTAACTTGAAAAGATTACCGTCTTCTAGGGTTTCTATATTTATCGTAATTTTATTTTTATCACAAAACTCTTTTACCATAGCAAGACCTAATCCAAAGCCATCATTATTAGGGTTTACTTGAAAGAACTTATCAAAAACTATAAATAGGTTTTTTGTATCTATTTTTTTACCCCTATTAAAAATACATAGATTATTCTCTTTATATTCAATAATTACAAGAGGGTCTTTCTGTGAGTTATATTTTATTGCATTTGAAATTAAATTACTTATTGCTTTTTCAAAGCCATTTAAATCTGTATTTAACGTTACATGAGGAATATTAGTTTTGATAATTGTATCTTTTTTAATGTCATCAAAAGTATTAATTAATTTATCAATTAACTCATCTAAATGAAACTCTTGATTATCGATTTTATCAATCTCTTTTTTAATTGAATACTCCATATTTGAATATAGTTTTAATAAGTTTTCATTTGCTTGTTCAATTCTTTTTAATCTTTTTAAGCTCTTTTCATCTTTTAAAGATTTTTGTAGCATTTGTGTATTCATTTTAATAGTAGATACAGGGATATTTAGTTCATGGATTGTTTCTTTTATACTTTGTTGTAGTTTTTCATCACTTTTAAATAAAGGCTTTAAAATAGAGTTTGCAAAACTAAGAAATATTCCTACACCTAAAAGTATCAAAGGAATAATAATAAATATAAAGTTCTCTTGATTTAAACCAAATCTTGAAATAGCAACATAATTTACATATAAAACTATAATTAATGTAAAAGTAAAAACTATAGATATAGAGATTAAAAACTCTCTTTTTTTAGAATTCAACTTTATATCCTATTCCTTTTATATTATTTAAGCAATCTTTACCTAATATTTTTTTAATATGATTTATATAAACCCTAATAGAGCCTTCACTATACTCTTCTCCAGTACTCCATAATTTTGAGACAATCATATTTTTGGTAACTATTTCCCCCCTATTTTCTATTAACAATTCTATTAATTGTAATACTTTTATTGGAAGATTTAAATCTTTTCCATCTTCTAAAACTCTTTTTGAATTCGGTTCAAAAATCAAGTTTTCACTTAGTATTATTGCTTCAAACTGTTTTTTATTTCTTTTTAGTAAAGCTTTTATTCTAAGTAATAACTCTTCTAAATCAACAGGTTTTTTAAGATAATCATCACAACCTTTTAAAAATGCATCATGTAGAGTGTCTTTATCTTTATACGAAGTTAAAAAGATTGTTGGAGTTTGGTCATTGCTGTCTCTTAGTTGTTTTAAAAGCTCTAAGCCACTTATTTTTGGAACATTGATATCAAATATGTATAAATCATAATTGTTTTCATAATTTAACTCTAAACACTCTTCACCATCATTTGCAATATCAACTTCAAAACCTTCATCATCTAAAAAGTCTTCAACAGTTGATGCAAATAGCTCATCATCTTCTAAAAGTAATATTTTATACAAGTTTTATCCCATCTCTTAATTATAATTAATTATAATATTAAATAGTTAAATAAAAGTTAATTGGATTTATATGGCAAAAAAACTAATTATTGTATTGTTATTATTGTTACTTGGATTTTTTGTAATCTCTCAAGAAAATGTAAAGATAATTTTATCAGGTATTGCAATTTTTTTAATTGGAATGCATTTTATGGAAGATGGATTTAAACAATTTTCTGGTGGAAAATTAGAAGAGATATTAGAAAAATTTACTAGCAATAAATATAAATCACTATTAACAGGTTTTATATCAACTTCTGTAGTTCAAAGTTCCTCTTTGATTTCAGTAATCATAATATCATTTTTATCTGTTGGTTTGATATCCCTAACACAAGCAATTGCAGTACTTTTTGGTTCAAATTTAGGTAGTACAACAACTGCTTGGATTGTCTCATCTTTTGGATTAAATATTAAAATTTCATTATACGCTATGCCTTTGATCATATTTGGAGTGATTTTTAGGTTTTCTAAAAAAAGTGTGTATATTGGACTTGGAAATATACTTTTAGGCTTAGGCTTTATTTTCCTTGGAATTTCTTATATGAAAGAGGGATTTGATACATTAAAAGACTCTATTGACTTAGCTTCATACTCAATTGAAGGAATACAAGGTTTAATTCTTTTTACTTTAATTGGTATTATAATAACAGTTGTAATACAATCAAGCAGTGCTGCAATGGCTATTGTAATCACTGCACTAGCAGGAGAAAATATATTATATATTGATGCTTTAGCACTTGCAATTGGTGCAAATATTGGTACAACAGTAACTGCAATCTTAGGTGCCCTAACCTCAAATCAAAATGGTAAAAGATTAGCCTTTGCACACCTTGTATTTAATGGAACAACTGGTGCTTTAGCTTTACTATTAATTTATCACCTAAAAGACTTTGTTGATATTTTAGCACCTATTCTTTCAATAGATTCGAATAATTACACTATGAAGTTGGCTTTGTTTCATACAATATTTAATCTTTTAGGAATTGTAATTTTATTTCCATTTTTAGCTTATATAGTTAAGTTTTCTAAAAATGTAATAAGTGATGATAAGGTTAAAAAAGAGTCTAGACCTCTTTTTTTAAATAAATCAAATTTAAGACTTCCATATAATGCGATGATTTCTATTCAAAAAGAGGTTATAAACTTGTATGATAGAGCACAAAAGGCAATACTTCATGCCTTATCTGTTCATACAAAAGATTTAAAACATATAGAAGATATTGATAAAATATTAAGTAGTGATCTAAAAAAAATAGATACAAATTTAGATGATATTTATCAAAACAACTTAAAAAACTTATATAGTGAAATTATAGAGTTTTCACTTTTATCACAAGAGCATATGACAAAAGAACAAAATGAGTATGTAACGCAGTTAAAAACAACATCAAATAGTATTGTTAAAGTTTTAAAAGATACAAGAGATATACAAAGAAACATGAACTTCTATTTAAATAGTAAAAATAAGTATATTAAAGATGAGTATAAAAGGCTAAAAAAAGTTTTAATAACAACAATTCTTTACTTAAATCAAATAAATGAAAATAGATTTGAAGAAGTTAAAATACCTACTATTTTGAAAGAACATAAAATACTACTTGAAAAGTTTAAAATACATAGTAGTGATAAAATAGATGAATTAATTAGAAATGAGTTAATTACTTCAAAAATGGCTACATCTTTGATAAATGACTCAACAACAATTCATAATCGTTGTGAGAATTTACTTGAGATTGCTTATGTATTATTTATAAATGATAAGCAGTTTAAAGAGTTTACATAGCCTTTTTTTAAGAAGATTTAAAATATAAAATTGTAGCAATAACCATAAAACCAACTCCTGCAACAATTAGCTGTGCTGATTTTTCTTTTCTTAGTATTCCTTCGTTTACTTCAAAAATTGCAACTGATTTTAAAGTTCCATTATCAATATATTTTAAAAACTTGTAGCCTTTTTTTGTATATTTTGTTTTTACTTTTTCAAGCTCTTTTTCTCTTTGCTCTTTTGAAAAACCACCAACTACAATACTTTTTTGTGCCATTATTTAAACTCACTAAAATTTTGTCTTAACGCTTCATATGCAATTATTGATACAGAGTTAGCGATATTTAAGCTTCTAGCATCATTTGTCATAGGAATTGTTATACACCCTTCACTATTTTTATTCATAATACTTTCAGGAAGTCCAGCATCTTCTCTACCAAAATAAATAAAATCATTTGGCTCAAATTTTGCATCAAAGTATACTTTATTGGTTTTTGTTGTAGCAAAAAAGTGTCTATTTGATATTGGGTTTTTAGCCCAAAAGTCTTCAATATTTTCATACTCTCTAACATCTAAATCAAACCAATAATCTAATCCAGCACGTCTAACTTCTTTTTCTGTGATTTCACCAAATCCATATGGTTTTATTAGATGAAGTGTACAGTTTAGTGCAAAAGCAAGTCTTCCTATTGTTCCAACATTTCCAGGTATTCTTGGTTCGTGTAAAACTATATTAAACATTATAAGATTACCGTTTTATTTCCGTGAACAAATACTCGATCAGCAAGTAAAAGTTCAAAAGCATTTGAAAGTACTATTTTTTCTACATTTCTACCAGCATTTCTCATCTCTTGCCAAGAATAACTATGATCTACTCTTACTACATCTTGATAGATAATTGGACCTTCATCTAAATCATCAGTTACATAATGTGCTGTTGCCCCAATAATTTTAACACCTCTATCATGTGCTTGTTTATATGGGTTTGCTCCAATAAATGCAGGCAAGAATGAGTGGTGAATATTTAAAACCTTTTTAGGGTATTGCTTAACAAATTTTGGAGTTAAGATTCTCATATATTTTGCAAGAACAATTAATTCTGGTTCATACTCATTGATTTTATCAATCATTTTATCTTCATGCTCTTCTCTACTTAGTCCCTCAGCACTAATACAAGTAAATGGTATATCAAACTTTTCTACAAGATCACCTAGTGTTTCATGATTTGCAATTACTGCTTTTATATTTGCATTTAACTCACCTGCTACATATCTAATAAGTAAATCACCTAAAACATGCGATTCTTTTGTAGCTAAAATTACAACGTCTTTTTTTTCTTTTTTTGTTAGTTTTATTGAAGCACTTTGAGGTAATACTTCTTTTAATTCTTTTAATAAAATATTTGCTGAAACTTTACCAGAAACAATACTTCTCATAAAAAATTTCTTTGTCTCAGGGTCAACATATTCAGCATTTTGTTCAATGTTTAAGTTATTTGCAAAAAGAACTTTTGAGATGTTATAAACAAGTCCTTTTGCGTCTTCAGTATCTATTAAAAGTATATACTCTTCCATTTTCGTCCTATATCATTCAAGCTTAAATTTAAAGCTTGAATAATACCATTTTATAGTTTAATAGATTATTTTATATTAGTGTAGATAATTTTTCTTTGTATGCTTCCACATCAAATTCAGTTATTTTAGCAACTCCACTCTCAACTGCACCAAGGGCTACTGCTGCTGATACTACAGTTAGGAGTCTTTTGTCAAATGGTGTTGGAATAATATACTCTCTTCCATAAGATATATCTCCAAACAATACTTTTAAGTCATTTGTTAAAGGTTCTTTTGCAAGTGCTGCAATTCCTTTTGCTGCAGACATTTTCATATGCATATTAATTTTTGTAGCTTGTACATCTAATGCACCTCTAAAAATAAATGGGAATCCAAGTACATTATTTACTTGATTAGGAAAATCAGATCTTCCTGTTCCTATAATAGCTTTTGGTTTAACTTCTCTAACTTCCTGGGGAAAAAGCTCTGGAGTTGGGTTTGCAAGAGTAAATACAATAGGTTCTTCAGTCATAAGTGCAATATGCTCTTTTGTAAAAGTTCCAGGTCTAGATAATCCTAAAACCATATCAGCATCTGTGAATGCCTCTTCCATAGTACTGCAAGTATCGTTTATGAATTTTTGTTTATATTCATTTAAATCATTTCTTTTTGAATGAATAACACCTTTTGAATCACACATGATTAAATTTTTAACACCATACTCTTTATACATAGTTGAACATGCAATAGCAGAAGCTCCTGCTCCAACAACTACTACTTTTAAATCTTCTGGTTTTTTATTCATCATTTCAGCTGCATTCATAAGTGCAGCTGTTGTAATAATCGCAGTTCCATGTTGATCATCGTGCATAACTGGAATATCTAACTCTTCTACAAGTCTTTTTTCGATTTCGAAACACTCAGGTGCTTTTATATCTTCAAGATTAATTCCACCAAAAGTTGGAGCAATAGCTTTAACAGTTTTACAAAACTCATCAACATCAGTTTGATCTACTTCAATATCAAAAGAATCAACACCTGCAAACTTCTTAAATAATACAGCTTTTCCTTCCATAACTGGTTTAGAAGCTAAAGCTCCAATATTACCTAATCCTAATACTGCTGTACCATTTGATATAACAGCTACAAGGTTTCTTTTTGCAGTATAATCAAATGCTGTTTCTGGATTTTTTTCAATTTCTTCACAAGGATATGCAACACCAGGTGAGTAAGCCAGTGCTAAATCTCTTTGAGAATCTAATCTTGTAGTTGTTTCAATAGCAACTTTTCCAGGGGTTGGAAATTTGTGATAGTCTAACGCCTCTAATTTCAATGAATCTAAATTCGTTACTTGAGTACTCATTTTTATCCTTTATAATTACCTAATTTTTGAGAAAATCGTTAAATAGTAACAAAAAGAAACTTAATTTAATAAATTTAAAGAAAATTAATATTTTATAAGGTTTTTGTAAGTTGTATATTTTACTTACATAATTTAATTCTAATTTTGAATAATAACTCCTGCAAATCTACCAGTATTTTTATCTTTTCTAAAAGAGTAAAATGGTTCATCTGCACATTTAGTACAAATTTCAGATACCCTAATATGATTTATTCCAACTTCTTCAAGGAGTTTTATATTTATTTTGTGTAAATCAATATTTTGTCCAATACAAAATTCTTGTCCAAAAGTAGTTTTTACAATTTGTAATAATTCATCACTAACTTCATAACAACATGCATGAATACTAGGTCCCATAATCACTTTAATATTTTGGGCTTGACAATCTAATTCTTCAATCATTTTATTTGCAGTAATTTGAGCAATTTTTTGAAAAGTAGAGTTTCTACCTGCATGAACTGCTGCAATCACACCTTTTATTTCATCAAAAAATAGTATTGGGATACAATCTGCGACCATAACCATAAGTGGCAAATTTTTTTCAGTTGTAATTATTCCATCACAATTATCTATTAATTTTGAAGATTCTTTTGTGACTATTTGAACATTATTTCCATGAACTTGGTTCATATACACTAATTTTTTGGCTTCATAGCCTACTTTTTGAGCTAATTGTTCTCTATTTTTATCAACATTCTCTTTTATATCATTTACATGATATGCTAAGTTTCCATCTTGTGTAGTACTAAAATAATATTTTATTTGATTCATAATTTCATCTTTATAGCTTTTTGATATAATTTAGCAAAATATTCTTAAGGAAAAGATTTGAATAGATTTGATGAAGCAGCAAAAACTTGGGATCAAAAGCAATCAAGTATTGATAGTTCAAATGCTTGTGTAGATAATTTAGAAAAATACATAACACTGAAAAATGATGCAAAAATACTAGACTATGGATGTGGGACTGGATTTATTTCATACTCATTAAAGACTAAGACAAACTCTGTACTTGGTATGGATTATTCAGATGGTATGGTAAGCAGATTTAATGAAAAAGCAAAAGAGTTAGACTTTGATAATATCAAAGCAATAAAACACAATATGAATGAAGATGAAATACAAAAAGATACATTTGATTTATTTATTTCTTCTATGACTATGCACCATATTAAAGATACAAATATGTTTGCTAAAAAAGCATATGAGTGTTTAGTAAAAGGTGGAGTTGTTTGTATAAATGACTTAGAAAAAGAAGATGGTACTTTTCATGCAAAACACAAAAATGACGGAGTTGAGCACTTTGGATATGCAAAAGAAGATGTCAAAAAAATCTTTGAAAATATAGGTTTTGAAATCATCTCTTGTGATACTGTTTATATTCATGAAAGAAATGACAAAGAGTATCCCTTATTTAACTTAATAGCAAAAAAATAAAAGGAAATAAATGAGTAAAGAATTTGTATTATTTGGAAATCCAGTAGCACATTCAAAATCACCTCAAATGCAAAATGCAGGACTAAATCACTTAAAATTTGATGGTAATTATGATAAATTTCAGCTAGAAGATGGAAGTACTATTAAAGAAGTATTTTTAAATAAAGGTTTTAGTGGAGCTAATATAACTGTACCACACAAAGAGTTTGCATATGAAAATGCAGATGAAGTAAGAGGATTAGCAAATAAAATTCATGCGGTAAATACATATATAAATGAAAATGGAAAAGTAATAGCATACAATACTGATGCTCCTGGATTTTTAAAAGCTATTGAATCTTTTGGAGTTGTTAAAAATGTATTACTTCTAGGTGCAGGAGGTACAGCAAAAGCAATTGCTCTAGCCTTACAAGAAAGTAATATAAATGTAACTGTATTAAATAGAAGTGAAGGAAAACTAGAATTTTTTAAAAATGAAAACATAAAATGTTCTACTTGGGATAGTTTTGAAGTGCAAGATTTTGATTTAGTAGTAAACTCTACAAGTGCTGGATTAAAAGATGATTATTTACCAGCTCCAGATGAGCTTTTAAACAAAGTTTTAGATAAAGCCTCTTCTGCTTTTGATTGTGTTTATGGAAAAATCACACCATTTTTAGCGTTAGCTAAAGAAAAAAAATGTGAGATAAAAGATGGTGAAGATATGCTTTTATATCAAGGTGTCTTGGCGTTCGAATTATTTACGGGTCATAAAGCTGATGAAAAACTAGTAGAAGCTATGAGAAAAGGATTAAAAGGAGTATAAACTCCTTTTTTCTTAAAAAACTTAATAAAATTCTATAATTATTTTTTAATTTTGAAATTTATTCAAAAATATAAATTACCCTATAACTTTTAAATTATCGTAAAAAATCCATATTTAATTCTAAGATCTTACAAATTTTAAATATTGATACTTTTTATATCAATGTCTTTTTCATTATTTATTAAAATGAGTCATTTTTGAGACATTTCAAGAGTAAAATTAGATTATGAAGTTTTTTATATTAGATAATCAAAATAGTATTAGTAATCAAATTGAATTGTTAAAAAACTTATTTATTAAAATTGATATAGTAAATGGAATGTTATTTGATAATCCAATTAAAGAGTATCAAAAAGATAGATATGATTTTCTTATAGTTGATTCAACACATAAAAACTCCCTTGAAGTTTTTACTAAAATTATTCAAATAAACCCTAATCAAAAGACTATAAATTATATTGAAAGAGTAACTTCAGAAAAACTAAAAACTTGCAAATATTGTAAAACAACTCATAATATAAGATGTCTTTTAAAGCCTTTTGATCTTTTAGAGCTTTATAATATTATTAAAGTTAAAGATAATACTTGTAAATTTTCAACTATATATGAAAAGAATGAAATAAAAGAGAATTTAGAACATATTTATTATAAAAATAGATATTATGAATTTGATACGAAAGAGAAAATATTTAAAGTTAAAAGTGGACACTCTAGCTCTTTAGTTATTCGTGAGCATATCAGTATAACTGACTTTTTAAGTGAACATAATATAGATTTTGACAACGAGTTATTTCCCCACATAAAAATTTATTAGTCTTTTCGATGCTATAGTTAAGTTATATTTTTATTCTATAATACAAAAAACTCAAAGGAATAAAATGAAAAAAACTATTTTCTCTACACTTTTTCTTACATCAATAATCTCAAGTTTGTTTGCTCAAGAAATTGAATATGCTGAATATATTGCAAATGGGTCAAATTCAAGTTATACAAACTTAGATGCGATATTTAAAGTTACAAAAGGTGACAAAAGTACTTTATATAGATATACAACTGGAAAATACTCAGGACTTGTAGAAAAACTTTGTACTGGTGAAACATTTCCTTTTCAAATTAGAAACACAAAAGATGGACAAAGAGATGTAAATTCAATATGGTCCCCTATTCCTTACTTTGAAGCATATTATAAACTACAAAATAAAACTCTTGAACCGGGGATTAGATTAGTAACTAAAACTTCTAGTGATGGGAGTAAGCAAATATGTATGGAAGATTTAAAAACTTGTATAGATAGATAATATATAATATTAAATTATAAATATCCTATTATTAAAAGTTATATTTAAGTGAGTTTTATTTATAATTTTATGTGTAGATTCACTAGCTCTCTCCAAGTGTATTGAATCTGCACTTTTTACTTAGTACATTAATAAGTTATTTTTTGTTTAATTTATTAAATTGAAATTCTCAAACTTTATGCTACAATATTTCTAATAAGACCTAAAAAGGCTAAATATGACTAAAGTAGTATTTATATTTCTTCTGATTATTAATTCTTTATTTGCTCAAGAAAAGAAAAATATAGTACTGCAATTAAATTGGCTAAACCAATTTCAATTTGCTGGATATTATGTAGCAAAAGAAAAAGGCTTTTACAAAAATGTAGGTTTAAATGTAACAATAAATGAGCTTAAAACTAAAAAAGAGTTAGTAAATTTAGTAAAAGAAGGTAAAGCAGATTTTGCAGTTGGTCGTTCATCACTTCTATTAAATAAAATTAATGGAGACGATATTATAGCAATTGCAGCAATATATCAAAGTTCCCCATTGATGTTACTTACAACAGATATTGAGAATATTAAATCTATTGATGATTTTAAAAATAAAAAGATTATGATAACTCCAGATGCTGAATATACAGCATCAATTACAGCTATGCTTCATGCTAATAATATTAAATATAACGACTTAGAAGTTTTAACACATAGCTTTAATATAGATGATTTAATAAATAAAAAAACTGATTTAATGGCAAGCTATATCTCAAATGAACCGGTTAAATTAGAACAAAAAGGTATTAGATATAATATCTTTCATCCAAAAAATTTTGGGTTTGATTTTTATAGTGACATTTTATTTACTTCATCAAAATTCATAAAAGAAAATCCTACGACAACATTAGATTTTTATAAAGCAACAATAAAAGGTTGGGAGTATGCATTTAAAAACAAAATTCAAACTGCTCAATTAATTTTTGATAAATACAATACTCAAAATAAAACTCTATTAAGTTTAAAAAAAGAAGCTGATTTATTAGAAAAATTAGCTATTGACAAAAATGATAAAGAAATTGGTACTTTAGATGAAAAAAAACTACAAAGTATTTTAGATACATTTAAAGTTTTAGGATTGACTAAAAGTGATTTAGATTTTGATGATTTTATTTATGAAGAGAATAATCATAAAACATTAATTTTTGAGCTTTCAAAAGAACAACAAATTCTAGTTTTAATGTTTATTATGTTTACCTTGACAATATTTTTAGTAATTCTATATTCTACAAAACAAATTTATAACAAAAGAGAACTACTTTCTTCTGTATTAAATTCAAGTGATGATTTAATTTTTTATAAAGACAAAAAACTTAGATATATAGGATGTAATAAAGTTTTTGAAAAATTTGTAGAGTTACCTAAAGAAGTGTTAATGGGAAAAGATGACTTTGAAGTATTTGATAAAGAAACTGCAAATTTATTTCGAACTCATGATTTAAATGTATTAGATAAAAATAAACTTTTAGTTAATGATGAATGGTTAAATATAGATGGAAAATTAAGACTTTTTCAAACTAAAAAGATGCCATTTAAATATAGTTCAAGCTCTGGAATAGGAATACTTGGAGTAAGTAGAGATATTACAGATCTTTATGAAATTCAGAAAAAACTTGAAGAACAAGCTACTATTGATGATTTAACAAAAACATACAATAGAAAGCTTTTTAACGAAAGATTAGTTGAAAAAATAGAAATGTACAGAAGATATGATAGTATTTTTTGTATTGCTATGTTAGACATAGATGATTTTAAGAATATAAATGACACTTATGGTCATGATGTTGGAGATAAAGTTTTAATAAACATCTGTAATATTATAAAAAAACATATTAGAAATACAGATATGCTTTTTAGGGTTGGTGGTGAAGAGTTTGTCATTATTTATCCTAAAAATGTTCTAAAAGAAGCCTATATATCAACTGAACATATTAGAAAAATGATTGAACAAAGTAGGATACTTGATAATATAAAAACTACAGTAAGTATTGGAGTAACTGAAGTTATTGAAAATGATGATGAAGATACTATTTTTAAAAGAGCAGATGATTTAATGTATTACTCTAAAAATAATGGTAAAAATAGAACCTCTAGATCTATAAATTAGCTCTTTCATCTTTTTTATAGCTACACTTTAGTAATATAACAAAAATTTGAAATAATACGTAATAGAATATGAAAAGGAAAGAGTTTGAAAAAGAAAAGTCATATTAAAAAAATATCTGATTATGCTATGGTAGGTGGACTTGGTGCCATATTAGTTACAGGGTTAGTAGGTTGTGATAATAAAGGCTCAAATAACCAACAACAAGGTCAAAGTGATGCTTTTACACAAGCTAGTCAAAAACAAGGTGCATTTGTAATTGTTGAAGAATCAGTTGATGGTCAATACAAAATTGCAGATGAGTTCCCTGCTTCAAAAACTACAGTTGTTTTAAGAAAACCAGATAGAAGTGAAAGAATCTTAACTGAAGCAGAAATTCAAAAACTAGTAAAAGAAGAAGAAGCAAAAATTGATAATGGAACTTCAGCACTTACAAATCCAGAAATGTCTAATGGTGGAATGGGACTTGGTGGAGTTTTATTATCATCAATTGCTGGAGCTATGATTGGATCGTGGTTAGGAAATAAATTATTCAACAATCAAAACTATCAAAATCAAAGAAAAACACAATATAAATCACCACAAACTTATAGTAGATCTCAAAATTCTTTTAGTAAAGCAAAAAGTTCTTCTACTAAATCTTCTGCTTCTAAAAGTAGTGGTTTTTTTGGTAAAAAATCATCTTCTAGTTCTTCTAGAAGCTCATTTTTTGGTGGGTAATTATGGAACTATTAAAATTAAATCCATTAACTGATGAATACTTAGAGTCAATTGGCTTTGTATGGCATACAGATGAAGATAATACATCTTATGTGGCAAATGAAGTAGTTCAAATTAGTGAAGATGAAGCAAACGCTTTTTATGAAGCTACAAACGAACTTTATGATATGTTTTGTGAAGCTGGTGAGCATGTTATTGAAAATGATTTGTTTCATGAAATAAATATTCCTTTTAACTTAGTTGATCTTATTAAAGAGTCTTGGGAAAATGATGTTCATTGGCACTTATATTCAAGATTTGATTTAGCTGGTGGAATCGATGGAAAACCAATAAAACTAATAGAGTTTAATGCTGATACTCCAACATCACTTTTTGAAACAGCAATAATACAATGGGCTATGTTAAAAGCAAATGGATTAGATGAAGCTAGCCAGTTTAATAATTTATATGATGCATTAAAAGATAATTTTAAAAGAATAATCACTCTTGATAGTGAAATAGAAAAGTTTGAAGAGTATTACAAAGAGTTAGGTTGGAAAATACTATTTACATCTATTAGTGGTTCAAGTGAAGATGAAAATACAACAAAACTTCTTCAGCATATTGCAACTGAAGCTGGATTTAACACTGATTTTGAATTTATTGATAAAGTAAACTTCAGCGATGAAGGAATTTTCAAAGATGACGAGTTATATGAGTTTTGGTTTAAACTTATTCCTTGGGAAGATATTGGTATTGATGAGGGTGAGTTAGCTCTTATTTTAACTGAAATTATCAAAGAGAAAAAAGGAATTATTTTTAATCCTGCATATACTTTAATGTTCCAATCAAAAGGTTTCATGAAAATACTTTGGGATTTATATCCAAATCACCCACTACTTTTAGAAACATCTTTTGAGCCATTAGAGGGTAAAAAACAAGTTGAAAAAAGATGTTTTGGACGAGAAGGTGCTAATACAAAAATTTTAAATGAAGATGGAAGTGTTGATGTGGAAACTCAAGGTGATTATGAAGGTCATAAAGCTATCTATCAAGAGTATGTAGAACTTCCTACTGATAGTTTAGGGAATTCATATCAAGCTGGAGTTTTCTATGCCTATGAAGCAGCTGGATTAGGTTTTAGAAGAGGTGAAAAGATCTTAAATAATATGTCTAAATTTGTAGGACACATCGTAAAATAAATAGGTAAAGTTTTACCTATTTATTCTCTATTTCTTCACGTATATTAAGTTGTTCATATAAATTAAGTAATAATTAGGTACATTATCTTTTTTAATTATCTACAAGGAAATATATGAAAAATTATATACAAAAACTAATTTTAGTTTTTCTTACAATATTCTTTTTTGCTGGTTGTACAATAAATACAACAGTAAAAGGAAAAGTTACTTCAGGTGAAGGTCAAACAATAGCAGGTGCAAATGTTATGTTATCATATGATGACAAAGCATTTGAAGTTACTACAAATCAGAAAGGTAATTACACATTAAATGTAGATTTACCAATTACACAAAAAACTAAGTTTACTGTATCACAAAATGGATATATAACATCAGAAAATACTACTTTAATATCATACTCGTATTTAAATAAAATATTTACATATGATGTAGTTTTGTTATCAGATAAACCAGAAGTTATTACAGAATATGGTTCTATCTCAGGTAGTATCAAAGATATAAGCGGGAATATTCTTACTGATGCATCTATAATAATAGGTTCACAAACTATTAAAAGTGATGCAGAAGGTAAGTATACTATTACAAATATCGCAATAGGTGATAATATTCCTGTTACAGTTGAAAAAGATGGGTACGCGCAAAATGCAAATGTAATCAATGTAAAAAAAGATGAAAATTCTAAATTGGATTTTATTTTAGTAGAATATGATGTAGTAACTACATTTGATTCAACAATAGATAAAAGTATTGATGTTAAAAATGCAAATGTAAGTTTTACTGCTAATTCATTTGTAGATTCTAATGGAAATGATTATAGTGGTAATATTACAATTGAAGCTACATTTAATCATCCTTCAAGTTATGCAGGTCAAGTTTCTTTCCCTGGTAGATATGAAGGAACAAGAACAGACGGAAGTAGTACTTTACTTATTTCATATGGGTTTTTTAATATTGAATTGAAAGATGATTTAGGGAATAAATTAAATCTAAAAGATGGAGCATTAGCAACTCTTACTTATCCATCAATTAAAGGATTAAATCATAATTATGAATCTATTCCATTATGGTACTATGATACTGAAAAAGGTGACTGGATTGAAGAAGGGTTAGCTACTTATGATATCAATACACAAATATATACTGGAACAGTTTCTCATTTTACACCATGGAATCTAGATTATCCAGTCCAACCAAATGCAACTATTAAGGGCAGAATTGTAGATATTAATGGTAATCCTCTTTCAGGTAGAGCTGTGAAGGCATATGGTCCAAGTTTAGGCTTTTATAGAGTTGGATGGCCTAACTCAAATGGTGAGTTTGAGATAAATCTTACAGCGGGCTCTGATTTTAAGATTCAAGCGCAACATCAATTATATTTTACAACTGTTGAGCAAACTGCATTAGCAGTAAATGAAGTAAGAACATTATCAGAAGATATAGTTATAGATTATGATGAAAGTTTACAAAGAACAATTAATATAAAAGCTAATTTTTTAATAAAAGACAACGAGGGGAATTATTATGATACATCTGATTTACGTTCAACTATAATAGTTAATAATCAGTATAAGTATGGAACAGGTTCTAATATTACTCAAGTTGGTTATGAAATCCCAATTAATGAAGCTAGAGGTATTTCAATAAAATTTACTCAAGGAGAATATACATACGTAAGTACTATCTCTGCGAATTCTATTCCTGCTGGTTACATAGGTGAAACTTTTGATATAGGAACAATTATTCTTCAAAAGGAACTGTTTCAATTAATTTATTATTAAAAAGATAATCCAGGTTAAGCTTGGATTATCTTTCTCTATTAAAGGACATTAATGTTGAATATAAAAAAACTTACTTAATTTTATTTAGTTTACTTTACTCTTTGAGACCGTCCAAATACTAAATACAAAATTGCACCAAGTACTGGCAAGCATAAAAGAACTACAATCCATATAATTTTATTATATCCTGTAAACTCATTCCTTAAAATATCTATGAGAACATAGATAAACAGTACAAATCCAAATAGTAAAAATACTAAACTAAATAATCCACCAATTAATTCCATTATTTTTCCTTAAAACTATTAATATATTCGTCCATTAATGTAAAATCTACATCATTAAACTCGATTTCTAAATTCATTAAATATAAATTATCTAAACTATATCTATCTAATTTTACCAAGTCTTTTGATGTAGTAATAAAACTATAATCTTTATACTGTTTTTTAATACTATTAATCTCTTCAATCGTAAAATTATGATGATCAGGAAAGCTTACCATCTTAGTATTTTTTGGTAAAAACTCTAAAAGTCTTTTTGGCTTAGATATTGCAGTTAATAAAACAAGTTTATTAGGTAAGATTTCTATCTTTTTTGAATCTTTTTTAAAAGTAATAATTCTTTTAAAATCTTTGTTCTCTTTTAATTCAATATCAGCTTGTGCATAAAAACCTTTTGGCTCTCTATATCCACCACTTGGTAAGCAAAAAATATTCTCAGGTTCATTTTTCGGTCTTAAAAGTATATTGAATTTTGAAATATGATATTTTGAAAAACCATCATCTAAAAAAACTATTTTACAAGCTAACTCTTTGGCTTTTAAAATAGCTTTTACTCTATCTTCACTTACGATTACTGTACTATTTGGCAACGCTTTAGCTAATAGCATAGCTTCATCACCACTAACATTAACATCTTCTAATATTTTATTATTATGTGAAATTACAAAAAGACCTTTTGATTGACGTCCATAACCTCTTAAAATAATACATGAGTTTTCATATTTTGAAGCTAACTTTATAGCAACTGGTGTTTTACCACTACCACCAACTATAATATTTCCCACAGAAATTATAGGTATTCCAAACTCTATTGGTTTAGCCATTGCTCTTTTTGTAAGTATTATTAGCATGTAAAGAAAAGTAAAGGGAATAAGAAAAAAAGATATAACTTTTTGTAAAAAGTTTGGAAAGAAGAGATAATCTTCTATCCATAAGTGAAGTTTTGAATTCACTTTAAACTATATCCATTCAGATGCAACATCAATAATTTGGTCACAAACATAGTTAACCTCTTCATCTGATAAACTTGCATAAATTGGAAGGGATAAAATTTGTTGATAATTATTTAAAGCATTAGGGAATGCAGTAATCTTTATCGAATATTTTGTTTTGTAATATGATAAAAGGTGTAAAGGAATATAATTTAAACCTGTTGCAACCCCTCTTTCTTTTAGTGCTCTAGCAAATGCATCTCTATTTCTTGATACTTTAATAATAAACTGTGTAAATACATTCTCTTCAATGTGAGGAGGAATTTCTATATGCTTTACAGTACTTAATCTTTTTGTGTAAATAGCTGCTACTTCTTTTCTTCTTTTAACAAACTTTTCTGTCTTGTTAAGCTGAGCTAAGGCATATGCTGCATCAAGTTCTGATAAATCATACTTATGTCCAATATCAACTACATCGTATACATAATCTAAGTTTCCGTAATTATCGTATGTTGTTGTTAAAGCATGAGTTCTAAGTAATTTTGCTCGTGCTGCAATATCATCATTATTTGTAACAATAATACCACTTCTAGAAATAGCATATTTTGAGTTAGATGGGTTTGTTGAGAATATAGTCATATCCGCTCTTAAGTTACCTACCATTTTTCCATGATAAGTAGCTCCTAATGATGATCTACAATCTTCAATTAAAATGATCCCATATTTTTCAACAATATCATATAATCTATCTAAATCAGGTGTTTGACCACCAACAAAAGTAATAATTGCACCTCTTAGTTTTTTTGATTTGTTTTCTTCTAAAACTTTTTCAAATTTATCTAAATCAATATTCATATCATCTAAATTGATATCTACAAATATAGGTTCAGCATCAAAGTGTCTTACACATTCTGGTAAGTTAACAAAAGAGTTTACTGACATTAAAATCTTATCACCTCTTTTTAATTTTATAGCACTTAAAGCCAAATGAATAGCTGCAGTTGATGTTGCTGTTGCAACTGCATGATTAGCTCCAATAAATTTTTGCATACTATCTTCAAATTCAATAACTTTTGATAAGTCATCTTTTGAATTTAATACTTCTCTTAATTGATTTAATTCATCATTATCTACTGCGGCTCTAAATATTGGTATATTTTTAGTCATATTTTTTAATTCCATTTAATATTTGCAATTGTAGGTAGTTTACCTTTAAATGCATTAGCTTTTATTCTATAATCTAATAAATCAATTAATTCTTCTTCAAATCCAAGAGCAATTAATTCATCTTTTGATTTTCCTTCATCGATCATAACTTTAAGAACATCATCCATATGCTTATATGAATATCCAAGCTCTTCTTCATCACTTTGACCTTCCCATAAATCAGCACTTGGTGGCTTATTTAAAATTGAATCAGGAACACCTAATGTTCTTGCAAAATCAAACTCATCACTTTTGTACATTTCACCAATTGGATTAATAGCACAAGCAATATCTCCAAATATAGTTCCATATCCTAAAAGAATTTCACTTTTGTTTGATGTACCTACTACAATTGATTTTTCTCTTGATGATACATCATAAAGTACTGACATTCTCATTCTTGCACTAAAGTTACCAATTCTTAGTTTATCTTCATCCATATTTTCTATAAATGCACTAACCATTGGTTCAATTGGTATAATTTCATATTTAATATCAAATTTTTCACAAACTTCAATTGCATCTTCAGTAGAGCTTAATGATGAAAATTGTGAAGGCATAAGTACACAGTTTAACTTATCCCCAAATGCTTCCTTACAAAGTATTGCTACAACAGCTGAATCTAATCCACCTGATAATCCAACAGTAACTTTTTCAAGACCTGTTTTTTTTACTTCATCTTTTAAAAATGTAATTAATTGTTCTTTAATCTCATCCCATTTTATCACTTTTTATCCTTTGTAAAATTATTATAACTCATCTTTTTTTGTTTTTTCATAAATTTCATCTAAATAATTATTATTAGTTTCAAAAATAGTGTCTTTTTTAAGTTTCAACTTATTTTTAATCTCATTTAACTCTTCTTCATCAAAATAGTTTAAGTAATTAGGATTAATTTCAATTGTCTCTTCAGGGTTAGTTTTTATTAACTCTTTAATTTGTTTTATTAATTCTTCTTTCATTAAGACTCTTTATTAAATTTATTTAAAATCTCTTCTAAATATAATTCCATTTTTTCTACACCAATATCACTATCCTCATTTTTACATGATTTACAACATGTCCCTGCATCTGTAATTTCACCTAAATCTTCTAAAGTTTTAGCATCTTTTTCTTTAATTGCATAGATAAGTTCTCCTAGTGTAACATGTTTACAAGTGCAAACTTCGTATGAATGTGGAAAGTTTCTAGCCATTTATTTCCTTTTTATACTCATTTAATATTTGTTTACAGTAAATTTTCTTTTTAATTTTACCTAAATCACCTTCAGGAAATATGCAGTGTCTGCATTCAGTTCCTGCTGTTGTAAGCTCTTGTATATCACTTAATGATACATCTGTATTGTTTGATATACAATCTTTAATCTCTTTTAATGTAACTTTTTTACAATTACATACTTCATATGTATCTTCAAAACCTAGCAACTATAAACCTTTTTCTTTCTTGATCAATTCATATGCTTCGTTTATTTCTTGAAGTTTTGTAGTTGCTTCATCAATTATATTCTGACTAGCCCCCTGCCCTGAAACTATATCTGGATGATGTTTTTTTACTAAACTTCTATATTTTTTCTTTAAAACATTTGCATCATCATTTGGTGTTGCTTCAAGTATTTCATATGCTTTTTCTAGATTTAATGCATTATTGTTAGCTTGTTGTGCATAAAATGCTTCAAAATTGCTAACAATATTTTCAAAGTCTACATGTTTGATTTTTAGTGCGTTTGAAATATCTTCACAAATCATTTTCTCTGCATTTGAAAACTCTTTATCAATAAATGCTAAATTTAATAAATATTCTAATATTTTTGTTCTTTTTGCGTAGTCAAATTTTGTTAGACTATAAAGTTTATTACATACATCCATAGTATTTTCAAAACTTTTTTTCTCATGTGTATATAAATCTTTTAATCTATCTCTTATCTCATCACTGTTTTCAAAATGACTTGAAATATCAGTAAAAGTATGTTTTAAAAGTTCTGCTTCAAGCTCACAAACTTGACCATCCGCTTTTGCAACTTTTGCCATTAAAGCTACTAATAGACCTGCTTCATGATTCATTAAATCACCTTCAAATCTCTCTTTTACTTTTAAATTTATATTTTTAAATCTTTCTGTTTTGTAATTTCTTGCAATAAAAAATAGTATCACCCCAATTACAAGTAGAACTAATAACTTCATTTTTTCCCTTAATTGCTAATTTCAATTTTGTTGAATTTTAACAAAATTTAGGTAAAATCTTATCTTTTAATACAGATATTGGAGATATATATGTTTGGAATGGGCTTTATGGAAATTTTATTAATTGCAGTTATTGCAATTATTGCTTTAGGACCTGATAAATTACCAACTGCAATGGTAGAGGTTGCAAAGTTTATTAAAAAATTCAAATCTGGTTTAGATGATGCAAAATCTACTTTAGATAGTGAATTAAATGTTAACGAAATGAAAGATCAAGCAAATAAATTTAAAGCTCAAATAGAAGATATGAAAACTTCTGTTAGTGATGAAAGTAAATTAAATTTAGGTTTAGATGAAATTATGAATGATGAACCTAAACAAGATCAAGTAACTAAAGTTGATGCTGTATACGAAGAAAATTCTCAAGTTGAAAAACTAAAAGAAGAGAAAGAAAAAGAAAAAGTTTCATTTAAAAAGAAGAAAAAAGAGAAAAGTGGAACTGATAAATTTAAAGTAAAATTTGATGAAGATAAAAAAGAGGATAATGTTTAATGTTTGAAGATTTAAAACCTCATATTGCCGACCTTAGAAAGAGGCTTATGATTTCTGCTGCATCACTATTTGTGATGTTTCTTGCTTGTTTTTTCTTTTATGAACCAATTTTAAGCTGGATGATGGTTCCTGTTGAAGCTGTTTTACCACCTAATTCACAAATGGTAGCAGTTGAAATTCAAGAGACATTCTTTACTGCACTTAAAGTTGCGTTTTTTTCAGGTTTTATAATCTCATTACCAGTAATTTTTTGGCAAATGTGGCTGTTTTTAGCTCCAGGATTATATGAACATGAAAAAAAGTTAGTAGTACCATTTGTATTTTTTGCAACATTAATGTTTTTAGTTGGTGCAGCATTTGCATATTATGTAGTTGTACCATATGGTTTTGAGTTCTTAGTTAATTTTGGTTCTGCTGTTGTTACGGTATTACCAAGTATTGGTAAGTATGTAGGATTTTTTACAAAACTATTATTTGGTTTTGGTATTGCATTTGAGTTACCTGTAATTACATTTTTCTTAGCAAAAATTGGTTTAGTGGATGATCAGATGTTAAAGAACTTCTTTAAATATGCAATTGTAATTATATTTATTGTAGCTTCACTTTTAACTCCACCAGATGTATTAACACAATTCTTAATGGCTGGACCTTTAATATTACTTTACATAGTATCAATCTATATTGCAAAAGTATTTAATCCTGCAGTAAAAGATGATGATGATGAGGAAGAGTAAAATTGCTTGACCCTTTAAAAACTTCTAGTTATGATTATGAATTACCAAAAGAGTTAATTGCAACTCAACCAGTAAGCCCAGCAGACTCTGCTAGGCTTTTAGTTTACAATAGAACTACAGATACTATTTCTCACACTACTTTTAAAAATTTACTTAACGTACTTCCAGAAGATATATCTATATTTTTAAATGATACAAAAGTTATTAAAGCAAGAATATTTGGGGAAAAGGCTTCTGGTGGAAAAGTTGAACTACTACTAAATAAACCTTTGTTTATGGATAGATATCTTGTTATGACAAGAGGAAGAGTAAGAAGTATAGGTACTGAAATCTTTTTTGATAAAGGTTTAGTAGCAAAAGTTTTAGAACTAAATGAAGATGGTAGTAGAGTTGTTGAGTTTTTTAAAGATGATAAAAAACTTGATTTTCTTTCACTTGTAAATATATTAAACGATATAGGTCATTTACCATTACCACCATATATGAATAGAGAAGATAATAAACAAGATGAAAAAGACTATCAAACACTATTTGCTAAAAACTATGGAGCAGTAGCAGCTCCAACTGCATCACTACATTTTACAGATGAATTATTTGGAAAATTAAAAGAGAATTTTCCAGTAAATTATCTGACACTTCATGTGGGAGCTGGTACATTTAAACCAGTTGATGCAGAAGATATTTTAGAACATCCTATGCATAGTGAATATTTTGAAATTGGAATTGAGGCTAAAAAACAAATTGATACTGCTAAAAAAGTACTTGCAGTTGGAACAACTGTTACAAGAACAGTTGAATACTATGCAAGAACAAATAAAATACAAGGTGAATGTGATTTGTTTTTAAATCCAGCTAACAAACCTATAAAAGTTGATCATTTATTAACAAACTTTCACTTACCAAAATCGACGCTAATTATGCTTATTGCATCATTTGTTGGATTAGAAAAAACACTAGAAATTTACCATGAAGCTGTAAAAGAAAAATATAGATTTTTCTCTTATGGTGATGGTATGCTAATTATATAAAAGGATTTAGATGGCTTATTATGTATTATTTGATACAGAAACAACAGGTAATCAAGAAGAAGATAGAGTAATACAATTTGGTGGAATGATTGTAGACCAAAAAGGAAAAGTTGAAGCTTATGATGAGTTTTGTAGTAGTGATGTTGAGATAAAAATAGAAGCAATGGAAGTTCACAATATTACGCCTGACCTACTAGAAGGGAAACCAAGTGCAACACAGACAACTTTTTATAAAAGATTAGAAGAGCTAAATACACCTGAAAACTATTTAATCGCTCACAATATTAAATTTGATATGGGAATGATAGAAAAAGAAGGTTTTGTAAATCAATATCAAATAATTGATACTTTAAGATGTGCAAAACATTTATTTCCTGAAATGCCTTATCATAGATTACAATACTTAAGATATGCATTAGAACTATATAAAACTGAACAAGCAGAAGCAAATAAACATAATATTACTATAAAAGCACATGATGCAATTGGTGATGTACTCGTAATGAAACTATTTTTAACTAAACTTGTGAGTAGATGTAGAGAGATTTATCCAGATTATAATCCAATTGAAAAATTAGCTGATTTAACTAGAACTCCTGTATTTATTAAAACATTTAAATTTGGTAAACATAAAGGTAGAGATATTGCTGATGTTGCCCAAGAAGATGCTGGATATTTAAATTGGATGAAAAGTAATATGGACCTTGATGAAGATTTAAGATATACTCTTGATAAAGTTTTAGGATAAGTTATAAACTTATTCTAGACATCTGACAATATACCTTCTAAACAACTGTATAAACAATAGCAAAGCATAAAAGGATTTTCCTATGCAAAAACTAACAACTGAAGGTCAAAACATCGTTAATGATCTTTCAAATAGATACAATTTAAGTACTGATGCAATCATATATATGATTGGTGCAGTAAATAATGGTGGTGGCTCTATGGCTCAATTCAACTGTCCAGAACTTGGTGGTGGCGGACAATGGATGAGAGGTGGAATGACTATGGTTGGAGATATGTTCAATAATGGTTTAAAAAATACTGTTGATAATCTTTGTAGTGAAATTTCTAATGCCCTTGCATCAACTATGATTTTTCCTGAAGCACCAAAAGGTACAATTAATAGTAATCTATGGTGGCCAACAGAATTAGGAACACCATTTAGTAGCGGTGCTCAAAATAATACAAGATATGCAATTTTTCAAAATAGATTAGCAGTAGATTATAATGGTCATGTTACTGTTTATGATACTTTGGACAATAATATCTCAGGTGTTAGTCAACAACAAGGTGGAAATGACTCTTTAACATTCTCAAGTCAATATGGAAATATTTTAGTTTCATCATTACCAATTGTATCTGGGAACCAAAATAATCAACAAGCTCAAAATAATTTTATAGAGCCAACTTTAAACACAAATGAGCCAATTCAACAGCCAATAAACAATAATTCTACTTCAAATGAATCATCTGAAGATGTTTTTGTTTTAATTGAAAAGCTAGCTACACTTTTAAATTCTGGTGTATTAACACAAGATGAATTTGATACTAAAAAAGCTGAGTTACTATCAAGAATATAAAAACAAGGTAGGAATTTCCTATCTTGTTAATACTTTAAATTTACTATTTATTCCTAAAACTTCATATTTATAACCATGACCAAAATCTATATCTGTATTTAAAGTTCCAATTACAATTACACTATCACCTGGTTTTATTTTTTCGTCTTCATTTGGTGATCTAAAAATCACAGTTGATTTACCATCATAAATTTTTACCCAAGTATTACCCATAACTTTATTTGATACTTGAAGCACATCACCTTGAACTTCTACATTTTTATTTTTTAATTTGTCTTTGTCTTCGTATAGTGATGAAATATCTGTTTTAATTGGTGTATCTTTTGATATTACTATACCATCGTTAAATTTTACATCAGGTTTAACTTCAGATTTTTCTTTTATCATATTTCCATGGATATTATGTATATCTAAATCTTTTCTTCCTGATTCTTGAGCAAACATTATCTTATCAAATGTTTTATTTAGTGCTTTACTTTTAAAATTTTTCATCCAAATTTGTTCATTGAATGTTATATTCTCCCCTACTTCTACATTTGAACGTTGAATTGCAAGCCAATATTTTTCATTGTTCTCATCAACTTTTAAATAAGTATAAGCTCCAGCTGTTTTAGACTCAAGTACTTTAGCAGTATGTGGTTCATTTAAAGCTAGAGCTTGATTTATACAAAGAAGTAATCCTAAGCAACCTACAGTGATTTTTTTGATCATAATATTCCTTTTAGTGAATTTATGTTCATATTTTAGCTAGTATAAAAACAAAAAATATTGATATAGATCATAAATCTATAAAAATAAGTTTTATTTTCATATTAATTTCATCAAATTTATATATAATCACAATAAAATTACACAAAGGTTACTTCTTGACAAATAGGTTTTCAAAAGTAGGATTTATTTTAGCAGCTGCAGGTTCAGCTGTAGGTTTAGGAAATATATGGAAATTTCCATATATAGCTGGTGAGTTCGGTGGTGGTGCATTTGTAATAGTCTATTTACTATGTATTTTATTTATTGGTTTGACGGTTTTTATTGCTGAAACATATATTGGGCAAAGTGCTCAGTCTAATGTTGCAACTGCGTTTATTGATACTTCAAAAAACAAAAATCAAAATTGGAAATTTGCATCGTTTATGATTTTTGCAGGTTTAATTATACTATCTTTTTATTCTGTAGTATTAGGTTGGATTTTAAATTACGTAATTATTTCATTTGGTGCATTGCCAAGTGATACTAAAGTTGCTGCATCAACTTTTGAAAATCTTTTAGGAAATGAAATTCTTAAACAACTTATATATCATACTATTGTTTCAATTACTGTTTTATATATAGTTTTAAAAGGTATTAAAGCAGGTATAGAAAAAATCAATTTAATTTTAATGCCTTTACTAGCACTTATTTTGTTTGGCTTATTTTTATATGCATTTTCACTTGATAGTTTCTCAAAATCACTTGAGTTTATGTTTACACCTGATTGGTCAAAAATAAATCAAGATGCATTATTAGCAGCACTTGGTCAGGCATTTTTTACACTTTCTCTTGGAATTGGTACGATTTTAACATACTCTGCCTCTCTTCCAAAAGATGCTAATTTTGTAAAATCTTCTATAAATGTAGCTATCGTTGATACTTCTATTGCATTAATTGCTGGGTTAATTATATTTGCATTTTTATTTGAAGCTGGAGCAAAAAGTAGTGCTGGACCTGGACTTGTATTTATTTCTCTTCCTGTGATATTCTCACAATGGGGAGTGCTAGGAAATGTTATTGCAATTTCATTTTTTGTTGCATTAATTTTTGCAGGAATTACATCAGCAGTTTCTATGATAGAACCATCACTTAGATTTTTTACGGAAAGATTTAAGATGACTAGAAAAAAAGCTACTATTATAACTGGATCAATATTTTACTCATTAGGTATTATTGCATTACTTTCTATGTCAAGTTCATATAAGGCATCTTTAACATTTTTTGGGAAGAATGCATTTGATTGGATGGATTATATAACATCTTCTATTTCTATGCCATTAGCAGCTATAGTTACTTGTATATTCTTAGGATATTTTGTTGATAAAAATAGAATAAAACAAATTTTTGAAAAACATGTATCAACTTTTGTTTTTGAAGTATGGTATATCTTAGTTAAATATATTGTACCTATTGCTATTACATTACTTTTCCTAAATAAATTAGGTGTAATATAAATAAATATTAAAAAACACAGTAAGAAGGTTTAACAAATAAAAAGCCTTCTTACTTCTTGTACTGAATAATGACACCAAAATAAATAGTATAAAAAACCAACTAGGTGTTATAACATCAAAAACATTAATCTTATAATCTATAAAAGATATCAAATATCCATCTAAAATAGAGCTAAAACCTAAAATATGTATAAGAATCTCAAATGGATAAAATACAGTAAATGCAATACTAATAAATGGAGAAAATAATTGCTCATATGTTGTTTGGTAGAAAAAATAGTGAACTATTGGATTAAAAATAAAAAATATCCAGAAATTAAAAAATATTAGTTGAAAATACTTATTAACGTCAACAAAATATTTTAAATATAAAAATATATAAAATACAGCACTAATTGAAAACCAAAAACCAATTGAAAATAAATAGTTTGGAAAAAGTGTTATAACTGTTATTAAGGTAATACCTAATGTTTGGAAACTAATTATCTTAATATTATTGCGCAAAAGTACATAACCAATAACTAGCATCACAAAAGCCCTTAGTAAAGAAGGTATAAACCCTGTGAATATTAAATATAAAAATATTAAAGTTATTGTAAATAAAACTATATCTGCTTTTTTATTTCTATATGGAAAGTAGTATCTATGAATTAAGCTATAAGGATAATAAGAGATTATATATACTATAAAACTCAATACTGCAATATGAAAACCAGATAAGGCTATTAAATGGCTAATAGAATAGTTTGTAAATACTTCTCTTAAGTTACTGTTAGTTGGAATTGCTAAAAATAATGCATTAAAAATCTCAGAGATATTGGAATTATAATGCATATCAGTAATTTTATTTGATAAATTTTGTCTAAATGTTGAAATATTCAATTTTTCATAGGATATATTCTTTGCATAAAAACCTTTTAAATAATCTAAAAAAGTAATATGCTTTGTAATAAATATAATAGTTATATAATCAAGTTTATTTATTGAATTTTCTTTAGGAATTGATGTAAAAAATTCATAATTATCACTTTTTAATTTTAAAACATCATAATGTTGTTTTTCATAAATATTTAATACTTGAACTTTGTCTTTATAAACTTCTTCATAAACTAAATCTAAATATTTTGAAAAATATATTGATAAGTTAATAAAGAAAAACAGACTCATAAAAGCCATAAATACTAGTTTTTTATTGTTTAGAATGGAAAAAATAAACATAAATATTATTATACATAAATCTTATTTATATGATATAATTATTCTTCATACAAACACAAAGGATTTCCTATGGGTGAAAAACTAGTTCTAGGTCCTTTATTATCAGTTGAAAGTGATGATAAATATGTGGTATGTTTTTTAACTAAAACAGAATCAAGTTTTTCTGTTCAATTTAATGAAACTAAAATTGAAGCAAAGAAAATAGCTAATTTGAAATCTGGTTTTTTTTATAGAGTTTGTCATAATATTAAACAAACAGACAAATCTAAAAAAATTAATTATAAAATAATAGATACAAACTATGGTAGAGTTGTAAAAGATTTTAACAATAGAAATAGTTGGGAGTTTTATATTCCTGCAATGAAAGAAAAAATCAAATATTTACAACTATCTGCGAATGAAATAACCAATATAAGTATCGAAGAGCTAACTCATTCTTACTCCTTATTACTGCTAGATGGTAATCATATAAATGCAAATAAAATATGGTCTGATATTACAGAGCTTTTTATTTGGACAAAACTTAATAAAACTCAAAGAGCCAAAGTAAAAACATCTAAAAAACTATTAGAAAAACTAAATAGATTTTATGAAATACAATATTTAAAAAAATGGAATAACAAACACTTATCTTTAGCTCTTGCTTCTATTCCTACTTTAATGATGTGGGATAATAATGATATATTTGAAGGATATGAAGCATCATCTAAAGAGGTTTTAAATTGTGATATCTGTAAAAATATACTTAAAACAGCAAGAAAGTATTTTGAAATATTTCAATTAAGAACTATAAAAAATCAAACTTTAATAAAAAAAGATAGAACAGACTTCTCTTTAGCTTTTAAATTTCGAAACCAATATATAATAGCTTTAGATAAATTTTCGCAAGATAATAGATGTTTAAATATAGAAGAAAAAAATATAGATTATTTTGGAGATAATACCACAGTTTTAGTATTAAATAAAAAGAAGAGAGCTTTTTAAGCCTTCTTCTTCCAAATTGACATTTGAGAAATTGTGTGTTGATATTTTCTATTTGTCTCTTTTATTACAAATGGAACATCAATAGTTTCAAGTAGTTCAAAACTTTCAAGTTCTGTTTTTAATGTGTCTAAAGTATATACTTCTTTGTTATCTTCAATATATCCACCAAGCCAATTTTGTTTTGGTGTATACTCTTCTAACCAAGTATATGGACTAAGTAGTACTAATAATCCATTATCATTTATTCTAGTAGGAATATCTTCTAAGAACTTTTTTGGATAGTATAATCTGTCTATTAAGTTTGAACAGAAAATTAAATCATAACCTGTATATATATCTTTTAAATTACAAGCATCCCCTTGCATAAATGAAACTTTTTCTTTAATATCTTCTAAACCTAACTGCTCTAAAGATACTGATTTATCATCAAATAACTCACCCTCTTTTTTAACTTTATAAATTAAAGAATCATATTTTTTTAGTTTAACTCCAACATTAATAAAGTTTGCACTAAAGTCAATCCCCATTACTTCATCAAATGTTTTTGCAAGTTCAAAAGTTGATCTACCAACTGAACATCCTAAATCAAGTGCTTTTGAAGTATTTATATCTTTTAAATATGGTTCTAATTGCTCAACTGAGTTTACACAGAAGTTTTTAACTCCAAAGTTCTCTGCTCCATAATGGAATTCACAATATTGAGAAATAAGTTCATCTGTTTCATATACATTGTCGTTTAATTTTGTTCTATATTCGTTATTTGATTTCACGTATCTAAATCCTGCATGTTGGAAGAAATGCTTTCTAAAAGCATATCTAGCTTCTCTTAAGATCTCATTTCCTAAAGAAATAAAAGATCCACCTTTTATAAGCGCGTGTCTATCATCAAAAGTTGGTGTAGTAAAATCATCATAAATTGGATGTGTTTCAAAATCATCAAATGGATAAGTAGGAGTAATTGACCATTGCCAAATATTACCTACAACATCATAAAACTCATCAAATGCATATTTATTTACGGGGCTTTGATTAAACTGTTTAAGACCTATGTTTGCTTCTTTATTTTGTGCATTTACATAGTCATTTAATCTATAGTATTCATCTTCACTTGGAAGTCTAACTTCAAAACCTAACTTTTGTGATTTAAATTTACAAAATGCTTCTGCTTCATAAACATTTATATCAACTGGGTAATTAAGAGGTAAGGGAACTATTCTATTAATTTCTCTTAAAAAATATTTATCATCTTCTTTTATCCAAAATGTGGGTTGCTTTGCTTGAGTGAAATCTAACCACTCTTTCCCTTCAATTGAAAATAATTCAGGGTTATTATATCCACCCTCTTTTACAAACTCTAAAAACTCACCATTTGAAACTAAGTACTTAGAAGCTTGGAAATCATTTATATATGATTTGTGAAATGAAAACTCATTATCCCAGCCATAATAAATAGGATTTTTTCTATCTTTTTCAATAATAACTTCTCCACCTTTTACATCTAATAATTCATTTTGTGGATAAGAATCACTTTGTTCACTTCCATATGCAAATATTTCATCATTTGATAAATATTTAATATCTAACTCTCTTAAAAGAACTGATGATGTCTCTATATGGATATTCTCATGTTCAATCCCCATCATAATAATCCACATAGGAGATTCCCAATTAATAGGCATTGTAAACTCAATAGTATCTATAAGATTTAATATAATTTGTTTTACTTGATCTCTATATGCTTTAACTTCTTCAAAGGTTGGCCACTTGTAATGATTCTTTTCTAAATCATCCCAACTCATCTCATCAACACCAATTGCAAAAATTGATTCGTATTCTTTATTTACTCTATCTTTTAATATATTTGCTAAAATTAATTTATTTATAAAAAATGTTGCTGTGTGTCCATAATAAAACATTAATGGATGTCTTAATCTATTTGGTTGTTTGTATATAAAATCTTTTTGCTTTAATAAATCAAATAGTTTTTCATCTAATTCATAAGTTTGAACAAAATATTTTTTTATCTCTTCTCTTTTTTCTTCTATCGTTCCAACACTCAAATTTACGCTTTTAGATATATAATTCATATTTTCCCTTCTATAATTTCACGTCTAAGTAATCTAAATGTGTTATTTTATTTGTTTTTCTAAACTGTTTGTAGACATTTAATAGCTGTTTTAATTCATTTTCATCAACTAAGTCTATATGTGCTTTTAATTTATTACACGTGTTTATATTATCTTTTTTTAATAAATAAGCACTTATATAATTTTCAATTAATAGCATTCCTAATCGTTTTTTTGAGGCAGTTGTATCTAGTATATCAATAGCTTCACAACTTAATTCAAAGGCATTTAAACATAGTTTTTCATCAAACTTATCAACTAATAATTTATATAAAATATTTAATACTTGATTATGTATTACAATTGGCATTTCATCCCTATCTCCAACAGATTTTTTAAGATTCATTCCAATATTACCAAGACTAATTGCTTTGTTAATAAACTCTATAGATTTAAATTCGTTTTGTATAAATTTAAACCTATAAGCAATAGCCATATTCACAAAAGTTGCTCCATATTCAAAAGAGCCCAAAGTAGGAATGGATAAACACTTTTCATAATTTTTTACTGCACAATCATAGTTTTCATTCCACTCTTCATAATTTGCTTTTATATTATAATAATGCCACAACCAAATAGGTTCATTATCGTCATTATGATTTGATAATAAACTTGACATTTCATCTAATGCTTTTAATCCATCATCTTTTAATTCTAAATTTCTTTGACTAACTATAATCCATGACTTTCTTTGTAAAAACCTAATTTGTGTATCGCTAGGCTTTTCATCATGAGATAAATTCTCTTGCTTTGGTAAACTACTTAGTGCTAATTCAAATTCACCCATTCTTTCGTATAATGAACAAATATTTACTGCATATTTATTTGGGTTTAATTCATATAAGTATTTATTGATTAAAATTGCTTGATTAAAAAATCCATTTCTTTCAAATAAACCACTTAACGTAACTAATGCTTCAACTGAAACTTTTCTATAAAATGATTTTTCATTTTTATCAAAGTTTTCAATTTCACTACAATCAAACATTTCTCCAGCAATATTAAACCAATATTGGCTTACTAATTCATATTGTTGTTTAGCTGAGATTGTTAAAATTAGTCTTTCAATAATTAATATAAGTCTTTTTTCATCAAGAACAATATTTTTTACATAATAGTAAAGTACAAGTAAAGATATTGGATTCTCAAAGGTTTTTACACACTGTTCTATATGATTTCTTAAATAAAATGCTAATCTTTTTTCATCTTCTTTTAAATCTTCAAAACTATAAGCACTTGAAAAACAAAGCTGCAACGACTTTTCTTGTTTCAATAAATTAAAATCATAAAAACCTCTATTTATAAAATTTTGAAAACCAAATATAAGTTGATTAGATTGTTCTTCTTGTTTTATAAAACTATTTCCACAAAATTCAAATAACTCTAAAGATATAAACTCTTTTGGTTTATCATCATTTATAATTTTTGTAGAACATAGTTGTAATAAACTATTTAATTTTTTCTCTTTTTGAGAAAAGATTACCTCAGTTTGAACTTTGTTTAGCTCTTTTTTGTCTTTTTCTACTTCAATATTTAATAAATCAAACTCTTTTAATTTATTAAGGGTATTTTGCAGTTGATCATTTCTAACATAAATTTTCACTGTATGAAATTTATTTACAATAACTTTAAATAAAATTTTCCATAACCAATGTTCACTATTTACTAGATCAAAATTAAAAAGATGAATAGTACATTTTTTATCAAAATTTTCAATGGCTAATTTTAATCTTTTTACTTTTTTTGCATCTTTATTAAACCAAGTATAAATCATACTTCTAAATTCATTACTCTCACCATCTAAAATTGATGGCATCATTAATAAACCAAATATAAATATCAAAATAAAAAATAGTGAAATGCCATCATTTAAAGACCATTCAAAAGGAAATTCAAAAAGTATTTTTTTAAACAAATCTTCATAAATAGAAACAGACAGTAAAGCAAAAAGTATTACGATTACTGAAACAAAAGATATTAATGAGCTAAAAAACTTTTTTTTGAATTTATACAGTGTTGAAGAATTACCGGGAATATTATTAAAGTCTGCTTCTACTTTTTCAAAACTATCACTTTGGCTAAAAGTAATAAAAAGATCATTGTGTTGCTTTTGAACACAAGAGTCTTTGATACTCTTTCTATTTGATTGTGATAGTTTTGATGTATAAATAAAACAATTATTTTGTTTCATTTTTATGTATACCCTCTTTTGCAAACTTATTTTGAATTGGGTCACTAAAAGTATAAGTTCCTTCTTTTAATGAAAAAGGCAATTCTCTTAGAGTTTCTTTTATATACTCTTTTTTAAAAATATCATCATAGTTTTCTAAAGCAGTATTTAATATATCAATATATCTTGAAGGTATAAAGGTATTAATATCCCCTACTTTAGCAATTTTATTCTCTTTTGTAGTCATAAAAGCAATTAAATCATCCTCAATATTTATACAAGAGTAATTTTTCTCTCTAAGTTTTAAAATTTCTAACTCATCAGGTGTAATTTTTACTTTTACACCCCAAGCAGTGGCTTTATGATCTTTTTGTAGATTTAAAAAAACTCCATTAATATTTTCATCATCAAATTTTATTGATTCAATAGAGTTCCAAACTTTTTTGTAACCTTTTATCTTTACAGGAATCAAGTCTTCTTGATTTAACTTTCTTGTAAATGACTTTTGAGCACTAGCTAGATTAATTAATGAACCAAATCCAAAAAGATACATTAAACTATTTTCTCTTTTGCTACTACAACACCATCTGCATCTGCATAGATATAGTATCCTGTCTCAATATCAACACCATCAATATTTACAGTAACTCCGATTTCACCAGCTTGTTGTGGAGAGTATTTTCTTGGACAAGTTCCTTTTGCAACTAATCCTACATCAAACTCTTTTGTCATTAAAGTATCTCTTACATATCCATTTACAATGATACCTTCAAATTTATTATCAAATGCAAACTTCATTAAGTTATCACCAACTACTGCGAAATATCTTTCTTCTACATCAACTACAACAACTTTTCCTGTACCATCAGTTTCTTTTAAATAGTTTGCTAAGTCTTTATTATTCTTATCAAGTTTTATAGTTACAACTTCACCTTTAAATTTCTTAGTTCCACCATAAGAACTAAATTTTGGTCCTAAAACTTCCAATTGTTCACAATAATTATCACATAGGTCTGCAGTAAAAAATCCCATTAAAAATCCTTTTACAATATTTATTTTTATTTTATATATTATCTAATTTTTGTTTTAATATTTACTTATTTTTCACGTTCATTATACAATTTTGATATAATCTTTTAATTATTAAAGGATTTATAGTATGAAATTATCTTTATTTATTTTATTGACATTTAGTCTATTTTTTTCTGCTTGTTCCCAAAAAAGAATTACAGTAAGTTCTTTACATCCTGGAGTAATTGATAAAAAATATCACACAATAAAACTAAGTAATTTTTTGAATGACAATATAAATCAAAAAGCTTATTTAGAAGAAAAACTAGCTAATAAAGTAATAAATGGACAAAAAATATTTAATATATCTTATGATAATAATACAGATGTAATATTAAGAGGTGAAGTTTTAGAATCATCAATTAATTACTTTTTATATTATGATGAAAGAATCGATTATAACAGATGTAAAAGATATAAAGATATAAAAAAGAATAAAAAAAGAGTATGTAAAGAGTATAGAATTATTAGAATCCCCTGTGAACAAAGAGATTATAAAGTAGCAACAAAAATAGATATGCTAAATCCTCAAAACAACTCTTTAATATTTAGTAAAATATATACAAGCACACATAATAAAGATGTATGTTTTCGAAACTATAGTAGACATGGTCATTTTTTTCACAGTAATTTACCCAAAGATAAATATGAAATCAATTCTATGCTAGCAAAAAGAATCTCAAATCAAATAATAGAAGATATATCTCCTCATTATGCGTATTTTAATGTTGAACTAATGACCAGTTTAGATGATGAAAGAATTAAATATAATGATCTTTTAGAAGATGAGTTTGACTTAATTATTGAATTATTACTAGAAGGTCATATAAAAAAAGCAAAAGAAAAACTGCAAAAGTTTGATGCAAGAAGTGTAGAGGCATTATATAACTTAGCTTTAGTATATGAATATGAAAATAAACTTGAAGATGCAAATAGTTTATACAAGCAAGCTTATAAAATGACTAATAATAATGATTACTTAAGTTTAATTACACAAGCAATAAATAGAACTCAAATAAACCTAGAAGAGAAGATAAAAGCAAAGTCACTCTTGCCTTAAACAATCTTCTTAACAACTTTTTAACGATTTTTTTTGTATATTAAATTTTTATTATAAATATTAAAATTTTTAAACTTTAAAAGGTTAATTCAAAGTGTCAATAAATAAATTTAACTATACAGAAATTAGTGACGATTGTGTAAAATGTGGTAAATGTAAGCCAGTATGTACTATTTTTAATATTAATCAAGATGAAGCAACATCTCCAAGAGGTTTTATCGACTTACTTGGTGCTTATGAAAGAGATGAATTAGAATTAGATCAAAATGCTAAAGATATATTTGAATCATGTTTTTTATGTACAAACTGTGTTGAAGTTTGTCCAAATGACTTACCAACAGATATGATTATTGAGCAAGTTAGAAGTGATATTGCAAAAAAATATGGTATTGCTTGGTATAAAAAAATGTTCTTTTGGTTATTAAGACATAGAAAAACTATGGACTTATTATCAAAAATGGGATGGATGTTCCAAACTTGTGCTTTAAAACTAGATAAAGGTAAACAATCAGCAGAACCTAGATTTAGCTTACCTATTGTAAAAAAAGATAGAGCTTTACCATTTGCAGATATGAGAAGTTTTTTAAATAAGTACCCTCAATTAATTAAAGCAAAAAATAAAGTTGAAGCAACTGATAAAAAAAATAAAATAGCAATCTTTATTGGTTGTATGAGTAACTATACTTATACAAATACTGGTGATTCATTAGTTAAGATTCTAAAAAAACTTGAATTAGATATTTTTATTCCTAAAAAACAACTATGTTGTGGGGCACCTGCTTATTTTACTGGTGACTTTGATACAGTTGATTACTTAGCAAAGAAAAATATTGAGTATTTTGAATCTTGGATTGATGATGTTGATGCTGTAATTATTCCAGAAGCTACATGTAGTGCTATGATTAATCAAGATTGGGAACACTATTTTCATGATCAACCTGAGTGGAAAGCAAGAGCTGTAAAATTATCTAAAAAGATTTTCTTAGCTACTAAATGGTTAGAGAATAATACTGAACTTAAAAATATGTTAGCAAGTTCTGGAAAACAAATGGACCAAGTAATTACTTACCATGATCCATGTCATGCAAAGAAAATGCAAGGTGTTTGGGAAGAACCAAGAAATCTATTAAAACAAAACTATGTATTAACAGAAATGAGTGATTCAAATAGATGTTGTGGATTTGGTGGTGTTACTATGCAAACTGAAAAGTATGATTTTGCAAAAGCTGCAGGTGCTCCAAAAGCTGCAATGATTAAAGAAACAAAAGCCCAAGTTGTAAGTGCTGAATGTAGTGCATGTAGAATGCAAATTACAAATTCACTTTATCAAGCTGATGTTGATGTGGTATTTAAAAACCCAATTGAACTTATAGCAGAAGCATTGGAAGATTAGAAAATGCAATATTGGCAAAATATATATTCTCATTTTGACCCTGTTGCTTTTAATTTAGGTCCTGTAGCAGTTCACTGGTATGGGATCATGTATGCTTTAGCTTTAATTTCAGCAATAGTTGTTGCTAAATGGTTTATAAAGCATGATAAACTACCTATTTCAAATGATTTATTTGATTCATATATTTGGTGGGCAGAAATTGGGGTTATATTAGGAGCTAGATTAGGATATATTTTATTTTATGATCCTAATACTATGTATTATATAACTCAACCTTGGCAAATATTTAACCCTTATGTAAATGGTGAATATACAGGAATATCTGGAATGAGTTATCATGGTGCATTATTTGGATTTATCATCGCATCACTTCTATTTTGTAGAAAAAACAAAGTATCTTTTTGGTTTTTAGCTGATATTTCTGTATTAGGGATCTCTGCTGCTTATGTTTTCGGAAGACTTGGAAACTTTTTCAATCAAGAGCTAGTGGGAAGAGTAACAGATGTATCGTGGGGAATATATGTTGATAAAGTCCTAAGACATCCTTCACAAATATATGAAGCAATATTAGAAGGTCTTGTTGTATTTGTAATATTAGTTTACTTTAGAAAAAGAAAAAGCTTTGATGGTCAATTAGCATTAATGTATGGAATATTTTACTCAATAGCAAGAATAGTTGCAGAGTTTTTCAGACAACCGGATATTCAAATTGGATTCTTATATGGACAATGGCTTACAATGGGGATTTTACAATCAGCAGTAGTGCTTAGTATTTGTATACTAATGTTTATAAATTTAAAAAAATAAATAGTTAATTTTTAACTATTTATTTTACTTCGTTTGCGTAGCCACTCTCTTCAGCTAATTCATTGATTTTATTCTTTAATAAATCAAGTCTCCAACCGTGTCTGCCAGCAAAATTTTCTATTTCAACTTCTCTTTGTTCTGGTGTACAAAAAACATAAATTCTTTTCAAAAATGGCTTCGGAACTTGAATAGCAATTAATTGAAAATAGTTTTCTTTACAACTTCTAGAACAAAAAGCTTTGCTCATAGCAATCTTTTTTTTGCAGAAAGGACAATGGGACATTATTTATAACCTTTTAAAATTAGTTTATAGAACTTAGCATTAGTAACATCTTGAAGAAATTTTGGATCTACATCATGGAGAGCAATAATATCGACTAACTTATCGTTCATTAGCCAACCACGACCAGTATCTACTATCTTGTTTTCTTCAAACATTTCAACTAATTCCTCTTTGGAAACGATCAGTTCTTCCATATTATAACTTTTTTATTAAGATTTTGCAAATAGGGGTATTTCTAAGATTTAGAAATACCTACAGTGTAGCCTTTGTTAGAGTGATTTTTTACTATTTCATAGTAAGTTTTTTGTCTAATTTTATTTACAATGTTTCTCATTGTATAAATTGACATATCTTTACCTTTCCAAACTACATCTTTAATTGTATCATAATCTACTATTTCATTTCTCTTAGCGATTAATAATTTTAAGAAAGATTTTTCTAATCTAGTAAAGTCAATTAATACTCCACCAGCTTTAAAGAACTGATCTCTGTATTCATCAAAGTAAATACCGTCATCAAATTCAATCTTATCACCTCTTTTTGTTTGGTTAAGACACATAATAACTGATAATTTAATATCTTTTGGTCTTAATGGCTTAGATAAAAATGTATATGCACCATAATTAATTGCAGTAACAATATCTTCATTATCTTCAGAATCTGAGATAATAACCTTTGGTAAAGTTGGAGCTAATTGAGTTAATTCTGAACATAATTCAGAAAAATTAACACCTTGTATATTTGTATCTATGATAGCCATATCATAACTATTAGAACAAGCTAGTTCTAAAGCCTCTTCTTTATTAGTAGCAAGTTTTAATTCTTTGAAATAATCATCAAATTCATTGTCAATAGTCTCATTAATTTTATCATCACTACTTATAAAAAGTAATTTTGCGTTGTATAGTTTTCTTATATTTCTTACAGTTTTTAACATAATTTTTCTCTTTATATATTGATATTTGACATAATAATATCAAAAATTTTTTTATTTGTCAAAATAATAACTAAATATAATGTAAATTTCAGTCAAGTTTAAGTGTATAGCTAATTATTTTAACTCTTGCCATGAGTTTCCTATAGATTTACTCACTTTTAAAGGCACATCTAGATTATACACCTTTTCCATTATTTCTGTCAATTCTTTTGTAATTTTTTCTACCTTATTCTCTTCAACTTCGAAGATTAATTCATCATGTATCTGTAATAAAGGTTTTACATCAGAATTATTTTTATATTTATTATATATCTCTATCATAGAGAGTTTTATTAAATCAGCGGCACTTCCTTGAAATAATGTATTTACTGATTCTCTTAAATATGCAGCTTTTTGCATACCATTTGCACTATCAAAATCAAAAATTCTTTTCCTATTTAATAATGTTTTTATGTAGCCATTTTCTAAGGCAAAGTCCTCAATTGATTTCAAATAATCTTTTACACTCACAAATGCCTCAAAATATGATTCAATATATTTTTTAGCTTCTTTAGCTGGAATTCCAAGTGTATCTCCAAGTTTTTTGCTGCCCATACCATATAATAAACCAAAGTTTATCGATTTGGCAATTGACCTTTTACTACTTGCTTGCTCTTCACCAAAGATTTTTACTGCTGTTTGATGATGAATATCTAAATCATTGTTAAATGCTTCAAGTAATGCTGGGTCTTTACTATAATGAGCTAATAATCTTAATTCAATTTGTGAATAATCTATACCTACAAGTTTATATCCATCTTTTGGAATAAAAGCAGATCTAATTAATGCACCAGCTTCACTTTTTACTGGGATATTTTGAAGATTAGGATTTTTAGAGCTCAATCTACCTGTTGCTGTACCTGTATGTAAAAATGAAGTATAAACTCTATTTTCATCATTTTTTAACCCTAATTCTAAAAGTGGTTCTATATAAGTAGATTGTAGCTTATAAGCTTCTCTGTATTTTAGAAGCATAGGTATAACTGGATGTGAATCCACTAAACCATGTAAAACCATTTCATTTGTACTGTAGCCTGTTTTTGTTTTTTTCTTTGCAGGAAGATTAAGTGTTTCAAATAAAACAACTCCTAATTGCTTAGGAGAGTTTATATTAAACTCAACTCCTGCTGTTTTATAAATGTCAGTAGTTAATTCTTGAATATGCTTATAATTAGTCTCTTTTAACTCTTTTAACTTATTAACATCTACTTTAATACCATTTTCTTCCATCAAAGCAAGTACTTTAATAAAATCAAACTCATAATCAAATGCTATTTGTAAAAGATCTTTATTTTCATCTTCTTTAAAAAGTTCTAGTTGTTTATTAAATAGTTTTAAAGTTAATAATGCATCTTCAGCTGCATATTCACAAGCTTTATTAATATCTACATTTGAAAAATTTTCACCTTTTTTCACAACATCTTTAAAAGATATCATTTTATGATCAAAATATTTATCAACTTGATAATCAAGTCCTACTTTTTCACTTGTATTTAAAAGCCATGCTAAAATCATAGTATCAGCATATAAGTTTAATTCTATCTCAAAATTTTGTTTAACAATTTCAAAATCAAATTTAAAGTTTTGTAATACTAATTTATGTCTATTTAATTGTGTAATATTTTGTTTCGCACAATCCATTGAGATTTGTTCTGGTACACCTAAATAATTGTGAGCAATTGGAACATAATAAGCTTTCTTATCTTCATATGCAAATGAGAAACCTACAATCTTTGCAGTTTTAACATCGACATCTGTAGTTTCTGTATCAAAGGCTACTATGGCATCTTTTGGAATTGAATTAATTACTAATGATAATTTACTTTCATCTGTTAGTAACACATATTCAAAATCTTCACTAATCTCTTTCTTCTGAGGAATTACTGTTTTATAACTCATTCCATCTTTATTTATTCTATCTAAGATTCTAGTCATGTCATACTCTATTAAAGTATCTGCAATTTTTAAAATAGGATTGTCTGAAGGAAGTACAAATTCATCTAAGTTATCAATACAATGACAATCATGAGATAAAGTTACAAGTTGCTTTGAAATAAATGCCATATCTTTACTCTCAGTTAATAAAGTTTGCCATCTTTTTTTCTCTATATTTTCTAAATTATCATAAATGTTTTCTAATGTTCCAAATTGTTTGATTAAAGCTTCAGCTGTTTTAGCCCCTACTCCTTTAACTCCAGGAACATTATCCGCACTATCACCTAATAATGATTGATAATCAGTAAATTGATTTGGATGAACACCATATTTTTCAAAACACTTCTCTTCGTTTATTACAGTTTTTTTAATTGGATCAAATAAATAAACTTTATCATCATCAATTAATTGATATAAATCCTTATCGTGTGATACAATTCTTACTTCTAAATCTTTTTGTTTAGCATCAAATGCAATTGATGCAATAATATCATCAGCTTCAAATCCAGTTTTAATTGCAGTTTTAAATCCCATTTGTTCAATTAATGAAATAGCAATTGGTAGTTGCTTTAATAAATCTTCAGGAACATCTGGTCTTTGAGCTTTATATTGGTCGTAAATTTCATTTCTAAAAGTATTTCCCTTTGCATCAAGTGCAAATACAATATAATCTGTTTGAAAATCTTTACCAATATTTGATATAAAATTCATAAATCCTGTTAGAAGTCCAGTTGGGAATCCACTTTTTGACTTCAATGGTGGTAATGCAAAATAACTTCTGAATAAAAATCCAAAAGTATCAATAACTGTTATAGTTTTCTTCATATATAATCTCTTTCATCGGCTTATTAAATAATTTATAATATAATATTAACACTAAAAATAAGGTTTTATATAAAGGTTAGAGATGATAATAATCCCAGCAAGATTAAATTCTAGTAGATTTGCTAATAAAATATTAGTAGATATTTTAGGTTTACCAATGGTAATAAAAACAGCTAAACAAGTTAGTAGTTTAGATAAAGTAGTTATTGCTACTGATTCACAAGAAGTAGTAGACTTAGCTTCACAACATGGTTTTGATGCAGTTATGACTTCAAGTGAACATCAAAGTGGTACAGATAGAATCAACGAAGCGGTAAATAAATTAAATTTAAATGAAGATGAAATTATTATTAATGTCCAAGCAGATGAACCTTTTATTGAAACATCTGTTATTGAAGCTGTTATAAAAAGAGTTGAAAAAGTAGTTGAAAAGCAAGAGGATGTAATGATTACATCTTGCTATAAAAATATTAGTTCTGAACTTGCAGATGATCCAAACCATGTAAAAGTAGTTTTAAATGAAAATTCAAATGCAATTTATTTTTCAAGAGCTAAAGTACCATACCATAGAGACCACTACGAAAATGCTTCATATCATGGTCACTTAGGAATTTATGGATTTAC
This sequence comes from uncultured Arcobacteraceae bacterium, assembly GCA_964022095.1. GTDB lineage: Bacteria > Campylobacterota > Campylobacteria > Campylobacterales > Arcobacteraceae > Malaciobacter_A. The sequence continues at coordinate 364,953 of CAXHZO010000002.1, forward strand.
TAAAAAATCATTAAATGAATTTTGTTCATTAAATCCTTCAAGATTAGAAAGTTTAGAAAAACTAGAACAATTAAGAGCCTTAGACAATGACAAAACAATTGCTATGGTAGAAGTACAATCAAAATCTTTTGGAATTGATACCCAAGAAGATTTAGATAATGCATTAAGAATTTTTCAAAAATAATCATTTTTTTCCCTTAAAATAGATTAATATGAAAATAAAGTAATTTTAAAGCTATTTTATGGAAAACTATTAATAATTTTTTATGGGTTAAGGTTATTATGCATTTTGATATACAGGTTGTTCTTTCAGAATTAAATAAAGTAGAAAAAGCTTTTGAACATGTAAATAAAAACTTTACAAATATTACTTTGAATTTTGAAAATGACAAAGAAGAAATAATAAAAAACTTATCAGTTGTTGATTTATTAATTATTGATCTAAATTATCCTAATTTAGACTCAATAGTTAAATTATATGAAAAATCAGATAAGTATATTTTGTTTTTAGGGAATAAAGATCGAAAGAAGACTATCTCTTTTGATATAGAAAAATTTGACTTTATGGATATACCTATTGACTTAGAAGAATTAACATTAAAAATAAAAAACTACACAAATCTTTTAGACAATCATCTACTACTAAAAAAAGAACAAGAATTATCAAACTCAATTATAAATAGTATTTCTAACCCTATTTTCTTAACTGATAATAATAGTTTAATCTTTGCAAATGATTTTTTATATAGACTTTTAGGACTAAATAGTTTAGAAGAAATAAACAAAAAATATAAAAATATTTCAGAAGTATTTGTAGATAAAGTGGGTTTCATATCTCCTAATAGTGAATATCTAAGTGAAACATTAGAAAATGCAAAAGTTTGTATATTTGACATGGAATCAAAATGTAATAAATACTTTACATTTCAGAAAATATTTTTAACTCATAATAATACATATATTATTATCTTAAATGATATAAGTCATGAAATAACCCATAAGCAAGAACTTTATCATCTATTATATACAGACAATTTAACAAAACTACCAAATAGAGCGAAATTAATTGATGAGCTTCAAAATAAAAGTATACACCTTGAATCAATTGCTATATTAGATATAAAAGCATTCAAAGAAATAAATGACTTTTTTGGTCATAAAGTAGGTGATTATATTTTAAATGAAATCGCACTTTTAATTAATAATTGTATTAACAAAGAGTCTATGAATTTGTATAAATTCCCTTCAGATACATATTGTGTAACAAATACAGATAATGATAAAGATGCCTTTATTGAGGTCATAAAAAAGATAAATGACATTATTTATAAAAAATCATTTTTGATAGACCAACATGAAATAGATACTAGAATTACAACAGGTATCTCTTTTTCAAATAAAAACAATAAATTAATAACAGCAGACATCGCTTTACAAAGTGCAAAAAAAGCAAATAAAGATTTTGAAATTTTTTATGATCAATTAGATAAATTCCAAGAGTATGAAAATAATATGCTTTGGACTAAAAAATTAAAAAATGCATTTTTAAATGACAATATAGTAGTTTTTTATCAACCTTTAGTCAATAATACCAATTTACAAGTGGAAAAGTATGAGTGTCTAGTTAGAATGATTGATGAAAAGGGTGATGTGATTTCGCCATTCTTTTTTTTAGATATATCAAAAAAATCCAATCAATACTCTAAAATAACAAGAACTGTAATTGATAAATCATTTAAGCAATTTGAAAATCTAGACTTTGAATTTTCTGTTAATATTTCATATGAAGATATTGAAGATACTGGATTTTTAGAGTTTATCAAAAGTAAATTAACTCAATATAATGTTGCAAATAAAGTTGTTTTTGAAATTTTAGAAGATGAAAATGTTAAAAACTATGAACTCTTAATTGAGTTTATTAAAGAGTTAAAAGAACTTGGATGTAAAGTTGCAATAGATGATTTTGGATCTGGATACTCAAATTTTGAGCACCTACTAAAAATGGAAGTAGATTATTTAAAAATAGATGCATCATTAATAAAAAATGTAGCTATAGATGAAAACTCTTATAAAATAACAAAGACTATTATTGAGTTTGCAAAAAGTTTAAATCTAAAAACTATTGCTGAATACGTTGAAAATAAAGAAATTTTCGAAATAGTAAAAGATTTAGGAACAGACTATTCTCAAGGCTATTATTTCTCAGCCCCTATTAAAGAACCATCTTTAACAAGTTTTAAAAAGATTTTAAATGATTAATAAAGAAATACTAAAAACAATTACTATTCTTTATGTTGAAGATGAAGATGATATTAGAGAATTTACAAGTAAAATTTTACAAAATCTTACTGCTAAAATTTATTGTGCTTCAAATGGTCAAGAGGGCTTAGAAACTTACTTAGAACATCAAGATAAAATAGATTTAATAATTACAGATATTAATATGCCAAAAATGAACGGCCTTGATATGTGTGCAGCTATTAGAAAAGAAAATAAAAAAGTCCCTATTGTGGTAACTACAGCTTATAGTAGTGAGGATTTTTTAAAGCAATCTATTGAAATTGGAGTAAATGCATATGCAATGAAACCAATAGATTTATATCAATTAATTGAAAGTATAACTAAAGCTGTTGAGCCTATTTATCTACAAAAAGAATTAAATAGTTTGAATAATCATTTAGAAAAAAATATTGAAAAAGAAACAAATAAATTAAAATCAATTTTAGATTCACAAGATAATATAATTGTACTAACACAAAATCAAAATATCGTAGATGTAAATAAAAGGTTTTTAACATTTTTTGGATTAGATTCTATTGATGAATATAAAGACAATTGTGTAAATATTCTTAGTTTAGTTGAACAAGATTATGGCTATATCACAATTGATAAAATAAAAGATAAAAACTGGTTTGAATATATAAGTGAACTACCTGAAATAGATAGGGTTGTCAAAATAAAATCACTTACAAACAATGATAGAATTTTTTCTGTAAATTTAAATACATATAGTACTAATAGTGATTTTTTTGTTTTAACATTAACTGATATCACAGAGATAAAAGAAAGAACTAATCTTTTAGAATACCAAGCAAGTCATGATAGATTAACTGGTTTATTTAATAGAGTTAAATTCGATGAAATTTATCCAAAAGAGTTTTCTAGAGACAAAAGATACAACAATAATTTAACTGCAATTATGTTTGATATTGATGACTTTAAAAAAGTAAATGATACTTATGGACATGCTGTTGGAGATGATGTACTAAGAGAGTTAGGCTCATTAATTCAAAAAAATATTAGAGAGTGTGATATACCAGTTAGATGGGGTGGTGAAGAATTTTTAATTTTATTACCACAAACTGATCTTTTAGGAGCGCAAACAGTAGCAAGTAAAATCAAAACATCTATTGAAAAAAATATTTTTAGTAGAAAAGAATTAAATATTACATCAAGTTTTGGTATATCACTACTTAAAAAAGAAGATTTAAAAGATGAAATGATAATAAGAGCGGATGAAGCTTTATACGAAGCGAAACAAAATGGAAAGAATCAAATTAGAATCAAAGAAGATTAGTTTAAAAACTAAAATCTTCTCCTAAATAGTGTTCTCTAACTTTTTCATTATTTTTAATCTCTTCACTAGTACCACTTGCAAGTAAAGCACCAGCTTTCATAACATATGCTCTATCACAAATTTCTAATGTTTCTCTTACATTATGATCAGTTATTAAAACACCAATATTGATTTTTGTTAATTGATTAATAATTTCTTGAATATCTTTAACAGCGATTGGATCAACTCCAGCAAAAGGTTCATCTAGTAGTAAAAACTTTGGCTGAGAGATAAGTGCTCTTGCAATTTCTGTTCTTCTTCTCTCACCACCTGATAAAGAAACACCTTTTCTTTGTCTAATTGGTTCAATATTAAATAACTCAAGTAGCTCTTCAACTCTTTTGTGTTGTTCATCTTTATCTTCAGTTACAATTTGTGCTGCTAACATTAAATTATCTTCAACAGATAAATCTTTAAAAATTGAAGACTCTTGAGGTAAGTACCCTATTCCTTTTAATGCTCTTTTATGTAAAGGAAGAGTTGTAATATCTTTATCATCAAAAAATATCTCACCACTACTTGGCCTTACAAGTCCACAAACTGTATAAAAAGTAGTGGTTTTTCCTGCCCCATTTGGCCCTAGTAAACCAACAATTTCTCCAGAATTAACTTCAAGAGATATTCCATGAAGGATCTGTGTTTTTTTTATGTTTTTTGTAATATCAACTATTTTTAAATTATGCATCTATTTTATATAGCCTTTTATTGTCTAATTTTTCTATTTGTACAACTATAACTTTGTATCCATATTCATCTAAAATCTTTTTTAGTTCATCATTTCCCCACTCTACAAAATGAATACCCTCTTTTTCAAACTCTTCGAGCATACCTAGGGATATAAACTCGCCTAAAGTTTTATTATACACATCATAATGATAGATTTTATCACTATATACTGCTTGTAGCGAAAATGTAGGAGAAGTAACTAAATCATCTAAACCTAAATTTTTTACAAAATTTTTAACTAATGTTGTTTTTCCACTTGCTAAATCACCTTTTAAAATTACAATAGTATCATCATTATTTATTTGTTCATTTAAATATTTAACTACTGATGTAATTTGATTTAAATCTAATTCAAAACTTTTTGACAAATTTAAACCTATGATAACTGATTAGATACTTTGATTAATTCATCAAGTTTCTCTTTAGCTTTACCACTTAAAATTGCATCTTTAGCTATTTGTATACCTTCTTTTATATCTCTAGCTTTTTCATCAACAACTAAAGCAGCTGCTGCATTTAATAACACAATATCAAGTTTTGCACCAACTAATTTTTTAGATAAAATATCACTTGTGATTCTTGCATTAAATTGAGCATTACCACCTACAATATCATCTTTTGAAGCCATTGGTATTCCATAATGTTCTGGATTTATTTCAAAATCTTCGATTCTTCCATTAAATAAAGATGTAGCATAAGTTATATCAGAAATAGAGATTTCATCCATTCCATCATTTGATGAAACTACTATTGATCTTTTTGTTTCTAATAGATCTAACGCAGTTGCAATCTTATTTATATACGATTTATCAAAAACACCAATTAACTGTTTTGAAACTGTTGCAGGATTTGACAATGGTCCTAAAATATTAAATATTGTTCTATGTGGAATACTTTTTCTAATAGGCATGATATATTTCATAGCAGGATGATGATTTTGTGCGAACATAAAAGTAAAACCTGTATCTTCCAACATTTTTGCACTATTTTGTAAAGATATATTCAAGTTAATACCAAGTGCTTCAAGCATATCTGCACTTCCAGACTTGCTAGTAATACTTCTATTACCGTGTTTTGCTACAAAGCAATCACAAGCTGCAAGTAAAATAGAAACTGTAGTAGAGATATTAAAAGAGTTTGATTTATCACCACCTGTGCCACAATTATCAATTATTTTTTCTTTTAAGTCATAATGAACTGGTAAGGGAATTAAATGATCTCTCATAGCAGAAGCAGCTCCTGCAATTTCAGCAGCATCTTCTCCTCTTTCGTAAAGTTCAATTAAATATTCTCTAACTTCATCTTGAGGTAATCTGTTTTCAAATATATCATCAAATTTTAATTTAGTTGTATTAAACATTTATTCTCCTATCTTTTTTACGTATTCATCCATTTTTGATTTTGGTGTTGATTTTGTAGTTGGTATTTGTAAGACTTCAAATTTATCACTTTTTTCAAGATATTTTATTTCAATAATATCTCCAACTTTTACTTCTTTAGCTTTTTTCACACTTTGGTCATTTATAAAAACAACTTTGTGCTCAAGCATATCTTCAGCAACTGCTCTTCTTTTAGTAATATTAACTGCATTTAAAAATTTATCTATTCTCATAATTAAGATTATAGCTTATTTTAGATAATAACCTATTTTAAGCTATCCCAACCCCTTTGATACAATTTTTGTTACAAAATACATCTATTTTATTATCTTTAAATTGTAATAAATCAGAATGAATATAATTATTATAAGTTGATACAAGCATTCTTATATCAGCATGACCCAACCAATAACTAATCTGATTTAAATTGAAATGATTACTTTGTAACATATTAGTTGCGAAAGTATGCCTAGTATTATATAAAACTCTTCTTTGTAATTTTAGTCTATCTAATAAAGGATACCATTCATATTTAGCTAAATTACTATTTTTAAGATATTTACCTTTTTTAGATAGAAAAACATTCTTTTTTAATCCAGTAATCTTTTTTTGTTGTTTTAAAAAAGGCATTAAACTATCAAATATAGGAACATATCTAATATTGTTAGTTTTTGTTGAACCTTCATAATTTTCAAATCTAGTTTCGCAAACACAAATCTTTTTATTTTTTAAATCTACATTATGCCATTTAAGTGCAAATAATTCGCCAACTCTCATACCACTATAAAAAGCAGTTGCAAGAAAATTTTTAAAGAACCCATCTGAATTAGATAATATATAATTAACTTCATTTACTGTAAAAGGCACAATTTCTTTACTATCATTATTTTTAGGAACTTTAATATTATCACATGGATTAATATTAATTGCTTCATCTAAAAGAGCCTCATTAAAAATATCTCTAAAAATAGAAAGATAATTTCTGAAAGTTAAAGATTTAATATTTTTTGAAAACAAGTAATTTTTAATATCACTTGATTTAATTTTATTTATTTCAATAGAACCAAAATGAATATTAAATCTGTTTACACTTGTTTCATATCTTCTAATAGTATTATATTTTAAAAACTTTTTAGAATTTAGAAACAAATTACTATAATAAGAAAATGTTTTAATTTTATCTTCTTTATCTTCTACAATAATTTCACCATTTAAAATTTTTTGTCTAAGATAAGGAAGAACCTCATTTTTAACTATATCAAATTCATCATGTAAATATTTAGTTTTTTTTACTAAACGATTGCCATTAACTGATATATTCAGATAAAGATAAGGGCTGTTTTCTCTTTTGAAAACTGTTCCTTTGGATACCTTCATTTTTATTAATTCCTTTCTTTTGTGTAAGTAAGAAGTTAATAGCTTTATCACTAAATCTAATCTTACCAGTACCATACTGAAAAAAATGAATATCTTCTTTCATATCTTTTTTCTTTTTATAGATTGTATGAATAGATAATTTAACTATTTTTGCTAACTGTTGAGTTGTATATAATTCCATTTTTTATACCCTATTTTTACATTTAATATTATTAGCTAATCTAAATAAGTCACCTTTAAAATGATTAGAAGAGAAATTAATGAAATTAACATTATTTAAACTATTCTCCAATGCGTTAAAAAATTTAACTACATTTCGACAATTATCTGAACAATAAGTTTTAGGCTTACCTCTAGTAAATCTATTAAATTTAGTTCCACATAAAGGACAAGTAGTATTGGTACCATTACCTTGAGAATTAGACATATCAATCCTTTTTATTAAATAAAAAAATAAACTAAAATAATGAAGGCTGTAAAGCTTCAATAACTTCTAAAGATTTAAAATTTATTTTTTTTCTTTGTTTTTTTAAATCAATAACATAAGACAAAGGTATATTTTGTAAAGATAATTTATAATCTATATTTTCAAGTTTATCTTTAAGGCTATCAACTAAAATCTTCTGTTGCTGAGTATCTTTAATTACAATTTTTTCAATATCATCAATATTTATCTCTTTAGATTTACCATTAATACCTATTCCAATTATAATATTTTGAGATACAGAAACTACACTATAATATTTACCTTTTGATTTAATAGAATCATCTTTATTTATGATCATTTTTAATCCTTTCATTTGTAGCCGTTTAGCTAACATATTGTTTTATTTTTTTGTTGTGTCGGGCTAACGCCTTACACTCCGTTACAGTTGTTAAAAGTACTAGAAACCTAATTGTTCTATTGTTTTAGCTACTTTTATAGTTTTAAACTCCCCAGTTTCTAAGTCTATATACTCTTCATTCTCATAATGTACATAGTTGTTTAATGATTGTGTTTCATCTTTTAATAATTCTCTTTTTATCATTTCATTTTTTACAAGCTTAAAATGTGGGATATCTAAAGAGTTATAATCAGAAGAAACTAGAGTTTTATAATAACTTTGTAATTGATAATCTTTTAATACAGAAGGGATAACGGGCATTAAAACGAATTTTGAATATCTATCAGAATAAATATATTTTTCTACATCAGATACAAAGCAAGTAAGGGCATTTTTATATTCTTTTTTCTCATACTTTAATTTAAAAGTAGTATTAGTTTTTATTCGAGATTGTAATATTAAATCTGTATTTTTTTGCCAAACTGTAATATCTTCAACTTCGCCAGTTTCATGGTTGAAAAACATATATGATAATGTTGTACCTTCAAAAAGTTTATGTATTTGACCAGTTTTTACAAGTTCAGTTACTTTGATATAATCATGTTTAAAATTCTTAAAAAAGTGTCTAACTTTTCGATAAATTGAAAGAGGTGCTAAAGTACGAGAACATAGAAACCTTCTAACATTATGTTTAATATACCAATAGTAAGCGTGTTGTGTAGATTCGTCATTCTCATTTTTAAAAGTTTTAGTGATGTATTTCATCATGTATGCAATAGCTCCACCTTCACTGTTATACCATGTATATCTAAAGTCAATAGATTTTTTATTATTACCCCAAGTGTTTCTATCTGTAAAGTATGAGTAAAACTTCTTTTTAACTTCTAATATATAATCTGTAGGTAAAAATAACATAGCATGTAAATGTGGAACACCACTTTTATGCGGTTCATAAACTCTAAAGTAGACAAGACCATGTCCTAACTCTTTTTTGATTTTTCTAAATACATTAAGACCAGTAAATCGATTAAAAATCTGTGTAAGTTCTTTTGCAGTCTCATTTGGTGAAACCCTTAAATGTCCATTAACATTTAATTTGTGATATTTTGATGGAGCAGTAAGAGTAATAAATACAGGTTTTAAATCTAAACTTTTTGAATATTCAAAAATTGAATTAACTCTATTGTTCATCTCAGCAAAATATTTTGTAGGGTTTAAATTTGCAGAATAAGTAAAATCTAAAACATTTTTATTATCATCACCAAAATCAAAAAATCTATTAACTAAATATTTCTTTTGATTCTCAATTTTCATATCTATTATTTGCATATCTTCTTTTGTAATTCCGTACATTTCCGTCCTTTGTTTTTTATTACATAACTATTTTAAAAGTAATCAAGGGCAAAGTGTTTGCGTGGACGTAGCCACGCTTCACACTTCGCCATATTAGGGCGATGCCCGACTTTTTAATCACATAAATTTAAATACTTACATGAATCAAATTGCTGTATTAAAAGAGTTTTAACCTCTTTCATAGATCCTAAATAATCATAATCAATAAGTTCTAATACTATTGTAGTTGTAGTCATTGTATTATCAATATTTTCATTACTAAAAAAACTACCTAATAAAGGAATATCACTTAAATAAGGAACTTTATCAAATGATGAAATTTTTGAATGATTATTAATACCACTTAAAACAAACATTTTATTTTTTTTAGTTAATGTAATATTTTGATTTAATTGAACTTTTGAAGTTACTGGTAAATTATCAGAATTGCTAAGTAATTGAGAATTTGTAAAATTTAAATCAAGATTTACTAAATTATTTAATATTTTAGGGTTAATTGATAAACTTAATCCTATATCTTTATATTCGTAACTATTAACCTCTTTAGTAGTAGTATTTTCAACGTAATTACTTGTAATCAGATATGGTACTTCTTGTGAAGAATTTAAAGTATATTTTTTGTTATGTTCAAGATTAATTATTGTGCTACTAATATTTTTACTAAAAGAGTTTGAATTCAAAAAAGTTAAAACAGACTTTAAATTATCACTATCATTTTTATTAGTAATATTAATTGCAGAACCTAAAAAAATATCAAAAATAGATTTTTGAGCACCACTTAGATTAAAATTAATTAATCCTTCATTTTTTTTGACTTTTCCTAAATCAGTTTGAAAAACAGTTAATTTTAATTTAACTCTATAAGGCAATCTATCAAGGTTTTTAATATGTTCTTTCATATCTAAATATTTACTATAAGTACTTAAAATGGCCAGTTTATTAGTTTCTTTTAAATAAGTAAAATTAACATCATATAATTTACAAATTGACTCAATATCAACATAATTTAAAAAATTTAAACTTATGTATCTAACTTTTTTTTCCTCTTTATCTTCTATATCATCTTCAATACTTTTAGTGATAAAATAAGTACCATTTATTTTAGAAATATCATAGTTATTATTATCAAGAACTTGTTTTAAAAAATTAAAATTGTTTTGATTAGGTTTATAATAAACAGTAATATTTTTTAATAAATCATCTTGTATTACAAATGTGTAATTTAAACTAGATAAAACCTCAATACTAAAGTTTTTTAAATCAGTTTCTAAATACTGATTAAAGTTATTTTGATTCGCTTTTGAATAAGTCAATATCAAAAGGATTATTAACACCAGTTTTTTCATTTTCCGTACTCCTTATTTTTAATTGAAATAAATTAAATTTATCTTTAGTAATAAAAAAATATTTGTTTCCTAAAGTAGATATAATTTGAGTTTCATATTTATTATTTAAAATATGTAAAATAAATGATTTTTCATAAATATTATTATTTATAAAACATAAAGAAGAATTACAAAACATTTGAAAGTAATCACCATCTAAATTATTATTTTTTAAAACTTTATTAGTTTTAATAACTGGAACTTGTTTCATATTTTGTATTGGTTTCTCAACAGTAGAAGTTTTAGAAGATATAAATAAATAACCACCTAATAAAACAAGTGATAAAAAAGCAAGTGAAATAAATAAAAAGTGAAGGACTAAAGATTTTTGTTTTTGATTAGCACCTGAAACATAATAAGTAAATAATTCTTTTATTATAGGTAATTTTTTTGTTGAGCCTTTTTGAGTATTAAACATTTGATAACCAGTAAATTGCTGATATACCATAGATGTATTAAATATTTTTTTTGAAGAAGGTAATGACTTATAAAAAAACTCAGTAAATGACTTATATTTTTTATGAACTAATGGAATTTCATGTGTGATTAATATAATATCCTGATTAAAGTGTCTATGATATGAAAGCCACCATACTAATACTTCATCATCTTTATTTAAATAGTTTTGACATTCATCTAAAACAATTAAAACATTAAAAAATATATCTTCTTTACATTCTTCAATTAATTGTGTATCTGTATATCCTAGTTTATAATAACCATGTAATCTTTTTAAAACTTGATAAAAATCATTAAAAACGAAACTATGAACATTATGAAATTTATCTAACTTTATTTCATTTAAATTAGTTAAACATGCAGTATATTTTGTTTGGTCTAATGCGAATTTTTTAAATTTACTATCATCTTTTAATAATTTTGAAAAATGAATAGAAATATTAAATATCCCATAATAAGATTTCCCAGCGCCAGGAATGCCCGTACAAAACTGAACCATTATATTACTTTAAAAGAGTATTTGCATACTGTGTAATTGATGAAGTTATAAAACCATGAACCTTATAAACAATCATAAACAAATGAAAATTAAAATATGCAAATATAACTATAAAAATTGATGGAGCGATAGTATTCCAAGCGTCAATAAAACCAATAGCATTTAATAAAGAACTAGAAATAACCGACAAACATTCACTAGAACCAGTACCACCACTAAAAGAACCATCTGCAAAAGAAGTGATTTTGTCAATAATAGATTTAACAGAAAAATAAATAGTAGTAATAACGTTAATTAAAAGAAAAAAGATTGAAGTTATTAAAGTAAATTGTAAAACTCTAGCAGCAGCATACAACCACGAAAGAGCAACAGAAACTCCAAATTTTTTTACTAAATAAGAACCAATACCAGCAATAATTGAATACATTTCTACTCCCTTAAACCATGTAATGAAGAAACTATTGATAAACCAATCTTAACAACAAATGCTAACATCGAAATTTGAAAAAGAATTGTTAAAAATGGCTTTAAAATCGAAATTGGTGTAATAAAATCTAAAACAATTTCACTAGAACCAAATACTTCAACCGTTAAACATTCTTGTAAATTTGTATTATTTGATGTTATAGAATTAAATTCTAAACCATTTTGTATAGTACTTCTTAATTCTTCAACTTGTGTAGTAATTTGAGTAGCTGAATTTTTCATCTCAGTAACAAATGAAGTAAAATCATTTGAAGAGTCTTCTAAAGAATTTCTTTCATTATAAGTTGTATCAGTACCATCATCACTAAATATATTTACTAATTCAGATATTTTTGAATAGATATTTCCTAAAAAAGTATTAGAAGTATTAATACCGTTATCAATATCATCTAATTTATTTTCAACGTTTGTTAAATCGGTTGTATCTTTTGGGGTATCAGTTGTATCATCATCATTATTAATTGGTTCACTTGAACAAGTACCATCTAAATTAGTGTAGTAACCTACAGTTTCACAATTACGGTCACAATGACAAAAAATAGAACCATCTAAATTCTCAATACATTGAGTAGGTGCACCATCTTCACAAGTAAAAGAAGAACCAGTGTCGCCACCATCAGGATTATCAGAACCATCATCGCCACCAGTTGAACCACCTGAACCAGTATCGCCACCAACTGAACCACCTGAACCAGTATCGCCACCATCTGAACCACCTGAACCAGTATCGCCACCATCTGAACCACCTGAACCAGTATCGCC
>CAXHZO010000003.1:0-237414 GCA_964022095.1 uncultured Arcobacteraceae bacterium
TAGCTTATGCAAATATGTTTAAAAGAGATTTTGAAAGATTTGAAAGTTCATATGACAGAAATAATTACTCACCACTTGGAAGTGCAGCACTTGCAGGAACTCCACATGATATAAATAGAGATTCTACTTGTGAAAAATTAGGATTTACTGCTCCTACTCTTCATGCTATGGATACAGTTTCTGATAGAGATTTTGCTTTAGAGATTTTATTTAATATCTCAACTTGTATGATGCATATCTCAAGAATCTCTGAAGAGTTAATTTTATGGTCTTCATATGAATTTCAGTTTGTAAGAATGAGTGATGAATACGCAACGACTAGTTCAATCATGCCTCAAAAGAAAAACCCAGATGTACCAGAACTTCTAAGGGGAAAAACTGGACGTGTATATGGAAATCTTATTTCTCTTTTAACAGTTATGAAAGGTTTACCATTAGCTTATAATAAAGATACTCAAGAGGATAAAGAGGGAGTATTTGATTCAGTTAAAACAGCTGAAATTTCTATTTCGATTTTAAATGAAGTTATAAAAACTATGATTGTAAATTCTGATAAAATGGAAGAAGCTTGTAAAATAGGACACCTAACTGCAACTGATTTAGCTGATTATTTAGTGCAAAAACAAAATATGCCATTTAGAACAGCTTACTATATTACTAAAGATGTTGTTACAAAAGCAAATGAATTAAATAAAGATATTAGTGAATTAAATATTGATGAAATTAGAAGTGCAACAAGTGACTTAGAAAATGTAAGTGAAGAGATTATTATGTATTTAGATTTAAGAAACTCAATGAATTCAAGAAATTCATATGGTGGAACATCAAGTATTCAAACAGAAAATCAAATAAAATATTTTGAAAATTGGTTAGAAGAAAACTAAATTAAGTAGAAATAATAAGATGAGTTAAACTCATCTTATTTATATTATTTAAGTAAAAATTTCTTTGTGTACTCATAAAGTGTAGGAATATCAGTCTTCCCAACAAATCCATCAACTCCAATTTTTTCCATTTTACCTTTAACTGCATCAGTTGTCATTGATGAGTTAACGATTACTGGAATTTCACTATAATCTTTACTATTTTTTACAAATGATGCAACTTGATATCCATCTGTTCCCGGCATCTCAATATCTGTTAGAATCATTCCAATATCTTCTGGACTTAGCTCTTCAACTCTACTTATAAGTTGGCTACCATTTGTATAGATTTCAAATTTAACACCTGTTTTTTTAAAGAATTTATTTAAAACTTCTCTAGCTACTCCTGAATCTTCAGCAGCTAAGATAACTCTACTTGACTCAAGTCTTCCATCAACATATTTTTGTACTTCGTTCTCACCATCATCAGTAAAGTTTATATCTTTTAAAAGTTGTTCTGCATTAAATACTGTACATAATTCATCTTTATCATGTACTTTTACATAAGTAGTATAAGTAATTTTAGAGTTAGTCTCTTCTGTATGTCTTAATTGGTCTGTAGTCTTTTCTACAATATCAAGCATGTCTTTAACTAAAAAACCAATTTTCTTGTGATTGAATTCACAATATATTATTAATTTGTACTCTTTAACATCTAATGCTTTAACACCTAACCAAACGTCAAGATTGATTAGTGTAACTGGTTCTCCCCTAATAGTTGCGATACCAGCGATTACATCACTATCTTTTGGAGTATCATTAATTGCAACTTCTTCTGTGATTATAAATGCTTTTACTTTTGCGATATTAATCGCATAAATACTATTATGACCAGTGTAAAACACAGCTAATTGTTGAACGTTTCTTAAATGACCTTGAGTCATTTGTTCAACACTACTATTAATACCGCTCATGTGAATCCTTTATTAAATCTTAAGTTTCCAATTATATATCTTTTAAACTTTAAGACACTTTAAGTTATTTTTTTAGTTTAGCTAAAATTTTTTGTATTGTTACTGAGGCCATCATAAGTCCAAATGAGCCAGTTACTGCCTCAAAGCTACCTTTTTCGATACAATTTGGATTTTCTGATGAAAAAATTACTTTAAACTTTTTTTTAAATCCTTGAGCTTTTAATTCATTCCTGATTTTTCTAATAAATGGATCATTAAATGTATTCCATATAGAAATGTATTCAATTTTACTTGGATCTATTCTTTTTGCACTACCACTTGTACTTATAACTTTTGTGAAATATTTTTTGATTAAATGAACTTTTGGCTTTACATCATCGATTGCATCAAGAATATAATCATATGATGAAAAATCAAATTCATCAATCCACTCAGGTGTAATTTTTGCATGAATTGCTGTTACTTTAGGATACTTTTCTTTTAATGCATCAACTTTAATTCTACCAATATTACCATGGCTTCCCATTTGTCTATTTTTATTTGATTCTTCATACTCATCAAAATCTACAATAGTTATATCTGTTATTCCAGTGTTATAAAGTGCATCTAAGGCAAAGCTTCCAACTCCACCAACGCCTAATAATATAAGTTTTGTATTCTCAAATTTATTGAACGTTTCTTGTCCAAATAATTTTATTGTTCTATCATATTGCATAATTCGTCTCTTTATATAATCTTCTCTTTTATTAAAATTGGATATTATATCATAAAATATATTTGGGGAGTTGTTGATGGATAAAGAGCCAATGACAAATGCTGGTTATGAAAAAGTAACTAAAGAATTAGAATTTCTAAAAAAAACTGAAAGACCAGAGACTGTTATAGATTTAGATGAAGCAAGACAGTTAGGTGATTTAAAAGAAAATGCAGAATATCATGCAGCAAAAGAGAAGTTAAAATTAATTGATGTGCATATTGCAGAGCTTAGTAATTTAATTTCAAAAGCAATAATTATAGACCCTACAACACTTCCACATACAAAAGTTAGTTTTGGTTCAACAATTGATATTGTTGATGTAAATACAGATGAAGAGTTCACTTACTCGATTGTTGGTGGAGTAGAGTCAAATGCTGAAAATGGTTTTATCTCTTTTAATTCACCTTTAGCGAAACAATTATTAGGTAAAGAAGAGGGTGATGAAATAACTGCTGCACTTCCAGGTGGAGCAAAAACTTTTGAAGTATTAGCTGTATATTATAAGGAGTTAGAATTATAATGAATGTTGCAATAATAGGAGCTAGTGGTTACACTGGCTTAGAATTAATTAAAATATTAATCAATCATCCAAAATTTAATATTAGTTACATAGCAAACTCAACTGGAAATGAAAATGTTCAAGAGTTACATCCTTGTTTAAAAGATGTAATCGATGTTGAAGTAGAAAAAGCAGATGCTAAAGAAGTTGCAAAAGTTGCTGATTTAGCATTTTTAGCACTTCCTCATAAAACAGCGATGTTCTTTGCTAAAGAGTTATTAGAACTTGGTGTTAAAGTTGTTGATTTAAGTGCAGATTATAGACTTGATTTAGAAACATATGAAAAACACTATTGTCCCCATGAAGATAAAGATCATATAAAAGATTCTGTTTATGGATTACCTGAGTACTATGGTAAAGAGTTAAAAAGTGCAAAACTAGTTGCAAACCCTGGATGTTATCCAACTGCCTCACTTTTAGCTCTTTTACCATTTATTGACTATATTCAAGATGATAGTCAAATTTTTATTGATGCAAAATCAGGTGTTAGTGGTGCAGGAAAAAAACTTAGTGAAATAACACATTTTGGTAGTTTAAATGAAAACCATCACGCATATAATCCTTTTAAACATAGACATATGCCAGAAATTGAAGAGAAAATTAAAAAAGTAAAAAATAAAGAGTTTCAAATAAACTTTGTTCCTCATTTATTGCCAGTTACTAGAGGTATGTTAGTTTCTGTTTATGCTACTTTAAAAGATGAAATTGATGTTGAAACTATTTTAAAAGATGCCTACAAAGATAATGAATTTATAAGAATTAGAGATAAAGCTGTTGATATTAAATCAACTGCAGGTACAAATTTTTGTGATATTTTTGTAGCTAGAAATGGAAAAGCTTTATTTATTAACTCTTCAATAGATAATTTACTAAGAGGAGCTTCATCTCAAGCAGTTGTAAATGCAAATATCATGTGTGGATATGAAGAGGGTGAAGGTATTCCAAAAATAGCTTATGTTCCTTAGTCTTAAAAAAGATGCTATTTTTGTAGCAGATTCTCATTTTAATCAAAATCACCAAGAGTTTTTAACTTTTTTAAAAAAGTTAGACTCGGGTGAGATAAAAACTACTCAGCTTATACTTATGGGAGATAATTTTGATTTTATTACAGGTGAGTGTAAATACTTTATAAAAATAAACCAAGAATTAATTGATATTTTAAATAAATTATCTAAGAGTTTAGAGATGCTTTATTTAGAAGGAAATCATGATTATAATATTCAGTCTCTTTTCCCAAATATAAAAGTCATAAAAAGAGAGTCTCAACCTTTTATTACAAAAACATTTGATAACAAAACTGTAAGTTTATCACATGGAGATAATTTTATTGATTGGAAGTATGATTTGTATTGTAGTGTTATTAGAAACTCTCCTTTACTTAAGTTTTTAAATCTATTTGATTTTAATTTTTTTATTTCAAAAAAGATTGAAAATGCATTATTGGGTAAAAATATTTGTCATGATTTTAAAAACTTTAAACAATTGGTTATGAAAAGAATAAATAATTATAAAACTGATATAATTATTGAAGGTCATTATCATCAAGGTAAGTCTTATGAAATTAATGAAAAACTATATGTGAATATTCCGTCTTTATGTTGCTCAAAACAGTACACAAGATTGTTAGATGATGGTTTTTCGAAGGAAACATTATGATTAATATGCTTTTAATTGGAATCATCATATTACTTTTAGCAATTTGTATTTTTTTAGTAATTTTGCTTATGAAAAAAAAATCTACAAATCAAACTAATAAAAGTGATTTAATAAAAGAAGATTTTTCAAAAGATGAAAAAAAACTGATCTTCCCTAAAAAAATTGAAGAGATGGGATATCACTCTTTAGTAAAATCTTGTGTAATAATATTTGATTCTTTTAAGGCACTAAATTATAGTAAAAAAAATGAAAAAATCTTAAGTAATGTAGAATGGCATTCATGGCAAATATCTCTTTTATTATCTTTACTGCAAAGAGATGGTGATTTATTTGTTCCTGATATAAAATCAATAATTCACCAATCAATTATTGATAGATCATTAAATTACTTAGAATCAGAAATAAAAAAGATTGAAAACAAATATTATGAAAATGTAAATATAAGTAAATCAAGGGATGATCTAAGTAAAGATGTTATTTGGACTGTAAAAGAAGTTTCAATAATATTTTACTATATGTCTTTAGTAAAAACTAAATAAATCAAAATTCTAAATAGCCAAAAAGCTTCAATTCGTTATAATCCCACATGACAGAATTTAAAGTAGAATCGCAATACTCTCCAGCAGGAGATCAACCAAAAGCAATTGAGGCATTAAGTAATAGTATAATTGAGGGTAATAAATTTAATACCCTTTTAGGTGTTACAGGTAGTGGTAAGACATATACTATGGCAAAAGTTATAGAAAAGACTCAAAAGCCAACACTTATTATGACTCATAATAAAACATTAGCTGCTCAGTTATACTCTGAGTTTAAACAGTTCTTCCCGAATAATCACGTTGAATACTTTATTTCATACTATGATTATTATCAACCAGAAGCTTATATTCCTAGAACGGATCTGTTTATTGAAAAAGATAGTTCTATAAATAGTGAGTTAGAAAGATTAAGACTTAGTGCAACAGCATCACTTTTATCTTTTGATGATGTAATTGTTATTGCTTCTGTTTCTGCAAACTATGGTTTAGGTAATCCAGAAGAGTATAAAGAAATGGTTCAACGAATTGAAGTTGGATTTGAATACTCTCAAAGAGAGTTCTTACTAAAACTTATAGAAATGGGCTATAAAAGAAATGATAAGTTTTTTGATAGAGCTGATTTTAGAGTAAATGGTGATGTTATAGATATTTATCCAGCATATTATGATGATGAATTTATCAGAGTTGAGTTCTTTGGTGATGAGGTTGAATCAATCACTAAGCATGAGTATTTAACAAATAATAAAACAAAAGAGTTAAATGATGTGATTATCTATTCTGTTAACCCATTTGTTGTTACAAATGATAGATTAGCAGTTGCAGTTAAACAAATAGAAGAAGAACTAGAAGAAAGACTTATAAATCTAAAAGAAAATGATAAATTAGTAGAGTACCAAAGACTAAAACAAAGAGTAGAATTTGATTTAGAGATGATCGAAGGTACTGGTGTTTGTAAGGGAATTGAAAACTATGCAAGACACTTAACAGGTCAAAAACCTGGTGAGACTCCATATTCGCTTATGGATTATTTTGAAACTATGAATGATGACTTTTTATTAATAGTTGATGAATCACATGTTTCACTTCCTCAGTTTAGAGGTATGTATGCTGCTGATAGAAGTAGAAAAGAAGTATTAGTTGAGTATGGATTTAGACTTCCAAGTGCCCTTGATAATAGACCTTTACAATTTGATGAATTTATGAGTAAAAAAGCTTCATATCTTTTTGTAAGTGCAACCCCAAATGCCCTTGAACTTGAAAAGTCAAGTGTAGTTGCAGAACAAATTATTAGGCCAACTGGATTACTTGACCCAATTATTGAAATAAAAGATAGTGAGTATCAAGTTGAAACACTACATGACGAGATTAAAAAAGTAATTGATAAAAATGAAAGAGTTTTAATAACTGTTTTAACAAAAAAAATGGCTGAAGAGCTTGCTAGTTATTATCAAGACTTAGGTATAAAAGTTAAGTATATGCATAGTGAAATAGATGCAATTGAGAGAAATCAAATTATCAGAGAGTTAAGACTTGGGGAGTTTGATGTACTTATTGGTATTAACTTACTTAGAGAGGGACTTGATATTCCAGAAACTTCGCTAGTTGCAATTTTAGATGCAGATAAAGAAGGATTTTTAAGAAGTAGAACTTCTCTTATTCAAACAATAGGAAGGGCTGCTAGAAATCAAAATGGTAGAGTAATTCTATTTGCCAAAAGAATAACTGATTCTATGCAGTTTGCAATAGATGAGACAACAAGAAGAAGAGCTATTCAAGAGGCTCATAATAAAGAGCATGGAATCACACCAACTTCAACAAAAAGAAGTTTAGATCAGAATCTAAAATTAGAAGAGTATGATGATTTAGCATGGAAAAAAGATAAGCTAGAAAAAATGCCAGCAAGTGAGAGAAAGAAAATCTTAATTGAGTTAAATAAACAAATGAAAAAAGCGGCGCAAGATTTAAATTTTGAAGAGGCGATTCGTTTAAGAGATGAGATAGATAAAGTTAAGAAGATATAGGTATAATTAAGTTAAATTATCAAGTAAAGTATAAAGATGAAGAAAGACTATCCTGTAAATGAAAAAGAATGGCTAAAGTATTTAACTATAGACAATTACTACACTATTTTTGAAATTGAGCGTAGAAAAAAAATTATTTCAGAAACAGGATGCAATTTTGATTCAATAGTTGAATCAGTTAGTAAATATAGACAAAAAAACAAATTACTAATATTTAGTTTTGAAGAGAAAAATTTCTTTATTACAGATACATTTAAATTAAGAAAAAATATTGATACGATTAAAGAATTTTGGAAAAGTTTAGAATATAATTTTCAAAGTAAATTTTCACTTCAACTACTTAAAGAAACATTAATAGAAGAAGGATATTATTCTTCTACTATTGAAGGGGCACACAGTACTATAAAAAGAGCTAAAACTTTAGCTAAAGGAAAATCAGAGCCTAAAAATAAAAGTGAATTTATGGTGTTAAATAATTTTAAAGCATTAATTGAACTTGAAGATGTAAAAGAGCAAATTTCTAATAAACTTATTTTTAAAATCCATGAAATAACAGTTGAGAATACACTTGATGATGATTATAATATAGGAAAATATCGAACTGAACCAAATGAAATAATAAGCCAGACTGGAAAGATTATATTTCAACCAATAGCTAATATAGATAAAATGAATTTAATGATTAATGATTTATTAGAATTTTTAAAAGATGATGAATTCTCAAGACCTATTGAAAAAATATATAAATCAATTGCATTTCATTTTTTATTTGCATACATTCATCCCTTTGATGATGGAAATGGAAGAACAGTAAGAATTCTTTTTACGTATTTACTTAAATATTATGGATATGACATGTTTTATTATATTTCATTGTCTGAAATTATTAACAGAAAAAAAGCTAAAGCATATTATCAGGCATTTATAGATGTAGAGAGAAGTAATATTTCAGATAAAAATTCGTTTGATATGACTTATTTTTTTTATTATTTGACAGATGTTATGATTGAGGGATTAAGTATTTTAAAACATAGAATAAATACTCACTTAAGAGAAGATATTATTAAGAATGTGGCAAAAAATAATAATATTGATTTAACACCACGTCAAGAAAAGATTATAAAAGTTTTATCAAATAAAAATAATACATTCATGATTACAAGTGAAGAGTTATCTAAGAAATTTGATGTAAGTGTAAGAACAATACAGAAAGATTTAAAATTATTAATTGACTTTGATTTAATTGAAAAAGTCAAAGCTACAAAAAATAAGAGAAAAAACTATTTTAGAATTAATGTTGATTTATAAATAAATGAGGGAATATAATTTGCCAAGATTAAAAAAAGCCACAAAAGAAGAAATCCAAATCATAAAAGAAGCATTTGTAGAAAAATATAGTGATGCAGTAACAGAGTTAGAGTATAAAAATGACTATGAATTGTTAATAGCTATTATTTTATCTGCACAATGTACAGATAAAAGAGTAAATATCATAACACCAGCACTTTTTGAAAAATACCCAAGTGTAAAAGAGTTAGCCGTAGCACAGCTTGATGATGTAAAAGAATTATTAAAATCATGTTCGTTTTTTAATAATAAATCAAAAAATATCATCAAAATGGCACAAAGTGTTTTAGAAGATTATGATGGTGAAATTCCACATGATCAAAAAAAGCTTATGAAATTAGCAGGTGTTGGAAATAAAACAGCAAATGTATTTATGATTGAGTTTGAAGGGGCAAATTTAATGGCAGTTGATACGCATGTATTTAGAGTTTCTCATAGACTTGGTCTTAGTAGTGCTAAAAATGTTGATTTAACAGAAGCTGAATTAGTTAAAAAACTAAAAGGGCATGATTTACATATCTTCCATCAAGCGATGGTATTATTTGGTAGATATATTTGTAAAGCAGTTAAACCTGATTGTGATAACTGCTTATTCCCTCATGTTTGTAAATCTAAGAGTGGATTTAAACCTAGCTAAAATTTTTTTGCTATTTTACTTTACACTCTTCTTTGAAGTTTTTAAAAATATACTCATCTTCTACTTGAATTACTTCGATATTTTTTGCTTCACAAAAATATTCATAAGAATCTTTTTTGATGATGTAGTTAAATTTATAAACATTTTTACTACTTGATAGTACTTCAACATTTGTTTTTGAGTATGATAGTTTTAATACTTCTAAATTTTTATGTGCTTTATAATACTCTTTAAAAGCATTTGGGAGTTGATTCTTTTGCTCAATACTTGAAAAAACAATTGCCACAATAATAGCTACTACTACAAGAGCATAAGTTGTAAGCTCTTTTTTTGTAAAACTCTTTTTTATTTTATAAATTAAATATAAAATTAAAGCAATTATTAGAAGTGAAAATATAATGATTTGCATATTTATTTGCCTTTATTTTGAATTTTTGCTTTAAATGCATCTTTTGAAAGATACTTCCCAGCAGATGTAGGTGTTGCTTTTGGTAAGAATTCATCTTCTAGTACAGGTTTTTGTACTTTTCTTGTCATTGAACTTCCTTGTAAAGATTTATTATCAACTTTTATATCTTTTATTAAACCTGATTTTAAATTTTTTAAAATCATTAATACTACATCTTTATCTTTGTTATCAACATCAAGAGTAATCTTTGCCAATGTATTGCCTTTTTTTATTGGTATTATATCTGTTTATAATTTTAATGAAAATTAACATCAAATTAACACACCTTTGTAATAATCATAAAAAATTTTATCACAAGGAAAGTTAATGAATAAAATTCTATCAATATCTTTGATAACAGCAGCGATTTTAAGTGCCAATGAAACTGTAGATTTAGAAACTATTAGTGTAGTTCAAGAAACTAATAGTAAAGTAGTAACAGATCTTAGTAATGAACAAATTAAAAGTGCAGATTTAGCTGAAGCTTTAACTAAAAATATATCTTCTGTATCAATTGTTAGAAGAAGTGGTATTGCAAATGATATTATCCTAAGAGGTCAAAAGAAAGATAATATTAATATCTTAATTGATGATGCAAAAATATATGGAGCATGCCCTAATAGAATGGATCCCCCAACTTCTCATGTTTTATCAAACAATATTGAAAGCGTAGAAGTTATTGAAGGTCCATATGATGTTGAAAACTTTGGAACATTAAGTGGTAAAGTAACTGTAAAAACAAAAGATCCAAAAGAGAACTTCTCAGGTGATGTAAATGTAGGTTTTGGAAGTTTTGGTTACCAAAAGTTTAGTGGAACACTAAGTGGTGGAACTGAGAAATACAAAGTTTTAGTATCAGCTTCAACTGAGACAAGTGATCCATATAAAGATGGTGACGGTAATGATTTTTTACAACAGCAAAAAGCAAGTGGTATCCCAGCTGCTAATCAATACTCAAGTGATGATTTAGATGCATATGAAAAGAAAACATTACTTACAAAAGCAATTTATAATATTGATGATAGTAGTGAATTAAAACTATCTTATACTGCAAATAGAAGTGATAATGTTCTTTATCCGAATACTCCAATGGATGCAGATTATGATGATTCAAATATCTATACTATTGGATATGAAAAGAGAGATTTAGGAAGTTTATCAAAAAAATTGAGTTTAGATTACTATTACTCAAATGTTGATCATCCAATGAGTGTAAGGCTAAGAAACAATGCAACTATGATGAAAGATAGAACTAATCATATGAAATCATCAATTTGGGGAACAAAATTAAAAAATAGTTTAGAAATTGGTGATTCTTTAGTAACACTTGGTTTAGATACTAGTGTTAGAAACTGGAAAGGTCAAATGTATAATAATGATCTAACAACAAATTTTGTTAGTTTAGCTTCAACAGACACTACAAATAAAGCTGTATTTGCAAAAGTGGAAAAAACTTTTGGGAAGTTAGACTTAGAATTTGGAACTAGATATGATTATACTGATGTAGATACGATAAATGCTTCAAAAACTGATAAGAAATACACTTCAATAAATGCTAACATTTTTGGTGTTTATAATGCAGATGAAAATACAAAATACTTTGCAGGAATTGGAAAAGCTTCAAGAGTTCCTGATGCAAGAGAATTATACTATGGTATGGCTAATAATAATTTAGAAGATACAAAAAACTATGAAATTGATTTAGGGTTTGAAAAAAATATAGGAAATTTAAATCTTAGAACAAAACTATTTTACTCTAAATTGGAAGATTATATTTATAATACTGGAACATTTACAAATATTGATGCAAAAATTTATGGAGCTGAGATTTCAGGTTTTTATTTAGTAAGTGAAAACTTCTCAATTGATTATGGAGTAGCTTATCAAAGAGGGAAAAAAGATGGGAATTATGTTGATAAGGATTTAGCTGAAATTCCACCATTAAAAGCAAATTTAGCATTTAATTATGAACAAAATGATTCTACTTATACAGCTGAAGTTATAGCTGTAGATAAGTGGGATAGTTACGATGCAAGCGCAGATGAACAAGAGTTATCAGGATATGCAGTTGTAAATTTAAAATCAAATAGCAATCTAAGTAAAAACTTAGGATTAACACTTGGAGTTGATAATGTATTTGATAAAACATATAATTCTACAAATACTTATCAAGATATTACATATATTGGTTTAGGCGATGTTCAATTACTAAATGACCCAGGTAGATACTTCTACGCAAATTTAAAATATAGCTTCTAAAAGCTATATTTTAATCACCATTTTTAGAATCTTCTTTTGCATCTTCTTTTTTATCTTCAATAAAGTGACTTATAGCATCTTTTATATTTTCTAGCTTATTAGGGTTTCCTTGAAGCCTTGTGAAGTGTTTATTTATATCTTCGTTCTCTTTGATTTTTAAATCAGCAATTCCAGAACAAATATCTAAAAATACACTATATGGAACATCATCACCTCTTTTTAGGAAATGAATTGCTCTTTGAAGTGATACAAATGGATTTACACTAACTTTACATAGATTGTTTACTTTTGTATTTATGTAGTTTACAAAATCAATTCTCATATCACATTTTTCTATTGTAAAAAGTCTTTTTGTAGTATGATATGTACACTCAAAAGCTACTTTTGTAGAATCAAAATCAAATCCATCTACTAGAAAATCTAAACTTGCATCTTTGAATTTTTCTCTAAAGACTAATTGATAAATATCATTTTTATATCTGTACGTATAAGAGTTGTTTTCATATTCAAAGAAGTCTTTATTTAGAGCATCATTCATTAATTCCCTATCTTGTGAGTTAGGGAATATCATATCTAAGTCCCTAAATACATCTGATTTTATACATGAACCAGCTAAAAAGAATTTTATCTCTTCTTTTTGTATATTTTGTACAATAAGTCTTTGAAAAAATTCATTTAATTTTATAACAATATTATCAAGTCTGTAATCAAATGCTAAAGCTTGGTCATAAGATAAGAACTCTTGATAGTTTTTCCAAAAATCATAAACCAAAGTAGACCCTTTATTTAAATTTATATATTATTCCACATTGTATTAAATTATTTCTTTGTATAGTTTGAATATAATATTTAATAATCTATATAAGTGAGAATAATGACAGAAATAAAAAAAAGAGATGTTTTTTATATAGCAGGTTATGACCCAAGAAGTTATAGATATTATTATTCTCTTTACAAAACAAATGCAAAAAAACAAAATAAAATTAATAATCTTAATATTCAAGTATCAAAAACTAACAAATTGAAAACTAATATATCATCTTTTGAAATAACTACTAATAAAGATACAAAAACAAATTATACTTTTTTATCTTGGAATGATATAGTAAAAGAAAACTGGACAGAAGGATTTTTTAGTAATTTTTTAGACACATTATATTTTGTAAAAATGTATTTATTTTCTGGTATTTTTATAAGGTTTGCAAAAGAGTCAAAAGAACAGTTAATCGCAGGACTTTATCCCTTGATTTATTTGATGATTACTTTAGGTTTACTAACTTTAATTTCATATAAGGCTTTTGAATTTAGTTCTTACTCTTTTCAAGGTTTTATTTCTATATTTATTAGTCTTTTTATATTTTTTATTGGAATAAAACTTATTGATAAAATTGCAAATAAGATTGCAGTTTTTTGGCTATCTAGAATTTATGCATTTTGTGCAAAATGGAGTGAAAATAAAATTTCTAAAATCGATGATAGAATAGAATATTTTTCTCAACATATTTTTGAAAGAATAAAAGAAACAAATAGTGAAAACAAAGAGTTTATTTTATCTTCTCACAGTGTTGGTACAATTTTAGCCATTTCAATAGCTAATAATGTTATAAAAAAGTGTTATGAGTCAAATATAGACTATTCTAATTTTAAATTATTAACTTTAGGGCATTGTATTCCATTAGTAAGTTATCAAAGAAAATCAGAAAATCACAAAAAAGTTCTTGAAGAGTTAGGTCAAACAAAAGATTTTATATGGCTTGATTTTACAGCTGCAATTGATGGAGCTTGTTTTTGTGTTGATCCTATTAAGTCTTCAGGAATAAAAAGAGAAAAAGAGTGTGGTCCCGTATCAATGTCACCAAGGTTTTTTAAACTTTTTGAAAAAGAAAACTATATAAAAATAAAAAAACAAAAATATAAAGCACATTTTTTGTATCTACATGCAACAGACTTAACTGGCAATTATGACTATTTTGATATAACTGCTGGAGATAAACCTCTAGAATCTAGAATAAAAAAATAAAAAGGAATATCATATGGGACAATGTCCATTTCACCCAAAAGCGCATAAAAACAAAGCATCACTTTTTACAACTTTTTTACTAAAAAGACGTTCATGGTTAGATGGACTATATGAGAGAAGTTATAAAATGAAAATGGGTAGGGTAAAGATGCCAGGCCTTGATTTGCATGTTGTAAATGACCCTAAAGAAGTGCGAAAGATTATGGTTGATGAGGTAAGGGATTATCCAAAAAGTGATCTACTTCATGATCTATTAAAACCTCTTTTAGGGGATAGTATTTTTACTACTAATGGCGAAGTTTGGGAAAAGCAAAGAGATCTATTAAAGCCATCATTTGAAATGACAAGAATTAATAAAGTATTTGGTCTTATGAATGATGCTGCAAATGATATGATGAAAAAGTTTGATAAACATAAAAGTGGTGAAATAGTTGAAGTTGATGAGTATATGACTTTTGTGACTGCTGATGTTATTTTTAGAACTATTATGTCTGAAAAACTTGATGAAAAAAAAGGGAAAGAAGTATTAGAAGCTTTTGTAACTTTTCAAGAAGAAACTGCACGAGCTGCAATGAGAAAAATGTTTTGTGTTCCTAAATGGATTTCTTATGTTTTAGGTGAAAAGAAAAGACTTGCAGCAGGGGATGTTATACGACAGACTCTAAGTGATATTATAAAACCTAGATATGATGCAGTTACAAATGGAGAAGAAATTATCACTGAAGATATTTTATCTTCTCTTTTAAAAGTTGTAGATGCAGATACAAATGAGAGGTTTTCTTTTGAAGAGATTTTAGACCAAGTTGCTATGTTGTTCTTAGCTGGTCATGAAACAACTGCAAGTTCACTTACGTGGACTTTGTATATACTTAGTATGGCACAAGAAGAGCAAGAAAAAGCATACAAAGAGATTAATGAAGTTTGTGGAAAAGAGGATCTAACTATTCATCATATTAGAAAATTAAAGTACCTTACAAATGTATTTAAAGAAGCCCTTAGACTTTATCCTCCTGTTGGTTTTTTTGCAAGGGAGGCAAAAGAAGAAAAAGAAATGAGAAGTAAGCATATAAAAGTAGGTGCAGGTATGGTTGTCGCTCCTTGGCTTATTCAAAGACATGAAGAGTATTGGGAAAATCCACATGAGTTTGACCCAACAAGATTTGAAGATAAGGGGAATATTCAAAAAGGAACTTATTTACCATTTGGTATGGGAGAGAGAATCTGTATAGGTCAAGGCTTTGCAATGCAAGAATCGATATTAATATTAGCAAATATTTTAAGAGAGTATAAATTAGATTTAAAAGAGGGATTTGTACCTGATGTAGTTGGACGTCTTACTATTAGATCAGCAAATGGAATGTATATAAAAATGACAAAAAGAAATGGAGAATAAAGTTTGAAAGAAAAATTAGCAGGAACACTTCTTATGTGTGCAATAGTTCCTCTTGCAGTTATTAGTTATCTTTTCATTGTTGTTGTTGGAACATTTGGAAATGTTGCAAGAGTAAGACAAGGGGTTAGGGCTCTTGATCACTTTGTAAATGCTACACTTTTTAATGGATATGCTTGGGAGTCTTTATCTTCTCATGCTTGGAGAGAGCGAGAGAAAAAGTGGGCAAAAATAGTGATAAAAATCACTGATAAATTTCAAAAAGATCACTGTAAAAGAGCAAATAAAAGAGAGCAGGTAATAGTAGACTTAGTTTTAAAGAAAAAACTTCATCAGCAAACAGTTGGGAAGCAGTTATAAATAAAAGTTACTATTTATCTGAGTAGTTTGTATTAAGTATCCTCTGAATTTTTTGAACAGCTTCTTATCTACTTGTGTATAGTTTTTCCAAAAATCATCTAAACTCATATCTTTACAAGTTAATCCCTCTATATCATATATAGCTCTACCTAAACAAATAGTTGGAGTTTCATGATAAAGTGATTGAATTCCTACTGTACTATTTATCATAACACTTCCAATAGAGTGTTTTAAAAGTGTTGGTAAGTGCACATCCCAAGTAATGATGACTCTATTTTTTATTCCATAGTGTTTTGCATAAAAGTTTATATATTTTTTATAATTTTTTTTCCCTCTATCCATAGGATGATGTTTAAATACTAAATATTTATCTTTTGGGGCATATTTTGAAAAAGAGATAAGAACTTCTTTTATAAACTCTTCTATAGAGTTATAATCACTATGAACTCTAATTTGGAAGTCATTGTATGTCTGAAGTGGTACAAAGTAGTATTTTTTGTCTATTTTTTCTTCAAAGTATTGGTTTTTGCCTTTTTCTGTGATTTTATTAATGTTTTTTCTTAGATAGTTTATTATTCCTGTCCAGCCTTCTTTAAAAAAAGAGAAGCATCTGTGGTGGTGATAATTTGGGTATTTATAGTGAAAGAAGTTTCCAAAAAAATAGTATATTATTGCTTCCCAAGCCATTTTGCCATATGTTGAACCAAAACTTTCAAGATGCTCCATTTCAAATATTACATCATCATCGATATCTAAGTTTTCATAAAAGTTTCTATCTCTAGGAATTGTACTGTAGTCATTTACCCCATATTTCTCAAGTGTAATAAAGTTTGGTCTTAGATAACCTTCTTCAAAAACAAATATCTCTATTTCTAACTCTTTTGCAATTTGAATTGCGTATTTTTGATAAAATCTACAATCCCCAAAAACAAATAGTTTATCTATATTATTTTTCTTATAAAAATCTTTTATATATAAAGTCCAGTTTTTAGGGCTATCTTTATATCCTATATAGTGATCAGTTCTAGCAAAGTATTCATCTCCTGCGTTAAATCCTATTCGAAATACTTTTGCACCTTTTTTTGTAAATTTAGTATCTAGTTTATTAAAATAGCTTCCCATAGGACCTTGGAGTAATAGTAAGTTTTTATTTTTTACATCACCAACTATTTTATGTAATTTCATTATTTCACCATACTTAAAATCTTTTGACTTAATCTACTAAGATATGAATATATCTTTGATTTATAATTATATATGATATTATTTTTTAACTTTTGTCTCTCTTTTTCAAGTTCATCTATCAATTTACTTGGAGTACAGTATTCTAAAGTTCTTGGATGAATATATCTTGGATATAAAATATAAACTCCAGCTATTAGTTCATCTAAAGTCAGTATTCTTTTTCTTCTTTTGCAAGATTTTTTGTCTAGCGTTAATCCCCATCCTGCAAAAAAAGGCATACCATAAGTTACTACTTTTTTATCATAAAGTAATCCTTCAAATCCAGTTAGAGAAGTCATGGTATGTACTTCATCTACTGCATGTAGTACTGAACTCATACTAATATCTACAACTATTTCATCACAGTATTTTAAAGCTTCATTTTCAGGTATATTTCCAATTCTATTTCCACTTAGTACATCCGGATGTGGTTTAAAAACTATATATGCTTTTGGATTATCTTGTTTTACTTCTTTTAGTAGTTGTAAATTTGTCATACCATTTGCACCATATTTTATGGATGCATCATCTTCAACTTGTCCTGAGACTAATATCTTCACTTTATCTTTTGGTAAATATAATTCTTTATGCTTTGAAGTATTATATTTAGATATTTTTGTATCTAGTATTTTTTCTCTAAGTTTTTTTGCTTCACCAAGAATTTTGTCATCAAATTCATAAGTATTTAGTATTGTTTCTAATCTACTAGGTTTAGTTGGATCAAAATATATTCCCTCATCATCTAACACAAGTGAATAAGGTCTAGTTAAATCAGAACCAAGTCCAACTGAGCGTATAAATCCATCTTCAACTCTCGTGATTTTAATGGCATTCTCTTTTGCAAAATCTTCTAGTTTTTTAAACTCTTTTTTACCCCAAATGAATACTTGACTATCTTTATCTAATCCTTTTTTTAAAGCAAGTTTATAATGACTAGAAAAAATAGGATTTATAAATATGATATCTTTATTTTCATACTCTTTTAGAAAACTTTTTATAAAGCCATGTTTCCATCTAGAAAATCCAAATAGGTATATTTTATTTTTATTCAAATTATTTCTCCTATTAACCTGTCATTATAACTTATATTTTAAGCAATTCTATTTGTCTATCAATATCTGACTTACATCTGATAATCTCATTTTCATCAAGATTAAGTTTTTTAGCTTTTTTCTCAAAACTTCTTACTATTTCTATACAATTATCAATAATTTTTGCAGCAACGGCAGGTTTTATTGTTTGTGTTTTTGCTATTTTCAGGACATCTTCTCTTGTAATATTTAATCCTTTACCTGTTATTGCTGTAAGATGTTGTTTTGCAAGTCCTTTTGAATATGTAATATCATAAGCTGGAGATAAAGTCCATTTGCCATTTCTATCCATCAAATATGCAAAGTTTTTTGCATGATCATCAAAGTTAAAAATTAGAATATTTAATATCATTCTTCTGAACAGTTCTTCAATAGCCTCTTGTGATTTACAAACTCTTCTTGTAAGCATAAACAAATACTCATATGATGTAGCTTGAGGAACTGATATATCAATATGCATTAGACCTGATGCAGTACACATATGTATTTTTTCATCATTATCATCTCTATCAAATCTTTTTACTAATAAGTGTTTTGAACTTCCTTCTTTAATTAATTGAAACTCTGCTGTATTAATCCCAACTTCTTTAGCCATAGTCATAAAAATATATTCTAAAGATGTAAGTCCAATACTTCCAGTTTCTACATCATATATTTCATCAAACTTTATAATTGCTCTTTTATATCCACTTTGTAACTCTTTTTTATTTAGTCTAATCTCTTTTGTATCGTAGTTATATTGTACAAGCATTTTTGGTCGACCACCACCAACAGGAGATACACTATCTCTAATATTCATTAATGCTTCAATGGAAGAATCTTCTTTTTCTAATCCTTTTTTCATCTCTTCATACGCTTCTTTAGCATTGATTGCAATATCAGGTGTTATTGCAGCATCTTCTTCCTGAGGAATATACTCAATTGCTCCCATACCTCTATCTCCAATAAATGCAAGTTTATTTAATAGATTAACTTCAAAAGGTCTTTTACCTTGTTTTTCAAAATATCTATCAATAAAAGGCATACCATGTTTATCTGGTAATGAATCAAAAAACACTCCATATATACCTTTATACAGATCTTTATTTTCATTATTAGATTGGGGTGTATTAAACTTTTTCATCTCCATTTTAATAGGAGAAATTTCAAGATTTCCTTGTTTGAATCTTTTATCATAGTCAAAAAAGAAAGTGCCATTATTATCAATTATTGTGCCAATTTTCTTGCCATAAATATATGCATCAATCTCTTTCATTAGTTTTAGCCTTTCTCACTCTTCTTTTAGCTATCTTTTTGTTTTGTTTTCTAATTTCATCAATTGAAGTAAATTCTTCTTTTTTTATTAATTCTTCTAGTCTTGATGTTAAATCAAGTGCGATTAAAAGGTTTATAATATTTTCAAATTTTGTTGATTTACTACTTATAAAGTTTGCATAAGATCTTGCTGTCATTCCAGCAGCTAGATATAAATCTTTTTGAGTCATATTTTTTCTAACTCTTTGTTCTTCAACCATATCAACAAACTTTTCCATAATATCATATGGAGTCATAAATTCAATCATATTTTACCTTTTTTGCATTTTAATAGGTATAAGTTAAGATAAATATACTTTTTTTGCAAATTATATCAATTTACAGTAAAATTGTCAAAAATTCTCTTTCATCTTAGCAATAGTATTTATAGTCTCTAATATATCAATTTCTTTTTTTGTATATGGATTAACATATCTTGTATAAAGTATATACGCGCTTGCAAATACCTCTTCAACAGATAGTTTTCTATTTCTTCTTTTACAAGTTAGCCTATCATCTGTAATACCCCATCCTGCATAAAAAGGCATACCAAAACATACACACTCACAACCTACAAGTAAAGCTTCAAAACCCATACCTGAAGTTTTGGTATAGACTTTTTTAAAGTGTTTTAAAAGGGAGATGGGATTTATATCTTCACTTATGATAGATATCTCTTTTGAAATATTTTGTATATCTATATCTGAAGATTTTTTTCCACTTAATACATCTGGGTGAATTTTAAGATAGATTTTATGTTCAGGGTTTTTATTGAGGGCTTCTTTTATCATATCATCAGTTGAGTATTCATTTCCTCTTCCATATTCTAAACTACTATCTCCTGCTGTTTGAGCTATGATAAGAACTCTTTTTTCATCTTTTTGAAAATAGTTTTTATCTATATCTTTTGAGTTGTTGTATTTACTGATATGATATTTTTTTATTAGAGCTATAGCTTCTTTAGCTTTATTTAGCAACTCTTTATCCCTATCAAAATCATATGTATTTAAAATATTTTCTAATTTACTTGGAACAGTTGCATCATAATATATACCTATATCATCTTCTATTAAACTAAAAGATGGAGAGCCTCTTACTCCAAGGTCTAGTGATCTGATAAATCCATCTTCTAGTAATACATACGAAGTATTAAACTTTTGAGCTAGTTGAATTGCTTTTTTTCCTGATTTTTTTCTACCCCAGCCATAAAAAATTCCTTTTCTGAATAACAATTCATCTAATGAAGAATATAAATCAACCTCTAAAAAAAAAATCGTATTTTTTTTCAGTTGTTTTGTTTTAGTATATTTCTTAATATTCATACTATATTATTAATCAATTGTTTTATTCCAAAATTCAATTGTTTGATTTACTTCACTAGAATGTGTTTTCATCCATGGCCTTGTATGAAATAGGTGAGGTCTCTCCCATGCAACATTCTTTTTAACAGTTTTAGCTGGTACCCCAGCTAATATTACATTATTTGAAAAACTCCCTTTCACAACTGAACCAAACCCAATAACTGCTCCATCTCTAATTATAGTACCAGATAATATTGTTGAACGATAACCTATCCAAACATGATTACCAATATATATATCTTGAGAAGGATTAATCCTATTTCCTGATTCAATATCATAGATAGCATGTGAATCTTCAGCTCTAATTTGTATTTGATCGGATAGCATACAATCCCTTCCTATTGTAACCTTAATTTTTTCAGCAGTTGTTAAGTAAACAGATCCTTGGGATGTAACATCATCTTCAATAACAACTTTACATTGAAATCCTACATTTATTTGTCCCATAAATGATTTATTTTCATTATTCATTCCAATTTTGCAATATCCTTCATCATTAGGATAATGAATTTTGGTTTTAATAAGTTTACTATTTTCATCAATAATTAATTTATTATTTTTTCCCTCAAATGCAACATATACTTCTTTTAAGGAGTCTGGTGCCTTAACTGAATTACCTTTATCATCTGTATAGTTCCCTATTACTTTTATATAACCCATAACTTCTTCCTCTTACTTTCTATAAAATAATAATTTCATTATTTTTCCTGAGATATTTTTTGTATCATGATAGAATAAATCTCTTTTATTTTTATACTTATTATATTTTTTATCACTTGCAAACTTTTTTATTAGAAAATTTTCTACACTATTTATTTTCATATTACTATTTTCTACACTATTTATTTTCATATTACTATTTTTTACAATAATATTATTTCGGTTATAAGTTGAATTATTTTCTGTTAAACTATTTATTTCAATGGAATATTGTGATAACTCTTTTTTTATTTTTTCTAAATCATCATTATTATATAAATATTCCATTATATTTACTAAATAGTGTTTATATTTTTCAGAATTAAATTTATATTCATCGGCATTTTTTAATTTTAAAGTATCAACTTCTTTATCAATTGTAAAGTATCCTCCATAAAAAGGATTTCCAAGTGTAATTATTGGCTTTCCTTTTTGCGCAATTTCAAAAGCAATTTGTGAGTTAAATAAAATTGCACACTGTATATTATCTATTAAAACTTCCAGATTATAGTCCTCAACTATTTTAATCCTGTGAATATCCTTTCCATGAAATTTATATATATAATCTACTAAAATATCAAATGTTATTGATCTCTTATTTTTAACTTTTTCATATGGATGTGTTTTTATAATTAAATTTGATTCAGTATCACTTATCACTTTATCAATTATTAATTTGTAATATTTAATTACAGATAAATATTTTCTCTCTGTACAAATTATTGAAAAATCATTTACCACTTGGGTAGATAATAAAAATGTACTCTTTTGATTAAAAAAAGATTTTTTAGGAGAAAGTTTTTGTTTAACATTTTTATTATTCCAAGTCTCTAACCTAATTAAAGCATTGGAATATTTCTTTATAGAAAATTCTATTTCTGGTGCAGATATATTATTTGGTATATGAGTATATCTTCTATCAAAATAAAAATCATTACCCGTTGCAAAATGTTCTACTACATACATAGGAATTTGGTTTTCTTCAAGAATAGAACTTAAAGTTTTAGTATAAATTAAAGCATTTGCAAAGCAAACATAAATATTACTAAAATTTATATACTGTTTCCAATAATTCAACCAAAATAAAGTAGCTCTCAAATTATATTCGAGTTCTTCATAATAATTTAAATAAAGATAATCAAAAAGTATTTTATCTTCAGAAGGTAAAGAAGAGGAATACAGTTCCTCCTTTTTTAAAAGATGAAGAAGTAGTTCATCCTTAAAAAACCCCCAATAGTTATCGAAAATATATTCTTTTGAATATATTGAGGGTGGTAATTGTTTTATATAATTTTTATAATATCCTTGAGCAGTTTTTAATCCTTTGTCTCCATAGGTATTTTTTATATATTTAATGTTATTTAACTTAATATAAGTAAATAGAGATTTAAAATTATTTTCATTCTTAAAATTTATGTTATCTACAAATACAATCATCTTAATTCTCTGCAAATTTAATTATTGATTTAACCCAATTATCTGTTGTAAATTTTGCGATATCTTTTCTAACATCTAAACGAGTTTGATAATTTATTTCTTTATTATATATATTTTTTATATGTGTAGTTGCTGTATTATAATCTACGGTATGCCATTTTCTATCAAATTCAAAAACATTACAATATTTTGATATTTTATCTAAATATTGTACTACACCAACATCAGTACTTACTATATTTACACCCATGGATAAAGCTTCAATTGCTGAAACTGGACCACCTTCACATCGTGCAGCAATAAATAATATATCAAAATCTGAATATACTTTAGGATATTCTTCATATTCAATATTTTTTTCACGAGCATAATAATAATATTCAATTCCATACTTATCAAATTCTTTTGTTAACTCATCCCAGTTTTGACCTAATATTGTAATTTTGAAATCGACATTTTCTAACTTTAATCTCAATGCCGTATTTAAAAGTATATCTCCTGCTTTTCTATAACCTTTGGGATGTGCAAGTTTACTTTTTGATAATAAGTTTTTATCATTTGTTCCATATGCTCTACCTACAAAACCAATATTGATTTTATCTTTTACCTTTTTTATTTTTTTATTAATCTTTTCTTCTGTAAATAACTTGTGATCATATCCTATTGGGACAAAATCAAAATTATTCTTATTTGCAATTTCATAGTTTTCTCCATAACATTCTTCAAACTCACAAACACCGATAACTCTTTTAGTTTGATATAAACTTTTGTTAAGAAGTTTATCATCAAATTGAATTATTGGTTTGTAACAGGTCCCATGGTGTATAGGAACAGAATTTTTTATCAAATAGTCTTCATCAATTCTAATATCCGGAATATTCTTAATATAACTATCAATAGATTTTTCTTTTGCTTTTTTAGTTAAATTAGAACCATTGATATATTTTGATAATTCCTGAGGTCTCATCCAAATATAAGACTTCATATTGCTCAATGGATAATCAGATACTACTGCACCAAACTTTTCGAACCTTTCACATAAATCCTTAAACAAATAAGTAGGATTATAACAAATCACATTTATTTCTGTATGACTAGAACTATCTAAGTCCAATAAATTACAAAAATAATTATATGATTCAATTTTTATATCATTAAATTTATAGTTTATATTAGACTCATTGTATAATGAATCTATAACAATTCTATCAAGAGTCTTATGCTCTATCTCAATTTCTCCACCTAAAAATTGACAATAGTCTGAATCATTATCTATAGAAAAAATATCTTTATAATTATTAGTTGGAATAAAATTAGTTTTTAAAAAGATCTTTGTTATTTCATTTCCTGAGATTGTTGTGTAATTATATATATTATTATTTACAATTAAATTATATTTCTTACTTATATAAGGTATATTTGTTGTAAATTTTGATTTTCCACCTAAATTAAAAATTCTAATTTTTTCAAGAAGTTCTAAATTTAAATTACATAATTGAATTTCTTCCGCACAATCAATAATAACTGTAATTTTTATATTATTGTTTTTTATAATTAGTTCATTAATTAATTTAATATTAATCTCAGTTAAAATAATATGATTGAATTTATATAATTCATATTCTGTAAATACCTTTGTAACTCCAGAAATTTTTAAAAAATCAAAATCATTTAAAAAATATTTAACTGATAACTTGTCTATTACTCCATATAATGCAGTCATTTACTTACTCTCCTCATTGTTTTTTATAAACTCAATAATTCTCTCACAAGCTTTTCCATCACCATATGGATTATGCGCTTTTGACATAGTATTGTATTCATTTTCATCATTTAGTAGTTTTTGTGCTTCTTCAATGATAGCTTTTGGGTTTGTACCTACTAATTTTACTGTTCCTGCTTCTAGTGCTTCTGGTCTCTCAGTAGTATCTCTCATTACAAGTACAGGTTTTCCAAGTGATGGTGCTTCTTCTTGTACTCCACCTGAATCTGTGATTATAAAATATGATTTATTCATAATGTAAATAAAGCTTTCATATTGAAGTGGATCTATTAAGAATACATTTGATACATCTGATAGTATTTCTCTTACTGGTTTTTGTACATTTGGGTTTAAGTGTACTGGATAAACTATATCTACATTTGGATTGTTTGTTGCTATTGTTTTTAGAGCTTCACAGATATTTATAAAACCTTGTCCATGGTTTTCTCTTCTATGTCCAGTTACTAGTATTAGTTTTTTATCTTTATTTATTGTATATTGTTTATTTATAGTTTCTATAATACTATTTTTTAAACTTTGATTATTTTCTATTTTATCTAGTGCTAAAAATAGTGCATCTATTACTGTATTTCCAGTTACTATTATATTTTCAGGATCTTTATTTTCTTTTATGAGATTATTAGAGCTTGTAGATGTTGGTGCAAAATGATAGTTTGCTAGTACACCTGTTATTTGTCTATTTGCTTCTTCTGGCCAAGGAGAGTAAATATCACCAGTTCTTAAACCAGCTTCTACGTGTCCTACTTTTACTTTTTCATAAAATGCTGCAAGTGAACTTGCACTTGTAGTTGTAGTATCTCCATGAACTAAAACAACATCCGGTTTAAAATCTCTTAAAACATCTTTTAATCCTAAAAGTACATTAGCTGTAATATCATATAAATCTTGTCCAGGTTTCATAAGATTTAAATCATAATCAGGTTTAATATCAAACATTTCAAGAACCTGATCTAACATCTCTCTATGTTGTGCTGTAACACATACTTTTGATTGGATATTATTATCTTTTTCAAAAGCTTTTACAAGCGGTGCCATTTTGATTGCTTCTGGTCTTGTTCCGAATACTAATAGTACTTTTTTCAATTTAATCTTCCTTTAATTAGTTTATTTACATTCTTTAAATCATTACTAGAATCAACACCCATAGATTCATATTTTGTTTCTATCATTTTTATCTGAAATCCATTTTCTAGTACCCTTAACTGCTCAAGTTTTTCAAGTCTTTCTAAATATGTTTGCTCCATCTTAGAATAATCGATTAAAAAATCTTTTTTATATCCATATATACCTATATGCTTGTAGAATCTTAAAGGCTCAGGGATATTTTCATGATGGTTTATTAAAGATTCCCATTCATCTCTATGATGGGGGATAATAGACCTAGAAAAATATAAAGCATTAGAGTTATTATCTACTGTAACTTTTACTGCATTAGGAGATTTTAATTCTTCTGTTGTTTTGATTTTGTTCATCGCACTTACCATGGGTATATCACTGTTTTCTAAAGAAGAAACAAGCTTTGTTATTAATTCAGGTTCAATAAGTGGTTCATCACCTTGTACATTTATAATATTTTCGGCATCTATATTTTTTACTGCTTCAGCCAATCTATCAGTTCCAGATTCATGTTCTTTAGAAGTCATTATTATATTTGATGTAAAAGTTTTACATACATTCTCTACTTCTTCTGAATCTACTGCTATATAAACTTCATCAATATTTTTTGCTTTCTTAGCTCTTTCATAAACATGTTGAATCATAGGTTTTCCACATATATCAAGTATTACTTTTCTAGGTAGTCTTGATGAACTTAGTCTTGCTGGTATTATTACTACATTTTTCATTATACTTCACCTGTATCATATATTTGAACTACACCTTGTAGTTTTTCATCATCAATTACAAGTAAATCGTTTATTTTATGTTCTATCATAAATTCCTCTGCTTCTATTGCCATTTTTTCAGATGAGATTGATTTTGGGTTTTGTGTCATAATATCATTTGCAATAAGTTCAAATCTTAGTTTAGTAGTTTCTCCTAATGCTCTTCTTAAATCTCCATCAGTGATTATACCAACAACCTTTTCTCCTTCTAAAACAATAGATAAACCT
This sequence comes from uncultured Arcobacteraceae bacterium, assembly GCA_964022095.1. Taxonomy (GTDB): domain Bacteria; phylum Campylobacterota; class Campylobacteria; order Campylobacterales; family Arcobacteraceae; genus Malaciobacter_A. The sequence goes on from CAXHZO010000003.1 coordinate 26,830, forward strand.
AATCTTCCTTTTGTTATTACATTTATAATTTCATCAAAAGGTGACTCTTTTTTTATAATAGGTAGATTCTTACTATGCATTATATCTTTTACTTTTGTAAGAAGTTTCCTTCCTAAGCTACCACCAGGGTGGAACATAGCAAAATCTTCAGGTTTAAAATTTCTTTCATTCATCAAAGCAACTGATAAAGCATCTCCCATAGCAAGAGTAGCTGTTGTAGATGATGTAGGAGCCAATTGTAGTGGACAAGCTTCTTCTTCAACAAAAATATTTAGAAAAAAATCTGAACCTTTCCCCAGACTTGAGTTTGGGTTTCCAGCCATACCAATCAAAGTGATTCCCATTCTTTTTACTAAAGGAATTATTCTTACAACTTCTTCACTTTCACCTGAATTTGATATAGCTAAAACTATATCATCTGAAGTTAACATACCTAAATCCCCATGAATAGCTTCTGCTGGATGCATAAAAAAACTAGGTGTTCCTGTACTTGCAAGAGTTGCAGATATTTTCACTCCTATGTGACCTGATTTTCCCATACCAGTAATTACAAGTCTACCTTTTGAATTTAAGATACAATTAATAGCTTTTTCAAAATCCTCTGTTAAAAGATTTTCTAAGTTTTTTATTGCTTTTGATTCTATATCAAAAACTTTTTTAGCTTGTTCTATAATATTACTCATAATTTAATACCTCTTGAATAGCAAAAATATCATCTATAACTTTGTATAGCTCATCAACTTGAACCATATTTGGTCCATCACTTAATGCAACACTAGGATCTGTATGTGTCTCAAAGAAGAACCCATCAACTCCAACAGCCGCTGCTGCTTTAGCTAAACTTGGCACTACTGCACTATTTCCGCCAGTTGTTCCACCTGTACTTGGTACTTGTGCTGAGTGTGTAGCATCAAATATTACTGGTGCATACTCTCTCATTGCTATTAAGTTTTTCATATCAACTACTAATGCTCCATATCCAAATGTATTTCCTCTTTCACAAAGCCATACACCATTTTTATCTGAGTTTTCATAGTTTACCTCATTACAACCTCTAGTTTTTAATACTTTTTCAACTGGATGTTTCATACTTCCACTTGCTAAAAACTGTCCTTTTTTAATATTTATTTTACAATCAGTTTTTGCAGCAGCTACTAGTAAATCTGTTTGTCTACATAAAAATGCTGGTATTTGTAATATATCTAATACTTCTCCTGCAGGGGCAGCTTGATATGATTCATGTATATCTGTTACTAATTTATATCCAAACTGCTCTTTTATCTCTTGAAATAATTTTAGACCTTCATCTAATCCAGGCCCTCTAAAAGAGTCTAAGCTTGTTCTATTTGCTTTATCAAAACTTGCTTTAAAATAAAACTCAACTCTTTTATCTTCACTTAATGGTTTTAGTTTCTCAGCAATTCTCATTACTGTATCTCTATCTTCTAAAACACATGGTCCTGTTAATATTTTCACTTCTTCCCTTCTATTGATTTTTCAATTAATTTATCTAAAAGATTATTTCTATCCAAGATTAAGTCTGCTAAATCTCTTAGTGCACCATTTCCACCTTTTGATGGTGTTATATAATCGACGTGTTTTTTAATATAGTTTCTTGCATCATTAGGAGTTGCACTAAGTCCACATCTTGAAAGTATTGATAAATCTATTATATCATCACCGATATAGGCAATATTTTTATCTTTTAATTTATAATCTTTTTTAATTTTTCTATATTGTATTAATTTATTAGATGAGCCATGATAATGAAAATCTAGTTTTAGTTCTTCGCAACGATTTTTTACTACAGGTGAATTTCTCCCTGTAATTGCACCTACAATGAAGCCAAAACTTTTAAGGTGTGATATTATTTGTCCATCTTTTACATTAAATCTTTTTATTTCATTTCCTGAATTGTCATAGATAATCCCACCATCTGTTAATACTCCATCAACATCAAATACAATACATTTAATATTTTTTATTTTTTTATTCAAATATCATCCTATTTATTTCAAATTATACAATGTAAATGACTCAAAAATGACTCATTTTTTAATTTCCTAGTAATTTTTACGAAAAATTGTGAAATTACTGTAAAAATTACAATTTATCTATAGTCTTACTAGTACTCCAGCTCCTACAGCTATTTGATAAAGTATCTGTGTGATATCTTTCATGATTGGAATACTTTTTGAATCAAGTTTTTCAAGTACTAGTACGCTATCACCAGGTTCTATATCAAGTTTTTGATTTGAGAACATACTATTATCATATGTAACTACATTTCCATTTTGTTTGATTAGTAGTATATTATCTTCATCTGCTCTAGCACTTAATCCCCCACATTGTTCTAAGTAGCTATCTAAGCTCATATTATCTACATATGATAGTGCAGTTGGGATCTTAACTTCACCTTGTACTGTTACTACATGTGATTTTTTAGGTATAAATATCGTATCTTCATCTTCTAATACTATTTTAGAGTAGTCACTTTGAGTATTTAGTACTACTCTTCCTTTTGGTTGAACTTCTTTTGCTCTTTGTATGAAGTTTAGTACTAGTTCGGCTTCTTGTTTTCTTATTATAGCTTCATCTGTAGTGTTAGAACCTGTTTTCATCACAGATGATTCAAGTTCATTTAAACTACTATCTATTAGTTGTTTTTGTAGTAGGGCTATACTCTTTCTATATAGATGAATATTTTGGTTTGATGATAGAGCTGAAAAGTTAAGCTTAGAGATTAACTCTTCTAGTGTAGTTCCTTTTTTTACTACTATATTTCTAAGACCTTCATGTTCCCCATCGATATTTATTTCTATTGTTTTTGTGTTGTTATTTGATACAAACTTTACATGTTGGTTTGCTTCTATTTTAACATCTTTGTCATTTATAGAGTACATATACAGTTTTTTTTCATTTTTATCATCAAACTTACTTACTACTACATCTGTAGCTTCTGTGTATGGTTGTACTAGTTTAGCAATTGTATTTATACTTAGATAGCCATTTGTCTCTATTTTTAGAGGTTTTTGTATATCTCCATCTACAGTTATGTATCCTTTTAGATACTCGATGTTGATGATATCTCCAGTTTTAAATTGAAATAAATCTAATCTACCATTTAGTAAGTATTGATATAAGTCGACAGTTTGGATTACTTGATTATTTCTTAGGATACTTATATTTCTAAAGCTACCATTTGCATCTATTCCTTTTGCTTTATCTATAAACTGTAAAATAGAGTCGCTAGATAAGCCTTCATAAAGGCCAGGTTTAACTGCACCACCTGAAACAAAAACAGAAACAGGTTGAAAGTTATCAAGATTTGCATATATATATACATTATCTTTATAAGTTTTTTTTAGTTCTTTTTTTATCTCATTACTTAGGTTTTCATTTTCTATTCCTAGTAATTTAATAGTACCAACTTTTGGTACGAAGATATTACCTTGTTCATCAATAGTTAGTTTGATTTCTAAATCAACTGCACCCCATAGTTTTAGGTTTATTACATCACCAATATTTAGTATATATTCAGGATTATATCTATGTTGAGTAGATTTTGAGAACTGACCATTGAAAAGATTCTCTCCAAATATTCTTATTTGTTTATTGTCTTTTAAAACTATCTGTTCTTTTGTATTCTCTTCTGTTGGTATTTCTACTGCATTTAGTATAAATATAAAACTTAGTATCAAAAATATTATTCTCATATTACTCCCTGTGGTCTTTGATGATAGCACCTATCATAGATAAAATACCATATATTAGTGATAGTACAAGTACTACTGTTACAAGTTCTCTAAATCTTTTTGGTTCACTGTAGCTTTGTGCTAAATTTGGATTTACGAGTATTTGTAGTATCTTATTATCTTTATTTACTTCTAATTTGGCACTTTGTAGTTGAAGTAGGGCTTGTTTGTACAGTTCTGTGTTTAGTTCTACTTCTGCTTTGATTCTTTCAAACTCAAATATTGATTTATTTAGTGTTGTGTTATCAGTTCCTGATTGTTCTTTTTTGATTTGATCTATTGAATTTTTTATTTGAGATATTTCTCTTTTTAAATCTACTATTTCAAAAGCATTATTTGTAAGATACTTTGATATTTTTTGTAGTTTTGCTTTACTTTCTATTAGTCTTACTTTTAGCTCTGATAATAAAGCAGTATTTGTTTGTGCTTGTGAATTTGGGTCAAGAGTTTTTTGTGAATCCTGATAGTTTCCTAATAGTTCAATAGAATCATCTAAAATATCTTTTTGTTTTTTAGTTTCATTTTCTACAAATATAAGCTGTTTTTTTGCAGCTTCTTTATTGTATTCATTTAGTTTATTTTCAACTTCATTTATAAGAAATCTTAATATTTCTTGAGCTTTTTTACTATCAATATGTAAAAATGATATCGTAGTGATATTTGATGTCTCATCATAAATGATTTCTAGATGTTGATTATAAAGTTCGACAAAATCTTCATATGAATTAAACCAATACATCTTCTGTAATATATCTAAATCATAACTTGAATAATATGATGACAGATCAAATTCTTTATCTAATTTATCATAAACTTCATATGACTTAATATATTCTTGTAGTACCATTGCGTCTTGCGTACTATTATTTGTCTGCCCACTTACAAGTCCAAGTAGTGTTGATGTTGTAGAAGTGTCATCTAGATTTTTTATTGTAACAGTTGCAGTTGATTGGTAATAACTTGTTTTTATAAGTCCTACATATACTATTGATAGTATAAGTATTATAGCAAATATTAGTCTAGCTTTTTTAGCTTTTATTTTTGATAGCAATCTATCGCCTCCTGAACATCTTCAAAATATTGCATTTTACCATCCTTTAGATAAATTCCCACATCACAAGCTTCTTTTAATATTCCCATAGAGTGACTCACGATAATGGCATTACATGTTTCCATCTTTCTTAGTAACGCATCTTTTGATTTTTTTTGAAAGTGTTTATCTCCCACTGACAAAGTTTCATCGATTAAAATATATTCAAAATCAAAAAACAGACTTAAAGAGAAACTAAGTCTAGATTTCATACCACTAGAGTATGTTTTAATAGGCATATCAAAATAATCACCAAGCTCACTAAACTCTTTTACAAACTCTATTGCATCTTTGATCTGACCTTCACTCTCTCCATATATTCTACATACGAACTTGACATTTTGACGTCCTGTCATACTTCCCTGAAATCCACCTGCAAGACCCATTGGCCATGAAAATTTATTTTTACTTTTTATGATACCTTTGTTTGGATAGTCTATTCCTCCAAGCATTCTTAGAAGTGTAGATTTTCCTGCTCCATTATCTCCTAGTATTGCTATACTTTTATGTGATGGAATAGTTAATGTCACATCATTTAGTATGTATTTTTTCTCATTCTTTGTTTGATAATATTTGGTTGCATTTATAAGTTCTATCATGTACTTTGTATCTTTCTTTCAGATTTTAAATAAAAATAAAGTCCTAAAAATAGTGGAATAATAGTCCAAAAAAACATGTACTCATAATCTACATAATCAGTATGAAGTACATCAATATAACTACCATGAACCAATTCTACAAAGTGTACTATTGGATTATATAGTATATATTCTCTTACGGCTGGTGGAAGCTGATCTACAGTATAAAAAAGTGCAGATAAAAATAACATAGGTGTAAAAATTAGGTTTATAATTTTTTTGAATGTCTCATAAAATGTTCCAATCACTGCAAAAAGTATCCCAAGAGCTGTTCCAAATAACATGAACCATAAGACTGCTATTATAACATTTAGTAAGTTGTCAGGAATAATATTTGAGTGAAAGTACCATCCAATGCTAAGAAAAAATAATGATATAAAAATAAATATTAAAAATTCAACTAGAACCCTAGCTAATATAGTATGTATAGGTCTAACTTGTACATATACAAATAGTGCTTGATTTGATTCAAAAGCATTCATAGCATTCATAATGATATTTTTAAAAAGATTATATGTTATAAAACCTGTTGCTAAAAAAACAGAATAATCAATTCCTGGCATAGAAGATGTAAATAGAAAAATTTTAACAAGTAAGAAAACTGCAATTTGTACAGATGGCTCAACAATCGCCCAAAAATATCCCATCTTTCTCGAACCAAATCTTGTTTGAATTTCTCTTAAAAATAGGGCATAAACAACATTGAAAAAGTTACTTTTTACTTTTGTCAAAAATGTAGCCTTTACCTAAAAATAGTCATTTATTATACATAAAATAAAATATCTATTTACTTAATTGATATTTTATTTTAATCAAATTCCATTCTAACTTGTGTTTGTCCCGTTGTGCCAAACTCGTGATCTATTTGCGTCGCAATAGCTTTGAAGTCTATTCCTTGAACTTCTTTCATAGCTTTTATTATCTCTTTTTTCCCATTTACTAGCTCTTTTGATTTTATACCATGAGAGATAGATAAACTAGCTTCCACAAAAGCTGATAGCTTATCACACTGTTTTAGTGCAAGGCCATCTATAGCATTGTATTTATCCGAGTTATATTTTGATACATCATCTACAACTTCTATTTTTCCATCTATGTTTATTTTATTTTCAAACTCTTCTTTTATACCATCATAAAGTCCAAGTATGTATGAAAATTCTTCATGTAGCGATTCAGGTACATTTGGCATGATATCATCTTCGATTTTTTGTATCTCATATTCTGCTATTATCTCAGATAATTCATCCACACAGTATTTTACAGGAGTAATAATATCTCTTGTTAATGCTTCTGGTAGATCATGAAATAGGGCTGTGAAGAAGTTGTTTTGTAGTCTTTTATCACATGCATTTGCATCAATTGAGTAAAAATATCCAAAAATTGCAACTGTTAACATATGACCTAAAACAGATGTTTCAGGTACTCTTGGAGTTTGTGCCCATCTTTTTTGAAATCTTAATCTTCCACTTAAATCAATAACCTTTGCAAGCTTTTTATTAAGTGCAATTTTTCTCACCCCAATTAATTCATAGTAATCCTCAATCTCTTCTTCAACACTTTTTTTAACATCTTCTATATCACTTAAAAATGCACTAGTTTGATATACGATTGAAAACTCCCATTTAGTTGAAAGATAAGATGCTGCTTTTAAAACAAATCGCTCTTTTTTGTATATTTCTGGATTGTTTAAATAGTCTTCAAATTTTTGTAAGAAATTGCCATTATCTATATCTTCAAGTGATGGTTTTAGTTTTGAAATAACCCATGAGTTTATCTCTTTTGATTTTTTTTGTAATGCTTTTCTAAATACATCAGGTCTAATATCTGTTACGACTACGCGTCTTAAAAACTCAAAAATACCAGCTTCTATTAAGTGTGTATAGTTTATATCATCTTCAAGTTTTGCAATAAAATATGCAATGATAAATTTATGAGCTTGTTTATCAAGTTCTACTAGTTCAACCATTCTTGGATAGTCATTCCATCTTTGAATTGATGCACTTGAAAATATATAATCAATTATTCTGGGATTTATCAATCTTTATCCTTTGTGTTTTTGTCATCTGAAAAAAACATCATTTTTTTACCTAACAACATAAGAGCTATTACAACAAACATCATCAAATATACTTGCCAATCTTCCATAATAGCTCCTTTTGTTTATCTACAACTTCCCATTTTCCCTAAGGCATTGATTTTTTCAACTCTACCTTCATGTCTTCCACCTTCAAAAGATGATTTGTCCCATGATTCAATAATAGCTTCAACCATACCATATCCACTAACTCTCTCACCTAGACAAATTACATTTGCATCATTATGTTCTCTTGCCATTTTTGCAGAGTATTCATTGTGGCAAAGGGCTGCTCTAATTCCATCAAATTTATTTGCAGCCATACTCATACCAATTCCAGAACCACAGATTAAAATACCTTTGCTTCCTTCATTTTCTAATACACTTTCGCAAACTTTTGCTGCAAAATCTGGATAATCAACTCTATCTTTTGTATTTGGTCCTAAATCTATTACTTCATGACCTCTTGCTTCAAATAACTCTTTTACATAAGCTTTTATATCAATACCAGCGTGATCTGCTCCAATAAAATATTTCATTAATAAATCCCTTTTTCATGATTAATTTCTAGATCTTTATCTTTTATATCTTCTTCTAAAGATTCAACTGTTTTTAAAACTCTATCCCATCTAATTTCATAATTGTCATCAATTGAGAAGTATACTATCCAAGGTGTTCCAACAACATATTTATATGGAACAGTTCCCCAAAATCTTGAGTCATTTGAGTGATCTCTATTATCACCCATCATAAATGTTTCATCTTCAGGGATTCTTATCGGCATCATATCAAATAGTTCAATTGGATTCAATCCATTTTTTGTAACTGATGGGTCATTATGAATTCCTGGATGATCTTTCTTATATGGATCAACTACCCATAATCTATCTTCTATTTCTATAATATTTTCTTTTGGATAGTTTGCTTTTACATAATCATTTCCCTCAACTGGATGTAAAAGTAAATGTTTATCTTTAAGTGCAACTAAATCTCCACCAGTTGCTACTGCTCTTTTTACATAGTGAATAGCTTCATTTTTTGGATATCTAAATACTACGATATCTCCTCTTTTTGGTCTATCACCTTCTATTAAGTGTCCATTATCATTAAAATCAGGTAATACTTTAACTTCAAGCCAAGGAAGTCTTGGTGTTGGAATACCATAAGTGAATTTTTTTACAAAAAGCATATCACCTATTAAAAGTGTATTTTTCATACTTCCACTAGGAATAACAAAAGCTTGAGCTATAAAAAATATAATACCAAGTACAATTACAATTGTACCTGTCCAAGATGACGACCATCTATATAGTTTATTTAACATCTATTTTGATTCTCTTTTCTCTCTTAGTTTTGCAGCTTTGACTGTATTTTTTAATAACATTGCAATAGTCATTGGTCCAACTCCACCTGGAACAGGTGTTATATGTGAACATTTGTCTTTACAATCTTCAAAATCTGCATCACCAGTTAATTTTCCAGTATCAAGTCTATTAATACCAACATCAATAACTATAGCACCATCTTTTATCATGTCACCTTTTAAAAGATGAGGAACACCAACAGCTACAATTACAATATCAGCAGATTTTGTAAAAAATGTTAAATCTTTTGTTCTACTATTACAAACACTTACTGTAGCTTTTGCATTAGTTAAAAGTGAAGCCATTGGTTTCCCAACAATATCACTACTTCCAATTACACAAACATTTTTACCACTTACTTCTATTCCATAATCTTCAAACATCCTCATTACTCCAAAAGGAGTTGCAGGTAAAAACGAATCAAGATTTGAAACCATTCTCCCTACATTGTATGGATGGAATCCATCAACATCTTTAAGTGGATCGATTGCTTCAAGTACAGTAGTTGTATCAATATGTTTTGGTAATGGTAGTTGAACTAAAATACCATCAAGTTTTGGATTTTTGTTCATCATAGCAATTGTGTCCAATAACTCTTCTTGAGTAATTGATTCAGGCATTTCATGAACAACAGAATAAATTCCTGCATTTTTACAAGATTTTGCTTTACTTGCCACATATGTAGCACTTGCTGCGTCATTTCCTACTAGTATAACTGCTAGGCCTGGAGTTATTTTTTCTGATTCTACAAGTTGAGATACTTCAACTTTAACCTCTTCTTTTATTTTGTTTGATAATGCTTTTCCATCTAAAAGTGTCATAGGGTATTACCTTATTTTAAAGTTTTATTAAGGCAAATATAATAGCAAAAAACCAATTAATAAAAGTTAAATAAGAGTTTAATTAAAACTTAAACAAACATTTAGGTAGTTTTCTGTAAAATCGCGCTTCACAAATTAAAAACAAAGGATATGTTTATGTTAGAGGGTATCGTTAGAGATAGTATGACAAAACAAGCAACTAAGACTTTAAGAAGAGAAGGTTACTTAATTGCAAACATTTATGGTAAAGGTTTAGAAAATATTTCTGCTGCATTTAAAAGCAATGAATTTATTAAATTCATGAGAAATAAAGAGACTTTAGCATTTGATGTAAAAGTAGGTGATAACACACTTAAAGTAGTAGTACAAGAGTATCAAAAATGTCCATTAACTTCAGATTTATTACATGTTGATTTAATGGTAGCACAACCAGGTGTTAGAACTTCTTATAGAGTTCCTGTTAAAACTACTGGTCTTGCTAAAGGTATTAAAAACAAAGGTCTTTTAATTGTTAATCACAACAGAATTACAGTTAAATGTACTTTAGAAAACTTACCAGAAAGCTACACTTTAGATGTAACTGAGTTAGATACTGGTGATAATATCTTAATTAGAGATATCGACTTCCCAGAAGGTGTTGATTGTTATTTAGACCCAAGAGTACCAGTTGTTGGTATAATTAAAGCTAAATAATTTTAATACTATGCATTTAATCGTTGGTCTTGGTAATATTGGTGAAAAATACGAATTAACAAGACACAACGTAGGATTTATGGTTATCGATGAGATGACCAAAAATCTTACTACTTCAAATATAAATAACTCAAATTTTAATTCAACACTTTTAAAATCAGCTTATAGCCTTTTTTCTAAACCCACTACATATATGAATAATTCTGGATTAGCAGTTAATTCTATAAAAGATTATTATAAAATCGAAAATGAAGACATAATTGTAATTCATGATGATTTAGATTTGCCATTTGGAACTGTAAAATTCAAAATCGGTGGAGGTCATGGAGGTCATAATGGTCTTAGATCACTTGATGCACATATTGGAAAAGATTATATAAGAGTTAGAATTGGTATTGGAAAACCTCAAGATAAGTCTCAAGTTGCAAATTATGTATTAAGTAACTTTTCAAAAGAAGAATTAAATAAACTAGAAGATATAATACCTCATACTATAAAAGCGATAGAATCACTAAAAAGTGAAGAAATCGATCAAGTAAAATCAAAATTTACATTGAAATAAAAGATGAGAATACTAACAAAATATATTTTAAAGAAATACTTACAAAACTTTTTTATTGTTTTAATCTCTTTAGAACTATTTTTCGTTGGAATAGATTTTTTACAAAACTTTAAAGACTTACCAAACTCTGCAAATTTACAATTGTTATATGTTTTATATAATGGTTTTTTTACGTTAACTTTGGCCTTGCCTTTATCTATTGTATTTGGCTGGATTATTACATTAGTATTATTTGTTAGAAGTAACGAACTTGTAGCTTTTAATGCAGTTGGAGCAAATTTAAAGGATATCTATTCTCCAGTAGTTAAAATCTCAATAGCCCTTTTAACACTACTTATTGTGATGCAATTAACACCTCTTGCTTATTCATATGATCAAAAGAAAAAAATACTTGATAATGAATATTTTACTAGTACAAAAAGTGATATTTTTTTAAAATATAATGACTATTATGTATATTTTAAAAAGTTATTGCCTTTAGAAAAAAAAGCAGAAAAAATACATATTTTCAAAGTAGAGCAGGGTGATGTAGTACAAACAATTATTGCAAAAAATGCATATTTTCAAAATAACAAATGGTATGTGGTAGATGCAAAAATTGTAACAAAACCAAAAGAGTTGAATTTTTCATCTTCAAAACTTGAAATAAGAAATGAAAAGTTCTTAAATACTTTAGAAGGATTTAAACCAAAAATTCTAGATAATGTTTATGAATCTAAATCAAACTTTTCAGTAATAGATGCAATTTCAGCTTTAGTTCTTTTATCTAATCAAGGAATTAATACAGATAAAATTAGAGGTATTTTATATAATCAATTAGTAGTTACATACTTTGTTATTCCTCTTTTAATGCTTATTTTTGCATATGCAACACTGAATAGTAGATTTTTTAATATGGGTCAATTTGTTTCCTTAAGTGTTTTTGGAACACTAATTGTTTGGGGAGTATTTTTTATGCTTTACAAATTTACTAGTGGAGGAATAATATTGCCTGAAGTCTCTATTTTACTACCAATGATTATTTGGATTATAGGTTCATTATTCTTTTATAATAGAAAAATAAACTCTTAAGGTTAAATATATATGAAATCACATGAAAAAGCATATGGAGTAGTTCCTTATTTAGATTTAGAAGGTGAAATTAAAATTCTTCTATGTAAATCTGTTGCTAGTAAAAACAAGTGGGGATGTTTAAAAGGTAGCAAAGAAAAGAATGAAACCGCATATGAATGTGCTCAAAGAGAGTTTTATGAGGAGAGTTCAATAGCTGTTGATATTGCATTATTTGAAGACTATTTTGAACAAATCAATCTAAATAAAGATATTGGTGTTTGGTTAGTAAATGCTCATAATATTGAAGGCTTAGAAGAGTTCTTTTTAGAAGATAAACTAAAAAGTAACTATCTTTCATGGGAAAACTCAAAAGTGAAGTTTTTTTCACTTGATGAGTTACCTGTAATTAAGAAAAAACAGATTAAATTAGTTGATCAAATTAAGGATTTTTTGAAAAGTAAGAGTCTACACCATTAGCAATACCATTTGCTAATAATTTTTGATAACTACTAGTATATAATCTTTTACTCTCAACTGGATGTGACATATATCCAAGCTCGATTAATATCGATGGCATTTGAGCACCCACTAAAACCCAAAATGGTCCTTCTCTAACTCCTGAATCTTTCACATCTTTATATTTTTTGTGGGCAAACTGTAAAAGTCCTGATTGAACATCAATTGCTAATTTATGAGAAGCAGTGATTCTTGGTCTATTTAATGATTCTAAAAATGCACTTTTAGTTGATGAACTCATTTTATTGATATCTTGTTTGTTTTCAATTGCTGCAACTCTTTTGGCCCTCTCACTTCTAGCTGGGCTTAAAAAGAAAGTCTCTATTCCTTGAATTTTATTAGCTTTTGATTTAGGTACAGAATTAGCATGAATTGAGATAAATATATCAGCATTTTTTCTATTAGCTAATTTTGTTCTATTTCTAACTTTGATAAATGTGTCTTTATATCTTGTTAAATATACCTTATGGCCTCTTTGTTTTAACATTGAGTATAAGTATTTTGCTACTTTTAGTGTTACAACTTTTTCATATCTTTTATTTGGACCAACAGCACCTGCATCATGTGCTCCATGCCCAGCATCAATTACAATTGTTCTTGGTCTAAAATTATCATAGGGAAGTTTCTTTTTTTCTTTTTCATTAACTGTAATTGTAAGAAGTTTACCACTAAGACTGTACTTTACATCAGTTTTATTAGTATTTCTAACTTTTATTCTAACAGCTGTTTTTGCATAATCAGTTACTATTACTCTATCGATGTCATCAACTTTTATCACTGTAGGTTTTGTATGTGCAAACTTACCTTTTATATCAAAAACATTTTCATAGTTCTTACCATATTTATAGGCTTTGTATTTAATATTTTTTAGAGTTGGAGTTTTATTAAATCTTACATATATTTTATTATTTGATGCTGTAATTGTTCTTATTTCATTTTTCTTATCAACATAAGGATTTCCCTTTTCTTCTTGCTCTAAGAACTTTTTTTGAACATCTTTTACACTAATAACAATTTGTTTGTCATTTATTTCATAGCTTGTACTTAGGTTTTTTTTATCAGAAAAAACTATTCTTAATACATTTGGCTTAAACTGACCTATAGTGATTTTACCAACACCATTCATTGTAAGTTTAGTTGGCGCTGCATCTTTAAAATAACCATTTATATCAAATACATCTTTAACTAATGGTTTTTGTTTTAGTTCAAAAAACTTTATATCATCTTTTGTTACATCAACATTAAAGTCAACTATTACTTTATTACCTTGTGTATAAACAGATTCTATAGCATATTTTACATCTGGTTCATTTGATGATTTTGTTTTTTTACTGATAGTTTTTTTTGTAATAACTTTTGTTGTTTTTGAAATCTTATTCTCACGATTTAATAAAATTTCTAGTTTTTTCTTATCTGGAGTTATATCTTTGTTTAGCTTTTCACCTAAAACAATAAGTTTTTTAAGTTCTTTGATTTTTGTATCATTGTCTTTTTTAAGAACAGCCTTTAAGTATTCCATTCGGGCTGTTCTATAATCATCTTTTATAGATGCATAAGTAGATGATGCAAATATAAATACAAGAAGGATTAAGAGGAAAAAATTTCTAAAAATTCTATTCTCCTTTAGTCAATTTTTCCATTAGTTCATGTACAGAAATAAGTTTGTTTATTCTATAACCATTTGCTCCAGTAAAGAATAGTCCTGTATCTTCATCACCATTATATGCAGCACCTAGTCTATCTGCAATACAATAACCAACAGCTTTTGCCTCTACTCCTCTATTACAAGGAGCAACACAGTTAGAAATACATTGTACTTTTGGTGCTGTATTATTTGCCATTGAAAAATGTAGCTTTGTTTTTACTGATCTTGCAGGTAATCCAACTGGTGACTTACCTAATTTTATATCATCTTTTTCTGCATCAACTAGTACATTCTTTAGGTTTTCATGTGCATCACATTCAAATGTACCAATAAATCTTGTTGCCATTTGAACACCAGTACAACCTAATTCTTGGAATTTTTCAATATCATTTTTATCCCATATACCACCAGCTGCAATAACAGGAATATCTCCCCATTTTTTAGCTTCTTCAATCACTGGTTCTACAATATTTTCTAATTGGAATTCTTCTTTAAAACAATCTTCATATTTGAATCCTTGGTGTCCACCACTTAAAGGACCTTCAACAATAACTGCATCTGGAATTTTGTCATATTTTTGCCATTTTTTACAAATTAATTTTAATGCTCTTGCACTTGATACAATTGGAACTAATGCTACATCTGGATGATCTTTTGTAAACTCTGGCATATTTGTAGGAAGTCCAGCTCCAGTGATAATAATATCAACACCAGCTTCACATGCATCTTTTACAACTCTTCCGTAATCATTAATTGCATATAAAATATTACAACCTAAAGGTGCATCACCACAAATTTTTCTTGCATTTGCAATAATTTCAAAAAGTGAGTCTCTATTATAAAAATTTGCTACATCTTTTGGCTTATCTTTTTTAGTGATAATTTGAACACTTTCACTTTTATTTCTATAGTAACCAGTACCAACTGCAGAAACTACACCAAGTCCACCTTCCTTACTTACGTTTCCAGCTAATTGGTCCCAACTTATACCAACACCCATACCACCTTGAATGATTGGGTGCTTAATTTCATACTTTCCTATTTTCAAAATTAGCCCTTCTAGTTTATTGTTATCTTAGCGAAATTCTTTTTACCTTTTTGTAAAATGTATTCACCTTTTTGTAAATTTAATTTATCATCATTTACTTTTTCTTGATTTAGCTTTACAGCACCTGCTTTTACATCTCTTCTTGCTTGTGACGTTGAAGGCACTAGTTTTGCATCAACAAGTGCTTGACAAATCCAAATTTCACCTTCAAAAGTATATTCGTCCATATCTGTTGGTATATCTTTTTTTGCAAAAACTTTTTTAAACTCTTCTTTTGCTTTTTCACCATTTCCTTCACCATGAAATCTATTTACAATCTCAATAGCCAAGGCATCTTTTACATCTTTTGGATGAATTGATTTATTCTCAACTCCAGCTTTTAACTCATCTATTTCTTTTAATGACTTTGTAGATAATAATTCATAATATCTCCACATTAACTCATCACTAATTGATAGTGTTTTTCCAAACATATCAAAAGCTTCATCAGTAACACCAATATAGTTTCCTAAAGATTTAGACATTTTTTGAACACCATCTAAACCTTCTAAAATAGGCATCATTAATACTGCTTGTTGTTTTTTACAGTTATATGCTTTTTGTAAAGTTCTTCCCATTAATAAGTTAAACTTTTGGTCAGTTCCACCAAGCTCTATATCTGTATCCATTGCAACTGAATCATATCCTTGAAGTAATGGATAAGTAAATTCACTCACTGCAATTGGCGTATTTGAGGCATATCTTTTAGAAAAATCATCTCTTTCTAACATTCTTGCAACTGTTAAGTTTGAAGCAAGTGATATTAATCCACCCGTTCCTAAATCTTTTAGCCATTTTGAATTGAATTTTACTTCTGTCTTACTCTCATCTAAAATTTTAAATACTTGTTCTTTATAACTTTGAGCATTTTCTAAAACCTGATCTTCACTTAATACTTTTCTTGTTTCACTTTTTCCAGTTGGATCTCCAATTGTTGCAGTAAAATCTCCAATTAAAAATTGAACAATTCCTCCAAATTTTTGGAAGGTCGCAAGTTTTTGTATTAATACTGTATGTCCTAAATGTAAATCAGGAGCAGTTGGATCAAAACCAGCTTTTACATAAAAGTTTTCACCTGTTTCAAAATAGTTTCTTATAAGCTTTTCAATTCTTTCAATATCTATTATTTCAGCTGTTCCTCTTTGTATCTCAGCTAGTGCTTCTTGAACTTTGTTTTCCATTAAACTCTCTTACCCTTTACTAATTTTTATATGCATCTTTCTTTGAAAAAAATTCTATTACTTTTACTTTTTTTTCTATAATTTTTCTTACTTCTTCATTATTCGATTTATTTATTTCAAACTCAATATCACAATATTGTCTGTACGAATGTTTTTGTCTACCAAAATCTACAGATAAAATATAGATCTCATATTGAGACATGTGAGTTAGTAATCTTGCTAATTCACCTTTTGTATTTGGAAGAGATACAAGCATTTTATATTGGTAAACTGTATCTTTAGTCCATTTACAAAATAGCATTTGATGTTTTGTTAATATTTTATTATACGCTTTATCACACATTTTATGGTGAATAACAGCATTGTTTCCATCTCTAAAAGCTACAATGTCATCGCCAAATTTTGGGTGACAACAGTGGTCAAATGATACAGAATTAATACTAAAATTAGAATATACTAACATATTATCAAATTTAAACTCTTTTATTTTACTAGTTAAGATTTTAAATCTTGTCATTATTCCTCTATCAGCAATGATTTTTTTCTCAATTTGTAACTTTGCGTGCTTAAAATAGTCCAAAATCTGTGGAATCTTATGTGGTGATTCAACTTCATACTTACTTGTTATATCTTCATAATATCTATTAAAGACAGTATTTATAATATTTTTACCATAAAGTATGTCTATTTCTTTTTGTCTGTGGGCACATAAAAGCTTGATTTGTTTTTTTGCTCGAGATGTTTTTACCATTTCAAGCCATGAACATCTAGCAAGCTCTTTGTCTGATGTTTCAATTTGTACAATATCAGTACTTTTAAGTTCACTTAATAGAGGTTTTTTTATTTTATTAATATAACAACCATTTGCTCTTTTTCCAACATCACTATGAACTAAATATGCAAAATCTAAGGCAGTAGAGCCAACAGGAAGATTAAATATTTCACCTTTTGGAGAGTATACTATTATCTCTTCAGTATATAAATGATCTTTTGTTTCTTGATAAAACTCTTCTACATTTTCATTTGAAAACTCTAAAGATTTTAACCAGTTAAGATTTGTAGTATTTTTTTCACCAGTTTTATACTTCCAATGAGCAGCAATTCCATACTCTGCAACTTTGTTCATCTCAAATGATCTAATTTGAATTTCATAAATTTTAGAGTTATAAAATACAGTTGTATGAATAGTTTGATAACCATTCTCTTTTGGTGTTGCAATATAGTCTTTAAATCTTGAAATTAATGGTTTATACTCTAAGTGAATAAAACCTAAAACATTATAACAATCAATATCTTCTGGAAGTAAGATTCTAATGGCAAATAAATCAAGTACTTCATCAATAGAAATACCTTTTCTTTGCATTTTTAAATATATTGAATAATGGTGTTTTATTCTACTGTAGATCTTGATTTTCTCTAAATCAAAACCATTTTTTTCTAATAAGTCTTTAGTTGTAGATATAAAATTATTAAAAGTCAACTGCATTGCATGCTCATTATCTTTTAAGAATTTATCTATTTTTTTATACTCATCTGGATAAATATAAAAAAATGCTAAATCTTCTAAAGCATTTTTAAGTGTTGAAATACCAAGTCTATTAGCAATTGGTACATATACAACTAAAGTCTCTTCAGCTATTCTTCTTTGCTTATTATCAGGAAGTGCTGATAGTGTAAGCATATTGTGAAGTCTGTCACAAAGTTTTACAACTAATACTCTAACATCATCAATTGAAGCAATTAACATTTTTCTAAATGTTAGCGCTGATGATACTAATTTTGCATCATTTGTATTATTTGAAGGAACAAATTCATGCTCTCTAATTTCAACAATTTTAGTTAATCCATCAACCATATGAGCAATATCAAATCCCCATCTTTGTTGAACATATTCAAGTGAATAATTAGTGTCTTCAACAACATCATGAAGTAGGGCAGTTGCAATTATTGCTTCATCTTTTGAAAAGTGAGCAGTTATACTAGCAACTAAAATTGGGTGAACACAATAAGGCTCTCCACTTTTTCTATACTGACCTTCATGGGCTGTTATAACAAAATCTATTATTTCTTTTAATTTTGGAGTGAGTGTAGTTTCTGATTCTAACTCTTTGATAGCTTCGTCAACAGTGTTTATCTGTTGAACTCTTTTAATAAATGGATCCATTAAATTTAGACCTAGATATAAGAAAAGTTCTTATATCTAGTTTTTGTCTACTAAACCTTCGATTACTAATAAACCATTTGCAATTTCATCAATTGCAATATCAGTATATTTCATTTTTTGAGTGTTTTGCTCTAAAAGTGGCTTTGCACCTTTGCTTAATTCATCTGCTCTTTGACCAACAGCAATAGCTAAAATATATCTATCATTGTTTACTTGTTTTAAAGCTTTTGTCATTCTTTCTTCTAATCTCATTTAAATTCCTCTATGATTTATTTTACTACAGAACACTTACTAAAGTCACCATTAATGATTTTTAGTAAATTACCTTTTTCATTCATATTTGCAACAACTAATGGAAGTTTGTTGTCTTTAGCTAATGCAATTGCTGTATCATCCATAACTTTGATATGGTCTTCTAAAGCTTGATCATATGAAATTGTATCAAGTTTTACTGCATCATCAAATTTCATTGGATCTTTGTCATAAACACCATCAACTTTAGTTGCTTTAATTAACATTGTTGCACCAATTTCTGTTGCTCTTAAAGTTGCAGCTGTATCAGTAGTGAAATATGGATTTCCTGTACCTGCTCCAAAAATTACAACTCTACCTTTTTCAAGGTGTCTTCTTGCTTTTCTAACAATAAATGGTTCAGCAATTTGTTCCATTTTAATTGCAGTTTGTAATCTTGCACTTAAACCTTTGTGCTCTAACGCTTCTTGCATAGCAACGCCATTAATTACAGTTCCCATCATTCCCATGTAATCTGCACTAGTTCTTTTAATAACACCATCAGCAGCAGCAGTCACACCTCTGATAATATTTCCTCCACCAATTACAATACCAACTTCGATACCATTATCAACTAAGTTTTTGATTTCCTCAGCAATATAATCTAAAATCTGAGTATCAATACCATAACCTTCTGCACCTGCTAGTGCCTCACCAGAAAATTTTACAAGTACTCTTTTATCCATATTACGCATCCTTTAATATTTTGCGAGTATATCTAAAATTTTATTAACAATTACTTACTTAACTTAAGGCCCATTCATAAAAAGGTAAAATATTAATTTTTAGATTAGGATCTTTTATAATTTCACTGTTTGAAATGGTAATAATATTTATCTCTTTGATACTTAATTCTTTTGCAGTTTTAATGATTTTTCTAAGTGAACTTGCCATTAAAATTGAGTTGAAAAATGGAATTGATACAACTGCTTGATTTTGTGATTTTATATAAAAATCTATGTTATCTGCGTAATATAATTCACTGTATTTAGAGTTTAATTCTAAAAAAACCATATTTGAAAACTCATTTTTAAACTTTTTATTATGTGTTATTGCATTAAAAAATGCATGATTGTAACAGTATATTTTTTTTGTGGATTTCTGTTGATTATATTTTTCCAAAAAATAGATTGTTTTATCATTCTGAAGCTTTTTGCATGTATCATAAAACATATCTTTTGAGACTTTAATTTTTGTTTTTAAAGTGTTGAATAGTTGAAATAAAGACTTCTTTTCATCGATATTTTCAATAAGTATTTTTAGGATTTCATATTGTGTATTATTTGAAGATTGTAGACTTAAAATCTCTTGTAGTCTATGTATCTTTTTATGCTCTTCAAGAGGAATGATTTCTGGTAAATTACCAAATTTTAGGAAGTTATTAAAACTATTTGTAATATTTTGATGTCTTTGGTCATGTAAAATATACTCTTCAAAGTCCAAGGGATTAACTATGATATTTTTAAAACCCTTAATCTTTTTGTTTATATTTGATGAAATAATTATATTATCACAGTAAGGTAAATCAAAATTAAAATCAAAATTTTCCAAAACTAAAACTTTGATTTTGTTTTTTCTTAAAAATGAGTCAAGGTTTTGTTCAATTTCTTCATAATCATTTCTTGTATCTTTAAAATCAATATAAAGATATTCATCAGTTTTAAAAAGAGATAAATAATCATAAATTAAGTAACTTTTTCCAACACTACAAGCCCCATAAATAATAGTTTTTGGATGAGTGATTTTAATCTTTCTTTCTAAAAAGCTTACTTTAGAAAAATTTAATTCATATGAGGCTTCTAGACTTTTCATAGCTTAATTTTTTGCTAAACTCACAGCTTCTTTGATTGCATTTACATAACTTTTTATGTTTACTTTTTCATTTTTATATGCGATATTAAATGCCGTTCCATGATCAACTGAAGTTCTAATAATAGGAAGATTTAAACTTACATTTATGCTTTCATCAAAATATAAAGCTTTTAGTGGAGCTAGTCCTTGATCATGATACATTGCTACAAAGTGTTTGTAGTTTTTTCTTGACATTGGCGAAAAAGCAGTATCAGGAACTAAGGGACCTTTAAATACTTTTTTATCTAAAATCTTATTGGCATTTTTTATAGCTTTAAAAATATCAATCTCTTCATCACCTAAAACACCATTGTCACTTGCATGGGGATTTAATCCTAAAACACCGATTTTTTTTGCTTTAACATTTTTGTAAAAATCAACTAAAAATTGTGTAAGATCAGCTTCATTTATTTTTTTTGCTACTTTTTTTAGTGGTATATGTTCTGTATAAAGTCCTACAAACATCTTTTTACATCCAAGCATCATAATTGCATTTTTACCAAAATAGTCTCTTAGCACTTCTGTATGACCTTTATAGCTTATATCTGCTAGACTCCATGACTCTTTATTAATAGGAAGTGTACAAATAGCATCAACTTCTTTTTTATCTGCTAGTTTTATAGCATCAAAAAATGACTCAAAAGAGTATTTCCCTGCGTTTTTATTAACAACACCTGGTTTGATGTTAAATTCACCTTTTGTTTCATATATATTCATATCTTTAGGAATCTTAAGATTTAACTGTTTTGCTGCTCTTTTTAGCATTTTATTGTTTATACAATAAACTGGTTCACAATATTTAGATATCTTTTCATGAGTTATTAAAGCGATTTCAATACCAATTCCATTTAAATCTCCAACACTTATTGCTATTTTTGGTTTCATTCTTTGCCTTAGTTTATTAATTCTTTCATATCAGTAATTGCTTTACCAAGACCTGTAAAAACACTTCTTGCAATAATACTTTGTCCAATATTTAATTCACTAATTCCTTTAATATTAGAAATTAATGTTACATTTTGATAATTTAGCCCATGACCTGCTGCTACTTTTAAATTCTGTTTTAAAGCAGATTTTGTTGCATCATTTATATAAGTAATTGATTCATCAAGTTTTTCTTTTAGCTGTGTTTTGCTTAATTGTAATTCTTCAATTGTATGATGAGTTTGTGCTAAATTTGTGTATAACATTGCATATACATTTGCAAAAGTTCCAGTATGAAGTTCAATCCACTGTACATTTAGTTTTGAACAAAGTTCAATAATCTCTAAATCAGGATCCACAAATAGTGATACTTCAATCTCATTTTCATGAAGTTTTTGGACTGCTTTTTTTATTCTTTCAAAATTAGATTCAATATCTAATCCACCTTCGGTTGTTACTTCATCCCGATTTTCAGGAACTAATGTAGCTCTATGAGGTTTTAATTTACATACAATATCAATTATATCTTCATTTATTGAACACTCTAAATTAACAGGTAGGGCACTTTGTTGTATAATTGCAACTGCATCATTATCATGAATATGTCTTCTGTCTTCTCTTAAATGAATAGTGATTTGATCTGCACCATTTAGTTTACAAATTCCAAGGGCATCTAGGGGATTTGGGTCGTTTATTTTTCTCGCTTCTCTTAAAACTGCGATGTGGTCTATGTTTACGCCAAGTAACAATATATATCCTTTAAATAGGCTTTTTTAGTGTAATGATTATAACGAAAAATTAATAAAGAAGAATTATAAAGAGAGTATGAATTAAAAGACTTAAGATAAGTCTTTTAATGTAGATATATTAGCTGCAAGTTTATTATGAACTTCTAAGTACTCTTCTTCTGGGATAGAATCAGCAACTACTCCTGCCCCTGCTTGGAATATGATTTTATCATCAGTTATCATTGATGTTCTAATAGTAATTGCACTATCCATATTCCCATCAAAACCAAAGTAAGCAATACTTCCAGAATAGAAGTTTCTTTTTATACCTTCAAACTGAGCAATTAATTCCATGGCTCTAATTTTAGGAGCTCCTGTCATAGTTCCAGCTGTAAAAGTTGCTGCAAATAAATCAAACATGTCATATTTATCATCTATAACTGCTTCAACATCAGAAACGATATGCATAACATGAGAGTATCTTTCAACTCTCATTAAATCAGTTACTTTAACTGTACCTGGCCGTGCAACTCTTCCAACATCATTTCTTCCTAAATCTACAAGCATTAGATGTTCAGCTCTCTCTTTAGGATTGTTAATCATCTCTTCTTCCATTTCAAGGTCTTTTTCTATAGTTTTACCTCGTTTTCTAGTTCCTGCAATTGGTCTTAAAAGTAAATGACCATCAACTAATCTAATCATAACTTCAGGAGAACTTCCTGCAATTGCAAATTTTTCAAACTCTAATAAAAATAGGTATGGACTAGGATTTTTACTTCTTAAAGCTCTGTAAAAACTAAGATTATCGACAACTGCTTTTTGAGTAAATCTATTTGACATAAGTATTTGAAATACATCACCTGATTTTATCATCTCTTTAGATTTTGCAACCATTTCAAAGAACTTCTCTTTTGAGTAGTTAAAATTACCTTCATCAATTAAAGTAGCTTTTTTAAGAGGTGTAAATTCATATGGTGTATATAGTTCTTCTTGGATTTTTTCTAAATCATCTTTTTTCTCTTCAAGTGAAGTTACCATAACTAATTTTGATGTTTTATGAGAAAAACCTAAAATGATTTTTGGTCTAATAAGGTCTAAATCAGGAATATTTAATTGGTCTTCTAGTGGATCCATATATTTTTTTAATACTGGTTCAAACTCTTTTCCAATATCAAAACCTACATTTCCAATAAATCCATCAATTAATCCAATACCTAGTTCTTGACTTTTTTCTTTGTAAATTTCTTTATCAAAGTTTTTGTAGTATTTTTTTAAAAACTTTAAAGGATTAGATTCTACTTGTGAAGTCTCACCTTTTTCATTCTTAAAAAAACATACATTGTTTTCATACCAAACTCGCTCACGTGCGCCAATAATTATATATGAATAGTTTCCATCACTTGAATTGATTGTACTTTCAAATAAAAAAGTGATTTCATCTTTATAAAGATTCTTCACTTTTTCATATATTGAAACAGGCGTAAACTGATCTAAAAATAGTTCTTTGTTATAAAAATTCATTCACTCTCTTTAAAATTTAAGTACATATGCACTTGATAAGTTTAGTTTGTTTTTAATATTGTCAATATTATCTTTTGCTTGAGCTCTAGAAGAGTAAGGGCCTATTAAAACTTTGTTGTACATTTTACCTTTTACTTCAACTTTATATACTTTATATTTTAAACCAGCACTTCTAATTTTATTAATATAGTTTGTAGATGGAGTTTTTGTAAATGCTCCAATTTGAACAAAGTATCCACTGATAACTTCATTTGAAGAAGCTGATTTCACTAAATCTTTTACACTTTTTTTAGGCTCAACTTTTTTAACAACAGGTTTTTTAACAACAGGTTTTGTTTCAGCTACTTTTTTCTCAGCTTGCTTGATCTCTTTTGTTTTTTCTTCTATTTTTTTAATAGTTTCATCTAAAGTTGATTGAGCAATCTCTTCTTTTGATTCTTGCTTTGTATTAATAGCTTCTATTTTTTCTTCAGATGTTACAGCTTGAGTTGAACTCTCTTCTGTTTGTGCATCTTTTTTTATTCTTTCATTAATGATTTTTTGAAAGTTTTCCTCAATATTTGAGTTCTCTTCTAATTTTTTCATCTCTAAAGAATCAGCTTTTGAAGATGTGAAAGAATCTTCTTTATCATCTCCTGTTAAAAGGCGAATAACAATTATTGTTAATAAAAATAAAACAACTAAAATAATACCTAAGACTAAGTATTTCTTTTTGTTTGTATCTTCATCTTTGATAGGTTCATTTGAATCTAACATAATATTATCTAGTTCATGTTCATTAGAAATAGGCGTTTCAATTATTACTGGGTCTTCATCAGTATAGTTTTGTTCTGCTTCTTCTAATTCATTTAACTTTTGCTCAAGTTCATCTCTTTCTTGTTGTAGTTGAACTTTTTTGATAAACTCTTCACCTTTTATTTGCATAGCTAATCCTTATAGGTTTTATTAGTAAGTTGATTGATTATAAATTACAAAATTACTTGCTAACTCTTCTAATTCTTTTTTAATATTTGCGTGTAATGCTTCATCTTCAATATTATCTAAAACATCACAAATTTTATTTGCAATTGTTTCAAATTCAGCTTCTTTCATCCCTCTTGAAGTAAGTGCAGGTGAACCTATTCTAACTCCTGAAGTAACAAATGGACTTCTAGTCTCACCTGGAACAGTATTTTTATTAACTGTAATACCAGCATTTCCTAAAGCTGCATCTGCATCTTTACCGCTAAATGGTTTATTTAAAAATGATACTAATACTAAGTGGTTATCTGTACCATCACTTACGATGTCATATCCTCTTTTCATTAATACTTCTGCTAGAACTTTTGCATTTGCTTTAACTTGTTTTGCGTAATCTTTCCACTCAGGTGCTAAAACTTCTTTAAATGCAACAGCTTTTGCAGCCATAACATGAACTAATGGTCCACCTTGTAATCCTGGGAAAATTGCAGAGTTAACTTTTTTAGCAATATCTTCATCATTTGTCATAATTAAACCACCTCTAGGACCTCTTAAAGTCTTGTGAGTAGTTGTTGTTACAACATCTGCATAAGGGAATGGACTCATATGCTCACCAGCTGCTACTAATCCAGCAATATGTGCAATATCAGCAAATAATATTGCTCCTACTTCATCAGCAATTTCTCTAAACTTAGAAAAATCAATCTCTCTTGCGTAAGCTGAAGCTCCACAAACAATAATTTTTGGTTGAGTAACTTTAGCAATTTCCATTACTTTATCGTAGTTAATTCTACCATCTAATTCAACACCATAATAAAATGCAGAATAGTTTTTACCAGAAAATGATGGTTTTGAACCATGTGTTAAGTGACCACCGTGAGATAAATCCATACCTAAAATTTTATCACCAGCTTTTAATAATGCTGCATAAACTGCACCATTTGCTTGGCTACCTGCGTGTGGTTGAACATTTGCAAATTTACATCCAAAAATTTCACAAGCTCTATCTATTGCTAATTGCTCTGCTTTATCAGCAAATTCACATCCACCATAATATCTTTTATATGGATAACCCTCAGCATATTTATTAGTAAATACAGAACCCATTGTTTCCATAACTGCAGGACTTGTAAAGTTCTCACTTGCAATCATTTCTAAGTGGTTAGTTTGTCTTTGTAATTCAGACTCAACAATGTCAAAAATCTCTTTATCCGCTTCTTGTAAGTTTTTGTTGCTAATGTAGCTCATCTAGTTTCTCCTAATAGTTTTAATTTTCTTCATCATGAAGATTAATTTCATGTTTTACTGGCTTCATAGCAGGGAATAATAATACATCTCTAATTGAGTGTTCATTAGTTAACATCATAACTAATCTATCTATTCCAATACCTTGACCTGCTGTTGGAGCCATACCATAAGATAATGCATTTACAAAATCTTCATCCATTTCATGTGCTTCATCATCACCTGCATCTTTTGCATCCATTTGACCTTCAAATCTTTCTAATTGATCAAGTGGGTCATTAAGCTCACTAAATGCATTTGCTATTTCTTTACCTGCAATGAATAACTCAAATCTATCAGTTAAATGAGGTTTCTCATCATTTCTTCTTGCAAGTGGTGAAATCTCAACTGGATATTCAGTAATAAATGTAGGGTTGATTAGTTTCTCTTCAACGAACTCATCAAAAAGTTCACCTTGTAATTGACCTAAATTCATTTTTTCATTTGCTTCAAGATTGTTCTCTCTTAAATAAGCTAAGATTTTTTCTTTATCTTCTGTAATATCAGCAGGAACTCCACCAATATCTGTTAAAGATTGAATTAATGGAATTTCAGTGAAGTTATTAAAGTCAATTTCTAAATCTCCATAAGGTAAAGTTGTAGGTAATTCTAAATGCTCAAATAAAAATTCAAAGTACTCTTTTGTAAGTTCAATTAAATCTTTATATGTTTTATATGCCCAGTAAAACTCAATAGAAGTAAATTCTGGATTATGTGTTGCGTCCATTCCTTCATTTCTAAAACATCTATTGATTTCAAATACTGCTTCAAATCCACCAACAATACATCTTTTTAAGTATAACTCAGGTGCAATTCTTAAAAATCTATCAATTCCTAATGCATTATGATGAGTAACAAATGGTTTTGCATTTGCTCCACCTGCAATTGGATGCATCATTGGAGTTTCAACTTCTAAGAATCCTTTATTTTCAAAGAATCTTCTTGTTAATGAAATAACTCTACTTCTAACTTGGAAAGTTTTTCTAACTTGTGAATTCATAATTAAGTCTAAATATCTTTGTCTATATCTTAACTCTTTATCTTGAATTCCATGATATTTTTCAGGAAGTGGAGAAATTGATTTTGTTAAGATTTTTAAATCATGAACATGAAGTGATAACTCACCTTTTCCAGTAATAAATGGATAACCAGTAACTTCAATAATATCACCAACTTCAACATTTTTTTTGAAAATTGTATTATAAAAGTCTTCTGGTAAATTATCTCTTGCCACATAAATTTGTAAGATTCCTGATTCATCTTCAATCTTTAGAAAACTAGCTTTTCCCATAAGTCTAAAGAATTTGATTCTTCCTGCAACTGTATAGCTTCTATTTTCATCTCTTTTATCTTCTGTACTGAAAATATCACTGTTTACATTTATGTATTTAGAAATAGTTGTATTTCTTTTACTATCATTTGCATAAGGATTAAATCCAGCTTCTTTTAAAATATTGGCTTTTTCAATTCTTTGCTGTATATATTTATTTTCGAACAATATTTATTTCCTTTTTATTTGTTTTCTTCTGTTTTATTAACAATGCTTTTTAATTTTTCTTTTACTGTATCAATTTGTTCATCAGTTGCATTAGTTACTTCTTTTACTTTTTGGCTAACACTATTTATAACTTCTTCTTGTACAGCTTCTTTTACTTCTTCAACATTCTTTTCTACTTCTTCTTTAATTTCAGTAGTAGTACTATTTATGCTTTGTTTAATCTCATCAGTAGTAGAGCTTTTTCCCCTATTTTCATCTTTTTGTTCATCACTTGTTGGAGTTACCTTTTTCGCAGTATCTACAACAGTATCAACAGTGTCTTCAATTTTTGTAGTAATTGAACTAGTGTCAAGTTTAATAATGTATGAACCAACACTTAATAAATGTGGCATTACAACTGAACCAGCTGATTTCTCATCAATTGCTTTTTTAAATGAATTAACTTGGTAAAGTGCGTATGAAATAACAGAAAAGATTAAAAATACTTTTGCTGCACCAAATACAAATCCAAATACTCTATCAAAGATTCCTAATCCACTTGCATTGAAAATTTTGCTGATAACTAAACCTAAAGCATAAACAATAATCCAAAAACCAATTAATGCAACTATAAAGCCAATTAATTTGATTGTTGTTTCATTTTCTAATGCTAAAAAAGGAGCAATTAAATCACCAATATCTTTAGATACTCTTGAAGCTACAAATATAGCACCAATAATTCCAATAATTCCAAATACCTCTTTGATAAGTCCTCTAAAAAGTCCTTTTAGTCCTAAAACTAAAGTAATACCTAATACCACCATATCAAAAATAGTAAACTCTTGCATAAATTTCCTTTGTATAATATGCGATATTGTATCCAATGTTTTCAAAATTAAACTTTAAAAAAAAGTTGATATAAATTTAATCTTTTTTAGATAAAATCCAATTATGATAAAAAGATACCCAACAAAACAAATATTCGTAGGAAATGTACCAGTTGGAGGCGATGCCCCAATTCCAGTTCAATCTATGACTTTTACTAAAACATCAGATGTAAAAGCTACAGTTGAACAAATCACAGCATTGCATTTTGCTGGTGCAGATATTGTAAGAGTTGCTGTTCCTGATATGGATGCAGCTAATGCATTAAAAGAGATAAAGTCACAAGTTGATTTACCTTTAGTTGCAGATATTCACTTTAAATATAAGCTTGCATTAATAGCTTCAGAAGTTGTAGATTGTATTAGAATTAACCCTGGAAATATTGGAGATAAAAAAAGGGTGGCTGAAGTTGTAAAAGCTTGTCAACAAAGAAATATTCCAATCAGAATTGGAGTGAACTCTGGAAGCTTGGAAAAACAGTTTGAAAATAAATATGGTCAAACACCAGAAGGTATGGTTGCAAGTGCTGAATACAATATTAAGTATTTAGAAGATTTAGGTTTTACAGATATGAAAATATCACTAAAAGCAAGTGATGTTCAAAGAACAGTACAAGCATATAGAATGTTAAGACCAAAAAATAATTATCCATTCCATCTTGGAGTTACAGAAGCTGGAACACAATTTCACTCAACTATAAAATCATCAATTGCATTAGGAAGTTTACTTCTTGATGGAATAGGGGATACACTAAGAGTATCAATGACTGGTGAATTAGAAGAAGAGATTAAAGTAGGAAAAGCAATATTAAAAGATGTTGGTATTGCAAAAGAGGGATTAAATATTGTTTCTTGTCCTACTTGTGGAAGAATAGAAGCAGATTTAGTAAGTGCAGTTGCAGAAATTGAAAAAAGAACAAGTCATATTAAAACACCACTTGATGTTTCAGTTATGGGTTGTGTTGTAAATGCTATTGGTGAAGCAAAAAGTGCAGATGTTGCAATAGCATTTGGAAAAGGTTCAGGTCTTGTAATGAAAAAAGGTGAAATCATAGAAAAACTTTCTGGTGATGCATTAATTAATAAGTTTATTCAAGAAGTAGAATTAGAAGCTGAAAAAAGAAAGTAGTTATTAATTTATGGATAGTGTTTATAGTATAAATATCGAAAGAGCAGTATTAAGTTCAATTTTATTTAATCCTGAAGAATTTGAGGATGTTTTAGGGGTATTAAAAGCAAATGACTTTTATTTACCTGCACATAAAAAAATATTTGAGGTAATGGAAAAACTTCATCATGACGCAATGCCTATTGATGAAGAGTTTATTAGAAGAAAACTTGATGGAAAAGATGTTGATGATTCAATACTTCTTGAAATACTTTCTGCTAACCCAATTACAAATACTTTAGCTTATGTTAGAGAGATTAAAGATGGTGCAGTAAAAAGAGAACTTGCAACTTTAGCAACTACAATTAAAAAAGTAGCTATTGAAGAAGAAACAAGTGCAAATGAAGCCCTTGATACTATTCAAGGTGCATTATATAAAATATCAACAGATAGTGCTACAAATGAAGTAAAAGATATGGAAACAGTAACATCTGATACTATTGACTATATCAAAAGAATGAAAGAACTTGGAAATACTCACTTAATTGGTGAGACAACAGGTTTTGAAGCACTAGATAGAAGAACTACTGGATTTAACGAAGGGGATTTAGTAATTATTGCAGCAAGACCTGCAATGGGTAAAACTGCACTTGTACTTAATATGGCTTTATCAAATGTTGAAGCAAATAGAGGTGTTATCTTTTTCTCTCTTGAAATGCCAGCAGAACAATTGATGCTAAGAATGTTAGCAGCTAAAACTTCTATTCCTCTGCAAAACCTTAGAAAAGGTGATATGGATGATTCTCAGTGGTCAAACTTAACTGCTGCATTTGATGATTTAAATAAAAAGAAGCTTTTTGTTGATGATGGTGGTAGTGTAAATATTAATCAATTAAGAGCAAGGGTAAGAAAGCTTGCTCAAAACGAAGATAATAACATTTCACTAGTTGTAATTGACTACTTACAACTTATGCAAGGAACTGGAAATAAAGATAGACACCAAGAGGTTTCTGATATTTCAAGGGGGCTTAAAATGCTTGCAAGAGAGATGAAAATTCCTATTGTTGCATTATCTCAGTTAAACAGGGGATTAGAAAATAGACCCGATAAAAGACCAATGCTTTCAGACCTTAGGGAATCTGGTGCTATTGAGCAAGATGCTGATATTATTATGTTTGTATATAGAGATGATGTATATAAAGAAAGAGATGAAGCTAGAAAAGAAAAAGAAGCAAAAGACAAGGGTGAAGAGTATAAATCTACATTTGTTAATAAACCAGTAGAAGAAGCTGAGGTAATTATAGGTAAACAAAGAAATGGTCCAATTGGAACTGTTAAACTAGACTTCCATAAAGCATTAACTAAATTTGTTGATAAACCAAATGATCATCAAGGTGCAGCTCCAGTAGAAATAGTATTTGAAACAGTTGCTGATAATGAAAAAGAGACAAACATTGATATGCCAGACATATTATAAAGTGTGTAAATAAATTATTTTATTATTTAAACTTAAGAATAGTTATTTTATAATCTTTTAAATTATTTAATTTAAAGGATTATACATGAAAAAAGGATTTTCGTTATTAGAGTTAATTTTTGCAATTGTAATTATTGGTGTTATCGCATCATTTGCAGTTCCTAAATTTTTGGATACAAAAGACACTGCTGTTGCTTCGACAATAAAAAGAGATATATCTTCTATTATTTCTGCTGTACAAACATACTATCTTCAAAAAGAAGAGATTACTAGCATCTCAGATGCTATAACATATAATGATCAAAATTGGATAGCTCAAGAAGATAATCCAAATAAAATCACTGATAAAAATAATTGTGTAACGATTGAAGTTAAACCTGATGATAAAGATATTATTCAAGTGACTTTGTTATCTAATGATAGTGAGAATACTTGTGCTAAATTAGAAGTTGAAGGAATAAAAACACAAGAGTATAATCTTATATAGTTACTCTTTTTTTCTAACTCTTAAAAAAGATGCAAATTTTGGTTTCCCATATTTTGTAAAATCATAGTATTTAAAAGTAACTATGTCATTTAATTTTGGAGGGGTTTTTCTTTGTAAATTTGAAAATCCTCCTCCTAAATTAAAAATGACACCGTTTTCTAGTTTTATTTTTAAACTTTTAAATTCATTTTTTTCATTGTAGTTATGTCCTATTACTAAACCTTCTGAATCATAAAACTTTTTTACTTTTAATACATTACTGCTTCTTCCTACAAAATAGTCAATTTTAGGGTTTTTAATTATAATTCCTTCTGCATTTTTTGATACTAGAGTGTCTAAATACTCATTTAAATGATTTTTATTTTTGCATATAGTTTGAGGTATTATTTTTATATTTTTTGAATTATTTTCTAAAAGCCATTTTTCTAAAACATTTAACCTTTGAAAAAAATCACCTTTTTGATTTGGTACTTCAAAGATATTGTATGTAATCTCTTCCCATTTTTTTGAAGGGTTTTTATCTAAAACAATATTTTGAATATTTTCAAAATCAGCTCTTTTTGTCCATAATTCTCCATCTATTTCAAAAGGTGGAAGTTGAGATATAAACCATTTTGGGGCATGTATTTGATTTGAATTTTTACTTAAAAGGTTCTTTCCATCCCAATATGCTCTTATTCCATCTAGTTTTTCACTCATAGCCCAGCCAATTACTTCATGACTATTTTTATCGTAAACTTTCGCTTTTTGAATTTCTAATGCAAATAATAAAATATAACTGTTAATTAGTAAGAATATAAGCTTCAAAGTAGCCTCCATAAATAATTTAAAATATTATATTTAAAATATTTTAAATTCATCATAAACTCATAATATTATTTTAGATAAAATATTTAACTTTCACACGAAGCGATATAAAGGGATTTTATGAGCGAAGAAATTATATTAAATGAAAATGATAAAAAATATCTTTTAGATTCCATAAGAGATATCAAGGATTTTCCAAAACCTGGAATTGTATTTAAAGATATTACGACACTTTTAAATAATAAAGATGCATACAAGTTTTTGATGAATCACTTAGAAAATAGATACAAAGATTATGATTTTGACTACATTGCAGGAATTGATTCAAGAGGTTTTATTTTTGGAGCGGCACTTGCTGATAGATTAGGTATTGGATTTGTTCCAATTAGAAAAAAAGGTAAACTACCTGCTGCAACAGTTTGCGAAAAATATGAGTTAGAGTATGGATTTGATCAAGTTGAAATTCATCTTGATGCTTTTCCAAAAAAAGATGCAAGAGTATTAATAATTGATGATTTAATTGCAACTGGTGGGACAGCTCAAGCTGCAGCTAAATTAGTAAAAGATGTTAATGCAAATTTAGTTGAAATGTGTTTTTTAATTAATTTAACATTTTTAGATGGAGCAAAAAGATTAGAAGAGTTTGCTCCTGTTTATTCAATATTAGAAATTTAATAAAAGAGAAAAATTATGAGTTACTATATTCCAAAACCAAGTGTTTTTGACCCAGATATAAAAGGTCAATTCGGTATTTTTGGTGGACAATATGTTCCTGAAACATTAATGCCAATTTTAAAAGAATTAGAAGATGAATATAAAAAATACAGATTTGATGAAGAGTTCTGGAAAGAAGTAGATGGATATTTAAAAGATTATGTAGGA
Source organism: uncultured Arcobacteraceae bacterium (assembly GCA_964022095.1). Taxonomy (GTDB): domain Bacteria; phylum Campylobacterota; class Campylobacteria; order Campylobacterales; family Arcobacteraceae; genus Malaciobacter_A. The sequence goes on from CAXHZO010000003.1 coordinate 60,154, forward strand.
AGAACTACACCTCTTTATCATGCTAAAAATATTAGTGAAGAAATTGGAGCGAAAGTATATTTAAAAAGAGAAGATTTAAATCATACTGGTGCGCATAAAGTAAATAACGTTATTGCTCAAGGATTACTTGCTAAAAAATTAGGTAAAACAAAAGTTATTGCAGAAACAGGTGCTGGTCAACATGGTGTTGCAAGTGCTACAATCGCCGCACTTTTGGGTCTAGAATGTACAGTTTTTATGGGTGCAAAAGATGTTGAGAGACAAGAGTTAAATGTATTTAGAATGAAGCTTTTAGGAGCTAAAGTTATTGCAGTTGAGTCTGGCAGTAAAACATTAAAAGATGCAATGAATGATGCAATTAGATATTGGGTAACAAATGCAAGAGATACTTTTTATATAATAGGAACAGTTGCAGGTCCTCATCCATATCCAATGATGGTTAGAGACTTCCAAGCAGTTATAGGTTGGGAAGCAAGAGCTCAAATTTTAGAAAAAGATGGGAAATTACCTGATTATGTAGTAGCATGTATTGGTGGTGGATCAAATGCCATTGGTATGTTCTCACACTTTTTAGAGGATAAACAGACTACTTGTATTGGTATTGAAGCAGGTGGATTAGGACTTGATACTGATAAACATGGATGTTCATTAGAAAAGGGAAGTCCAGGAGTTTTACATGGACAGTGTTCATACTTACTTCAAGATGAAGATGGACAAGTAATTGAAGCACACTCTATTAGTGCTGGACTTGATTATCCAGGTATTGGACCAGAGCACTCTTTTCACAAAGATAATAACTCTGTGCAGTATGATTCAATTACAGATAAAGAAGCATTAGACGCTTTTGTATGGCTTTCACAAGCTGAAGGAATAATTCCTGCATTTGAAAGTTCTCACGCAGTTGCTTATTTAAAAAAAGCACAAGATAAGTTCAAAGGTAAAACAGTAATCATCAACCTTTCAGGTAGAGGTGATAAGGATATGGTTCAAGCAAAAAGTTTATTGAGCTTTGATTAGGTAGTAAAATGGAAAAACTATTTAAAAAGCTTCAACCACATTCAGGAAAAATACTAGCAGCTGTAGTTGTAGTATTTTTCTCATTTCTTGCATATAATTTATATCATGCACCCGTTGATGGATTTGAAGAAAAGTTTGTATACTTATTAAAGCAGTATGGATACATAATTCTTTTTGCATGGGGAATGCTAGAAGGAGAAGCTGGCTTAATTATGGCTGGGCTTTTATCTCATACTGGTGATATGAATTTATACTTAGCAATCTTTGTTGCAGGTCTTGGCGGTTTTGCTGGAGATCAAGTATATTTTTATATTGGAAGATTTAATAAATCACATGTACATAAAAAGTTCAAAGGGCAAAGGCGAAAATTTGCTTTTGCCCATTTACTTTTAAAGAAACATGGCTGGCCAATAATTTTTATTCAAAGATATATGTATGGAATGAGAACAATAATCCCAATATCAATTGGACTTACAAGATATAGTGCAAAAATGTTTGCATTTATAAATCTAATTAGTGCATGGTGTTGGGCTGCAATTACAATTGTACCTGTTTGGTATTTTGGTGAAGAGATTTTAGTAGTTTTAGATTGGGCAAAAGAGCATTGGTATTTAGCAATTCCAATCGCATTAATTTTTGGTGGTAGTATTATTTATGTATTTAATAAAGCTACAAGAAAAGTAGAAAGAAAGGTTGTAAATGAAAATTAAATTAATTGAAAAAAATATTAATGAGATAAAAGCAGATATTGAAATCATTTTTGTAAATGATTTAGAAAACTGTGCTGATAAAGAGATTTTAGAGAGTATTGATTTTAAAGCAAAAGATGAAGCTTGTGTTTTATTAGCAGAATCTAAAAAGATTTATGTAGGTTTTGAAGAAGCGACATATGATTGTATTGCAATTGCTTCTGCAATAGCAATTAAAAAGCTTGCATCTACAAAATATGAGAATGTAAAAGTATCTTTAACTGATGATTTAGAAAAGAACTTTAAAGCTTTAATTGAAGGTGTTTTATTAGGTGAATATAAATTTACAAAATATAAATCACAAAAAGAAGAGAAGAAAAAACTAAATTTAGATATTGCAGTAAATACTAATAAAGAGCAATTAGAAGAGACTTTAAAAGAATCAAAAACTATTGCAAAAGCAGTAAATAAAACTAGAGACATGGTAAATACACCACCTCAAGATTTTTATCCAGAAGTAATGGCAGATATTGCTAAAGATTTAGCAAAAGATGCAAATATAGAAATAAAAGTTGAAGGGGAAAAGTATTTAAAGAAAAATAAAATGCTTACAATGTTAAGTGTTGGTAGAGCTTCAATTCACGAATCAAAATTAATTCACTTAACTTATAAACCAAAAAATGCAAAGAAAAAAGTAGTATTAGTTGGTAAGGGTTTAACTTATGATTCAGGTGGATTATCACTAAAACCAGCAGACTTTATGGTTACAATGAAATCAGATAAGTCTGGTGGCTGTGCAGTATTATCATCAATTTGGGCAATAGCAAAACTAGGGCTTGATGTAGAAGTACATGCAATTGTTGGTGCTGTTGAAAATATGATTGGTGGAGATGCTTATAAACCTGATGATGTATTAACATCTAAAAATGGTAAAACAATTGAAGTTAGAAACACTGATGCTGAGGGTAGATTAGTATTAAGTGATTGTTTATGTTACGCACAAGATGAAATTAAAGATATTGATTATATTTTTGATTATGCAACATTAACTGGAGCTTGTGTTGTAGGTGTTGGTCAATATACAACTGGAGTTATGGGAAATTGTGATGACTTAAAATATAAAGCTGTAAGTAGTGCTAAAAAATCTGGTGAATATGCAACTTCATTAGATTTCAATAGATATTTAAGAAAAACTATTAAATCAGAAATTGCTGATATTGCAAATATTGCAAGCACTAGATATGGTGGGGCAATTACAGCTGGAATATTCTTAGATAATTTTATTTATGAAGAGAATAAAAACAAATGGATTCATTTTGATATTGCAGGACCTGCTTTTGTTGAAAAAGCTTGGGGTTATAATCCACATGGTGGAAGTGGAGCAGGGGTTAGATTTACTGTTGAACTACTAAAAAACCTTAAATAAAAAGTATATATTTACAGCACAAAATGTGCTGTAAATTATATTAGTTTTTTCTAATATTTTGATTCATAATCTCTAACTCTTTTTCAGCTGAAATTACAATATCTGAATCTACTTCAAAGTTAATTCTTAAATCTCTTTTTTCATAATCTACTTTATTTAAAATTGTTTTAATTGCATTTATTCTAGCAGTAAATTTATCATCACTTCTAATAATTGTCCAAGGAGAAGCTTCTGTATTAGTCTCTTTTAACATTCTATATTTTTTTTCTGTGAACTCTTCCCATCTTTCTTGCATTTGCATGTCAATTTCACTAAGTTTCCATTGTTTTAATGGATTTTTTTCTCGTTCTTCAAATCTATTAGCTTGCTCTTCTTTTGAAACTGAAAAATAAATTTTTAAAAAATGAACACCATGTTCAATTACATTTTCTTCAAAATTTGTAACGGTATTCATAAATGTTTCATACTCATCTTCTGTACAAAAACCAAATACAGGTTCAACCATAGATCTGTTATACCAACTCCTATCAAATATAACTATTTCTCCAGCTTTTGGAAAGTTTTGGATATATCTTTGAAAGTACCACTGACTTTTCTCTACATCTGAAGGTTTACCTAAAGCTACAACTCTATAATGTTTTTCATTCATATATCTAGTGATTCTTCTAATAGCACCACCTTTTCCAGAAGCATCTCTTCCTTCAACTAATATAATCATTTTTTCATTGTGTTTTTCTAAGTGTTCTTGTAGTTTGATTAGTTCAACTTGAAGTGTTCTTAAGGCCTCTTCTTGTGATCTATATTGATACTTTTTATGTAAATCTTTTATAAACTCATCACTAGGATTGTCATTTAGAGTTTTTATAAAGTCTTCAAAATTTAATATGTCTTCTCTGTGTTTATTATAAAGTTTTTCAATTTCCATTTAGTACCTTTTGTTTTAAATAAATTATATTATAACTTTTTTATATTTCATCTAAGTAACACTGTTTCGATGATTTTATCTGTTTTTTTGTCTTTTTTTCATATAATCCCGAACAAATATATTTATTAAAGGTTAATTTATGGGATTAGGTGTAGGAATCGTAGGACTTCCAAATGTAGGGAAATCAACAACTTTTAATGCTTTAACAAAAGCTCAAAATGCAGAGGCACAAAACTATCCGTTTTGTACAATTGAACCAAATAAGGCAATTGTACCAGTACCAGATAAAAGATTAGATGAATTAGCAAAAATTGTAATTCCAGATAAAGTTCAGCACTCTACAATTGATTTTGTCGATATTGCAGGTTTAGTTAGAGGTGCTTCTAAAGGTGAAGGTTTAGGGAATCAATTTTTATCTAATATTAGAGAAGTAGAAGTTATTTTACATATGGTTAGATGTTTCGATGATGGTAATATTACTCACGTTGAAGGTGATGTTGATCCAATTAGAGATATTGAAATTATTGAAACAGAATTAATCTATGCAGATATTTCTCAAATTGAAAAAAAGATTGATAGACTTAAAAAACAATCTAAAGGTTCAAAAGAAGCTGCATCTCAATTAGTTGTAGCCCAAGAGTTATATGAGCATTTAGCTGAATTACAACCTGTGAAAACATTTGAAAAACTTGATGATGAAATTTTTATGGCTTTAGATAAAGAGTTAAGATTCTTATCAAATAAAGATGTAATCTATGGAGCAAATGTTGATGAAGATTCTTTAGTAGATGGTAATAACTATGTTGAAGTTTTAAAAGAACATGCAGCTAGCGTTAATGCAGATTTAATTATGTTATGTGCAAAAATTGAAGAAGAATTAGTTGGTATGGAAGATGATGAAGCAAAAGAGATGTTAAATGACTTAGGTGTACAAGAATCTGGTTTAGAAAAAATTATTCATACATCTTTTGATAAATTAGGTTTACAATCATATTTCACAGCTGGTAAAGTTGAAGTTAGAGCTTGGACTATTCGAAAAAATACAAAAGCACCACAAGCAGCAGCTGTAATTCATAATGACTTTGAAAAAGGTTTTATTAAAGCAGAAGTAATTTCTTATGAAGATTTTGTTGCTCTTGGTGGAGAAGCTAAGTGTAAAGAAGCTGGAAAGTTAAAACTTGAAGGTAAGGATTATGTTGTTCAAGATGGTGATGTAATGCACTTTAGATTTAATGTATAATTTAATTAAATAATTTATGATTAATTGATAAACTTTTTGTTACAATAAAAAATAATAAAATTTAAGAGGAGTAACGTGTGTCATCTACAACTATATTAGAAAAGATTGAATCCCTTCCACCGTTACCTAAAACTATTGTTGAAATAGAAGAGTTTAGAAAAAAACAAGATAAAGAGGCTTCTGAACTTTTAGAAATAATACAAAAAGATGCTTTAATAATTTCTACTTTACTTAAAATCTCAAATTCAGCTATGTTTGGGTTTAGAAGTAAGGTAGAAACACCAAGTAGAGCAATTAATCTTTTAGGAATTAATTTCACTGTTTCTATAGCTATTGGTGGAACAGTTCAGAATATGCTTGCGTCAAATTTAGATCCTTACGGTATAAATAGTGATGATTTTATGAGAGCATCAAATATATCTTCAACATTAGTAAATCTTTGGCTTTCAAAAGTTGATTTTGATCTTAAAGAGGAGTTAGTACTTCCTGCACTTTTACAAGAAGCTGGAAAATTTGTCTTAGCAGATATTATTTTAAGTGAGAATAAACTTGATGAGTTTACTTCAAAACTATCTCAGTCAAAAGATATAGTTGCAACTGAAAAAGAAGTTATTGGTATCACAACAGCAGAAACTACAGCAAAGATATTTAATCACTGGAAACTAAGCGAAAAACTTGTTAATATTATTGAGCATGTAGATGATATCAAAAATTGTGATCCTGCATACAAAGTAAAATCTCAATACCTAGATGTTATTAAAACTGCATGTAATGTTTCTGATCCATTAAGTGATGAGAATATTGAGCAAGCTACTAAAAAAGCTCAAGCATATGGTTTTGATACAAAAAAACTTTTATCAGCTATTGAAAAACTCCAAGATAGACTTTTAGACGAACTATAAGCCTTGAAGTAGGATATCCCAAAGATATTCTACTTCTTCTTTATTTAGAGTAATTAAATTTTTATTTTCAAACAATTCTTTTATTTTTTTTATTTCAAATATTTTAGAGTATGTACATTTCGCATGAACTGGTAAAAAACCTCTTACTAATGAAATTGATTCTTCAATTGTAGTTTCACATAATAAACATTCATAATCAGTATGCAATCTTCCTTCATACTCTAATAGTGTCACATATGATTGTAAAATTGCTCTTAAGGCATTTTGTTTTTCTAGTATAAAAATTAGATTATCTAATGCATAAAAATAAAATGGATCGATTTGTTCTATATCTTTTAGGTGGGGATAAAATAGTTTTATATATCTTTGCCAACAATACATTTTTTCATTATCTAATATCCATTTAAATGGAATTTGTATTACATCTTTAAGTCTTGGAATACTTGATCTTGTAGTTTCTAATTCGAAGTCAATTTTATATCCAACATTAATATTAGAGTGCCTTGCTCCATAAAATCTATAAGCTGTGATAACTTCATTCTCAGTAAGTAGTGATACTATAAGATCATCATCTTTTACAGGTTTTATATCAATTATATAACCTTGCATTTAAATTTAGCATCCTTTTTAATTTGAATTGTTACTTTTTGGTTTCAAAGATTATATCAAAAAAGAACTACTCTTTTGCTTCAATATAATCACATGAATTTTTAGATAAAATATCATAAATAATTTAAGTAAGGAAATTAAATGTCAGAATTCAATAATGTATCAATTGCAAAAGCTGCAAATGTTTTATTTGATGGAAATATTACAAGTAGAACTATAGTTTTTGAAGATGGATCTAGAAAAACATTAGGAATTATGTTACCAGGAGAGTATGAGTTAAATACTGTTCATAAAGAAGTTATGGATATTCAAAGAGGTTCATTAGAAGTTATGTTACCTGCTGAAGATTGGATGAAAATTGAAGGACCAGCTACTTTTGATATTCCAGCAAACTCAAAATTTAAATTAAGAGTGCATTCATTAGTTGATTATTGTTGTTCTTTTATAAAAAATAAAATCTAATTCTTGTCATTTAATAACAATGCGAAATAATCGCATTGTATTATGACTGTTAATATAACATCTCTTCTTTTATTTCATTAAATTTTAAAATCTTTTTTCCAAAGTGATCATTTAAAAATTTTTGTGCTTTTTCTTTTGTTTTAAAAGGTATTAACTCTTCGCCCATTGGCCCATAAATATTTGAACCTATTACATAAAATGCTTTTTTAGCATCCATTGAATTTAAAGTATAATAATCTGTAACTTTAATATTTTCAAAATCATTTGTTGTGTGATTATGAGCAAATTTAGTTGGATTAAAATAGAACTTCATCATATCTTTAACCCCATCAAAATAATGCTGGTGCTTATCTTTTACAATAATAGTTGCTACCCATTTAGGATATTTAGATACAAACATTCCACATACAGGACATTTTGCATTATCTGGTACATTTATTATTTTATTTTTATCTACTGCTAATATTGGATTATATAAGTAAATTGAAACAGATTGAAGCATTTTTGGTTTTAAGTTCTTGCAGCTTTTATTATCTATTAAATACTGCTTTGCTTCCCCAATTGAGTTAAACTCTTTAGTGACTTCTTGGCACATAGCATTATAGATTTTTTTACCTTTTTGTGCCATTTTAATTCTATTTTTGTTTATCATTTTGTCATCTTTAACAAAATCTTTTTTAGCAATTTTTAATGCCTTTTTGTAATTGTAAATCTCACCTCCAAACTTTTTTTGGAAAGTTTCTGCTTCAATTTTATTTTTAAAAGCATATTTACTTACTGCACTCATAGTACCTTTTTTAGAACTACCAACAACATAAAATGCACTTTTAGCATCAATCAATTTTAGACTATTTGTATCAACAACTTGTACTTGTTTAATTTTAGCACTATGGGCATTGTCAATTTTTGCTTGACAATGAATTGAACAGTACTGTTCTTTGTGACCATTTTTAAACTCAGTTACATGACTTGTTTTATAGAACTTAGTTAAATGCATCCCACATACATTACAAAAGTTTTTACTAGAGTCTTTTTTTACTAATGTTGCCTCTTTTGGGCTTACAGTTTGAAACATCTCTTGGGCATTTAAAGATGTAATTAAAGTAAATGTGAATAAAAATAGTAAGAGTTTACTTTTTAACATAATATTTCCTTTTTTTGATTGGAAATATTATATTAATTAAGAGTTAATTTTGTGTTAAAAAAAGAAATTAATTCTCTTTTATCTCCACCATGAGAACCAACTGTTAAACCACCAGTTGATAAAACTAATTACAGGTTCAGGTTTTTTAGTAAGTTTGATATTATAAGTGTTAAAACTATTCAATGTTAATTCTACTTCACTATCACTAATTTTAGATGCATAATCTGCTCCACTAAACTTATAGTATGAATAAGAATTTTTAAGTTTAATTCTAATTTTACCTTCACCTTTAATCGTGAAATCTAATAAATCTCCATCACCATTTAATGAAATTAATTCAGATCTCATTGGAAGAGTTGAAATATGAGTTACATCATCAGTTGTTGTTCCAAGTTCTACATTAAATTCACCAGCATCTTTATCTAAGAAAACTTTATTATCATTATATGCATACCAATTAGTAACATTTTTGATTTTTTGATTTCCTGGAATTTCAATTGCTAATTTACCTGCATCATTTGAATCCACTATAACTTTTACTTCACTTCCAAGGTTTTCTATAGTTATTTTACTATTCTTAAATGTTTCAATTCTTTGTGCTAAGTCAATAGCAGTAACAAACTCTGCACCACTGTTGTAAGCTAATCTAATAGTATTAGTAAACATCTCTACACTATAAGGATTAGCAAGTTGTGTAGAAGTAGTTGGACCATAATCATGCCAAGGCCAATGTGCAATTGGTGTTGATGCATGTGCTGTTATAGTTTTAAATTCATCTTCCCAATATTTAAGTGCTTCAGAAGCGCTTAATGGTTGAGGATAATATGTTTCAGTTTCTGTATTATAAACAGGAATTCCAAATTCCATCAATGTAAAATCAAAACTCATATTTGGACTTAAATATACTTTTGTATCATCAGGAGTTAAATATCCAAATGAATTAGGATAACCTCTACCTGCACCTGAATAGCCACCAGTTAAGTAATCTAAATATTGTAATATATTTTGTGCAACTTCTACATCTTCAGGAGTACCAGGAACTGCACCACCTCTTATATTTTCACCTTGCCAAGTAGGATTTAAATAACTACCTATAATATCCATAGAATTATTGAATTCAAATTGAATATCTACTGAAGAATCATTTGTATCATGTGGATGAGTATTTGAATGCGTACCTATTTCATTTCCTAAAGCTATAAATTGCTTATAAATTGGTTGAGAGTAAGACCAGTTTGTTTGATACTCTGGTGGATTATTACCAATATTAATATAATAGCTTCCTACAAAATTATATCTATTTTTCCAATTTTGTAATAAGCCTAATAAAGGTGTTTCTACATTTTGTACTTCTTCAATTACACTTGATTGATCCATATCATTTCTTGATACAAATAAAGATTCATTTCTACCAAGTTTTAATGATACTACTTGATCATTACCATAAACTGACCATTGAATAGCTGACCATAATAGGTTTGAATCACCCATAAATGCTAATGAACTAAAGTGTACATTTCTACCACCAGTAGTTGATGCTAAGACAGCATCATATGAAGTTGTACCATTAATTGTTTGTGTTGCTAAAGAAGTTGTTTCTTGTTTAACTGTGCCGTTAGTAGCACCTTCATAGTAGCTATACCATCTATTTGGAATAGAAGTATAATCTAAAATCGTTTCTCCTGTAGTATAACCTTTCATCGCTAGATGTGTAGTCTCACCTGCATTTAATGTAAGGGTAACTGGACCATTCCCATCAACTCTTCCAACACCTAGAATCTGTTTCATTGTAGAATAAGAATCTCCACTAGTTGCTGTACCATCTTCATAGTTAGTCATTAAATCACCAGCTGTAATAATTCCAATGTTATAGTCATATACTGCTTGCAATAGCGTTTTTTTAATTAACTGTGAGTTTTCTTGTTTGTGGTAAGCAAATGATGGAAAAATTATTGTGTCATAATTTACTAATTTAGAAATGTCAGTTAAATCATCTTCACTTAATAATTCAAATGGAACACCTGCCATCATTGATTGATATTGCATTGTCATAAATAATTGTGAATATGCCTTTTGAATTGATAAATCTTTGTCATAGAATTGATTTTTTGTAGATTCAGAGTAAACAACAGCAACTTTTTTTGTTAAATCAGTTCTTATTGGAGATTTAAAATCTTTAGCTAATGCAGTTAAAGGTTCAGCAAAATAGTTTGAAGGAATATATGTAGAATCATTTATATCAATAAGTAATTCTAAGTCATTTTGAACTGATCCAATAAGTGAACTAGGAATAGAAAATTCTAATACGGTTTTAGCTGAATTATAACTATGAGTTAAAGGTCCATATACAAATGTTCCATATGGTTCAGTTGAATATAAATAAGGTAATCCATCTTCTGCAATATTTATATAATATTCTGCACCTAATAATCCACCAAAGATTTGATAACCTGTATCTTCATTTTTATCAGTATTAAGCCAAACTGTAGTGTTCGTATTGATTTGTGTATTTGTATCTTGAGTATCTAATGCAAAATAATATGTAGAATTAATACTTGAATATTCAGAATAAACAAAATCACCTGTAGCAATATTTAAAGGTAAGTTATTTGGAATATTTATTTTTTGAGAAGGTTTCCATTCTGTTAAACTTCCATCAATTGTAATTGATGCAAATGTTGAAGAAATTACTAATAAAAAACTTGCAATTATCTTTCTCATTTTATTTCTCCTACAATAGTTAAGCCATCAGTAAGAAAACCACTTTCAGTTAATGTTTTATCAAAAGTTGCATCAATAGCTGTAGCTTCATCTAAATTTACATTAAATAGTTTTGCTTTTGAAAAGTTTACATAATCACAAATAGTTTGTGATAAGTCACTATTTTGAATTTTTGTTTTTGTTAGATTTGAAAAGGCTAAATCGCTTCCTTTTAAATTAACATTTTGAAGTGATGCTTTTTCTAAATTTATGTTTTGTAGATATGAAGAAGATAAATCTACATTGCTTAATTTAGCTTTTGTAAAATTTGCATATGCAAAATCTGAATTTTTTAGATTTACATTTTTGAATTTTGAGTTTGTTAAGTTAGCACCTTGTAAATTAACACCTTCTAAGTTTATTTTTTCAAAAACTAAATTTGATAAATCACAAGAAACGCAGCTCTTTGTTTTTAATAATTGCTCTTTTGGAGATTGTTCTGTCTCATCAATAACACTTTTTGCTTCACTTATATTAAATACTTGTTTATTTTGTGCAAATAGTGTAGCTGTGCCCAAAAACAAACATGTAGTTGCAAATACAATGGTTATTCTTTTTTTTGAATTGTACATTTATAGTTTCCTTGATAGTTTTAATAAATCATATTTTAACATTATTATTTTATATTTTTTATAGTTATTAGTATAGAATTAAGATAATTTTTTTAATAACTTACTAAAGTTAAAAATAGCAGTATATTTAAGGTTAAATAATTAAAAATAATAGAGTAAAGTTTTATATAGAGTTAATTTGAAAATAGAATATAAAATTTTTATAAAAAAAGGTAGAAGCTAAAAGCTCCTACCTTTTAAACATAGCAGTGTATGTAGATTATGCTTCTACAGAAACTTCAACTGGAGTTGATTCCCAGATACCATGTTTAGTACAGTAACCGTGAGCAACTAAGTTTAATTTTTTGCTAGTTGGAATAATAGTAAATGTAGTAGTGTTATGTGCTTTAACATTTCCTAAAGTTCCTGGAACATAAGAAGCTTTTGCTAATTGTGTTTCACCATTAAATAATGTAACAGACTCAATGAAGTGATCAAAATCATCTGGATGAGTATATTCGTTACCCATTTTAACAGTTACTTCAAATGGCTCACCTGCTTTTGCAGTCTCAGCACAGTGGATAAACGGTGAATGTCTATCAATTAAATCTTTCTTAGCTTCTCTCTCAACAGTATCAATATCAACATATTTGTTAATTTTTGGCATATTATCTCCTATAAATTATTTTATCAAATGTATTATACAATAATTTTCTTAAATAAAAACAGGACAACTTGTATCCTATTTGTAAAATTATTAAATGTAGTTACTAATGGTGTCAATCTTGATGTTTTTCAAGTAAAATTAACTATGTACTATTTATTTTGCTCTTCTTTGATATAATTTTCAAATGAATAAAGAAGAGTATTTTATAAAACAATTTTCAGAAAATAAAATCATTGGTGATGACGGAGCTGTAATTGATGATTTTGTATATTCAACTGATGCTTTTTTTGAAAATGTACATTTTAAAAAAGAGTGGATGAGTTTACAACAAATAGCATATAAGTCTATGATAGTAAATATTTCAGATGCAATTGCAATGAACGCAGTTCCAAAATATGCATTGTTAAGTGTTGCTATTCCTAAATGTTATAACAATATAGAGTTAAAAGATTTAGCAAAAGGTTTTAAAAAAGCTGCAAAAGAGTTTGATATAAAAATTATTGGTGGAGATACTATTTCAAATGAAAAACTTGATATTTCTATTACTATTATTTCAAAAACAAAAAAACCAATTTATAGAAGTGGTGTAAAAAAAGATGATTTAGTATGTTTTACTGGAACACTAGGTAATAGTAAAACAGATTTAAATAAACTTTTTAATGGTAAAAAAATTTCTAAAAAATCAAAATTTATTAAACCGAAATTAAATCCAAAGTTTTTTTATGAGGCTTCACCTTATATCAATGCTTCAATGGATATTTCAGATGGCTTATTTTTTGAGTTAGAAAAGTTATCAAAACAAAGTAAAGTTGGCTTTGATTTCTTCACTGATATAGATAGTTTTACTGGAACATCTGGAGAAGAGTATGAAATACTATTTTCTTTTAATAAGAAGTATAAAACAAAAATAGAGAAAATCGCAAAAAAACATAAAGTTAAGCTAAATATATTTGCAAAAGCGATAAAAGGCAAATATAAAACAAAAGCTAAAAATCATCATTTTTAAAAAATTAAGGAAACATATTGAATCAATTACAAAGATATTTAAATCATTCTAAAATAGATGTACTATTTAAGCAAACAAAAGATGATTTTGTTGTTACTGAAGTACCTTTATATGATTTTTCAGGTGAGGGTGAACATCTAATTATAAAAATTAGAAAGAAAGATTTAGCAACATGGGATGCCATAGAAATACTTGCAAGACATCTTAATTGTAGCACAAGAGAGTTTGGTTATGCAGGATTAAAAGATAAAAATGCAATGACTATTCAATCTTTATCTATTCATAAAAAATATGAAGCAGCACTAGAAGAGTTTGATAATCCAAACATTAAAATATTAGAGAAAACTTATCACAATAACAAAATAAAAATAGGGCACTTAAAAGGTAATAAGTTCTTTGTTAGATTAAAAAGAGTTAATTTAATTGATGCTAAAAAAATAGAGAATGCTTTAGGGCAAATAGTTACTTTTGGTATGCCAAACTATTTTGGTTTCCAAAGATTTGGTATTGAAGGTGATAATTATAAAAAAGGTAAAGATATTATTGATGGTAAATTAAAAGAAAAAAGAAGAAACTTAAGACAAATGTATATTAATTCATATCAAAGTTTCTTGTTTAATAATTGGTTATCAAAAAGAATAGAAATATCAAAATTAATTGAAGCCTTTGAGCCTAAAGAGATTTACGAAAAATTAAACTTATCACTTGAAGTTGTAAAACAAATGAAAAAGCAGCCTCATCCTTTAAAAGTTCTTCCAGGAGATATGTTTTCACATTATCCATTTGGAAAGATTTTTACAATTGAAAATTTAGAAGAAGAATCTCAAAAGTTTTTTGATAGAGATAGAGTTCCAACAGGATTATTATGTGGTAAAAGAGTAAAGCTAAGTGTTGACTTAGCTTTTGAAATAGAAAAAGAATTCGATGAAAAAACTGGAACGGATGGTGCTAGAAGATTCGCATGGATATTCCCTGATGAAGTGGAAAGTACTTATAAAGAAGATAAAAACTGGATGGAACTTCAGTTTTATTTACCAAAAGGTTCATATGCAACTGAACTAATTGCTGAAATAATACACTGATAATTTTACTTTACTAGATAATAATTAAGTAAAGTTAAGTTAAACTTTATACATAATCTTTAAAAAAGGGTATGTATGAAGTATGAAGAACTAATTAGTGAATTGTGTGAAGTAATTAAAGAATCAGAAAATAATGCTGAATTAATATATAATAATTGTGAAGACGTGCAAGAAATTATAAATATCTCAAATTTATCTTATAACGATAAAGAAAAAATCTCTCAAAAATTAACAGAAGTTTTTGGTTTATTACAACATCAAGATTTACATAGGCAAAAAATAGAAAGAGTTGTAAATTTTGTTTGTGATAAAAATGATATTGATAAAGCTCAGTATAACTTAGCTCCAAGTGCAAAAAACATTGATAAGAGTGAAGATAATATGAATGATGAGGATTTAGAAGCTTTAATTAAACAAATGCAAGCTCAATAAAAGAAGTTTAACTTCTTTTATTTTTTACAAGCTACTCTTTTTACATTATTTAAATTTCCAAATATTCTTAAAGCATTCACTTCAATATTTTTAGCTTTCTCATTTAGCTTTTCATTACTGTCTTTTTTTGCATTTAAATCTACTAAACTTTGAAGATCTTCATGGAATGTTTTTTGTAAACTAGATATGTCATTCATTAATGCTGAATCTATTTTTTTACCTGAGTTTGAATGCTCTACAATCCAATTATTTAATGAAGTATTTTGTTCCACTCTAAAATCTTGATAGGTACCTAATTTAGAATAAACTTTATCTTTTGTATTTAATAAATCAACTTTTAATTGTGCAGTATCATATACTAAGTCAACATCATCGACTTTATCAAGGGCATATTCTATAAATGATGCTCTTGATGCTGCTGTTACAAGTGAATTTGACATTGTCGCAATATTTGTTGCCATATTTGAAATTTGTTCTGATACTTGTGCATTTTTCTGTGTTGCATGATCTAATGTATTAACTGCATCATTAATTTGAACAATTCCATTTTCTTGCTCTTTAGATGCTGTTGCTACATGATTAATGATTTCAATTGTATCAGATATATTTGTATTTAGCTCTTCATACCCTTTTATCATTTCATCAGAAATTGATTTACCTTCGTTAGCTTTTGAATTAGCATCTTCAACTAAATCTTTAATCTCTTTTGCAGCTTCTGCACTTCTACTAGCTAAGTTTCTAACTTCTTGAGCAACAACTGCAAAGCCTTTTCCAGCTTCACCAGCAGTTGCAGCCTCAACTGCTGCATTAAGTGATAAAATATTTGTTTGGAATGCAATTTGATCAATAATTTCAATAGCTTCATCAATAGCAGTAACTTTTGAATTAATCTCATCCATAGAAGTTGCAGTTTGGTTTGCTAATGCTTGACCTTTATTTGCAGATTTAGTAACACTTTGTGCAAGTTGCGACATTTTTACAGTTGCTTGTGTATTATTTTGAATATTTGATGTTATTTCTTCTAATGTTGCTGCTGTTTCTTCAAGTGATGCTGCTTGTTGATTTGAAGAAACCGATAGGTTTCGCGATGCTTCTGATAATATTTGAGTATTACTATTTAGGCTATTCCCTGTATTCATAATCATTGCTAATATTTCAGATGTATTATTTCCTACAAGTTTTATTCCTGCTGTTAAAGAACCTAAATCCCCATAAATTCCTTCATCATTTATTTTAAAGTCATACTTAGATTCAGAATAGTATCTTAGTGTTTGATTGATTCTATCAAGTGTCTCTTTCGTACTTTCAATCATTAAGTTAAGTTTATTTTTTAAATCTTCAACATGAGGGTTTGATGCAGTTTTAGTTACATTATAAACAAAGAAACCATTTTTTGTTTTTTCTAAAATATCACTTGCTTCTTCAATAACTAATTCATCTTGACGTAATCCATCTCTAACTTTTTTCATATATGTATTAAATAAAGTTGACACTTCACCAATCTCATCTTGAGATGTTATTTCTAAATTGATATTTGGGTCATTTGAACTTAAAAGGTTTTCAAAACCTTCTTTTAGTTTTGTTATAGGGTTTGTTGCTCTTTTTACTAAAATAAATATTAGTCCAATAGTAATCCAACCAAGAATAGTTGAAATAACTAAAATATCAACTACAAGCTCACTAATTTGAGCATCTGATTCATCAAGTGAAAATGTCAAATCCATTACACCAATCACATCACCTTCATTTTGATTTGCATGACACATTAAACAATCTTGAGTTGCAATCATAGGTTTTACCATTCTTAAATTATGACCGTCTTCATCATTTGTTTCTAGTATTGCAGATTTTTTAGTGTCAAATACACTTATTACATCTTTATCTTCAGTAAAGGCAGTACTAGATCCATACAGTTCCATAAGTGGCTTACTTTTTGCTACTTCAAGCTTTTTTACACCCTTAATTGATTTAGCATCTTCTTCTGCTTTTTTTATTTGTGCAGGATTTCCAGTGTTCATAGCATTTCTCAAACTTTGGAACATTGCAGTGTTTAGCATCTCTAAGTTTTCTTTCGTTTTTGCAATTGAATCATCACTAACTTTTGAAGTTGTAAAATATACTACTGAGAGACTACTTATGGTCATTAAAATAAGTAGCGGAACTATTATCTTATTACTTATTTTTCTTGTTATAAAAGTTAACATAAGTGCACCTTTTTTCTTTAAGTACATTTATTATATAATTAAAACTATTTATTATTTATAAAAATTAATAACTTTTTCATGAAAAGTTCAAAATTGCATAAAAAGAGAAGAAATAATGATTGTAGGCCTTGTAGGTAAAATAATAAAAAAAGAACCAACCTTATTAAATGTGAACGTAAATGGAATTATTTATGAGGTTTTTGTTTCTTTAAACTGTAGCTCAAAAATTGTTACAGACGAAGTAAGTCTTGAAATCACTCACATTATTAGAGAAGATTCTCAAACCCTTTATGGCTTCTTAGATTCAAATGAAAAAAAGCTATTTGATACAGTAATAAAAATTAATGGTGTAGGCCCAAAAGTTGCCCTTGCCATTTGTTCTACATTTACTCCAAACTCTTTTGCACAAATTGTAAGTGAGAATGATGTTTCAATGCTAAAAAGAGTTCCAGGGATTGGTCCAAAAGGTGCTAGTAGAATTTTAGTTGAATTATCTGGATTTATTATTGATAGTGTTGAGGGAGATGATGCCTCATCATCTAATAGTACTTTGGAAGCTTCATTAGCTCTTGAATCTTTAGGGTTCAAAAAAGATGTTGTATCTAAAGCTTTAAAAACATGTATAAGTAATAACACAAGTGATTTAGTAAAAGAAGCACTTAAAAAATTACAAAAATAACATTTAAAAAGGAAATTAATGAAAATTGCTATAGTTTTTGGTGGAATAAGTTTTGAACATGAAATATCAATTGTAAGTTCAATTGCAATGAAAGATATTCTAAAAGATGAACTTGTTTATCTTTTTTTAGACTCTTCAAGAGAAATGTATCATATTCCAACAGATCTTATAAAATCTAAACTATTTAGTTCAGGTGATTATAAAAAATTTGAAAAAGTTTATTTACAAAGAGGTGGTTTTTATAAAAAGGGTGGATTACTATCAAAAGAAAAACCCATAGATTACGATGTTGTTTTATCTTTGATGCATGGAGGTGATGGTGAAGATGGCATTTTCTCATCAGTTTTAGATTTTTATAGTATTCCTTATATTGCACCAAGAACTGAAGCTTGTGTTGTAAGTTCAAACAAGTTTTTAACAAAAGGTTATGCAAATAGTGTTGAAGTAAATACTCTTGATTATAAATATTACACTAAAGGTGAAACTGTAGTTGTAAATGAATTTCCTGTAATTTTAAAACCTGTTAAACTTGGAAGCTCAATAGGTGTTTCAATAGTTAAATCACAAGAAGAATTAGAATATGCACTTGATGTTGCATATGAGTTTGATAATGCAATTATTATTGAGCCTTTTATTCCTGGAGTTAAAGAGTATAATTTAGCAGGAACAAGAGTAAATGGAGAGTTTAAATTTTCTATTATTGAAGAACCTCAAAAAGCAGAATTCTTAGATTTTGATAAAAAATATTTAGACTTTTCTAGAACATCAAAAGCAATGGAAGTTGATTTAGGTGCTGAATTAAATGCAAAAGTAAAAGAGTCATTTAAAAGAATTTATAATAATCTTTTCGAAGGTTCAATAATTAGATGTGATTTTTTTATTGTAGATAATGAAGTATATTTAAATGAAATAAATTCGATTCCAGGTTCAATGGCTAATTACCTATTTGAAGATTTTAGTTCACTATTTACAGATTTAGCAAAACATTTACCTAGAAAAAAACATATTCCAATTACTTATGAATATGTAAATAAAATTCACTCTTCAAAGGGAAAATAGGCTTGGCATCAAAAAGTTTAACAGTATATAACAAAAGTTTTGAAATCTCTTATGATTTAGTTAATCCAGCAGGAACTAAAGATATTGTTTTTTTGCATGGTTGGGGTTCAAATAAAGAGATTATGAAAAATAGTTTTGGCTCACATTTAAAAGAGTTTAGACATATTTATATAGATATGCCTGGATTTGGAAAATCGACAAATGATTATGAACTAACTACAAATGATTATGTGAAAATTGTTGATGAGTTTTTAAAACTATTAAATAGCTCAAAGGATATAATAGCAGGGCACTCTTATGGTGGAAAAGTTTCAACACTTTTAAATCCTAAAAATCTAGTATTATTAAGTAGTGCGGGAATTTTAGAAGAGAAACCTTTTGATGTAAAATTAAAAATTACACTTGCAAAATTTTTTAATAAATTAGGACTAAAGTCTATTACAAAAGCTTTTAGAAGTAGTGATGTAAATACTATGAGTGAACAAATGTATGCTACTTTTAAAAATGTAGTAAATGAAGACTTTACTACTCATTTTTCAAACTTTAAAAACAATGCATTAATATTTTGGGGTGAAAAAGATGTAGCCACTTCGTTAGAATCTGGTAAAAAGATAGCCTCTTTAATAGAAAAGTCAACTTTTATATCTTATGATGGTGACCATTATTTCTTTGCACGAAATGCAAAAGATATCGCAGAAAGAATTGAGAATGGAATACTTTAATATATTTACACATATTGTACTAATTATGGCTTTAGGTTGGTACTTAATTACAAACTTACAATGGTATAACTACAAACTGGAAAGAGTTATATTTAAACATCACAAATGGCAATGGCATATTACATATTTCGCAGCACCAATAGTACTGTTTTATTTAATACCTAGTCCTTATTATGCAATATATTTTTATTTAATATATATGACAAGTTTTGTTTTATGGAATAAAAAACTTGATAGGCCAGTAGTTCTAACTTCAAGAGTAAAAAGATTTTTAACAATCTTATTATTTACTACTTTTGGTATGACAGCACTTTGTTTAGCAAGCCCACAATGTACTAATATGTTTATTTTTACACCTTTAATCCTTGCATATATTGCTTCAACGGTATTAGAAAAAATATTTTTCTTATCTTTTAAGCATAAAGGTAAACAAAGAGTTCAAAGTATTGTTGGTTTAAAAACTGTTGCAATTACTGCTTCATATGGTAAAACTTCTATTAAAAACTACTTATATCATGTTTTAAAAAACAAATACAAAACATATAAAACTCCAAGAAGTGTAAATACAATTGGTGGTATTGTTTTAGATGTAAATAGAGATATACCTTTAGATACACAAGTATATATTGCAGAAGCAGGAGCAAGAGTAAAAGGAGATATTGAAGAGATTTCAATGTTTTTAGAACCTCAAATTTGTGTATTAGGAAGTGTTGGTGAACAACATATTGAATATTTTAAAACTTTAGATAATATTATTCATACAAAAATGGAAATTTTAAAATCTCCAAAAATGGAAATGGGATTTGTTCATGAAAGTGTTCCTATAAAAGAGTATGACACAATAACAAAGTTTCCAAACAATCTTCATATTACTAAAAGTACATTAGATGGTATTTGGTTTGATGTAGAAATAAATGGCCAATTAGAACATTTTTATGCTCCAATTTTAGGAAGCTTCAATGCCATTAATCTAACAGCAGTAATTTTAGTGTCTCACTACTTAGGAATGAGTATTGATGAAATTAAAATTGCTTTTAAAACTTTACCTCAAGTAGAGCATAGACTTCAAAAAATTGAAGCTGGTGGAAAAATCATTGTTGATGATAGTTTTAACGGAAATCTAGAAGGTATGTTAGAAGCTGTAAATATTTGTAGTACTTATGAGGGAAGAAAGGTAATAATTACTCCAGGACTTGTAGAATCAACAGATGAAGCAAATATTTTATTAGCAGAAGCTATTAATGAAAAGTTCGATTATGTAATTTTAACTGGAAGTTTAAATACACATATATTAAGTTCAAATATAGATAGTGAAAAAGTATTTATTTTAAAAGACAAATCTTTATTAGAACAAACCTTAGCTCAAAAAACTAAAGCAGGTGATTTGATTTTATTTGCTAATGATGCACCAAACTTTATTTAAGTAAAAGGAACATAAATGGAACATTTATATGCACCTTGGAGATTTGAATATGTTAGTGAAGAAAAAATAGAAGGTTGTGTATTTTGTCATATAGGAAAAAATATTGATGACGAAAAGTTACAAGTAGTTTTCAAGGACGAACTTTGTTATGTGGTTATGAATAAATTTCCTTATAGTCCTGGACATATGATGGTAATTCCATGTTATCATACAGATAAAATTGAAGAACTTGATGATAAAGTATGGCAAGCTATGAGTTTGCGTGTTAAGCAAGGAGTAAAACTATTAAAAGAAGTTATGCCTTGTGAAGGTGTCAATATTGGTATGAACTTAGGAAAAGCTGCTGGTGCTGGAATTGAACAGCATGTACATTATCATTTATTACCAAGATGGATTGGTGATACAAACTTCATTTCAACTATTGGTGGAGCTAGAGTTTACCCAGCCAACTTCAATGAAATATTTGAAAAACTTAAAAATAAAGCAAGTAAGTATTTTACTTAGTGTTCATATTAAATAATTATTTATAACAAATAAATACTACTACTCCCATAAATACTATAGCTATCAAACATAATAATATTATTTGTCTTAATCTTGTAAAATATACATTTTTATAAGTAAATAACTGTTTAATTAACTTTAAATATTTCTTTTTATATAGTATTTAATCTGCATATTTAGGGTATTTATTGAAAGAAAAACTAGTAAGATTTTATAAAAGTAATTTTATATATAAAAATAAACAAGAATTATCTATTAAATCATTTATAATTCTTACTATACTTAATTTACTAGTATTCTTTTTAGTATTAAAAGGAATAGATAGTCAAATAAATAATTTGAATAAACCAAATGAAAGATTTTCAAATCTATGTAGAGAGGTATTTAATAGTAAAAGTCTAACTGATATTAACAATAATTTTTATGAAAATAGATTAATGTTTATAAAATTCAAAAATATTGATAATAGGTGTAAAGTTCTAATAGGAGAAAAGTTAAAAAATTTTATCTATGAAAACAATATAGATAATTCAAAAATAAAGATCTCAAAACTTCAAAACGATTATAATATTATAAAAGATCAAATATCTAAAATTAAATTTACATATAATAATTTGATTAAGAAAAGGTATTATACTGATAATGTAGGTAAATATATTTTTTTAGGAGAAGAGAATTTAAAGGATATAAAAGATCAATATGATTCACTACTTATAAAGTCTTCTAATTTACAAAAAAGTCTAAATGATGAAACTGATAAAATTTTTTCTACTACTTCATTTAAAAAATTAAATAAATACATTTTAGAAAATAAGAAATCTATTAATTATGACTATAGTGGAAATCTTATTGTATTTAAACTAAAGAAAATTATTGTTGCATTTTTATTTTTACTGCCACTTATTTATCTATTTTTTAGATTAATGATATATTTCAAAAAAAGAAGTTACATAAATTTTTTAGTGTTTAAAAGTTTGTTGCAAATAATATTAATTCCTATTCTAATTGCTGTACTATTTAAGTTCATATATTTTTTATATTCAAAAATTTCTTTTGATGTTTTTAAAAATATAATATATTCAAGTGAAAATTGGTTTATTGATTACTATTTAGTTATTTCTATCTTAATTGTAGTATTTACTTTTGTAATCTCAAAAATACAAGCTAAGCATGAGAGAAAAATAAAAAGATATGAAAAAGTTTCATCAAAAAACTATTATGGAGAAGTTTTTAAAACTAACAAAAAAATAAACCTAAATCAATGTGAGAATTAGTAACTAGATTATTGAAATAAAAATCTAGTTCATTAAATACACTATGATATAACTACAAATTAACAAAAAAATAGTATATTATAATAACTTATTGACTTAATATTAGGAGTCTTGAATGAAAAGAGATATTATAATAATTGGCGCAGGTATTATGGGTTTAACTGCTGCTTATGAACTATTAAAAGCTGGAAAAAAAGTAACTATTATTGATGAAGGTGATATTACAAATTGTACTTCATTTGGTAATGCAGGCTTATTATCAGCTTTTGATAAAGGACCTTTGGCAAACCCTGGAATTGTAACAGATACAATGAAACTTATGTTAAAAGGTGAATCCCCTGTTAATATACATCCTTCATTAGATACAAAATTATTAAAATGGGTTTGGAAGTTTGTTAATAGTGCTAATGAAGAAAGATTAAAAAGAACTACAGCTTTATTTGAAAAATATGGTCATATTACAAATGAAAAATATAAACAAATGGAAAGAGAAGATGGATTAGATTTTGACTTTCATCATGATGGCATGTTATCAGTTTTTACACAGCAAGAATCATACGATAAAAAATTAAAAAAATATAATCTTACAGATGAAGATAGATTTAAAGTAATAGATAAAAACAAAATACACGATTATATCCCTTGTGCAAATGATGAAGTAAAAGGTGCAATATTATTTAAAAAAAATGCACATTTAGATCCTAAAAGAGTAATGTTAGAGCTAAAGAGATATTTAGAAGAAAATGGTGCAGAGTTTATTTTAAATGAAAAAATTACAGATATAAAATATGATAAAGATGAAATAAAATCTATTAGTTCTAAATCAAATACCTATGAAGCACAAACATATATAATGACAACAGGTTATCAAACACTACTTGCTAATAAAGTAGGAACTGATTTAATGATGACTCCTGCAAAGGGTTATAGTATTACTTTTAATATGCCAAAGGAATTACAGCCTATTACTTCTACTTTATTTGCTGATTTATTTATTGTTTTCACTCCAAGAAGAGATGATGTAAGACTAACTTCTAAATTAGAATTAGGTTCAAGTGATCCAAAAGTAGTAAAAAAACAAATTGACAGTATAAAAGAGAACTTCAAAAAATACACTATACCTTTTGAAATGGATAATATTATTGAATGGTCAGGATTTAGACCATTAACACCAAATGATATGCCTTTGATTGGTAGAGATGAAAAATACAAAAACTTAATTTATGGTATGGGTTTAGGTTGGCTTGGAATGACATTTGCTCCAAGTTTAGCTGAGATATTAAAAGATATGATTATGAATGATTTAGATAATGTACAAAGTGATGACGTATTATTATTCTCAGGTTTTTACCAAGGAAAATATTAACTTCAAATGTTATAATTCAATAAAAATCAAGGATAAAAATGATTATAAGAAAAATTGTAAATGAGAAAATGAGTAGAATAGTTGAGCACAATGGAACTATTTATCTAGCAGGTATTGTATCAGATGATAAAGAATTAGATATTAAAGTTCAAGCAAAAAGAGCTTTAGAAATTGTAGATGAAAGATTAAAAGAAGCTGGCTCAAGTAAACATAATATATTAAGAACAGAAATTTTTCTTAAAGATATTTATAGAGATTTTAATGATTTTAATGATATTTGGAAAGAATGGATTCCAAGTGATGATAAGCCTGCAAGGTCTTGTGTTCAGGCTAATATGGCTAGTCATAATACTTTAGTAGAACTTGTTATTACTGCTGCAAAAATAGATTAAATTTAAAGATACTTATTTTTATAAGTATCTTTAAAAAACAATCACATAACTTTAATAATGCTTAAATATATACCTATATACTAATAGTCATCCTTTATAAAAGGAAATAAAATTAGGTTTTTGACTAGCAAAACCCCATAATACTTGACATTTAACTATAATTAAGTTATAATCCGCGTCCACTAAATGTGGTTAGAGTGCATTTTATGGTACATCTAACGAGTTCTTTAAAGGAAAAAAAATGGAAAAAATCAGATTAAAGCTTAAAGCTTATGATCATAGAGTTTTAGACAGAAGTGTTGCTTCAATCGTTGAAGCTGTTAAAAGAACTGGTGCTGATTTAAGAGGTCCAATCCCTCTACCAACAAAAATCAGAAGATACACAGTTTTAAAAGGTCCTCACGTAAATAAGGACGCAAGAGAGCAATTTGAAATCAGAATTCATACAAGAATGATTGATATCATTGCTGCAACTCCAGATACTGTAGATTCATTAATGAAACTTGACTTAGCTCCTGAAGTTGATGTTGAAGTTAGATCTATGGGTCAAGAATAAGAAGAAAGGGTAATACAAGATGGAATTTATCGTAGAAAAAATCGGTATGAGTAGAACAGTTTCTGTTCCTAGTACACCTGTTACACTTTTAAAGGTTCTTGAAGCAAAAGTATGTGAAGTAACTGACGGTGTAGCGCTAGTATCTTATAGCAGTGGAAAAAAATTCAACAAAGCTATTGAAGGTCAACAAAAGAAATATAACTTATCTAAAGAGTTTAACAGATTTGTAACATTAACTGTAGCAAATGCTGAAGCTGGAGATTTAGATGTTTCACCATTAACTGAAGGTGCTGTTTTAAAAACAACTTTTAAAACAAAAGGTAGAGGTTTCCAAGGTGGAGTTAAGAGATGGAATTTTGCAGGTGGTAGAGCATCACATGGACATAGAATGGGTAGAAGAACTGGTTCTATTGGTAATGCTGAGTGGCCAGGTAGAGTTCAACCAGGTAAGAAAATGCCAGGTCAATACGGAAATACAAACGTATCTGTAAAAAATGATGTAGTTTCATTTGACGCTGAAACTGGAATCTTAGTTGTTAAAGGTTCAGTATCAGGTGCAAATGGTTCATTAGGAAAAGTAAAGGTTGCTAAATGAGTAAAGCAATAGTTTTAAACGAAAAATTTGAAAATAATGGTGAATTAGCTTTACCTGAAGCTTATGCTGAAATTAATTCGCATAACTTATATTTATATGTTAAGTCATATTTAACAGGTTTAAGAGCTAATACTGCTAGAGTTAAAAACAGATCTGAAGTAAGCGGTGGTGGTAAAAAACCTAAAGCTCAAAAAGGTTCTGGTGGTGCTAGATGGGGTTCTAAAAGATCTCCTTTATTCGTTGGTGGGGGTCAAGTATTTGGACCTACTAAGAGAAACTACAACCAAAAAGTAAATAAAAAGCAAAAAGCATTAGCATTAAAATATGCGTTAAATGCACAAGCTGATAATGAATCTTTATTTGTAGTTGATTCAGTGAATTTAGAATCTGGTAAAACTAAAGACGCAGTTGCAGTTTTAAGTAAAATAAACAAAAGAGATACATTAATTGTTGTTGATTCAATTAATGAAAAAACTTATTTAGCGTTTAGAAACATTAAAAACTGTTATATGGTTGAAAAGCAAGAAGTTAACGCTTATTTAATTGCTGCATACCACTCAGTACTTATCGAAAAATCAGTACTAGATGCATTAACAAAAGAGGCTTAAGATGGCAGATATTACAGATATTAAAGCAATATTATATACAGAAAAAACAATCGAGCTTCAAGAAAATGGTGTAATCGTTGTTCAAACTAGTCCTAGAATGACTAAAAGCGGTTTAAAAGAAGTATTTAAAGAGTATTTTGGTGTTACACCATCAAAAATTAATTCTTTAAGACAAGATGGTAAAGTTAAAAGATTTAGAGGAAGACCTGGTAAAAGACCAGATTTCAAAAAATTCTATGTTACATTACCAGAGGGCGCTGAAATAGCGAACCTATCAGCTTAAGGAGTATAAGAGATGGCAATTAAAAAATTTAGACCAATAACTCCTGCAAGAAGATTCATGTCTGTTATGGATACTTCTGATATTACTTCTAAACCAACAGTAAGATCTTTACTTGTAAGAGTAAAAGCTTCAGCTGGTAGAAATAATAACGGTAGAATTACATCTAGACATAAAGAAGCAGGTGCTAAGAAATTATATAGAATCATTGATTTTAAAAGAAATAAATTTGGTGTTGAAGGAACTATATCTACTATTGAGTACGATCCGTACAGAAACTGTAGAATTTGTTTAGTTACTTATGCTGATGGTGATAAAAGATATATCATTCAACCTTCAGGATTAAAAGTTGGAGATAAAGTACAAGCTGCTGAATCTGGACTTGATATCTTACCTGGTAATGCGATGAGATTACAATCTATCCCTGTTGGTACTATGGTTCATAACATTGAATTAAAACCTGGTAAAGGTGCTCAGTTTGCAAGATCTGCTGGATCTTATGCACAAATTATGGGTAGAGAAGACAAATACGTTATCTTAAGATTACCATCTGGTGAGATGAGAAAAATGTTAGGTGTATGTATGGCTACAGTTGGTATTGTTGGTAATGAAGATTATATCAATATGGTTGTAGGTAAAGCTGGTAGAACTAGACACATGGGTATTAGACCTCAAACTAGAGGTTCTGCAATGAACCCTATTGATCACCCACACGGTGGTGGTGAAGGTAAGACTAACTCAGGAAGACATCCAGTTACTCCATGGGGTATGCCAACTAAAGGTTACAAAACTAGAAAGAAAAAAGCTAGTGATAAATTAATCATTTCAAGAAGAAAGAAGTAAGGGTTTAAGATGGCAAGATCAATAAAAAAAGGTCCATTTGTAGACGCACACTTAATGAAAAAAGTTATCAAAGCTACTGAAGCTAATGATAAAAAACCAATAAAAACATGGTCAAGAAGATCTATGGTTTTACCTGACATGATTGGTTTAACATTTAATGTGCACAACGGAAGAAATTTCGTTCCAGTAAATATTACTGAGAACCATGTTGGATATAAATTAGGTGAATTCGCACCAACTAGAACATTTAAGGGTCATAAAGGCTCTGTACAGAAGAAGGCGTAATAATGGGTAAAGCAATATTAAGATTTATTAGAGTTTCTCCAACAAAAGCAAGACTTATTGCAAGAGAAGTTCAAGGTATGAATGCAGAGTATGCAATCGCTTCATTAGCGTTTACTCCAAACAAAGCTGCTGGAATTATTTCTAAAGTAATAGCTTCGGCTGTAGCAAATTCAGGTTTAGAGCCAGAAAATGCAGTAGTTACATCTGCTAGAGTTGATAAAGGACCTGTTCTTAAGAGATTTACTCCAAGAGCAAGAGGTAGTGCATCACCTAAACATAAACCAACTGCACATATTATGATTGAAGTAGCTGCAAAAGGAGATAAGTAATGGGTCAAAAAGTTAATCCAATAGGTTTAAGATTAGGAATTAACAGAAACTGGGAGTCAAGATGGTTCCCTAAATTTGGAAACATTCCTACTAATGTATCTGAAGATGACAAAATCAGAAAGTATGTTAAAAAAGAATTATACTATGCTGGTGTTGCTCAAACTATCGTTGAGAGAACAGCTAAAAAAGTTAGAGTTACTATCGTAGCAGCTAGACCTGGTATCATTATTGGTAAAAAAGGTGCAGATGTTGAGAAGTTAAAAAACAACTTAGCTAAATTAGTTGGTAAAGAAATCGCTGTTAATATTAAAGAAGAGAGAAAACCTCAAGTTTCTGGACAATTAGCTGCTGAAAACGTTGCACAACAATTAGAAAGAAGAGTTGCATTTAGAAGAGCTATGAAAAGAGTTATGCAAAATGCACTTAAAGGTGGAGCAAAAGGTATTAAAGTATCTGTTTCTGGTAGACTTGGTGGAGCTGAAATGGCTAGAACTGAGTGGTACTTAGAAGGTAGAGTTCCTTTACATACACTAAGAGCTAGAATTGATTACGGTTTTGCAGAAGCTCACACTACTTATGGTTGTGTTGGTATTAAAGTTTGGATTTTTAAAGGTGAGGTTTTAGCTAAGGGTATCCCTGCTGAAAAAACTGAAGAGTCTAAACCAAAAAGAAGACCTAGTAAAAGAAGAGGTAAATAATCATGTTAATGCCTAAAAGAACTAAATACAGAAAAATGATGAAAGGCCGAAATAGAGGTAAAGCTTCAAGAGGAACATCTTTAGCTTACGGAGATATCGGTTTAAAAGCTGTTGAACACGGAAGAATTGACTCAAGACAAATCGAAGCATCAAGAATTGCGATGACTAGAAAAGTTAAGAGACAGGCAAAAGTTTGGATTATGGTATTCCCAGACAAACCACTTACTGCTAAACCATTAGAAACAAGAATGGGTAAAGGTAAAGGTGCTGTTGATAAATGGGTAATGAACATTAAGCCTGGAAGAATTTGTTTTGAGATGGCAGGTGTGTCTGATGAATTAGCAAGAGAAGCTTTAACTTTAGCACAACACAAATTACCATTTAAAACTAAAATTGTAACAAGAGATAGCGAAAATGAACTATACTGATTTAAAAGAAAAAAGCTTAACAGAGCTAAACGAGTTATTAAAAGAGAAAAAGGTGCTTCTTTTTGAATTAAAAGCTAAGCTAAAAACTATGCAGTTAACTAACACATCTGAATTAAGAGTAGCGAAAAAAGAAATCGCTAAAATTCAAACAGCTATTACTGCAGCAAAAGCTAACTAAGGATCTAAGATATGACACATAAAAGAGAGATTCAAGGTGTTGTGGTTAAAAAATCTGGTGAAAAAACTGCGTCTGTATTAGTTACAAGATCAGTTATGCATCCAAAGTACCACAAAACTGTAAAAAGATTTAAAAAATATTTAATTCATGATGAAAAAAATGAATTAAATGAAGGTGACACTGTAATCGCGGTTGAGTGTAGACCTTTATCAAAAACTAAATCTTTTAGATTAAAGACTATTGTAGCTACAGGAGTTAAATAATGATTCAGAGTTTTACTAGATTAAATGTAGCTGACAACACTGGTGCAAAAGAGATCATGTGTATCAAAGTTCTTGGTGGATCTAAGAGAAGATATGCATCTGTTGGTGATGTAATTGTTGCTTCAGTTAAGAAAGCTTTACCTACTGGAAAAGTTAAAAAAGGTCAAGTTGTTAAGGCTGTAGTTGTTAGAACTCATAAAGAAGTTCAAAGAGAAAATGGTTCATTAATTAGATTTGATGACAATGCGGCAGTTATCTTAGATGCTAAGAAAGAGCCTATTGGAACAAGAATCTTTGGACCAGTTGCTAGAGAAGTTAGATATTCAGGTTTCATGAAGATCGTTTCACTTGCACCGGAGGTATTATAATATGGCAGTTAAATTAAAAATCAAAAAAGGTGATACTGTAAAAATCATCGCTGGTGATGACAAAGGTAAAACTGGTGAAGTTTTAGCTGTATTACCAAAAGAAAAAAAAGTAATCGTTAAAGATTGTAAAGTTGCTAAAAAAACTGTAAAACCTGATCAGGAAAAAAATCCTGAAGGTGGATTTGTAAACAAAGAGATGCCTATTGATATCTCAAATGTAGCAAAAGTAGAAGGGTAATTAGATGGCAGCAAGATTATTAGAAAAATATAAATCAGAAATTAAACCAGTTTTAGAAACTGAATTTCCAAAAAACAAGATGTTAACTGCTAAGTTAGAAAAAGTAGTTATCTCTGTTGGTGCTGGTGAAGCAATGAAAGATTCTAAATTAATGCAAAACATTGAAGATACTATCTCTTTAATTGCTGGTCAAAAGTCAGTAAAAGTTATTGCAAAGAAATCAGTTGCTGGTTTTAAAGTAAGAGAAGGTTATCCTGTAGGTGTTAAAGTTACACTTAGAGGTGAGCAAATGTACACTTTCTTAGACAAACTTTGTTCTGTTGCTTTACCAAGAGTAAAGGACTTTAGAGGTTTAAACAAGAATGGTTTTGATGGTCAAGGTAACTTCAACTTCGGTTTAGATGAGCAATTAATGTTCCCAGAAGTTGTTTATGATGACATTATTAAGACACACGGTATGAATATTTCAATTTCTACAAGTGCTAATAACGATGCAGAAGCATTTAGATTATTAGAGTTAGTAGGAATTCCATTTACAAAAGGAAGAGCGTAATGGCAAAGAAATCTATGATCGCAAAACAAAAAAGAACTCCTAAGTTTGCTGTAAGAGCATACACAAGATGTTCTGTTTGTGGAAGACCTCACTCTGTTTATAAAGATTTTGGTTTATGTAGAATTTGTTTAAGAAAAATGGCTAACGAAGGTTTATTACCTGGTGTTAGAAAAGCTAGTTGGTAGGGAGATAAAAAGCTATGATGAATGATATAATCGCAGATGCTTTAACTAGAATCAGAAATGCTGCACTTAGAAAATTAGATGTTGCAACATTATTACATTCTAATACAGTTGTAGGTATATTAAATGTATTACAACAAAAAGAATATATTACTGGTTTCAAAGTTATTGATGGTGAAAACAATAAGAAGACAATTCAAGTTGAATTAAAGTATGATGACAATGATAATTCAGTAATTA
This sequence comes from uncultured Arcobacteraceae bacterium, assembly GCA_964022095.1. Lineage (GTDB taxonomy): Bacteria > Campylobacterota > Campylobacteria > Campylobacterales > Arcobacteraceae > Malaciobacter_A. The sequence goes on from CAXHZO010000003.1 coordinate 91,333, forward strand.
ATGAGATTACAAGAGTTTCTAAACCAGGAAGAAGAGTTTATAAAAACGCTTCTGAAATCAAATCTTTTAAGAACGGGTACGGTACTATTATCGTGACAACTAACAAGGGTGTTATTGCTAATGATGAAGCATATGCAGCTAAAGTTGGTGGCGAAGTACTTTGTACAGTATGGTAGGAGAGTGTAATGTCTAGAATTGGAAAAAAACCTATCGCAATCCCTTCAGGGGTTGAAGTATCAGTTGATGGTACTGTAGTAAGTGTAAAAAAAGGTAACAAAACTATTCCTGTTGAAACACACGGAAGAGTTGAAGTTAAGTTAGAAAATAACGAAGTAATTTTAGAAAGAGTTGGAGAATCAAAAGAATCTTCAGCATTCTGGGGAACTTATAGAGCTTTATTAAGTAATGCAGTTATTGGTTTATCTGAAGGTTTTTCAAAATCTTTAGAAATCAACGGTGTTGGTTACAGAGCTGCTGTAAAAGGTAAAGTTTTAGAGTTACAATTAGGATACTCTCACCCAATTAATTATGATATCCCTGAGGGGTTAGACATTTCTGTTGAGAAAAACTTAATTCACGTAAAAGGTGCAGACAAACAACAAGTTGGTCAAGCTGCTGCAATTATTAGAGGCTATAGAAAACCAGAACCTTACAAAGGTAAAGGTGTTAAATATACTGACGAGCATATCGTTAGAAAAGCCGGAAAAACTGCTAAGTAAGGTGTGAAAAATGAGTAGAGCAAAAGATTTAGCAAAGAAAAACGCTTTAAGAGCTAGAAGAAAAAGAAGAGTTAGAGGATCAATTACTGGTACTGCTGATAGATTAAGAGTTACAGTTTTTAAATCTAACAAGTATTTAAGTGCACAAGCTATCAATGATGTTGATGGTCTTACAGTGGCTTCAATCAGTTCTCAATCTATGGGTCTTAGTGTTAGTAGAGAAAACGCAGCAAAAGTTGCAACTGAGTTTGCAGAGAAATTAAAAGCTGCTGGTGTTGAATCAGTAGTATTTGATAGAAATGGTTACCTTTATCATGGTGTTATTGCAGCTTTCGCTGATGCACTTAGAGATAATGGTATTAAATTATAAGGGTTAATGATGGCAGCAGTAAATAGAGAAGATTTTCAAGAAGCAATCGTTAAAATCGGAAGAGTAACAAAAGTTGTAAAGGGTGGTAGAAGATTCAGATTTACAGCTTTAGTTGTTGTTGGTGATAAAAACGGTACAGTAGGGTTTGGAACTGGAAAAGCAAAAGAAGTTCCTGATGCAATTAAAAAAGCTTTAGATGATGCATTTAAATCATTAGTTAAAGTTAATATTCATGGAACTACAATTGCACATGATATTGAGCATAAATATAACGCTAGTAAAATATTATTAAAGCCAGCATCTGAGGGTACTGGACTTATCGCTGGGGGAGCTGCAAGACCTGTTCTTGAGCTTTCTGGAGTTACAGATATTATTGCTAAATCATTAGGTTCAAATAATCCTAATAACCTTGTACAAGCTACTGTTGAAGCATTAGCGAAGATTAAAGGATAATAAATGGTATTAAATAACTTACAACCAGCTGCTGGTAGTACAAAAAATGTAAAAAGAGTAGGTAGAGGTCAAGGTTCAGGAATGGGTAAGACTTCTACAAGAGGTCAAAAAGGTCAAAAATCTAGATCTGGTTACAAAAGAAAAAGAGGATTTGAAGGTGGTCAACAACCAATTTATAAAAGACTTCCTAAAATCGGATTTACTTCAAGAGTAACAAAACCTTATTCTATTAACGTAGATAAAGTTAAGCAAGTAGCAGAACTTGAAGAAATTACAGTTGAGTCAATCAAGGCTGTATATAAATTATCTAAATCAGTTGTAAAAGTTAAATTAGTTGGTGCAGCTGCAAAAGGTTTAGCTTCAAAGATTAAAGACGAAAACGTTACAACTACTGGAAACTAAAAATGAGTAAAGATCTAATAAATAAGATTCTTATTACATTAGGTTTTATTTTTCTTTACAGGTTACTGGCATACGTGCCAGTTCCTGGAGTTAATATAGACGTAGTTAAAGAATTTTTCGATTCAAATGCAAATAATGCATTAGGTCTTGTTAACATGTTCAGTGGTAATGCAGTTGAAAGACTGTCAATTATCTCACTTGGTATTATGCCTTACATTACTGCTTCTATTATTATGGAACTTCTAGCAGCAACATTCCCAGCACTTGGTAAAATGAAAAAAGAAAGAGATGGTATGCAAAAATATATGCAAATCATCAGATATACTACAATTGTAATTACTTTAATTCAATCTATTGGTGTATCAGTAGGTCTTAATTCTTTAACTGGTCAAAATGGGCAAGGTGCAATTTCAATTGATATGAACACATTTATTGCAGTATCTGCAATATCAATGTTAACTGGTACTATGTTATTAATGTGGATTGGTGAGCAAATTACTCAAAAAGGTATCGGTAATGGTATCTCTTTAATTATCTTTGCAGGTATTGTTTCGGCAATTCCTAGTGCTATTGGTGGTACAATTGATCTTGTAAATAATGGTCAAATGAACTTCCTTACTGTAATTGGTATTATTGTTGTTATTTTAGCAACAGTTGGTGCTATTATTTACGTAGAGTTAGGTGAAAGAAGAGTTCCTGTTTCATACTCAAGAAAAGTAATGATGCAAAATCAAAACAAAAGGGTTATGAATTATATTCCTATTAAGGTTAACTTATCAGGTGTAATTCCAGCAATTTTTGCAAGTGCTATTTTAATGTTCCCAGCGACTGTTTTACAAGGTAGTCAAAATGAATATTTAGTTGCAATTGCAGATTATTTAAGCCCAGCTTCGTATACGTTTAATTTATTTATGTTCTTATTTGTAGTTTTCTTTGCATTCTTCTATGCATCAATTACATTTAATGCAAAAGATATATCTGATAACTTAAAAAGACAAGGTGGATTTATCCCAGGTGTTAGACCAGGGGAACACACTTCTGAATTTTTAAATGATGTAGCTAGTAAATTAACATTCTGGGGTGCTATTTACTTAGGTTTAGTTTCAACTTTACCATGGCTTATTGTAAAAGCTATGGGTGTACCTTTCTATTTTGGAGGGGTTGCAGTACTAATTGTTGTACAAGTTGCAATTGATACTATGAGAAAAATTGAAGCACAACAGTATACAAACAAATATGAAACTCTAAGTGCAGTAGGCTTATAAAAATGGCTATTCCAATTAGAAAAGCTAACGAAATTGCTAAGCTAAAAGCAGCAAATAGAATTGTTGCTCAAACGCTTAACTATCTTAGAGAAAACGTTAAACCAGGCATGACTTTATTAGAAGTTGATGCCATTGGTGACAAATTTTTAAGAGATTTAGGGGCTAGACCATCATTCAAAGGTCTTTATGGTTTCCCTAATTCAGTTTGTACTTCTTTAAATGAAGTAATTATTCATGGTATACCTGATGATACTGTTTTAAAAGAAGGTGATATATTAGGCCTTGATATTGGAACAGAACTTGACGGTTGGTATGGAGATGCTGCGATAACTATGCCAATTGGTAAAATATCAAAAGAAGATGAAGAATTAATTGCTTGTGCAAAAGATTCTTTATATCATGCTATTGATGTTATTCATGATGGTATGAGATTTAAAGAGCTATCACAAGCAATTGAAGAATTTATTGTTGCTAGAGGTTATCAACCATTAGTAAGATTTTGTGGTCATGGCATTGGAAAAAAACCACATGATGAACCTGAAATTCCAAACTACTTAGAAAACGGTAGTGCAAAATCAGGTCCAAAAATTAAAAATGGTATGGTATTTTGTTTAGAGCCAATGATTTGTCATAAAGATAGAGAACCAGTTATTTTAGATAATAAATGGGATGTTGTATCTGCTGATGGATTAAGAGGTAGCCACTATGAGCACACAGTTGCAGTTGTAGATGGTAAAGCAGTTATTTTAAGTACAGATGAAGACTAGGGAGACATAAAAAGTGGCAAAAGATGATGTAATTGTAATTGATGGTAAGGTTATTGAGGCTTTACCTAATGCAATGTTTAGAGTTGAATTAGACAATGGTCATGTGGTTTTATGCCATATCTCAGGAAAAATGAGAATGCACTATATTAAAATTTTACCAAGTGATAAGGTAAAAGTAGAGATTACACCTTATTCATTAGATAAGGGTAGAATTACTCACAGATATAAATAATATATCTATATTTAAATAAGGAATTTTTTCCTTATTTAATATACAAAACTATGAAGCAATAATCAAAATACTTCGCACGCTTTAAAAAGCATTATTCTAACTATGCTCCATAGGTTTATATAAATCTTAATTTTTTTTACTTACAAGTTTAATTTCTTTTTCAATTATTTTTTTTTGTTCTAATAATAAGTTTAAATGCTCTTTTAATAGTTCTCTATCTTTATATGAATCTATTATAAACTCATAAAGCTTAGGTCTATTCTTTTTCCAATTATGTAATGTTGTTTTATTTACTTCTAAATCTGTTTCTAATTTTCTTAAACTTGGTATTGTCATAGCTTGTCCATTCTTGAAAAATTATATTATTGTACTTATTATTTGAACAAAAGTCAAATAAATTTGATATTTTGTACATATAATTGGAACAAATGAATGTAAAAGTAATGTTTTTGTACAATTTAGGCATGACAAAACTAGTTAAAAATCGAATTTTAAAACAATTACACTACATGAAATCTATAGGATATAATTATCATGAAACCTTAGATCTATTCACTTCTGATATTAAAAATTTCACATTACCAAATTCTATTGATGAATTGCGTAATATTTGTGAGCATTGTCATTTGTGTGAACTTTCTAAAAGTAGAAAAAATGTCTTGTTTGGATATGGAAACAGATATTCTGATATTATGTTCATATCTGATGAACCAACTAATAGTGAAGATGAATTAGGTGAGTTTTACAGTGGAAAAGCGGGTGAGCTTTTAAAAAATATGATTGAAAATGTTTTAAAAGTTCAAAAAGAAGATGTATATTTAACAAGTTTAGTAAAATGTAAAAGTTCAACAGGTATAAATACTTCTAGTGTTGATACTTGTAATGACTATTTATTAAAACAAATTGAGTTAATAAAACCAAAACTTATAGTTGTTTTAGGTGATAAAGCGTATTCACATCTACTTAAAAATAGTAATGATTTTTCTCAAGTTAGAGGTAAAGAATTACTTTTTAATAATACAAAATTAATAACTACATTTTCTGCATCATTTTTATTAAGAAATCCTTCTTCAAAAAAAGATGCATATTATGATATGTTAAAAATTAAAAACATTATGGAGAATTTAGTTTGAGATATTTATTAAGTTTTATAATTGCTGTATTTATATTTACAGGTTGTTCTCAAAAAGAACAAGTTATTGATATGAAAATTCCTAATGAAAATTTAGGTACACCTATTGAAAAACCAGAATCAAAAGTTACTGAAATTATTGAAGGTCTTGAAGAGCTTGAAATTGAAGAAGAAGTTGTTCCTTTTTTAGATTCACAAGAGAAGGTAAAGGTAGCTTTTATTTACCCTTCTAAATATGTTGCAAAATATGCAAAACGTGCTATGGCAACAATTTTAGGGTACTTGTCTTTTAAAGATGTAGATTATGATTTAAAAGTTTTAGATACTAAAGATGAATCAATAATAAATATTCAAAGTGCATTTGAGACTTTAAAGCAGCAAGAATACAATAATGTAATTGCACTTTTTACACCAAGAGTTAATGCGCAACTACAACAGTTAGATTTAAATGATATGAGAGTGTATTTGCCATTAGTTGAAAAAAATGATTTAATTGATACTAAGAGCAATTTTATATATGGTTCTATTTCATATGATGAACAAATCAAAAAACTTATTGAGTTCTCTCCTAGTGTAAAAAATACAATGTTTTATCAAGACTCTTTTTTAGGGAAAAGACTAAAAACAAAGTTTGAGTCTTTGGGTGTGAGTATTTCTGTTGAAAAAATGATTAAGAAAAAAAGGAACTATTTTAGAGGTTTAGTTAAAGATTATAGATTAAACAACTCTACAGTATTCTTAAATACAGATATTGTAAAAACTTCACTTATTCTGTCTCAAATGACTGCATATAGGGTTAATCCTAATTTAGTAATGTCAACACAGAACAACTATGACCCAAAATTAATTTCATTAACACAAGCTAAAGATAGAGAAAAATTTGTTGTTGCAAACTCTATTGATGATATTGATGAAAAATTAGAAGATAGTATTGAAACATTTGGTGCAAATGTAAAGTATGAATGGGTTGATTATTCAGTATTAGTTGGTATAAATTATCTATTTGATTCAAACAATAGTGGATTGATTCTTACTAAAGTTGAAGATAATAAAGTAGTATATGAACCAAGACTATTTAAAAGTACTGCATTTGGTTTTATTGAAATTAAGTAAGATTTAGATAAAATCGCGAATATTTATGTAAACGGAGTTAAGAATTGAGAACACATTATTGTACTGACGTAACTGAAAAAAACATTGGTGAGACTGTAACTGTTGCTGGTTGGGTAAACAGTAGAAGAGATCACGGTGGAATTATATTTATTGACTTAAGAGACAAAGGTGGTTTAGTTCAGCTAGTAGCTGATCCACAAGATAGTCAAGAAGCATTAAACATTGCAGAGACTGTAAGAGACGAGTTTGTTTTAGTAGCAACTGGTAAAGTAAGAGCTAGAGGTGAAGGTTTAGAAAACCCTAATTTAGTAACTGGGAAAATTGAAATTATTTTAGATGAATTAGTAATTGAAAATAAATCTAAGCCTATGCCATTTGATTTAAATGATGAAAAAGTTAATGATGAAATTAAATTAAGAAATAGATTCTTAGAATTAAGATCAAGAAAATCTTATGAAATTTTTCAATTAAGATCTAAAGCAGCTATCCAAGTTAGAAATACTTTAGATGAATTAGGTTTCTTAGATGTTGAAACTCCAATATTAACTAAATCAACTCCAGAAGGTGCTAGAGATTATCTTGTACCATCAAGAGTACACCCAGGTGAATTTTACGCATTACCTCAATCACCTCAATTATTTAAACAATTATTAATGGTATCAGGATTTGATAAATATTTTCAAATAGCAAAATGTTTTAGAGATGAAGATTTAAGAGCTGATAGACAACCTGAATTTACTCAAATAGATGTTGAAATGAGTTTTTGTGATCAAGAAGATGTAATTAAAGTTGCAGAAAAATTAATTTACGATGTATTTAAAAAATGTGGTAAAGATGTTCCTGAAACATTCCCTAGAATGAGATATTGGGATGCAATGGAAACTTATGGTAGTGATAAACCAGATACTAGATTTGAAATGCCATTAGTTGATGTAATTGATATTTTTGCTAACTCAACAAATGAAATTTTTGCTGATATTGCAAAAGATAAGAAAAACAATAGAATCAAAGCACTTAAATGTCCAAATGGAGATAATATTTTCTCAAAAAGACAAATGAAAGGTTTTGAAGATTACGTTAGAAAATTTGGAGCTAAAGGTTTAGGTTACTTCCAAATGAAAGAAGATGGTCTTAAGGGTCCATTAACAAAATTCTTCAGTGAATCAGATTTAGAAGAGATTGTCAAAGCTACAGAACTTGAAGTAGGTGATGTTGTATTCTTTGGTGCTGGTGAGAAGAAAACTGTATGGGATTACATGGGAAGATTTAGACTTTATTTAGCTGAAACTATGGATATTATTCCTGCTGATACTTTTGAGTTTTTATGGGTAGTTGACTTCCCAATGTTTGAAACTGAAGATGGTAAAACAAAAGCACTTCACCATCCATTTACAATGCCTAAGTCATTAGAAGATACAAGTGATTTAGAAGCTATTGAATCAATCGCTTATGATATTGTATTAAATGGAACTGAGCTAGGTGGTGGATCAATTAGAATTCATAAAGAAGAGATTCAAGCAAAAGTATTTGAACTTATGGGAATATCTGATGAAGAAGCTAGAGAAAAGTTCGGATTCTTATTAGATGCACTTCAATATGGTGCTCCAAGTCATGGTGGATTTGCTATGGGACTTGATAGAATGATTATGTTACTTGCAGGAACTGATTCTATTAGAGATGTAATTGCTTTCCCTAAAACTCAAAAAGCACAATGTTTATTAACTCAAGCACCATCAGAGATTGATGCTGAACAATTAAAAGAGTTAAGTCTAAGAGTTAGAAAACCTATTACTGAGTAGTAGAAAATTTTTATAGGTAGGTAGTATGAAAAAGATAGCTTTATTTTTACTCCTGCCTATTATATTACTTGCTAAATTTCAAGTAACTACATATTTCCCTTTAGAAACCTACATAGCTAAGTATATTGGCAAAAAACAAATTAGAGTAAAACAAATAAATAATAGATATTTAGCTGAAAAAAGAGAGATATCTGAATTTGAACTATCTAAACTAGCTGATGTAAAAACTTATATATATTTAGGGTTAGATCCTGAAAAACATTATATTGAAATTTTTAAAAAATATAATCCTTATATTAGAATTTTAGATTTATCAAAAAATGTAAAACTTATGAATGACAATCCTTACTATTGGATGGATCCTTTTAACTTAAGAGTTGTAGCAAAAAATATTTATGAAGAATTTTGTTCTATTGATAGGTATAATTGTCATTTTTATAAAAAGAATTATGATTTATTTCTAGGTGAAATTGATAAAACATTCTTGATCATAAAGAATAAATTGCTAAATTCAGAAGTTCAAAACTTATATGTAATGGGTAATTATTGGGACTATTTTGCAAAAAGATTTAGACTAAGATTACATGATAGAAAGAAAGATCATATAAAAGCAGATGAACTAAATAATTTTTTAAAAGAGACTCAAGAAAAAAATATTTTAAAACTCATTTATTTAATGGGTGATTCATATGAATTGGCAAGTGCAATTTCTAATAGTGTAGGAATAGGCCTTATTGAGCATGATCCTTTTGAAGAAAAAATATTTTTTAATCTTAAACTACTTTCTCAGGAAATATCTAAATAAATTATAAAATCTAATTGTTTATAAAGTAAACAGCTGTATATCTAAAAAATAACTCAAAAGTGATAATATTACTCTATATAAAATAAACACTTATAGAGGTTATTATGACTATGAATTATAAAGGTATAAATATCAAATCAGTTTTATACCCAATGATAAAATATATTGAAGATGTAGATAAATACAGAGAAGAGTTAGGAAGACTTAGCTCATCTTGGGATATTTTAGCACTTTTAGGGCAGCTTGGTGATATCAATATTGATATTGGAAAAACAAAAGAAAACTTTTTAAACCTAACTTCTACACTATTAAATCACTTGAGTGAACAACAAGTAAATAAAGTAAAAAGTGAAATGACTTTTAAATCACAAGTTGCAATTGATATTGTAATTAGAAACTTATTTGAAAGAACAGCTGATATTGGATTTTTAGCAACAGATGATGATATTAGAGATTTTGTAAGAAATTACAAGTCTAAGTATGATGATGAATCAAAAGAGTTAAAAAAAGTAATAATAGAAAGATTTAAAGAGTATGTAGCTAAATATTCTGTTTATTTTGATATTGTTTTATCAGACACAAAAGGAAATATTTTAGCAAGACTAAATGAGTCCTCAACAGTTGAAAAAATTGATAATAACTACATAGAAAAAGTTTTAAATACAAATGATGAGTATGTTGAAACATACAAGTATCATAATTTTTTACCAGAATATAAAAAGTCATTAGTTTATTCATATAAAGTAAGCCAATCAAATAATTCCAATTCTGAAAATATAGCTGTTTTATCTTTGTGTTTTAGATTCACTGATGAAATGAAAGGCATATTTGAAAATCTTGTTGATACATCCAATAAAGAGTGTCTTACTATCTTAGATGAAAAAGGTTTTGTAATTGCATCAAGTGATAAATATCATATTCCTCTTGGTGTTGAGCTGCAAATCATTGAGAATGAAGATTATAAAATTGTATCTTTTGCAGGAAGAGATTATATTGCTAAAAGTTGTAAAACAAATGGATATCAAGGTTTTCATGGACTAAATTGGTATGGACATGTAATGATTCCTTTGGAGTATGCTTTTTTAAGTGATATGTCTTCTGAAACTATTGATAATGAAGATATTTTACAAGCTATGATGAATAATAAAATACACTTTCCAAAAGAGCTAAAAGATGTATTTCAAAAAAGTAAATCTATACAAGATAATCTTCAAAGAGTTATTTGGAATGGTAATATTGTTCAAAGTAAGTTAAACTCAACTAATAAAGAGTTCTCTAAATCTTTATTATCAGAAATTGGAGTAACAGGAACTAAAGCAAACTCTTCTTTAGAAAATTTAAATCAAACAATTATTAGTTCAATTTTAAATGAAAGTGAATTTTTATCTTCATTGGCAATTGATATTATGGATAGAAATCTTTATGAAAGAGCAAATGATTGTAGATGGTGGGCATTAACTTCATATTTTAGAGAAACTTTTGATGATACTAATAGTTTAATAAGTAAAAAAAATGAAATCACATCAATTTTAAAATATATCAATGACTTATATACAGTATATACAAACCTTTTAATTTTTGATAAAAATGGAAAAGTAATTGCTGTTTCAAATGACAGCCAAGAGTATTTAGTTGGCAAGATTCTAAATGATGAGTGGGTAGATAGAACTTTAACTTTAAATGATACTTCAAAGTATTGTGTATCAAATTTTGAAAAAACTACACTTTACAATAATGAGTCAACTTATATTTATTGTGCAGGTATTAGATCACTTAAAAATCAAAATTTAATAAATGGTGGAATAGCAATTGTTTTTGATTCTACTCCTCAATTTAGTTCAATGTTAGAAGATACACTTCCAAAAAATGAGCTATTAGAAAGAAATGATGTATTTGCAATTTTTGCAAATAGAAATAAAAAGATAATATCTTCTACTAATGATAAACTTCTTATAGATGCAACTTTAAATTTAGATGATGAATTTTTTGAAATAAAAAATGGTGAAAATAGAAGTAAAATAGTAGAACTTGGAAATAGTTATTATGCAGTTGGTGTTAAGTGCTCTTCAGGCTATAGAGAATTTAAAAGTAGTATTGATGATTATAGAAATGATGTGCTTTCTATTGTTTTTATAAAAATAGGAAATAAGCAAGAAAAAATTACTCTTACAAGAGACGATAATCCATTTATACAAAATTTAAAAAAGAAAAAAAGTGATACTAATATCGAATTAGCAACATTTTATATTGGAAATAAATTCTTAGCAGTTAAAGCTGAAAATGTAGTTGAATCAATTGGTATTGATGAGTTAAAAGAATCAATTGATATGGATAAGAACAATCACTTCAAAGGAATGGTGTTACATAATGATAAACTAGTTGCTATTTTAGATATTAGAGATTTTATAAATGAAGAGATTACAAATGAAGATTTAACAAATATAATACTTATGCAGTATGATAAAGATAATATTGAACACTGTGTTGGAATATTAGTTTCGTCATTGGAAAATATATCATTGGTTGAAAAAAAATCTATTCAAAATATACAACAACACTTTTTAGGAGCAGGGACATTAGTAGAGAGTTTAGTTGATATTGATGATTATGAAAAGTCAAAACCTGCAATGCTTTTAAATATCAAAAAGATTGATGATAATTTAACTCAAAAGGTTTAATAAATTTATTTATAGTAGTGTTAACATATATTTGGGCAAAATACGAAAAAGTATTATAGATTTTATAAATTATTAAAAAGAAGAAAATATTATGAGTAATGTAAATAAACCAAATAGATTTTTACCTACTACTAGAAAAGAGATGGAAGAGCGTGGTTGGCACGAACTTGATGTTATTTTAATAACAGGTGATGCATATATTGATTCACCTTTTATGGGAATAGCAGTTGTAGGAAGAATATTAGAAGACATGGGTCTTAGGGTTGGAATAATTGGCCAACCTGATGTTGATAGTGATGTTGATGTAAAAAGATTAGGTGAGCCTAAACTATTTTGGGGAGTTAGTGGTGGAAGTATTGATTCTATGGTTTCAAACTACACTGCAACTAAAAAGTTTAGAAACTCTGATGATTATACTCCAGGTGGAAAAAATACTAAAAGACCAGATAGAGCTACTTTAGTATATACAAACTTAATTAGAAGATATTATAAAGATACAGTTCCTATTGTATTAGGTGGTATTGAAGCTAGTTTAAGAAGACTTACTCACTATGACTACTGGACAAATAAATTAAGAAAACCAATTTTATTTGATTCAAAAGCTGATTATATGGTTTATGGTATGGGTGAACAAGCTATTATCGATCTTGGTAATTATCTAAAAGAGGGTAAAGATCCAAGGGAGATTAGAGGACTTTGTTATATCTCAAAAGAAGCACCTCAGGGTGAAGATTTTAAAGAGATACCATCTCACCAAGAGTGTTTAGATGATAAAGAAAAATATATAGATCTTTTCAAAGAATTTTATGATAATAATGATCCAATGTACTCAAAAGGTCTTTATCAAAAAATTGATAGTAGATATTTAGTTCAAAATCCACCAAGTCGTCATATGGAAGAAGAAGAGATGGATAATATCGCTTCATATCCATATCAAAGAGATGCACATCCAATTCATGCAAAAGAGGGTAAGGTTAAGTGTTTAGAGACTATTAAATTCTCTATTATGACTCACCATGGATGTTGGGGAGAGTGTAACTTCTGTGCAATTGCAGCCCACCAAGGAAGAACAATTAGAACAAGAAGTGAAGATAATATCTTAAAAGAAGCAAAACACTTTACGACTATGAAAGATTTTAAAGGAATTATTTCAGATGTTGGAGGTCCAACTGCTAATATGTATGGATATGAGTGTAAAAAGAAAATGAATCTTGGAACTTGTGTTGACAATAAAAGATGTGTTGATGCTCATAGACTTTGTAGAACAATGAAAGTTGACCATAGTAGAAACATACAACTTTTAAAAGATATTAGAGCAGTACCTGGTATTAAAAAAGCTTTTGTAGCATCAGGTGTACGGTATGATTTAATTACTGCTGATAAAAAACATGGGAAGCAGTACTTAAAAGAGATGGTTGATCATCATATCTCAGGACAGATGAAAGTAGCTCCAGAGCATACAAATGATGAGGTATTACATCACATGGGTAAACCAGGTAAGCAAACTCTAATTGATTTTAAAAAAATGTATGATGATTTAAATAAAGAATCTGGCAAAAAACAGTTTTTAACATACTATTTAATTGCTGCACATCCAGGATGTGAAGATAAGCATATGCATGAGTTAAAACAGTTTACAACTCATGAATTAAAAATGAACCCAGAACAAGCACAAGTATTTACTCCAACTCCAGGAACTTACTCTGCTGTTATGTACTATACTGAAATGGATCCATTTACAAAGAAAAAAATCTTCGTAGAAAAAGACCAAAGAAGAAAAGAAAAACAAAAAGAGATTGTAATTGAGAAAAAAAGATTTGGTGGAAAAAATAAAAAGAGTTATAGTTCTGGAATGCAGGGTTAAACTTTTTTAGAAGATATAAAAAAAGGGACAACTAATATTTAGTTGCCCCTTTTTTATAAGTAAATTTAAAATTTACGATAATGAGTCAATCATATCTTTTGTAACTTCAGAAACATCTTTCGTTCCATCAAGTTCAACATATACACCCATATTTTTATAAAAATCAATAAGTGGAGTAGTTTGCTCATGGTATGCTGATAATCTTTTTGTAACAGTTTCTTCTGTATCATCAGCTCTTTGGATTAAATCTTCTTCTTTTTCATCAACTGGTGGGTTGAATTTAATATGATAAATTTTCCCAGTTTTTTTAGAAGTTCTTCTTCCTGTAATTCTCTCAACTATCATTTCATCTGGAACATTTAAAGATATTACTTTATCTAAAGATATTTCCATATTTGCCATTAATTCACTTAAAGCTTCAGCTTGTGCTAACGTTCTTGGAAAACCATCTAAGATGAAACCTTTTTTACAATCATCTTGAGCAAGTCTATCTTTGATAATACCAATGATAGTTGAATCAGGAACTAATTTTCCTTCATCCATAAATTTTTTTGCTTCCATACCCATATCTGTTTTATCTGCAATTGCAGCTCTTAAGATATCTCCAGTTGAGATTTGTGGAATGTTGTATTTTTCAATTAAAAACTTTGCTTGAGTTCCTTTACCAGCACCAGGTGCTCCAAATAGCATTAAATTCATATTGCGTTTCCTTAGTTTTTTCGTATTGTATTCAAAAACCATTTAATAATACATAAGTTTAAAACTATACAAAAGTTTTTAATATTACATAAAGAATTTAAATGATTTTTGATACAATTGCGGCAAATAAATTCAACTAAGGTCATAAATGAAGAAATTATTTCTAATTATTGGAGCACCAGGAAGTGGAAAAACTACAGATGCCCAACTAATTGCCGCAAAACATAAAAATATAACTCATTATTCAACGGGAGATATGTTTAGAGCTGAGGTTGCAAGTGGTAGTGAACGAGGAGCTGTAATTGATAGTTATATTAGTAAAGGTTTGATTGTACCAATTGATATTGCTATTGAGACTATATTAGGAGCTATTAAAAATACTTCTACAAACACAGTTATAATTGACGGTTATCCAAGAAGTAATGAACAAATGACTGAATTAGACAAATACTTATCAAAAGAAAAAGAAGTTGAATTAGTAAATGTAATTGAAGTTGAAGTTTCTCAAGATACTGCTTTTAAAAGAGTTCTAGGAAGAGCAGCAGATGCTTTAGAAGTTAGAGCTGATGATAATGAAGAAGTATTTTTAAATAGAATGAAACTATATACCGAGCCATTAGAGGATATTAAATCATTTTACACACAAAAAGATTTATTAAAAGTAATAAGTGGAGAAGCTACTATTAAAGAAATAGTAGATGAAATGGATACATTTATTCAATCAAAAATTTAAATCTAATGAGTCAAAAAGTAAACTTTTATTCAGTAATTATTGGAACTGAATTATTAAATGGGCGAAGAAAAGACGCTCATTTTTCCTTTTTAAATGAACAACTACTAAAAAGAAACTGGGAGCATAAAGCTTCATTTGTTATTGAAGATGACCCAAAACTTATGTTTGATATTTTTAATTTAATAAAATTAGATGAAAACTCAGTAATGTTTTGTTTTGGTGGAATTGGTTCAACTCCTGATGATTATACAAGACAAACAGCTGCACGTGCTTTTACAAACTATAAAATGGAATTTCATCAAGAAGCAAAAGATTTGATTTTAACTCAATTTGGTCAGGAAGCCTATCCTCATAGAGTGAATATGGCCTATCTTCCTATAAATGCAAAGCTACTTAAAAATGTAGTAAACAATGTTGCAGGGTTTTATTTAGAAGATAGATTCTTTTTTACACCAGGATTTCCTTCTATGAGTCAATCAATGGTTATTGAAGCTTTAGAAAAGCACTATCCTATTTCAAAAGAAAAGTACAAAAGAGTAATGACTATTGATGCAAGTGAAAATGATTTAATAGAAACTATGAAAAAAATGCCAGAGCATTTGGCTTTTGCTTCACTTCCTAAAATTATTGATGATAAAAGAAAAGTAGTAATTAGTCTTGCTGGATATGACAAAGATGAGGTAGATGAGTATTTTAATTTATTTATAAAATATTGTATAGAAAATAAAAAAGAGTATATTTTAAAAGATATTAATTTTTAATTATTTAATAGGTTTTAAGTAGTCTCCAATTTTCCAACTATTATCCTTTGGATATTTTGCTAAATTATAATCTTTCCAAACTTTTTTGCAAAGCTTATTTCCTCTTTTGTATTCATCTTTAGCAAAAACATGGGCTCTTCCAAAGTTTGGAAAAACACCTTTGCCACTTGCATACATATATGCTATATAACAGTTTGCCTCATATAATTTTTGTTTTGATGCCTCTTTGAAGTAATAAATCGCTTTTTCATAATCTTTATTTACAACTTTTCCATGAAGAAGAAATTTACCTAGTAAAAGCTGAGATTTATTATGGTTTTTATTTGCTGTTTTAACAATAAGATTATATGCTTCTATTTCATTGTGATATGAAGTTATTTTTGATAAGTAGAATTTAGCTAAAACATATGAAGCTTCCAAATCTCCATTGTTTGATAAGTTTAGTAATATTTTATGTGCATTATCAAGACTTTTTTTATCTTTTATTAACTCAATTGCTTTTTTTAATTGGTCACTTATTTGAGTAGGTCTATTTAATGTTGTACTATTTACAAGACTGATAAAGAATATAATTAAAAAAACTATTTTCATTCTTCAATTACTCTTTGTATATTTGTACTTAGTGTAGTTACTATTTCATATGTAATTGTATCATGAACTTTTGCTAAAGGTTTCGCATCATCAAATATACAAACTTCTTCTTTATCAGTGTTTAAAGATAGATTATCCATAGATACCCTTCCTAAAACTTTATATCCATTTGGCGTTGTGAAGTTTTTTCTTTCATTTAGTCTTAAAAAGCCATCTCCATATCCAACATCATATGTAGAAATAATCATCTCTTCTTTTGCTTTATATGTTCCTCCATATCCGAGACTTTGACCTGGTTTTAAAATTCTTGTTGAAATTTTATTTCCCCAAAGAGATAAAACAGGCTTTAAATTTGGAAATTTAAATACATTTGCATTGTCTAAATATCCATAAGTAGCTATTCCAACCCTTGCAAAATCTTCATTAAAATTTGTATGTCTAAATAGACCTGCTGAGTTGCATGAGTGAAAGCTAGGAATATCTAGTTTAAGTTGTTCACATATTTCACTTACACTTGACTTAACCCTAGAAAAAACTGACTTTTGCCAATAAAAATCGGTAGTTAGTTCATCTGCACTTTTGTAATGAGTAAAGATACCAGTTATTTCTATATTTTTCTTATGAAGCCCTAAAATAGCCTCTTGTAGATTTTCTGGTTTAATTCCATTTCTATGCATTCCAGTATCCACTTTGATGTGAACTTTACATCCAAGTGGCAAATAATCAATATCATCAATTGAATTTAAAGCGATGTGAAAAGTATGTGAATAAGTGTGAAAATTTTTGTGTGCAAGGATTAAGATATAGTCAAATAATTTTTCTATAGCTAAAGCTTCATCTAGTGTTCTAACTACTGCTTTTTTTATTCCAAATTCATTTGCTAATTTTGCAATTTCTACTAAACCATGACCGTACGCATTGTCTTTTAAAACAACTGCAACTTTTTCTTTCCCACCTGCATGATTTGATATTTTTTCTAGGTTATAAAACAAATTGTTTTTATTTAGTTTAATTAGTGCCAAATCTATTCCTCTATGTTATTAAAATAATTATATATAACTATTGCATCTTTTTCATTTAAAACATTTTTTAATTCTTCTGCTGATGCATTTTTGATTTTTTCAAACTCACCAAAGTAAAGAAGTAGTTTTTTTACTTTTGCTTCACCTATACCTTTTATTTGTAAAAGTGAAATTTGCTTGTCTTCTTTTCTTTTTTGTTTCTTATGATAGTTTATTACAAATCTATGAGACTCATCTCTTTGTCTTTGTACAAATTGTAATCTTTGATCACTAGGAAGTAATTTTAGTGATTTAAATTCACCACTTGACGTTTTATAGTGAACTATATCATTTGCTTTACCTTTAGCTCTGTGAGCTTTAGCATCAACTTTCTCTTTTGCTATTGCAATTATATCTAAATTTACTCCGACAGATTGGACAATATCATATGCTAATTTTAATAAAGTCTCTCCCCCATCAATCACCCATAAATCTGGTGCAGGGTTCTTTTCAAAGCTTTCAACTCTTCTCATTAGCATCTCTCTCATTTGAGAGTATTCATCTTTTGATTCTAAATTATAATGTCTAAACTGCTTTTTATCCCAACCATTTACTTGTTCATTCCAAACTACCATTGCTCCAACGGTTGCTTGTCCCATCATATGTGAGTTATCAAAACTCTCTATTAAATATGGATTTACATTTAGATTAAATAGTTTTTTTAATTCATCATAAATTGAAGTTTGGTTTTTTGTTGAGTCGATTCTTAGAAGTTCATTACAGTTGTTTATTGCAATTTGAACAATATCTTTTTTCTTGTCTTTTTTTGGATTAGTAATTTTTATTTTTTTACTAAATCTAGCATATAAAAAATCTTCTAATTCTTCTTTATCTTCTAATTCAATTGCCGTTAAAACTTCTTTTGGAAGTAGGGGAATTTCATTATCATAATAGTTTATTATTGCTCTTTTATATGCTTCTTGGTAGTCAAAGTCACTATTGTCTTCTAGATTATCAATTCTTAAAAAATCATGGCTTGAAGAAGTTAATTTTCCATCTCTAATAAACATTCTAACTACAACTGCTTTTTTATTTGAAGTTGTAATTGCGAAGATATCGATATTTTCATTTGTAGCTAAATCCATACCTGACTTGATTTGGGACTTTTCTATAGTTTTAATTCTATCTCTTAATTTCATGGCATCTTCAAATCTAAACTCTTCTGAGTCTTGCATCATCTTTTCATTTAGTTTTGTGATTAGTTTGGATTTGTTATAGATATAACTTAGTGCTTCTTCAACTATTTTTGAATATTCACTAGTTGATATTTTACCTTCACAAGGAGCATGGCATCTTTTTATTTGGTGAAAAAGACAAGCTTTTTTCTCTTTTATACAAGATTTTTTTTGAACCAAAGGTACTATCTCATAAATACTATCTAACATATCTCTAGCACCAGTTGAGTATGGCCCAAAATATTTTAGATTTTTGTTTTTATGAACACGTCTTGTTATTTCAAGTCTTGGAAATAGTTCATTATTATCTAAATAAATATATGGATATGTTTTATCATCTCTTAATAATATATTGTATTTTGGTTTTAATTGTTTTATCAATGAATTTTCAAGTATAAGTGCATCATGTTCATTTGGAACTACAATCCATTCTAAGGTTTGAACTTCACTTATCATTTTATAAATTCGAGGGCTTAATTTATCTGAGGGTAAAAGTTTTGGAGTAAATTTGAAGTATGATTTAACTCTATTTTTTAATACTTTAGCTTTTCCTACATATAATAAATGCCCATCTTTATTAAAATATTGATAAACACCTGCATCATTAGGTAGTTGCTTTAACTTTTCTTCTATATTCATTTTGGAATATTACCCTAATATCTTTTAAATATAATAATATTAATAAAAAGTTGTTTATTGTAAAATGATATTTAAAATAAAATTAACTAAGAGATTTAAATGCCAGGAAGATTAGCAATATTTGATGATAAACAATTTAAACAAGATGTAGTAGAATTCATTAAGCATGATATGGTTAATGAATTGAATCCAAAATATAATATTCCTCCTACTATGCCAATTCCAACATTACTAAATTCTGGGGATTATTTATATGCTCACTTTGGGTATTTACCTTCATGGGCAAAAGATAAAAAAAGTATGAATATAAATGCAAGAAGTGAGTCTATTTATGAAAAAAGAACTTTTAGAGACTCTTTTAAATTTAAGCGTTGTATTATTCCCATAAATGGATTTTTTGAATGGGAAATTGAAGATAAAGAAAAAACGCCGTATTTTATAAAAGATAGTATAAATGATTATTTAGCAGTTGGTGGAATTTGGGATGAGTATTTTGATAGTGAATTAAATATGAATATCGTTACTGTTGCATTAATTACATGTGATGCAAATGAAAAGTTAGGGAAAATACATCATCGTATGCCAATTGTTTTAGAAAAAAAAGATTTTAAAACATGGCTGTATAGTGATGATTTAAAAGAACTTAATTCTTTGTTTAATATTTACCCAAGTGAGAAACTTGAACTTTTTACTGTCTCATCAAATGTTAATAAAGTTTCATTTGATGAGATTTCTTGTATTTCAAAAGTTCAAGAAGTTAAAGTTGGACAACAATCTCTTTTTTAATTGTTTAATAGTTTTAAAATATCATCTTCTATTGACATAGGATTAGTTGTACTTCCAAATCTATCAACAACATTACCCTTTTTATTTATTAAAAATTTTGTAAAATTCCATTTAATATCTTCAGTACCTAAAATACCTGGTTGTTTCGTTTTTAAAAATGTATAAAGTGGCGATTCGTTTTCTCCATTTACATCAACTTTTGAAAACATATCAAAGTTTACACCATAAGTTAGTCTACAAAACTCTTTTATTTCTTCATTTGTTCCTGGTTCTTGGTTTGCAAATTGATTTGAAGGGAAACCTAAAATCATAAACTCTTTATCTTTATGCTTTGCATAAAGATTTTCTAAATCTTTGTATTGACCAGTAAAACCACATTTACTAGCAACATTTACAATAAGCAATACTTTACCTTTATATTTAGAAAGACTTATTTCTTTTCCATCTATATCTTTTACTGAAATATCATATAAATTCATACTTTTTTCCTTTGAAATTAAAGAAGTTACTAACAGAAAAATAGAAACTATAATTTTGAACATATTAATCCTTTTTTATTATAATAATTATTTTAGCTTGATATTTGATATTTTGGTAGTAAAAAAATGAATATTTAAGGTTTTATATCTCTTCTGTTAGAGTATATTTTTCTATTAACTCTTGAAATCTTTCATCATCAATAATATCAAAGAAGAACTTATCTTTTTGAAGTTTTTCAACATATTGTTCACTTAACTCAAGAGCTTTTCCTAAGTCTTCAATACAGTAATCAATTTGTGCTAAAGTATAGTGAACTTTTGCTCTTTGGTAAAATGCATTTGAGAATTGATCATCAATTTTAATAGCTTGATTTACTAAGCTTAGTGCCCAATTCGCTTCATCTAATTTTAAAACAGCTTCTGCTTTATAAGTAAGTGCTTCAACATCATCAGCACTTAAATTTAAAATTTCATCATAAATTTCAATTTTACCTAGTGTTGTTGACTCTTTAGATGCTCTCATCCAAAGTGAATAAATAGTATTTGTTCGTTCAATATTTTTTTGATTTTCTACTACTTGTCTTGATCTTTTTTCTAAGTCTTCTTCAAAAAGGTTTAATCTATCTTCATAATTAGAAATAGTATCAGATATTTTTACATCAATATCTGCTCTTACTTTTTTATTAATATCTTTGATTGAACTCCAACCCATTAAAACTAAAAAAGATGAAGCAGCTGCAATAATATAAAACATATTATTGATTGTTGAAGTTGCATAGTTGATTACATTATTTGACATTTCAATCTCTTTTTTTGCTAAAGTTTGATGTAATTCAACTTTTAAATTTCTATTCTCTTCTCTTAATGTTTTTAATTCATTTAAAATGTAGTTTTCTACAAATGGGTTGTAAAGTGGTTTTTCTAAACTATTTAATTTTTTATCAATCTTATCTTTTGTTGTTGTTTGGTTTGCAAATATAAATTGCACAGACAGGATTAATAAAATCATAAATAGTTTTTTCATATCAAAGGAGCTCTTCTTTCAGTGTTTTTAGTGCTATATCTGAAACATTTTGAGAAACACCTATATGAAATGAAATCTTTGATGGACTCATATCAAACATTTCAAAAGGAATATTCTTTTGCTTTAGTGCAGTTATAGCATCAACAATAGCGAATGAATTTTGTTTTAATCCAATACCAACTAGTGTTAAAATTGAGATATTATAGTTAACATTTACTTCATCGGTTTTTAATCTTCTCTCAATTTGTCTTCTAAGATTGTTAATTTTACCTTTTAAGTCCTCTTGATCAACTAATATTGCAATATCATCTTTATCCGTTGGGTAGTGATAAGTATTAATATTAAAATCTTGAAATATCTTAAGTAGTTCTGCGCTAAAGCCAACTTCTTCGCCTAACATATCTTTTTGGATATGAATTGAAGCCATATTATCAAGTTTTGCAATTCCTACTAAATCTTCCATTGGAACTCTTTCACTTAAAATTAGTGTTCCTTCATGAGCAGGATTATTTGTATTTCTAATATTAATTGGAATTTTACTTTTTTTACAATTTAACATTGCATTAAAATGGAATACATTAAAACCTTTTGAACTAAGTAATCTTAATTCTTTAAAAGTTAGTCTTGGAATTACTTTTGAATCTTCAACAACTCTTGGATCTGTTTCATAAACACCATTTGTATCAGTCCAGTTTTCATAAATATCAGCATCAAGTGCATAAGCTAACTCTCCACCTGTTAAGTCACTTCCTCCTCTACTCATAACTGCAATTTTATCTTGTTCATTTATTCCATAAAAACCTGGAACTAAATATATTTCATCTTTATCAAAAGTGAAGCTATTTTCAATATTTTTGTGTGTTTTATATGTTACTTTTCCATTTGTTAAACAATCACTTAAAATAAAACCAAACTCTTCAGGTAACATAAGTTTTGTTTTTAATCCAACACTATTCATGTAAGATGTAATAACTTTAGAATTAAAGTGCTCACCTCTTGATAAAAAAAATGCCACTCTTTCTTTATCTTTTAATTTACAACTTTCTAAATCTTTTTTTAAAGTCTGTACTATGTCTTTTTTATCAATATTTAAATCAGTACAAAGTTTCTCAAATTTTTTAAGTATTGCTTCTTGTGACTCTTTTGGTGAAATTAATATCTTTTGACTCTCAAAATGTTCACCATAAGTTGCAAGGTTTAATAAGTGATCTGTAATTTTTTCTTGATGTGTTTCATCTCTACCAGGAGCTGATACTACTATTACTTTTCTTTGTTCATCACTTTTTATAATGTTCACTATTTTTTTTATTTGTAAGGCATCTTTTACTGAACTTCCTCCAAATTTACATACTTTCATTTAATCTTTTCCTCTTTATTTGTTACTAATCTTATAACCTCTATTTCTGATAGTTGTTATAAGGTCTGTATTAAAATTCTTTTTTAATTCACTTCTAATTTGATTGATATTTACTTCAATAACATTGTGACAAATGAGCTCAGGCTCATCCCAGATGGCATTAACCAGCTCTTCTTTTGAAATAATTGACTTATTTCTATTTTTAATTAGATAAGATAGAACTTCATAGGATTTACCTTTGATATTTAATTTATTGTCATTATTATCTAAAATGGATTTCTCATCATTATTGATTGTTAGATAGTTTTTGAATTTTAATTTACTTGCGAAGTTTTCTCTATGAATTGATTCTATTTTTGCTAAAATTAGTTCATAATCAAAACAATCTTTTATTACACTAATTGCTCCATTTTTTAATAAGTCAATTTCAAAATCTTTTGATTGGTTTGAAGTAAGTATTACCACTGCACTTTTAGAATTTAATCTATTTTTTAATAACTCTTTACAAGATTTAATATCATCTTCATATATTAAAATCAAACTATAAAGTCTAACTTGTGCATGATAAACTGCATCATTTAAATCTTCAGCTACATCACAAATATAAAGATTATTTGATTCAATTTCTTCAATAAGTTTTTTATCTATATTTAAAGCTAATAAACGCATTTAAACTCCTTTTAGAAGACCTTAGTCTTCTAAAGGATAAACTCCATTTTCATCGTGATGTTCAGTTCCTTTTATGGGAGGATTAAATACACAAATTAGTCTCATATCTTCAGTGCCACCATATAAGTTATGGTCATCATGGTTATTTAGTGCATACATAACACCGTCATATATTTCATGAGTTTCACCCGTTGCTAAATCTTCAATCTTACCATTTCCTGCTACACAATAAACAGCTTCTAAGTGATTTTGATAGTGAATGTGAGTTTTTGTATTTGCTTTAATAATTGTTTCATGAAATGAAAATCCCATCCCTTCATCTTTTAAAAGCATTCTTCTACTAACCCATTGTCCACCCTCGGCAAAAACTTCTTTATCTGTTCCTATCACATCTTTTTTAATATCTTTTACGATCATCTACTAAAATTCCTCTGTTAATTTTTTCTTTTTATCTGTTGCTAGTTTTGTTATAGCTCTTTCAAATCTATTTAGACCTTCATTTAATGTCTCTTCATCTATTATTAAAGGTGGTAAAAATTTAACAACTTGACCTTCTGAACCACACGTTTCAATAATTAGTTGTTCTTCAAAAGCATATGATGAAATTTCACCTGCAACTGTTGGGTCATTTTTTATTTCAAAACCATAAGCAAGACCTCTACCTCTAACTTCAATATCAAATACATCACTGTGTTTTTGGGCAATTTCTTCAAGTTTTTTTCTTAATACTTTTTCTTTATAGAAAACAGCATTTGTTAGATCTTCATTTTGCCAATAATTTTCTAAACTTACTTTTGAAGCAACAAATGCTAAGTTATTACCTCTAAATGTACCTGTATGTTCACCTGGTTTCCATTGGTCTAAATCAGGTTTAAATAGTAATAATGCCATTGGTAAACCACCACCAATTGATTTTGAAAGAGTTACAATATCAGGATTAATATCTGCAAATTCAAATGAGAAAAACTCACCAGTTCTACCATTACCAACTTGAATATCATCAATAATTAATAAAATATCATACTCTCTACAAATATTTTCTAACTCTTTTAACCATTTTGCACTTGAAACATTAATTCCACCTTCACCTTGAATCGTTTCAACAATAATTGCAGCAGGTAAATCAACACCACTACTTCCATCACTTAAAAATTTTCTTAAGTAATCTAATGTATTAAAGTCACCAAAATATCCATCAAAAGGCATAAATGAAGCATTTAATCTACTAATATAACTCTCATCTCTATAATCATTATTACCAGTAACTGCAAGTGACCCTTGTGATAATCCATGGTATCCATTAGTAAATGCAATAATATTACTTCTACCTTTTACTAATCTTGCAAGTTTTAATGCAGTCTCAACACAGTTTGTACCAGTTGGTCCTGTAAATTGCATTTTGTATTCTAAATTTCTAGGCTTTAAGATTAACTCTTGAAATGTTTCCATAAACTCTTTTTTAGCAGTAGTTGCCATATCAAGACCATGTACAACTCCATCATTTTGTAAGTATTCAATTAAAGCTTTTGATATTAAATCATTATTATGACCATAGTTTAATGTCCCTGCACCTGCAAAAAAATCAATATAATCAACATCTTGCTCATCTGTTAAAATAGCACCTTTTGCGCTTTTAAAAATTGTTGGGAAACTTCTTATGTATCCTCTTACTTCTGATTCAAAATTTTCAAATATTCTCATTTTATTTTTTTCCTTTTAATTTAAAAGAACCAATTGTAAACATTGGCTCATCTTCATGTGCATTAGTAAAATCTTTCATTTTTAAAAACTTAGATTTTTTAATTTTTGTTTTTAACTCATTTGCAACTTTTTCAAATACTCTAATTGATGAAGAGTTACTTGGACTTACTGTAGTTTTTATGAAATTAATATCTCTACAGGTTTTTCTTTTTGCAATTTTTAAAATTAATTTTTGAGCTAATCCTAAACCTCTGTAATTACTGTCTACTGCAACTTGCCATATAAATAGTGTGTTTTCATTTGGAACTAAGTAACCAGAAACAAATCCAATAACCTTATTCTTTTTTTCATCAATTGCAACACAACAGTAATCTCTAAAATGAATTGATTGTAAGTAATATAGATATTCAGAATTTACATCTAAGACTTTTGTGTCTTTAACTAGTTTTATTATCTCTTTAGTATGAGATTTATTGGGTTTTACCAATTTGATTTTGGTGGCCAAAATCACTCCTTTTGTATTTTTTGTTTAATAATTTTGTTTTATATATACAATTAATTTGTATATAATTTACATTAACTATGTAAAAATATTACATAAACTGTGTAAATATAACATATAAAAATAAGAAATAGCTTAATAATTTTATGTAATATAATAACTGAAAATAACTAACAATTTATCTAAAATTAAGAAAAGATACTATATTCTTTAATGTAACAAAATTACACATGGAGTTAAACATCAGTAACAGAAAGAAAAAACTAACAGTAAAGAATGTTTTTAAGGTTTTTGGGGATAATCCAAAAAAAGCTTTAAAAATGTTGGACGAGGGTCTTTCAAAAGAAGAGATATTTTCAAAAACTGGTATGACTATTGGAGTTCAAGATGCAAGTTTTGAAATATACGAAGGTGAAATCTTTGTAATAATGGGATTATCAGGTTCTGGAAAATCCACTCTTGTAAGGTTACTTAACAGACTTATTGAACCTACATCAGGTGAGATATTAGTTGATGATACAGATGTAACAAATCTATCAGACAAAGAACTTATAGATATCAGAAGAAAAAAAATATCAATGGTATTTCAATCTTTTGCATTAATGCCTCATATGAATATAATTGATAACACATCTTTTGGACTTGATTTAAGTGGTGTATCAAAAGAACAAAGATATGCAGCTGCAAAAAATGCACTAGAGCAAGTTGGATTAAAAGGTTATGAAGAGTCTTACCCAGATGAGTTAAGTGGTGGTATGCAACAAAGAGTTGGTCTTGCAAGAGCCTTAGCAAATAATCCAGATATTATGCTTATGGATGAAGCTTTCTCTGCTCTTGACCCTTTAATTAGAACAGAAATGCAAGATGAATTAGTTGAATTACAAAGTAATGATAAAAGAACAATTGTCTTTATTTCTCATGATTTAGATGAAGCAATTAGAATTGGTGATAGAATTGCAATTATGCAAAATGGAGAGATATCTCAAATAGGAACTCCTGAAGATATTATCAATAATCCTGCAAATGATTATATTAGATCATTCTTTAAAGGTGTAGATGTGACTTCTGTTTTGACTGCTGGTCATATTGCAAAAAAACTTAGACCTACTATTATTAACAAAGATAGTACAGGTATAAAATCAGCATTACAATATATAGGTGATTTTGATGAGGATTACGCTTACTTTGTTGAAAAAAGTGGAAAATATCTTGGTATTTTAACTTTAGAATCTTTAAAAGAACAAAAACAAAAGGGCGGGACTTTATATGATGCAATTTATTGTAATAAATCAATTGTTGAAGATACTCAAATAGCTGATTTTATTACAGACGTTGCAGAGTATGATTTTCCTTATCCAGTTGTAGATAATAATGGAAAGTATAAAGGAACAATCTCAAAAAGTAGATTACTAAAAGTGTTTGATGAAGGAGTTGAAAATGAGTAATGATCCATGGGGAAACGCTTCAACCGCACAAGAAAATAAAAGCTCTTCAGTAGATTGGACTAGTGAAGCAGCTTCTGCTCCTGTTGAAGAAACTAAATTCGATATATTAAATCCATTTCAAGATGCTATTATTCCTTTTGATGATTGGACAAATAATGGTATTGATTGGCTAGTAACAAATTTTAGAGAAGTATTTTTAGCTGCAAAAGCACCTATTGATATAGTATTAAAATCTATTGAATCTTTTTTACTATTTTTAAATCCATATGTTGTAATTGTATTTTTTATTCTTTTAGCTTTACAGTTCTCAACAAAAAAACTAGCAATTGGAACACTAATTTCATTTTTTATAATTGGATTTATTGGGGCTTGGGAAGAGTCGATGATTACACTAGCCTTAGTTCTAACAGCAGTATTATTCTCAATAATTATTGGACTTCCATTAGGTATATGGAGTGCAAAAAGTGATAGAGTAGATAAGTTTTTAAGGCCAGTTTTAGATGCAATGCAAACTACACCAGCCTTTGTTTATCTAATTCCTATTGTAATGCTATTTGGTATTGGTAATGTTCCAGGTGTTATTGTAACAATTATATTTGCACTTCCACCATTAATTAGACTTACAAACTTAGGTATTAGACAAGTACCTGAAGATTTAATTGAAGCTTCAAGATCCTTTGGTGCAAGTTCAAAACAGATGTTATGGAAAGTACAAATTCCAGTAGCCATGCCTACAATTATGGCAGGGATTAATCAAACACTAATGCTTGCTCTTTCAATGGTTGTAATAGCTTCAATGATCGCAGTTGGTGGATTGGGTCAAATGGTACTAAGAGGAATAGGAAGATTAGACATTGGTCTTGCTGCAGTTGGTGGTTTAGGTATTGTTTTACTAGCAGTTATTCTTGATAGATTAACACAAGCTATGGGACAAAAAGATAAATCAGACAAAACTAAATGGTTTCAAAAAGGGCCAATAGGTTTTGTATTAAAATTACTAGGAAAAGGAAAATAATGAAAAAATTACAAAAATTAAGTTTAGTTGCATCACTTGCACTAATTTCAACACAAGCATTTGCTGCAGATACTTTAGCTGAGGCATTTTCAGAAGGTAAAGTAAGTGGTGAGATTAAATCTCAATATTATCAAAAAGAGAGTAATACTTCTAAAACAGTAAATATTTGGACAAATGGTGGAAACCTTTCTTATGAAACTGGAGCTTTTAATGGTTTAAGTGCTGGAGTAACTTTTCAAGTTGCAAGTACAACTGCAGAAGATTTAGATGAAAATCCAACTGCATATGATTCTGACCAGAATGTTTCAGGTGCTGTTATGTCTCAATCATATTTACAGTATACAAGAGGAAATACAACAGCAAAAGTTGGTAGACAATATATCTCAACTCCATTAGTTGCAGGATCTGGTAGTAGAATTTTTCAAGAATCATTTGAAGCTTATACTTTAAAAAATACAGATTTACCAAATACTACAATTACAGCTGCATTAGTAACTAAGTTTCAAGGTAGAACAGATGGAAATGAAGGTCCTTCAGATTTCAATAAATTAGGTGATGGTGTATATTCTATTTATGTAACAAATAATTCAATTGAAAATTTAAGTTTAGCAGCTCAATATGTTCAAGCTACAAAATTTACAAATGATGATAAAGATATTACTCTTTATTATTTAAATGGTTCATACGATTTTGGTGCATTTAAAGTAGGTGCTCAATATTATGGTTCTGATGATGAAAATACTACAGATACAGATTATTATCTTTCTAATAGAGATGGATACTTATATGCTTTAAATGCTTCTACTAGTATTGGTAATTTATCATTAGGGGCATCATATAGTGAAGTTTCTGAAGATGGTGGAGTTTCTGCATACAAATTAGGAAACGGAGCTGATTATATTTATACATGGACTTGGATGTATGGTGGAGTATATGATGCTGATACAAAAGCTTACAGTATAAATGGTTCTTATAAGTTTACTGATAAATTATCTGCAAGCTTTATTCATGCTAATTGGGAAATTGGAAATAGTGGAGATAGTAAAGAAACAGATGTTATTGTAGATTATAAATTTACAAAAGCACTTTCTGCAAGGTTATTATATGCTGATTTAAATGATAATGCAGGATTTGGTAAGTATAAATCAAGACTTTATGTATCTTATAAATTTTAAGGAGAATTAGAATTATGAATTTAAAAAAATTACTAGTAAGTGGATTAGCATCAGTTGCTGTATCAACTACATTATTTGGAGCAAATGTAACTGCTGTTAAAACAAATATTGCTGAAGAGGCATTCCAAATGGAAATTGTATCAGAAATCCTAAAGAAAATGGGACATGAAGTTACAACTACAAATGACGTAAACTATGATATTGCATATCAAGAGATTGCAAATAATGCAAAGGGTGAGAATGTTTATTTTCTAGCTTCATCTTGGGATCCATTACATAATGGTAAAATTGATGTTGTTGGAAAAGATAAGGCAGTTAAATTTGAAAATAATTTTATTGCAAATTGTGCTCAAGGTTATTTAATTGATAAAAAAACTGCTGATAAGTATAATATTAAATACTATAATGATTTAAAAAAGCCAGAAATTGCTAAATTATTTGATTTAGATAATGATGGTAAAGCAGACTTAACTGGTTGTAATGCAGGTTGGGGATGTGAAAAAGTTATTGAACATCAATTAGATGCATATGGTATGAGAGATATTGTTGAGCATAATCAAGGTGAGTATTCAGCACTTATTGCAGATACAATTGCTAATTATAAAACTGGTAAATCAATTCTTTACTATACATGGACTCCTTATTGGGTAAGTGGTAAATTAGTTCCAGGTAAAGATGTAACATTTTTACAAGTGACACATAGTGCTAATCCTAATACTAAGTCTACTAAATTAGGAAATGGTGCAGATTATGGATTTAATGTAAATCATCAAAAGATTGTTGCAAGTGCAAATGTAAAAGATCATAAAGATATCTCAAGATTATTTGAAATTATCAAATTAGATGTTAATGATGTATCTGGTCAAAACATGCTTATGGCAAATGGTCAAAATAAAGAAAAAGATGTTAAAAGACATGTTCAAAAATGGTTAGAAAATAATAAAAAACAAGTTGATACTTGGATTAAAGAAGCAAAATCTGCTAAATAGGTTAAATAGGGGAACTTTCCCTTATTTAAAACTCTTTTAAAATATAAACTCTAAATATAAAAATAGTATAATTGTTAAAAAGGAAATATTTAATTGGCTTTATTAAATAATGACAAAGACATACTACCTTTAAGTAGTATCGCTGAATTACTTACTGCAAAAGTAAGAACACTAAAAATGTATGAAGATAAGGGATTATTTCCTCCTAAAAAAGAAACAAAAAAACTTTACTCTATTAACGATGTAAAAATCATATCATTTGTTCACTATTTAGCTAGTGTAAAAAAAATAAATGCAAATGGAATTAAGTATATTTTAGAAATACTGTATACAAATATGGATGAAAAAAATCGTCAAGAATTTTTAGATATAGTTGAAATGAAAATGGAAAAGCTTTCTGGATCTGAAATTAGGGATATTGAAAGTTTTTAATTTGTGATTTAAGTGGTCGGGGCGAGAGGATTCGAACCTCCGGCCCCCTGGTCCCAAACCAGGTGCGCTAACCAGACTGCGCTACGCCCCGAACTAAATAGGGCGCAATTATATTGGATTTTTACTCATTTGTCAAGGATATTTAGTCATTTTTTGAAATTTCTATATTATTTATATTTTCAACTAATTTAATTAGTTTTCCCTCTTTCATAATAAAGTAACCATTACTTTTTATTTTACCTTTTGAAGTATAAGTGAACTTATAATTTTTATCAAATTTTACATCTATGTATTTATCTTTCTTTAACTGAATTCTTTCATCTTTTATGTTGTTATTTGAAGCTCTTTTCAGTATCTCTATAATTGCATATTTGTCTTTTTTGTATTTAATGTTTTCAGTATCTTTTTTTAGTGAAAAGTTTTCATCATAGAATACAAAAGTATCTTTTCCTAACAAAAATCTTGCTATTGAATTTGTAACTTCAGCTTTTAAGTAGTTATCTTTTAATGTATCAAAGTTTTTTGCAACACCAAGTTTAATCCCTGTAAAATATACTGAATAATTAGCAAATGATACACTTATAAAAAGCATTAGTGTTATAATTAATTTCATTTGTATAAACCTTTTTTATTTTAGTCTAATTTATTAATGTGTAATTATTGTAGATTTATTCAACTGTTTTAATTAAAACATCTCTAAAGTGATTAAGCTCTTTCATTTTTGTATCATTGCCTTCATTTATATCTGGATGGTACTTTCTTGCAAGCTCTTTATATCTTTTTTTTATCTCTTCTTTTGTAGGAGAATGAGTAAACCCAAAGAACTCTTTTGCTTGTTGAACTTCATCAAATCTAGGATTATTTGCAAACCCTGAAAAGTCTTGTTGATTAAAGCCTCTAAAGTCATTGAAATTAAAATTTTGGCCATTTTGAAATGAACTGTTGTCAAATTTAAAATGAAAACCACTTGTTTTCATCTTTTTCTTAAAGTTATAAATTAAAAAGGCAATAACCGCAAAGATTACACCTAGTATCATTAAAAATGTTCCAAAATTTGTAAAAATTAGATATAAAATAAAAAATAGTATTGCTAATCTAACTAATCTATTAAAAATATATATAAATGTATTATTTGTCATAAAAAAATAAATCCTAATTAAAATTTCACGTATTATAGTATTTTTACACTATAAGTACATTAAGCAAAAAGATTTAACCAATTCTTAACATATAAAATATGAATTTGCTATTTTATTGCTACTTTTTACTGTTTATCATACGAATTTCATTTTTTAGTTCTAATCTTATTGTATTAAAACTAGGAGGATGTATTATGAGTTTAGGCTTACAAGCATTTTATGCTGCTTTACCTATTCTTTTAGCTGGATTTTTATTAGTAGGAATGAGAATCTCAGCTAAAAAAGCAATGCCATTGGTTTATATTTCAACAGTTGTCATTGCATTATTTATTTGGGAGGTATCTCTTAATAGGGTATTTGCTTCAACAATACAAGGTTTATTAATTACTATTGCAGTGTTATGGATTATTTTTGGTGCAATATTATTACTTAATACTTTGAAGCACTCAGGAGCTATTGCAATTATTAGGCAAGGGTTTAATAATATAAGCCCAGATAGAAGAGTTCAAGTAATTATTATTGCTTGGCTATTTGGATCATTTATTGAAGGTGCTTCAGGATTTGGAACACCTGCTGCTATTGCAGCACCACTGTTAGTTGCTATTGGATTCCCTGCAATGGCAGCAGTTATGGTTGGAATGATGATTCAAAGTACTCCTGTATCTTTTGGAGCAGTTGGAACACCAATTTTAATTGGAGTAAATAAAGGACTTGATTCTGAAGGTATTGGAGCAACTCTACAAACTATGGGTAGTTCTTGGGATGTTTATTTACAAACTATTACTTCACAAGTTGCTATTACCCATGCAATTGTTGGAACATTAATTCCTTTATTTATGGTAATAATGCTTACAAGGTTTTTTGGTGAAAATAAATCATGGAGTGAAGGTTTAAATATTTTACCTTTTGCAATTTTTGCAGGACTTGCATTTACTATTCCTTACGCTTTAACTGGAGTATTTTTAGGGGCAGAATTTCCATCACTAATTGGTGCACTTGTAGGATTGCCTATTGTTATATTTGCAGCTAGACATGGCTTTTTAATTCCTAAAAAATCTTGGGATTTTCCTTCAGTTGATAAATGGCCTAGTTCTTGGATTAGTAAATTAGAGATTAAGCTTGATGCAATGAGTCCAAAAGAGCCAATGTCAATTGCAGTTGCTTGGATACCTTATATCTTAGTTGCTTTAATTTTAGTTTTAACTAGAGTTAGTTCTGACGCAAAAGCATTTGTAACTTCTATTGTAATACCATTTAAAGATATTTTAGGCGAGGGTGTTGGATATACAATTTCACCACTTTATTTACCTGGTGGAATTTTAGTATTTGTAGTAATAATTACTTACTTTTTACATAAAATGGAGTTTAAAGAATTAAAAGAAGCCCTAAGTGAGTCTTCAAAAGTAATGATTGGTGCAGGATTTGTACTTATATTTACAATTCCTTTAGTTAGAATTTTAATTAACTCTGGAATTAATGCTTCAGGATTTGAGTCAATGCCTGTTGCAATGGCTAATTATGTAGCTGCAAACGTTGGAGATATTTATCCTTTATTTGCTCCAATGGTTGGTGCTCTTGGAGCATTTATTGCAGGGAGTAATACTGTATCAAATATGATGTTAAGTCAATTCCAATTCGGTGTTGCTGATGCCCTTGGAATTTCAACAGCGTTTATGGTTGCACTTCAAGCAGTTGGAGCAGCAGCAGGTAATATGATTGCTATTCATAATGTAGTTGCAGCAAGTGCTACAGTTGGTTTACTTGACCAAGAAGGTGAGACTTTAAGAAAGACAATTATTCCTACAATTTATTATTGTTTAGTAGCTGGAATTATTGGTCTTATTGGAATGTATGGTTTAAGTTTAGTTGATCCATTGATGTAATAGTTTAGATAAAGAAGTTTATACTTCTTTATTTAACTAAATCATTAATATGATTTAACATTTCCTTACTATTGTTGTATTTTATATGAATAGGGTATAACTCTTGTTTATATTCTAAAACTAATGAAGGAAAGGCTCTAATATTTAGAGACCTTCTTAGATTTAACTCATCTTGTAAATCTTCTTCAATTTTTTCACTATTTAAATCTTTTAGAAACTTTTCTTTATTCATTCCTATTTCTTGGGCTAAAGTGGCAAGAGTCTCTTTATTACTTGGATTCATAGCTCTTTGATAATATGCATTTTGTATTGCATTTAACATTTCATCTTCTTTATTGTCTTTTCGAGCTAATATTGTTGCTTGGCAAGAGCTATATGTAGATCTTCTTGGTTTACAAACTTTCCAAAAATCATGATTAAATTTTGTTCCAACTTGATTTTCTATTTCGTACCAAATATTTTCAATTTTTTCTTTCATTGATTTTGGCATTATTTCATCACTGTGTTTAGCTAATCCCCCAACTACATATTGTAGTTTTATCTTTGGGTTTAATTGTTTTCTTATTTCATCTAATGTTGGTTTAAAAGCATAACACCATGAACACATAGGATCATGAACATAATATAGTGTATATTCCATAACTATCCTTGGATTATTTATTGTTTCAAAATATAGCATTATTAAATTTATATTACTTTAAAACCCTATTTTAAACAAATAAAGTAAATATTCAACATACTTAAGTAAAATAATAAAGTTATTAAGGATTATTATGGATTACGAAGAGTTTGAGAAAGCAGTTGATACTTTAGGTATCTTAACTAAAACATCAAAGAAAGATTTAAAAAAAAGATATCTAAAGCTATCAAAAAAATATCATCCTGACATGCCACAAGGTAGTCAAGAGAAGTTTTTAGAGTTGAGAAAATCTTACGATATTTTAGTTTCATATATGGATTCTTATCAATATAATTTTGATAAAGATGAATTCAAAGATCAAAATCCTGTTTTTACAAACTATAAAAATTGGAATAAATAATAGGGCATATTATATATGTTTTGGTAGAATACAAAAATTATAATTTTTTTAGTCTTGGAGAAAAAAATGTTTGATCAAAAAAAAGTAAAAGAATTAATATTAACTTCATTTGTTGCGGATTCATACTCACTTGGTAGTCATTGGGTTTATGATGAAAGTCAGTTAGCAAAAAATATTTTAAACTGGGAAGTTTTAAATGCACCATTAGCAATATGGCATAAAGGAAAGGTTGCAGGTGAGTTTACTCACTATGGTGATCAAACTATATGGCTATATGATTTTATAAAAGAAAACAATAGCTTTGATGAAAAAGAGTTTGCTAAATATTGGTACGAAAAAATGAAAACATATGATGGTTATTTAGATGGTGCATCAAGACAGAGTATGCAAAATATTGCAAATGGAATTTTCCCATCAGGTTCTTTATCAACTGATATGTCAATAGTTGGAAGAATAGCACCATTGCTAATGGTTTCAAAAGATAAAAACGACTTTTTACAAAATGTAGAGAAGTTAATAAGAACAACACATAATAACTCTAAAACAGTTAGATGTGGAAACTTTTTTGCTAAGTTATTACTTATGGTAATGGATGGTAAAAATGTAATTGAATCTATTGAGTTTTTAAAAGATGAGTTTGATACTTCAATTCAAAAAATGATTACAAGAGGTTTAGAATCAAAAGATAGTGACACATATGATTCATTACGAGATTTTGGTCCTGCTTGTGATATTGATGAAGGTTTTAGTGGAATAATTCATCTTTTATGTAAATATAACAACTTAAAAGATTTATTAATTCAAAATGCAAAAGTAGGTGGAGATACAAGCTCAAGAGCAATGATAGCCTCAATAATTTTTATGGCAAATAACTCAATTAGTCAGATACCTCAAGAGTGGTTAGCAATAAAAGTTAAAATTTAGTTTAGGGTAATTATGAAAAATACAATTATACGGTTTTTTAAAGATAAGTTTTATATTGAAATGGCAATTGCGTCAACTCTATTTCTAATTGCATTAGCTACAAATATGCTAATGGAGTTTATTATATATATGCTTTATTTCATAATCTTTTTAGAAATTGTAAGAGCAGTTGTAAATTATATAAGAGAGCAAAGAGTTACTATGAGTTTACTTGTAGATGCTTTTATTATTTTAGCATTAAGAGAGTTTATTGTTAATGTTGTCAAAATTAATGTTGAAGAATTAAACTCAATTGAAGCAATTTTTGCAAGTTCTGTGAACTATAATTTAATGATACTATCTGGAGTGATTTTATTT
Source organism: uncultured Arcobacteraceae bacterium (assembly GCA_964022095.1). Classification (GTDB taxonomy): domain Bacteria; phylum Campylobacterota; class Campylobacteria; order Campylobacterales; family Arcobacteraceae; genus Malaciobacter_A. The sequence continues at coordinate 127,508 of CAXHZO010000003.1, forward strand.
TTACTTTTAGTTAGATATTTATCTGTTAAGTCTTCTCAAAAATATCTTTTAAAAGATATCGAAAAACCTGAATAATATATGATTTTATATCACGAACCTTTATATAGGCCTCCTGCTGAGGCCTATTCTGTAATAGTACAAGCAACACTAGGTTGTAGCTTTAATAAATGCACTTTTTGTACAATGTATGAAACTAAAGAGTTTAAAGTTAAAGCTTTAGATGAAGTCTTCTTAGATATAGATAAATTATCTTCTATTGATATAAATGCAACAAAAATGTTTTTAGCCGATGGTGATGCCCTAAGTTTACAAACAACTCATTTAATAGAAATTTTAAAATATGCATACAAAAAATTTCCAAAACTAAGAAGAGTGAGTATTTATGCAAGTGCTTTTAACTTATATGATAAAACACTGGAAGAATTAACTTTACTTAAACAAAATGGTTTAAGCTTGATTTATTATGGAATAGAATCAGGTAATTATAATATTCTTAAAAAAATCCAAAAGCCAATAAGCAATCAAAAAATGATTGATGGCTTAAATAAAGTATCAAAAGCAAATATTAAAATATCAGCAACTGTTATTTTAGGTATAGCAGGCAAAGAGTACTCATCTGAACATATAAAAGATAGTGCAGATATAATAAACAATACAACTATTACTTATTTATCTACCTTGCAATTAATGTTAACTGATTATACATATGAGAAATTTCAAAAAAGATTTGAAGGTAAATTTCAAATGCTAAATGAGCTAGAGATGCTAAAAGAACAAAAACTTTTTTTAGAGAATTTAAATCCTAAAAACAAAGTAATATTTAGATCCAACCATGTATCAAATTCATATGCCTTAGCAGGGACATTAACTAAAGATAATAATAGGTTAATAAATGAAATAGATGAGGTAATATCTTATTTACAAAAAAATCCTCATCTTATTAATACTTATTCAAATAAGATGAAATTATAAATAAAAATAAAGAGGCAAAATGTTAAAAAAATTAATTCTACCAATACTTCTTATATCAGTACTAGGTGCAAATGAAAATTATACTAAAGAAAAAATTGAAAAAATGATTGCAAAGATGGTTGTTTTAGGTTTTAAAGGTGAAAGTATTAATAGTACTGACAAAATATATAATGATATTAATTTAGGTTTAGGTGGTGTTATTCTTTTTGATAAAGATCCCACAAATAAGAAGAAGATTAAAAATATCAAAAATCCCCAACAGCTTAAGAACCTAACTTCGCAACTTCAGTCAATTACACAAAGAAAACTTTTAATTGCAATTGATCAAGAAGGTGGAATAGTGCAAAGAATGAAAAAGTCAAATGGCTTTGAAAATACTTTAAAAGCAAAAGAAATAGGTACAAAAGGTATTGCTTTTGCAAAAGAGTCTTACTCCTCTTTAGCAACGATGTTAAGCTTTAATGGAGTAAATCTTAACTTTGCACCAGTTGTTGATTTGGCTGTAAATAAAAACAATACTGTAATTTATAAACTTGGAAGATCATATGGCAAAAACCCAAGAAAAGTTACTCAATATGCCTCAGTTTTTGTAGATGAGTTAAAAAAACAAGATGTAATTTCTGTTTTAAAGCACTTTCCAGGTCATGGTTCATCTTTGGCTGATTCACACAAAGGATTTGTTGATATTACAAATACTTGGAATAAAAAAGAGCTGGAGCCATATAAAGAGTTTATCAAAAACAAAAATGTAGATATGATTATGACTGCTCATGTTTATAATAAGAATTTAGATTACAGATACCCTGCAACACTTTCTTATAATATTAATACAAAGTTATTGAGAAAAGAGTTAGGATTTAAAGGTGTACTTATAACTGATGATCTACAGATGTACGCAATCTCAAAACATTATGATTTAAAAACGACTTTAAAACTTGCTATTAATTCAGGTGTTAATATGCTTTTATTTGCTAATCAACAAGCAAAAGAAATAAGTTTAGAAAAGATTATAAATACAGTTTATTCATTAATTTTAAGTGAAGAGATTAATTTAGAAAGAATAATAAGTTCAAATAAAAAAATAGATAAGTTACTTTAAATCTCATAAGACTATATATCTATAGATTTTTCTAAAAATACTATGCAATTGCTACTTTAAAAGATTAAAATATACTTAATAATAATTTAAAAGGATTGATTATGAAGAAACTTCTTTTGTCTTTAGTAGCTGTGTGCAGTATTTCTTTTGCTGCAGATTATGACCCTGTAAAAGGTGAAATGTTATCCCTTTCATGTGCTTCATGTCATGGAACAGATGGTAAATCAGAAGCAATCACTCCATATATTGCTGGTATGAGTAAAGCTGTTATGTATCAAACTTTGTTAGATTATAAAAATGGTAAAAAAACTGGAACTATGATGCAAAAGCATGTTAAAGGTTTTACCGATGCTGAATTAGAACAAGTGTCGTACTATTTTTCTAAGATAAAAAGATAAAGGAGTCGATTATGTTAAATAGAAGAAATTTTAATAAATTACTTGTGGGAACTTTTGCTTTATCTCTTACAGCATGTAACTCATTGACATCTGTAGGTTTACCTAAAAATAAAAAAAGAGTTGTTGTTGTAGGTGGTGGTTTTGGTGGAGCAACTGCTGCTAAATATCTTAAAAAGTTTGACTCAGAAGTTGAAGTAGTGTTAATTGAACAAAACAAAGAATACTATACATGTCCTTTTGGAAATACAGTTATTGCTGGAATTAATGATATCGATTATATTAAGCATGATTATAAAACATTAGAAAAAAAATACAATATTAAAGTTATTCATGAAAGAGTAAAAAAAGTTGATGGAAGTATTAATAGTGTAATTTTAGAAAATGGTCAAGTTATTGCATATGATAGAGCTATTGTTTCTCCTGGAATTGATTTTAAATATGAAAAGGGTTATGAAAAAGACTCAGAGCTTTATTCTCCTCATGCATACAAAGCAGGTGCACAAACTTCATTGTTAAGAGAACAACTTGAAAAAATGAAAGATGGAGGAACATATGTAATGGTACCTCCTGAAAATCCATTTAGATGTCCTCCTGGACCATATGAAAGAATATCTTTAGTTGCCCATTATTTAAAAACAAATAAACCTAATTCAAAAATTATCATTTTAGATCAAAAAAATAAATTCTCTAAACAAGGTCTATTTACTGGTGGTTGGGAAGAACTATATGGTGATATGATTGAGTGGCGAAGTGCAGAATTTGGTGGAAAAGTTTCAAAAGTTGATCCAAAAAATAGAGTTTTAACAACGGAAGATGGAGAAATTAAAGCTGATGTTTTAAACTATATTCCTAATCAAAAAGCTGGACAACTTGCATTTGATTCAGGTTTAACAGATGGTGATTGGTGTCCTATTAATACTAAAACATTTGAATCTAAATTAGCGAAAAATGTTCATGTTATTGGTGATGCTTCAATTTCAGCATCTATGCCAAAATCTGGTTTTTCTGCAAATTCTCAAGGTAAAATTGCTGCACTGCAAATTACAAGATTACTAAAAAAACAAGCACCAGTTAATCCTCCAAAATTAGCTAACACTTGTTATAGTTTAGTCTCTCCTTCATATGGGATTTCAGTTGCAGCTGTTTATGAAGCATTTGAAGATAAAATTGTAAAAGTTAAAGGTTCAGGTGGATTAAGTCCAACTAATGCAGATGCTAGTTTCAGACTTCAAGAAGCAGAGTATGCAAAAGGTTGGTATAAAAATCAAATGGCTGACATCTTCTTATAAAAGATTATAGGGACTCCCTATAATCTGCTAAATTTAAATTATTTTTTTTTAAAAACACTAATTTGTTAGACTTGCTATAGTTATTTGATTCTTTTTATGATATTATAAGGTTAGAAAAACATAGGAATTGAAAATGAAAAAGAAATCTAGCTTTGGGAAAAAACTTTTAGTTAATATTTTAGGAACAGTTTTTGTAGTTGTAGGATTAGCTTCTTTTGCTATCGTAAAATTTTCATATGATGCTGCACAAAAAGATGCAGAACACTTTAGAGAAGCATTTGCTGCAAAAAATGCTATGACGATACAATCTGAATTAAATGTAGCCATTTCAGTTGCTCAGTCATTTGCTTCTAGAGTTCAAGCTGCAGCTGTTAATAATAGCAAAATAAATAAAGATGAGATGATCTCTTTACAAAAGTCTATTTTAAATAATAATGATACTATTAATGGTATTTGGTATAGTCCAAAGTATGGAGAAAAACTAACACCAAAAGCTGAAGGTTCTAATGCTGGAGATCTATATGATAATTTAGGAATTTTTCATCCATTTATTTCAAAATCAAAAAATGGTTTTGAAATTGTTTCTGGTGCTCCATATGATGAGTCAAAAGGATGGATTAAAGGACCTAAAGATGCGGGAAAAACTTTTATAACCGCACCTTACTTTTGGGAAATTGCTGGAGTTAATCAATTACTTGTATCTGTTACAGTTCCTATGTATAAAGATGATGAGTTTATTGGTTCTGTAGGTGTAGATTTTCTTTTAAAAGGTTTATCTAACTTAGCCTCTCGTATTAAGCTATATGAAAATGGATATGGCTTTATTGTTGATAATAATGGAATAATAATTGGACATCCTAAAAAAGAACTTCAAAATAAAAAATTACTTGATGTGATAAAAAATGATAAAGATTATGTAGCAATGCTTGAAAAAAGTAAAAAAGGGGAAAACCATTTTTTCTTTAAAGATTCATCTACTACAGGAGAAATATCTCTTTACTATTCTCAACCATTTAACTTAAAAGATACAGCTACGAATTGGACTTTTGTAATTTCTGCACCAAAAGAAGAGTATTTAGCTAATGCTAACTTTATTAGAAATGTTTCTATTATATCTTCAATTCTAAGTTTAATTGTTATTGCATTGATAATTTTAATTTCTTTAAAACAGTTAAATACTTATTTAGAAAAAATATCTAATGGATTAGAAAGTTTCTTTGAGTTTTTAAATACAAAAAAATCTGAAACAAAAGAGATTGATATTAATACAACTTGTGAGTTTGGTGTCATGGCACACTCAATAAATGAAAACGTTGATAAAATTAGAATATCTACACAGCAAGATATGGGATTAATTGATGATGTTAAAGATGTAGCTCAAACAATTTCTCAAGGTAAATTTGATAAAAGAGTTAGTAAATCTACTACTACAGATTCATTAAATGAATTAAAAGATATTTTAAATCATATGTTAGACCAACTTCAAACACAAGTTGGTAAAGACTTAAATAATATTATTAGTGCTTTAGAGAGTTATTCAAATAGAGATTTTACTGTAAAACTTGGTTCAGATTCAGGAAAAGTTGGAACTGAAATAATGCATATGAATGATATGATTACTAAAATGCTTCAAGTTAGTCAAAACGATGGGCTTTCATTAAAACATAGTGCTAATAATTTATCAAGTAGTGTAAGAACTATCACTAGTAATGCAACTAAACAAGCAGCTTCGTTAGAAGAAACAGCTGCTTCTATTGATGAGATTACAAGTAATATTGAACAAACAAATATTAAAGCTCAACAAATGAGTTCAATATCAAATGAGACTAGAAATTCATCAGAAAAAGGTAAACAACTAGCAAGTGATACAGCAAGCTCTATGGATGATATTAATAACACAGTATTAGATATAAATGAAGCTATTACTATGATTGATCAAATTGCTTTCCAAACAAATATCTTATCACTAAATGCAGCTGTTGAAGCAGCAACTGCAGGTGAAGCTGGAAAAGGTTTTGCTGTTGTTGCACAAGAAGTTAGAAATTTAGCAGCAAGAAGTGCAGAAGTTGCAAAAGATATCAAAGATTTAGTTGAGACTGCAACTCAAAAGGCTAATAGTGGTAAAGCTATTAGTGCAAATATGATTGAAGGCTTTGCAACATTAGAAAGTAAAATTATAGATACAAGTAATTTAATTGATGATGTTGCAACAGCAGCAAATGAACAAAGTTTAGGAATACAACAAATTTCAAATGCAGTAAGTATGTTAGATAAATTTACTCAAGAAAATGCATCAATAGCAGAAGAAACAAACGATATTGCTATTAAAACTCAAAAAATATCAGAAGATGTTGTAAATGGTGTAAACCAAAATAACTTTGATGGTAAAAACTTAGGATAAACCTTTCCTAAGTTTTATGATTAGAAAAAAGAAAAAAGGTTAGATATGAAAGAGAAATTTTTAAAAAAGATACTATCCACTCATTTTATAAAGTTCTCATTAATTCCTATATTAGTAGTTGAGATTACACTTATAATTTTATACTTTTCTATTAATAAATATATTGCTTCGAAAAATACTGATTTAATGCTTCAAGAAGCAAAAAATAGTAGTCAAAGTATCCTTAAAAATGAAGCTGACAAAATTAGCGAAAAATTAAAACAAATATCTGAATATGCAACAATTTTGCAAAAAGAACATGAGTTGGTTTTTGCAAATAGTCAAAATACTTTTTTACCAAATGGAAAGCCAAGTTTTGATGTAGCACCTAATGGTGTTTTTTATAAAACAAATGAAATTGGCTCAAGTTTATATTATTCTTCAAATACAAAAATGACTCAAAAAGAGAAAGATAAAGCAATCTTTACAGAATCAATGGATACAAATTTAAAAAGTATAGTTGATACGAATCCTTTAATTATGGCATCATATTTTAATAGTTGGGATGATATGAATAGACTTTATCCTTTTATTCCAAAAGTTTATGAGCAGTACGGTCCACATATAAATATGGAAGATTATAATTTTTATTATTTAGCAGATAAAAAGCATAATCCTGAAAAGAAACCAGCTTGGACTAGTGCATATTTAGATCCTGCAGGAAATGGTTGGATGTTATCTTGTGTGGTACCTATTTATAATAATGACTTTTTAGAAGGTGTAACAGGACTTGATATTACAATAGATTCTTTTGTGAAAAATATTTTAGATGCAAAACTTCCTTATGATGCAAGTCTTTTTCTGGTTGATCAAGAAGGTATGATTATAGCAATGCCTGAAAAAATTGAAAAGCTTCTTGGCTTAAATGAGTTAAAAGAACACCTTTACACAGATGTATTATTAAAAACAATAGAAAAACCAGAAGAGTATAATATTTTTAAAAATAAATCTCCATTTGCTTCTCACTTTAAAGGTTTAAGTGAAGATAAAGCTCAAGAGTTAATAATTGATAATACTAAATATTTAACTTTAATGGAAAATGTTGAAGAAACAAATTGGAAAATGATGATATTAGTAGATCAGGATAAATTGTTTAGTTCAATTGAAGAATTAAAAAGTTTGACTGATAAAATTGGATATCTAGCAATTGGATTACTATTTATATTTTATGTTGTTTTCTTCTATTTTTTACTTAAAAGAATAAACTTGTTTTCTGATGAAATAACAAAACCAATTGAAGACTTATCTGAACAAACTACACTTTTAACAAAAAGTGAAATTGACTTTGAACCTATAAAAAGTGATGTAAAAGAAATTTCACAATTAAGTAGTAATTTTGATTATATGATTAAAGAGTTAACACAAAAAGCTCAAAGTTTAGATAATGCTAGACTTGCAGCTGAAAGTGCAAATAAATCAAAAGATGAATTTTTGGCAAATATTAGTCATGAACTAAAAACACCATTAAACTCAATAAATGTAATTAGTCAAATTATGTGTGGAAATAAAAAAGAAAATTTAAATTTACAAGATATTAAAAACTTAACTATTATCAACAAGTGTGGTAAAGATTTACTAACTTTAATTAATGATATTTTAGATTATTCAAAGTTAAATGCAGGGAAACTGCAATTAGATATCCAAGAAGTCAATTTAAAACAGTTAGTTGAAAATATATCTAATAGTTTTGAAAGTCAATTTAAAGCGAAGAATATCAACTTTGAAGTAAGTATTGATGAAACTTTAGATTTTGTTGATACTGATGAAAAAAGAGTTTCTCAAATCATAAATAACCTTTTAAGTAATGCTAGTAAATTTACACCTGAAAATAAAACTGTATATTTTAGTATTTTAGATGAAAATGAGTATTTTAAAATTAAAGTTGAAGATCAAGGAATTGGAATTCCATCGAATAAATTAAAAACTATTTTTGATAGATTTAGTCAAGTTGATGCAACAACAACAAGAAAATTTGGTGGTACAGGATTAGGTTTAACTATTTGTAGTGAGCTATCTACTTTATTTGGTGGACAAATAAAAGTAAAAAGTCAAGAGGACAAAGGCTCTATTTTTGAAGTTATATTACCTAAAACAATCGGTTCAATAAAAGAAGATATTAAGAATGAAGAAACTCTTATTTTCTTAAATACTAATCCTCTTTCTTTTATTCAACAAGTTGTAGAATTAAAGAAAACTTATCATTTAAAACAGGTATTTAAGAAAAAAGAGTTAATTGATTCTTTACAGCAAAATGCATATGATAAAGTCTTAGTAGATAAAGAACATTTATCTACTGAAGAACTTGAAGAGTTAAATAGACTTATTCCAGATAAATTAGTTTATATACAAAATCTTTTTAGTAAATAATTAAAACTTTAGTCAATAGACACTAGTTTATATCCAACTCCTCTAAGGTTTATTATCATCCCATTTTTAAGCTTCTTTTTTAGTTTATGAACAATACTTCTCATACTAACTGCTTCCATTTCTTTACTATCCCATACATATTCATGAATCATTTCATTTGTAACAGTATTATTTATGTTTCTAACAAGTAAAGTTAAAAGATGTTTTTCTTTTAATGTTAATTCTATTTCATGAGTATGTTTAAAAAGTTTTTCTTCTATTAAATCAAAACTAAACTCATATCCTAAGTTTATTGTTTCTGATGAGCTTTTAGTTGTTAAGTGACTTAATAAATATTGTACCTTTAAATATAACTCTTCAAAATCAAATGGCTTTTTTATATGATCATTACAACCTAATGCATAGGACTTTTTAATATTTTCAATATCAATCTCTGCACTAATCATAATAACAGGAACATCTTTATCATTAGATCTAATGATTTCCAATACTTTATGTCCATCAAAGCCTAAAACATTTATATCAAGTATGTATAAATCATATTTGCTATTTAAAACTATATCTATAGCTTTATATCCATCACTATAGCTATCAACAAAAAAACCTTTGTTTGATAGGGAGTTTTTTATAACTTTATTTAAAGAAAAATCATCTTCAAGCAAAAATATTTTCATTAGTTCTCTTTTTTTATTAAGTTTTCTGGGAAGTTGTATTTAAAGGAAGTTCCTTCTTCATCAGATTTTAGTTCTATTTTTATTTTGTAATTATCACAAATGTCTTTTACAATACTCAATCCCAATCCTAAGCCAACATTAGCTTTTTTTTGTTGATAGTATGCATTGAAAACTGATTCCACATCTTTTATTCCAATTCCAAAATCTTTTATTTCAATATAATGTTTTTCTAATATTATATCTATAATTGAGTCTTCTTTTGAGTATTTTATTGCATTTGAAATTGTATTATCAATAACTCTTTCTAAATCATTTTTATCCATTGTTACACTAAACTCTTCATGTATATCAAGTCCCATATCTATGTTTTTGATATTTGCCATTTCATCAAAGAACATAACCCTTGAAGATAGAAAATTTACTAAATTTATTGTTTGTAAATCTTGGTTTCTTTGCTCTTTTTTTGTTAGATAGTATAAGTCATTATATATTGATGATAGTGATTTAGATGAAGCTTTTATAGCTTCAAATTGTTCTTTTGGCCCAAGTTGTGATTCTAGATTATCGATATTTAGTGAAATAATACTTAGTGGTGTATTCATTTCATGAATGATCTTTTTTAAAAAGAAATCTTGTTGAGTCAGTAGTTTTTCAATTGTTTGTTGCTTTTCAAATATTTTTAGTTGAGTTTTTATTCTAGCTTTAATTTCTTCTTTTTCAAAAGGTTTTGTTATATAATCAACTCCACCTACACTTAAAGCTTTTACTTTACTTTCAATGTCATCTAAGGCACTAATAAAAATAATAGGGATTTCTTTTAATAATTCATCTTTTTTTAATATATTACATACTTCAAACCCACTAATCTCAGGCATTTTAATATCAAGCAATATTAGATGAGGAGGATTGAGTTTTGATGATTCTATTGCAAAGTTTGCATCAGTTGTTGCCTTTATTAAATAGTTCTCATCTTTTAAAATTTCATTTAGATATTTTAGATTCTCTTTTTTATCATCTATAATTAAGACTGTATATTTTTTATCCATGTGTTTATTCTTTTATATTAGCTGGTTTGGTTAAGATTATAGAATAATTGATATAAAAACAAATTTAGGATTTTTAGTGAATTTAAAAAGACTTTTCATGTTACTGTTTATTTTAAATACAGTTTCATTTATTTTCGTTGCAGTTGTAATTAATAAGTACCAAAATGCCACTATAAAACTAGAAGATGCCTATCAAATGCAACATAAATCTTTGATTTTAGCACAAGAGTTAAGGCAAAGTAGTGATGATTTGACGAGAATGGCAAGAACATATGTTGTAACTGGAAATCCTAAGTTTGAGAAACAGTTTAAAACTACTTTTGATATTAGAAATGGAGATAAGCCAAGACCAAAAAGATATAATGGAATTTTTTGGGATTTCTATACTTTAGGGCAAGGGGAGCCAGAGTTTTTAGGTGAAAAAGTAGCTTTACAAGAACTTATGAAAAGAGCTAACTTCCCTCAATCAGAGTTGAATTTACTTTTCAAATCCAAAAAAGAATCAGATGATTTAACAAATTTAGAACATAAAGCTATGAATGCAGTTAAAGGTATATTTCAAGATGAAAATGGTCAATATACAATTTATGGAAAGCCTAATTTAAAACTAGCAAGAGATATTATGCACTCTGATGAATATCATGAAGCAAAAATCAGAATTATGAAACCACTTGATGAGTTTTATAAAGCTTTTGAATCAAGAACAAAACAAAAAGTTGATGAAGCAAGAGCTGTTGTAAAAGAGCAAGAGTTTAATGTAAATGTAATTGTGTTATTTTCAATAATTCTTTTCTTGTTATCTTTTTTTATTATATTATTTAGAATTGTTTATCCTATTGATTTACTAAGAGTTGTTATGATGAAATTATCATCAAATGATATGAACGTAGACTTAGAGAAGAACAAATATCAAGATGAAATTGGAGATATGATAGGTTCAGTTAAAATTTTTAAAGAAAATACTGAAAAACTAATACAAAGCGAACAACAAATTACACTTGCTATGGAAGAAGCAACAAGTGCAAATAAAGCAAAGTCAATTTTTCTTGCGCGTATGAGTCATGAGCTAAGAACACCTTTAAATGCAATCTTAGGTTTTGCAGGACTTCTAAAAAAATCAAAAAATTTAGATAATCAAGAAAAGAAAAATCTTGATGTAATTAAGAGAAGTGGAAATCACTTATTAAATATTATAAATGAGATATTAGAGCTTTCAAAAATTGAAGCAGGAAAAATAGAACTTGTTCCTAAAACTTTTGATTTTTATGAATTAATAAAAGACATAGAGTCTATGTTTGCATTTAGATGTGAATCAAAAGGTTTAGAGTTTAATCTTAGTGTTGACTCAAATGTTCCAACGATCATAAGAACAGATGAACAAAGATTAAAACAAATTCTTATCAATTTACTTGGAAACTCTTTGAAGTTTACAAAACAAGGGAGTATTTGTTTAAATATCTATGAACAAAAAGGAAAGCTATTTTTTGAAGTAAAAGATAGTGGTATAGGAATAGATAAAAAAGATATAAAAAAGATTTTTAAACCATTTGAACAAATAAAGAAAGATGATTATCATTCCCAAGGAACAGGGCTTGGATTATCTATTACTAAAGAGTTGATTTCTTTAATGGGTGGAAATATATATGTAAAAAGTATATTAAATAAAGGAAGTGAATTTTATTTTAGTATAGATTATAAAAAGTCATCTAAATCAAAATTAGAAGATAAAATACTCTTAAAAGATGTAATTTCAATTAGTGATAAAAATGATGATAAAACAATTTTAGTAGTTGATGATATAAAAGAAAATAGAGATCTAGTAGTTCAAATATTAATGCAATATGGGTTTAAAACTTATGAAGCAAGTAGCGGGAAACAAGCCATAGATATTTTCAAAGCCCATAGCATTGATTTGATTTTCATGGATATTTTAATGACAGGTCTTGATGGCTTAGAGACAACAAATATTATAAGAGCAGATTTAAATAAAAGGGATATTCCTATTATTGCTCTATCTGCTAATGTTTTTGAAGAAGACAAACAAAAAGCATATAGAAGTGGTGCAAATGATTTTTTAGCGAAACCAGTTGATGAAAAAGAACTAATTCAACTACTTCAAAAGTACTTAGATTTAAATGTTTCATTTAATGAAGATAAATCACAAATTACAGATGAAGTTCTATTTGAAAATTTATCAAAAGAATTTTTTGATAAACTTATGCACTTTTGTTTACAAATGGATAATGACTCAATAAAAGAGTTGCTAAAATCAAAAGAGTTAGATAAAAGCAGTAAAAAACATATTGAAGAATTAGTAGAAGATTATGATTATCAACAAATATTAAGAATATGTGAAAATAAATTAAAACTATTTTAGGATATAAAATGAAAGCAATTTTAATTTTTTTAATTGCAATAAATCTCTTTGCAAATGATGTAGATAAAGCACTTGAACTAAGAAATAATGGAAAGATAAATGAAGCTATAAAACTTTTTAGCAAGACTTGTGGTAAATATGATGGTAGAGCTTGTTATAACTTAGCAGTTTTATATGATGAGGGAAAGTTAATAAATCAAAACTATGAAAAAGCTAAAAAACTTTACAAAAGAGCATGTGAGTTAAGCCATGGTTTTGCTTGTTATAATCTTGGAATAATTTATGACAATGCAAAGGGTGTAAAAAAAGATGAATTAAAAGCAAAAGATTTATTTGAAAAGTCTTGCAAGTTGGGTGATAGTTTTGGTTGTTATAATTTTGGTTCAATCTTTTATGAAGGAAAAATTGTAAAACAAGATTATAAGAAAGCAAAAAAATATTTTGAAATTGCGTGTAAAGCAAAAGACGGTCAAGCATGCAATATGCTAGCTGTTATGTATTATAATAGCTATGGTATTAATTATGATATTGATAAGATAAAAGAGTTATTAAAAAAAGGATGTTCATATGGTTATGATGCATCTTGTAGAAATTATAAAAAAATAAATTAAAAATTTTAAGGTTTAAATTATGGATATAGAAATATCAACTCCAGCACTATTATTTCCAGCAATATCGCTATTGCTTTTGGCATATACAAATAGATTTTTAACAACAGGACAACTAATCAGATCAATAAGTCATCAAGCTAGAACTCATGGTGGACATGAATTATCAGGTCAGATAGAAAACTTAAAAAAAAGACTAGAACTAACAAAATGGATGCAGTTTTTTGGAGTGGTTTCAATCTTACTTTGTACTATCTCTATGTTTTCACTTTTTTTAGGATTTTACACTTTAGGAAGGGATATTTTTGGCCTTAGTTTAGGTACTATGTGTATATCACTTGTCCTATCTCTTTGGGAGGTTTATATCTCATCAAATGCCTTGAATTTAGAGCTTAAGGACTTACATGATAAGTGTAAGTAAAAGCTTTATTTAAATTTTTTTATATTACACCTTTTACTTTATATGCAATAACCTTATAAGCTTTTTCTCCTAAATGAAGACCATCTGTTGTCAAGTCTTCTCTTAGAAGTTGTTCGTTATCTTCAAAAGCACTATTTAAATTTATAAATTCTATTTTATTTTCATGTGCATATTCTTTTATCATTTTATTAAAAGTTGCAACTTTTTTATTTACTGCAGGCATTCTAGTAATAAGAGTTGCATTTAGGATTAGTTTAGTTTTTGTTGATTTTAATTTTTCAACTATTTTTATATAGGTTTCAAAAACTTTTTCTATGGGAATAGAAATACATAAGTCATTTATTCCTGCCATCAAAACTACAGTTTTGGGTTCTATTTGAATAACTTTATCAACTCTTTTTAATATACCTGAAGTTGTATCTCCATCAATTCCAAGATTTAGTATGCATTGAGTTTCTAGTAGTTTTTTCCAATCAGCTCGACGTGTTATTGAATCTCCAAGCATTACTATATCGATATTGTTTTTCATATTAAATAAATCCTTTGCAGTATTAAACCAAAAATAAAATTATAAAGCAAATATGAAGTATGTATACTTTTTATACAAATAACTTCAATAGTTACTAGCAAAAACAACACTTAAACAACACTTCTATTTTATACTTCCAATCAGAAGTCAAAAGGACTTAAATAAAAAGGAGCACAAACATGAAGAAGACGTTTGCAAAAGCAGTAGTAGCATCTGCTTTAATCGGAGGAATGTTAGCACATGCAGCTGATACAATTAAAGTTGGTGTATTACACTCATTATCAGGAACAATGGCTATTTCTGAAACTACATTAAAAGATACAGTTTTAATGTTAATCGAAGAGCAAAATAAAAAAGGTGGGGTTTTAGGTAAAAAATTAGAGCCTGTAGTTGTTGACCCAGCTTCAAATTGGCCTTTATTTGCAGAAAAAATGAGATCATTATTGACTAAAGATAAAGTAGATGTAACATTTGGTTGTTGGACATCAGTATCTAGAAAATCTGTTTTACCAGTTGTTGAAGAGTTAAACGGACTATTATTCTACCCAGTACAATATGAGGGTGAAGAATCTTCTAAAAATGTATTTTATACTGGTGCGTCGCCAAACCAACAAGCAATCCCAGCAGTTGATTACTTAATGAATGAAATTGGTGTTAAAAGATGGGTTTTAGCTGGTACTGACTACGTATATCCTAGAACTACAAACAAGATTTTAGAGTCTTACTTAATTGCTAAAGGGGTAGCAAAAGAAGATATCATGATTAATTATACTCCTTTTGGACACTCTGATTGGCAATCAATTGTATCTGATGTTAAAAAATTCGGAAATGCTGGTAAGAAAACAGCAGTTGTTTCTACAATCAATGGTGATGCAAACGTACCATTTTATAAAGAGTTAGGTAACCAAGGTATTAGTGCTGAAGATATTCCAGTTGTTGCTTTCTCAGTTGGGGAAGAAGAACTTTCAGGTCTTGATACTAAACCATTAGTTGGACACTTAGCAGCATGGAACTACTTCCAAAGTGCAGAGTCTCCTGAAAATGATAAATTTATTTCTTCATGGAAAACATTTGTTAAAGATGATAAAAGAGTTACAAATGACCCAATGGAAGC
This sequence comes from uncultured Arcobacteraceae bacterium, assembly GCA_964022095.1. Classification (GTDB taxonomy): domain Bacteria; phylum Campylobacterota; class Campylobacteria; order Campylobacterales; family Arcobacteraceae; genus Malaciobacter_A. Next base: position 142,842 of record CAXHZO010000003.1, read on the forward strand.
TACTTATATCGGATTTAACTTATGGGTAAAAGCTGTTGAAAAAGCTGGTACTACTGATGTAGATGCTGTTTCTAAAGCGATTATTGGTCTTTCTGTTCCTAACTTAACTGGTGGAACTGCAACAATGCTTAAAAATCACCACTTAACAAAACCAGTATTAATTGGTGAGATTCAAGAAGATGGACAATTTGAAACTGTTTACTCAACTGAAGGTGAAGTAGCAGGTGATGCATGGTCTGATTTCTTACCATCATCTAAAGATGTAATTTCAGATTGGACAGCACCAATCAATTGTGGTAACTACAACACTATTACTAAAAAGTGTTCTGGTCAAAACTACTAATAAAATCTAAAAAATAAAAGAGAGACTCTTCCTCTCTTTTATATTCTCAATCTATTCAAAACAGGACTACTAAATGAAAACAATATTCAAAATGATTTTTCTTAATTTATTAATCCTATCATCTGTTTTTTCTGCTTCATTTGAAGAAGATATTAAAGCTTTAGATACAAAAAGTTTTAAAACAAAACAAAAAGTAGTTGAGCAGTTAGCTTTAAACTATGCAGAAGATGATAGATTAACAACACTTTTTTCTAAGATGGTTCAAGGTGACTTATACTATACAAAAGATGATAAGACTTTTGTAGTTTTAGAAAAAAAAGAAGGAAAACAATACTTTACTAAAAACTTTTTAACAAATAGTGCTTTAGAGCCTATGGATAAATATAGTTTTAAAAAGGTAAAAACAAACAATAAATTAAGAAGTGTTATTAAAAACTTACTTGCACAGATAAATCTATTTTCAAAAAATAAAGAAAAAAGATTAAAATCTGCAAAAAATATCTTAGATAATGTTTCAAAAGATGATGAAGTGATTATCGATAAAGTTTTAAAAACTGAAAAAGACTCTTCAATCATAGAAGTTTTACAAGAAGCAAAATATATTATTGTTGCAAATAACTATACAGGTGATGTACAGTTAGATGCAGTTAAAAACCTAGGAGATTTTATCTCTTCAAAGTCACTTGCAACACTAAAAGCTATCGAAAGTAAGGATTCTTCAAGCGATGAATTAAAAAAAGTTGCAGCTAAATCAATAGCATCAGTAGAAAGCTCAAGAAGTTTTTATGCTGTATTAGAAACGGCATTTTTTGGTTTATCTCAAGGATCAGTTTTACTTTTAGCTGCAATTGGACTTGCTATTACATTTGGTGTTATGAAAGTAATTAATATGGCTCATGGTGAGTTAATCATGATTGGAGCGTATACAACATATACAATCCAACAAATCATGCCTGGACTTATTGAATACTCAATTATCATTGCTATTCCAGCAGCATTTATTGTAAGTGGTATTGTTGGTATTTTAATTGAAAGACTAGTAATTAGACACTTATATGGAAGACCACTTGAAACACTTTTAGCAACATTTGGTATTAGTTTAATTTTACAACAATTAGTAAGAAGTATTTACTCTCCATTAAACCAAGAAGTAAAAACTCCTGATTGGATGAGTGGGGCACTTGAAATCAATAGTGCATTATCACTTACATATAATAGACTTTATATCATCATTTTTGCACTGATTGTTTTCTTTGCAATTTTATATGTGATGAAAAAAACAAGCTTAGGTTTAAAGGTGAGAGCAGTTTCTCAAAATAGACCAATAGCAAGAGCTATGGGTATTAAATCAAGTTATATTGATGCAGCTACATTTGGTATTGGTTCTGGTATTGCAGGAGTTGCTGGTGTTGCATTATCTCAGCTTACAAATGTAGGACCAAATTTAGGACAAGCATATATTGTAGATTCGTTTATGGTTGTTGTATTTGGTGGAGTTGGTAACTTATGGGGAACACTAATAGCTGCATTCTCTCTTGGAGAAATCAACAAATTTATCGAGCCAGTTGCAGGAGCAGTTCTTGCTAAAGTTATTATCTTAGTATTTATTATCTTATTTATACAGAAAAAACCAAGAGGACTTTTCCCACAAAAGGGAAGAGATGTGGAGGACTAATTTATGAAAAGACAACCTTTAATATTAAAAATTATGAAAAACGATAAAGGTGGAAAGATAGTTCTTTGCGCTCTAGCAGTTGTTGTATTTGTAGTTGCATTTTGTAATTTATTTGTACCATCAGATTCAGTGTTTTATATCTCAACTTTTACAGTTACGATTTTAGGTAAATATTTAGCATTTGCTCTTTTAGCACTTGCACTTGATTTAGTTTGGGGATATTTAGGAGTACTTAGTCTTGGGCATGGAGCATTTTTTGCTCTAGGTGGATATGCTTGGGCTATGTATCTTATGAGACAAATTGGGGATAGAGGTGTTTATGGAAACCCAGAGCTACCAGATTTCATGGTATTTATGAACCTAAAAGAGTTACCATGGTTTTGGTATGGTTTTGATAATCCTATTTTTGCATTTTTAATGGTGGGATTAGTTCCTGGTATTTTAGCATTTGTATTTGGATGGTTTGCATTTAAATCAAGAGTTACTGGGGTTTATCTATCAATTATCACTCAAGCGATGACTTATGCACTTATGTTAGCATTCTTTAGAAATGACATGGGGTTTGGTGGAAACAATGGTCTTACAGACTTTAAAGATATTTTAGGATTTGATTTACAAGCTGATACTACAAGAGTAGGGCTTTTAATCATCACTTTTTTATCTTTAACTTTAGGGTATTTACTTTGTAGATTTATCATAAATTCAAGATTAGGACGTGTTGTAATATCTATTAGAGATGCTGAGAGTAGAGTTAGGTTCTTAGGATATAAAGTTGAGCAGTATAAACTATTTATATTTATAGTATCAGCTGTACTTGCTGCAATTGCAGGGGCTTTATATGTACCTCAAGTTGGTATTATTAATCCTGGTGTATTTAGTCCACTGTTTTCAATTGAACTTGTTATTTGGGTTGCAATTGGTGGAAGAGGTACTTTATATGGAGCAATTATTGGAGCTATGATAGTAAGTTTTGCAAGCACATATTTTACTTCAGCTCTTCCAGAAGTTTGGTTATACGCACTTGGTGCACTATTTGTTGTAGTTACTTTATATCTACCAAAAGGTGTAGTAGGGCTTATCTCTCAAATTAATTCAAAAGTTAAAAAGGCGTAGATATGAAACTATTAAAACACGAAAATGAACAAAGATTTGGTGATATTAAAAAAGGAGATAGAATCCTTTTAGTAGATGGTGTTAGTGTTAGTTTTGATGGATTTAAAGCTTTAAATAACTTAAGTTTTTCTATTAATTATGGTGAGTTAAGATGTATCATTGGAGCAAATGGTGCTGGAAAATCTACTATGATGGATGTAGTTACTGGAAAAACAAAACCAGATGAGGGGCATGTTGTATTTGGTGAAGCAGTTGATTTACTAGAAATGGATGAGCCAAGTATTGCACAAATTGGTATTGGAAGAAAATTTCAAAAGCCAACAGTTTTTCAAAATCACACAGTATTTGAGAACTTAGAGCTTGCGATGAAAGATGATAAAAGATTTTTCAAAACACTTTTTTCAAAACTAAATGGAGAGCAAAAAGACAAAATCGAAGAGACTATGAAATTAATTGGTTTGCAAGAACTTTATAAACAAAATGCAGGAATCTTATCTCATGGTCAAAAGCAGTGGTTAGAAATCGGTATGTTAATTATGCAAGAGCCAAAGCTATTATTAGTAGATGAACCAGTTGCTGGTATGACTCCACAAGAGGTTGAAAATACTGCAGAGATTTTAACGAATCTTGCAAAAGATAATGCAGTTGTAGTTGTTGAGCATGATATGGAATTTATTAGAAGTATCGCAAAAAAAGTAACAGTACTTCATGAAGGGTCAGTATTAGCAGAAGGTAGTATGGATTCTATTCAGAACAATGAAGATGTTAGAAAAGTATATTTAGGTGAGTAATATGTTAAAAATAGAAAAAGTAAATCAATTTTATGGACAAAGTCACACCCTGTGGGATTTGGATTTAGAGTTTAAAAAAGGTAGATGTACTTGTGTTATGGGAAGAAATGGTGTTGGGAAAACAACACTTAGTAAAGTAATTATGGGATTACTTCCTATCAAAGATGGAGGATTGATTTATAATGAAAATGATATTTCAAAACTACCAGATCATAAAAGAGCAAGTATAGCTATAGGATATGTTCCGCAAGGAAGAGAAATATTTTCACAACTTACTGTTTTAGAAAACCTTCAAATAGGTGTATTATCAAATAGAAATAAAATCAAAGAAGTTCCTTCTAAAATCTATGATTTATTTCCAGTTTTAAAAGATATGAGTCATAGAAAAGGTGGGGATTTAAGTGGTGGTCAGCAACAACAACTTGCAATCGCAAGAGCACTTTGTATCGACCCAGATTTTTTAATACTTGATGAACCAAGTGAAGGAATCCAACCAAATATTGTAGCTCAAATTGGTGAGGTAATAGACTACCTTACAAAAGAAGAAAATATCACAGTGATGTTAGTAGAACAAAAACTACCATTCGCTAGACGTCATGGTGATGACTTTTATGTTCTAGATAGAGGTAGTGTAGTTGCAAATGGTGAAATCAGCCAGTTAAGTGATGATATTATTAAGAAGTATATGTCAGTTTAGTTTTTATTTAAATAAAATATATCACAAGTAGTTGAAATTGAATTATCTATTAAAGAAGCTTCATAAATAGTTTTTTTAATAGAGAGACTGTTTAGAGTTTTGTGTCAAATCCTGATAGTTGAATAAAACTATATCATATTCATAATTATTTGTAAATTTAATTCCACTAATAATAAATCAACTTGACAAACATATTTTATTATATTAGAATATTCTAATATAATTATATTGGAGTTTATATGAGTGAAGAATGTTATAGAGAGTCAAGTAATATCAGTGAAGTTGAAAAAGCTAAGAGTTTTATTTCTGATAATCATTTAGAGATAGAAAAAGAATCAGAAAAATTAGCACTACTGTCAAATAGTGTTAGACTAAAAATTGTATTACTACTTAAAAACTTCAATAAACTTTGTGTATGTGACATTGGTGAAATATTAGAAGTTAATCAATCTGCAATTTCTCAACACCTTAGAAAATTAAAAGATGGTGGGATATTGAATAAATCAAGAGAAGGGTTAACTATTTACTATTTTATTGATGAAGTGAATAACCCTGATTTAATAGGCTTATTAGAAAAAATATTTTTATTCAAGGAATAACTATGGAATTTATATTAAATTTTTTACAAAACTTTTGGGAACTATCAGTAATGATAGGATTATATGTTTTAATTGGATTAATTTTTGTAGGAATAATCCACCTATATATTTCAGAAGATTGGATTAAAAAACATTTAGGTGAAGATAATAAATATAGTGCTTTAAAAGGGGCATTATATGGTATTCCTCTTCCTCTTTGTTCTTGTGGTGTAATACCTTTGGCTACAAGTTTAAGACAAAAAGGTGCTTCTAAAAAAGCTGTGACAAGTTTTTATATTACTACTCCAATGACTGGAATTGATTCAATTATAGCTACATATGGAGTATTTGGTCTTCCAATGGCAATAATTAGAGTTATTTCAAGTTTCATTAGTGGAGTTGTTGCTGGTAGTTTTGTAAAAGAATCATATGATGACATTCAAGAAGAAGAGAAAAAGTCTTGTTGTAGTTCTTCTTGTTGTGGTTCTTCTTCTAATGAAGTAGTAAAAGAGAGTCAATTTAAAAAAGCATATGATTATGCAATGAATGAAGTTTTTAGTGATTTAGCCAAACCAATGTTTTATGGGCTAATATTAGCAACTTTATTTTTACTTTTAATTCCAAATAATGGGGTTGAATTTTTAAATGATAATTTGTTTATCGCTTATGCATTAGTTTTTTTAGTTGCATTACCTTTATATGTATGCTCTATTTCAGCCATTCCTATTGCTTTATCAATGTTAGCAGTTGGAGTAAGTCCTGGAGTAGCTTTTATTTTTTTAGCAGCAGCACCAGCAACTAATATCATTACAGCAGGGATTATAAAGAAAATTCTTGGAAATGATGTCTTAATAATATATCTTATCTCAATTATTGTAGTCACTGTTTCATTTGCATTAATGATTGATTTTGCATTTCCAAAAGAATGGTTTGTTTATACATTAGATAGTTTAGAAAGTGAATCAAAATCAATACTTGATATAGGTGGTGCTATTATATTTTTAGTCACTATGTTTTATTTTGTTGGTAAGCAATGGATTAAGTCTATATCTTCAAAAAAGAATTAAAGTAGCCATCTAAAAAAGATGGCTATTATACTTATAGTTTTAAATACTCAATTGATTATCTAACCTACCTTCAAAAAATATTGTAAGTTGAGAGATTGTAAGAGACCAATTCCTAACTGGCATAGTCCATTTTTTATTTGCATTCTGAATTCCCATTTACAATAGTTTTAAAAGTGAATTTTCATTTGGAAAAGCTCCTTTAGTTTTAGTAAGCTTTCTAAATTGCCTATGTATTGATTCAATAATATTTGTAGTATAGATAATTCTTCTAATATCTTCAGGATATTTAAAATAGGCAGATAAGTTTTCCCACTTGTTTTTCCAAGATTGAATTACAATAGGGTATTTTTTACCCCACTTATTTTCAAGTTGAACTAATGCTTCTTCTGCTGATTCTTTTGAAATAGCTTGATAAATAAGTTTTAAATCTTTCATAAACTCTTTTTGGTTTTTTGAAGCAACATATCTAATTGAATTTCTAATTTGATGAACAATACATAGTTGTATTTCAGTATTAGGAAATATAGCATTTATAGCTTCTGGAAATCCTTTTAAACCATCTATTGAAGCAATAAGTATATCTTCTACTCCTCTATTATTTAAATCAGTTAAAACCTGTAACCAAAAATTAGCTCCTTCATTTTCTGACAGATATAATCCTAATATCTCCTTTTTACCATTTAATCCAACTCCTAAAACAGTATAAACAGCTTTAGATATATATCTTCCATTATCTTTAATCTTATAGTGTATTGCATCAAGCCACACAAAGGGGTAGATTGATTCAAGTGGTCTTTGTTGCCATTCTTTTAATAATGGTATAACTTTATCAGTAACAGCACTTATTGTAGCTTTAGAAAAACTCATTCCATACATTTCTTCAATATGTTCAGATATTTGACTATAACTATTTCCTAAAGCATACAAAGATAGAATTTTTTGTTCTATATTATCTGACATATGAGTTTGATGTTTTTTAACTATTTGAGGCTCATAAGAACCATTTCTATCTCTTGGAACATCAAGTTCAAATTCACCAACACTACTTTTCATAGTTTTAATAGATTTACCATTTTTTCTGTTTTTATTTATCTCAGAAGTTAAATGAGACTCAAGTTCAGCTTGTAATACAGCTTCTGTAAGTTGTTTAATAAGAGGAGCTAAGACTCCATCTTTACCATCTATTTTTGAACCTGCTTTTATTTGTTCAAGTGCTTCATTTAAATCAAATGTTTGATTCATTGTTCAATCCTTTAGAATTATAAATTCTATCAGACTGACACAAAATTTCTAACACTCCCTTAATAGATTCAACAATGTCTCCAGTTTCTTTTATATTTTTAGTAAAATATTCATTAAATAAATCGATATTGTCTGTTGATGCAATACTGAAAGCAATTCCACCATCAATTTTAGGTTCATATTGAATTGTACTTTCTCCTGAATTATTTTTTTGCCAAATAAAGAATTCATTAAATTCATTAACTCCAATAATATTTACTGTATTAGTAATTTCAGTTTGTTTAAATAATTTGTCAGATTCTTTTATTAAGTCATTACTAACTTCATATGAGGATTTAATTTTTTCTACTAATTCTAAACCTTCTTTTGTTTTTCCTGTTATTCCAATATATCCAGATTTAGTTTCATTTAATCGAAAAATTTTTTGAAAATTATCACTTAGTACTGAACCATCTTCATTACAAATTCTTTTATCTGAAGCCATAAATACACTACCATTTATTAATACAGAAATGACAATACTCATTAAATCTCCTTATAAATAATTCTTTTTATTATATCATGAAAAAAAGGTGATAGGAACCTTTTCATTCAAACCCATAAATCAAAAAATCAATAGAGTTTTTTATCTCTTCTTTTTCATTTTCTAAACTTATAACTTTTTGTTTTAATTCACTTATCACTACTGCACCCATTTGGGCAGTTGTTAGATATACTTTTTCATCATTTATTATAAACTCTTTTGTTAGTCCTTGTACACCTTTTAAATCTCTAACTAAAGGTATTACAACTCTTGTATTTAATGATTTTAAAATATCATTTTGAACATCTAGTAAGTATGGTACTCTTTGATTTGTTTGATTATTTTCATTTATATATACATCAAATTGAGCCATTAAAACATCCTAGAACTTTTTAAAATAAGTCCATCTTCTTCTACCATTTTATTATATGAGTTTATTGCTTCTTTATTTTCTTTTTCCCATGCTTTTATTTTCTCTTCTTTTGAGCTGATATTTAGGTATGAGTTCAAAGCTTCTCTAATGATTTGTGTTTTCTTTTTGCCACTTTTTAAAGCTTCATTATCAAGTGATGCTAATAATTCTTCTTCCAGTGTAATAGTCATTTTTCTAGTCATGAAAACTCCTTTACCATATTTTACCATACTTTGTACTTCAGTCCAAATAGACTACTTCATAAAATGAAATAAAAGGTATAAAAATATTTTCGATTTTTAATATTAAGTCATTTTATTGAACTATATTTAAGATATATAACATTATGTATTTCATACATTTTAAATTATAGGTATTCTTAATAACTTATATATTACTTCAACAAATAACCACATTATATTATTATTAAAATTATAAAATTACATGTTGTAGGGCTATTTACAAATTATAAAATATCTGATATAGTTCCATTATGTAAAATAATAATTTTAATTAGGGAGTTATTATTTGTTTTGTACTTATTTTTATAAGGAATATAGATAAATCAAAAAGGATAAATAATGAAAAATATTAGTTTATTTTTAGTAATTTTTATTACTACTGTATTTTTTACTGGTTGTGTACCAACTGAAAAGAGAGTTATTGAAAAATCTCCAAAATTTACTGAGGTAAATGTTATTGACAATGGATGTGGAACACAATTAAATGAAGCTTCTGATTTAGCATTCAATGACAAGGATAATATTCTTTATATAGTAGGAGATAAAGGGAAGTTTTATAAATGTAGTGTGGATTTAAAAGAAGATTCAATTACTTTAGATTTTATTTCTTCTGAATCAATTATTCATGATTTTGCATCTGTTGATGCTGAAGGTTTAAGTATGAATTCACAAACAAATGAATTGATACTTTCAACAGAAGGTAATGATGGAAATATCTATCCTTTAAGTAAATATGGTGTAATAAATGGAAAATATGAATTACCTGACATTTTAAAAGATGCAAGTTATAAAAGTGCTAATAAAAAATTTGAAGCACTAACATATCATAATGACTTAGGTACTTTAACTGCAGTTGAACAACCAATAAATGGAATAAAAAATATTGATCAAACTATATATAATATGCATGGTGATTCTTGGAGTTTCAAAGCTGAGAACTATAGAGAGGCTTCAGTAACTGCAATAGAAACAACAAGTGATGGAAACTTATTAGTTTTAGAAAGAGCAGTATATAAATCAGTAAATTTTTATATAACAATAAAAAAACTAATCCTTAATGAAGAATGTAAAAATAAAAGTGTTTGTAGTGATGAGGTTTTATATAAAGCTTTCTGGGAAGGTGGAAACTTTGAAGGAATGACAAAAATAAATGACACTTACTTGATTGTAAATGATGGACAAGCTCGATTTGATAGCGTATTTAAAGCCTTTAAAATTGATTGAAAATAAATTCTATTTCCTTTAAAAGAAGAAGTTAAAAACTCTATTGAGTTTTGACTTCTTTTTTATACTTTGTTGCTTTAGTGTTGCTTCCATAAGACAATTTATCAAAAAATGACTATTTACACTCTTTTATTTGTATACTTTATATACAGGTGAAGAAAAAATAGGCTAATCATTTTTGTTAAAATTATTAACAATTAATTACAGAATATAGGAAAAATATGAGTATATCATTCAATTTTAAAGATGATAAATTTAGTTTAGATAAATTAAACTTACCATCTCGTCACTACTATTTTAACGATGATGAAAACTATATAAAGTTGTTAAATATTGGTGAAGGGATTTTTCCTAAAGATAGAGTAAAAAACTCATTTAGTTTAATTAACTCAAATCTTATTATTACAACAGAATCAGCTACAAAAATCTATCCATCAAAAAAAGAGTATGGAATAAACTCAATAAAAATCAATCTAGAAAATTCAAATTTAGAGTTTATAAATGATGAATTGATTTTATATAAAGACTCAAAATTTATTCAAACTTTCAGAATGAGTTTTGATGAAAAATCAACATTTTTTTATACAGATATTTTAAGTAGTGGTAGAAGTTTTGAAAATTTTGACTTCTCCTCAATGCTAATTAAAAACTCTTTTTATGAAAACAAAGATTTAGAGTATTGTGAAAAGTTTGAAATACAAGGTGATGAGTTAAAATATTATATTGAAAGAAAATCTTCTTTAAATAAAATATTTGCAAAGATCTATATCAAAGCCCAAAATAGTGATGAGTTTATGAATATTTTATATAAAGAGGATTTTGAAAGTTTTACATTTAGTAAAAGTAAAAAAATTATTATTGGAGTAATTAGTTCAAATAGCATGTATGAACTAAAAGACAAAATCTTTAAAGTATGGGAACTATACAGAACACAATTAAACAAATCAAAATTTGTTTTAGGAAAACAATAAAAATCTAAAGGAGGCATTAACCATATGTTTTTAACAAATAGAGAACAAGAGAAGCTACTTATTTATACTGCTTCAAAACTTGCATTAGAAAGGAAAGATAGAGGTTTACAACTAAACTATCCAGAAGCCGTTGCAATTTTAAGTTCATATATACTTGAAGGTGCAAGAGATGGCAAAAGTGTAGCTCAACTTATGGTAGATGCTACAAAAGTATTAAAAGAAAATGACGTTCTTCCTGGCGTTGCATCTATGATGCATATGGTTCAAGTTGAAGCTACTTTTAATGATGGCACCAAACTAGTAACTGTTCATGACCCAATTCCTTATGATAAAAATGATATTGCTCCTGGTGAGTATTTTATAAGTGATGGAGAAATCAACTTAAATGATTCAAGTGAAATTACAGTGATTGAAGTTGAAAACTGTGGAGATAGACCGGTTCAAATAGGTTCTCACTATCACTTCTTTGAAGTAAACAAAGAATTGAATTTCAATAGAGAGCAAGCTTATGGAAAAAGATTAGATATTCCAGCTGGAACTTCTGTTAGATTTGAACCAGGTAGTAAAAAAAGTATTGACTTAATAAATTTTACAGGTAAGCGGTATATGAGTGGATTTAATGGTTTAGTTGAAGGTTTTTTAGATGATGTTGAAACTAAAACAAACGCAATGAAAAATTTAAAAATGTTTTTAGGAGAATAGTGATGAAAATATCAAAACAAAAATATGCATCAATGTATGGACCAACAACTGGTGATAGATTTAGACTTGCAGATACTTCACTTATCGCTAAAATAGAAAAAGATTATACAACATATGGTGAAGAGAGTAAGTTTGGTGGTGGTAAGACTATTAGAGATGGTATGGCTCAAAGTCCAACTGCAACAATTGTAGCAGATCTTATTATTACAAATGCAGTAATTATAGATTATACTGGTATTTATAAAGCTGATATTGGTATCAAAGATGGTGTTATCAGTGCTATTGGAAAATCAGGAAATCCAAATCTTTGTGATGGAATCACTGAAGGTTTAGAAATTGGAGCAAATACTGAAATTCTTTCAGCTGAGGGGAAAATCATCACTGCTGGTGGGATTGATTCACATATTCACTTTATAAGTCCTGGTCAAATTGATGAGGCTTTAAGTAGTGGAGTTACTACTATGGTAGGAGGAGGAACTGGTCCAAATACTGGTACAAATGCTACTACTTGTACACCAGGAGAGTGGAATATAGGAAAAATGATTCAAAGTGTTGATGATATTCCTATGAACTTTGGTTTTATGGGTAAAGGAAATAGTTCATCTTATGAAGCTCTTAAAATGCAAATAAAAGCAGGAGCAATGGGACTTAAACTTCACGAAGACTGGGGAAGTACACCAAATGCAATTGATACTTGTCTAAAAGTTGCAGATGATTTTGATGTGCAAGTTGCAATTCATACAGATACTTTAAATGAGTCAGGATTTGTTGATAACACAGTTGATAGTTTTAAAAATAGAACTATTCACACATTCCACTCAGAAGGTGCGGGTGGTGGTCATGCACCTGATATTATGAAAGTTGCAGGATTGGCAAATATTTTACCATCAAGTACTAATCCAACTTTACCATATACAAAAAATACTATTGAAGAGCACCTTGATATGCTTATGGTTTGTCACCACTTAAGTCCAAAGATTCCAGAGGATGTAAGTTTTGCAGAATCTAGAATTAGAGGAAATACAATTGCAGCTGAAGATGTACTTCATGATATTGGTGCTATTAGTATTACTAGTAGTGATTCTCAAGCTATGGGTAGAGTTGGTGAAGTAGTTATCAGAACTTGGCAAGTTGCAGATTCTATGAAACAACAAAGAGGTTCATTAGAATCTGATGAAGCTAATAATGATAATGAAAGAATCAAAAGGTATGTTGCAAAATATACTATAAACCCTGCAATTGCTTGTGGTATTGATAATCATGTTGGTAGTGTAGAAGTTGGTAAGATGGCTGACTTAGTTTTATGGACTCCAGCATTTTTTGGAGTTAAACCTGAGATTGTATTAAAAGGTGGATTTATAGCTTTAGCAATGATGGGAGATTCAAATGCTTCGATACCAACTCCAGAACCAAATATGTATAGACCTATGTTTGGAAGTTTAGGAAAAGCAAGTGCTAAAACAAGTGCAATTTTCACTTCAAAAGTAGCAAGTGGAGATTTAAAAGAGAAACTTGGAATTGATAAAAAAGTATTACCAGTTAAAAATACAAGAGATATTGGTAAAAAAGATATGAAATTAAATGATTTCATAGGAGATATTCAAGTTGATCCAGAAACTTATGATGTAACTGTAAATGGAGAGTTAATTACTTCAAACTATGTTGAAACAGTGCCAATGGCTAAAAAATACTTTTTATTTTAGGAGAAAATGTGAGTGCAAATAATATTAAAAAAATGGTTGAAATAAAAAGAGATATTCCATTTGATGATGAGGTTGAGTTATCATGGTTTGATATGCAAAAACCAAATTTAACTGCTGTTTCAAAAGAGGGCGTAAATTTTATTATGAAAGTGAAGTTTACACATCTTCATGAAAATGATGTTTTATCTGATGAATCTGGATATGCGATAAAAGTTAGTAAAAGTGAAGATGAGATTTTTACTTTAGAGTTTAATGATGCATTAACTTTTGCAAAAACAGCTTATGAAATAGGAAATCGTCATCAACCAGTTATGATTGAAGATTTTAAAATTACAGTTTTAGATGATATTTCTTTAAGTGATATTATCAAAGACTGTTATTCAAATGATGCAATAAAAGTTGAAAAAACAAAAGGGTACTTTAAACCAAATGGTAAAGCACATCACTCACACTAATTCTTTTACAAAATCGAACCTAAAAAGTCTTAGTCGATTTTTACAAATCCTTGATGGAAGTTTTCCATCGGGTGTTTTTGTTCACTCTTTTGGACTTGAACCTCATGTTATAAAAGAAGAAGTAAATAATATAAAAAGTTTAAAAGTCTATCTAGAGAATTTAATAATAGATCAATATTCTCAAATGGAGTTTGTTTATATTAAAAAAGTTTATAAAGCACTAGAAGATAATAAATTATCAATTATAAAAAGATTAGATAAAAATTATGGAGCATATTTAACTTATGAGTATGCAAAAGCTTCAAAAGATATAGGCCAAAATTATTATGCACAAATAAAAAACTTACCTACAAGTGACATTGTAAAACAGTATTTTAAAACAATTGATCAAAAAAAGTGTGAAGCAAATGAAATTATAGTTTTATCTTGTTTATCTTATGATTTAGATATTAGCTTAGAAGATTTTATAGTGATGTGGACAAAGAAAAATCTTATAAATATAGCAGTTACAACTCTAAAAATATCAAGAATAAAACCAAGTGAGATACAACAAATGTTATTTGAATTTGATGATATTTTACAAAACTATGGTTTTGTAAATATTAATGAAAAAATTACAAATTTCAATCCACTTTTTGAAGAAGTGATTTTCTCACATAGAAATTTAGAACCAAAAATGTTCGCAACTTAAAGGAAGAAAAAAATGGCATTAAAAATAGGAATTGCAGGACCTGTAGGAAGTGGTAAAACCTCACTAATTGAGTCTTTAACAAACTTACTAAAAGATAAGTATTCTTTAGGAATAGTAACAAATGATATATATACAACTGAAGATGCAAATTATCTTAAAAAAACACTAGACCTAGATGAAGATAGAATCTTAGGTGTTGAAACTGGAGGTTGTCCACATACAGCAATTCGTGATGATATCTCCATGAATCAAAAAGCAGTAGTAGAACTAGAAGAAAAGTTCAATCCTGATATTGTATTTGTTGAAAGTGGTGGAGATAATCTTAGTGCGACTTTTTCTTATGAGTTAATTGATTATTATGTATATGTTATTGATGTTGCACAGGGTGCTGATATTCCTAGAAAAAAAGGTGCAGGGCTATTGTTTAGTGATTTACTAATAGTGAATAAAACTGACCTTGCACCTTATGTTGATATTGATTTAGCTGATATGGAAAATGATGTGAAAAATAGTAGAAAAAGTAAACCTTATGTGTTTATCTCTAAAAAGCAACCTAATAGTTTAAATGGAGTTGTAAACTGGATTGAAGCACTAATTTAATAAAAAAGTATAGAGTCTATTTAAAACAAATTTTGTTTCTACCAGACTCCTTTGCTTCATAAAGAGCTTCATCTGCTCTTTTAATAATTGAGTTTATATCATCATCTTTTTTAAAAACAGTAGCTCCAACACTAATCGTTTTTTTACCAACTTCTTTAATAGTATCTTCTTCAACAGTTTTTCTGATTTTTTCTAGAATAGTTAACATATCTTCTTTTTTTGTTTCAGGAAGAATTACTAAAAACTCTTCTCCTCCCCATCTTCCAATGAAGTCAGTTTTTCTAATATTATTGCTTATTAAAGAGCTAATATGTTTTAGAACTTCATCACCGACTAAATGCCCACAGCTATCATTTACTTTTTTAAAATAATCAATATCAATAATTGCACAAGCAAATATATGGTTATATCTTTTATTTCTTTGTATTTCATTGTTTGTTATTTCATCGATTTTTTTTCTATTGTAAATACCAGTTAGCTTATCTATTGTTGCAAGTATTTGGAGTTCTTTATTTTGTTTTTCTATGATTTTTTTTGCTAAAGATATTTTTCTATTCCAATAGATAACAAAGATTAATAATATTATTGCCAGAATTGAAATTTTTATAACTAAACTATAATCAGCAGCTTGTTCATATTTTACTGATAACCATTTGTTTAAAATACTTTTATGAATTTCAGGGGGAATTTGATCTAAAACTTTTTGTAAAATATTTGATAAAATAAGTTCATCTTTTACTACAGCAAGTCCTAGTGTTAATTTATCATCTAATTTCCCAGAGATTTTTAATTGACCATAATAGTTTTTTTGAATTTGATTTCCTACAGTAGCTAATGTTCCTACATAAATATCAATTTCTCCAGAATTCACTTTTTGTAAACCATCTTTTATACTATCAACTTCAATTAAATTAAAATATGGATATTTCTTTTTGAAAACCTCATAGTATGCATAGCTTTTGACAATACCTATTTTCTTATTGTATAAATCATTAATATCTTCAATAAATGGCATACTAAGTGTTGTAGTTAAAACTAAGGGTATAGTTAGATATGATTCCGAAAAATTTAGGTATTCATCTCTTTGATTTGTTCTCATAGCTAATAGTAAAACTTCACATTTTTTTGATTTAGCATGTTCTAATGATTCATACCATGATTTAGTTCTTATTAAATTAAATGATTTATCAAGTCTTTTTTCTAAAATATTTAAATAGTCTTTAGTAATACCACTGTGATTGTTTTCTTTATCTATATATTCAAATGGCTCCCAACTAGGATCCACACAGTAAGAAATACTCTTTTTGTTTTTTAAGTAATTTATCTCTTTATGAGTAAATTTATATTTGTGATTAATATCTTTATAAATGTAATCATCTAGATTTATATTAGGTTTAGTTAATCCAAGAACTTTATACATATCATAAGTTTTCATTAGTTTGTCTGTACTAATTGAGCCAATAAGTCCATTTTTATCATAAATTAGTTTTTTTAATTCATTTGCTTCAAAAGTTAGAGCTTCTTTACTTTTATTTAAACTATTATATTTAAGTTTAATTAAATTTACAGTCTCCTCAATATTTGAAAAAGCATAATTAAAACCTTTTAATGTAGCTTCTCTAAATTTCTTTACTAGTTCTGGATTGTTTTTTTCAAAATTTTTACTAGTAGTTAGTAGATCATTATAAAAATTAAATCCAAAATCTTGAGAGCTAAAAGTCTTAGGTTCAAATCCTAATTCTTTTAAGGTATAAGGTTCATTAGATATGTATGAAACCATTAAATCTGTATTATTATTTGCTAGGTCTTCTATGTTAAATGAGTGTTTTAATATTTTCATATCATCTATTTTTATTTTATTTGAAGATAATATTGATGCTATAGAAGAATCTTTTATATGATCCTCAATTATCATTATTCTTTTATTTTTAAAATCTTCTACAGAATTAATACCTGATTCTTTTTTTGCTAAAACTACTAATGGACTTGATTGATAAATTGCAGCTAAGTATAATATGTTTTTTTCTTCTGAAATATCAATTACGGATGAAGGTCTAACAATTGCAAATTGGGATTTATTTGAAATAAGATCATTAATAATATTTATTGTGTGATTCCATTCTTTTATTTGTACATCTAATCCTATGTCCTCATAAAAGCCTTTTTCTTTTGCTATATAAAATCCTGAAAATTGGAATTGATGTTTCCAATTTAATTGAACAGTGATTTTTTGAGATGAAGCATTTAGAAAATTTAGTAGAAAAAGTAATATAAAAATTAATTTCATTAGAATCTCTTTATTTATCAATCTATTTACTTCTATTTTACAATAAATTATATTTATTTATACTCTGTTATAATGTTTTTATGAATTATAATGATATTGAAGAATTAAATCTTAGTAATCAAAACCTAAATGAAGTACCAAAAGAAGTTTTTTCTTTTGTAAATTTAAAAAGACTCTATTTATATAACAACAATATAAAACATATTTCAAATAAAATAATAAATTTTACAAAATTAGAGTGTCTAGATTTAAGAGCCAATTGTCTAGATAAACTTCCTTTTGAAATAGGGGAGTTGAAAAATTTGAAAACACTTTATTTATCAAACAATCAAATCAAAGATTTACCCTCAAGTTTTAAGAAACTTGTCAAGTTAAATAAACTAATTTATATCAATAATGAATTAGAAAAAGTACCTGATTGTATATATTCTTTAACATCACTTGAACGTCTTATTTTAAGAGATAATAAAATTAATATAATAGATGAAAAGATAAAATCAATAGAATCATTGAAAAATTTAGATTTAAAAAATAATCATTTATCTTCAATACCTATTGAGATATTAAAGCTAAAAAGACTAAGAAGTCTATCTTTACAAAATAATAGAATAACTAAACTATGTTTTAAAATCACAGATTTTGAAAATTTGAAACAACTTAATTAAGAAAACTACTTAAGTTAATTATAATATAGAAAAAAGATAAATTTATGAATAAAATTTTATTTATTTTCTTATTACCATTATTAGTTTTTGCAAATACTATTTTCAATGAAGAAGAACTACTTTATATTGAAAATAAAAAAACTATTTTAGTTTCAAATGAGTATGATTATGAACCATATGATTATAATATTGATGGAAAAGCTTTAGGTTTTTCTATTGAATTATTAGAGCTGATACTAAAAGATACTGGATTGAAAATAAAGTATATAACTAAACCTTGGGATGAACTTCTTAAAGATTTACAGAATAATAAACTTGATTTAATTCACACAATTTATAAAACTCAAGAAAGAGAAAAAATATTCTCTTATTCTATTGGATACTCAAAATCTTCAAATAATTATATAACAAGAAAAGATACAAATAATATTTCAAGTGTGAAGGATTTATTTGGGAAAAAAGTAGGTATTTCAAAAAGTTGGAGTGACGAGGTTTTTTTTAATAATTATCCAAAAATCACAAAAGTTTATTATGAAAGTTTAGAAGATAAATTAAAAGCATTAAGTGTAGGTGAAATTGATGCTATTATAAATAGTGCTAATGTAGCTAATTATTACATAAAAAAATATGGTTATAACCTCTTAAAAGTTAATTCTATAATAAAAGATGAATTTGCAAATAAATTAAATGACCACTATTTTGTTTCTAATATAGATAATCCAATATTAATATCAATTATAAATAAATCGTATAAAAGCTTATCCTTAGATCAAATTATTAAATTAAATCAAAAGTGGTTTGGAGAGATTGATTCTCGAATAGACCTTACAATTGAAGAACAAAAATATCTAAATGAAAAAGTATTTATAAACTTATGTATAGACCCAAATTGGAAGCCACTAGAATTTTTTAATAAAGATGGCAAACACGATGGTATGAGTTCAGACTATTTTAAACTTTTTTCAAAAATTTTAGATGTAGATTTTAATGTAATAAATTCAAAATCTTGGAATCAAACTCTATCTTATGTTAAAAATAAAAAGTGTGACATTGTATCTTTTGCAATGGAAACTAAAAATAGAAAAGAGTATTTAAATTTCACTACACCATATTTAGAATTACCTTTAGTAGTCGCAACAAAAAATGATATTCCTTTTATTGAAGACATTGAGTATTTTATACATAAACCAATTGGAGTTATAAAAAACTATGCTGTTGGAGAAATATTAAAAGAGAAATATCCTGAAATGAATATAGTTGAAGTTAAAGATATGCAAGAGGCTATGAGAAAACTATCAAAGGGTGAAATCTTTGGTTATATTGACACTTTACCTACAATAAGTGCATTTTTTCAAAGTTCCCAAAATAATGAAATAAAAATTGCTGGTAAGGTAGATTTAACTTGGGAATTAGGAATTGCAGTTAGGAATGACGACAAATTACTATTAGAAATTTTAGAAAAAGTTATTACAAAAGTTACTCAAGAAGAAAAAAGGGAAATTCTAAATAAATGGATATCTATTAAATATGAAAAAGCTACAGATTATAAATTAGTATGGAAAATATTAGCAATTTCAGTTTTAGTGGTTTTACTTTTTATTTATCGACAATATTTATTAAGAAGGTCACTAAATGATTTCACCAAATTAATTGATTCAACCTTAGAAGCTATTATAATTTTTAAAAACAATAAATGTATTGATGCAAATAAAAGTGCATTAAAAATATTTGATTATGACTCAAAAAATAGTATAAAAGGAAAATCTATATATGATTTTATTAGTGATAAATCCAAGACAGTTTTACAAAATAAGATTAATAATTCTATAAATATTCCTTTTGAGCTTTTTGCTAAAAAAAGTTCTTCTAAAGATTTTAACGCATTAATAAATTATTATGAAATAAAAGATAAGAATATTTTTGTTTTAAGTGTAGTTGACATTACAAATTTAAAAGAGTTAGAAGCTTCAACTAAAAGAGCTCAAATGGGTGAAATGATAGAAAATATTGCACATCAATGGAGACAACCTTTAAGTACTATTTCTACAGTAGCTTCAAATATTAGTTTTTCACATAAAATGGATATTAAACAAGATATGAATTATGTTGCACTTAGTATGGATAAAATTGTTAAAACCACTACATATTTATCTGATACTATTAATACTTTTCAAAACTTTTTAAAAGAAAAAAAAGAGCTTAAAAAAGTTGTTCTTCAAGATAGAATAAAAATTGCAACAGATATTGTCGCTGGGTCTTTAATAAACTATAATATTGAATTAAAAAAACAAATTCCAAGTGAGCCTATGGAAATATATTTATATGCAGGAGAGTTAAGTCAAGTTTTAATTAATATTTTAAATAATGCAAAAGATGTGATAAAACATAGAGAAATTGAAAATCCATGGATTGAAATAAAGCTAGAAAAATGTGAAGAAAAAGTAAAAATTACTATTGAAGATAATGCACAAGGTATTGAAGATAATATTATTAATAAAATCTTTGATCCATATTTTACAACAAAACATTCATCACAAGGTACAGGTCTTGGACTACATATGAGTTATAGAATAATAACTGAAAGTTTAAAGGGTAAACTTAGTGTTTCAAATACGAAAAATGGTGCATTGTTCACAATTGAACTACCAGTTCACAAGAGTTGATTTTATAACTTTTGATAAATACCAAAAAAGTGAGGAACACTTGGCTCTTGAGTATCATCATATGCTAAGAAGCTAATCTCTTGTAGTTTATCAATATTTACAAATTCATCCATCTCTTTTTTACTTAATGGAAGAGGAATAGCACTTTCCTTTTCACCTTCATTTCTACTTCTACAAGAAACTAAAATATAGCCTTCTTTTGAAATAAGTGAGCTCATCGCAACTCTAGCTTTTTTTCTATATTCCCCTGGAAGTACTTGAATAGTATTACACTCATAAACTACATCAAATTTTTCAAACCACTCTTTAGGATAATTAAATAAATCAGCAACTTCATAAGTGACTTTTGTATTTGGATATCTGTTTTTACATAATTCAATGGCACTAGGCGAAATATCAAAAGCCGTAACTTCAAATCCAAATTCACTTAAAGCTTCTGCATCATCGCCAACACCACATCCAATTACACAAGCTTTTTTATTCATTTTTGTAATAATATTTTGTTTTAACCAATTTAGTAAATAAGGACTTGGTTCTAAATCTGCCCAAAAGACTTTTTTATAATCACCTTTTGCTCCTTGATAAATACTATCAAACCACCCCGTTGGGTCATTTTTTTCTTGGTAAGACTTTACCATTTTTACATATTCATCAAAGTTAAAATCTTCCATTTTCTTTTCCTTTTAGATTTCTATTTCAATTCCAATAGGACAGTGGTCACTTCCCATAACTTCATCTAAAATGAAAGCATCTTTTACAAATTCTTTTAAATCTTCACTTACATAAAAATAATCAATTCTCCAGCCAACATTATTTGCTCTTGCATTTGCTCTGTATGACCACCACGAATATTTATCTTTGATATCACCATTTATAAGTCTAAAAGTATCAACATACCCATGGTCTAAAAATTTAGTAATCCAATCTCTCTCCATTGGTAAGAAACCTGATGTTTTTTCATTTGCTTTTGGTCTAGCGATATCTATTTCAGTGTGTGCTGTGTTTACATCTCCACATACGATGATAGATTTTCCTTCTTTTTTTAGATTCTCACAATGAGCTAAAAATCTATCATAGAATTCCATTTTATAAACAAGTCTTTCTTCTTTTGATTGACCATTTGGAAAATATACATTAAAAAATGCAATATCTTTATCTCCTAGTGTAAAATGAACTTCGTTTATTCTTCCTTCATCTAAGATATCTACACTTGGACAATTACACTCAAAAGTAGGTTCAATATCCGTAAAAAGTGCAGTTCCACTTCTACCTTTTATCTTTGATTCACTTGCAAATAGTGTGTTGTAATTTTTTTCAAAAATTGAATCAGGGATTTGTGATTTCATTGATTTTGTTTCTTGAATTCCTAGTAAATCAATATTTGCTTCATCAACCCATTTTAAAGCTTCTTTTTTATCAACTGCTCTAATTCCATTTACATTCCATGAAATAAATTTATATCTTTGTGCCATTATTTAGTCTCTTCCTTTATCTTTTTTTCTTCTTTGTCAGTTTTTTCTTTTTGTTTTATAAGTGGAGTTGGTGCAACAGGTGATAATGGTTTGGGAATATTTCCTAAAGACTTTAATTCTCCACTCCCTAGGCTTGATTCTCCCATGAGTTTTTCTCCTTTTCCACCGTGCATATCAATTTTTCCACTGTTTTGTTCAGTAAAAGAGTAGTTTGCATATAAAATATTTGCTATAAATATAGTAACTATTAGTAATGTTTTCATATTTTTTCCTTTTTTAAAGATTTTGATTATAACCCTTTTTTGATAATAAAGGCTTTATTGGGTATTTTCTTTTTATTATAAATAGGATTATTATATGTTAGAGTTATTATTAGGACTTATTACTTTTTTTACATCAACTATTACTGCTGTTGTAGGACTTGGTGGAGGAATGATGTTAATAGCAATTATGCCATCTTTTTTACCAATAAATGCAGTAATTCCCATACATGGATTAACTCAATTATCAAGCAATTTTAGCAGAGCTTTCTTTGGATATAAAGATATTCAGTATGAAGTAGTTCCAAAGTTTTTAATAGGTTCACTTCTAGGTGTAGGTTTGTTTGCAACTATTGTTAGCCTTATATCTTTAGAATATGTTCCTTTGTTTATGGGAAGCTATATTTTGCTATCACTTTGGTCAGTTAAATTTAATGAAAAAATTAAAAAATTTGAAAACTATTATTTAATTGGATTTTTTCAAAGTGGTTTATCTATTGTTGTAGGAGCAACTGGACCGCTTGCAATGACACTACTATTAAAAGATTATGGGGATAAAAACAAAGTTGTAGTTACAGCAGCAGCTATTATGTGTATTACACATATATTGAAGCTGTTTGTATTTATGTATTTTGGCTTTATATTTTTTGATTATATTGGGATTATTCTTGCTATGATTATTGGTGCAGTTGTTGGTAGTTGGGCTGGTACTAAATTAAGAGATAAAGTTGATGGAGCTAAATTTACTATTATTTTAAAAGTATTACTTTCTGCACTTGCTATTAAGATTATTATTACAGCACTCATAATTTAAGTGAATATTTTGTTCAAATATGTTTTACTTATGAAACAATTTTGAAACTTTAGTTGATTGTTTAGGAAGAACTATGCTTAAAAAAAATGAGAAAAGATACACTTTAGAATATATTCAAAAACTATTTTCTCAAATTCCTGCAATTTTTATACTTGTATTAGCTACATTCGTGATATTAATTACATATTTTATTTTGGATACAAAAGAGAAAAGAGAAATAGATTTATTAAAACAAAAGACTTTTTTAAATGAAAAGTTCTCTAAAAAACAATATTTAGAAAGATTTAGATTACAAGTTTATAAACAACTAAAAAAAAGCTTCTTAGATGAAGAAATCCTTTTAAAAAAAGTTACATATAAAGCAAGTGGATATTTAGAATCAAACTCAGCAAATAAGTTTGAGATTTTAAGTGATTATTTTAAATCTTTAGAAGTTGAAAATGGTGTTGAAATAGTAGTTTTTACAAAAGACAATCTAAATATTTTATATGGAAAATCTTCTATAAAATATCTAGAAAAACTAATTTTCAACTCAAATGATAAAGTACATGAAAATATCACTTTGCAATATATCTTATCTCAAGGAAAAGACAATACTCAATACTGGAAAAATGATGATAAAAAAACAGTTAGATTGAGTTTTTTTGATATGATAAATATTTCTGGATACGAGTATTATATAGGTTCTTTTTCAACTATAAACTCTATTAGAAAGATTACAAAAGATTCTATTTTAAATAGTATTATTAAAAATGATTCTAAGGTTTGGTTTTACGATACTATAACTCAAGAGACTTTTAATTTTGAAAATAAAAAGAAATATAAACAATCAAACTCTGTTTTACAAAATAAAACTCAATCTTTATCTTTTGAAATTTTAGAACATTATTTCAAAGACTTAGAATATACTTCAAAGTTTGATGAGAATAGCTATTTTTATCACAAATTTAATTTTTTGATAGTTAATTTTTATGATGAAAAAAGAGTAGAAAACTCAATTCTTGGAGATATTTCTAATATAAAAAAAGAGTATCGAAATTGGTTTTTTCAAATACTTGGAATTATAATTATTCTTACTAGTATTTTGATTTTATTTACATTTATATTTTCAAACTTTATTGGAAGAATTTTTACTAAATACAATAATGAATTAGAGAATAAAACAGTCTCTTTAGAGCATTGGAAAAAAAGATTTGAGCTTGCAATTATTGCTTCAAATGACGGATTATGGGATATTGATTTTAAAACTGAGAAAATCTATTTTTCAGATAAATGGCTTGAAATGTTTGGCTATAAAGAAGATGAAGTTAAAACATTTTCACATTGGTTTGAATTAATTCATAATGAAGATAGACCAAATGTGGAAAATTTATTTTCAAAAATATTTTCAAAAGCAGATGATACTTTTATTTGTGAGTATAGATTAAAAACAAAAACAGAAGGGTTTAAGTGGGTTCTTGCACGTGGTAAGTCATTTGTAAGTGAAGATGGTGAACTTGATAGAATGCTTATGATGTCAATGGATATTGATAAAAATAAAAGACTAAAAAAAGAGCTTTTAGATGTTGAGTTACTTGTAGAAGATGGGAAAATTGTAATTTTCAAACTTGTAAATGATAAGAAATTAACTGTTAAATATATTTCAAATAGTATTAAAAATTTTGGATTTAATAAAAAAGAGTTTGAATCAGGTGAACAAAATATTATGAACCTAATTCATAAAGATGATGTAAATAAATTTCAAGTTGCTATAAATGCAGCACTTAAAAATGATTTACAAAACTTCACAGTTGATTGTAGAGTTAAAAATGCGGATAATAAAACTAGATGGATTTCAACTAGAGTTATTTTGATTAAAAACCATTCTGGTGAAGTTAGTCATTTTTATGGATATATAAATGATATTACAAAAATAAAACTAAGTGAGCAAGAATTAAAAATAAAAGTAGAAGATGAAGTTAAAAAAAATAGACAAAAAGACAGAATCTTAATTCAACAAAATAAATTAGCTTCAATGGGTGAGATGTTGGGAAATATTGCTCACCAGTGGAGACAACCTTTAAATAACATATCTTTAATACTTCATTTTTTAAGGGATAATTATAAAAATGAAAAAGTAAGTGAAGAGCAAATTGACAAGTTTATGAATAGAGCTAATAAGCATATAGAATATATGAGTGAAACTATTGATGATTTTAGAAACTTTTATAAACCTTCAAAATCAAAAGATAAATTTTCTATAAAAGATTGTATTGACACTTTGCTTTATATGGTAAAAAATCAGTTTGAAGATGAAGGTATCAAGATAAATTTCCAATGTAATGATGTAAAGATTTTAAATTATGAAAATGAACTAAAACAAGCACTATTGAATATCTTAAATAATGCAAAAGATGCACTACTATCAAAAAAACAAAAAGAAGACTTTGAAGCAACAATAGATATTAAAACTCTAGTTGAAGATAACAAGTTATTAATTGAAATTTTAAATAATGGTGATTTAATTGATGAAAATATTATTGATAGAATATTTGAGCCATACTTTACAACTAAGTTTGAAGATCAAGGGACTGGAATAGGGCTTTATATGACTAAGTCAATTGTTGAAACTAATATGAAAGGTAAAATAGAAGTAGAGAATATTTCAAGTGGTGTTAAATTTACTATTACTTTAAGTATTTGATATAAAAAGGTTTAAAATGAATGAAATAATTACAAGAGTTTTATTAGTAGAAGATGAAGAAGATGCAAGAGAAATACTAAGTTTTTATTTAGATACTATTTTTGATGAAGTACAAATAGCTTGTGATGGACAAGAAGGGTTAGAATTTTATAAAAAATACAATGATGAAAATAAAACATTTGATTTAGTATTAACAGACATAAAAATGCCAAATAAAGATGGCCTTAGTATGATAGATGATATAACTGCAATAAATGGTAATCAAAAATTTATTATTGTTTCTGCATATAAAGATGAAGAGTATTTATTTAGATCAATTGGATTAAATGTAATTTCATATTTTGTAAAACCATTAGAAGTTAAAAATATTATGGAGCTTCTAAAAAAAGTAAAATCTAAAGTGTTAGAAGAAAAGTCACAAGAAGAGATTATAGATGAAGTGATAAGTTTAAACTCTGTATACACTTTTAATACAAAAACAAATTTACTATATAAAAATGATGAGTTAGTAGATTTATCAAAAAAAGAGACACTTTTAGTTCAAGGACTAATAAAAGATATAAAACAGATAAAAACAAAAGAATTTTTAAAAGAATTTATCTGGAATGACCCTAAAACTTCAGATGCAACACTAAGAACTGTAATAAAAAGAGTTAAGGATAAAATAGTAGATAATGACTTTATTGTTTCAAAAAAAGGTTTAGGATATATTATAGAGTAAATATAAAGTACCTTTTTTAGGTGTTTTATAAACAAATTTCTAAATTTGAAACAATTTTGAAACAATTTTGTTTCAAAGTATGTTATACTTCTTTATACAATTTAAAGGAGAGATAACATGTCGAAATTGTCATTATTAAAAAAACTTTTAGTAGGTTCTGCAATTACTGCAACTATGATTACAGGTGCTAATGCAGCAAAAGAATCAAAGTACGTAATTGCTACAGCAAGTACAGGTGGGACTTTTTACCCAGTTGGTGTTGGTATTGCTACAATTGCTTCATTAAAACTAGCAAAACAGCACAAAACAACTTTTTCTGCAATTACTTCTGCAGGTTCAGCTGAAAATGTAGATATGCTTGAAAAAGGTGAAGTTAACTTTGCAATTATTCAAGGACTATTTGGTTCTATGGCTTGGCAAGGTAAAGCAAAGTATGATGGTGAAGCTAAGAAAAATCTTAGATCAATTAGTATGCTATGGCAAAATGTTGAACAATTTACAATCAAAAATGATTATGTAAAAACTGGCGATATTATGGATTTAAAAAACCTATATGGTGAAAAAATCTCAATTGGTGGTAGAAGTTCAGGTTCTAGAGTTTCTTCAGAAATTATTATGGAGTCTTTAGGAATTGATTACACAAAAATGGATGTACAATACTTAGGATATACTCCAAGTTCAACTGCTCTTCAAGATGGAAAAATTGATGGTATGAATACTCCATCAGGACCTCCAACATCAGCTGTTACAAATGCATTTGCTTCTATTGGAAATGATAAAATTAAAGTATTAGATTTTACTGCTTCTCAATTAGAGCAAATTTCAAATAATTATCCAGTATGGACTCCATTTAAAATTAAAGCTGGAACTTACCCAGGTCAAGATAAAGATATTAATACTATCGCTCAACCAAACTTATTAGTTGTTACAAAAGATACTCCTGAAGAAACAGTATATCTTTTAACAAAAACAATTTATGAAAACTTACCGTTTTTAAACACTGTTCATAAAGCTACAAAAGCAATGGCTATTGATAAAGCAATTGGTGGATTACCAATGCCACTACATCCAGGTGCAGCTAGATATTATAAAGAACAAGGTATCAATATTCCTGCAAGTTTAATTGCACAATAATTGATTTTTTTACCAAGAGAACCCACTTCTCTTGGTATATATTATATATAAGTAATTAATTATTATTTATCTATTTTATATGACTATTTAGGAAGAAGTAATGATAAAAATAAAATATTTCAAAGAGATAACATTCGTTTATGCAATCTTCATTTCACTATTTCATTTTGGAATAAATATTTGGGGAGGAATAAGTGATTTATGGTTTAATAGTGCTCACTTTGCACTTTTAGCATCACTTGGTTTTTTAACTTATGAAGCTTCAAAGAATGAAGATGAAGTAAGTATTTTAAATATAATTTTTGCAATATTATCTTTAGTAACATTTGCATATATGGTCTCTTTTGAAGAGTCATTATATGAAGTTGCAAAAGGACAAATGAGAACTAGTGATTTAATTGTTGCTGGATTAACAATTGTTTTAGCTATTGAGATGGTTAGAAAAACTACAGGGTATATTATCCCAGCTATTATAGTGTTTTGTATTGCATACTTACTATTTTTAGGACAGCACTTTGAAGGTGTATTTGCTTTTGCTGGTATGAGTGTAGAGAGATTTTTATATAGAATGTTCTATACAAGTGAGGGATTATTTGGACCAATTGCAACTATTTCAGCTACTTATGTATTTATGTTTATTCTTTTTGCAGCATTCTTACTAAAATCAGGAGCAGGTGACTTTATCGTTGATGTTGCTGATGCAGTTGCTGGAAAGTATACAGGTGGAACTGGGCATGTTGCTGTTATATCTTCAGCTATGATGGGAACAATCTCTGGAAGTGCAGTTGCAAATACGGTTTCCACTGGATCTATTACAATTCCTATGATGAAAAAAGCAGGATTTAAAGGGCAGTTTGCAGCAGCAGTTGAAGCAGCAGCGAGTACAGGTGGTCAAATCATGCCTCCAATTATGGGAGCAGGGGCTTTTATTATGGCTCAAATGACTCATATTCCATTTGTAACTATTATTACTGTTTCTATTTTACCAGCTATTTTATATTTTGCTTCAATTGCATTTTATATTAATATCCATGCAAAAGAGAATAATATCAAAGGTGAGAAGAAAAACGTAAAAGTATTACCAATATTAAGAGAAGGTTTTCACTTTATTATTCCATTAAGTACTTTAGTTGGATTACTTGTTTATGGTTTTACTCCAACTTATTCAGCAGGTATTGCAATTGTAACTATTGTTTTAGCTTCATATTTAACAAAAAATAAAAGAATGGGTATAAAAGAGATTTTAGAAGCTTTAGCCTTAGGAAGTAAAAATATGATTGTTACAGGTGTTTTACTTGTAGCAGTGGGTGTGATTGTTGGTATTATTAATATTTCTGGAATTGGAATCACTTTTTCACAACTAATTATGGAATGGTCAGGTAACTCTTTACTATTAGCAATATTTTTAGTTGCTGTTGCATCACTTGTTTTAGGAATGGGATTGCCAGTTACTGCATCATATGTTGTATTATCTGTATTATCAGCACCTGCTTTAGTTGGGTTAATGTTAACTCCTGAAATGGCAGCACTTGTAAACGCAGGAATTCAAATACCTGAAGTAGCTATGTATTTATTGTCTGCACACTTAATAATTTTCTGGTTGTCTCAAGATTCAAATCTTACACCACCAGTATGTCTAGCAGCCTTTGCAGCAGCTGCTATTGCAAAAACTCCACCTATGAAAACAGGTATGACTTCATGGAAAGTAGGAAAGGGAATGTATATTATTCCTTTATTATTTGCATTTACTCCATTGATAAATGGTTCATGGTTTGAAAGATTTGAAGTATTCGGATTTGCACTGTTTGGAATTATGAGTTTTTCAATTGTTATGGAAGGTTTTTGGGATAAAAAAATGAGTATTTTAGAAAGAGCGGTATTTGCTGTAGCTGCAGTTTTACTATTAATTCCTGATAGTGTATTTAATATTGAGAGTTTCTTTGGTATTATTCAAAATACGCATTTAATAGGATTTGGTATTTTTGCTGTATCTATTATTATGCATAAACTAGTATCAAAAGAGGAAAGAGCTTATGCAAAAGTTAGTTAAAACATTAGAAAAATGTGGATATAAAGTTCATTTAGCGAAAGATAAAAATGAAGCTTTTGAAATATCTAAAACATACATTAAAGATGGAATCTCAGTAGGACTTGGTGGTTCAACTTCCGTTGGACAAATAGGATTATTAGATCATCTAGTAAATCATGAGAATATAACACTATATAATCAGTATGAAGCTGGAATTACAATGGATGAAAACATTGATAGAAGAAGAAAAGGTATGATTACTGATCTTTATGTAACTGGCACAAATGCACTTACAAAAGATGGAAAATTAGTAAATGCTGATGGTAGTGGAAATAGAGTTGCTGCTATGATTTTTGGGCCTAAAAATGTTTTAGTAATAGTTGGAAAAAATAAAATAGTAGATACTGTTGAAGATGGTTTTAAAAGAATCATGGAAGTAGCTGCTGTTAAAAATATAAATAGAATGAATACAAAAGCAGTTGAGATGGGTAAAAAACCAAGACATAATTTAGATAATATTGCTAATAAATTTACTTATATAAAAGCAGATGAAAAAGATAGAATCATTTTGCTTTTAGTTGATGAAGAATTAGGTTTTTAATCTAATTCTTTATTGGCACATTAATAGTAACTAATACACCTTTCTCTTTTTTATTTAATACAGTAATTTCAGAGTTTTCTATTGTAATAGTCCCTTTTAATATCTTTGTAATTATTTGATAAGTCATATATAATCCAATTCCTGCACCTACATATTTATGTTTTGTCGTGAAATATAAGTCAAAAATATTATGGATGATATCTTCTTTTATTCCTCCGGCATTATCTTTTATACGAATAACTAATTCAGAGTCTACAGAATCAGCTTTAATCTCTAAATATCTCTCTTGTATATCATTTGTTTCAAATGCATCAACACTATTACTTAATATATGAATTAAAGCTTGGATTAGTTCACTCTCTTTCCCTGATAGTTGAACACTTTTTGTTTTTGTTGATATATTTATATTAGATAGCTCTAGTTTGGTTTTAAATAAATGCAAAGTTTTAGTAATTGTATTTTTTATATCAAAAACTATTAGCTCTTCATCATTATTAAAAAAGTCTTTTAAATTATCAATTGTTTTAGATAATTCTTGTGTTGTATTAAAAATTTGTTCATAAGATCTGATTAGTCTTTCTTTTTCTATTTTTTCATTTATTTCTAAATCAATAATTTGTGCAGATGATAGTGAACTAATAATAGATAATGGCTGTCTCCATTGATGAGATATATTTTCTAAAAGTTCACCCATACTAGCCATTTTTGATTGTTGTAAGAAAATATCTTGGTATTCTCTTTCTTTAGTAATATCAAGTTTAATAGCTAAAAATTCTACAATATTGTCATTTTCATCTTTTATAGGGGTAATTGTACTTTTCTCATAAACTAAATCACCATTTTTATTTTTATTAATAAATTCACCCTTCCACTCTTTACCTTCATGGATAGTTTTGTGCAGGTTTTTATAAAAGCCAGTATCTAACTCTCCTGAACTAAATAAAGAAGGACTTTTCCCAATAGCTTCTTCTTTTTTAAATCCAGTATTGTTTTCAAAACCTTTATTTACATATTTGATTTTATGATTTATATCAGTAATTAAAACTATATTATCACTAATATCCAAAGCTTTTTTCATCTTTTCTAGTTCAATTTTATTTCTTAATAGTAAGTAAGCATAAGTTGTCAATATAACTATAAATATAAAAAGAATTATAAATAGTATATAAATAAAGTTATTGCTTGTTTTTAAAATTTTATTAGAATACTCTTCAAACTCTACAATTACTCTTTTAAACTCTTTTTGTATATGTAACTCTTCCATTTTATTAAGAAGCTCATGTTTTTTTAAATAATATTTAAAAATTATATTTAAATGCTTGACTAAAATAGATTCTTCAACACTATAGACTGATATACTTTCTAACTCTTTTTTTATCTCTTGGTTATATATATTCTCTTGAAAATTTAAAGTTAATGCAATATTATATATATTATCAAACTTATTGGTTTTAATAGAAGATTTTATTTTTTGAACATTTCTTAGAGAGTTATTATATATAGCATCAAAGGATTTTTGTTTTTGAATTATTTGTATTTGCTTATCTATTAAGGTTTTTAGATTTGTAAGTTTTATATATAGTTCATTGTTTTCAATTTTTTGTAGGTTTTTGAAAAGATCATTTATTTCTGAAATATTCTTTTCTACTAAATCATAGTTTTTATATTGGCTATGACTTTTTGTAAATATTAGTAAATTAGTATTTAATCTTGATATCTCTGCAATTTTATTATTTAATATTAAATTTGTTTTTATGTCTTTATTTGAATGAAATAAATTATATATTATTGCAAGAGTAATAATAATTAAAAAGATGATTAATAATGTGAATTTTTTCATTTTAAGTCTTTTCACCTAAATATTTGGCTTTTCACCTGTAAGTGTCTTTAGAAACTCTTCAATATATTCTATATCTTGTTTTGTGTAGATTGCTCCAATTTGATACTTTAACATAACTTCAATGACCTCTTTTAGACTTTTTACTGAACCGTCGTGTAAATATGGAGATGTTAATTCAATATTTCTTAATGTTGGAACTTTAAAGTAAAACTTATCTTCTTCCTCTTTTGTTAGATTATATCTTCCAAAGTGTTTATTTTCATTGGGAAAATAATCTGAAATAATACCTACTTTTTGAAATAGGTTTCCTCCAATATTTCTTCCATTATGGCATGAAATACATCCATACTCTTGAAATAATTTATATCCAATTTTCTCTTTTTTTGTTAATATCTCTTTTTGTCCTTTTAGATATTTATCAAATTTTGAATTAGGTGTTATTAAAGCCTTTTCAAACTCCACAATTGAATTAATGATATTTTCTTTAGTGATGGGTGAGTTATATATACTTTTAAACTCTTTTATATAGTTACTATTTTTTGAAAGTTTTTTTATGATTTCAGGAAAACTACTCCCCATTTCTAGAGGGTTGTGTATTGGATTAATCATTTGTTTTTCTAAGCTTTTTTCTCTTCCATCCCAAGATTGCGCAAAATTATACTTACTATTTAAAATCGTAGGGACATTAAAAGTTCCCTTAAAGCCATTTATCCCAATTGCAATTTTGTTTTTATTTGCACCACCATTGTATATATCATGGCATGAAGCACATGAAATCGTATTATCAGCACTAAATTTTTTCTCAAAGAATAGTTTTTTCCCTAGTGAAACTTTTTTAGGATCTAATTTATGTGTATCATTTGGTATAGGAGTTATAATACTTTTACTTAATAACAATGAAAAAGAAAATAAAACTATAAGTAATTTATTCATAATAGATATTCTATCACAGGTTTATGTAAATATATTTAAAAATAGTATTATGAATAAAGCAGAGATAATTGTTTGTATCGTTATTATTGATGTCATTAGACTTAAATCTCCGCCTAGTTGCCTAGCAAGTATAAAAGAGCTAGGTGCAGTTGGTAAAACTCCAAATAAAACTAAAATAGTAAGCATCATATTATTTACTTCTAGTATCGTTCCAAATATAAAAATTAAAACTGGTAAAATCAAAAACTTACCAATACATGTAATAAATAAGTCTTTTTTTGCACTTTTTATCTCTTTTAGTACTAGTGCATATCCAACTGATAAAAGTCCAAGTGGAAGTGCCGCTTTACTTAAAATTTCAAGTAAATTTTCAAGACTTACATGAAAAGTTATATCTAGAAAGTTGATACTTCCTCCAATAAAACAAGCAATTATTAGTGGATTTGTAATTATAGACTTTACTAAATATTTAAAATCTAATTTATCATTATCACTGTAAAGTGCAAAAATAGTTACACAAATTACATTTATAAATGGAATAGCAAATGTAAGTATAATTGCTGATAAAATTAGACCTTCATCACCAAATATTGAACCACTTAAAGCTAAAAACACATACGTGTTAAATCTAATACCTCCTTGAACAATAGAAGTAAAAGAACTATTTTTAGTAGGGCTAAGTTTATTAAAAAGCATTAATACAGCCATTGTAAAAAATATTGCAAGAAGTGATGCTAAAACAAAATTTATACTATTAGCGTGAAATTGTGCACTTGAAAGTTTATATATTAAAAGTGATGGCATTAAAACATAGTATGTTAATTTATCGGCCATTGGCCAAAACTCATGGGATGGAAAACTAATTCTTTTAAAAAAGTATCCAATTAATATCAATGAAAAGACTGGAATTAGTGCTGAAAATATATGTATCATGTGGATATAATATCAAACAAATCATTAAGTTTTCACACTTTTAGCACTCTTTTGAATGTTAAACTTTCACAAATTAAAAAGGAGACATAATGTTAGCTGAAATTAATTCGTTTATGAATGACTTAATCTGGGGTAATATATTAATTTATTTATTACCAATTTTAGGAATATTTTTCACAATTAGTTCTAGGTTTGTTCAATTTAGATACTTTTTTAAAATGTTTAACATTTTAAGAGATACTGCACATGATAAAGAGGGGCATATTAGTTCTTTTCAAGCTTTAATGCTAAGTGTTGCAGGTAGAGTTGGTGGAGGAAATATTGCAGGTGTTGCTGTTGCTATTACTCTTGGAGGTCCAGGTGCAGTATTTTGGATGTGGCTAATTGGACTAATTGGTATGGCTACGAGTTTCTTTGAGTGTTCTTTAGCACAATTATATAAAGAAAAAGATGGCGTAGATTGTAAAGTATATAGAGGAGGGCCTGCCTATTATGCTACTAAGGCATTAGGTCAAAGATGGCTTGGTATAGTTATCTCAATTTTACTTATGATTACATTTGGATTTGCATTTAATGCAACTCAATCATTTATTATTACTACATCAATTGAATCTTCATTTTCAATTCCTACTTATGTAACTGGAGTTTTATTAACATTTGTTTTTGCTATTGCAGTATTTGGTGGAATTAAAAGAATTACGAAACTATCAGAAGTTATTGTTCCTATTATGGCTGTTAGTTATTTACTTATTGCAGTAGTTGTAATTACTTTAAATATTGAAAAAATTCCTGATTTATTTATGCTAATTGTAAATGAAGCCTTTAACCCAAGTACAGCAATTGCTGGTGGTATTGGTGCAGTTATTTTACAAGGTGCAAAAAGAGGTATGTTCTCAAATGAAGCAGGACTTGGAAGTGCACCTAATGTTGCAGCAGTTGCTTATGTAGCACACCCAGTACAACAAGGTATTGTTCAGTCATTCTCAGTATTTATTGATACAATTATCTTATGTTCTTGTACAGCATTTATTATTCTTTTATCTGGTGTTTATGTTCCAGGTAGTGAAGGTGTTCAAGGTGTTTTATTAACTCAAAATGCATTAATTGAGCATATTGGGCCATTTGGTGGATACTTTGTTACATTTGCATTGTTATTATTTGGTTTTTCTTCAATGTTATATAACTACTACTTAGCAGAAAATAGTCTTAACTTTTTCTCAAAAGGAAATGTGACACTATTTAATGCTTTTAGAGTATTTTGTATAGTTTTAATTATTTGGGGTTCAATGCAAGATTTAGGTTCTATTTTTACATTTGCTGATTTATCTATGGGATTATTAGCTGTTATAAATATGATTGTAATTGCATTATTATATAAACCAGTTCTAGCATTGATTAAAGGTTATGATAAACAAATTAAAGAGGGTAAAAAACCAGTTTTAAGATATAATAATTATAATGAATTTAATATTGATGAAGATACTTGGAAAGAAATCGTTGATAATATTAATGATACAAGATCTAAAGAAAAAGTGTAAGCACTAGGCTTACACTTGATGTTGAGGTGAAATATGTTTAATAAAGAAGGAATACCTTTTTTTATAATTACAATTCCATTTTTATGTGTTATATTTATAGCCGTATTCTCAACATCATACTATTTGAAAGTTACTCAAGAAAACTTTGAAAAACAAAAACAAGAAATAATATTAAACTTCCCAAATAAAGCACAACAGATAATTCAAAAAAAGAGTGACGATCTAAAAAAACAACATAATGATTTTCAAAATTTTATGTTAACTATGACAACTATTTTATTGGTTTTTTTAGCTCTTTTCTCTTATTTAATGATGACTATCATTCAAGATTTAATTAAAAAATATGTAGACAAAGTAAATTTAAAAGAGAAAAAATTACAGCATTTAAATAAAAATTTAGAAACAAAAGTTCAAGCAGGTATTCTAGAAGCAAAACAAAAAGATAGAAAAATTTTAGAACAAGCTAAATTAGCAAGAATTGGTTCTTTAATTAGTATGATAGCTCATCAATGGAGACAACCTTTAAGTCAATTAAGTGCAATTTTAATGCAACTTGAAACTGCTACAAGATTTAAAAAAGTGAATGAAGAACACATATATAAAGCTATTGAAAAAAGCGATGAAATGATTGAATTTATGTCAAATACAATCGATGATTTTAGAAATTTTTATAAGCCTGATAAAACAAAAGAGGAGTTTTTATTATCAGATTCATGTAAAAAAGCAATAAGTATTATTGATGCAACTCTATATAATTTGGATATAAAACTTAATATAAATGTTATTGATGATAAAAAGATATTTGGCTACCCAACTGAGTTTTCACAAGTAATTTTAAATATTTTATCAAATGCCAAAGATATTTTAGTAGAAAAGAAAATTCAGAACCCTACAATCAATCTAAGTATTGAAAAAAAAGGAATTTTGGGAATTATAGAAATAGAAGACAACGCAGGTGGTATTAGTGAAAAAAATTTGGAGCTAATTTTTGATCCTTATTTTAGTACAAAAGACTCTTCAAAAGGCACAGGTCTTGGTCTTTATGTTTCAAAATTAATTGTTGAAAAAAATATGGGTGGAGAGCTAAGTGTCCATAATAGTAAAAATGGTGCAGTTTTTAAGATAATAATAGCAGGATAGATTATGAATACATTTGATTTAGAAGAATTAAAAGATATGTCAATACTTTGTGTTGAAGATGAAGAGGGTATTAGACAAAATATAGTTAAGACTTTAGAATTTTATTTTAATAATGTATATGAAGCTAGTGATGGAATTGAGGGCTTTGAACTATATGAATATTATAGACCAAAAATAGTTTTAACAGATATTCAAATGAAAAACTCAGATGGTATTGAGCTTGTAAAAAAAATTAGAGAAAATGATCCAAAAACTATTGTAATAATGCTTACTGCTCATTCCAATGAAGAGTATTTACTTGAGCTTATAAATTTAAATATTAGTCATTTTATTTTAAAACCATTAAATACAAAAAAACTAAATGAGGCTTTTTCTAAAATTCTTACAAAACAAGATAATCAAATACTTTTAAATGAAGATTTAATATTAGATTTGAAAAAAAGAGAGCTTATTTATAAAGAAGAAATTATATTTTTAAGAAAAAGGGAGAAGGATTTTCTAAGTCTTTTATTTAGTAAAAAAGGCTCTATTTTAACTTATGAGGAAATAGAGTTTGAAATTTGGCAAGACAAAGAGATGACAAATCATGCTTTAAAATCTTTAGTAAAAGAGATTAGAAATAAACTACCAATAAATGTGATAAAAAATGTTCCCCAAGAGGGCTATACTTTAGTTTAAAAACTAAAGTTAGCCATTTTCATAAGGGTAATACTTACAGGTTTTATTAAATTGTCATTAAAATCATAATAGACATTATGACAAGGTTTTTGATGTTTCTCAACTCCATCATCACTTCCAATTAGAGCAAAAGCTCCAGGAATTGTGTTTAAATAGTAACTAAAATCTTCACTTGCCATAATTGGAGTTGGAAGATCACTTTTCCAATCTTTTCCTAAAGTTTCTTCTAATTTTTCTCTCATCATAGAAGCTTGCAAATTATGATTTATAGTTGCACCATATCTATCTCTTAATTCGATTTCAACTTCAACTCCATAAGAATCAGCAGTATTTTTAGTAATAGTTTTAATTTGCTCAAATACAAAAGTTTTTAACTCATCAGTTGGAACTCTAATACTTCCTTCTAACATAACACTTCCAGGAATTGATGTGACATCACTTTTCCCATCAATTGAAGTAACTGATACAACTGCACTATCTTGAGGAGATACTTTTCTGCTTATAATTTGTTGTAGATTTAATGTAATTGCACTAGCAGCTAAAACTGGATCAATACAAAGTTCAGGTTGAGAAGAATGACCACCTTTTCCTATAACTTTAATATGAAAAGTTCCATTTCCTGCCATAACTGTACCATCTGGGCAAACTGCTTGACCAAATTTTATAGCAGGCCAATTGTGCCAACCAAATATCATATCAACACCTTCTAAACATCCTTCTTCAATCATCTTTTTAGCACCATGACCTCCCTCTTCAGCAGGTTGAAATACTAAAGAGACTGGATTTGTAAGTTTATCTTCATTCTCTTTTAGCCAAATAGCAGCTGCTATTAAAGTAGCAGTATGTCCATCGTGCCCACAAGCATGCATACATTGAGGTTTTTGTGATTTATAAGACACATCAGTTTTTTCTTCTAATGGAAGGGCATCTATATCACCTCTTAAAGCAATATGAGGTCCAACTTTGTCTTGTGCCAAAAGACCTACTGTTCCAGTATTTGCATAGGTTTTATAAGGAATTCCATGTTGTTCTAAAACTTCTCTAATATTTTTTGCTGTATCTGTCTCTTCCCATTTTAATTCAGGGTTTTTATGTAGGTTATGCCTAAAGTTTATAGCATACTCTACTACTTCATCAAAATTTTTATACATATGATTCCTTTTTTAATTTGAACTATTTTATAAAAAGTTGTCTTGGAAAGTTACTTAAAGTTTCAACTCCATCTTTAGTAATTAAAATACTCTCTGTAATTTCAACTCCCCAATCTTCTTGCCAAATACCAGGCATAAAGTGAAATGTCATTCCAGGCTCTAATACTGTTAAGTCAGTACTTCTTAAACTACAAGTTCTCTCACCCCAATCAGGTGGATAACTAACTCCTATTGGATATCCATATCTTGCATCATTTCTATCAATTCCATATTTATCCATAACACTTTGCGCCGCATTTGCAATATCAGCTGTTGTATTTCCCGGTCTTGCCATTTCAAGTCCTGCTTCAATAGTCTCTTGTAAAGCTTTTTGGGCATCTAGAAATTTTTGACTTGGTTTCCCCATGTAAATAGTTCTAGACATTGGGGCATGATATCTTTTATAACATCCAGATATTTCAAAAAAAGTAGCTTCATTTTTTTTAAATGGGCTACCCTTTAAAACTTATACATGTATTACCTTATCTGAAAAACCAGTAGAAACTTCAAGTGATGAAGAAGATGATTGGAATACTTTTTAAAATACTTACCTAAAATTTAAGAGATATGAAATCAAAGCCTTTATATACTTAAGCCATATAAAAATTATGGAGAGATAATTATGAGTAAAAAAAGAGCTTTAATCAC
Source organism: uncultured Arcobacteraceae bacterium (assembly GCA_964022095.1). Classification (GTDB taxonomy): domain Bacteria; phylum Campylobacterota; class Campylobacteria; order Campylobacterales; family Arcobacteraceae; genus Malaciobacter_A. The sequence continues at coordinate 182,100 of CAXHZO010000003.1, forward strand.
AGGTGGAAATAAAGGTATTGGTTTAGCAGTATCAGCAGCACTACTTGAACTTGACTATGAGATTGTAGTGGTTGCAAGAAATTTTGATAACTTCCAATTAGGTGGCTTACCAAATGTAACGGAAATTCAGTATGATTTATCAGATATTGAAAACTTACCAGTTTTAGCTAAAGAAGTTGGCGAAATAGATGTACTTATAAACAACGCAGGTTATATGCAGCCAAAATACACTTATGACAACTATCCAAAAGAAGCAAAAGAACACTTAATGAATGTAGACTTACATGCACCAGTTGAGCTTATGAATCTTTTTAGTGTTGGCATGAAAAAAAGAAAATATGGAAGAATAGTAAATACAGCTTCAATCGCAGGTCAAATAGGTCACCCAGATGTATGGTATGGTATTGCAAAAGCAGGACTTATAAATGCTACTAAAATCTATGGAAAACTTCTTGGAAGTGATGGAATTACAGTAAATTGTGTAGCTCCAAGTGCTGCTGAAACTGATATGCAAAATGACAATGATGAAAAAAGAAAAGCAGCCTTTAAAGCAGCAGTTGTTACAAATAGATTTGCAGAACCTGAAGAAGTTGCAAAAGCTATTGTTTGGTTAGCTACTGATTGTCCTGAGTATATAAATGGTATTACTATAGATATAAACAACACTTTCTACGCAAGATAAAACTTTTTATTTAAACATCAAAATAATAAAACATACATAAAACATAGATATAATAATATATTTTTTAATTACTCTTTTAGAACACTTGTTCTATAATTAGAACAAATGTTCTAAAAGGTATTTTATGACAAGTAGAAAAAATCTAATAATTCAAGAATCAATAAATCTTTTTAATGAAAAGGGTTGTATAAATACAAGCACTAGACACATAGCTTCAAAGCTTGGTATTAGTGTAGGAAATTTGTACTATTATTTTAAAAATAAAGAAGAGATTATCATAGCTATTTATGAAGAGTTTATGTCTTTGATATCAAAACAGCTTACAAGTGTAAAAGATGGACAAGATTTAGCCTTTGATTATTATGATTTTTTACAACAACAAATGACTTATGAGTTAAAGTATCGTTTTTTCAGACTTGAACTTAACAATATCTATCAAAACTACCCCAAAGTAAAAGAGGCTTTTGAACAAAGTCATATTCAAAAAAAACAGCAAATAAAATATGTTTACACCCATCAAATAAAATATGGATATATGAAAAGTCTAGATGAAGATGAACTTGATTTTTTAGTATCAAATACTTGGATTATTGTAACTCAATGGGAAATTTATTGGCTCATAGATAAGTTGGATGATGAAAAGCAAAGAAGAAGAAATGGTATTTTAAATATTCTATATTTTATAAAACCTTATATGACAATAAAAGGTTTAGAAGATACAAATCTATTAACTTCAATTAATTATTTAAACAAAAAGGCATAAGATGAGAAGAGTTTTTATTTTGATATTTATAGTTTTTACAAGCCTTGCTTTTAGTGAAAATTATAGTCTAAAGTTAGTTGTGGATAAAACATCACAAACTTATATACAAGCCATAAAAAAAGAGAGTGAAAAACTTTTTTCAAGTAGTGATAAAATAAACTATAAGATAGAAGTGTGTTCTAAATATTGTCAAAATTTATTAAAAAGTAAAAATGCAGTCTTTTTATTAAATAGTATAGGCTCAAAGCCTAAAAAAGTAGACTCATATATAGTTACATATAATCTAATATCATCTATTTATGATGAAAATAGAGTCATACGAACTACTGCTTTAGGTATTTTTGAGTATCTAAAAGAGAAAAAAAGAAAAACTATACATATAAAAAACAAAGCTTTAGTTTTCAAAGAAGAAAACAAAAATCTAAAAACTTTAAATCTAAAAGAGGTTTTAAATCTGGCTGTAAAAAACAATCTTAAAATAAAAAGAAACCAAAACAGCATAAAACTTCAAGAAATAGGTGTTCATGAAACAAAAAGTTTATATAAACCAAAAATAGATATTTTTTCAAACTATATAGAAATTGATGAAGATAGAGCACTTGCTAGTAGAGGTCTAAATCCTCAAAGAACAATGGAAGCTGGTGTGAAAGTGTCTCAACTAATATATTCAAATAAGGTTTTGAAAAATATAGAGATAAATAAACTTTTATATAAATCTACAAAACAAGAAGCCAAGGCTCTAGATGATGAGATTTTATATAAAGCAACGTTGATATATCTAAACATAATAAAAGCAAAAGAGTATAAGCAAATAATTAAAATAAAACATGATTTTATACAAAGAAATCTTTTATTTGCAAAACAAAGAGTTCAAATAGGAGTTCAAGATAGAAGTGATGTATATAGATGGCAAAGTGAATTAGCAAATGCAAATATTCAATTGGCAACTTCTAAAAAAGAGTTAAAAAAGCTAAAAGTGGAATTATCAAACTTACTTAGAATAAAAAATGAGTATGATTTTTTAGAGTATGGACTAAACTCAAAACTTTTTAAACTTTTAAATAAAGATGCAATTGCATATCTTAAAGATGTGAAAGTTCAAGAAGCTTTTACAAAAAATATAGTTCATACACATCCAAGATTAAAACAAATAAAAGAGCTAATAAAAGCAAAAAATGAACACTTACAAATGAATAAAGACTCTTATTATTTACCAAGTATTGCCTTTGAGGGAAGTGCTAAAAAAGTTCTAAAAAGAGGTGGTGAAGCATCTGATTTACCAAGAACTTGGGACGATAAAGAGTATCAAGCTGTTATTAATCTAAATCTTCCTTTATATGAAGGTGGAGTTAAAAAATCAAAGATTCAAAAAAATGAAGTAGAACTAATCGATTTAAAACTTCAATACAATGATGTAAAAAATCTAATAATAGAAAATGTAAGAAAAAACTATGAGTCACTATCTCACTCTTACTCAAAAATATCATATTCAAAGGACTCATTGAGCTCTTCAAAAAAGAATTATGAGTTAATTGAAGATAAATATAAAAAAGGAAAAGAGAATATTATCTCACTTTTAGATGCTCAAAACTCATATATAGTTTCAAAGTTAAATCTAAGTATTTCAAATATTGAATATCTAGTGGATTTAAGTTCTATTTATTTTTTTAGTGGACGAATAGATATTTTACTTGATGAGATAAAAAAAGAAGAAGTTGAAAGAAAAATACAAGAGATTATAAAGGATAAAAATTGAAAAATTTAGTTTTAGCCATATTTATTTTAGTAGCTTTTACTGCTTGCCAAGAAAAAGAAGAAAAAGTGGAAAAACAAGATATTAAAACAGTATTTGCTACTTTACCAATAGCTAAAGATTCAAATGAAAATAGAGTTTTTAACGCAACTGCTATTTCAAATAATGAAACAAAATTAAGCTTCAAAGTTGAAGGAAACATCACATATCTAAAAGCAAAAATAGGTGATGAAGTAAAAAAAGATGAGTTAATAGCAAAGTTGGATTCAAAACCTTATGAGCTAAGAGTTTCTCAAATAAGATATGCCCTAAGTGAAGCAAAGGCAAGTTTGCAAAATGCCAAAAGCAGTTATGAAAGAGTAAAAAAACTATACATAAATCAAAATGCAAGTGTAAGTGATATAGATAAAGCAAAAGCAGCTTATGAAGCTACAAATGCAAAGGTTAAAAATATCACAAAAGAGTTAGAGTATGCAAAACTAAAACTTTCATACACAAAACTTTATTCACCAATGAATGGGTATATTTCACTAAAGTATGTACATGAAAATGAAAATGTAGCAGTAGGAACACCTATTGTTTTAATAGGAGATAAACTAATTGATGAAGTATCAGTACAAGTTCCTGAATCAATCATAAATAGAATAGAGCAAAATGATTTAGTAAAAGTAGTATTTCCTTCACTTGATAAAAACAGAGTATTTACAGCAAAAGTAAAAGAAGTATCAAAGTATGCTTCATCTAAAAGTAAAACCTATAAAGTAGTGGTAAAACTAAAAAATAGTTCAAAACTAATCAAGTCAGGTATGTCAGCAGATGTTTATTTTAATCTTTTAGATTCTTCAAAAAATAGTATTTATTGTGTTCCTTCAAATAGTGTTTTAAATGATAAAGAGGGATATTTTGTATATACCCTTAAAAAAGATGAAAAAGATTATGTGATTAAAAAAACTATTGTAAAAGTAGGGGAGTTAACTACTGATGGCTTTGAAATACTTGAGGGATTAAAAAGTGATGATTTAGTTTTAAAAGCGGGAATGAGTGAAGTTTACGAGCAAATGAAAGTAAAAGTATCAAATATCAAAGATTTAGGAAAATAAGATGTCTATTACAAAATTTGCTTTAGAAAAAAGCACTGTTACTATAGTCTTCTCACTTATGCTTTTAATCTATGGAGTAATATCTTTTTTTGATTTACCAAGGGCAAAAGATCCAGGTTTTATAATAAGAACTGCAACAGTTGTAACATACTTTCCAGGAGCTAGTGCAAAAAGAGTTGAGCAACTTGTAACTGATAAGCTAGAAAAAACTATACAAGAAATGCCTGAACTTGATAATATAAAATCAACTTCAAAAAATGGTGTATCAATAATCTTTGTAAATATTTTAGAAAAGCACAAAAATATGCGTGAGATTTGGGATAGTCTTAGAAGAAAAGTTGAAAAAGGAAGTAGGGCATTACCAGATGGAACAAGCCAACCTATAGTAAATGATGAGTTTGGAGATGTTTATGGAAATTTAATCTCAATTACAAGTGATGGATTAGAGTATAAAGAGCTTGAAGATATTGCAAATGATGCTAAGGATATTATACTAAGAATTGATGAGGTTGCTAAGGTTGAGTTACTAGGGCTTCAACCTCAAAGGGTTTATGTAGAGTTTGATAATACAAAACTAGCAAAATTAAATCTTAGTGCATCATATCTAAAGAATATTTTAGCGCAAAAAAATATAGTTTTATCAGGTGGAAGTATAAAGGTTGATACTTCAAGATTATCAGTTGAACCAACTGGAAATTATGAAAATATAAAACAAATAGAAAATACTATTGTTCCTTTAGCAACGGGTGAGTATATATACTTAAAAGACATTGCAAACATAAAGTATGAATATAAAGACCCAAGTAGTTTCATAGTAAGAAAAAATGGCCAAAATGCTATAGTTTTAGCTGTTTCTATGAAAAAAGATGGGGATATTATAAAGCTTGGAGAGAAACTTGATAACTTGATGCTAGATATTCAAAATAAACTTCCTTTAGGCGTGAAATTAGAAAAGCTTTTTGATGAACCAAAAATTGTAGAGCAAATCGTTGGAAACTTTGTAGATAACTTACTTCAAGCTATGGCTTTAGTTGTTTTAGTGATGTTGTTTTCATTAGGATTTAGAACAGGTCTTATAGTTGCTGTTTTAATTCCTATGTCGGTTTTAACTTCTTTTATCATCATGAGTATTTTTGATATTTGGTTAGATCAGGTATCCCTTGCTGCACTTATTATCTCTTTAGGTCTTTTAGTTGATAGTGCAATTGTTATGAGTGAATCTATAATGGTTTTAATGCAAAGGGGAAAGAGTGTATTTGAAGCTTCACTCCAAAGTGCAAATGAACTAAAAGTACCACTTTTAACATCAGCACTTACAACATCAGCAGCCTTTTTACCTATATTTTTAGCAAAATCAAGCACAGGAGAGTATACAAACTCTATATTTAAAGTAGTTACTATAACTTTACTTTCTTCTTGGGTTTTAGCACTTACTTTAACACCTGTTTTAAGCAAATATTTTATGAAAAAGAAAAAGCTTGAAACTAAAGAGAGTAAGTTTTATTTTTATTATAGAGGGTTTTTAAAAACTGTTTTAAAATTTAGATATTTAACGGTTTTAGTTGTAATTTTAATTTTTGTGGGCTCACTAAAAGTTTTAGATATTGTTCCAAAGAAGTTTTTTCCACCTTCAAGTGAACCTAGTTTTACTTTAGAGCTTAGGCTTCCAGTAGGAACAAATATAGATACTACAAAACAAGCAGTAGGAAAAATAGAAGAGTATATAAATCAAAAATATATTGTAAAAAAACAAAGTGTTAAAAACTTTGTCTCTTTTATAGGACAAAGTGCTCCAAGGTTTTGGTTAGCTTATGACCAAGAGTTAGCTAGTGTAGAGTACAGTACTATCTTAGTTAATGTAAAAGAGTATAAAAATCTATATAGTGTAAAAAAAGATGTAGAAGATTTCACAAAAAATAGTTTCCCAGATATGCAAGTATCAGCAAAAGTTTTAGCAAACGGACCTCCTGTTAAACAGCCAATTGAGATAAGAATAAGTGGAAAAGATGTTGATAAACTTTTTGAGTTAAGTTCAAAAATAAAACAAGAGTTGTCAAGTTATGATGAAGTTAAAACTATAGTTGATGATTGGGGTATTAGAAATAAAAAGTTTGTTGTGGATATTGATGAAGCAAAGGCTTTAAAAGAGGGTATTTCAAATCTTGATATTGCAATATCTTTACAAAGTGCTTTAAGTGGTTTTGAGGTTACGACTTTTAGAAAAGGTGATAAGCTTATACCTATAGTTTTAAGATCAAATGAGAATACAAAAGATGATTTAGATAGATTTAAATCTATTAGTGTTTATTCTCAAAGTAGTGGAAAAAATATACCTTTATCTCAAGTTGCTTCTGTGAAAGTAGTTTTTGAAGAGTCAAAAATCATAAGAAGAGATAGACTAAAAACAGTAACTATTGGAGCAAATATAAATCAAGAAGCAAATGCAATAGCAGTATTTGAAAAAATACAGCCTTTTATGACCGAGCTAGAAGAAAAGTTTCCTTTGGGTTATTATTATGAGTTTGGTGGAGAGTATGAAGCCTCAGGAAAAGCAAATAAGTCAATAGTTGAGAATTTACCTCTTGCTTTTATGATAATAGTTTTACTTATGGTTGCACAGTTTAACTCTATTAGAAAGCCAATTATTATTCTTGTTTCTATTCCTTTAGGAATAATTGGAGTATCAATTGGGCTTTACATAATGAACTCATATTTTGGCTTTATGACTCTTTTAGGAATTATTTCTTTAAGTGGTATTGTAATCAATAACGCAATTGTTTTATTAGAGAGAATAAAACTTGAAAATGAAAATGGTTTAAATCTTTATGACTCTATTATTGAAGCTTGTGTAAGTAGGTTTAGACCTATCATTCTTACAACAATCACCACTATTTTCGGACTTATTCCTTTATGGTATAGTGGAGGTGAGATGTGGGAGCCTATGGCTATTTCAATTATATTTGGTTTGATGTTCTCTACGATATTAACATTAGGTTTCATACCTGTTTTATATGCTATCTTTTATAAAGTAAAGAGGTCTTAAAATGTTTAAAACACTTTGGTTTAAAGTTTTAGTAGGAATGGTTTTAGGGGTTGTAGTTGGACTTATGTTATCTCCAAATGCTTTTGCTTTAGTCTCAAAAGAAGTTGCTTTTACTATTGCTCCTTGGGTTGCTTTAGCTGGAAATATTTTTTTAGCACTTATTAAAATGGTGGTAATACCTCTTGTAATGAGCTCAATTATTTTAGGAATTACAAGTGCAAATAATACAGAAACTTTAAAAAGTTTAGGTTTGAAAATAGCTCCTTATTTTGTATTTACAACTATAGTTTCTGTAATTTTTGGTTTAATTGTCGCCTTGTATGTAAACCCAGGACAATATGTATCAAAAGATATTTTAAATACAATAAGTACAAGTAGTGTAGTAATCAAAGAGGTAAATCCTATTTCAAATACTTCAATTCCTGATATGATAGTAGATTTAATTCCTGTAAATGTAAGTCAAGCTGAACTTGATGGAAATATTCTATTTTTCGTAATACTTGCTATTTTTGTTGGTGTTGCTTTGATGAATATGGAAGATGATGACTCAAAACCTATGAAAGATTTAGCTAAGTCCTTTCAGGCTTTTTCTATGACAGTAGTTAGTTGGGCTATGAAGCTTGCTCCTTATGCTGTATTTGGTTTACTTTGTAGTATCACTATTAAAATAGGTTTTGATGCAATATCATCTATGTCCATGTATGTGTTTACCGTTTTACTGGGATTATTTTCTCTTTTATGTTTTTATTTAACAGTTGTTTATTTAAGCTCAAAAATAAAGCCTCTTGATTTTTTAAGAAAAGTAAGAGAAGTACAACTCATGGCTTTTTCTACTTCATCATCAGCTGCTGTTATGCCTTTATCTATGAAAACAGCAGAAGATAAGCTAAATGTCCCAACACCAATTTCGAAGTTTGTAATACCTTTGGGTGCAACTATAAATATGGATGGAACAGCAATTTATCAAGTAATAGCAGCTATATTTTTAACACAATTATTCGGAATAGATTTAAGTCTAACGCAGATGATTATTTTAGCTTTAACAACAGTTGCTGCATCTATTGGAGCTCCTAGTACACCTGGAGTTGGTATTGTAATACTTGCAACAATACTTCAGAGTTTAGGAGTTCCAGTTGAGGGAATAGCACTTATTTTAGGAGTTGATAGAATACTTGATATGTGTAGAACTACTATAAATGTTACAGGGGACTTAACAGCCTCTTTAGTTATGAAAAAACTAGTAAATATTTCAAGCGATGAAGTAGATGTGGCAAAAGAGATAAATGCTTTAAAACAAAAGTTGAGTAAGGAAAACTAAAATATGAAAAAGAAAAAAACAGTATCATTAGTCTTAGGAAGTGGAGGAGCTAGAGGTTATGCTCATATTGGAGTTATAAAAGAATTAGAGAAGCAAGGCTATGAAATAAAATCTATTTCAGGTTCATCAATGGGTGCTTTAGTTGGTGGTTTATATGCAAGTGGGAAACTTCAAGCTTATGAGGATTGGGTTTTGAACTTTGATGCTTTAGATATTTTAAGCTAGTAGATTTTTCATTTTCAGATGGTGGAATGATAAAGGCAGATAAAGTCTTTGATAAAATCGAAGAGTTTATAGGTGAAGATGTTTTAATAGAAGATTTACCCATTCCTTTCACTGCAACAGCAACTGATATTTTAAATAAAAAAGAAGTATGGCTAAAAAAAGGAAGTCTAAAAGATGCATTTTTAAACTCAATTGCTAACATCATTCCTTTTTGTCTAACATCTATTACTTGATAATATTTTGCTTCAAGTGAATTTAAAGTTTCTCTTATAATTTCACCTTTTCTTTTTGTCTCTTCATTAAATTCCTCATTTTTGAAATACTCTAATGCAATTTTTCCAGCAACAAATGAAAATCCTTGTCCTCTAAATGTTCCTGTATGCTGCCCTGGTCCCCATACTTTATCGAACTCAGGTTTATTTACAAGCATTCCAATTGGTGTTCCAACTCCTCCTAAACCTTTTGCTAAGATAATAATATCTGGGTCAACATCTAAATCATCAAAACTAAAGTAACTTCCACATCTTCCACAACCACACTGAATACTATCTAGAATAAAAAGTGCTCCTGTGTCATTTGCAAGTTTTTGCACACCTTGAAGCCACTGTTTACTAGCAGGTCTAACTCCACCTTCTGCTTGTACTGGTTCTACTATAAATGCAGCAGGTGGTAACATACCCGAACCCAAATCAAACATTTTTTGACGTAGGTTTTCAAGTGCCTCCATATCATTAAATGTATCTCTAATTACATTTGTAAGAGGAACTCCTGAACTACTTCTAAAAGCATTATTAGCAGTACAAGCAAGTGCACCTAATGTCATACCATGAAAACCTCTATTAAAAGCAACAACTTCAGTTCTTCCTGTAACTTTTCTTGCAAGTTTTAGAGCTGCTTCAACTGCATTTGTTCCAGTAGGACCTGTAAATTGTAGTTTTCTATCTTCCCAACCACGTGGCTTTAAAACTGTATCAACAAATGTATTTATAAAATCTCTTTTTACATCAGTGTACATATCAAGTGAGTGAATCACACCCTTTTTATAAACTCTATCATTGCATCTTGCATTAAAGGGTTATTATGTCCAAAGTTTAACACTCCAGCCCCACCGAAAAAATCTATATAATCTTTATCTTCTTCATCTATCATAACTGCATTTTGAGAAGATTTAAAAACAGTTGGTACTGCTCTACAATAAGCTCTTATTTCTGATTCATATTGTTCAAAAGTTGTTGTTTCGTTTATCATGTTAAATCCTTATTTTTAAGCATTAAATTATTCTTGAGTTTAAACTCAATATATAGGGCAAACTGCCACCAGTAAAGTAGTAAAATTATGTAAAATTAATGAAGTGTTTTAGGCTGAAAGAATTAAGATTTTATCTTGAATTAGTAAGTTTTTATTTCTTTGATTGGTTTACATGTGATTTTTATTAATACATAAAGGTTTTCTAGTAACATACAGTAAAAGTGTTTTAACTTAGAGTTATTAAAAAAAGTTACATTAGTCATGCAAACTCCTTTTGTATTTATTTTGTAATATAAAAATGCTATCATAAATACAGTATTAAAATCAATTAGTTATTGAGTAAAAAATATACATGATAATTGTAGCACACTTTTTACATACTTTAGTATATTAGAATTCACAAAAAATTAAATTAAAGGCAAATCATGGAAGAATTTTTTAGAATAGAAAAAGACTTTCTTGGTGAAAAAAAGATAGAAAAAGATGCATATTATGGAATACAATCTTTAAGAGCTAAAGAGAATTTTCATATTACAAAAACTAATTTATCATTATTCCCAAATTTTATAAAATCACTTGCAAAAGTGAAAAAGTCATGTGCTTTAGCTAATCATGAATTAGGTGATTTAACAGATTTACAAACTGATGCAATTGTTCAAGCATGTAATGAAATTATTGATGGCAAGTTTCATGATCAATTTATTATTGACCCAATTCAAGGTGGTGCTGGAACTTCTACAAATATGAATACAAATGAAGTAATTGCAAATAGAGCTTTAGAAATACTAGGTCATGAACGAAGTACATATGATATTATTCATCCAAATAATCATATAAATATGTCTCAATCAACAAATGACGTTTATCCAACGGCAATTAAACTTGCACTATATGAACTAATCTATAAACTAAAAGATAGTTTGAGGTTTTTAAGAGATAGTTTTAGTGAAAAAGCAATTGAGTTTAAAGATGTTTTAAAAATGGGAAGAACTCAACTTCAAGATGCTGTTCCTATGACTTTAGGTCAAGAGTTTAAAACTTTTGCAGTTATGGTTGATGAAGATATTTTTAGATTAAGAGAAGCACAAGCACTTTTAAAAGAAGTAAATCTTGGAGCAACTGCTATTGGTACTGGAATTAATGCGAAAAAAGACTATAGAAAAAAAGCTATTAAATATCTAAGAGAAGTAACAGGTGTTGATTATGTTAGTGCAGGGGATTTAATTGAAGCTACTCAAGATACTGGAATATTTGTACATATTTCAGGAATCTTAAAAAGAGTTGCGATTAAAGTATCAAAAATCTGTAATGACTTAAGATTATTAAGTTCAGGTCCAAGAGCAGGATTCAATGAAATTAATCTTCCAAAGATGCAACCAGGAAGTTCAATTATGCCAGGTAAAGTAAATCCAGTAATTCCAGAAGTTGTAAATCAAGTTGCATATGATGTTATTGGTGCAGATGCTACAATCTCAATTGCAAGTGAAGGAGGGCAATTACAGTTAAATGTATTTGAGCCACTTATTGCATATAAACTATTTAACTCAATTAATATGATGAGAAGAGCATTTCATACACTTGCTACAAGATGTGTTAAGGGAATTACAGCTAATGAAGAAGTTTGTATGAACAATATTTTAAACTCTGTTACATTAGTAACTTGTTTAAATCCAATTTTAGGATATGAAAAAAGTTCAGCTTTAGCAAAAGAAGCCCTGGCAACTAATAAAAGAGTATATGATATTATTTTAGAGCAAGAACTATTTACAAAAGAAGAGTTGGATGAACTTTTACATCCAAAAAATATGGTAAACAATTATGATAATGATGAGGTAAATGATGAAGATGACTGTGATTAATACGGGTGGAACTTTTAATAAGAGATATAACCCAATAAAAGGCCAACTTGAAGTTCCAAGTGACAATTTATCATTAGATAATATTTTAAAAAATTGTCACAATGTAGACTTTGAAATAAAAAATATAATTTCTAAAGATAGTTTAGATATGACAGATGTTGATAGAGAAAAAATTTGTACAGAAATTAGAAATAGTAAAAGTGATAAAATTATCATTATTCATGGAACTGATACTATTCATCTAACTAGTGCGCTAATTAGAAAAAAATTTATAGATAAGCAGATTGTATTTACAGGGGCTATGATTCCAATGAGTATTGATGAGGTTGAAGCTACTATGAATTTCTCTTTAGCATTAGGTTTTTTAAATAGTGAAGTTAAAAATGGAACTTATATAGCTATGCATGGTGTTGTAGTTGATAGTTCTAAATTAGTTAAAAATAGACAGTTAGGTCAGTTTTTAATTGAAGAGTAAAATAAAGTAAGAGTTTTCCTCTTACTTTAATATTATTTTGCAGTAGGATCTACAAAAGTTCTACCTGATAACTCTTTATCTATAGTATATAATCCATACCCATTATCTCCCACAAGCTTAATGTGATCAATAATAGCTTTCACAGTTGCTTCTTCTTCAACTTGTTCTGTAACATACCATTGTAATAAATTATAAGTAGCATGATCTTTATCTTTCATTGCTAAATCACTTAGTTCATTTAAGTTTTTAGTCATTTTTTGTTCATGTGCAAGTGACTTTTTAAATACATCTAAAAATGATTTATACTCAACTTTAACACCATCAATTGTAGGAAGTTGAATCTCTACATCTTGGTCTTCTAGGTATTGAAATAGTTTCATCCCATGTGCAACTTCTTCTTGATATTGAATTAAAAACCAGCTAGCTGCGCCATTAAACCCTTCTTTTGAACAGTATGCACTCATCCCTAAATATATATATGCAGAATGGTACTCTTTGTTTAGTTGTTCTATTAATGCTTGTTGTAATTCTTTACTAATCATAAAAACTCCTTTTTCTTTTAGTGTAACAAAATAACTTAATTGAAACTTTAAATGAGACTAATTATTAATTAACTAAATTTTTTAAATGATTTATTTAAAAGTAACATAACAATATTTTAGGTAAAATGCCCAAAAATTAAATAAATTAGGAATATAATTATGGCAATTTATACATGTGGACATACAACTCCTGATTCAGATTCAATCTGTTCAGCGATTTCATTAGGATATCTTTTAAATAAAATTGGAAGAGAAGCAATTCCTGCTAGACAAGGGCCAGTTTCTCCAGAAACTCAATTTATTTTAGATAGATTTGGTTTTGATGCACCTGAACTTAAAACTGAGTTTGCAGGATGTGAACTATTTATTACTGATTATTCTGATAGAGGTCAAGCTCCAAAAGATATTGATGAAGCAACAGTAGTTGGTATTGTTGATCATCATAAATTAGGAGATATTGAAACTTCAACTCCTTTAGAGTGTTGGATTAGACCAGTTGGTTGTACAAATACAATTGTAAAAGAGATGTATGATTATCATAAAGTAGAAATTCCTGCAAATATTGCTGGTGTTATGTTATGTGCTATTTTATCAGATACTGTAATTTTCAAATCACCAACTTGTACTCCAAAAGATATTGAAGTAGTTAGAGAACTTGCTCAGATTGCAGGTGTAGAAGATTTTGGTGAACTTGGAATGGAAATGTTCAAAGTTAAATCAGCAGTTGAGGGAGTTCCTGTAAGAGAGCTTATCTTAAGAGATTACAAACCATTTGATATGCATGGAAATGCAGTTGGTATTGGACAATTAGAAGTTATTGATTTAGCTATTTTTGATGATATAAAAGCTGAATTACAAGCTGACTTAGATGCCCTAAGAGAAGAAAATGGTTTACATACAGCTTGTTTAATTTTAACAGATATAATGAAAGAAGGATCTGAAGTATTAGTTTCTTCAAGTGATACTTCGATTTTTGAAAAAGCATTTGACGTAAAACTTGAAAATGGAAAAGTTTGGTTAGATGGTTGTTTATCAAGAAAAAAACAAATCATTCCTTTTTTACAACCTGCATTTGCATAAATTTAATATTCAAACTAGCAAGTTTACTCTTGGCTAGTTTGAGTTTTCTTTATACTCTTCAACTTCTTTAACAGCTGCAACTGCTGCTGGAAGTAGTGCTTCACTTAATGCTGGATGAATATATAGCATCTCTTTTAATTGTCTTACATCATTTTTAATATGCATTACAGTTAATACTTGATGCATCATAGTAGAACTCTCAGGACCTATCATATGACATCCTAATATTTCATAGTTTTTTGGGTTTATAATAAATTTTGTGACTGGATAATCAAGTCTTGTTGACATTGCTTTTGCACTTGCAAGCCAGTTTGTTGTACTTGAAATATACTCTATATTTTCATCTTTTGCTTTTTGTTCGGTTATTCCAACACTTGATATTTCTGGTTCTGTAAAAACAGCATGTGGCATATATTTAAAATGTAAAGGATCTTTACAGTCTTCTAGTAGAATTTTACCAAGATGATTGATTTCATAAGCTGCTGCATGTTGTAACATGTGTTTTCCTGATGCATCACCTACTACATAAACCCCTTTTGCATTGGTTTGAAAAAACTCATCTCTTATGATAAATCCTCTTTCATCAATTTCCATAGAAGTATTTTCAAGTTTTAAAGTATCAGTATTTGACTCTCTTCCTGTTGCATAAAGTAGTGCTTGACTTTGATGCTCTTTTGTTGTCCCATCCTTATTTTCAAGGATTAGATTAAATTGATTATTCTCATAGTTAATAGTTTTAATACTTGTATTAAATTCTATATCTACTTTTTTACTAAATTCCTCTTTGAAGATTGTTGATATTTCTTCATCTTCATTACTTAGAATTCTTTGACTTCTAACAAGTAGTTTGGTTTCTATTCCAATAGCTGAAAAGAAACTTGAAAGTTCACAAGCAATAAATCCTGAGCCTACAATAGTAATGGATTTTGGGATATCACCTTCTAATGGAAATATATCATCACTAGTCCATGCTTTTTCATGTGGTGCTTTAATAGGTCTTGTTCCTGTTGCAATTACAATTTTTGGTGCGGTTAATTGTTGATTGTTTACTTCAATTACATTATTAGAAATAAAAGAGCCTACACCTTTGTAAACTTTTACATTTTCATTAAATCTACTTTCATATTTTGAATCGATTTGGGAAATATAACTATTTGTTTCTTCAAATATTTTTTCTATATCAATGTTATTTATTGTTGAGTCTATAAAATGCTTATGTGATTCTTTTATAGCATTTGCAACATGTGCATAGCCTAATAGTAATTTTGAAGGTACGCAACCTCGATTTGGGCAAGTTCCACCTAAAGCAGATTTTTCAATAATAGCAACTTTTTTGCCAGCTTTTCCTACACTTACTGCAAGATTACTAGCCCTTCCTGCTCCAATAATTATTAAGTCAAATTCTTCCATTATAGAACCTTTTTATTCTTTTATTTATAAGTTATCTTTCCTTGACTTGCTAATAGTGCTCCACAAAGTTGGTATAAAACACGTGAGCCAACATTTGCGTCCCATCCATCAAGACTATCTCCAACTTCACAAAGGTCAAACCCTATGATATTTCTTCCCGATTTTACAATCATAAATACTAGGTGTTCTAACTCACTATATCTTAATCCACCAGGAACAGGTGTTCCTGTATTTGGACAGTTTAGTGGTTCTAATCCATCAATATCTATTGATAAGTAAACATTTTGAGGTAATTGCTGGATATATGGTTTATAAACTTCTTCTAAAGATTTACCACTTGCTAATTGTGCTTGCATATCAGTATCGTATAAACATGCACCTTTTGCACCATACTCTTTCATTCTATTAGCTTCTTCACTACTATAATCTCTAATTCCAAATTGAACTAAATTTGAAATTTTGTCACACTCATTCATAACATTATAAAAGATTGAAGCATGAGAATAAGTAAAACCTTCATAGGCTTTTCTTAGGTCATGATGAGCATCTACATGTAAGATTCCAAAAGGTTGTTCTTGTGTATCATTTAAAGCTTTGATAAGTCCAAGAGGTGAAGAGTGATCTCCTCCTACTACTGCTACAAATTTACCTTTTTTTAATTGTTTCATAGATTTTTCATAAACAGAATTGTTTAAAGTTACTGATGCTTCATTTACAAACTTTAAAGCTTTTTTATTTGTAGTTCCCTTTTCAAGTGCTTCGATTACTTTAAGAGCTTTTTTTCTAGCTTTATTGCTTAGTTTTAATAAGCTTTTATCAGTTTCAAGCATTGCAATACCTGCAACATAAGGTTTTATATAATGAAAAGTTTCCACATCAAGTTGGTGACTTGAAATTCTTATGGCATCAGGAGCATTTGCCGTTCCTTGACCAAATGAAACAGTAGCTTCCCAAGGAACAGGAATTAAAACTAAACTAGCTTCTTTGGAATCTAACTTCCCACCAATAAATCCATCACCTTCTTGAGGAGGAAGTCCCTGTTCTAATACTTTTATTTCTTCTTTTAAACTTCTATAAGACATTTAATTTCCTATTGAATAATATATTGGAATTATAGGATAAATTAGGAAATAGTAATGTTAATTTTGTAAATTATAAGTCTCTTATTTATTCAAATTTACAAATGCTTTAGTTAAAATAAATAAAAGTCAGGATAATAATGGCAGAACAATTAAAAAATGTATATACAAAAAATTATATAGAAAATCTTGCTTTAAAAATTAAAGAAAACTATAAAGAGTTTGCTGTTGATAGTTTTATAAATTCTATTTTTGATAACAATTGGAATGATTTAGAACTAAAGCAACGTATGCGACATATTGCTTTAGTATTAAATGATTTTTTGTCAATTTCTTATGAAAAACAACTTGATGTTTTAAAAGTTGTGTCAAAAGATTTTTCTTCTTTTGAATCTATGTTTTTTCAAGATTTTGTAGAAGTGTATGGTTTAGATGATTTTGACCTTTCTATGAAAGCATTAGAGGTTTTTACAATTGATTCAAGTAGTGAATTTGCTATACGACAATTTATTTTAAAATATGAAAATGAAACAATGAATCAAATGAAGCTTTGGGCTAAAAGTTCAAATGAGGATTTAAGAAGATTATCAAGTGAAGGTTGTAGGCCTAGACTTCCTTGGGCTATTGCATTAAGTAAATATAAAAAAGACCCCACAATAGTTTTAGAAATAATTGAATTGTTAAAATATGATGAAAGTAAATATGTTCAAAAGAGTGTCGCAAATAATTTAAATGATATTTCAAAAGATAATCCAAAAGTTTTAATTAATTTTGTGAAAATAAATTTAGGCAAAACAAAAAATTTAGACTGGATTTGTAAGCATGCTTCTAGAACTTTATTAAAAGCAGGGGATAAAACAATTTTAAAACTCTTTGGATATGATGAAATAAATCATATAGAGCTTACAGAATTTTTATATGATAATGAAGTTTTATTAAATGATAGTTTTTCTTTTTCTTTTAATTTAGTATCACAAAAAAATCTTGGAAAACTAAGAGTTGAATATATAATTGAGTATTTAAAATCAAATGGCAGTTATTCAAAAAAAGTATTTATGATACTTCAAAATGAATTAAATCAAAAGAATAAATATTTTACTAAAAAACACAGTTTTAAAAATATGACTACAAGAAAACACTATTTAGGCAAGCATTATATTTCAATTTTAATAAATGGAAAAAAGTATATTAAAAAGGAGTTTACCTTAAATGACACCAGCAATTAATCTTTTAAAAAAGAAAAAATATGAATATAAAGTTCATAAATATGACCATGATCCATCTTGTACAGATTTTGGTAATGAAGCTGTTGAAAAATTAGGATTAGATGAAAATCAAGTTTTTAAAACACTTTTAGTTGAATTAACGCCAAAGGAGCTAGCAGTTGCAGTTGTTCCTGTATCTTCTATGCTAAGTTTGAAAAATATTGCAACTGCATTAAACTCAAAAAAAGCTATTATGGCAAATAAAGATGAAGCACAAAAAGTTACAGGATATTTACTAGGTGGAATTTCACCTTTAGGGCAGAAAAAAAGATTAAGAACTGTTTTAGATGAGAGTGCAAAGAAATACAAAACAATTTTTGTAAGTGGTGGAAAAAGAGGTTTAGATATTGAAATAAAACCTGATGACATAATCTGTATTTTAAACTCTAAATATTTTAAAATTACACCTTAGTAACACTTATTTATTTTTTAGTTAAAAAAATTGCCTTCTTAACATTCTATTAACTATATAAGAGTAAGATTTTTTATAAGATAAATAATTTTATAATAAGGATTTACTATGGCTACTTCAGATATTCAAGCAATATGTTCACAATTATTAACACCTGAGGATTTAGCAGTAAGTGATGAACTTTTTAATAGCGTATTAAAAAATGGCATTGTTACTAGAATCTTAGAGAATCAAGATAATAAATATATAAAAATATTTTCAAAAGAACAGATTTTTTTATCAAATATAACTCCTTTACTTCATAATATTGGATTAGAAATAATTGATGAAGTAACATATAATGTTACAAATAAAAAAGAGATGATTTATATCTCAAGATTTAATTTAAATATTGACTCTTCAAACAAATTAGATTCTGCAAGACAGAATATTGAAGAGATAATTTCTTACTCATTAAAAGATACCTCAGTAAAACATTCAAAGGCGTTTTTACTTGTTTATGAGCAAAACTTTAGTTTAAGAAAGGTCAATTTAATAAGAGCTTTTATTGAATATTTAGATCAAGCTGTTTTAGAAATAAACTCTTCAGCAATTTTAAACACATATACTACACATCATAATATTGCAGCAAACTTTGTTAAGTATTTCTTAGCAAAATTTGAGCCAGGTATAAAAAATAGAGAAAAACTTTTAAGTACTATTGAAACAAAAATAAGAGATGAAATAAAGAAAGTACCCCAAATTTTAGATGATAAAATTCTAAATTTAACATTCTCTTTTTTATGTGCACTATTAAGAACAAACTATTTTTTAGAGCAAGAAACAATTTCTTTAAAAATTGATACAGCATGCTTTGGAAAAGATCTTAAAGGATTACAGCCAAATATTGAAAACTTTATTTTCCATCAGGACTTCTATGGAGTTCACTTAAGAATGACTAAGGTTTCAAGGGGAGGTCTTAGATGGTCTGATAGACAAGATGATTATAGACAAGAGGTTAAATCACTAATGATTACGCAAGAGGGTAAAAACTCTATAATTATTCCAAGTGGTGCAAAAGGTGGTTTTGTAATAAAAAAAGAGGATATTTCAAAGGATTTCTTTGTAGAAATTTATTCAAAATTTATTAACGCAAATTTAGATTTAGTAGATAATTTAATAGATGGAGAAGTTGTAAAGAATGATAATGTAGTCTCATATGACGATGATGATTATTATTTTGTTGTAGCAGCTGATAAAGGAACAGCTTCTATGAGTGATGTTGCAAATAATATTGCAATTAGCAGAAACTATTGGCTTGGTGATGCCTTTGCTAGTGGCGGGAGTAATGGATATGGACATAAAGATTTAGGTATTACTGCACGTGGAGCAATAATGTCGACAAAAAGATTTTTTATAGAAGATAATATTGATATTTATAAAGATGAAGTTAGTGTAGTTGGCCTTGGTTCTATGAGTGGAGATGTTTTTGGAAATGGAATGATTGAATCTGAAAAGTTTAAACTTCTTGCTGCTATATCTCATAAAGATATATTTATCGATCCAAATCCAGATATTAAAAAATCATACCTTGAGCGAAAAAGATTATTTGAGTCAAAAAATGGAGGCTGGAGTAATTATGATATAAAACTAATCTCACAAGGTGGTGGTATATTTAAAAGAAGTGATAAAGAGATTGAATTATCACCAGAGATTAAAAAACTTATAAATACAACTAAAAAAACTATTTCAGGTGAAGAATTAGCTAAAAAACTTTTAACACTTGATGTTGATATGCTATTTAATGGTGGTGTTGGTACTTATGTTAAATCTAGTGATGAAAACAATTTAGATATAGGTGATAAACAAAATGAAGCAGTAAGAGTTGATGCAAATGAGTTAAGAGCAAAAGTTGTTTGTGAGGGTGGAAATCTTGGTTTTACACAAAAAGCTAGAATAGAGTATGCCCTAAGTGGAGGAAGAATAAATCTTGATGGTATAGATAATGCAGGTGGAGTTAATACTTCTGATCATGAAGTAAATTTAAAAGTATTATTAAATATTATTAAAAGTCAAGGTATTTTAGATGAAAACCAAGCTAAAAACACTTTTCATTCACTAACAGATCAAATAGTGCAAATGGTTTTAGATAATAATTATGAACAAGCTTGTGTAATCTCTATGGATGAACAGTTCTCTAGAAAATATCCAAATGATTTTATAAAAGCAATTGATGTTTTAGAAAATGAATTAGTATCATTTAATAAACCAGCATTTTATATACCAAAAAAAGATAATATGAATGAAATTATTGATATTCATGATTCAATGGTTAGACCAGTACTTGGTTCAATCTTATCTTATAGTAAAATTTTTCTAAAAAAGATACTTCTAGAATCTAGTTTAATTGATGATTCATTCTTTTTACAATATCTGTTTAAGTATTTCCCAAAATCTTTTGTTGGAGCATATGAGCAACAAATATTAAACCATCCACTAAAAAAAGAGATAATTGCAACTGTAATTGCAGATATAATTATAAATCATCAAGGAGTTACATTTATAAGTGATTATGAAAAACTTGGTAAAGATAAGTTTTTATTAAAAATTAAATCATTTTTAGTAGTAAGAGAACTATTTGGTGCTGATGAAATAAGAAATAAAATCTATTCTCAAGATTATATATTATCTAGTGAAAAACAGTACAAGTTAATCGCTAAGTTAGAATACATCTTATATGCAAGTACGAAATGGATGGTTAAATATCTTAAGAAAAATCAATTAGACTCTTCTCATATAATTGATCATAAAGATGAATTATTCACTTTATTAGCTCAAGTACATAATCAAAAAGTTGAAGCTTTAATTCCTGAAGATGATAAATTTAATAAGTTCTTTAGTGTAATTGATTATTTAAGATTTGCAGTTGCAGCTATTGTAATAAAAGAGAATACTAATCATTCATTTAAAGATGTGATAGTATTATTTTATTCTTTAATTCATGAATTTAATATTTTAGAAATTATTATTGCATTAAATAAAGTAAATATCTCAAGTCCAAGTGATTTAACACTTAGAAATCAGGTATTACAGTTTATAGAGTTTATAGTTGTTCATTATACAAATAAAGTTTTAAATTTCAAAAGATTAAACGAAGAACCAGATGTTGCTTTTGCAAATTTTGTTGCAAATGAAAAAGATACATTTTATAAAGTTAGAGATCATTTAGATGATTTTATGGTAAAAGAGAATAAAGATATAAAAGAGATTGCAATTACAGTAAATCAATTGATGGTCTCTTTAATATAAGTTTAGATTATAAATATTATTTAAGTTAAACTTATGATATAATTCACAAAAGGAGAAATTATGAGTGATATGAATAATGAACCAAGTTTAGAAAAAATAGATGATTATAATGGTAATGAGTCAAAAGAAAAAAAGAATACAGTAATAAAAGTTATAATATTTTGTTTAGCTGTTGGAGCACTTTTTACTTATTTAAGAACGACATCAGTTCCTGATGATTATGTTGGAACAGAAGATAAACCAGGTATAAGTACTACAAAATTAAAATAGTGTAAAGCTCTATATACTAATAGAGCTTTATACAAATAACTTTTTGTTTTTTATAACTAAAGTTATAGTAATAATCAAAACAATGCATAATAAATAAATCATAATATCCCAACTATAGTTTTCGTAAATAACTGATGGAATAAAAGATCCAAAAGCTCCTCCTAGATAATAAAAAGTTAGATACATTCCAGAAGTAAGTGACTTTTGAGACTCTTTCATAGAGTTTGCAAGTCCAGTACTAACACTATGAACTGTAAACATACCTAAACAAAAAAGAAATATTAGTAAAAATACAACTAGTACATTCTCTACAATCAATGTTGAAGTTATCAAAATAAAAAATAGTATACCAACTAAAATTGTATTTAGTTCATTTTTAAAAAACTTTATGATTTTTCTTGAATTTAAAGAGACTAAAATTCCAACACCATATCCTAAATAAAGTAAGGATATTTGAAATTCTGAGATGTCATTTGATAACTCTTTTACTCTAAATGGTAAGACATTTAATACTCCTGCAAATACAAAAAATGTACAAAACATCAAAAAGTAAATTGTAGTAAATCTTTTATCTTTTAAAATTGCAGTTATGTCACTAATTTTAGGTTTAACAATAGTTGCTTCACCTTCATATGAAAGCTTATTAATAAAATATATTGAAATAAGTATAGCAATAGACAGTGAATAAAACACATATTCATATGAAAAATTTGTGGCTATAAAACCTGAGAAAATTCTTCCTATCAAACCTCCAAAAACAGTAGCTGCAACGTATATAGACATATTAAATTTTATATTCTTCTTATCTATATTTGCAAGTATACTCATAAGAGAGGTTAATATAGCTGGAACAATTAATGCTTCAATAGTTCTAAAAAATAAAAAGAGTTCATAATTAGTACTTAGTGCTAAAAAAATATTTGTAATAAATAGAATAATTGAAGAGTTTATTAACATTTTTTTTGCGTTTACTTTTTCTAAAATATATCCATATATAATAGGAGAAACTGCTAAAAATAGCATAATTACAGCAGTAAACTGTGAAGCTTTTGTAACTGAGATATTAAATTCATTTGCTAAAAGTGGTTGGAGTGGTTGAGTTGCATACATTACTGATAAAACAATAATAATACAATATATAATAATAAGTAAATCAAATCTTTTCATTTTTGTCCTGTTCAAATGATATAATACAAAAAAATAAAAGGTAATAAAATGTTATTCCAGTTAAATAAATATCATGCTTTAACTAAACATTCACATAATTCTGTTCGTATTAATCCAAATAGGGTAGATTGGAATAATCCACCAAATAGATTCAAATTTTATCCAAATAATTTTAAAAGAATCTCCTTAAATCAAGAAGAAGATGTTTTTGATTTTTTATATCTAATTGCAGGTATTACTGCAAAAAAGACATATCCAGGTGTTGAGTACTATTTAAGAGTAAATCCTAGTGCTGGTGCTTTATATCCAAATGAAATCTATTTTCAAGTAAGAAATGAAAAGGAATTTGAAGATGGCATTTATCATTATGAAGTTGGAAGTTCTAATTTAACTTTGTTAAAAAAGTTAAAAGAAAATGAAGGAATAGAATCAAATTTGGGATTTGATAATACTTATGATGGCTTTATATTTTTAATCTCTTCTATATATTATCGTTCATCTTGGAAGTATAAAAATAGAGCATTTAGATATTGTTTATTGGATGCTGGACATTTAATAGGAACTATGGAAGCAAGTTCATATATTTATGATAAAAATATAAAAACTTTTTTTGATTTTGATAAGAAATCACTAAATAAACTATTTAGTTTTGATGAAAAAGAGTTTTTTACTGCATGTGTAGTTTGCTTTAATAAAGAGCATAAAAAAGATGTTTCTCCAGTACATTTAGAATTACCTTTAGTTGATGGTACAGCCCATAAAGAAGAGTTTAATTTGTATGAAAAAAATGAAGTTATTAAAAATGCTTATGAAGAGTCATTAAAATTAAATCATAAAAATCCAAATAATAACTCTTTAGACTTGCATTTAAATAAAAATTATTTTAAAGAAATAGTACTAAAAAGAAGGTCTATTAGAGAGTTTACAAAAAAATCAATAACTAAAGAACAATTTGAGTGTATCTATAACATGATAAGTGGCCATTTTACAAGTGATACTGATGAAAATATCGATATTTTTTATGTTATTAATAGAGTAGAAAATATGAAAATGGGTCTTTATAAAAATAAGAATATTTTAAGAATTGGAGAGGAATCAAAAAAAGCTGGATATTTATGTTTGGAACAAACTTTAGGTAGTTTTAGTGCAGTAACATTCTTTTTTACTACAAAAAGTAATAATTATCAAGAAGCATATCAAAAGGCAGGAGTTATTGGACAAAGATTATATCTTATCTCAAATTATTTAGGTATAGGATGTAGTGGAATAGGGGCTTATTATGATGATGAAGTGTGCGAATTTATTAAAGAGCAACAAATGATTTTATATGCAATGGCAATTGGTAATTAAGCTAATAATAAATCACTAAGTAATAAATTATTATTTTTTAGATATAATCACATTAATATGTTAAATATCATAATGAGAAATAATAATGGCTAAATTTTTTGAATTAAATGTAAAACAATCAAATGTTGACTTTAGAGATTTAAAATCAAATGAAATTTTAGATTTAAAATCAATTTTAAATCTAATTCAAAATTATAAATTAAAAAATAAGAAAATAATAGTATATGAAAACAGTGTTTATACTATTGTTGAAGTATTAAATTTATTACAAGAAACAGAAACTTTTAAAAATCAAAATTTTGCAGAAATATTATTAAAAGTAGAAGAACAAGAAGTTCCTCAAAAAAAAGATGATTTTGTACAAAAAGATCTAGTAAACGATAATTTAACAATCTTAGAACAATTATACAAAAAAGGTATGATTGAAAAAAATCAACTAAAAAAACAAAAAACTCTTATTGATGAAGATACTCAAGACTCAACAGATTTTATACCATACAAAACTACAATTTCTGGATTATTTGTTAGGAATATTACAGAAGATGAAATTATAAGTGAAAAAATAACTATATATAACTCTTTGGGTGAAAAATTAAATTTTATTGATGAGTCTATAAATGGTAGCTTTGGATACTTAAAAGTGTCATCTAATAAATGGATTTATACCTTAGAAGATGAAATACAAAAATTAAATGATGGTGATAAATTAGTTGAAAATTTTATAATTGAATTAGAAGATGGGACTAAACAAAATATTGAAATTTCTATTATTGGAGTAAATGATTATCCATTTATAGAAAACACGAATTTAGTTTTAGTAGAAGATTCTATGATAAATGGTCAGATTAATTATTTTGATGTTGATAGTTCTGTAGAGATTTTATATGATGGATCAATTGAAGGTTTACAAATCAATAAAGATGGCTCATATACTTTTAATTCTGATGCTTATGATTTTTTATCAAAAGATAAATCACTTTTTTTGAAAACAACAGTTCAAATTATAGATGAACAAGGTGCAACTGAAAAAAGTGATTTTAATATCTCAATAACAGGTACGAATGATTATCCAACAATTGATATTCAAAGTAGTATTTCAACAATAGAAGATAAAACTGTTAGTGTAGCTTTCTCAACTAGTGATATTGACGGATTAATTGTTTCAACATATGCAAGTGCATTAAATGGAAAAACAATTTTAAATGGTAATGAACTAATATATATCCCAAATGATGATTTTAATGGAATAGATACTATTACTTTAAATGCTAAAGATGATTCAGGAGCAATTACTCAAAAAGAGATTTTAGTTGATATCAAAGCTATAAATGATAAGCCAAAAACTAGTTTAATTGAAGGATATGATAAGTTTTTAGATGAATCTGAACTTAATGACTTCTTAGGTGTTAGTAATAGTTTACTTATAATTTCTCATGAAGAGATTTTATCAAAGAGTAAAATAATTGATGTTGATAGTAATAATTTTGAAATCACTTTAAATCCTGAAGATATAACTTTTACAAAAGATGGAATGGATTACTCTTTTGTAAATACTACCATGGGTGTAAAACAAGTCGATCTTTTATTTAAGATGATGAATCCGGATGTTCAAGCGCAAATTGGTGATTTTTTAGTTTATAACACAAGTTTTGATTCTCTAAATACTGGGGATGAAGTAGATGTTAAATTTTATATAAATATTTATGATGGTGAAGATTACTCTGAAAAACTTCCAGTAGAATTTAAAGTAATTGGCTCAAATGATGCCCCTGTTATTGATGAAATTTCAGTAATAAATGTAAATGAAGATGAACAAAGTCAAAACTTTAAAGTAACAGGAAGTGATATTGATACAGATTCTTCTTTTTTATTTTCAATTGATGAAAGTGTTGATGGTCTAAGTTTTGATGAAAATGGAAATGCTTCTTTTGATCCAACTCATCCAACATATCAATACCTAAATGAAGGTGAATTAAAAACTATTACAATTCCTGTGAGCATCACAGATGAAAATGCTGCAACAAATAGTACTTATTTAACTATAAATATTTTAGGTACAAATGATGAACCAAAAATTGAGAATAAACTTTTAAGTGTTAATGAAGGTGATATTGTAGTTAATGGATATTTAGCAGGTGTGGATGCTGATACATCAGCTGTTTTAACATATACAACTACAAGTGTTGTTGCAGGTTTTGTTTTAAATTCAAATGGAACATACTCTTTAGATTTAAATGAGTATAGATATTTATCTTTAGATGAAGAATTAAATTTAGATATTCCAATATTAGTTACTGATGATAATAGCGCAACAAATAGCAGCACTTTAAGTGTAAAAATTATAGGTACAAATGAAGTTCCAAGTATTAAATTTATAACAGAACTTGCTATAAATGAAGATGACTCTATTGCAAGTGGTCAAATTATTTCAGAAGATATTGATAAAGATGCAATTTTAACATGTAGTACTAACTCATTAGTTGAAGGATTTACACTAGAAGAAAATGGTACTTATACTTTTGATGCATCTTCATATCAATATTTAGTAGAAAATGAGATTTTAGTGCTTACTATACCAGTTACACTTAGTGATGAGAATAATGCAACAACGAGTGATAATATTACTATACAAATAACTGGAAGAAATGATATTCCGGTTATAACTTCAATTGAACAAAAGAACCTTTTTGAAGATGATTTAATTTTAAATGGACAAATTATTGGAAATGATGCTGATGATGGAGCAGTTTTAACTTACTCTACAACAGCATCTTTATCAGGTTTTACTTTTAATAGTGATGGAAGTTATAGTTTTGATCCCTCACTTAGTGATTATCAAAGTTTAAGTAGCGATGATACTTTAACTTTTTCAATCCCAATTACACTTACTGATGATAAAGGTACAAGTACTACAGAAGATTTTGTTATAAAACTAACTGGAACAAATGACTATCCAATTTTAACTTTAGATAGTTCAATTTCAACATTAGAAGATACAACTACAAGGGTAAATTACTCTGCTAGTGATATTGATAGTAATATAGGAATAGTTGGAAGTGCTTTAAATGGTGTAGTAATTATAAATGATAATGGAACAATTGATTATACTCCAAATTCAAATTTTAATGGAGTTGATACAATAAGTGTAACAGTAACTGATGATAAAGGTGCAAGTGTTACAAAAACTTCAACAATAAATGTTCAACCAGTAAATGATACCCCAATAATAGATACAGTAACTTCAAATGATATAGAAGAAGAAAGTGTTGACTTGAGCACTATTATTGGAAAAGTAAATGTAAGTGATAATGATGTAAATACAACATTGATTTATACTATAAATGATGCAAATAATTATGTTCAAGTTGATGATGAAGGAAATGTAACATTAACTCAAGAAGGTATAGATGCTATTAATTTAGATACATCTTCACCAGATTTAGAAGATTTTACATACACTGTGTCAGTTAGTGATGGTATTGAAAGTGTAACAACTGCAACTCAAA
Organism: uncultured Arcobacteraceae bacterium; assembly: GCA_964022095.1. GTDB lineage: Bacteria > Campylobacterota > Campylobacteria > Campylobacterales > Arcobacteraceae > Malaciobacter_A. The sequence continues at coordinate 209,935 of CAXHZO010000003.1, forward strand.
AAATTGATATTACTAGAGTAAATGATGAAGCACCTATATTTAGTACAAATATTGGAAATGACATTACAGAAAATTCATTAAACACATCTACTGTAGTAGCAACTTTTAGTGCAAATGATAATGACGATGGTGATAGTTTAATATATGCAATAAAAACAGGAAATGAATTAGGATACTTTAATATAAATAGTGCAACAGGAGATGTAACATTAACTCAAGATGGAGTTGATGCTATTAATTCTGATGTGGGAGTTGATTTAATAAAACTTCAAATAGTAGTTGAAGTAACTGATGGAAATAATCATAAGACTGATTCTTTACTAACTGATATTAATATTACAAGAGTAAATGATAATGCTCCAATAGTTGTTGTAGATGCAACAAGTGTAGATGAAGACTCAACTGTAAGTGTTGATGTTTTAGCAAATGATAGTGACTTAGATGATGGAAATACTTTAACTTTAACAAGTGTTAGTTCATCAAAAGGTGAAACAAGTATAGTTGACAATAAATTAGTATTTGATACGGCAAATGACTTTGAATCATTAGGAGATAATCAAAGTGAAGATGTAGATGTAACATATACTGTAAGTGATGGGATATTAACATCAACATCAACAGCAACTATTAGTGTTAATGGAGTAAATGATGCCCCAACTGCAGTTGATGATTTAAAAGAAACTTTAGATTATGGTGTATTGAATAATGGTGTTACTGGTACTGATAATGCAACTGGAATCGGTTACATTATGTATTCCCAAGAAAATGTTTTTGATAGATTTTCAAGTATTTATAATGGAAATGCGCAGCATTTAGTTTCCGTAAAATTTATGGATGCTAAGTGGTACTATGACACAAATAGTAAGTATGTTGAATTTACTCCAGTTACTACAGATCGTTTATTAGCCCAATTAGACTTTACAAATGATACAGCAAATGAACTATCAGGTATTAGTAATCCTAGTTATCAAATTGAGGGAATTAATGCTGGTTATTTTGATGGAGATTTTAAAGTTACTCCAAATATTTGGGCTGGAGCTTCTAATGCTGGAGAATTTGCAATTAGTGGAGCTATTAATATTGGAAGTTTAACAAATCCACTGCTTACAGCTGAAGATACAGCAATAACAATTTTTGCTAGCGATTTATTGTCAAATGATATAGATCCAGATACAAATGATACATTAAATTTAATCAGTGTATCCCACCCTACAAATGGAACAGTAAGTATTGATTTAAATGGAGATGTTTTATTTACTCCTACTTCAAATTTTAGCGGAAATGCTACCTTTGAATATACAATTAGTGATGGAAATGGTGAAACAAGCACAGCAGCTGTAACAGTGAGTGTAACTGAAGATGGATATACACTAATACCAACTATTGATTTAATTGATTCTAGTGATACGGGAAGTTCTAATAATGATGATATTACAAGTGATACAACTCCTACCTTTGAAGGAACTACTGAACCAAATGCAACTGTAAAAATCTATGATGAATCAAATAATATTATAGGTCAAAGTACAGCAGATTCAAGTGGAAATTATACTATTACAACATCTGCTTTAAGTGATGGAACTCAAACACTTACTGTTAGAGTAAGTGATAGTTCAAGTAATGAAGAATCAACTACTCAAGTAATTACAATAGATACCGCAATTTCATTAAGTGTTTCAAATATTCAAAATATAAGAGAAGATGTAAATGATGGTGGTACTATTGATACTACTGCACCAGATATCAATGCTGGAACAGCGCAACAAGTTGTTGCAACACTAAGTAGTGATACAGATGTGACATATGGTATTGATAATTCAAAATTTGAAGTTATTGGAAATGAAGTAAGAGTAAAAGATGGTTCAATTTTTGATTATGAAACATCTACAAGTGAGAGTATTAAAATTACTGTAACTGATAAAGCAGGGAATACTACAGATAGCACATTTAGTGTAAATATTACAGATTATGAAGGTTCATATACTTCAACAACAACTAGTAAAATAACTGGAACTAGTGAAGAAGATACCCTAAGTGGAAATGATGAAAAAAATAAGTTTAAGTCAAGTTTAGGTGCTGATAGTATGGATGGTGGTTCAAATAATGATGCTTTATATTATGATAATTCAGATGAAGCAGTAAACTTAAATTTAAATACAAATATAAATACAGGTGGAACAGCCCAAGGCGATACTATTTTTAATATAGAACAATATTATTTATCAGACTATAATGATGAAATAATAGCAGATGATAATACAGATACTTTTTATTTAGGTGATGGGGATGATACTATTTATGGAAATGGTGGGAATGATTATATTTATGGTGGAGAAGGAGCAGATTATATAGATGGGGGAGAATCTTCAAAAGATAGAGATACTTCTTTTTACACTGACTCACTTGAAGGCGTTACTGTAAATTTATTAACAAATATAAACACAGGTGGAACAGCTCAAGGTGATACATTAGTAAATATTGAAAGAATCCAAGGTAGTAATTACAGTGATAATATTACAGGGGATAATGAAAATAATATACTTTATGGTAATGACGGTGATGATATTATAAATGCTAAAGGTGGAACTGATACTATAATAGGTGGAAGTGGTAATGATACAGCACTATTTGATGGAAATAAAGCTGATTATACTATCTCTTATGATTCCACAAAGACAAGATATATTATTACAAATATAAATACATCTGATAAAACTTATGTATCTGATGATGTCGAAAATATTGTTTTTGCTGATGGAAGTTTTACTCAAGAAGATTTAATTTTAGAAGGTACTAATGATAGTGATTTTTTCATGGACGAAAATACTGCATTGACTATTACTCCAAGTGAAATTTTGAGAAATGATACAGATGAAGATATTTCAAATCTGACGATTGTTTCAGTTGATAATTCGTCAAATGGAACAGTTGTTTTAAATGGACAAGATATTGAATTCACTCCTGCTACTGATTTTTATGGTGAAGCTACATTTACTTATTCTGTAAGTGATGGAAATGATATTGATACAGTTACTGTAACAGTTGATGTTAATAATATTCCCAAAGCAAATGAAGATATTCCTCAGTCTGAACATACAATAGAAATATGTTCAATAGGAAATGATAATCCAGAGATCTCATCATCAATTAGAGGTGTTAAAATAGATGGTAGTAGTGTTCCTATAGTTAATCAAAGAGGTTTAACAATAACTGTTTTAGATGATGATTTAAATATTGTTTTAAACGAAAGGTTCGATACTTATTCATCTTTAGATGATTCGAATTTACTAGCAACTAAAATAGAAGAAATAAAAGCTATGGATTTAAGTCTTAAAGTTATTTTCACAACTTCTGATGAATGGACAAAAAATTTAAATCAAAATGCAAAAGATGCTTTAATTTCTATTGGAGCAAATAGTGAGATATTAAATAGTATTCAAATGACATCTAATGATGTAACTTATCGAAGTGCATATGCTTTAGTCGTAGATAAAGTTGAAGATAATTATTATAATAGTTTCGAAGAGTTTAGCTATAGGTATGGAGAGTCAATTAATCATACTATAGAAATTGGAAGTTTAATTACTACAGAGGATAAAGTATTCTATTTTGATATTGATACATTATTAAATAATGATACAGACTTTGACAATGATACAATTTCATTAGTATCAATTGAAAACCCAACTTATAATAATATTCAAGCAGGAACTTTTGAAATAGTTGAAATAAATGGTATATCAAAAATTAAGTTTATCCCAAATGACAATTTAGATTTCTTAGGAAATAACGAATCAATAAATATTGATTTTAGCTATACAATAAAAGATAGTCATAATTCGCAAGATAGTATTACAAGTTCATTGAAAATAAATGGGGTAAATGATAGTGTTGAGTTTCTTGATTCAAGTTTAGAATATCTAAACTTTAATGGAAGTACAGTTTATGAGACAAGTGAAGTAACACAACAAGTAAGAACCGATGAATTAATACAAGTTGATACATCAAAAACATATAAACTTTCATTTGATGTTACAGCAGGTGATGAAAATGGAAACTATAATCCAACAAATAATCAATACTTTGGAATAGTTTGTTATGATATTGATGGAAATGAGATAAGATATCAAGACTCAGAACACTATGGTACCGGTTCTTATTTAACTCAAGATTTAAATATAGGTGATACAAAAATATATATTCAAGATGCTTCTGATTGGTATAATGGAACAGTTAGTGGTTGGAGTGGATTAAAATGGTATGGCTATGAAAACAGTAATGGTATCACTTATGATGATTTTACTTACTCTCGAAATCATGAAGTAGGATTATGGGATGAAAATTCAATTATTCAATTAGAAGATGGAACCTATGAAATTACTTTAAATGAGCCTTGGAATAATGATACTTTAAGTGCTGGTGATCCAGTTGCTAATGCTAGACTTGGAATGATATTCACATATTCAAACCTAGTTAGTGATACCATTAATAGTGGAACAAGTCATGATGAATCTTTTATATCAGATTTCCATAAATATAATGGTTTTAGGCATGGTACAGAGTTTATAAAGGTTGCAGGTTTAGTTAATTGGGACGATGTAAATGAAGTAGATAGTGAAGGTGATATTGAAGGGGGAGTAATAAGTTACTCAAATATTCTTTTTGAAGAAATAGCTTTAAAAGAAGATTTAAATACCATAGATAACAATTTAACTACAAGTGGAGAACTAAGCTTTTTAGATACTGATATAAACGATACTCACTTAGTTAGCTATGAAAAAAATCCTCAAACTATTGGAGATTTATCTTTATTGTTTGATGAAACTACAAAAACAATTACTTACAATTACACAGTAGATAATTCACTTGTTCAATACTTAAATGAAAGAGAAGTTTTAGATGAAAAGTTTGCTATTAATGTTGAAGATGTAGATTCAAATGGAAATAGATTAGGAACATTTACTTCAAAAGAATTGATAATTCAAGTTGCAGGAACAAGTGATAAACCTATAGTAGAAAATGTATATCAATATCAAGATGAAGTTATTAGTGGACTTCAAGATATACATGGAAATGTTCAATTAAAAGAAGATTTAGATACAAATGATTCTCACAAGTTTTATTTTGAAACACCTAAAGTTATAGTTGATGGAGTTGATGTTACAGCTGAAATACAAGGTTTAAATTTAACTATAAATCAATATAACGGCTACTATAAAATAGTGGGTGATTTTAATTTTTTAACCAAAGGTCAAACAGCTGACATTTCTCTTGATTATTATGTTATAGATAGTGAAGGTTTAAAATCTGATATTAAAACAATTAATGCAGAAATCTCTGGAGTTAACGATGTTGTTAGCATTAATGATAATATAACTGATTCTATAATGACATATAAAGGAAATCATACTGTTTTTGTTGACGGAAGTACAACAAAAACAATGTTGAATTTTCAAACTGATGAATATATAACAGTTGATACATCAAAAAGCTATAATTTATCTGCAACTATTATTGCAGGAGATGAAAATGGAAATTATAATTCAACAAATACGCAATATGCTGGTATTGCATGTTATGACATAGATAAGAATTTTATTGGTCATCAAAATACAAATCATTATGGAACAGGTTCATATCTAAGTCAAGATTTAAAACAAGGCGATACAAAAATATATGTTCAAGATGCATCAGATTGGTATGATGGTAGTAATAGTGCATATAGAGGAATTGCATATTATGGTTATGAAGATAGTACAGGGTACGTATATGATGACTTTACATATACAAGAAATGTATTTATGAAAAACTATGATGAAAATTCAATTGTTCAATTAGAAGATGGAACTTATGAAATAACATTAAATACCCCATGGAGTGGTGAAAATTTAAATTCTGGTGATGCAATTGCAAATGCCACATATGGTGGTGGATATAATTATAATTTAATATCAGGAAAAACTATACCTCAAGGTGAAAATACATACAGTGTTTTAATGACAGGTATTGAATCAAATGATAGAACAGAAGGTTATAATGATGTAGTAGGGTTTAGAAGTGGAACTGCTTACATAAAAGGCTTAGTTTTAGCAAATTATCAAGATCAGGATGAAGTTGATAGTGAAGGCGATATTGGTGGAGGGGTTATTGAGTATAGTAATATGCAATTGCAATTGGCTCTTTTAGAAAACAGTGATAAAGTAGAAAATGGAATTTTAACTCTTGATGGAAATGTTGAGTTTATTGATTTAGATGATGTTGAAAATAAGATCTCTTATACAAAAGAGAGTGGTACTTTAGGTGAGCTTATTTTAGATTTAGATTCACAAAATAGTCAAATAAATTATAGATATGAAATAGATGAGTCTTTAGTTGATTATTTATCTCAAGATGAAACAAAAGAAGAGAAGTTTTATATTAAAATTGAAGATGTAGATGCACAAGGTAATTTATTGGGTACTTACAGTCAAAAAGAAATTAGTATTTTAATAAAAGGTGAAGATGATAACTTTGTAACATCAATTGATGGTAGAAGTTCAACAGCTAATTATATAAAAAATGAAGAATCTATTTTTGCTGGAGCTACATCATTTAATATTGAAATGACAATAAATTCAAATATAAATGAAACTTCTGCTTTATTAAGTTATTCTGTTCCTTCTCAAAATAATGAGTTACTAATATTTACAACTGCATCAGGAGTAATAAACTTTTATTTTGGAGGAAGTAATAAAGTATTAGGAACAACAAATATTTTAGATGGTAATAAGCATGATATAAGACTTACTTGGGAAAGTAGTACTGGTATTACAAAACTTTACATTGATGGAGTATTAGATACTGAAGAAATATATAAACAGAATTATACGGTTTCAAGTGATGAAGGAGTTTTAGTTTTAGGGCAAGAACAAGACTCAAATGGCGCAGGATTTGTATCATCACAAGCATTTAGCGGTGAATACTCAGATATATCAATTATTGCAAATAGTGAATTAAAAGCACAATGGAAAATGGATTATATTTCTGAGAATGGATTTATTCTTGATCAAACAGATAATAATCATGATTTATTGATAAATGGTGATGTAGAAATTATTAAAACAACTTCAGGTAGCGCAAGTGATGGATATATTTTAGGTGCTACTGTATTTGCTGATGAAAATGAAAATGGTATATTCGATGAAGGTGAATCATATGATACTACAAATATTTTTGGGGATTATGAACTATCTAGCAGTAAGGGAACATTAACTTTAATAGGTGGAGTTGATATTTCTACAAATAGTATGTTTAATACTGTTATGACTGCACCTGAAGGTTCAATTATGATTACTCCATTTACTTCTATTATTGATAAGATGTTAAAGCTTGAGGAGAGTTTATCTTTAGATGAATCAAATAATAAATTACTAGATGTATTAAATTTAGATACACATATAGATTTATTAACTTTAGATTCTTTAGATGATGAAAGTGATTTAGGTTTAGCTACTCAAAAAATTGCACTTATGATTTTAAGTATGAATTCATTTGCTGAGCTATTTAGTGATGAAAATGGCTTTGAATTATTAGCATTAGAAGCAATTACAAATACTCAGTTTGATTTTACAAATGAATTATGGATATCAAATGTAATAAACAGTAATAATGAAACAATTATAAATACAATAATCAGTATAAATGAAGCTATGTTAAACGCTCAAACACTAGAAGAATTAGTTCAAGTACAAATTGAAGCAGGTGATATTTATGCAGATATTAAAAATGGAATAATAGTTGATTATTCATCTTCTGAAATTAATACTTTATCTAAAGAAAATAGTGTCGGGTTAATTACAAAAGAAGACATTAATGAAATAATTGAAGATATAGAAGTTTCAATTACATCTTATAAAATTTTAGGAAATGAATTAGAGTTTAGTGCTGGAGAATCTGTAAGTTTAAATGAAGGAGAATTTACACTTTTTGAAAATGGAGAATATTCATTTACACCAATTTCTGAAACATTTGTGGGCTCACTACCTCAAATAACATACATGACTAATGTTGGAGTAAAAGAGAGCTTTATTCCTAGTTATTTAGAGTCACTATTTACAGAAGTTGAAACTAAAAACTATATAACTGAAACTACCCACACTGATATTATTTCATTGGATTTAAGTGAACTTATTAGTGATAATAGCTCACTTGATGCATTATTAAATTATGCAAATAATCTTGATGATAAAAAAGATTCCGAAGATACACAAATTATTAATAATAGTAAAAATTATCAAATAGTTGAAGGAGATATTATAGAAAATTTTGCTAAATTAAATGAGAATATAAACGATTTAATTCAAATTGATATAGATATGTTCTAATACAAAGGAATAGAATGTCTAGAAAACTAAGAATACTTTTAGTTGAAGATGAAAGATTAATAGCTAAGAATTTAAAAGAAATTCTTGAAAAATTAGGGTATGAAGTAATAGATATACATTCAACTGCTGAGGATGCGTATGAAACGCTATATGATAGTAGTGTAGATTTAGTGATTTCTGATATTGAAATAAAAGGTTTAGTAGATGGAATTGATGCTTCAAAAATATTTCAAAACCTTTACAACTTACCTATTATTTTTATAACAGCTTATAGTGATAATGAAAAAATCCATAGAGCTTCAAGACTTGAAAATATGGTTGGCTATTTAGTTAAACCTATAAAGGTTGAAGAGCTTAAAGCTTTAATTGAAATGGCAATTTTAAAATATGATATTTTTGAAAAAGAAAAAGTTATTCAAATTAATGATGTATATAAATATGATCCAAAATATAAAGAACTTTACAAAAATGATGAAGAAGTAAATTTAACAAGAAATGAAAAACTACTTTTATCTATTTTATTAAACAATGAAAGAGTTACAACATATAGTATGATTAATGATGCAATATGGGGAACACAAGAAGTTTCAGATGGAACGAGAAGACAATTAATTCATAGATTAAAATCTAAATTAGAAAATATAGAAATACTATCTAAAAAAGGCGAGGGTATTTATCTTAAAAGATAGGCTAAACCTATCTTTTTACTACTCTTGCGTGTTCATCATCCAGATACTGAATATATCTAGATAATTCCAAAAAGAGCTTTTTAAATCTTCTGGCATATCTAATTGACTTAAAACTATAGCGTACGATTCTAACCATATTTGTCTAGCTTTTGGAGTAATACTAAATGGCTGATGTCTAGCAGCCATCATTGGCGCACCTCTATTTTTATTAAAGTAATCGGGACCTCCACAAATTTGTATAAAAAAGTCTGCTGAATGTTGCTTTGCTAGTGCAAAACCTTCATCAGTAGGTGGGAATAATCCTTTGATATCACTTTGTCTTAATAAATCATAGTGATCAGATACCACTTTTCTCATCCCTTCTTCACCTAAGAATTCTAAAACCTTATGGTCAGGCTTAACTACAGGTGGTCTAGTTCCAACTTGTGCTGGAGTAATATTAAATTGCATTTTATTAACCTTTAAAATATATTCGAATTTTGCAAAACTGCAACACTATATTACAATATATTTGTTTTTAAACACTTTTTATAATATATGAAAAGTTTACTATGCTAAAATAATGTATTAAAGGACTAGTAAATTAATGAATATTGATACACAAAATATAATTGAGTGTAAAAGTTGTGGTTTGTTTGTTGACAAACAAAAAGCTTCAAAATTATATCTCTTAAAATGTCCAAGATGCAATACAAAATTAAAAGCATATATTGATCATAGTTATGACTCTTTATATTATGCTATATCTGCATTGATGCTTTTTATTTTGATGAATGTTTATCCTTTAATAAAACTATCTATAAATGGAAAAGATTTAGAAGCAACTTTATATGATACGGTTTTTATTTTACTTGAACAAAATCTTTTTTTCGTAGCTCTTATAGTTTTTCTAACTATTATTGTAGCACCAGTTTTTAATTCACTTATAATAATAATCTCTTTTATTCAAAAAAATACAAATATAAAACTATTTACAAATACTTTTTTACACGATAGTTTTCACTTTACAAAAACTTGGGGTTTTATTGAGGTTTTTGCAATTAGTATTATTGTTACATATATAAAACTTGTTGGGATGATATCTTCAACTAGATTTGATTTTGGATTTTATATTTTACTTTTTTATATATTTTGTTTTTTTATGTCAAATAGAAAATTTGAGGGTAAAAGTGTTTTTGGAGAATAGATGGTTTTAATATCTTGTAAAAACTGCCGTAAAGTTTATGAAAAACCAAATTATGATGAGTTTATTTGTACTCGATGCAAACATAAAGTACAAAGAAGAACCAAGTACTCTTTACAAATATCATTAGCTTTAGTTTTAAGTGCATTGCTGTTGTATATCCCAGCAATGGTTTATCCAATTATGGAAGTAACAAAATTTGGTGTAAGTATAGAAAGTACAATCTTAGAAGGGGTTATTAGTTTTTTAGAGTATGAAAACTATTTTATTGCAATTGTAGTATTTACAGCAAGTGTTATAATACCAATGATTAAGTTAATTGGGCTATTGTTTATTTTTGTATCTTTAAAAATAAATATGAGATTATCAAACAAGGTTAAAAATGTAATGTTTCATTTTATTGAAGCAATTGGAAAATGGTCAATGATAGATATTTATGTAGTTGCAATATTAGCATCTGTTGTGCAACTAGATGAATTTTTTAATATCAAAGGAGGTTTAGCTGCAACCTCTTTTGCACTTATGGTAATAGTTACTATGATAGCAGCACATATATTTGATACGAGGATAATTTGGGATGAAAGAAAATAATGAAAGTGTAGTTTTTAAACCAAAGGTTGAAGAAAGAAAGGTCTCATTTGCTTGGGTGATTCCTATTATTATTCTTTGTATATTAGCCTGGATTGCCTATGATACTTATACTAAAAAAGGTACAAATATTATAGTTACATTTAAAAGTGCAGAAGGTTTAAAAGAAGGTGTTACTCCTCTTGAGTACAAAGGCTTGCAACTTGGAAAAGTTACAAAAATTACCATGGATGATGATTTAAAAAATGTTAATGTTCGAGTATTAGTAAAAAGTGATGTTGCAAAATATGTAGCAAGTGAGAGCTCTAGATTTTGGATAAAAAAACCAACAGTTTCCTTAACAAAAATCTCAGGACTTAATACTTTAATTAGTGGATATAAAATTGAGCTTTCACCAAAATTTAGAACTCAACAAGAGTATAATAATGGAAAAGAACAATTGTCTTTTATAGGATTAGATAGCCAGCCTGATGATGAACTTTCAGCTCAAGGTTATTATATAACTTTGACTTCAAATGATAAGGATAATGTAGAAGTTGGAACTCCTATATTTTATAATAAATTTCAAATTGGAGAAGTTGTATCGAAAGATTTTAAATTTGAAAAGGTCTATTTAAATATTTACATATATGATAAATTCAACTATTTAGTAAATAAAAGTTCAAAGTTTGTATTAAATGAGGCACTAAAAGTAAATTATGGACCAAGTGGACTAGAAATAAAAGTAGGGTCTTTATATTCAGCTTTAGTTGGTGGAATTACAGTAATTACACCAAATAAAGAGGAAGATAAGATTTCAAAAAATGAAGAGCTTATTCTTTATGCTGATGAGAAATCAATGCAAAAAAAACACTATTTTGATATTGCATTTAAAAAACTTGATGGAATAGGTGAAGACACTCCTATTTTATATAAAGGAATAGAGATTGGTAAAATCTCAGAAATAAAACTTGAAAAAGATGTTTTAGTTAAGGCATATTTATATGAAAAATATAAATACCTACTTACAAATAAGACAAAATTTTTTATTGAAAAACCAGAGATATCTTTAAGTGGAGTAGATAATTTAGGAAATATAGTAAAAGGAAATTATCTAAGTTTAAAATATGAAAAAGGTGAGTACTCAAATAGTTTTGCAGCAATTGAAAAAGATAAGTTAGAACATAAAGATGATGACGTAATAATCAATCTTTATACTCAAGATTTAAACTCAATTTCAAAGAATTCAAAAGTATATTATAGAAATATTGAAGTTGGAAAAGTTATTGATTATTCTCTTACAAGTACACTTAAAAAAGTAAAAATAAAAGTAGCAGTCAGCAATAAATATGCCCATGTACTAAATGACCATATTTTATTTTATGATATGAGTTCAAAGTTAGTTGATTTAAAAGCACTTGATTTAAATATAAACTATAGTGGAATAGAACCACTTTTAAATGGTGCTATTGGTATAGTTGGTGAAAAAAGAAAAAGTAAATTAAAGAAAAAAGAGTTTAAACTTTATAGCTCTTATAAAGATGTTAAGAAACTCAAAAGAGTTTATAATAGTGGATTTGTAATTAGTGCATATTATAATAATGATTTTGAGATAAAACCAAATATGGCAATTATTTATAAAAACCAAGAGATAGGTTTTGTAAAAGATATTAAGTTTAATGATGAAAAATCAAAGGTAGATTTATTTATTTATAACTCATTTAAAAAATATATAAATAAGCAGTCAAGATTTTATAAAAAAGGTATTGTAAATCTAAAGGCTAGTTTAAATGGTATTTTATTTGAAGTTGACAATTTTACATCACTTTTAGAAGGTTCAATTCATCTTGATACAAACTCAAATATGATTTATAATAACTACCAAATATTTTCAAGTATTGATGATATGCAAAACTCATCAAATAGTATTAGTATAATATTTGATGATGTAGAAGGTGTTAAAAAAGATTTCTCGCAGCTTACTTATAAAGGTGTTGATATAGGAAAAGTTACAGATGTCTCTTTAACTGCAAACCACAAAGTAAAAGTAAAAGCTTTGATTTATAGTGATTATGATTCTTTTGCAAAAGAAGGAACAAAATTCTTTTTAAAAAAACCTAGAATATCTTTTCAAGAAATAGCAAATGCAGGCTCAACAATTATGGCTGTAAATATTGGAGTTATAAAAGGATATGGTAAACACAAATCAAACTTCAAAGGCTTTGACTCTCAACCTTCAATTTCAAAATCACACTTTGGAACTATATTTAAAGTATATGATTCAACAGCTTCAAGCGTGAATGTTGATGCTCCTGTTTATTATAAAAATGTTCAAATAGGAAAAGTTTTAAAAGTTGATTTAACAAATGATGCTTCAAATGTAGTTCTAGATTGTCTTATTTTTGATAAATATACTAAGTTTATAAGAAAAAATTCACAGTTTTATGACATTAGTGGATTTGAAATGAAGTTCTCAATTTTTAGTGATACAAAAGTTGAATCAAATACTTTTACAAGTTTGTTAAAAGGTGGTTTAGTTGTAGTAACTCCTTATGAGTATAATCAAAAAGCAACACCAAAAGATAGCTTTAATTTACACAAAACTTTAAGGGAGGATTGGAAAAGCATCAGTCCAAGTATTAAAAACTAAATTAAAAGATTGAATATATTTTATACAGCATAAGTGTTTAAATAAATTTTTAATTCTTTTATAATAAATTTAACAAAACATGTTTAGAGGCTATTAAACCTCTGAAAGATAAAACAAAAATGGTTACTAGGGTTCCGATCACATATGATGGCTGGTCCGAGAGTAACCGACTCTTAAATAGAGTTACACGGAGGGACAAAAGCCCGGGAGGTTAATACCTCTTAACGTGTTTTAATATCTATTTAGGAGCAAAAATGAAATCTTCATTAACGAAAATCATTAAATTACTGACATTGTCTGTTCTATTTTTAGGACTATCTACTACTTCTTTATTTGCCGAAACAAAAAAAGACTTTAAAGTTGCATGGAGTATCTATGTAGGATGGATGCCTTGGGATGTTATGGAATCACAAAAAATCATGGATAAATGGGCAGATAAATATGGAATCAACATAGAAATCGTTCAAATAAATGATTATATTGAATCAATTAATCAATATAGTGCAGGTGAATTTGATGGCTGTACTATGGCTAATACTGATGCATTAGGGATTCCTGCTGCTGGTGGAGTTGATTCTACATCATTAATTATTGGTGATTTTTCAAATGGTAATGATGTTGTTATTTCAAAAAATGCTAAATCAATCAAAGATTTAAAAGGTACAAATGTAAACTTAGTAGAGTTATCAATCTCTCATTATTTACTTGCAAGAGGTCTAGAAAAAAATGGTATGAGTGAAAAAGATATTACAGTTGTAAATACAAGTGATGCTGATATGGTATCTGCTTATACAACATCTGATGTAACTTCAGTTGTAACTTGGAAACCACAAGTAAGTGAAATACTTGCAATGCCAAAAGCCAATAACTTATTTAACAGTTCTGATATTCCTGGTGAAATTATTGACTTAATGGTTGTAAATACAAAAACTTTAAAAGATAATCCAGCATTTGGTAAAGCAATGGTTGGAGCTTGGTATGAAATGATGAGTTTAATGAACTCTAATTCTGCTGAAGCAAAAGAAGCAAAAACTATTATGGCAACTGCATCAGGTACTGATTTAGCTGGTTTTGAAGATCAATTAAAAACTACAAACATGTTTTATAATCCTGCAGAAGCTGTTAAGTTCAATAATTCAGATGAAATTGTAAAAACAATGCAGTTTGTTGCAAAATTTTCATTTAATCATGGATTATATGGTGAGGGAGCTAGTGATTATGGATTTGTTGGAATTGAATTCCCTAATGGCAAAACAATAGGAGATAAAGGAAATATAAAATTAAGATTTGATGACACTTATATGAAAATGGCAGCAGAGGGTAAACTTTAATAAAGAGGATTAATTATGAAAAGGTTAATAAATCAAATCCCATCAAAAAGTACAAATATTTTTTTGGGATTATTACCTTTTCTATTAATAGTAGTGGTTTATATTAGTGCTTCAAGTGCTAGACTAGCTGAAAATCCTAATGATAAACTACTGCCATCAATAGAAAAAAGTATCACTACAATGAGTAAGATGGCTTTTGAACCAAGTAAGAGAAGTGGCGATTATATTCTTTTAGAAGATACGAAAGCAAGTTTAAAAAGACTTGCTATAGGCGTTGGAATTAGTGCATTTATTGCTTTGTCAATAGGAATTGCAATTGGAGTAGTACCTTTTATTACTTCAACTTTATCTCCTTTGATTTGGTTTTTTTCACTAATTCCAACAATGGCAATGCTTCCAATTTTATTTATTGTTTTTGGATTAGGTGAAGTATCAAAAGTGGTTCTAATTATTTTAGGAGTTGCTCCTATTATGATTAGAGATATTTATCAAAGGGTAAAAGAAATACCAAGTGAACAAATTATAAAAGTTCAAACATTAGGTGCTAGTACTTGGCAAATAATTACAAGAGTAATAACACCTCAAATATTGCCAAGATTAATTGATTCAATTAGACTAACTTTAGGAACAGCTTGGATTTTCTTGATCTCAGCAGAAGCAATTGCAGCAACTGAAGGTTTAGGATATAGAATATTTTTAGTAAGACGTTATTTAGCTATGGATGTGATTTTACCATATGTAATTTGGATTACACTTCTAGCATTTTTTATTGATTATATTCTTAGACAATTTAATAAAAGATTATTCCCTTGGTTTGGTAAGGAGTAATTATGAGTTTAGTTAAAGCAAAAAATATTTGGAAAAACTATGGTGATAATATCATTTTAGAGAATCTAAACTTTGAGATGAATGATGGTGAGTTTTGTACTTTAGTTGGGCCTTCTGGGTGTGGTAAAAGTACATTTTTAAGAATGTTACTTGGAGTAGAAAAGCCTAATAAAGGTGAATTACTTTTTGAAGGAAATGAATACCCAAGTGAACCAAGTGATGAAAGAGGAATTGTTTTCCAAAGATATTCAACACTAAATCACTTAAATGTTATAGATAATGTTGTTATTGGCTTAGAGTTTGAAAAATCAAAGTTCTTTGGAAAACTTTTTGGAAGTCAAAAGAAAAAAGCTTATGAAAAAGCAGATGAAATATTAAAAGCAGTTGGATTAAATCACTCAAGAAATAAATATCCCCATGAGTTAAGTGGTGGTATGAAACAAAGATTATCAATTGCTCAATCATTAGTTAAAAGTCCAAAACTTTTATTACTAGATGAGCCTTTTGGTGCATTAGATCCTGGTATTAGTTTAGACATGCATGAATTACTTTTAGATATTCATGAAAAACTTAACTTTGGTGTAGTTATGGTGACTCACGATATTAGTGAAGCTTTTAAGCTAGGAACTAGAGTTTTAGTATTTGATAAAGTAAAACAAGATTTAGAGTATCCAAATAGATATGGTTCAACTATTGTAAATGATTTAGATTCAAGTGTAAAAGAAAATAAGGAAAGAAGTTATGATAAAAAGTGAAAAAGTTGTTTTAAATGAAATTTTCCCTTCAAGTGTAAAGTGGTCGAAAATCATTAAAAGAGGACAAACAATTCAACTTAAAGCAAAAGGTGACAATGCAAGTTTAAGTGCAATGTTTTACAACGCTTCAAATGTAGCAGAGAGATTTAATAGTGCAGATACTGTAAAGATTCAGTGGAATGCATTTTTGAATAAGCAAAAAGTTCTATTCTCAGAAATGGGAAGAGTTTTATTTGCTATTACTGATGATACAACTGATGGTTTACTTGATACTTTAGGTGGTATTTCAAATGAAAGAGTTATAAAAGAGAACTTTGGAGGTGAAGCTACTTATCAAAGTTGTAGAAACGGATATCACAAAAGTGATAAAGAGAATTTCATGATTGAGCTTGGAAAATATGGAATGACAAAAAAAGATTTAATTCCAGCATTAAATTTATTTAGAAAAGTTGATGTTAAAGAAGGTTCAAAGTTACACTTATCACCTAAAAAAGCGGCAAAGGGTGACTACATAGAATTAACTGCACATATGGATGTATTACTTATTTTATCAAATACTCCCCATGCAATGGATAAAAGTGGAGTTTATGCACCAAGTGATGTTGAGATAACAATTTTTGATGCAGTAGCATTTGATGAAAAAGATTATGAAAACTATTCAGAAGAAGCCAAAAGAGGTTTCAAAAATACTAACAGATATTTTGTATAAGGATTTAAAGATGTCAAAAAATATAGAAAATGCAATTTATAATGAAAAATTACCTTCAGGACTTCCATGGGCTGGTGTTATTAAAAAAGGTCAAACATTTAGAATCGTAGATTTAGAAGGATGTCAAGCTGTTGATACACTTTTTTATAATAACGATAATTACAATGATAGATACAATGCAAATGATACTATAAGAGAACAGGGAAGTATTTTTATTACAACTGGAACTAAACTAATTTCAACAGATGATAATGTATTAATGGAAATTACAGAAGATACTTGTGGAAACCATGATACTTTAGGTGGTCACTGTAGTGCTGAGAGTAACTCTGTTAGATTTGGTTTAGATAAAAAATATATGCACTCTTGTAGAGATAACTATTTAACTATTGTTTCAAAGCTTGAAATGAGTCCAAAAGATATTACAAATAATATTAACTTTTTTATGAATGTACCAGTTGAAGAAGATGGACATTTAGCCATAGTTGATGGAATTTCAAAACCAGGTGATTATGTTCAAATGCTTGCAAAAACAGATACACTTGTTTTAATATCAAATTGTCCACAACTAAATAACCCATGTAATGGATATAACCCAACTCCAATTCAATTAATTATTTGGGATAAATAAAAATACTTACGGTTTAAAAGAGCCTTATCTTTTTATTTTGTGGGACGACCTGTAAAATATAACTCATTCGGGACGGCCCAAAAAAATTTCAAGGATATAAAATGTTTAAAAGAGTTTTAATTGCAAATAGAGCTGAGATTGCAAATAGAATTATAAGAACTTTAAAAAAGATGGATATTGAGTCAGTGGCTATTTATAGTGAAGCTGATAAACATGCTTCTTTTGTGATGAATGCTGATATATCTATACCTTTACATGGAACTTCTTTAGAAGAGACATATTTAAATATTCAAAAAATTATAGATATTTGTAAAGAGTATAAAGTAGATGCTATTCACCCTGGATATGGCTTTTTAAGTGAAAATGTGAGTTTTGTAAAAGAGTGTGAGAAAAATGGTATTGCATTTATTGGACCTACTTCAAAACAGATTGAAGATTTTGGATTAAAACATACTGCAAGAGACATTGCAAAGGCAAATGATGTACCACTATTAGAAGGAAGTGACCTTTTAACTAGTTTAGAAGATGCAAAAAATACTGCAAATACTATTGGTTATCCAGTTATGCTAAAAAGTACAGCTGGTGGTGGTGGAATAGGTATGAAACTTTGTTTTAGTGAAGATGAATTAGTTTCAACTTATGAAAGTGTAATTAAACTTGCAACTACAAACTTTAGTAATGGTGGAGTATTTTTAGAAAAGTATATCCAGACTGCAAGACATATTGAAGTTCAAATTTTTGGTGATGGAAAAGGAAATGTTAAGACTTTAGGTGAAAGAGATTGTTCAATTCAAAGAAGAAACCAAAAAGTTATTGAAGAAACACCAGCTCCAAATATCAGTGATGAATTAAGACAAGAACTTTTTGAAGCATCATATAAATTAGCAAAGGCAGTTGATTATAGAAGTGCGGGGACTGTTGAGTATATCTATGATACAAAAACTAATAAGTTTTATTTTCTAGAGGTTAATACAAGATTACAAGTAGAACATGGAATCACAGAAGAGGTATGTGGAGTTGATTTAGTTGAGTGGATGATAAAAATTGCTGCAGGTGAAAATCAAATTTTATTAGATTATGAGCATAATCCTAAAGGACATGCCCTTGAAGTTAGAGTATATGCAGAAGATGCTAGTAAAAGCTTTCAACCAAGTACGGGACTTATAACAAAAGTTGAATTCCCTGAAAATACAAGAATAGATACTTGGATTGAAGATGGTTGCATTGTTAGTCCTTTTTATGATCCTCTATTAGCAAAGATTATTACAGTAAGTTCTTCAAGACAAGAGAATATTTCAAAATTAAAAGATGTACTAGAGCAAAGTAAAATATATGGAATAGAGTCAAATTTATCTTATTTAAGTTCAATTGTAAAAGAAGATTTTTTCAAAGATTCAACTTTTTATACAAAAGTACTAGATGGCTTTGAGTTTAAATCATATAAGTTAGATATATTAAAATCTGGAACATTAACTACAATCCAAGATTATCCTGCAAGACAAGGTTATTGGGCAGTTGGTATTCCACCATCAGGTGCAATGGATAATTTAACACCAAGAATATTAAATAAAATATTAGATAATAGTATTGATTGTGCATTTATTGAAATGACTTTTATTGGTGCAACTTTTAAGTTTAGACAAGAAACTACTATATCTTTTGGTGGGGCTGATATGCAAGCAACTCTAAATGGTAACAATGTAGAGATGTTTAAGGCTATTAGTGTAAATAGTGGAGATGTTTTAGAGTTTAAAAAAGTCGTGGGAGATGGTAATAGAACTTACTTGGCAATTGATGGTGGATTTGATGTGGCTAAGTATTTAGGAAGTGCTTCAACATTTACTTTAGGTGAGTTTGGAGGACATAGTGGAAGAGCTTTAAAAGCTGGTGATGTATTAGATTACTCACAAGCTTTAACAACTAATTTTGAAAAACCAATTGATACTCCAATTTTAAGTAATGAATGGGAAATAGGTGTTGTTTATGGACCTCATGGTGCACCGGACTTCTTTACTAATGATGATATAAAAGAGTTTTTTGATTGTTCATGGGAAGTTCATTTTAATTCAAGTAGAACAGGTGTTAGACTAATAGGGCCAACTCCTTCTTGGGCAAGAAATGATGGAGGAGAAGCAGGACTTCACCCTTCTAATATTCATGATAATGCCTATGCTTTTGGAACAATAGATTTTACGGGAGATATGCCAGTAATACTAGGACCTGATGGTCCAAGTCTTGGTGGATTTGTCTGTCCAGCTACTATTATTTCTTGTGAATTATATAAAATAGGTCAACTAAAAACAGGTGATAAAATCAAATTTAAACCTATGAGTTTAGAAAATGCTGATTTGATGAATAAAGATTATGAAGAGGCACTTGAGTTAAATAAGCCTTTACCAAAATTAGATAACTACACAATAAATTTAGATTTAAATAGTGCAACACCAATTATTGATTCTTTAAAATTTGATGAATTAGATATCGACATTGTTATTAGAGCAGCAGGAAATGAGTTTTTATTAGTAGAAGTTGGTGAGTTAAAACTTGATATAGAGTTAAGATTTGTTATTCATGCTTTAATGAGTTATTTCGAAGAAAAAGATTTAAATGGAATTATTGATTTAACTCCTGGTATTAGAAGTTTACAAGTACATTTTAATTCATTAATAGTAAATAGAAGTGAAATTCTAAACTTAATAAAAGAGGCTTTAATTTCATTAAATGATATAGAAAATCTAGAAGTAGAGTCAAGAACTGTATATCTTCCACTTTCTTGGAATGATCCTTCAATTCAACTTGCCATTGATAAATACCAACAAGGTGTACGTCCAAATGCTCCTTGGTGTCCAAGTAATATTGAGTTTATTAGAAGAATAAATGGCTTAAAAGATATTAAAAAAGTACAAGATACTATTTTAGATGCTTCATATTTAGTTATGGGATTAGGTGATGTTTACTTAGGCGCACCTGTTGCAACTCCTTTAAATCCAGCTCATAGATTAGTAACTACAAAGTATAATCCAGCAAGAACATGGACAGCTCAAAACTCTGTTGGTATTGGTGGAGCATATATGTGTGTATATGGAATTGAAGGGCCAGGTGGATATCAATTATTTGGTAGAACACTTCAAATGTGGAATAAATACAGAACTACAAAAGAGTTTACTAAACCATGGTTATTGAGATTTTTTGATCAAGTAAAGTTTTACTTAGTATCAAGTGATGAACTACATGATATTAGAGATAAGTTTTTGTATGGAAAGTATCCTTTAAAAATAGAAAACAATACTTTTAAATTAAAAGAGTATAAAGAGTTTTTATCAAAAAATGAAAAAGAACACATAACTTTTCAAAATAGTAGAAAAGATGCTTTTGAAGTAGAAAGACTTATGTGGAAAGAAAAAGGCTTAGATAAATTCAATGTACAAAATGAAAACTTTGAACTAAAAGATGAATTACTTTTAAGTGAAGATGAAGAAGTTGTTGAGTCTATTATGTCTGGAAATATTTGGAAAATAGAAGTAAAAGTTGGTGATGAGATAAAAGCAGGGGATGTGTTAGTAATCTTAGAGTCTATGAAAATGGAAGTTGATATTGAAAGTGATGTAAGTGGTGTAGTCTCTCAAATACTTTTTAAAGAGGGTGATAATGTAAATAGTGGTGATGTATTAGTAGTTGTTAAAAAGGAAATCAAATGAATTTAAATATTGAAAATTTACGAAACTCGTATACAGATGGAAGTTTAACTGTAAGTGAAGTTATAAAATCTATTAAAGAAAAAATAAAAGAGTATGAGAATTACAATATTTGGATATTTACTTTAAGTGATGAACAACTAAATAGTTATATAAAGAATTTACAAAATAAGAATATAGAAGATTTACCTTTATATGGAATTCCTTTTGCTATTAAAGATAATATTGATTTAGTTGATATTCCTACAACTGCAGGATGTAAAGAGTATGAATATACTCCTTCTAAATCAGCATATGTAGTTGACCAATTAATCAAAGCAGGTGCAATACCAATTGGAAAAACAAATCTTGATCAATTTGCTACAGGATTAGTAGGTACTAGAAGTCCATATGGAGAGTGTAAAAATTCTATAAACTCTGAATATATATCAGGAGGTTCAAGTTCTGGAAGCGCAGTAAGTGTTGCACTTGATATGGTTAGTTTCTCTCTTGGAACTGATACAGCAGGAAGTGGTAGAGTTCCCGCTGCTTTTAATAATCTTATAGGATTAAAAGCATCAAAGGGAGTTATTAGTACAAGTGGCGTTGTTCCTGCTTGTAGAAGTTTAGATTGTGTAACTGTTTTTACAAAAGACTTACAAAGTATTGAGAATGTATTTACTTGTATAAATTCATACGATGAAGAAGATATTTATTCTAGAAAAAAAATTACTAATAAAATAGATATTAAAGAAAACTTTACTTTTGCCATACCAAATGAATCACAATTAAAGTTTTTTGGTGATGATGAATCAAAAGAGTTGTTTTTTAAAGCAGTAGAAAAACTAAAATCACTTGGTGGAAAAGTAGTACAAATTGATTATGAACCATTTAATGAAAGTGCAAATTTACTTTATAGTGGACCTTGGGTTACTGAGAGATATATTGCTATAAAAGATACAATAACAAAAACTCCTCAAGTAGTTGAGCCCACTGTTAGAAAGATTATCTCAGGGGGAGATAAGATTGATGCTGTTAATTATTTTCAATCAGAATATACATTAAAGAAAAATAGAAAATATGCCGATAAGATTTTCAATCAATTTGATTTTATGCTAACACCAACTACTGGAACGATATATAAAATTGATGAGGTGAATTCTGATCCAATACAGCTAAATACAAATCTTGGATATTACACTAACTATATGAATTTATTAGATTTAAGTGCAATTGCACTTCCTGCTGGATTTAGAAAAAACGGTTTACCATTTGGAGTAACAATTGTTGCAAATACTTTTGAAGAAGAGAAATTATTATCTTATTCTTCTTTGTATTTAAAGGATTAAATATGAATGAAAATGAAATACTAGTTGGCGTTTGTGGCGCTCATATGAGTGGGTTACCTCTCAATTGGCAATTAACTCAATTAGATGCAACTTTAGTTAAAAAAACAAAAACAAAAAAAGGTTATAGACTATTTGTTTTAGAAAATAAAGATCCAATTAGACCAGGTATGATTTATGACTCTTCAAGTTCTACTCAAATAGAAGTAGAAGTATGGAGCATGAAAGTTGAAAACTTTGGGAAGTTTATGAAACAAATCGCAAGTCCATTAGGCATAGGCTCTGTTTTTTTAGAAGATGATTCTTTTGTATATGGCTTTTTATGTGAAGCTGATTTTGTAAAAGATGTAAAAGAGATAAGTGAACTTAGTTCTTGGAGAGCATTTGTATGTCAGTAACAACTGTAGCTTGGATATATCTGATTATTGCAGGTATATTGGAAGCATTTTGGGCAATTGGATTAAAGTTTAGTGAAGGTTTTACTAAACCAATTCCTACAACAATTACTTTAGTTTTAGTGTTAAGTAGTTTTTATTTACTCTCTCAATCTATGAAAGTTTTGCCAGTTAGTTATGCTTATGCTGTTTGGTGTGCTATTGGTATAGTTTCACTTGTCTTAATAGAGTATTTATATTTTCAGTCAACTTTAGGAGTTGCGAAAGTTATATCTATAATGCTGATTTTATTGGGAATTATAGGGTTGAAAATATTCTAAAATTTTTAATCTGTTCTTAAGTTTTAAACTAATAGAATAAAATTATCAAAGGAAAAATATTTTCCTTTAAATCAAGAAGGATAATTTTATGAAAAAAATATTAACAACTACAGCTGGTAATCCAATATCTGATAATCAAAACTCTAAAACAGCAGGTCAAAGAGGGCCAGTATTATTAGAAGACTATCAATTAATTGAAAAACTAGCTCATCAAAACAGAGAAAGAATTCCAGAAAGAGTAGTTCACGCTAAAGGAAGTGGAGCATTTGGTGTTTTAGAAATTACTGAAGATATTTCAAAATATACTAAAGCAAAAGTATTACAAAAAGGTGAAAAAACAAGACTTTTACTTAGATTCTCAACTGTTGCAGGTGAAAAAGGTGCAGCGGATGCAGAAAGAGATGTAAGAGGATTTGCTCTTAAATTCTATACAAAAGAAGGTAATTGGGATTTAGTTGGTAATAATACTCCTGTTTTTTTTATTAGAGATGCATATAAATTCCCTGATTTTATACATACCCAAAAAAGACATCCCGTTACAAATCTAAGAAGTAATACAGCTGCTTGGGATTTTTGGTCATTAAGTCCAGAAAGTCTGCATCAAGTAACAATTTTAATGTCTGATAGAGGACTTCCAAAATCATATAGACATGTAAATGGATATGGTTCACATACATATAGTTTAATTAATGACGAAGGTAAAAGAGTTTGGGTTAAATTTCACTTCAAAACAAAACAAGGAATTGAAACTATTACAAATAAAGAAGCAGAAGAGATTGTAGCTAAAGATAGAGAATCAAACCAAAGAGATTTATTTGAAAATATTGAAAATGGAAACTTTCCTAAGTGGAGTTTTGAAATTCAAGTTATGACAGAAGAGCAAGCAAAAGAATCTAATTTTAACCCATTTGACTTGACAAAAGTTTGGCCTCATGGAGATTATCCAATGATTAAAGTTGGTGAAATGACTTTAAATGAAAATCCTAAAAACTATTTTAATGAAATAGAACAAGCTTCATTTTCTCCATCAAATGTAGTTCCAGGTATTGGATTCTCACCAGATAAAATGTTACAAGCTAGAATTTTCTCTTACCCAGATGCACATAGATACAGAGTAGGGACTCACTATGAAATGCTTCCTGTAAATAGACCAATAGTTGATGTAAATACTTATAATGCTGATGGAAGTATGAACTTTGAGCAAAGAGAGCGAACAGATATATACTATGAACCAAATAGCTTTAATGGACCAGTTGAAGATAAAAAATACTCTGAGCCACCACTTGAAGTTGGAAATGTAGCTGATAGATATGACCACAGAATTGGAAATGATGATTTTACTCAAGTAACAGCACTATTTAATTTAATGAGTGAAAATCAAAAAGAACAACTATTTGGAAATATAGCTGCAGCTATGGAAGGTGTTCCAAGTGATATTGTAAATAGACAAATTACATTATTTGAAAAAGTAAATCCTGATTATGCAGCAGGAGTTAAAAAAGCATTAGGAGTTTAACATGACTGCAACAGCTAATGAATTAAATAGATATGAAGAGTTACAGTTAATTGCTTTAGATTATGCAAGACATGGTATGACTGAAGATTTAAGGCTGATGCTAAATGCAGGAATGCCAGTAAATCTTAGTGATCATAAAGGAAATACTTTAATCATGCTTGCTTCATATAATGGAAATGCTGATACAACTCAGCTTTTAGTAGATTATGAAGCTCAAGTTGATAAAAAAAATGATAGAGGACAAACGCCACTTGCAGGTGTTTGTTTCAAAGGCTATTTAGAAATTGTTAAAATACTTGTAGAAGGTGGAGCAAATATTCATGAAAATAATGGAATGGGAACAACACCAATTATGTTTGCAAGTATGTTTGGAAATACTGAAATAGTTGAGTATTTAACTAGTCAAAATAATAGTTTTAAATCAAAAGTTTATTTAGGTATATCTAAATTTATCAACAAATTTAAAAAGAATAAATAAGAGGTTTTATCCTCTTAGAGATTGTTCATAACTTTGTGTCAATAAATGATAGTTGAATAAAATTATATCATAAAATCTAAAAAGAGTATATATTTTAAACTCCTGACTAAATAGAATCATGCACACACAATATGATATAATACAAACAAAAAAAGAGAGTATTATGCCATCAATTGAAATCTTAATAGCCTTTACCTTAGCTGCTTTATTAATGAATATTTCTCCTGGTCCATCTAATCTTTATGTAATGGCAAGAAGTATTGCACAAGGAACACAATGTGGAGTTATTGCAGCATTAGGGTTAGCAGTAGGTAGTTTAGTTCATGTAATAGCGACTGTATTAGGAGTGTCTGCTATTTTTAAACACTCACCAATGCTTTATACAATCATCAAACTATTAGGTGCAGGATACTTACTATATTTAGGTTATAGTTATTGGAAAGCTTCACAAGAAAAACATCCAGAAGCAAAAATGGAAAAGACTAAAGCTAAACCACTTTGGACAGTTTTTTATGAAAGTGTAATTGTTGAAGTAACTAATCCTAAAACAGCACTTTTCTTTATAGCTTTTTTACCACAATTTGTTGTACCTGAATCTGGTTCTATAGGAACTCAATTACTTATTCTTGGTATTATTGTAACTATCTCTGCTATTCCTTGTGATTTATTAGTAGCTCTATTTTCAAGTAAAGTATCAAAATGGCTTGTTAGAAATGAAAGAGCACAAGTGATTCAAGAAAGAGTATCAGGAAGTATTCTTATGGGAATGGGAGCTTATATTATTGCAGATGAAGTCAAATAAAGGGAATATTACTCCCTTTATTTTATAATTCTAATTTATTATCAAGTCTCCCCTCAAAAAATATAGCCAGCTGAGAAATAGTAAGAGACCAATTCCTAATAGGCATAGTCCACTTTTTATTTGCATTCTGTATTCCCATATACAATAATTTTAACAAAGAATTTTCATTAGGAAAAGCACCTTTGGTCTTAGTAAGCTTTCTAAATTGCCTATGCACAGATTCAATAATATTAGTTGTATAAATTATCCTTCTAATATCTTCAGGATATTTAAAATAAGCAGATAAATTCTCCCATTTATTTTTCCAAGATTGAATTACAATAGGATATTTTTTGCTCCATTTTTCTTCAAGCTTATCAAGTTCTATTTCTGCAGCTTCTATAGAAATAGCTTGATATACAAGCTTTAAATCTTTCATAAACTCTTTTTGATTTTTAGAAGCTACATATCTTATTGAGTTTCTTATTTGATGAACAATACAAAGCTGTATCTCTGTATTTGGAAAGATTGCATTTATAGCTTCTGGAAATCCTTTTAATCCATCAATAGATGTAATAAGTATATCTTCTATTCCTCTATTGTTTAAATCAGTTAAAACTTGTAGCCAAAAGTTAGCACCTTCATTCTCTGAAAGATATAATCCAAGTATCTCTTTTTTACCATTTAGTCCTACACCTAAAATAGTGTAAACAGCTTTAGATATATATTTTCCATTATCTTTAATTTTATAATGAATAGCATCAAGCCAAACAAATGGATAAATTAATTCTAATGGTCTTTGTTGCCATTCTTTTAAAAGAGGTATAACTTTATCTGTAATAGAGCTAATTGTTGCTTTTGAGAACTCTAACCCATACATTTCTTGAATATGTTCAGATATTTGAGAGTAACTGTTTCCTAAAGCATACAAAGATAAAATCTTCTGTTCTATATGGTCTGACATATGTGTTTGATGTTTCTTAACTATTTGAGGTTCATAAGAACCATTTCTATCTCTTGGAACATCAAGTTCAAATTCTCCTACACTACTTTTCATAGTCTTAGAAGATTTACCATTCTTCCTATTTTTATTTATCTCTGTTGTAAGATGAGATTCAAGTTCTGCTTGTAGTGCTGCTTCAGTAAGTTGTTTGATAAGTGGAGCTAAAACTCCATCCTTACCATCTATTTTAGCACCTGCTTTAATTTGTTCAAGTGCATCTGTTAAATCAAGTGTTTGATTCATTGTTCAATCCTTTAGAAT
>CAXHZO010000004.1:0-135592 GCA_964022095.1 uncultured Arcobacteraceae bacterium
AAGATAGAAAGCATTGCTTCTATTCTTTCGGGTTTTATATCTGTCATATCTTCTCTGCTCTTGTTTTCTAATGAGATGTATTCATTTCCACTGCTATCAATTCCTTGAATATAGTTTCTAACAGTTTGAGGATCTTTGTAGTCTTTAAAAACCTCTTTAAAATCCTTACTTTCTAACTTAAGATAAACAAATTCTGATAGAAGTCCATTTTCTTTTAATTCTTTAATAACATTCATTTTTTATCCTTTATTCCTATTGTTTCTAATAAAGTTTCTTTTGCATTATGCCCTATATTAGGAAGACTATGTAGACTATGACCAGTTCCACCTACCATCTGTAAAATATTTGTTCTAAAGTAGTTCCCAAATTTATTAAAGTATACATAGTAACTTTCTATCATTGGCTTCTTTTTATTTGTATCTACTATTTTTAAACTACCAAATTTATAATAGAAAGTTGTAAGCTTATCTTCTGTAATTATTTTATATCTAGCAGTAGATTTATCTGATAAGTTAAATTCATAGTTACCTTGAGATAGTTTTTTAATTTTTAAAATTTTATAGTTACCTTTTTCATCTTTTACATAAAACTCTAAAAAGTTATTTACTAAATTAAATTCATCTTCATAATATTTGTCAAGCTTTTCTCTTGTATAGCTTTTTAATGGATAACCATAAAGAATATAAGCAATACTATCAACCTTGCCATCTTTGTCAAGTTTTGCTTTTTCATAAACTTTATACTCAGGATATACTAATTGATAATATATAGCAGTACCTTCTTGTAGAAAGATATCCCAAAAAGGGAATACTAAACAAAAAGTTAGAAATAGCCTTGAAATTAATTTCTTTTTAAATATCTTAAATATTAATTTAGATAGAAAATATGCTACTACTATATATAATATGAGTAAAAAAGTGATTATTATGCCCATAGTTTTTCCTTTTTGTTAACTCATAGTTTGGATGTTAGAGTTAGAATTGTTAGTTTCATTATTTTGTAAAGATTGAGCAAAAGAGGGCTTGTATTCTTCTTGGGAGTTAAAAGAGTCTAAATTAAAATTAGGATTAATTTGAATACTAAATATCTCAGTAGAAGATAAAGAATTGCCTTCGTTAGAAATAACCTTATCTTGATACTGAGAAATAAATTGTTTGCAATAGTTATTTTCAAAAGAACTAGACAAATCAGTACTAGATAATAAAGTAAGCTTGTCTTGTGTAGTATCTAAAGAATTGATTTGAGTAAAAAGATTATTTATATTTTCTAATTTTTCTTCTTTGTTAGATTCAAAATCATTGATGTATGTATTGAGCGTATCTTCAAATTGTTTAATACCATCAGTAGAACTTAAACCTAAACCATAGCCATTTTTAATAGCTTGTGCTTTTTGTTCTGGTGTCATCTCTTGCCAGTCTTTTAGTTTTTGAGAATGAGAGTTTGATTGGCTTTGTTCTATCACTTCTTGATTGTATTTATTAATGTCTTCAAGTGATGAAATATTATCCTTATCTAGTTTTTCAAGAAGTATATTTGAAGGAATAATACTATGAGCATCAAACCCAAGATTTTCACCGTAAACTTCAATAACTTGACCTAAATGTTTAGAACCCTTTATTGTAGTAGCAAGATTAGATAAAACATCTCCGTTTAATAACCCAGTGTCTTGATAAGAGATAATAGAGATATTTTCATTTGCAAATTTAGACATAGGAGAAGTATATATGTTAGCTTCTTCTAAAACTCTAAAAGCTTTAGGGAATACAGGATGAACTAAATCATAAGAACCTAAAGGGTTGTATGCATAACCCTTTATTCCTAAAGTAGAACCAACCTCTTGAACTAAAATACCTCCTAGTGAGTGGCCAGTTAAAGTTAAGTCTTCTTTTTTGATATTATGCTTTTTTATAGAATTTTCAACAAACTCAATAGCCTCATTGTATTGAACATTGTGATTAGAAGCAATTATACCATCAACAAGCCAGTCTTTTTTACTTTCAGTACCTCTAAAAGCTATTGTATATTGAGCTGTTTCCTTGTTTTTTAAAAGCATAGCTTGAAAATCAGATCCAAAGAGTCCATCATCAGAAGAGAATTCTTTAATATCATATTTATCTAAGATAGAAAGCATTGCTTCTATTCTTTCGGGTTTTATATCTGTCATATCTTCTCGTTGTTCTTCTGTTATGGGGTTTTCCTTTCCTTCTTGAGTAAAAGGTTCTTTCCCTTCTTTTTGTAGTCCTTGAATATAGTTTTTTATGGTTTGAGAACTTTCTCCATTTTTTAAGAAGTCC
The DNA here is from genome assembly GCA_964022095.1 of uncultured Arcobacteraceae bacterium. Classification (GTDB taxonomy): domain Bacteria; phylum Campylobacterota; class Campylobacteria; order Campylobacterales; family Arcobacteraceae; genus Malaciobacter_A. The sequence continues at coordinate 2,295 of CAXHZO010000004.1, forward strand.
TCATAGGTCTCTCCTTTATTTATAAAAGACTTTTTAAAATCATAACTCTCTAACTTAAGATAAACAAATTCAGAAAGAAGTCCATATTCTTTTAATTCTTTAATAACATTCATTTTTTATCCTTTATCTCTATTTCATCAAGTAAATGACTATTACTATTAGAAGGTATATTTGGTAGTCTATGAAGACTATGTCCTGTTCCACCTACCATCTGTAAAATATTTGTTCTAAAGTAGTTTCCAAATTTATTAAAGTATAAGTAGTAACTTTCTATCATTAATTTATTTTCTTTGGTATCTATGATTTTTTTGTATCCAAATCTATGGTAAAAACTTGTAGTTTCATCTTCTGTAAATATTTTATATCTAGCAGTAGATTTATCTGATAAATTAAATTTATAGTTACCTTGAGATAGTTTTTTAATCTTTAAAATCTTTTCTTTACCATGTTTATCTTTTACTTTAAATTCTAAAAAGTTATTTACTAAGTTAAATTTTTTGGAATCATATTTGTCCAATTGTTCTGGAGTATAATATTTCATTTTATCAGGGTATAAAAGGTATGCTATACTATCAACCTTGCCATCTTTGTCAAGTTTTGCTTTTTCATAAACTTTATACTCAGGATATACTAATTGGTAGTATATGGCAGTACCTTCTTGTAAAAAGATATCCCAAAATGGGAAGATAAGACAAAAACTTAAAAACAATCTTGAAATTAGTTTCTTTTTAAAGATTTTAAATACTAGTTTCGAAAGAAAGTATACTATTGCTATATATATAAATAATATGAAAAAAATTACTATACCCATCTATTATCCTTTATCCCAATGTTTTTTGTTTTCTTCTATTTGTTTAAAAAACTCTTTTTTATTCATATATTGTGTTAAAGGAATTTTTTTATTTAAATCTTTTCCTTCGTAAGTTACAACTTTTCCTTTTTGTATAACATTTCTCTCTGCATGTGCTACAGCTTTATAAATATTCCCATCGGTTAGAACTAACATCTCTCCACTATTCATTTTTTCGATTTCATGATGTTTTATAGCATCTTCTTGTAAAACTTGAAAGTTGTCTTCTGCACTAGTTGTTCCAAATGAACCATTTCTTTTTTCTTGATAGGTTCTATCTAAATATCTATTTTGTTTAATTTTCTTATTTATCATCTCCGTAACATCAGAACTAGTAACTTTCATTATAATTAAAGTACCAGTTACATCTAACATTTGTTTCGTTTCTAATCCTTTACCATTATCAACAATATCAATTTGTGCAAAAGATTGAAAGATAGGGATAATTGAAATTCCTAATGATCTACATTTTGACATTAGTAATCCAAAACCATTAATAATATAAGAACCTATTTCATCAAACACTGCTAAAAATGGTATTTCTGGTTGTATTGCAAATTTTGCTTTTTGTTGAGCAACGCCTTTTAGTAGTCCAAGCATTAATCTTCCTAATTCTTTTGGTGTTGTATCCGAATCCATTGTTGGTAATGTAACAAATAGAATTTTATTATGCTGAATAACTTCCCATAAATTTGTACTAGGATCTTTTGTATTAAATACATTTTTATAATCACTTCCAAGTGTTGTGAGTATTCCTCTCCAAGCATTTATACTTACGCTAACATCATAAATCCCCTGATTACGCTCAGAATTATTTAATTTCGAATAAATATTTTCTAAAAACTTATTGTTTTGTGTTGTAATTTTACCTTTTGGATATATTTCAGGATCTTTACTTGTATCAATATCAAATGGAGAGCTTAGAAATTCATTATGATCTATTGATATAGTAGAAGAGATGTATTTGACAAAATCCATTAATGATGAATTCTTTTTTGCTTCATCTCTATATAAAAGTGCTTCTTCAACAAGCTTAGATAAAGTCATGAATTCAGTAAGTAGTGAAAAGTTTAAATTAATATTCTCATAGTCACGTTTGTATACAAGAAGTTTCAAAACATTTTTCATAAACTCTTTTTGTTTTGCTTTCCATTGGTCTTCCTCTCCTATAAGTAAAGAAATTAAAATTTCATATAAAGAGTTTACACTACCACTTTGTAGGGGATTAATAGAATGAGTGTTATCCATATCTAATAAATTAATATGAATAAAGTCCTTTTCTCTTCCATAAAGTTTTGATAAAGCAAACATCTCTTTTGCAAATTCAGATGTACCTTTACCATCAATTATAAATGCTCCTCCTCCTAATATAATTTGTTGCTCAGCTAATCCTTTCATTAAAAATGTTTTTCCTGCACCTACTGTTGCAAGTATCATCATGTGTCTTTTGAATTTCTCAGAATTAAATAATAATGGTCTAATGATATTATTTTTTATATAACTTTTCTTTGCATTACCATAAAATTTTTTAACTTCAACACCTACTGAAAGTAAATATTTATTTTCAGACGAATTTTCAATTATATTCTCATCTTCTTTTTTTGTTTTTTTATTAATAAAAAGTAAAATTGATGTACTTAATGCAATAAATAAAGATAAATATGAAAAGTATTTTTCTTTCATTCCATAATTATAATAATCGTAAGCACAATATGCTGTAATAAGAATTCCTATAAAAACAATAGATTTTATTGAATATTGTAATAGTTTATTGGATTTAAAAAAATCTGCAAAATTTTCTCTTCTTGGTTTAAAAACTCTTTCTTGTAAATTTTCATGTACTATATTTTCATTACTCATTATTTAAATCTTTCTTTTCCATAAATTTTTTGTACTTATAAAGTAAGTATGAGCCATTAAGTTTGATTACATTTAGATTGATATTATCTAAGGCATTTATAAACTCTCGGTCATTAGAATCATTTATTACTAATGTTTCTAATTGTCCAATTCCTATGTTAAATTCTTTTGTATACTTACTCCATAAATAAATTAAAAAGAAATCTAAATTATTTTCAAGTTTGTTTAAAGTGTCGTTATAGTTTATAAATATTTCTTTTTCTATTTCTATATAATTTAATAGTTTATTGAATATTTTATCTTTTAGAGGGTATTTTTTTATTTCATCAATATTTTTGACATATGTATAACAATAGTTTTTATTCATATTTTTTAGATAACTAATTGTATTAGGGGATATCGTTTTGTTTGAGCTAGTATAAATATATAATTCATTCTTATCACATGGTACTTCAATTCTATCTGATTTTTCTATTGCATATGATGAAAACGTATTTATAACTTCTTCTTTATCTATTCCCCAATAGTTTTGTTGTTTTGCATATATTTTTCTAGAGTCAGCATCTTTACTAAAATTAAATATATAGTAAAGTGATAGACAAAGAATACATAAAATAAGAATTAGTATATAAATTGCTGTTCTTTGATAGTCAATTATCATATATAAACCCCAAATAAATGATAAAGAATAAAGTGTTATTAGTAGAACAAGTTCTTTTGATTCTTTTTTATATTTATTTAATCCATAGAAAAATAATATTAGTAGTGAAAATAAAATGCACATTGTAAGCATAGTTAAAATCTCCTTTTAATATAAGTATGAGAATATTGATAAAACTATAGAGCACGTACTTATAATTATTAAAGAAATAATAAGGGAATTTTTTTGATTTTTTAGTTTTAGTTTTTCAATCTCAAATTTTCTTTCAAATTCATTTTTTAAATCTTTAGTAAGGTGTTCTTTCATACTTTCAAATTCTGAAGATAAGTAAAGAGACATTATCTCATCATTAATGTTAGAAGAAGAAGTATTATTCTTAATTGTATTTACTTTATTATGTATATTTAGTAGCTCTTTAGATATTTTTTCTAAAGATGTTAAGTATGTAATTTTATCTTTTTGATATTGTATAGTTATTTCTTGAAACTCATGAGATAACTTGTCCTTTGTATCAGATATTTTTTGTATAAGCAAGTTTTTCCCTCAAAATAATTTTTTAGTATAATATCTATTATTTACTTATTTTAAAATAAGTTTTTAAGTTATAAATACAGAATATATCTAAAATAATTTTCAAGAGTATCTAAGCAAATTTTAAATAAAATTTAAGCAATCAGTAAAAGGGGTTTTTAAATGTTTAGAAATTTAGTAAAAGTTGGAGTTAGTGCAACTTTGTTAGCTCTAGTTGTAACTGGATGTAGCTATAAAAAAGAGGTTACAAGTACAACAGTAAATGACGAAGTTTTAAAAGAGTACAATAAAGTACAAACGACTAAGCAACACTTAGAAGTAGCTGCAGATATGCAAAAAAATGTAACTACACAAACAGATTTAGAATCAACTATTGCTTCACTTGCAACACAAATGATGCAAAATAAAAAAATGGATACCAGAAAGCCAGTATTAATCACTTCTTTTGTTAGACTTGATCAATTTAAGAAAACTACAGAATTTGGTAGAATTGTAAGTGAGAGTTTAATTAATGAAATGTCAAATAGAGGATTTAATATCATTGAATATAGAGGTCAAATGGCTGTTTCTATAAATGATCAAGGTGAATACTTTATTACAAGAAAACCCCATAATTTAAAAGATAAAATACCAAATACTTACGTTGTTGTTGGTACATACTCAAGACAACTTGGTAAAATTATGTTAAATGCAAGAGTGATTGATAATATCACTGGAAAAATCATTACAAGTGCAAGATCAACTTATAATCATGGGTACGTAAATGATTGTTTAATCTTCAAAGATTGTAGACCTGCAAGAACTATTAAAATTATAAAAGAAAAATAGTACAGATGATAAAAATATTTAATATAAAAGTAATATCTCTTTTACTTTTATCAATGTTTTTAACATCGTGTTCATACCATAAAATCCCAGTAACTTTTCAAACAGGTGCTAATGACTTTCATTCACTTGTTTCAAAATTAGTTGATGAGTCAGCAGAAAAAATTAAAACTAAAGTTAAAAAAGATGATATTGTTTTAGTTTCAGATTTTGTGAATTTAGATAAATTAAAAAATAGATCACAATTAGGCTTTTTACTTTCAGATATTTTAAAAGATAAATTAGTCTCTTTAGATATTGTTGTAAGAGAAGTAGAAATAGGAAAACAGTTTGAACTTGGTTCTACTGGTTTTAATATGCTAACAAGAAACAAAAATGAAATTATTAGTGATAATATTACTGATAATCAAAGATATGCAGTTGTTGGAACATACTCTATTACTAGTAAAAGTTTAAATGTATTTATTAAATTAATTGATATAAGAACAGGAAATATTTTATCATCATCATATGAAAGAACAGATGTTGATAAAGAAATTATGCAATTAGAAGGACAAGATAATTATAATCCTGTACTTCGTCCAAATGTAGTTTTATAAAATATCTTGAATTAAAAATTGAGGAGTTACTTCTCCTCTAAATTCATTTTTACTTACAGTTACAACTAAATCTAAACTATTTGGTAAGTTTGTATTATCATCATTGAATTTTAAAGCTTCAAAAACTACCCCATCACTATTTAGAGTTAGTTTTAAATGGTTTTTTTCTTTACCTATTAAATCATATTTTACTAAAGTTGTATTAGATAGCTTAAATATAGGTCTATGATTCTCTAAACCATATGGTTCAAACTGCTCAATAATAGATAAGAATTCTAAATCAACACTTGATACATCAAGTTCACCTAATGTAATTGGTTCAATATGTAAATCTTCTTTTGCATTTTGAAGTTCTTCATTTATAATTGTTTTAAAATCTTCTAGATTTTCTTCTTTCATAGATAATCCAGCAGCATTTTTATGTCCACCATATCCTAATAAAAGATGTGATGCTTTAGTGATGATATCATATAGATTTATATTTGCATTCGCTCTTGCACTTCCTTTTGCAATTCCATTATTTATTGAAAATATAAAAGCAGGTTTTTTATGTGCATTTGAAAGTTTTGAAGCAACAATCCCTATTACACCCTCATGCCAAGAATCACCCCAAACGATAACTGCATTATCTTCACTATTAGTTTTTTGGTCTGCTTTTTTTGATATTTCTTCTTGTAGAGACTTTCTAAAGTTGTTTAACTCTTCAAGTAAATCTAAACCTTCATTCGCTTGTGCTGAGGTTTTTGAAAGTAAAAACTCTAAAGCAATTGAAGCATCATCCATTCTTCCTGCACTATTTATTTTTGGAGCAATAAAAAAACCAATGTCATCGGAAACAAATACTTGTTTTGGCATGATTTCATTTATTTTTCTAAATGCTGCTCTATTTGATATTTTTAGTTTTTTTAAGCCTTGCTTTACCATTGTATAATTAAGTGCTGTCATAGGCATAATATCTGCAATAATAGCTACACAAAGTAAGTCTAAAAATTCACCCATAGCTACATCTAAATTTAGCTCTTTTTTAATAGCAGCGCATAAATACCATGCAACTTGTGCACCACAAATATCTTTGAACTCAAAGTTACAATCAGCTTGTTTAGGATTTACTATTGCATGTGCAATTGGAAGTTTATCACCTACTGTATGGTGATCTGTGATAATTAAATCAATGCCTTTTTCTTGAAGTTTTACGCTTGCTGGATATGCAGAGATTCCATTATCAACGGTAATTACTAATCCACTATCAATCATCTCAACAATTTTAGGACTTAGTCCATATCCATGAGTAAATCTATTTGGTATGATGTGATTTACCCTTACATTGATTTTCTCAAAAAAATCTAACATAATAGTAGTTGAAACAATTCCATCTACGTCATAATCTCCAACAATAGTTATTGTTTCATTTTCTAAGATGGCTTTTTTAATTCTTGTAGTAGCTTTTTTAATATCTTTAAAATTATTTGGAGAGGGGATATCTGCAAGGCGAGAATAAGGATTATTCGTATGCCTTGCACTAAGAAGCTCAAAGAGCCTATTTTTAGTTATCTTTGACATTAGTCTTTTTGATTTGCTTGTTTTACAAACTCTAAGATAATTGGATTTGGTGTTTCAAGATGAGATGTAAATTCTGGGTGGAATTGAACACCTACAAACCATGGATGATCTTTGATTTCAACTGCTTCAATTAAGCCTTTTGATTGACCAGAAATAATCATTCCTGCTTCTTCTAATCTTTCTCTATAAGCTGGATTTGCTTCATATCTATGTCTATGTCTTTCATTATATACTTCTTCATTTCCATATGCTTTTTGTAAATTAGAACCTTTTAATGGCTCAAATGGATACTCTCCAAGTCTCATTGTTCCACCCATTGGTGATTTATGAGTTCTTAATTGTTTTTCTCCACTTTGGTCAATAAATTCATCAATTAAGTAAATTACTGGGTTTTGTGTATTTTCATCAAACTCTACTGAGTTTGCATCTTCAATACCAAGTACATTTCTACAGTATTCAACAATTGATAGTTGCATACCAAGACAGATACCTAAGTAAGGGATTTTATTCTCTCTTGCATATTTAATAGCTTCAAGTTTACCTTCAACACCTCTGTGTCCAAATCCACCCGCAACTAAAACTGCATCAGAGTTTCCAATTACTTCATATGCTCCAACATCTTCGATTCTTTCACTATCACACCAGTTGATGTTGATCTTTGTATTAAGATGAGCTCCTGCATGAATTAATGCTTCAATAAGTGACTTATATGACTCTTTTAATCCTAAGTATTTACCTACAAATGCAATTGTAACTTCATTTTGAGGTACTAAAATATTTTTAACTAAAGTATCCCATTTCTCCATATTTGGTTTGATTTTTATATTGAAGTGTTCTGATAATGGGTTTAAAATTCCTTCTTTGATAAAGTGTAAAGGAACTTGATAAATTGATTGTGCATCACCAGCTTCAATTACTGCTTTTCTATCAATATCACAAGATAATGCTAATTTATCTTTTAAGTTTTTTGGTAACTCTTGTTCTGTTCTACAAACTAACATATGTGGTGTAATACCAATTCTTCTTAACTCTTGTACTGAGTGTTGAGTTGGTTTTGTTTTAAGCTCACCTGCTGCTTTAATGTATGGAATTAAACTTACATGAATATTCATAGTATTTCTTTTATCTAACTCATGTCTAATAGCTCTAATAGCCTCCATAAATGGTAAACCTTCGATATCACCAACTGTTCCACCAAGTTCAATAATTAAAAAATCATTCTCATCTGCTGCTGCATAAATTCTTTTTTTAATTTCATCAACTACATGGGGAATCACTTGAATAGTTTTACCTAAGTATCCACCTTCTCTTTCTCTTTTGATAACACTTTGATAAACTTGTCCTGTTGTAAATGAATTTTTACTGCTTAGTTCTTTATCAATAAATCTTTCATAGTTACCTAAATCAAGGTCTGTCTCTGCACCATCAGCTGTAACAAAAACTTCTCCATGCTCTAGTGGACTCATTGTTCCTGGGTCTACATTTAAGTAAGGGTCGATTTTTAACATGCTTACGTTAAAACCTGATTGTTTTAAAATTGTTGCAATAGATGCTGATGTAATACCTTTTCCAAGTGAGCTTAAAACTCCACCCGTTACGAAAATGAATTTTGTCATTAGTGATTCTCCAAAAATAATAGTTGTGTAAATTGTAAATATATTTCGCGATTTTATCTAAGTTTTGTTGATAAGTAAGTTAATTTAGTGAGGGGATTTTATCTAAGTAGGAAAAATGTCCTACTTAGTAATTTTATTTTAATTTATCTGTTCTTGGATAAATAAATACTGCTTTTCTTGTTACATTTACTTTTTCAGGATCTTCTTTTGCATAAGCTCTTAATGTAACTGATATAGGAGTATCTTTTGAACTATCAGTAACTAATACTTTGCTAGTTTCTAATATCATAACTTTTTTGGCCATTTTCCCTGGATTTAGAGTAAATGGCTTAAATCTTTTAATTTTGATATCTGGATTGTCAACTACTTCTAATTCATATGTTAATGGTTTTGACTCAGTATTTTGGAATAATAATAAGAAGTTATTTGATACAACATTATCTTCTTTTACTTTATATAATTGAGTTGTTTTATTAACATTTAATAACATGTACTCTTTTTCTCCACCCATAACAAATAATAACCCAACAACAACTAATAGTGCAACTGAATACATGATAGTAGATTTTCTTAACATTTTTGTTGGTTTATTATGTACTATCTCATTTGTACTTGACCATTGCACAAGTGATGGTTTCCCAAGTTTCCCCATAACTGTAGTACATGCATCTACACACTCTAAACAGTTAATACACTCAAGTTGTAAACCTTTTCTAATATCAATATGTGTTGGACAAACTGTTACACAGGCTTCACACGTTGTACATTCGTTTGAAGTATCTGGTAAATCTTTTGCTTTGAAAATCATTTTTTCTTTGTTTTCATTGTATATTTGACCACCTCTATTATTTGAATAAATAGCTTGAAGTGTATCATCATCATATAAAACAGATTGAACTCTTGAGTAAGGACAGATATATACACAGAAGTTCTCTTGTAAGAAAACTACATCATATACTAAAAATGCAGCAACAATTAGAACAAACCCAATTAAAAATGTATGCTCTGTAGGGTCTTGTAAATATGCGAAGAAATCTTCAGGTGGAACAAAATACCACATGAAATTTGATGCAGCAAGTAGTGACAATAAAGCCCAAATAGCTATACCTGTTACTTTTTTAGACTTATTAGAAGCCTTTGACCAATCAGGGTCTTTTTGTTTGTTTTTAATTCTTCTAAGACCTAAAAGTTTTCCTTCAATGAAGTCTCTGTAAACAACTCTAAAAATAGTTTGAGGACAAGACCATCCACACCAAGCTCTTCCACCAAGAGAAGTTGCAGCAAAGATTCCTAAAAATAGAAGCATTAGTAAAAACGGCATCATATATAGTTCTTGCATATCAAATGCAGTACCAAATAGGTGCAATTGTTTTTTATCAAATGACAATAAAAAGATATGATTTTCATTAATCTTAATGAAAGGAGTGATAATTACCATTAATGTTATTAATGCGTAAACATAGTATCTCTTTATTCTAAAAGGAGTTTTGCTTAAGTATTCATTTTTTTCGCTCATTATAAGCCCTTTAATATATGTTATAATAGAATTTTATATTAAAGTACCTTATAATTAGCATAAGTAAATATAACTATTTCTTATAATAAAACAATAAATATTAGTTATTAGTTAATTTATTAAATTGTTCAATTTTTGTTTTTATTTCATTTACTATTTTTTTAGTATCTGCTATTTGGAAGTTTCTTATTTCAGGGTAGTCATTAATAATTGTATTAAACTGCTTAATTACCTCATTTAAATCAGCTTTTGAAATAGTAGGGATATTTAAACATTTGATAAGTTCATCATCATATTTTTTATCTTCTCTTATTAAAAGTACTGGACTATTTCCACATGAAATTGATTCTAATGCTGATTGAATTGAACCTGTTAAAAGATATTTACTATTTTGTATTGTTTCAACATATTCTTCTTCATCAATCACATTTTCAAAATGTTGAGTAAATATTTTTTCATTTCCTAAAAAGAAATAGTGACCCATTAGTAGGTTTAAATCATATTTATCAGAGTTTTGAGTCATGCCTAAAAATATATTATTGTAATCATCATCTCCAAAAAAGATAGTCTTTTCTAAGTTTTGATTTGATTGTTTATAATAAAGCTCTTCATCAACAATAATTTTGTCTAAGTCAGTATTTAAATCAACTGCGATACTACAAAAGTCATTCATATCGTTTTTCATATCTTCATTTGCTTCTGGAGTATCAAATAGTAAAATATCTCTTCTTTGCATCATATTGGTTAGGTTTCTAACTACATCTACATTTACATATTTTTTTACACCTAGTAAATCTTTTGCAAATGCCCCAGCTCTAAAATCACTTGTGCATAAAATTGGATCAAAATCTTTTAGTATATTTGAAATTGCAGCACATCTTTTTGCTGCTTCTAATCCAACTGTATGTCCACTTTTTGCATATAAGTATACATTCATAGTCTAACCTTTAAAAAATATTAATAATTTATATTAATTAAATTTTATAAAAAATTTATAAATAAAGCCCTTAAAATGTTTAAATATGTATCAATTAAAAAAATATCTATAATTTTCTTCTCATTAAAATATTATGCTTTTATATTTATAATACAATTAATTATAAATATAAATAAGGAAGAGTTATGAATCGAATATTAAAAAATATTATGCTGATAATGTTTTTGTCATTTTTTAGTAGTATTTTATTTGCTAAAGAAGGAAAAATTGTAGGTGGAGAAATGCATGAGGTTCCAAATTGGTTTAAAGAGAGTTTCTTAGATATTAGTGAAGATGTTGAAGAAGCAAAAGAAAATAATAAACATATCATGTTATTTATGGATTTAGATGGATGTCCATACTGTACAAAGATGTTAGATGAAAACTTTATTGCAAAAAATAAAACAAGTGAGTTTATCAAAAAATATTTTGATGTTATTGATATAAATGTAAAAGGTAGTAGAGAAATTGTTTGGGATGAAGATACAGAGTTAACAGAGAAACAATTAGCTGAGAAGTTAAAAGTACAATATAGTCCGACAATTTTATTTTTTAACTATGATAAAGAAGTAGTAGTAAGAGTAAATGGATATAGAAGCCCTGTTAATTTTAAATATATTTTAGAGTATGTTCAAGGTAAACATTATGAAAACATGAGTTTAAGTGAATATGCAAATAAAATTACAAAAGAGAATCTTTATACTTTTAAAGATAATAAAATGTTCAAAGACATAACTGATTTATCAAAAATTGACTCGCCTCTTGCACTTATATTTGAAGATGGTAGTTGTACTCAGTGTGACTATTTTCACAATAGAGTTTTAAAAGATAAAGATGTAATAAGTGAAATCAGTAAGTTTACTGTTGTAAGACTTGATGCAAAATCTACAAAAGAGATAATTGATGTAAATGGAAATAAAACAACTCCTAAGAAAATGGTTGAAACTCTAAACTTAGATTACAGACCAGGAGTCTTACTATATGATAATAAAAAACTAATCTCAACTGTAGATGCTCTTTTGTATCCATTCCATTTTAAAGAGATACTAAGATATGTAAGTGGAAAATTTTATGTACAATATCCAGTGACTTACTTGGATTATTTAAGAGTTAGACAAGATGAACTTTTAAAACAAGGTATTAATATAGATTTAGGAGAATAGTATAGTATATAAGTCTTAATGAATTTCATTATTGATAAAATGAAAATTCATTAAGTACTATAGGATATACCATGCAATTTAATAAAGAAGAAATAGAACAAAAAGTAATAGAAAAACTAAAAACTATAAAAGACTCAGAATTACCAATAAATATCTACGATTTAGGATTAATTTATAAAATAGATTTAATCAAAACTGACAAGAATATACAAGCAAATTTAGAAATGACAGTAATAAACTCAAGATGTGCAAGTACAAAGTCATTTACAGATTTGATAAAAGAAAGAGTAACAAGTGTTGATGAAGTAGATTCTTGCCAAGTGAAATTTGTATTTTCTCCTAAATGGGATGTAAAAATGATTAGTGAGGAAGGTTTAGAAATGTTAAGAGAGGCAAATGCCTCTCAATAATGGTTATTCTCACTTAAATTGAGCAATTTGTGAGTCATTTGTTTGTTATAATAATTTATGAGTTGTAATAATATTATTAAATCAAGACTATCAATGGTTTTATCAAAAGATAAACAAAGAGCTAAAAAGTTAGAGAGTGTATTAGATATCATAGCTAGAAAAGATTATGAAGAGTTAGAGAAAAATATTTTAAGCTTGCAACAACAAGTAAATATGGCTAGCTATAAAGTACAAGAATCTCAAAAAAGAAAAAATGAACTAAAAAAAGAGAAATCATCTTTTACAAATCAATTTAAAGATACAAAATACCAAGAACTACAAACTATACAAAAAGAAGCAAGAAACTTAGAATCCCAAATTAATGCAATAAAATTCCAAAATCAAAAACAATCTATTGTATCTCCTACAGATGGATATGTAGCAAAACTAATGATAAATACAATAGGTGGAGTAGTAACACCAGCAGAAAAACTAATCTCAATAGTTCCAAAAGATTCACCTCTTATAGTAAAAGTAAATGTACTAAATCAAGATATAGGATTTGTAAAAAAAGATATGAATTCTAAAATCAAAATAGATACCTTTTCTTTTCAAAAGTATGGATTTTTCGAAGGAAAAATAATCAATGTAGGAAATTTCTCAATTGATGATGAAAAACTAGGACCAGTTTATGAAGTAAAGATAGAACCAAATGGAAAAACATTAACTGTAGAAGGACAAGAGAGATACCTAGAAGCAGGAATGAGTGTAACAGCTGAAATTAAAGTAGGTAAGAGAAGAGTTATTGAGTTTTTCATTTATCCAATTATTAGATATTTGGATGAAGGATTGAGTGTAAGATGATAGGGTTTGATATAAAAATAGATTTAGAGAGGTTTTAAAATGGCAGAAATAGAAGAGGAAGATAACTTTTGTATAAAGTATCCAAATGATTCATTATTTTTAATCATAAAGATTATATTTATTTTATCTTTAATACTTGTATTTGGGTATTTAACATATAACGCTCAGCAAGAAAATAGGATTTGGCATTATGTTGCAATACTTATAATAGTTCTATTCTTATTATTAGAATTGTATCAAACAATACTTAGATTAATAAAATATGATGAAATTTGTATAGTTGATAATTACTTTATAGTGAAAAAGAAAAATAAAATTATAAGTAAAACTAAACTTGAAGATATTGATGTTGTTCAAAGTAGACCTTGGTTTGAATTTTTTGGAATATCTTCAATATTAGTTAGATATGAGGGGAAATGGTTATTTCAGTATAAAACAAATGAACTATTAAAAGAAGATAATGAAAAATTAATAAATAAATTAAAAGAAGGAGTAAAATTATGGGAGCACAAATAGTTATATAGGGGTCAGGTGATAACGATAAGATAATTTATTTCTATTTAAAAGTTTAGTAAAAAATATTGCAAAATGTAAATTTTTTTAGAATAAATAAATATTTTTGTTATTATCTTTTATCTTTAATAAGGATAAAATATGCCAAGAAGACCAAGAATTGAAATATCAGGTTTCTATCATGTAGTTAATAGAGGTGTAGAAAGAAGAGTAGTATTCTACGACAGATACGATTTTGAATATTTTATAATTCTACTTTCAGATGGATGCGAAAAGTTTAATATAACTTTACATAATTATTGTTTGATGAATAATCACTATCATTTATTGATTGAACTAAAAGATGAGAACCTTTCAAAGTTTATGAGATACCTTAACTCAACATATGCAATTTATTTTAATAAAAAATATAAAAGAGTTGGTCACTTGTGGCAAGGAAGATTTAAATCTTGGTATGTAGTAAATGAAACGTATTTATATACATTGATTAGATATATTGAACAAAATCCATTAAAAGCAAAACTAGTGGAAAAGATTGAACACTATCCTTTTAGTTCAAGTTATTATTTTTTTAAGGAAGAAATACCAAATTATTTAAAAGATTCATGGATAGTAAATACTTTTGGGAAAAACGTAAAAAAGATAAATGAGTTTTTTAGTTTGGAAATAGAAAATACAAATTTAAAAGAATTAACAAAAGCTTCAACTTTAGTTGATGCCCCAAATATAGATAAAAAATTAGATGAAGAAAAACTTATTAAACTTTTTAATGGTATAGCTGATAAACAAACAAGAAATAAGTGTATATTAGAAGCATATAATCAAGGTTATTCACAATATATGATTGCTAAAAATATTGGGATATCACAACCAGCAGTAAATGGAATTATAAAAAGACTGGAAAAAGAAAGAGAGGCAAATACCTCTCAGTGATGGATATTTATTTTTTCCCTAAAGTATTTAAATGTAAATGAATAATATCAACAGCAGCTGGAGTGATACCCGATATTTCACTTGCATTGAATAGTGTAGGTGGCTTAAACTTTTCAAGCTTTTCGATTGCTTCATTTGAAAGACCAGAAATTCCTTTGAAATTAAAGTTTTCAGGTATTTTCATTTTAAGCATTTTTTTCATTTTTTCAATTTGTTTTTGTTGTTTTTGAATATATCTATAATATTTTGCTTCGATTAAAACTTGCTCTTTTAGGTAATCATCAAGTTGCGCAAAACTTGGAACTAATTTATCAAACTTTTCTTTTGTAACTGTATTTCTACCAACTACATCGATTAATAAAGCTCTATCTTTGATTTTATCTTCGCCTAACTCTTCTAATAATTCTAGGTTTTCTTTTTTTGAAGTAAACCATTCATTTGACATAAACTCAACTGCATCTGCTAAAACTTTACTTTTGTTTTCAACTTTTGCAAAAGTTTCATCATCAATTAGTCCAAACTCATGACCGTAAGCTGTTAATCTCATATCGGCATTTTCTTCTCTTAAAAGAAGTCTATATTCTGCTCTTGAAGTAAACATTCTATATGGTTCATTAGTTCCTTTTGTAACTAAATCATCAATTAAAACTCCAATATATGCTTCATCTCGTCTTAGTACAAATGGTTCTTTCCCATCAATTGCTAAACATGCATTGATACTTGCCATAAGTCCTTGAGATGCTGCTTCTTCATAACCAGTAGTTGCGTTGATTTGTCCTGCGTTATAAAGGTTTTTAACCTTTTTAGTTTCTAATGTATGTTTTAATTCTGTTGGGTCAACATAGTCATACTCAATGGCATATCCATATCTAATGATTTTTGCGTTTTCTAATCCAACAATAGAGTGAATCATTTGCTTTTGAACATCAATTGGTAATGAAGTTGATAAACCATTTATATAGTATTCTGTACACATTGCTGTTTGTGGCTCTAAAAACAATTGGTGTCTATCTCGTTCTGCAAATCTATTTACTTTATCTTCAATACTTGGACAATATCTAGGACCTAGACCCTCAATTTGACCTGTAAATAGTGGTGCTCTAAAGAAGTTTGATCTAATAATCTCATGTGTTTTTTCACTAGTGTATGTGATATAACAAGGGTATTGAGTAGGACTAAAGTTTGACTTATCAGTTCTAAATGAAAATGGTGCAGGCTTTGGATCTCCTCCGTGCATATCCATAACAGAAAAGTCAATACTATCTCCATCAAGTCTTGCAGGAGTTCCAGTTTTTAATCTTCCAACTCTAAGACCAAGCTCTTTTAACTGAGTAGATAAAGTACTTGATGGTAATTCCCAAGCTCTTCCAGCTTCATATTGACTCTCTCCAATATGAACTAAACCTTTCATAAAAGTACCAGTTGTAATAATCACTTTTTTAGCTTCAAACTCTTCACCAAGTTTTGTTTTAACTCCGTGAACTTCATTTTCGTTTTTAACAAGTAAACTTGATACTTCATCTTGATATACTTCAAGATTAGGAGTATTATGACAAACTTTTCTCATATAAGTTCTATACTCATCCATATCGATTTGAGCACGACTTCCTTGAACAGCTGCTCCTTTTGAAGCATTTAATATTCTAAACTGAATACCAGTTGCATCAGTACAAAGACCCATTTCTCCACCAATAGCATCAAGTTCTCTTACTAAGTGCCCTTTTGCAAGTCCACCAACAGCAGGATTACAAGAAGCTGCACCTATTTGTTCAACTAACATAGTAATTAGTAGAGTCTTTTTACCCATTCTAGCTGCTGCTAGGGATGCTTCAATACCAGCATGTCCCCCACCAACAACGATTACATCATATTCCATGAATTTCCTTTTAAAGTTTCAAATGGAAATTTCTTAGATAAATGTTTTCTTCCACTTATCTAAGAAATTTTCTTTAAGAGCCTAAAATTAGCTTCTTAACATTTTTTGGCTATTATACCTAAAATTTAGAAAAAGGTTTTTTAAGTGTTTACTGGACTTATAAGAGAAATGGCAAAAGTTGTTAGTTTTCAAAACAATTACATGACATTAAAAGCTAAATACCAACCAAAAATTGGAGATTCGATTGCTATAAATGGAGCTTGTTTAACTGTTGTTAGAATCGCTACAGGGACATTTACAGTTGAGCTTTCACCTGAATCTCAAAGTATATTAGCAATGGAAAATTATAAAGATGAAGTACATATAGAACCTGCTATGATGATGGGTGATAGATTTGAAGGTCATATTGTTCAAGGACATGTTGACTGTTTAGGAACTATCACTAACATAAAAAAAAGTGGTAACTCAACAGATTTTTTTATATGCTTACCAAGTGAATATTTAAAATATATTATTCCAAAGGGTAGTGTGACTATAGATGGTGTTTCATTAACTGTTAATGAAGTTTTAAAAGATAGTTTTAGGCTTACTATCATTCCCCATACAATTGATAATACACTATTTAAAAGATATAAAGTAGGAACAAAAGTGAATCTTGAAACAGATATGTTTGCACGATATGTTTACAATATGTTCAAAGGTCAAAATGAGAAAACAAGTGATTTATCTTGGAGTGATGTAGACAATATTATGGCTAGGTATTAAGTTTAAATTACTTTTTATTGGTTTTCGCATCTAAGTGCTCATAAGTATAAAAATACTTTTTTTCAAGTACATTTGCATAAGGTCTTAAAGTAGCTATTTTCATATCAGGTAGCGTTGTTATCTCAGTAATTCTACCTACTTTTAGTCCCTCAAAAAAGATATTGTCCATTCCTGAAGTTATAACTTCATCACCTTTTTTTATCTCGCTCCAAATTGGTATAAACTTTATTAGCATACTTTTTCCATCTTTTGAAGAAGTGATGATTCCTGGGACTTTATTTTTACCTATGAAAACTGCATATGAACACTCTTTATTCCCATTTAACAATGCTATTGCTCTATCATCTTTCTTTACAACTATACCTGCTGCATAGTTTTCAGTGATAAGTCCTAATATTTTTTCATCATCTTTTTTTTGATCAAGCCAAACTTTTGTAAAATCGTTGAAGTTTATATATGATAGAACTTTTACAAGTTCGATTTTTGGACGAAGCTCTGATGGATCTAGCCCTATGATAAGTTCTTTTAGTGTATCAAGTTGCTTTTGAGTTGATGTATATAAAATCTTATACTCTTTTAACTCTTTATTCTCATTTTTTAAGTACTCAATTGTAGTTGCTTGATTAAAATACTTTTCTACTGTTGTTGATAGATGTATTACTTTATCTATATATGAAAGTTTTAAGTCATTAAAAAAAGAGAATTTTTTCGCAATAAGCTTATCTACTTCAAATAAGTAAAGTAAGCCTATTGCTATAAAAATAATTAAAAATATCAGTTTACGCATTAGTGATTAGTTTAAGTAAATCTTCCTCGTCTAATACAGCACTAGTACCATAAGCAACAGATAATAGTGGCTCTTCCGCAATTTTTACAGGAAGTTTAATAATATCAGCTAAATATTCATCTAATCCTCTAATTAGTGCTCCACCACCTGTTACAATTACACCATTATCAACAATATCACTTGCTAAATCTGGAGGCATATTTTCAAGTACTGCTTTAATAGCACTAACGATTTCTTTTAATGGTTCTTTAATTGCAGTTCTAACACCTTCGCTTCCTAATTCAATAGTCGAAAGTAATCCAGAGTTATCTCTACCTTTTACTTTGATTTTTAATTCAGTATCAAGTTTAATTGCAGTTCCGATTTCTATTTTAATATTCTCAGCAGTTCTTTCACCAATGTATAAATTATAGTTTTGTCTAACATATTCAATAATCGATTTATCGAATCTATCACCTGCAACTTTAATAGATCTACATAATACAAGACCGCCAAGTGAAGTTACACCAATCTCAGTAGTACCCCCACCAATATCAACTACAACATATCCAGAAGGATCAGATACAGGAACTCCCGCTCCAATTGCTGCTGCCATTGGCTCTTCTACTAAATAAACATCTCTTGCTCCTGCACTCATAGCAGATTCTTCTACAGCTTTCTTCTCAACTTGAGTAATCCCATAAGGAATACAAATGATAATTCTAGGTCTAATAAATGACTTTCTTGAATGAGCTTTTTCTATAAAGTATCTAATCATTCTTTCTGTCATTTCAAAGTCAGCAATAACACCATCTTGCATTGGTCTAACTGCTTGAATATTTAATGGTGTTTTACCAATCATCTGTTTTGCTTCTTGACCGACAGCTAAGATTTTATCTTTGCCATATTTGTCTTTTTGAACTGCAACAACTGAAGGTTCATTGATAATAATACCTTTACCTTTTACTGAAACAATAGTATTTGCTGTACCTAAATCTATTGCCATATCGTTAGAAAATAGACCTACTAACTTATCTAATATCACTTTGTCTTCCTTTTTTTAAGCTACTTTTGGTTCTTGTTCTTTTAAAACAACTTCTTTTGTAATAGTTATTGTCTTATTTCTATAATTTGGAAGATCAAACATAATATTTAACATAATATCTTCTAAAATAGATCTAAGACCTCTAGCTCCTGTTTTTCTTTCAATAGCTAATTTTGCTAACTCTTTAAGTGCATCTTTTTCGAATTCTAAATTAACTTCATCCATAGCAAAAAGTTTGATATATTGTTTGATTAAAGCATTTTTAGGCTCAGTTAAAATATGAACCATATCATCTTCTGTTATTTCATTTAAAGTTGCAGTCATATGAAGTCTACCAATAAGTTCAGGTATTAAGCCATATTTTATTAAGTCGTCTGTCTCAACTTTTGAGATAATTTTGTCATGATCACTTTTAGATTTCTTATCTTGATTAAATCCAAGTACATTTGCACCTTGTTTTTTCTTAATAATATCTTCTAATCCATCAAATGCTCCACCACAAACAAATAAGATATTTGTAGTATCAACTTGAAGTGCATCTTGTCCAGGGTGCTTTCTTCCACCTTTTGGTGGAACATTTACAACACTTCCTTCAACAATTTTTAAAAGTGCTTGCTGTACTCCTTCACCTGATACATCTCTTGTAATAGATCTATTTTCACTCATTCTAGCTACTTTATCAACTTCATCAATAAAGATAATTCCTCTTTGAGCTTTTTCTATATCTCCATTTGCTGCTTGTACTAATCTTGTAACAACATTTTCAACATCATCACCCACATATCCAGCTTCTGTTAAAGAAGTCGCATCTGCAATTGCTAATGGAATATCAAGATATTTAGAAATAGTTTGAGCAAGTAAAGTTTTACCTGAACCAGTTGGCCCAATAAGTAAAACATTTGATTTATTTAACTCTGTATCATCATCTATTTCATTGTGTCTAAAAATTCTTTTATAGTGATTATAAACTGCAACTGATAAAACTTTTTTAGCAGTATCTTGTCCAATTACATACTCATCTAAAATATCTTTTAACTCTTTAGGTGATTTTAATTGTATCTCTTCTTTTTCTTGTGTTGTTGTATTTTCTTGTTGTGTTTCTTCTGGCTCATTTCCATTCATAATATCATGGGCTGCTCCAATACAAGCTTTACAAATGCATGCATTGTCTCCTGAAATTACTGGGTTATCAACTGAGTCTGTAGCTCCACAAAAATCACATATTATTTTACTCATTTTTCTACTTTCTATTAAATGGAATTCCACGTTGTGTATCAGCAACAAATTGTGCTAAATGTAAAACGTGTTCATTTTTACTGTTTTGTAATATCTCTGTTGCACTTTCTTGTAAAGGATTACCTGAACTAAATAGTTCTTTATATGCATTTTTAATTGCATTAATATCTTCTCTATTTTCAAATCTTCTTCTTAATCCGTTTAGGTTAAGTCCTCTTAAAACTGCTTTATTTCCTTCTGCCAAACAGTATGGTGGAATATCTTGAACAACAACAGAACCTCCACCAATCATAACATGACTACCAATTTTACAGAATTGATGAATAGGAGTTAATCCTCCAACAACTACATAATCCCCACACTCAACATGACCTGCAAGTGTTGCAACATTAGCAAATACACAGTTGTTTCCAACTATTACATCATGGGCAACATGAACATATCCCATAAATAAGTTGTTAGAACCAATGATAGTTTTACTTCCACCACCTTGAGTTCCTGGATTAAATAGTGTGTATTCTCTGATTTTATTATTGTCACCAATAATTAGTTCAACATCTTCACCCTCAAACTTTAAATCTTGGGGAGCAGTACCGATACTTGCATGAGAAAAGATATGATTACCTTTTCCAATAGTTGTTTTGCCATCAATTAGTGTGTGCGAATCAATAACTGTTCCATCACCGATTTTAACGTCTTTCCCAATAATAGTATATGCTCCAATTGTGATATTATCACCTAGTTGTGCACCATCTTCTATTATTGCTGTTTTGTGAATGTTATTCATACTTTACCTAAATTATTTATCGACGATCATAGCTTTTAGTTCAGCTTCTGCAACAAGTGCATCATCAACATAAGCTTTACCATCAAGTACTATTAACGTTCCTCTTAATTTTTTAACTTCGATTCTATACTCTAATTTATCACCTGGTTTAACAGGATTTCTAAATTTTGCTTTATCAATACTCATGAAATAGATTACTTTATTTGCAATCTCTTCTTTTGATAAATCATTGCTTTTTAGTGCTAAAACTCCACCAGCTTGTGCCATACCTTCTAAAATTAAAACACCTGGATAAATTGGGTGTCCTGGGAAGTGACCCATAAAAGCAGGTTCACTAATTGATATATTTTTATAACCAACAATAGATTTTCCTTTATCCATATCAGTTATTCTATCAACTAATAAGAATGGGTATCTATGTGGAAGTATTTCTTGAATCTCGTTTACATCTAACATTTATTATCCTATAAATTTTTCTAAAATGGTAAATATTATAGCTAAATAAAAGTTAGTTTTTTATTATCTTTGCAACGTTTTTTGAACTTCCGTTTTTTAAGTATTCTCTTAAAAGTTTTGAATCGTTAAAAAACTTATTTTTATCTATGTTTTCATAGTCACTTAATAGGTTTTGCACTGTAACATTTTCTTGTAGAAATTCACTATGAATTTGATTTTTCCCCATCTTTTCAAAAAAGATATTTGCAAGTCCAACAAAGTTTAGTTTTACAAACATACTTCCTAAAAAATAATCAAACTTTTTAGCTATATAACTTAGTGTAAAAGGTGTTCCAATTAGTGCTGCTTCAAGTGTAGCAGTACCAGAACAAATAAAAGCATACTCACTTTCTTGTAGAGTTTTATGAGCAGATTTGGAGATAGTAAAACCTGAGATATCACCATAAATTTTTTTGATATATTTATCATCAAATTTTTCGGGAATGATTAAAATATGCTCTTTATTTGGAATTCTTGAAGCTAATTCTTTAAATATAGGCATATGATTTTTAATCTCAGTTTTTCTACTTCCAGGCATAAAAGCGATTTTATTTGAGCTTGTTAATTCTTCTTTAAAATGATGAATTTCATCAAGTAGTGGATGTCCCACATAAGTGATTTTTTCTTTATCATTATATATTTCACTTTCAAAAGGAATGATAGAGCAAAGCTTAGTACAATAAGCTTCTAGCTTTTTAACTCTCCCTTTCTTCCAAGCCCAAGCTTGAGGCAAGATATAGTAAATAATCTCTTTATTTGGATATTTTTCTTTTAGCTTTTTTGCAAGTGGCAAGTTAAATCCTGAGCTATCCATTAATAAGACTTTATCACAATCAGCAGCAAGTTCTACTAGTTCATCTCTTAGTTTAAAAAAGAATCTAAGTTTCTTTAGTGCATCAACAAATCCCATAATAGCAAGTGCAGTTAAATCATAAAGTGGAGTTCCTAATTCTTTATCAAAAACTCCAACTAATTGTATATCACCATCAAGATGTTTTTTAAGCTCTTTTAGGTGAATATTTGATGATGTTTCTAAGGCACTTACTAATATTTTCATATAATTTCTTCTTTCACGTCTTCGTATGTTTTTCCATCAATTGTTATTTCATATTTTTCATCAATAACTTCATTTAGAACTATTACTGCACTTAAATCAAATGGATTATTTGTAATCTTATTTCTAATTTCAAGCTCTTCATAAAATTTAGGTGGCATATACATAAGCTCGTTTACATCTTTATATGAAGTATTGGCAATAGTATTAAAAGTGTTAATATCTAATACTTTTACTTCATTTCTATTTAGATAGTTTATACCCTCTTTTTCATAATCAATTCTGCCATTCATACTATTTCTTTGAATAGTTGAATAGCATAAAATATATGATGGAATTATTTGTTTTTTTATTTTTACAATACCACTTAAAAGTCTGTAGTTTAAAAATCTTTGTTTAATGATTTTGTACTTTTCTCCACTATCTTCAAGGGTATTTCTTTTTTTGTAAAGCTCTAATCTCTCTTCGATTGATTCTGGCATTATTTGATTAGAAATAGGATTAAACATCTCATCCATAATCTTTTTTTGCTGTTCTCTTTGGGCACTAAGACCAAATAAACAACCACAATAATTCTGTCTATAAAGTGAATTTTCTTTTACTTTTTCACCTTGAATTTGACCACCACTTCCACTTCTATAATCTCTAAAGATAAACTCAACACCAGTGTTTTCTTGAAGGTAACCACCAATTTTCTCTAGCTTGTCTTGAGATTTTTTAGGAGAGATTAGTAGAGTTGAAGTAAACTTATCATGACCTAACTCTTGGGCTTTTTTAACAGTTGTTTCAAGTCTATCATCATAACAAACTGTACATCTATCACCTTTTTCTGGAAGATGCTCCATACCTTTTACTTTTTTTAACCACTCTTCTAGATTATAAGCTCCTTCAATAAGCTTAATACCTAACTTTTTACATGAGTATTCTACGTCTAAGTATCTAAGTCTATATTCACTATATGGATGAATATTAGGGTCATAAAAATAACCTACTAATTCTTCATTTGGATATTCTTCTTGTATTCTTTCTAAAAAATAGTGACTATCGACTGCGCAACAAATATGTACTAACAATAAATAACCTTTAATAATATAATTTAGAGATATTATAGTAAAATAAATCAAAACAAAGGATTAGGTATCAAACAATTAACTATTTTATTCTTATCAATATTTTTATTTACAGGTTGTTTTACTACTTCCCCAAGTATTAGTTCTAGTGCTACAATCTTATTAAAAACACCAAGTATGAAGTTTTATGATAGAGGGTTTATCTTTAAGTATGACACTTACACACAAGTTCAAATATTTAGTGCAGGTACTGCTGTATTAGACATGAAAATATACGATAATAGAGTTTGTAGTTCAACTTTTGAATGCCAAGATTTTAAAACATTTAATAAGCAGAATTTACATAGTTCATATAATGATAGTTTTATAAAAGATTTATTTGAAAAAAAACAAAAAGAGATTATCCATAGGGATAAAGAGCATGGAATATTAATAAAGATAAAAAGGGATTAGCCTATCCCTTTTTTTAACTACATCTTTTTTAGTTTGTTGTAACCTTTTTTTATCAGCTTAATTAATGGTTTTCTATATGAACTAAATACATATTTTTTAATTTCATATGCAAGTCTACCTTTTACAGTAATTAATCCCATAATATCACCAGCAGCATATTTACCACCAAGTGCAATTAAAATACCATCTAGTTTTGGTTTACAAACACCCATAGGTTTACCAGCAATCATTTGAAGTACATTTTTACCAGCAAGTGCTCCACTAATTCTAGCAATAGTTACATTTGGAGGCATGATTTCACCTTCAGTATTTTTAATCTCAGCTATATCACCAACTGCAAAAATATTTTCATGTTTGTCAGTTTGTAAATATTCATTTACAACAATTTGACCTCTATCATTTTTAGCTACATCGTCAAGTTCTGATGAAATAGTTGAAGCTTCAACCCCACCAGTAAATACAACAAATGAGTGACTAATTTTAGTACCATTTGATAAATGACACCAACCATCTTCAACTTTTTGAAGTTTTGTTCCTGTGATTAGATTAATTCCTAGGGCTTTTAATCTTTTTTGAGAAATATTAATTAAATCTTGTGAAAGTCCAGGAAGAATAGCTGCTGAACTACTTACTAGAGATATTTTTAAGTTATCACAACTAAAGTTACCTCTTTCAAAGAATTTATTTGAATAGTTTGCCATTTCTGCTGCTATTTCAACTCCTGATAAACCAGCACCAACAACTACAATATGTGTATCCGCACATTGTCTTGCTTCATCTTTGATTTTTTGGAAAAGTTGAGATTCAAAGTGTTGTTTAAAAGTAATGGCTCTATGAAGTTTTTTAATATCATCAGCACTATTTAATCCTGGAATTTGAGGAGGGAAATAAGTTCTTGTTCCTGCTGCCATAATTAAGTAATCAAATTCTACTATTTCTTCTTCTTCTGTATAGATTTTTTTTGAATCTTGATCTATTTGTCTAACTTTTAAATTTTTGTACTCTAAATGCTCGTGATTAAATCCTAAACATAATGTTGTTAAGTCAATTGTAACATCTGCAAAGTTTGATTTATTTGCGATTAAATCATAAACTTCTGGTTGTAAGTTATGATATGTGTGTTTGTCTATCAAAGTGATTTTTATATTTTTATTTTTTACTAATTCTCTTAGGGCATAAATTCCTGCATACCCACCACCAATAATTACAACTTTCTGCATATTAGAGATACCTTTTTTTTATGTTTTTCTTAATTTAGCTTTTTTATTAATTTTTTGTATCTTTTTCTTCAAGATTTTAAATCAATAAAACAACCAACTGTGTAATAATACTTAAATTTTATAGCCTAGATGTAGCGACTAGTCAAATAACTTCTGAAATTTTATACTTAGCCATTTTAGGATAAGATAAAAATCTTAAATACTTAAGACTTAATTTCAATAGTGTATATATATTACACTATATTAAGATTAAAATAACTTAAAATAATAAATTATATGTATAGGAATTTAATATGAAATATGTAGGAGCACATGTAAGTGCTAGTGGAGGAGTATTTAATGCTCCAATTAATGCAAGAGAAATTGGTGCAAAAGCATTTGCTCTATTTGTAAAAAATCAAAGACAATGGGCTGCAAAAGATTTTGATACAAAAACACTTGATAAGTGGTTTGAAGAGATGGATAAAACAGGGATTGAAGCAAAACATATTTTACCCCATGATTCATACTTGATTAACTTAGGACATCCAGAAGAAGAAAAAAGAGAAAAATCATTAAATGGATTTATTCATGAAATTCAAAGATGTGAAATATTAAAACTTGATAGATTAAATTTTCATCCAGGAAGTCATTTGAGAAAAATTAGTGAAGATGAATGTTTAGATAGAATTGCATTATCACTAAATCAAGCAATTGATGCAACAAGTGATATCAAAATGGTTATTGAAAATACAGCAGGTCAAGGTAGTAACTTAGGATATAAATTTGAGCATTTAGCACATATTATTGATAAAGTTGAAGATAAAAGCAGAATTGGTGTATGTATAGATACTTGTCATATGTTTACTGCTGGATATGATATTAGAACACGTGAAGCATATGATAAAACTTGGAAAGAGTTTGATGATATTGTTGGAAGAGAATATTTAATGGGTATGCACTTAAATGACTCGAAGCCTGAATTAGGAAGTAGAGTTGACAGACATGATTCACTTGGTGTTGGTAAAATTGGTTGGGATGCATTTAAGTTTATTATGAATGATGATAGAATGGATGATATTCCAATGGTTTTAGAAACTATTGATGAAGAGATCTGGCCTGAAGAAATTCAAGCCTTATATGACTTAGTAGAAAAGTAGGAGTGATCCTACTTTTTTAAAGTTGATAAATTTTATAGTTTAAATCTTCTGATTTATCATTTCTAAGCTTATCCCAGTAAGTTGCTTTTTTAGAATCCTTTTTTATACCAAACTTACCTTTTGAATATATTGTGTAAAGTTGATTTTGTGCAGCTTTCATATTTTTATTTGCTGCAAACTCTAATAAAGATAAACCTTTTTCAGTATTTTTTTCTGTTTCTATTCCTTGCATGTAAAATCTCGCAAGTTGATATGAAGCATTTGGATCTATAGATGCTGAATTTTTTAATAATTTAAAGGCTTTTTTTAAATCTTTTTGTTCACCTTCTCCTCTATAATAAGAGTAAGCTAAGGCTAGATTAGAGTAAGAGTTTTTATTTGCATTTGATTGTTTTAATAAAGGAATTGCTTTATCAAAATCTTTTTTTTCAAAGAAATAAATTCCTAATCTTAGTTGTGCATATGAGTTTGTTTCCTTTATCTTGTCATAACATAAAAGTTTTTCATCTTTTGCTTGTAATTTTTGACATAAATTTGCTTGTGTTAATTCATCTTCTAAATTAAAACTTGAATCTTTAAAAGAACAAGCAGAAAAAAGAAAAACAAATATAGTTGTAAATAAAATTTTGTAAGTCATAGGTTATATCCCATATATTTTTGTAATAAAACTATTTGATTTATCTTCATATTTTTCAAACCAAGTTTTACTTTTTTCAATATTTACTTTTGTGATTTTACCTTCACTATAGATTTTGTATAGATCATATTGTGCTTTTTTAACATTGTTTAATGCCGCAAACTCTAAAAGTTCAATTGTTTCTTTATAATCTTTTTTATTCATGTAATAATAAGCAAGTTTATATGCAGCAATAGGATCAACATCATCTACGTCTTTTAATAAGTCAACAACTTTTTCTTTATCTTGTTTAACTCCATAACCTTTGTTGTATAAATCAGCTAATAAGGCGTTTGCATAAAAATTACCTTTTTGTTGTGCTAGTGTGTATCTTTGAAAGGCTTCTTGATAAGAGCTTTTTGATTGAGCTTTAATACCAAGTCTAATTTGTGCAAAACTATTTTTATAAGCTATTAAGTCATAGCAATCATTTTCAAAGCTTTTATTTTTGTTTTTACAATCATCAGCTATTGCAAGTTCATTTGGTAAAACTTTTAATGCCTCTTTATGATTTGAACAACCAGTGAAAATTGCTGTAGCTAAAACAGTAGTTGTTAATAGTGAAGTTAATGACTTCTTCATTCTTACCCTTTTGTAATTTTATTAATTGATAATATTTTATCAATTTTATTATTCATATGTAGTTAAGAGATTTTGGTGTAAGATGTTACTTATATATAGGAGTATAAATGATATTTATTGCTGTATTTGTAATTATTGCAGTAGTCGTAATAGGTTTAAACTTTCATGATTCATCAAATTTAGAAAAAATAGAAAATCATTTAAAGCAAGAAAACTGTGCAGAGTTTTTTTACTCAAGAGGCTCGTATAAGGCTTTATGTGAAAATAGAGTTTTAGAAATTCAAAATAGTTTTTCAGTTGATTTAGAAAAAGACTCAAAAGAGATTTACTACAAAGATATTAAAAATTTAGAAATTCAAAAACAAAATATAATTATTAATGATAATAAAAAATTAGAGTTTAAACTAGAAGATGAAGCAAAAAATTTTTACAAAGATTTAAAAAACAAATTAAAATAATAGGATTTAATCTAGAATGAAAGAAGTTATTGATTTTATCAATTCACAAGATATAGAAAAAACAAATTTTTTCACACAATTAAAATGTAGTGTTGAAGAAGCAAAAATTTTACAATTTATGACAAAAGAGTATGTGTCAGGTCGTGATACATTAAGTATTATAGAAATTCTTAATGAATTTTATGATGTAAAAGCCTTTGAGCATTTGGAAAAACTTGATTTAATTAAATCTCTTTTAGAGTTTGGATGGCTAGTTCAAGTCTCTTTTGATCAAATAAAATTAAGTGAAGTATCAAAATTAGAACTTATTAACTCAAGTGTTTCACTATCAAGTTCATATTTAAAGATGTTAGAAAGTGGAGCAAATGATTTTGTTCTTCCAGAAATAAAAACATATACAGATCATTTAGAGTATTTACAAGATCAATTTTTCAGAATTGATTTAGCACAACAACTAAATATAGTAAGAAAAAACTTTGATGTTAATTCACCAAGTTCAAATAGACTACAATCAAAACTTGTATTACTTGAAAATAGAATCAAAGAGAGAGTTAAAGTAACAAATAACTCTATTATGTTAGTTGATTTTTTTAAAGATAATACTTTAAACGATCAAGAACAAACACTATTTTTAGCACTATTAAAAGAAGAGTATTCAGGGGGTGATGGTTCTATTAGAGATATGAATGCATTAATTGAATTAATCTCAAATGATGATTATGAAAAAATCAAATATAGAAGTTTACTTGAAGAAAGTTCTGCATTAGTTTCAAAAGGTTTAGTTGACTATGATGAGGTATTAACACCTTTTGGTGGAATAAATAGAAACTTCTATATTCCAGATGAAGTTTTATATAAAATTTCTCATCCAACTAAGAAAAAATCTAGTGTGGGTAAAATAAAACTTGATGCTGTAATAAAAGAGCAAGAGATGTTTGAGTTAATTTCTACTAATAAAACACTTGATGATGTGGTTTTAAATGATAAAACAAAAGAGACTTTAAACTCACTTTTAAAACAAGTTGATAAAAATGTAGTGAATAGATTAAAGCAATGGGGAATTAAAGATAAGAAAAAAGGCATTGAGGCTAGAATTATTTTTTATGGAGTAGCAGGAACGGGTAAAACTTTAACTGCTCTTGCCCTTGCAAAATCTCTTAAAAAAGAAGTACTTAGTTTTGATTGTTCAAAAATCTTATCAATGTATATTGGTGAGAGTGAAAAAAATGTTAGAAATATTTTTGATAAATATTATGAATTAAGAAGCGAAACAAAATCTGACCCCGTTTTACTTTTAAATGAAGCTGATCAATTTTTAAGTTCAAGAACTGCTGGAGGGATGAGTAGTAGTGATAAAATGCATAATCAAATGCAAAATATCTTTTTAGAGCAAATTGAAAGATTTGATGGAATATTAATAGCTACAACAAACTTACTTGAAAATCTTGATAAAGCATTTTCTAGAAGATTTAACTATAAAATTGAGTTTATGAAGCCAAATAAATCTCAAAGAATAAAACTATGGGAAAAACTACTTCCTCAAAATCTGCCATTAGTTGAAGGTTTTGATATTGAAGAATTGGCGAAATATGAGTTAACTGGTGGGCAAATTGAGCTAGTAATTAAAAATACTGCATATAAAATCGCAGTTAGTGAAGATCCTGTCTTCAAGATAGAAGATTTTAAAGAGCAAATTACTAAAGAGCAAAAAGGTCAATTTGATAGCGAGACTAAAGTAGGGTTCTTTTAAACCCTAATTTAGTATGAAAACACTATTCCTTCTACTAACATTAACTTCTTTATCTTTTTCCCAATCAAAACAGATAGTTTTTGTTTTGGCAGATAGTTTTGATTCTACATCTGCAAAACTTGTAAGATATGAAAAAGTTGGAGATATTTATCTTCAAATCTCGAAGCCCATAAATGTGAATCTTGGAAAAAAAGGTTTAGCTTGGGGCTTATCTGATTATAAATTTAAAAAGCCATCTTTTACTCCCATTAAACAAGAGGGAGATAAGAAAGCTGTTGTTGGAGTTTTTGCTTTATCTAAGATATATACTTATCATGATTTTATAAAAACAAAAATGCCATATGAAAAATCAACAAATCAACACATCTGTATTGATGATACAAAAAGTAACAACTATAATAAAATTATAAAAACAAAAAATAAGAAAAAATACAGTAGTTTTGAGAATATGCTCTTAAAAAATGAAACATATGAATATGTGATTGTTGTACAACACAATAAAAAACAAGTTGAAAAATCTGGCTCATGTATTTTTCTTCATGTTCAAAACCCTCAAAAAAAACAGACTAGTGGATGCACTTCAATGAAGAAAAACCACATGATTAAAATAGTACAATGGCTAGATATAAATAAGGAACCTATCCTAATCCAAACACCTAAAAAAGCCTGTTTTTCTTTTAAAAAAGAGTATCCATTTATAAATTGTAATTTATGAATCAATATTCAATAAATAAGTTCTGAAATAATTCTTTTATGATTAAGATAAAGAATTAATTTTATAATTTTATTTTTTTATAAGAAATATAGCCATTCTTTTTAGTGACTTCGATTTTTTTATAAGAATTATAGTGTTTCTTTTTGTACCACTGAAAATCTAATTCTTAGAAAAACATTAATTTTAAAGCTTATTTTTCACAGATTAGTTTATTATTTGCTAATAATTTTTGTAATTGGGTATTTATTACAAATTAGATAATATTAATAGTAAATACAAATTGATATATTAAGTATAAAAAAGGATATATAAATGACACACATGGATTTTGCTCATCCTTATTTTGGTGCATTTGTAATGTTTGTTGTGACTTTTTCAGCATTCTTCGCGACAGTATGGCTTTCGCGATATATTAGTAGAAAAATCGCTAGACTAGATACAGAGAAACTAAAAACAACTCTTTATGAGTGTGGACCTGAGGTTACTAAACAACCTAATACAATCTCTACGCAGTTTTATTTAATTGCATTATTGTTTATTTTATTTGATGTTGAGATCATATTTATGTTCCCATGGGCTATTAACTTTAAACTACTTGGATGGTTTGGCTTTGTAGAGATGTTACTATTTATTACACTACTAGCAATAGGATTTTTATACGCATGGAAAAAAGGAGCCCTTGAATGGCACAGCATAAAATAAATTACTTACAAGATAATGGTACTGCTGTAAAGCTAACTACAATTGATAAGTTAGTTAACTTTGGTAGGTCGAATTCTTTATGGCCTATGACTTATGGATTAGCTTGTTGTGCTATTGAAATGATGGCAACTGGTGCTTCAAGATATGACTTTGATAGATTCGGTACTATCTTTAGAGCAAGTCCAAGACAATCAGATGTTTTAATTATCGCTGGAACATTAACAAAAAAACATGCTGAGTTTATGAGAAGATTATATGACCAAATGCCAGATCCAAAATGGGTTATCTCAATGGGATCATGTGCAAATACAGGTGGAATGTTCAATACTTATGCAACAGTTCAAGGTGCTGATAGAATTATTCCCGTTGATATTTACTTACCAGGTTGTGCTCCAAGACCTGAAACTTTACAATATGCCCTTATGACACTTCAAAAAAAGATTAGAAAAGAGTCAATCTTTAGAGCCCACAAAAAGAAGAGGTTAGTTTAATGAGACCGTATAAAAATAAAGATGATGTACAAAGAAAATCATACTTCTCAGATAGATTTTTTGTAGGGCCAACAGTTCCTAGAATGGATCCTTCAAAAGATGAAATATTTGCAAAAGACTTTGAAGAAATAAACTACTCAATTCACTTAGAAGCTGCTTATATTGAGCATACACACTTAGTTTTAAATATTGATAAGAGTTTCTTAACTGCATGTGTAAAACTTTTAAAAAATACATTAGAATATGACATGCTAATGGAACTTTCTGCAATTGATTATTTAGCCTCAAAAGGTGGCTATGAATTATTCTATGAATTCCTTTCACTTTCAAAGCACAAAAGAATTAGAATCAAATGTTTCTTACCAAAAGATGAGTATATAGACTCATTAACTCCATTTTTTGATTCAGCAAACTGGAGTGAGCGAGAAATGTATGACATGTTAGGTGTTAAAGTTACTGGACATCCTAATATGAAAAGAATTATTATGCCAGATGATTGGTATGATCACCCACTTAAAAAAACTTACCCACTTCAAGGTGATGAAGCTGCTTCTTGGTATGAAGTTGACAAAATATTTGGAAAAGAAGCAAGGGATGTTATAGGACCTGAGCAAAGAGATCCAGCTGCTATTGATAGATACGATACTACAAGATTCGCAAGACTTGGGCATGAGGTTCCTTTTGATACTGATATTTCTGAATTTGAACCTGAAACTTCTATTTCTTATGAAGAGGAAGAGGGCAATACACTAATTAAAAAATTAAAACCTGAAGAATCAGTAGTTTTAAAAAGAAGAAGGTAAATAAATATGCAACAACCAAATAGATTAAAACCTTTTTTTGAAAATATAAACTTCGAGCGTGAAGATAATACAATGACTGTAAACTTTGGGCCTCAACACCCATCAGCTCATGGTCAATTAAGATTAGTATTAGAGCTTCAAGGTGAAGAAGTAGTTAAATCAATACCAATGATTGGATACCTTCACAGAGGTATGGAAAAAATGGCAGAGAATATGATTTATAATGAGTTCTTACCAACTACAGATAGAATGGATTATATTGCTGCAACTTCAAATAACTATGGCTATGCTTTAGCAATTGAGCAACTACTTGGTATTGAAGCACCTAGACGTGCTGAAGTAATTAGAACTATGTTACTTGAGTTAAATAGAATTACATCTCACCTGTTCTGGTTAGCAACACATGCCCTTGATGTTGGTGCTATGTCAATGTTCTTATACTGTTTTAGAGAAAGAGAGTATGCAATTGATTTAATTGAAGATTATTGTGGTGCTAGACTTACTCACAGTGCAGTTAGAATTGGTGGAGTTCCTTTAGACTTACCTTCTAATTGGATTGATGATTGTATGAGTTTCTTAGAAGTTTTAGAAACGGAATTAGAAACTTACGAAGGTTTATTAACAGAAAATAGAATCTGGAAAATGAGACTTGAAAATGTAGGTATTATTACTCAAGATATGGCAAAAAGCTGGGGCTGTTCAGGAATCGCTTTAAGAGGAAGTGGTATCAAATGGGATTTAAGAAAAGAGATGCCTTATGGCCTTTATCCAGAATTAGACTTTGATGTACCTGTAGCTTATACAAATGATTCATATGGAAGATATAAAATCTGTATTGCAGAGATGAGAGAATCTGCAAAGATTTTAAGACAGCTAGTTCCAATGTACAAAGAATCAGATACTCAGTTAATGGCACACGCTCCTGAGTATATTTCAGCTCCAAAAGAGCAAATTATGACTCAAAACTATTCATTAATGCAACATTTTGTTTTAGTAACTCAAGGTATGAGACCGCCAGTTGGTGAAGTATATGTTGCAACAGAATCACCAAAAGGTGAACTTGGATATTTCGTTTGTAGTGATGGAAGTCCATATGCTTATAGAATGAAAATTAGAACACCAAGTTTCCAACATACAGCTATTTTAGAAGAGTTATTAGTTGGATTACAATTAGCCGATGTTGTTACTATTATTGGTAACTTGAATATTGTATTCGGTGAAATTGACCGATAATTATTAGGAGTTATTATGAAAAGATTTGATTTAAGACACTTAAAAAATGACTTCTACGACAAAATGTTAGAGTTAATGGATAAGCAAATTGCTCCAGAAGAAACTGCAATTATTATGTTTGAAATTGGTGATTTTGAGAATGTTCAAAAAAGTGCAGATGTAATTTATGAAGCTGGTTATACATTAATGAACTCTATTAAGTTTAATGAAGTTGATTGGACGTTAGTTGTAAAAAAAGTTAAGCCAGAGCCTAAAGAGATTGAGCAAGAGGAATCAGTAAATGAGTAAACTTGAGCAAATAGCAAACAGTGATTTTATAATCACTTTTGGAACTATGTTAGCTGATAATAAAGAGAACTATAGAGATAGTATTATTGAATCAATTGCAAAAAATGACACTCAATTTATCTATATGCATCCAGTTGATAATATTGATTTAAAACTTTACTACAACCAATTTATTAAATATGAAGTTGGTAGTGAAGAGGGTGTTTGTGCACTTTTACTTGATACTTTTGTTAAAGACTCAACTCCTACAATTCAAGAATATATTGATGATTTAGATTTAGGTTATATTTCAGCTGAGAGTAGTGCAGGGGAAGAAGAGTTTGAAGAAGCATGTGAAAAAGCAGCTCAATTTTCAACTAAAACTTTGATAATTGGTGATGATTTAATTGAACATGAACGAATTGAAAACATAGTTAAATTTTTAGCAATTATCAAAAAATACTCTGATTTAAATGTAGTTGTATTGAATGAGAGTTTAGAGCAGAAGATTAATTCTTGTGAAAACTTTGATTTACAAGAAGTTGAGGACTTAAAATCTTATGATGGAACACTAGTTTATAAGTTAATTGACGAAAATGAAAAAGATGAATTAATTGCTAGTCAAACTTTTGCTAATGTTGCGAAAGTTCAAGATGGTAATAAAATTGTTATTAATACTTCTAGTGAAAAAATTGAAAAAACTATTAAAGTTGATGACAAGTTACATGGAACTGTTGCGATTTTAAAAACAAATGAAAATATTTTAGATGGTTATAGATATAAACAAGTAAAAATTGAAAAGGTTGGCGCATAATGAGCGAGATGATTACACTTACAATTGATGGTAAATCTGTTCAAGCTAAAGAGGGTGAAACAATTCTAAATGTAGCAAGGGCAAATGATACTTTTGTTCCTGCTGTTTGTTATTTAACAAGATGTTCACCGACATTAGCATGTAGATTGTGTTTAGTTGAAGCTGATGGAAAGCAGGTATATGGCTGTAATACTAAAATTAAACAAGATATGGAAGTTACAACTGTAACTGAAAACATTGCAAAAGAAAGACGTGCAATTATGGAGGTTTATGATGTAAACCACCCATTACAGTGCGGTGTTTGTGATCAAAGTGGTGAATGTGAATTACAAAACTACTCTTTATATATGAAAGTTGATTCTCAAAGTTATAGTATTAAAGATATTCATAGACCTACACAACATTGGGGAGTTATGAACTATGACCCAGGATTATGTATTGTTTGTGAAAGATGTGTAACTGTATGTAAAGATATGGTTGGATCAAGTGCTTTATCTACTGTAAAAAGACCAAGTGACGCTATTGATAAAACATTTAAATCAGAAATGCCAAAAGATGCATATGCAATGTGGAACAAACTAAACAAATCACTAATTGGTTATGATGCTGATTCCTGTGTTAACTGCGGTGAGTGTATAGCAGCCTGTCCTGTAGGAGCACTTGTAAGTCATGACTTCCAATATACTTCAAATGCTTGGGAATTAAAGAAAGTCCCAGCAGCAAATCCTCATTCATCTGATTGTGCATTTATGTATTATGATGTAAAACATGAATCAATTGACAACCACACTCAAAAGAAAATCTACAGAGTAAATAGTGAACCACATTTTTCAACTGTAAATGGAGCAGGTAGATTTGGATATGACTTTGAAAACAAAGTTGAATCTAAAGATTATGAAGCTTTCAAAAAAGCAGTTGAAGCTCTAAGTATGGCAAGAACAATTAAATTTAACTCTTTTATTACAAATGAAGAAGCATATTTATTACAAAAAATTGCAGATCATAGAGGTGCAAGATTAGTAAATGAAGATGCAAGAAGATATCAAAAATTCTTAGAAAACTATTCACAAACTTCTGGTACATCTTTATACTCTTCAACTTTAAGTAATGTATTAAATACAGACTTTGTAATCTCAGTTGGATCTTATTTAAAATCAGATTTACCTAATGCTAGATATGCTTTTAATAATCCAATTACTATTAATAAAGGTGCAGGTTTATATTTCCATCCAATTGTTGATCCTTTAATGGAAAAAATTGGTAAAAAAGGTAAAACAACTGACTTTATTTATCATGATCCAATGGCTGAAGAAGCAATTTTATATTTCATTTTATATAAATTTGGAAAAGATTTACCAAGAGATGTAAAAAATTACTTAGATTCACTAACACAAAAAAGAACTAAAACTGTAACTGAAACTATTAAAGAACAAGTTGTTGAGATTGTAAAAGATGAAGAGACTGGTGAAGAAAAAGAAGTTAAAAAAATGGTTCCTAAAAAAGTTTCAACTGAAGTTGAATTTGAATACATCTCACTTCTTGAAGAGTTCGGAAAAGATGAAACATTTGTTGAGCTAATTGATTCAATGTTAGCTAAAAAAGAGACATTTTCATTAATAGTAGGTGAAGATTTAATTACTCACCCAAATGCAGAAAATTTAGCAAAACTTTGTGGTTTAATTGATAGATTTACTGACTTTAATATTGTAATTATTCCAACTCAAACAAATACACTTGGAGTTGCTCAAATTTGTAAATTAAGTGATGAAGAGACTGGATTTACTGTTGGATACAATGAAAAAGCTGACTTAGAAATTTCTGCACTTGGTGATGGAGATATTGATGTTCCTGCACTTAACCAACAAGAAGGGACATTTACAAATATTGATAAAAAAGTAATACCAACAAATGCAGCGCTTGCATTTAAAGGTTACACTTTGAATGATATGGCAAATGAAATCTTAGGGACTGAAATTGAATATACAATAGAGTATACAAAACAGCTTCCAGTTGAAAAAGGATTTAGAGCAATTGATTTTGATGATTTACCAAATGAGTTTGGAAATGATCAAGTAGAAAGAAGAGGTTATGATATTGTATCAGTTGATATTCCTCAAACTATAAATAATGTAAATGAACTAACAACTGAAAAAATTACTTTAAATGAAGAAGAAATTTTAATTTATAGAGCTAATCCAATTAATCAATTTAATGAATTTACTGCAATTGCACATGAGTTTAAAGATGATTTAAAAGATGGAATTTTCTTCTCAAAAGCATCTTATGAAAAACTTGAATTAGTTGAAGGCGATAAAGTAAAAGTTGAGGCAAATGGAATAACTTTAGAGTTAGATGCTCACTGTGATATCCAAATTGATGGTGATATTCCTTATGTTTCTACATATATGAAAAATTCACCTTCAAGAGCTTTATTTAATACATACAGATTTAATAAAGCAAAAGTGACAAAGGCGTAATATGGAAACAGGTATTATTATTGAAACTATCGTAAAAGTAGTCGTAGTGCTTACAGTTTTCTCTGCACTTGCTGGGTTTACTACATATATAGAAAGAAAAGTATTAGCATTTATGCAAAGAAGATTAGGGCCAACTAATGTTGGTCCTTATGGTTTACTTCAAATTGCAGCTGATGGTATAAAATTATTTACAAAAGAGGATTTTATTCCAGCAAATGCTAATAAACCAATATTTATGATTGCTCCTATAATTACAGCAGCAACTGCGTTTATAGCTATGAGTGCAGTTCCTTTCTTACCAGAATTTGAAATGTTTGGATACACAGTAAGGCCAATTATTAGTGATGTAAATGTTGGTGTACTTTTTGTTATGTCTGTTGGAGCAATTGGATTATATGGCCCACTTTTAGGTGGTATGAGTAGTGCTAATAAATGGGCATTATTAGGTGGGGCTAGAACTGCTATTCAACTTTTATCTTATGAGGTTGTATCTGGATTATCTTTATTAGCTCCATTAATGATGGTTGGTTCATTATCTTTAATTGATATTAATAATTATCAAGCAGGTGGAATTTCAAATTGGATTATTTGGTATCAGCCTTTAGCATTTATTTTATTTACAATTGCA
Organism: uncultured Arcobacteraceae bacterium; assembly: GCA_964022095.1. Taxonomy (GTDB): domain Bacteria; phylum Campylobacterota; class Campylobacteria; order Campylobacterales; family Arcobacteraceae; genus Malaciobacter_A. The sequence continues at coordinate 40,653 of CAXHZO010000004.1, forward strand.
GGATATGCAGAAACTAATAGAACGCCATTTGATTTATTAGAGCATGAAGCTGAATTAGTTGCTGGATATGCAACTGAGTATTCAGGTATGAGATGGGGAATGTTCTTCATTGGTGAGTATGCAAACTTATTTACAATTTCATTCTTAATTGCTTTAATTTTCTTAGGTGGATTCGAACCATTATGGTTTATTCCTGGAGGACTAGCAATTGTTCTTAAAGTTATGTTATTAATTTTCATATTCTTATGGACAAGAGCATCTTGGCCACACATTAGACCTGATCAGTTAATGTGGTTATGTTGGAAGATCTTAATGCCATTAGCAGTACTAAATATTTTAGTTACTGGTTTTGTGATGATGTTTTAGGAGTTGATGATGGGTTTTAATGAATTTAAAAATAGAAATATTTCAGAAGATTATGTAACAGTTCAAGAAGATAATTATCCTAAAACATCTTGGGAAACTTTTAAGCAAGTTATTTCAAGATCTGTTAAGGGTGAGCTGTTTGTTGGTTTAAAAATCACATTTGGAATTATGTATAAAGCACTTTTCAAAGGTGAAATGGCAACTGTACAATATCCAAAAGAGAAATTACCAATTGGTCCTAGATATAGAGCAGTACATAAACTTCTTAGACTATTAGAGTCAGGTGAAGAGAGATGTATTGGTTGTGGACTTTGTGAAAAAATATGTATTGCAAATTGTATTAGAATGGAAACTAAAATAGATGAAAACTCTAGAAAAGTTGCAACTCAATATACAATTAATATGGGTAGATGTATTTTTTGTGGATACTGTGCTGAAGTTTGTCCAGAACTTGCAATTGTTCATGGTGGAAGATATGAAAATGCAAGTGAGCAAAGAGCTCACTTCTCATTAAAAGAAGACATTTTAACAAGTGCAAATGGTTTAGGTGCTCAATTAGAGTTTGATGGGTTTGGTTCTGTATCAACTGATGCAGACAAAAAAATCAAAAAAACACCACTATCATACTAAGGAGAATAGATGTTTGAACAAGTAGCTTTTATAATATTTGCTGTTTTAACTATTGGTATGTTTAGTATTACAGTTTTAACTACAAATGCTTTATATGCACTAAGTGCTTTAGCAGCGGGAATGATTTTTATCTCTGCATTTTTCTTTTTATTAGATGCAGATTTTTTAGGTGCTGTGCAAATTGTAGTTTACACAGGTGCAATTATGTCTTTATATGCCTTTGGAATGATGTTCTTTGACACATTAGCTGATGTAAAAGAAAATGTAAAAAACCCCAGATTGGTATTTTTATTATCAGGAATGGTAGCAGTAATTTTAGTTGTAGTATTTATGGCTCCTGTTATTGGAGAAAATTTAACTGCAAACTATCCAGTTAATCCAGAATATGGAAACTCTGTTGATGTTGGTTTAGTATTATTTACTAAATATTTAGTTCCATTTGAAGTTGCAGCTATTATGCTTTTAGTTGCCATGATTGGTGGAATTGTATTAGCAGGTAAAAAAATGAATGAGTCTTACTCAGAAATGAAAGAGGATGAGATTGATGAAAAACTTGAGCTTGATTCTTCAAAGGATGTTAAATGACACTTAATGCTTATTTAATATTATCAACAATTCTATTTTGTATTGGATTAATTGGTGTAATCAAAAGAAAAAATGTTTTAATGCTTTTCTTTTCAACGGAAATTATGTTAAATGCAGTAAATGTTGGACTTGCAGCTATTTCTAAATTCCATGGAGATTTAACAGGTCAAATGTTTGCATTCTTTATTATTGCAGTTGCTGCTAGTGAAGTTGCAATTGGTCTTGGATTACTTATTATGTGGTACAAAAGAACTGGTTCTATTAACTTAGATGATATTGCTGGAATGAAAGGATAAGAATGGAAAAATATATATACATTGCACTTTTTGCTCCATTAGTAGGTTCTTTAGTAGCAGCGCTTTTTTCAACTCAAAAGAAAACTCTATTTACTGGTGTATTTACATCATTTATGTTAGCTGTTTCAATGGTTGCTTCATTAAATTTACTCCATCATGTTTTCACAACAGATGAAACACTTCATACAAATTTATTTGATTGGATTGTTATTGGAAATCTAAATATTCCATTTGGATTTGTTGTTGATCACGTATCAGTTGTTATGATGTCAGTAGTAACTGTTGTTTCAACAATGGTTCACATTCACTCAATTGGTTATATGGAACATGATAAAGGTTTTAATAGATACTTCTCTTACCTATCAGCTTTTGTTTTTTCTATGTTAGTTCTTGTTATGTCTGATAACTTTGCAGTCCTATTTATTGGATGGGAAGGTGTTGGAGTTTGTTCATGGTTATTAATTGGTTTTTGGTATCACAAAGAATCAGCATCATGGGCAGCAAATGAAGCTTTCATTATGAATAGAGTTGGAGATTTAGGATTACTTCTTGGTATGTTCTTATTATATTGGAATCTTGGTACTTTACAATATGATGCAGTATTTGCACAAATTTCGACTTTAGAAACATCTACTCTTATTTGGATTGGGTCATTGTTATTCCTTGGAGCTATGGGTAAATCAGCGCAATTCCCACTTCATACTTGGCTTGCAGATGCAATGGAAGGACCAACTCCCGTTTCAGCATTAATTCACGCAGCAACAATGGTAACAGCAGGGGTTTACTTAGTAGTTAGATCAAATGAATTATATGTATTAATTCCAGAAGTCGGATATGCAATAGCAGCACTTGGTGCATTTGTTGCAATATTTGCTGCAACTATGGCATTAGTTAATAATGATATGAAAAGAATTATTGCTTACTCAACACTATCTCAACTTGGATATATGTTTGTTGCTGCTGGGCTTGGAGCTTATTGGGTTGCACTATTCCATCTTGCTACTCATGCATTTTTTAAATCAGTATTATTTTTAGGTGCAGGTAATGTTATGCATGCTATGGATGATGAACTTGATATTAGAAAAATGGGTGGACTTCATAAGAAAATGAAAGCTACATCATATATTATGATTATAGCTTCACTTGCCCTTGCTGGTATTTTCCCACTTGCAGGGTTCTTCTCAAAAGATAAAATTTTAGAAGCAGCATTTAATGGTGATGCAATTGTATTATGGGCTATCTTATGGATAACTGCTGGTTTAACTGCATTTTATTCATTCAGACTCGTAATGAAAATATTCTTCGGAGAGCAAAATTATAGTGACGAAGAATTCCATCCTCATGAAGCTAAAAATTTCGTGATTGCTGCAATGATTCCATTAGCCGTTCTTGCTGTAATTGCAGGATGGTTCGAACATTCATTTATTGATTTTGTTACAAAGACACTTCCAACTTGGGAAGCAAATAATATATCACATGGAACAGCATGGATATTAATTTTAGTAACAAGTGCTGTTGCGATACTTGGTATTGCAGTTGCAGTAGTGAAATATAGAAATGGAGGGTTTAGTAAATCTTGGGAAGATACAGCAGTTTATAAATTGCTTTCTAATCAATATTATATTCCAAAATTCTATGAAGTATTTATTTCAAAACCATACTATGCATTTTCAGTTTGGGTATGGAAAGTGATTGAAATTAAATTAATTGATAACTCAGTTGATAATATAGCACATTTTATTAACAAAATGGGTGTAAAAGCAAGACTAATTCAATCAGGTAATTTATCAACAGCCTTAAGACTAATGGTAGTAGGACTAATCTTAGGATTAGTATTTGCATTAGTTTTATCGGTATTATAAGGGGTTTCGTAAATGGAAAATATTTTATCAATGCTTATATTCTTCCCAGCAGCAGCTGCAACATTAGGGTTTTTAATTGACAAAAACTCTATGAGACAGTTTGGTGTAGTTGTTACAGTTGTGGAGTTTGTATTAGCGATTCTTTTATGGTACCACTTTGATATCAATGTAGCTGAGATGCAGTTTGTTCAATCACTGCCACTAATTAGTGAGTATGGTATTACATACACAGTTGGGGTTGATGGTGTATCTCTTTTCTTAGTTGTAATGATTACTTGTGTAACTATGATAGCAGTTATAGGATTAACAGTTAAAAAAGGTATGAAAAACTTAATTATCTCTATTTTATATTTAGAGATGACTATGGTTGGGGTTTTTGTATCACTTGATGTTATTATGTTCTATATCTTCTGGGAGTTAACACTAATTCCGATGTTCTATGTAATTGGATTTTGGGGAGCTGAAAAAAGGTTTTATGCGGCAATTAAATTTTTCTTATATACATTTGTAGGTTCACTTGTAATGCTAGTGGGTATTTTATATTTTGGATATATATATCATCAAACTACAGGAACATGGAGTTTTAGTCTATTTGATTGGAATAGTATTATTTTACCATTTAATGCACAAATGTGGTTATTTATTGCATTCTTCTTTGGTTTTGCAGTAAAAGTACCAATGTTCCCATTCCATACATGGCTTCCATTAGCTCACGGTCAAGCACCAACAATTGGTTCTATTATGCTTGCAGCTATTTTACTTAAAATGGAAACATATGGATTTATTAGATTTTCATTACCATTGTTTCCTGATGCGTCAGTTTATTTTGTACCATTTATGGCAACACTAGGACTTATTGCAATTATTTATACTGCAATGGTAGCTTATGCACAAGAAGATATGAAGCAAATGATTGCATACTCTTCAATTTCACATATGGGTGTAATTACACTTGGGGTGTTTGCATTAAATGTTGAAGGTATTGCAGGATCGGTTTATTTAATGATTGGACATGGTATTGTTTCAGGTGCACTATTTATGGCTGTTGGTATTTTATATGACAGACGACAAACTAAGATGATTGGTGCTTTTGGAGGACTTGCTAATAATATGCCTTTATTTGCATTATTTTATGCAGTTATTTTAATGGCATCTATTGGTTTACCTTTAACAGTAGGATTTATTGGTGAATTCTTGTCATTACTTGGATTCTTTAAATTCTCTCCAATTTTAACTGTAATTGCATCACTTACTATTGTATTAAGTGCAGTTTATATGTTAGCAATGTACAAAAGAACATTCTTTGGTAAGTTGGTAAAACCTGAAAATAAATCTTTAAAAGATATTTTTGGTAGAGAGTTAGTTGCTCTTGGGTCATTAGTTGTATTAACTATTGCACTTGGTATTTATCCAAAAATTATACTTGATCCTTTAAATACAACTGTAACAAATCTTACAAAAGTAATGGAAATTAAAGCAGTGAATGAAGAGACAAAAGAAAAACTTAGAGCGTTAAACTCTATTGGGGAGGTTAAGTAATGATTGAGCCTATTAATATTAGTTTAGAAAGTCTAAACTTAGCTACAATAGCACCAGTTTCTATCGCAATTCTTGGTGCATTAGGAATTTTATTAACTGACCTTTTTAATAAAGATAAAGATAAATCACTTTATGTAGTTATTGTTGCATTGTTCTTGATTTTTGACTTATTTACGTTATTAGCATTTAACTCTGATGAGAGAGGTTTATTTGATTTAATGCTTATTGATGGTATTTCAATTATATCTCAGTGTGTTATTTTAGTTGGCGCATTGATGTTTATTTTCTTAGGTGTTTCAAAACTAAGATTCCAAGAGTTTAGGTATGCTGAATTCTTTGCATTGTATTTATTCGCAATAGCAGGTTTTCAGTTTATGGTAAGTACAGACTCATTAATCTTAATTTTTGTTGGACTTGAAACATCATCTTTAGCACTGTATACAATGATTGCAATGCACAATAGAATGGTTTCTATTGAAGCTGCAGTTAAATACTTTACTATGGGTGCATTAGCAGCTGCTTTCTTTGCCTTTGGTTCTATGATGTTCTATGCAATTACAGGTTCTGTTGAATTAGCACAAATTGCTCAAGTATTAAATGAACAAAACTTCTTCTCACGTGAAAACTATAGTAACTACATCTTAATGTTAGTTGGTTTTGTATTTATGTTTGCAGCACTTGGATTTAAACTATCTCTTTTCCCCTATCATACTTGGGTTCCTGATGTTTATCGTGGTTCGACTTCTGCAATGGCAGGGTTCTTATCAGTTGTTCCAAAAATGGCAGGTTTTGTTGTAGCATTAAGATTCTTTGAAATCTTTATTCAAGCAGATGATATTATTATTCAAACAATGCTTTATACAACTGTCGTTTTAACAATTACGATTCCAAACTTAATTGCGCTGCAGCAAACAGATATTAAAAGGATGCTTGCGTATTCATCAATTTCAAATGCTGGTATGGCAATGGCAGCAATAGTAATTGGAACACATCAAGCTACAAATGCACTATTTTTATACTGGGTACTATTTGCAATCACTAATTTTGGAGCATTTGGTATGTTATGGTTAAATAGAGGTAAAGAGTATAAAGATTATGATTCACCATATGATTTTAAAAAGTTTTCTGGACTTGCTCAAATTTCACCATTCACAGCTTCAATTTTAGGAATGTTTTTATTTGCATTAACTGGACTTCCTCCTTTTGCACTATTTTGGGGAAAAATGTATATCATTGCAAGTGCTGTAAATGCAGGTCATATTGCCTTAGCAATTATTATTGTATTAAACTCAGCAATTGCTGCATACTATTATTTAAGACCAGTATCATATATGTTCTTAAGAGATCCAGATGGTGAGTTAAAAACTAGATTTATGCAAAATGGGTCAACTACTATGAAAGTGGCTATTGGAATTGCTGTATTCTTAACACTAATTTCAGTATTTTTAATTGATCCTCTATTAAGTACTATTTCTACTTACGTGTCTAGCGCAGGATACTAAAAAAAATAATTCTAACTATTTGAAATGATAGTTAGAATTATAGTACAATATTTTTATGAAAAAAATATTGTTTTGCTTGTTTATCTTTACCTCTTTACTTTACTCAAACTCTTTAGGATTAACTTCCAAAGATATAATTAGTTTAAAAAAGATAAGATCTTTGGCAAATGAAAATATGATGAAATACTCTTTAATGGCAATTGCTATAAAAGAATCTTCACTTGGAAAAAATCAAATAAATCATAGAACAAAAGATTATGGCCCATTTCAAGCAAATATTAAAACAGTATTATCTAGACAAAAAGTAGCAGATACTCCTGAAAATAGAGCCTATTATTCAAACAAACTATTAACAGATGTAGGTTTCGCAACCGCAAATGCAATTATAGAATTAAGGTATTGGAAAAAAGTTCATAAAGATAACTGGGCAAAAGTCTGGGCAAGTTATAACACAGGATATAGATACAAAAGTAATACTGGATATAAATATGCACAATCAATATTTAAGATTATAAAAAAGCTAAAAGTAGAGTACAGGTTATAAATCAATTATAATCAAAGCATAAAGGGAAAGTAGATAGAATCCTACTAGAAAAGATGAAGGAATAAATTTGAAAAGAATTAGTGTAGCTCACTCTCCAGATGCAGATGACATTTTTATGTATTATGCTATTAAGTTTGGTTGGGTAACTGCTAAAGATGCAGTATTTGAAAATATCGCTGATGATATTGAAACTTTAAACCAAGCAACTTTAAGAGGCGAATATGATATTTGTGCAATTTCTTTTGCTTTATATCCGCTGATTAAAGATGATTTTGCACTTTTAAAAACTGCTGTTTCTTTTGGTGAAGGTTATGGTCCTAAGCTTATTAAGAAAAAAGGTACTAAGTTAAAAAGAAATTTTAAAGTTGCACTTAGTGGAGAGTTTACTACTAATGCATTATTATTTAAAATAGCTTATCCTGATGCAAGAATCACATATATGAATTTCTTAGAAATTGAAGCAGCTGTACTTGATGGAACAGTTGATGCTGGTGTTTTAATTCATGAATCAATTCTAAATTATGATGAAGCATTAGAAGTTGAGAAAGAGATGTGGGATGTTTGGGTTGATCTTAGTGGTGGAGATTTACCCTTACCACTTGGTGGAATGTGTATTAGAAGATCAATTCCCCTTCATAGTGCAATAGATTATGAAAACACTTTAATAAAAGCAGTTGATGTAGCAAATAAAAATAGAAATGTATTAGCTCCGATGCTTCTTGAAAAAGGTTTAATAAGAGTTGATGCAAGTACCCTTGATACATATTTAGATCTTTATGCAAATGATAATTCAGTACAATTAAGTGAAATACAATATCAAGCTTTAGATAAATTATATGAGTTAGGTTATAAACACGGTTTTTATGAAAATTTAATAAAAGCAAAAGATTTTTTAATTCCTAGTGAATACGAAGAATTAAGGGCTCAGTAGTTGAAAAACACAACTAAAACAATAGATTTTAAAAGATACTCATCAATAAAAATTGGTCCAGTATTAGATGTATTAGTTATAAATGAGATTGGAGATTATAGTGATTACCAAATAATTGGAAAAGCTAATAATTTGCTAGTTTCACCTAATACTAAAAAAAAATTTGCTGTTTTAGGTGAAGAGTTTGATTATATAAAAAAAGAGGGCGATTTACTTTATGTAGGTTGTGCAACAACTTCTGGTAAACTACTAGCGTATTGCAAAAAAAATGATATATCAGATTTAGAATTTTTAGCTAAGTTACCTGGAAATTTAGGTGGTTTAGTTAAAATGAACGCAGGTTTAAAATCTTGGGAAGTATTTAACTATATTAATAGTATAAAAACTAAAGATGGATATATCAAAAAAGAAGATATAAAGTACTCTTATAGAAATACAAAAATTGATACAATAGTTTATGAAGTTGTGTTTAATTTAAATTATGGATTTAGTAAAGAAGACTTAGCAAAATTTGATGAGATGAGAAATAACCAACCTAGAGTTCCTAGTGCTGGTAGTTGTTTTAAAAATCCAAAAGATGATTTTGCAGGAAGGTTAATTCAAGAAATTGGATTAAAAGGTCTAAAAAAAGGTAATATGAGTTTTTCAGAACAACACGCTAATTTTTTAGTAAATTATGGCGATGGAACATTTGAAGATGCGATTTATTTAATAGATTTAGCCAAAAAAAAGATAAAAGAGCAGTTTGATATAGATATTAAAGAAGAAATTATAATTTATAAGTAATATTAATTAATTTATGTTAGAATGCAAAAAATTTAAAATAGTGTAAGGTTTTTTAGTGAAAAATTTAGTGATAGTGGAGTCCCCAGCAAAAGCAAAAACAATATCAAAGTTTCTAGGAAGTGATTTCAAAGTAATGGCATCTATGGGCCATGTAAGAGATTTACCTAAATCAAAATTAGGATTTGATCCAGAGAATAATTTTGAACCAAAATATCTTGTCTCAACGGATAAGAAAAAAGTTATTGCAGACTTAAAAAAACAAATTACTAAAGATACTACTATTTACCTAGCGGCCGATGAGGACCGAGAGGGAGAAGCTATTGCGTGGCACTTAATTCCTGCACTAAAAATAGAGAAAAACCCTATAAAAAGAATTGTATTTCATGAGATTACGAAAGATGCTATTTTAAAAGCTCTAGAGAGTCCTAGGGATGTTGACCAACACTTAGTTGATGCACAACAAGCAAGAAGAATATTAGATAGAGCAGTTGGATATGAACTGTCACCATTATTATGGAAAAAAGTAAGATATGGTTTAAGTGCTGGTAGAGTTCAATCAGTAGCTGTTAGAATTATTGTTGATAGAGAAAATGAAATTAGAGCTTTTGTTCCTGAAGAGTTTTGGAAAATAAAAGCAGATTTTATAGATCCTGAATTAAAATCAGAATTAGCAAAAATCAATGGCAAAAATCAAAAAGTACCAAATGAACAAGAAGCAAGAGCTATTGAAGCTTCTTTAAATCAAGGTCAGTATGAATTAGTTGATATTGAAGAAAAAGAGAGTAAAAGAAACCCTGCTGCTCCATTTACTACTTCAACACTACAACAAGAAGCATCTAGAAAACTTGGCTTTTCTGTTAAGCAAACAATGATTATTGCTCAGCAATTATATGAAGGAAATGTTGGAAATATCCCAGGACATACTGGTGGTTTAATTACTTATATGAGAACTGACTCATTAAATCTTTCAACAGTTGCTACAAGTGCTGCTAAGAAGGTAATTGAGACTGAATATGGTAAAGATTACTCTTTAGCAAAACCAAGAGCATATAAATCTAAAGCAAAAGGAGCACAAGAAGCTCACGAAGCGATTAGACCTGTTAATTTAGCACTAAAACCAAGTGATATTAAAGCATATGTAGATTCATCACAATTCAAGTTATATAGTTTAATTTGGAAAAGAACATTAGCAACACAAATGGCAGTTGCAAAAATTGCAAACACTACTTATAAAATTCAAGCTGGTAAAGATGGTGAATTTGAGTTCCAAACAAAGGGACAAAGAATTATATTCCCTGGATTTATGAAAGCATATACAGAAGGTAGTGATAATCCAGAAGCGGCATTAGATAGTAGTGAAAAAATCTTACCAAATATTAAAGTAGGAACTATTTTAAATTTAGAAAAATTAGAGTGTGAACAAAACTTTACTAAACCACCTGCAAGATATACAGAAGCCTCACTTGTTAAGAAATTAGAAAGTGAAGGTATAGGTAGACCTTCTACTTATGCACCAACAATTTCAACTATTCAGCAAAGAGAGTATGTTTCAAAAACTGAGGATAAAAAATTAATACCAACACCAACTGGTGAAATTGTTAATAGTTTCTTAGTTGATCACTTCTCTCATATTGTTGATTTAGGTTTCACTGCAAAGATTGAAGAAGAGTTTGATGAAATTGCAGAAGGTAAAATTGCTTGGGAACAAGTAATGCAAGACTTTTACGGTGATTTTAAAAAGACTATTTCTGAAAAAGAAGAGAGTGTTAATAAAGAAGATTACCTACAAGTAAGAGAACTTGGAACTGATCCAAAATCAGGGAAGCCAGTAAGTGCTAGAGTTGGAAGATTTGGTCCATTTATTCAAATTGGAACAAAAGATGATGAAGAAAAACCAAAGTTTGTAGCAATTCCAGAAGATAAAAATATGGATACAATCAGTTTAGATGAGGCATTATTCTTATTTACATTACCAAGAGTTGTTGGACAAGATAGTGAAGGTAATGATATAAAAGCAAATATTGGAAGATTTGGTCCATATTTACAAATTAAAACAAAATACTACTCACTAAAAACAGATGACCCATATAAAATAGAGTTACCAAGAGCCTTAGAAGTAATTAAAGAGCTTGATGAAGCAAAAGCAAAAGCAACTATTAAAGAGTTTGAAAAAGAGAAAATTCAAGTTCTAATTGGTAGATATGGTCCATATATTAAACAAGGTAGAAAAAACTTTAAAATACCAAAAGGTTTAGAAGCTGAAGATTTAACTTTAGAGGAATGTGAAGAGATTATTGCTAAAGATCCAAAATCTAAAACTACAGCAAAAAAAGCTCCTGCAAAAAAAGCACCAGCAAAGAAAACGACTACAAAAAAAACTACAGCAAAGAAAGCACCAGCTAAAAAAACTGACAAATAAACAATGAAAATAGGAATCTTATCGGATAGTCATACTAAAATTGACTATACCGAGGATGTTATCAATCATCTAAAAGAAAATGGGGCTGAATATTTAATTCATGCTGGGGATTTATGTATTGAAGAAAATCTTGAACTTTTAGAAAAATCAGGTTTAAAATATGTTAGTGTGTTTGGAAATAATGATTATAGATTACTTGAACTTTCATCGAAGTATTTTATAAAAACAGAACCATATTACTTTAAAATAAAAGATATAAAGTTCAAACTTATGCATTTGCCTTATCATTTAACACCTGATAGCGATGTTGTAATTTTCGGGCATACACATGAGTTCTCTCAAGAATATATAAATAATACCCTTTTCCTAAATCCAGGTGAAGTTTGCGCAAGAGAGAAGCCACTCATTGAATGTGTAATACTAGAAATTAAAGAAAATGAGTATATAATCTCATTCTATTTTAAAAATACAAAAGAAAATTTTTTCAGGAAAGAAGAGTATAAATATGAACGAAAATAATGAGATTTTTTTATGTGCAATTTGTAATATTGAAAGTGGAACATGTAATGAAGATTGTAAGTTCTGTACACAAAGTGTAAAATATAAAGCAGAAATTCAAAGATATAAACAAAAAGAGATTGATCAAATTGTTGAAGAAGCAAAAAGAGCAAGAGCAAATAATGCTAATGGTTTTTGTTTAGTAACAGCTGGAAAAGGATTGACTCCAAAAAGATTAGAGTATGTTTGTGAAGCTGCAAAGGCTATTAAAAAAGAGAAATTAGGTTTAATCTTAATTGCTTGTAATGGAATAGCAACAGTTGAACAACTTCAAACACTTAAAGATGCAGGAGTTGATGCCTATAATCACAACTTAGAAACTGCAAGAGACTTCTATGAAACAATTTGTACAACGCATCCATGGGATGATAGATATCAAACTTGTTTAAATGTAAAAGAAGTTGGATTAAGATTAGTAACTGGTGGGATTTTTGGAATGGGTGAAACTCAAGAGCAAAGAATTTCTATGTTAGAATCTTTAGCTTCATTAGATCCAATGAATGTACCATTAAACTTCTTCCACCCAAATGACGCATTACCAATAGTTGAAAATACAATTACAAGAGAAGAAGCCTTCGAATTAATTACACTTGCTAGAAAAATGATTCCAAATGCAATGAAAATTATGGTTGCTGGTGGAAGAGAAGTTATGTTTGGAGATGAACAATATAAAATCTTTGAAAAAGGTGCTAATGCATTTGTAATTGGAGATTATTTAACAACTTCAGGTAAAACTCCTGCTGATGATATTGAAGAGCTTGAAAAACACGGATATAAGATTAAAAGAGAAAGAGACTAGGTAGGTATATCAATGAGTGAAGAAATTTTAATAATCATATCCCTATCATTAATAATATTTACTTCACCATTAATTTCAAAATTAACTAGATTACCTACAATCCCTGTTGAAATTATGATGGGTGCTATTGCTGCATATTTTGCTCTCATAAGTGATCATGCAATACTACATTTAGTTGCAGAGCTTGGTTTTTTATACTTGATGTTTCTAGCAGGGCTTGAAATTGATCTAAAAAAACTTTTATCTATATCTCCTACGATGTTGAAAAAGTCTCTTTTATATAATGTTATTCTCTTTGCGACCTCTATTTTTATAACACTTTATTTTGATTTAGGGAAAATATTTATTGTTATCTTACCTTTAATTTCTATTGGTGTACTAGCTGCTCTTAAAAAAGAGTATGGTGAGACAGAATGGATAAAAATGGCATTTATTGTTGGTCTAATAGGGGAGATTGTTTCTATTTTTGCCCTTACAACAGTGTCTGCAGTTTTAGAATATGGTGTTAGTTATGACTTTTATAAAACAATGGCATTATTTGTTTTATTCTTAATTGTTATGTTATTTGTTTATAAAATATTTCATAATCTTATTTGGTGGTTTCCTGAGATTAAAAGTTATTTAATGCCTCAAGAGGATCATCAAGAACAAGATATTAGAATATCAATGGCAATATTTTTCTTAATGATTACTGTTATGATGTATTTACATTTAGAAGTTGCTTTTGGTGCTTTTATTGCTGGAACTTTTATTACAACATTCTTTGAAGAACACAATAAGCAACTTCCTCACAAGTTAGAACACTTTGGTTTTGGTTGGTTAGTTCCTATATTTTTCATCTCTGTTGGATCATCCCTTGAAATTGATGCATTATTAAATAGTGACTTAGTTTTAAAAGCGTTTTTAATCACATTAGCTATGATCATAATTAGGTTAATTGCATCATTGTTATTCGTTAAAGAAATGGGTTGGAATAGATTTTATATGTTGGGACTTTCACATGCTATGCCATTAACTTTATTGATTGCAGTTACAACAATAGCTTATAATAATCATTCAATTACTCAAGAGTATTATTACGCATTTATTTTGGCATCTATTTTAGAAGTACTAGTAGTGATGATACTAATTAGAGTTATAAATAACCTAATTAGTTTTAGAAATAGTAATTAATTTATCTTTGTATGTTACTTCAAAGTTTGAAGGTTTAGAGTTAAGTTCAATTACTACTCTGTAGTATTGCTCTTTTTTATGATTTCCAATTGCAATTTTTTTAAAATTTTTAGACTCTAAAGAATCTCTTTTTGTGTAGAAGTTCTTTTTAGCTTTATAGTCAACGATAATTTTATTTTCTTTATCTAATGTGAATTTTTTAGAAATTTCACTATCGGTTTTTATAATTAGTTTATCATCATTATATTCTATAGTAACAAAAGGTAAAAGCTCTTTTGTTACTAGCTCATCTTCAATGATATCTGGTCTTGGTTTTACATAAACAACTTGTGTTGGTTTTTCAACTTGTGTTGTTTGTAACTCTTTTTTTATGATTTGTTTAGCTTTATATTCTGTTTGCTTTTTAGTTTTATGAATAAGCTTATCAACTTCTTTTTTTGTATAAATTTTTTCTTTTGATTTTTTTTCTTTTATTTTTGGAACAATTTTCTTTATGGCATCTTCAATTTTAGGTTGGTTTTGCATCTTTTCTTGCATCTCTTTAATATATGCAGCTTCAGTCATTGCTTCTTCAATAGAGGCCTCATTTGTTTCAATAATTCTTGCGGCTTCTTCTTCATAAGCGTTTGTCATCTCAAAAGGATTTTCTCTTGCATGTAGACTAAGTGCAGTTATAACAGATAAAGTTAAAAAAGATAGTTTTTTCATTCTTCAGGCTCCAAGTTTTTTAATTCGAAATACTCTTTTTGCAAATATGCATTATGCTTTTGCAGTCGTGAAATCTCATTTTCTAGATACTCTTTTTTATATTTCAATGAATTATAAACTTCTAAAGAGTTATCTCCAAAAAGAATATTTGCTACATGATAACTAAGAAACAGTGTAATAGCAACTGAACCCAGTGCTATTACAAAGAACTTCTTATAAAAATGTAGTTTTTTTTTCATAAATTATTTTTTAGAAAAAGGTTGTTTTCCTAAATATTCAGCATAACCGATTTCAGCACCAATTTCTAATAATCTATTATATTTAGCGATTCTGTCACTTCTAGCAGTAGAACCAGTTTTGATTTGACCACAGTTTAATGCAACAGCAAAGTCAGCAATAAATGCATCTTCACTCTCACCAGATCTATGTGACATTACACAATTGTAATTATTTCTTTGTGCTAATCTAATAGTTAGCATTGTTTCAGATACAGAACCAATTTGGTTTGGTTTAATCAAAATTGAGTTAGCAATGTTTTTTTGGATACCTTCTGCTAAGATATTTGCATTTGTAACAAATAAATCATCTCCAACTAATTGTACTTTATCTCCAATTGCTTCAGTTAAGATTTTCCAACCATCCCAGTCATCTTCACTTAAGCCATCTTCAATAGATACAATAGGATATTTAGCACATAAATCAGCATAGTATGAAACTAATTCTTCAGAAGTTAAAGTTCTTCCTTCACCTTTTAATTCATATTTACCTTCATCATTAATTAACTCAGAAGCTGCAACATCAAGTGCGATAGCAATTTGCTCACCAACTTTGTAACCAGCTTTTTCAATAGCTTCAATAATTACAGTAATTGGTTCTTCGTTTGATTTTAAGTTTGGAGCAAATCCACCCTCATCACCAACTGCAGTTGATTCACCCATTGCATCAATTACTTTTTTTAAGTATTGGTATACTTCACTAACAGCTCTTAATCCTTCATTGAAGTCTTCAAAACCAACTGGCATTACCATATATTCTTGGAAATCAACAGAGTTGTTTGCATGCTCTCCACCATTAATGATATTAAACATAGGAACTGGCATAGTCATTGCATTTGCTCCACCTAAGTATCTATATAATGGAATATTTAATGAAGATGCTGCTGCTCTAGCAACTGCCATTGAAACACCAAGTACTGCATTTGCACCTAAGTTTGAATAGTTACTTGTACCATCAATATCTTTCATTGTAGCATCAACTTCTGCTTGGTTATATGGACTTAATCCCATTAACTCTTCAGCAATTGCTGTGTTTACATTTTCAACTGCTTTTAAAACACCTTTTCCTAAGAATCTATCATCACCATCTCTTAATTCTAAGGCTTCTCTTTTCCCTGTACTAGCACCACTTGGTACAATCGCGCTTTCTTTTGTACCATCACTTAAAATTACAGTAGCTCTAACTGTTGGGTTACCTCTTGAGTCTAAAACTTCATCAGCATATACGTTATCTATAAATACCACGTAGGTCTCCTATTATCATAATTTATAATATTATAGCTAATTTTAAATTGTTGTTTGCTTTTATGGGGATTGTTATTAAGTTTTTTTAGAGTTGTATTTTTAGATAGGATATAAGTAAAGAGGAAATCTCTTTACTTATTCTTCGTCTTCATCTTCTGTAGTTTCTGTCGCTGTTTCAGTATCATTTACACCCATTGCTGCAAGAATTTTTTCTTCAACTTCTTTAGCAATTTCTGGGTTGTCTTTTAAGAATACTTTTGCATTTTCTTTACCTTGACCAATTTTTTGATCTCCATAACTAAACCACGCACCAGCTTTATCTACAATATCAAGTTTTACACCATAATCAACTAGCTCACCCATTTTCGAAATACCTTCTCCAAACATAATATCAAATTCTGCTTGTTTAAATGGCGCTGCTACTTTATTTTTAACAACTTTTACTTTTACTCTATTACCAATTGAGTTCTCACCTTGTTTTAGTGTTGCAATTCTTCTAATATCAAGTCTAACTGATGAGTAGAATTTTAGTGCATTCCCTCCAGTTGTTGTTTCAGGACTTCCATATCCTGTCATACCAATTTTCATTCTAATTTGGTTAATAAAGATTACTGTACAGTTCATTTTATTTAATAAACCAGTAATTTTTCTAAGAGCTTTTGACATTAATCTTGCTTGAACACCAACTTGTTGGTCATCCATATCTCCATCAATTTCTACTTTTGGAGTAAGTGCTGCAACTGAGTCAACTACTACTAAATCAACAGCTCCTGATCTAATAACAGTCTCTAAAATTTCTAAAGCTTGCTCACCAAAATCTGGTTGGGAAACTAATAAGTTATCAATATCTACACCAATATCTCTTGCATATTTTGTATCTAAAGCATGCTCAGCATCGATAAATGCACAAACACCACCAGCTTTTTGACACTCAGCAATTGCATGTAAAGTTAATGTAGTTTTACCTGATGATTCTGGACCATAAATTTCAATTACTCTTCCCTTTGGAAGTCCTCCAACACCAAGACCTAAATCAAGACCTAATGAACCTGTACTAATTGAATCAACTGGGATAACTTCTTTGTCTCCAAGTCTAATTAATGTACCTTTACCAAATGTTTTGTCTATTTGTTTTATTGCTAAGTCTAGTGATTTTTTTTGATTATCATCCATTTTTGTTTTCCTATTTGAAATTGTTTATTTAAATTATGATGGGATTTTATCAGATTTTATTTGAAGTTCTTATTTTTATTGCAAATTGTAATATTTTTATTTTTCTGTTTTTTCATTTTGTGATAGTTTTTGTATATTTTCAATTGTTTTAATATGTGAAATAACTCTTCTTTTCATGGTATGCTGTTTTACATGCTTCGCAAGAATTTTTGTATATTTATTATAATTTCTACTTCCTTTTTCAAAAGTAGCTAATTTTTTTTGAATTTTTATTATATCTGATGGTATTGCATTGTTTTCCATAGTAAAACCTAATTAATATTTAGGTAGATTATTACATAGAAAACTTAAATATAATATTAGGAATAACTTGAATAATTTTATTGTTTCTGAAAATACGTCTATTATTGATGCTTTAAAGAAAATAGATAATAACAAAAAAAATTTTTTAATTGTTTTGTCATCTAAAGAAATTTTACTTGGGGTATTAACTGAAGGTGAATTAAGAAGAATGCTTATAAATGGTAGCTCTTTACGTGACAAAATAATTTATAATGAAAATTATGTGTTTATTAATGAAAATGAGCCATTTACTAATTTATTCAAATATTTCAAATCTGAAAAAATAAATTTTATACCAATTATAAATAATGAAAAAAAATTGATAAATATTGTATCAAAAAAACAATTTTATGTATTATTATTAAATGATATAGAATATAATTTAAAAAAACTACCCAATGTAGATGAAAATGGTTTAGATTATGAAGTTTTTCCTAGACCTTGGGGTTTTTATAAAAGCACATTACTGGCAAATCATGTTCAATCTAAAATAATTACAGTTTTCCCAAGGGAAGAATTGAGTTTACAAAAACATAAGAGAAGAGAAGAACATTGGATAATTATCAAAGGTGAAGGAAAAATAATACTTGAAGAATCTATTTTAGATGTCTATCAAGGTAAATATATTTACATACCTAAAGGTTGTAAACATAAGATAATTAATACCTCTGCTTGTGATAATTTAGTTTTTGCTGAAGTACAATTAGGTGATTACTTTGGAGAAGACGATATAATAAGATATGAAGATAAATATGGGAGAGTTTAATGGCATTTAATTTTGATTACAAAAAGCCAAAAGTAATAGCAGAAATCGGTTGTAATCACATGGGTGATTTTAATATTGCAAAAGAATTAATATCTCTAGCAAAACATAGCGGCGCGAAATACGTAAAGTTTCAAAAAAGAAATAATAAAGAACTATTGACTAAAGAACAGTATGAAGCTCCTCATCCTGTACCTGAGAACTCTTATGGAAATACATACGGAGAACATAGAGAGTTTTTAGAATTTAGTAAAGAACAACATAAACAATTAAAAGAATATTGTGATTCGATTGATGTTATTTATTCTACTTCAGTTTGGGATGTAACAAGTGCTAAAGAGATGATTGATTTTGAACCAGAGTTTCTTAAAGTACCTTCTGCTTGTAACAATAATTTTGAAATGTTAAGAATTTTAAGGGATGATTTTAAAGGACAAGTTCAATTATCAATTGGTATGACAAGTCGTGAAGAGGTTGAAGAAATAGTTAAGTTTTTTGAAGAGACTAATCAAGCGAAATCTAGGCTCCTTATTTATTCTTGTACGTCAGGGTATCCTGTACCTTTTGAAGATGTTTCTTTATTGGAAATAAATTGGCTATATGAAAATTATGAAAATAGAATATATGAGATAGGTTTTTCAGGGCATCATTTAGGAATAGCTGTTGATGTCGCTGCTTACACATTAGGAGCTAGATGGATTGAAAGGCATTTTACAAAAGATATTAAATGGAAAGGAACTGACCATAGTGCTTCCTTAATGCCTGATGGTTTAAGAAGATTAAATAGGGATTTAAATGCTACATATAAAGCTTTGAATTTCAAATCTAACGATATTCTGCCAATTGAACAAGTTCAAAGAGATAAACTAAAGAATAGAAAGTAAACTATGCAATGTTATTTATGTAAGAGTGAAGATCATAAAAAAAGAGATGGAAGTGTCAGAGATAATAAGAAACTAGATATTTTAGAATGTAATAATTGTGGTTTAGTTTTTCTATCTGATGATAAGCATATTGACAATAACTTTTATGAAGAATCTAAAATGCATAAAGATTTTGATTTTTCAAAATGGAGAAAGCAAACATTACAAGATGATAGTAGAAGATTTGAATTTTTAAAAAACAGTATTTCAAATAAAACTATTTTAGATTTTGGAAGTGGAAATGGTGGTTTTTTGAATTTGTCAAAAGAATTAGCATTAGATGTTTGTGGAGTTGAGTTAGAAGTAGCCGTAAAGTCTTATTATGAAAAAGAAGAGATAAAATTAATTAAGAGTCTTGATGAGTGTAAAAATAAATATGATTTGATTACTTCTTTTCATGTTATTGAGCATCTAAAAGATCCGATTAATATTTTAGGGAAGTTAAAAGATCTTCTATATGATGATGGAACGATTATTATAGAAGTTCCTAATGCAAATGATGCTTTATTAAGTATATATAATAGTGAATCTTTTTCTCATTTTACTTATTGGAGCTGTCATTTATATCTTTTTACTTCATTTACATTAGAACTATTAGCTAAAAAAGCAGGTTTAAAAGTTGAATTTATAAAGCATATTCAAAGATATCCTCTTTCAAACCATTTGTATTGGTTGAGTAATAATAAACCAGGTGGTCATGAAAAATGGGGAAGTTTTATTGATTCTAGTGAGTTATCAAATGCATATGAAAATCAGTTAGCCTCACTGCAAGCAACTGATACTATTATTGCAAGTTTTAAAAAGGAATCTTAATGAATATAGCATTTATACCTCTTAGATGTGGGAGTAAATCAATTCCTTTTAAAAATATAAAAGAGTTTTGTGGTAAACCTTTGGTTTATTGGAATCTAAAAGCAATTGAAGAATCAAAATTAATTGATATTGTTTATGTTGCTACAGATTGTGAAGAAGTTGTTGCAGAAATTAATAAATTTAATTTTTCAAAAGTTGTTTTATATAAAAGAGATGAAGAAAATGCAAGGGATACATCTCCTACAGAAGATGTAATGATAGAATTTTTAACTAAGAATAAACAAAATGATGAAGATTTATTTTTATTAGTTCAAGCAACTTCTCCAATTACACAAAGTTATGATTTTGATAATGCTATTATGCAGTTAAAAGACTCAGATAAAGATTCATTATTAACTGTTGTAAATGAAAAAAGATTTTTTTGGAATAGTGATGGTACACCTTTAAATTATGATTATAAAAATAGACCAAGACGTCAAGATTTTGAAGGTTTATATTTAGAAAATGGAGCTTTTTATATTAATAAAATAAAAAATATTTTAAAGGATAATAATAGATTGTCTGGAAAAATAGATTTATATATTATGAATGATTATACTTCAATTGAAATTGATGAGCCTCTTGATTGGAATATTGCTGAGAGATATATGCAAGAGCATATTCTGTCAAAAAAAGAGAATAAATTAAAAAAGAAAATAAAACTTTTTTTGAGTGATGTTGATGGAACTTTAACTGATGCTGGTATGTATTATGATGTCAATGGAAATGAGTTGAAAAAATTTAATACTCATGATGGCAAAGGTTTTGAATTACTAAGAAATGCTGGAATTAAAACAGGGATTTTAACTAGTGAAAATACTAAGATTGTTGAAAATAGAGCAAAAAAATTAAAAGTTGATTATTTATACCAAGGTGTTGGTTATAAAGGTAAACTTGAAGTTGCAAAAGAAATTTGTAAAAAAGAACAAATAAGCTTAGATGAAGTTGCTTATATTGGAGATGATGTTAATTGTAAAGAACTTTTATCAAATGTTGGAATTGCAGCTTGTCCTTCAAATGCAATAAGCGAAATTAAAGAAATGTACAATATAATTAATTTAAATAAATCAGGTGGTAATGGTGCTGTTCGAGAATTTATTGATTTATTAATGAAAGAGAATATTTAATGGAAAATAATAAATTAGAAGTTCAATCTCAATTATCTGAGTTAATTCAACAAGACTTAGTAAATATTATTACTGATTATTCAAAAACTTCAATGCTAAATCTTGATTTAGTTGTAACATTAGTACAAGATATTAACCTATTAAAGACATATGATGTTAAGTATATCCATAATGAAGAGTTAAATGAGATTATCTCTTTAATGAAAGAAGAATTAAAGAATAGATCACAAGCTAGAGTTATTGCTTTATTAACAGTATTTGACTTTATTGAAAATCCAGTTGAAGATTTCAAAAAGCTAATTTATATTAATTTATCATTAAAAGTTTCGTCTGAATTTTTTATTGAATCTTTTAATTTCTTTAATGTACTTGCTGGAAGTGTTAAAGAATTATTTGAAGATTTTGTTAAGTATATTTTTAATGATAATTTTTTAGATGTTGATAAAAACCTTCAAATAGAAGTGATTTTTAAACTATGGGGTATGTCTTTACAAGTTTATCATGATAATGAAGCTTCATCTCATGCTTATTGTTTATTAAAAGAATTATTTAATAAAGCTATAAAGAAAGAAAAAACAGAAGTAGCTTTTTGGCTTTACTATACTCCTTTACATTATTTCCATTCTGGAACGGGAAATGATATTGATAAACTTAATGAAAAGTTTAAAAATGAAATAGAAAAACCTCTTGAAGAGTATATTCTAAAAAAATTAGTACCGAAATATCAAATTAAACCAAATACAAATAAAATAAATAAAAATGGAAAAGTAAAAGTTGCCTTTGTAATGCAAAGAATAATAAGACACTCAACAACAAATGTTTTATATTCTTTACTTAAAAACTTAATGAGAATAAACAGTGAAAAATATGAATTTATCTTATATGATTTATCTTTTCCTGAAGCAGGTGGAAGTCAACAAGATTTTGTTGAAGAGTTTATAGCTTTAGGTGTAAAATATATTAATCTTCATAGTGAAACTATGGGTGAAAATAATGCTACTTATTCTTTATTTGAAAAATGTATTAAAACTAGAGAAAGATTAATTGATGATAAAATTGATATTTTAATTGGTTTACACACAAGAGTAGAATATATATTCTTATATGCTACAAGAACAGCTCCCGTGCAGATATACTGGTACCATAGTAGTAATGCTGTATACGATATAGTTGGAATTGATGAGATAATCTCTCATACTGAAACAAATAAAAAGAGTTTAAACAAAAATATATTTAGTTTGCCTATTGATTTAGAAGAATATAATAAAAAAGTAAACTCACAAGAAGTTATAAATATTAAAAATAAATTTGGAAAAAATAAATTTATTCTAGGCTATATTGGTCGTTTGATTAAGATAGATGATAATAGATATTTGAATTGTGTAAAGCAAATATTAGATAAAAATCAAAACACAGTATTTCTTGCTTGTGGAGATGGCGATACTTCTTCAATTAGAGAAAAAATTAAAGATTTAGGAATTGAAGATAGATTCTTTTTTGAAGGTTTCATTAATACAGATATTTATGGGCACGTAATAGATTTATTTTTAGCTTCTTTTGTAAACGGAGGAGCTGCTTTACAAGAATTTATTTATAAGAAAAAACCTTATGTGATTAGATATAGTAATTTTGAAAATATTGTAGCGTTATATAATAAAAATCCTATTATTGATAAATTGAAAGTTGATAATGATAGTTTTATTTTAAAAAGTATTTATACAAAAGAAGATGTAGGAAACTTAACTAATAAAGGGTATTTATTTGAAGACAACCCTTACTTCCCAACCTATTCAGGACTTCCTTTTGTTAAAGATGAAGAAGCCTTTATTAAAGTTGCTAATTTCTTTATTAATAATCCTTCTATTTGTGAAAAAATAGGTGAAGAAACTTATTATAAAGCAATTAAGAGTGAAGAAATAAGAAAATATTCTTTTTTAAAGGTTCTAGATGATATTACATGTAATGCATTATGATAAATTCATAGAACCTTTTATTGATTTTGTAAATGATAATTTTGATTTATCTAAGCACAAATTTATAATAATCAACAATCCTATGCAAGAAGTATTAGAAAAATTTAAAAATGTAGAGTTTTTAAATACTGATGATGAACTTAATAATAAAGTTCTAAAGAATATTAGAAAATCTGAAAAAACAATTTTACACGGTTTATTTAGAAAAAGAATAAATGAATTATTATATAACAATTTAGAGTTATTAAAAAAAACATATTGGGTTATGTGGGGAGGAGATTTTTATTTCCCTGAGAAACAAGATGAAATACAAAAGTACATTATAAGAAATGTAGCATATTTAGTAACTGGGACTGATGGTGAAGTTGAATATGTACGAAAAAATTATGATGCTAGAGGAAAGCATTTAAAGGCATTTGTTTATCCTAGTAATCTATTTAAAGAAATTACTTTAAAAGAACGAAATGATACAAGTAGTTTAAATATTTTGATAGGAAATTCTTCAACTATTACAAATCAGCATATTGAAGTGTTTAATAAATTAGAAAAATTTAAAAATAAAGATATGAATATTTTTGTTCCTTTATCTTATGGTGATTTTCAATATGGAATGCAAGTCATGAAACATGGCTATGAAATGTTTGGTAATAAATTTAAACCTATTATAGATTTTATGGCAGAGGATAAATATTATGAATTTTTATCAACAATAGATATAGCTTTTTTTAATCATAATAGACAGCAAGGAATGGGGAATATAATTACACTTTTAGGATTTGGCAAAACTGTTTTTATGAACTCTAGTATAAGTACCTTTGGAATGTTTAAACAAGAAGGATTAAAAGTTTTTGATATGAAAAATTTTTCTCTTGATCTTTTAAAAATTGAAGAAAAAGAAAAAAATATAGAGATAATAAAGAAGACTTTTTCTAAAGAAAACTTTACAGAAGAATTAAAGAGAGTTTTTGATTATTAGAAGGAAATAAAAATGAAAGTAGTAGGACTGATTCCTTTTTGGATGAATAAGGGTAAAGATAGAGATATGGTTAAATTATCAGGTAAATACCTGATTGAATATACTATAGAGTTATTAAATAGATCTCAGCTTATTGAAGAAACAATTATCTATGCCTCTAATCAAGAATTCGAAAATTATTTAGATGAAAGTTTAGATTTTAGTTTTCTAAAGCGTCCCTTATCTCTTGATACTTCAACTACTCGATTAGAAGAAATCGTTGAAGAGTTTTTTAAAGAAAGAGAAGATGTGGATATTATTGTTCTAGTTCATCCTTATTGTCCTTTTATTAAAATTAAAACAATAGATGAATGTATAAATGCTGTAAAATCTACTGATTATGATTCTTCTTTAACTTCTATGCAAATAAAAAAACTATCTTGGTATAAAGGGGAACCATTAAATTTTGAGAAAAATGAACTTTCTCCTAAATTAAAAAATATAGAGCCAATTATAATAGAGCATGGTTTAACATATGTTATTAAAAAGGATACTTTTAAAAAAACAAAATCTAGAATAGGTTTAAATCCTTATTTTAAATACATCAATCAGTTTGAAGGTTATGAAATTGATAATAATGATGATTTATTATTAGCAGAATTAATTGTTAATTCAGGCTTTCATAGAGGAGCAATTAATGATTGAAATATCAAAAATAATTAATGTAGATTTTGATAATAGTCCTTATTCAATCCATATTAAAAGAAATATTATTAAGGATTTACCTCTACTTCTTAAAGAAAAAACTAATAATAAAAAAGTGATTGTAATTGCTGATTCTTATTTTGAAAGCTTTTGTTCTGAACACTTATCTTCTAATTTTAGTGAATATGGTTTTGATATTATATTTCATTATATGGATGCAGGAAAAAACAATAAAAATATACAAGAAGTTCTTAGAATTTATGCAGTATTAGAGGAAAATGATTTTTCAAGAGATTCAACCTTAATTGCACTAGGTGGAGGAGTAATTGGAGATTTAGCAGGCTTTGTAGCAAGTACATGGTATAGAGGTATGAATTTAGTTCATATTCCTACAACTTTAATGGCCATGGTAGATAGTAGTGTTGGTGGTAAGGTAGCAATTAATTTTCGAAAAACTATAAATGGAATAGGCAATTATTATCATCCTATACTTACTTTAATGGATTTAGAGTTTATAGATAGTCTTTCAAATAGAGATTATAATTCAGGATTAGCAGAAGTGATTAAATGTGCAATAATTTCAGATAAAAAGTTTTTTAATTATTTGAAGCAGAATACTCAAAAAATTTTAAAAAGAGAACAAAAAACACTTCTAGACTTAGTCTCTAGAACAATAGAAATAAAAATAGAACATGTTTTAGGAGATGTTAAAGAGGGAAATAAAAGACTTCTTTTGAACTATGGACATACTTTGGGGCATGCAATTGAGATTTCTACAGAAAAGAATCATTTAGAGAGGTATCGTCATGGAGAAGGTGTATCTATTGGAATAATGGCTGTTTGTTATATTGCACATAAATATTATAATTGTTCCAAAATAGTTATTGAGGAGTGTGAAAAGTTATTGAAAGCCTTCAATTTACCAACTTTTGTTGATTCTAAAAGTATTGGATTTGAAAAAGAAAAACTTTTAAAACAATGTTTGAGAAATGTGATGAAAGATAAAAAACGTATTAATCATAAACTTCGAATAATTTTAGTTAATGAGATCGGCCAAGCTTCAATTAACGCAAATGTACCTTTTGAGCAGGTAGAAGAAGCATTTAAATATATTATTCAATAAAAAAAGGGAAGATATGTCAACAATAATGGATATGAATAATAAAGTATGTATTATAACTGGAGTAGGAAAAGGAATTGGTTATGCCACAGCAAAGCTTTTTAAACAGCAAGGAGCTAAACTTGCTTTGATAACTCGTTCAGAAGAGGATCTTTTTAAGTTAAAGCAAGAACTTAATATGAATGAAGATGATATTTACTGCAAATCAGGAGATGTCTCTGAAGAGAAAGTAGTTAAACAGTTTGTATCTGCTGTATATGAAAAATTTGGAAGAATAGATGTTTTAATTAATAATGCAGGAATGAGATTTCGAAAAAACTTTCTAGAAATTAGTTATGATGAATGGCAAAATGTTTTGAATGTTAATTTAGGAAGTACTTTTCTTTTTTGTAAAGAGGTTGGAAAACATATGGTAAATCAAAAATCAGGAGTTATTGTTAATATGGCTTCTATTGTTGGAACTTTAGGATTAGCAGAATTAACTGGTTATGCATCTTCAAAGGGAGCTATTATTAGTTTAACAAAATCACTTGCTTTAGAGTGGGCAGAATGTGGTATTCGTGTAAATGCAATTGCTCCTGGTTTTTGTGAAACTTCTTATACAGAAAATTTTAAAAAGAAAGAAGAGTTATATCAGTTTACTTTAGAAAGAACTCCAATGAAAAGATGGGGAAGCTCAGAAGATATTGCTAATACATGTCTTTATTTATCTTCAAACCTTTCAAGTTATGTAACAGGAGAAGTTTTATCTGTTGATGGAGGTTGGAGTGCATGGTAACTAAACTTTCAATGGTTATTCCTATAAGAAAAGGAAGTACAAGAACCTTAAATAAAAATACTCGTGCATTTACCCCTGATGGGAAAAGTTTGACACAAATAAAAATCGAAGAGCTAGAAAAAGTTAAATATGCTGATGAAATTGTTGTTACAACTAATTGCGATGAAATTGAAAATCAAATTAATAAAGTTAAGAAAACAAATAAAATAAAAGTTGTTCGACGTCCTCAAGAACTATGCTTAGATACAACATTAGTTAAAGATATAATAAATTATATGCCAACAATTTGTTGTGGTGAACATATTCTTTGGTTGCATGTTACTAGTCCATTTGTAAAAGCTGAAGATTATGATGGAGCAATTAAAAAATATTTTGAAGAATTAGAAAATGGATATGACTCTTTGATGTCAGTAACTTTACATAAACAATTTATGTGGAGTGATAAAAAAAAGAGAATAATAAATACTGATGATAAAGTTAATAAATGGCCTAATACCCAAGACTTAGACCCTTTATATGAGATTAATCATGCTTTTTATATCAATTCACGAGAAAACTACATTCGTACAAGTGATAGAATAGGTAACAATCCTTATTTATATGAGTTGAAAAATGAAAAATCAATTGATATTGATTGGGAAGAAGACTTTTTATATGCCCAAAGAATTTATCCTGCAATAAAAGGATTAAAGTAATGTTGATTCAAGTTGATGGATGGTTTGCAGGAGGGAAGACTCTTCTTTGGTCTTTACTAGATGGACACAAAGATATATTTGTAAATCCTATCCATGATTATTCTTTTTCTATGTTTTTAGATAAAAAAGATGATGACGAATGGATTTTAAAAAAACACTCTATAGTACTTAGAAAAATTTTAAGTACATCAGAATATTACAAATTTGAGAAAATATATTTAGAAAAAAAATATCAAATACATTTTTCAACAAATAAAATAATGGATGTAGATTATAATGTAGATTTTTATAAATTTGATAAATTATTTTTTTCAAGATTAAATGATATGAAATCATGGACTATTGAAGAAATTATAAATTGTCTTTATTCAAGTTATTATGATATTTATAAAGGTTTAGAAAAGATAAAATACCCTAAGTATTTTGCTTCTATGAGTCATCCTGGACATTTTGATAAATATCAAAATATTCCAAATATTTTTCCAAATATGAAAAGTATTTTAGTAAAAAGAAATATCAAAAATATTATTGCAACAAGAATGAATAGAAAAGAAAGACCAAAGGATTTAAACTCTTTTCAAGCATTTAGAACACCTTTAAAAAAAATACTTGATACAAAAGAGATTGAAAAGATACTAAACTATTTTGAAACTTATGATGAACTTCAAAAAAAGTTTCCTTCTCAATTTTTTATAGTTGATTTTGATGAGTTAGTTCTTAATCCACAAGAAGCAATGAAAAAGGTTGCTAATTTTTTAGAAATAGAATATGAAGATATTTTATCTATCCCAACTAGAGATGGAAATCTTTTAGAACTTGATGGGGTAAGTTTTATTGGAAAAGAAAATGATACTTTTGAAAATCTTTTAACCAAAGAAGAACAAAATATAATAGACACTAGGATCAATACATATAATAAAAATATAAATAGTGATGAAGTAAATGTAGATAAAAATAAAGCATTTTTTAGAACATTTAACCATCTTCTAATTGATTTAGATGTTATTAGTAGGAAGTTTAATAAAATAGCAATTTATGGGAATCATTTTCTTGCTGATAGTATAAATTCATATTTAGCAGCAAAATCAATAGGTGTTTTTAATGAAGAGACAATTAACTCCTTAGCTGAAGATTACGAAGTTATATTAGTAGCTTCTTTAGGTAATGAAGAGATAGTATCTAAATTATTGGTTGAAAAATACAATATAGAAAAAGAAAAAATAATATATATACATATTTAGGAATAGAATGAAAAAAGTGTTAGTAATTGGTGGGGGAAAGTGGCAAGTACCTATAGTAAAAAAAGTTAAAGAATTAGGCTTTGAATGTATTTGTTCAAATTTATATGAAAATTCTGAAGCTTTTTCATTTGCTGACTATTCTTATGTAGCCAATGTTTTAGATAAAGAAACAAATTTAGAAATTGCTATAAAACATCAAGTAGATGCTGTTATTACAGATCAAACTGATATTGCTGTTAATACAGTTGCTTATATTAATGAAAAATTAAATTTATTAGGGATTAAAATTGATGATGCAAAAGCATTTACTAATAAGTTATTAATGAGAAAAAATATAAGTGTAAAAGGATTAAGCCACCCAAATTATGAAGTTTGTAAAAGCGTTGAAGATGTTGTGGCTTTTTTTAAAGAGCAGAATAAACCAATAATTATTAAGCCTTTAAATAATCAGTCAAGTAGAGGAGTAAACTATATATCTTCACTAGATACTATTCCTAATTTGGTTAAGGATACATTGGCTAATAGCAATGAAGAAATATTTTTAGCAGAAGAATATATTCAAGGAATAGAATTAACAGCAGAAGGATATAAGTTTAAAAATACTAATCATTGTACTTTAGGGGTGTCTAAAAAAACACATTACAATAATATTATTGGTGTTGCCCAATCTTTACAATATCAGAAAACTTTTGAAGAGTTTGATATTGATGAATTAAAAAGAATTAATGATGAAATATTTAAAAATTTGCCTTTTTGTATTACTCATGTAGAATATAAATATTTTAATAAAAAATTTTATTTAGTAGAAGCTGCAATAAGAGGAGGAGGAACTAGAATTTCTTCAGATATAGTTCCTATTCATAGTGGATATGATATTAATAAATTTTTGATTTACGATTTATTAGATATAAAATTTAAAAAAGAAAAATCTTGCTCTACTAGTGATTTTGTTATATTGAAATTTTTAGATTTTAAAGAGGGCAAAGTTAAACAGATAAATCACAAATGCAACAAAAATCCAAATATAATTGATTGGGAATTAGAGTTTAAAAAAGGTCATCAAATCCAATCTCCAAATGATGATAGAAGTCGTTTAGGGTATTTTATTTTAAAATCAGATAGTTTAGAAAAACTAAATAAGGATATAGAAAATTTTGAGAATAGCATCGATATAGTTTATGAATAAGGAAAAGTTTTGCTAACACAAGAAGATAAAGAAAAAGTTATACAAAGATATACAAATAGATATATTGAGCATGGTAAATGTCCAAAAACTTTAGGATGGGATAAAGGTAAACAAGACTTAAGATATCATATTTTATTTGAAAAATTTGATTTGGAAAATAAATCAATATTGGATATTGGTTGTGGCTTTGGTGATGCAAATATTTTATTAAAAAACAAATTTCATAATTATGAGTATACTGGAATTGATATTGTTCCTGATCTTATCAAAGAAGCAAAAGAAGAGTATTCAAATCAAAACAATATTAATTTTATTTTAGAAGATTTTTTAGCTCATGATTTTGGAGATAAAAAATTTGATATCGTTGTGGGTTCGGGTATTTTTAATTTTAAATTAGCTGATAGAGATAACTATGAGTACATAAATTCAATTTTAGAAAAAGCATTTCATCTTTCAAAAGAAGGTATTTCTTTTGACTTCTTATCTAATAAGGTTGACTTTGAATATGAACTTACTTTTCATAGTGATCCTAAAATAATTTTAGATAAAGCATATAATCTAAGCAATAATCTTATTTTAAATAATAGCTATATGCCATTTGAGTTTGCAATTAGTGTTTTTAAAGATATTTCCTTTGAAAAAAAAGATACAATATTTACAAGGTATAAAAATGAAAATGACTATTATAGATTTTATTAAAAGAAATAGAGTATCAACAACTGAAATTGCTGATTGTATGGGTAAAAAAGGTTCAGTATACAATGTTAATGCAGTAAATAGAGGTCATTTTAAAGTTGGAAATCTTTTTTATGTATATGCTTGTAATGGTACAAATTGGGATGTTCATGAACAAGTCCAATATGTAAATGATGGAGATATAGTATTTATTGATGCCTTAGATAATAATGATAAAGCAATTATTGGAGATTTGGTTTCTAAATATTTATTACTATATAAACAAGCAGGTGCGATTGTAACTAATGGATTATTAAGAGATGCCCCAAGATTAATAAAAGAAAATTGGGCAATTTGGTGTAAAGGTTTTAATCCAGTAGGGTATATAAATGAAAAAGTTGAATTAAATTCTGAACAAAAAAAATTAATTGAGAAAAAAAAATCTTTTTATCAAGATTGTATAGCAGTTTGTGATGATACAGGTGTTGTGTTGATCCCTAAAGAATTTCATAATAAAGAATTCCTTGAAAATATAAAATATATAGAAGAACAAGAAGATATCTGGTTTGACTGTATAGATAGACAAAAGCTTTCAACTTTTGAAACAGTATGTTTAAAAAAATATGAGGATATAAATTGATACATTTTAATAAACCACCTTATACTTCTTTAGAAAAAAAGTTTGTAAATGAAGCAATGCAAAATGTAACAATCTCTGGAGATGGACCTTTTACTAATAAATGTGAAAAGTGGTTTGAAAAAGAATTACAATGTGAAAAAGCTCTTTTAACTCCTTCTTGTACTCATGCTTTAGAAATGATGGCAATTTTAATTGATATAAAAGAAGGTGATGAGGTAATAATGCCTTCTTATACATTTGTATCTACTGCAAATGCTTTTGCAATAAGAGGAGCAAAAATAGTTTTTGTTGATATTAAAGCAGATACATTAAATATTGATGAAGATAAAATTGAAGATGCAATTTCAGATAAAACAAAAGCAATTGTAGTTGTTCATTATGCAGGAGTTTCTTGCAATATGGATAAAATAATGACTCTCTCAGATAAATATGATATTTTTGTTTTAGAGGATGCTGCACAAGGTGTAAAGAGTTATTATAAAGAGAAACCATTAGGAACCATTGGTCATTTTGGCGCATTTAGTTTCCATGAAACAAAAAATATAACTAGCGCTGGAGAGGGTGGTTTACTAATTATAAATGATAAACGTTTTACACAAAGAGCTGAGATTATTCGTGAAAAAGGAACAAATAGAAAACTATTTTTTAGAGGTTTAGTTGATAAATATAGTTGGGTAGATTTAGGTAGTAGTTATTTATTAAATGATGTTAGTGCAGCATATCTATGGGCACAAATTCAAATGATAGATAATATTCAAGTAGATAGACTTAATACTTGGAATAGATATGAAAAAGGCTTAAAACAATTATCATCAAAAGGTTTTATAACTTTACCGACTGTTCCTAGTGACTGCACAAATAATGCACATATGTTTTATATAAAAGTAAGAGATTTAGAAGAAAGAGAGTCTTTAATTAAATACTTAAAGCAAAATGATATTAATGCCGTATTTCATTACGTTCCACTTCACACAGCACCAGCAGGAAAGATTTTTGGTAAGTTTGAAGGAATTGATGAGTTTACAACAACTGAAAGTGAAAGATTAGTTCGGTTACCTTTATATTATGGTTTAGACAAAGAAAAGGTAGAATATATAATACAGAAAATAAAGAGTTTTTATGAATAATACAGAATTAAACTCTCCTAGTAAGTATCATCACAATAGGCGACAGATTAATTGGTTATTATATGATATTACTGATAAGTATTTAACAGAGTTTTCTAAGTATTATAAAGGAACGTTAGTAGATTTAGGTTGTGGAACAGCACCTTATAAAGAGTTTTTCTTACAATATGCAAATTCATATATTGGGGTAGATTGGTCAGAAAGTATTCATGAGTTTAAAGGTGATGTTATTTCAAATTTAAATGAAAAAATCAATTTAGAGGATGATTTTGCAGATACAGTAGTATCTTTATCTGTTATGGAACATTTATATAACCCAGAAGTTTTTTTATCAGAAGCTTATAGAGTTTTAAAAAATGATGGAGTATTTGTTTTAGGTGTTCCTTGGATGTGGTGGATTCATGAAGCTCCTCATGATTATTATAGGTATACGTCTTTTGGATTAAAACACTTATTACAAAAAGCTGGTTTTTCAGAAGTCGAAATTATTCCAACTTCAGGTTTTTTTACAACTATATTTATAAAAATGAACTATTTTAGTGTGAATTTTTTAAAAGGTTCTAAATTTAAAGTTAATTTATTAAGAACATTATTTAGACCTTTTTGGTTTCTATCTCAAAAACTTGCGCCTTATTTAGATAAATATGATAAAGATTGGAACAAAGAGTGTCAAAGTTATTTTGTTATTGCAAAAAAGTAAGGATTAAAAATGATTTGGTTTGATTTAGTTACTCCTAAATCTGTTTTATTTTTTATACCTATTATAAAAGAAATAGAAAACAGAGGTAAAAAGGTTTTAATAACTGCACGAGAAGGAAATGGCTATTCCGAAGTTGTGGAATTATTAAAGTTATATAATATAGATTTTGTTAATAGAGGAGAATTTGGAGGTGCTTGTTTAAAAGACAAGCTTTATGCTTCAATTGAGCGTCAAAAAGCCTTGATGGAGTTTGTTACTTTATATGAAATCGATAGATTAGTTTGTTTATGTTCTGTTGATGCAAATAGGGTTGCATTTGGTTTAGGCATTCCTGTAATAAACTTTTACGATATTCCCTTATCTGATCATAAAACTAATTTTAAAAAAGCATTACCTCAAGCGCGATTAACTTTACCTCTTGCTAGTAAAGTATTTAAGCCGTTTGTTGTTCCTGATGAAATATTCTTAAGATTTTCATTGGATGAAGAGCAGATCTTTGAGTATAATTTTATTGATCCTTTAATTTGGTTAAAAGATTTTAAGCCGGATTATTCTTATGTAGAAGAGATACTAAAACCTTATAATTTGGATCTTTCAAAGAAACTTATTGTAATTAGAGAAGAAGAGTATAAGTCTTCATATGTTGATAAAAAGTATCCTATTCTTTATGAAGTTTTAGAAGAAATAAATAATAAAACTAATTCAAATATCATAATTATTCCACGATATGAAAGTGAATATTTAAAACAAGAATTCCCTTTTACTACAGTATTAGAAGAGAAGGTAGTTATTCAACATTTATTAGCCTATGCCGATTTATTCATTGGTGGAGGTGGAACTTTAAATACAGAAGCATGTTTCTTTAAAACACCTACGATTTCAACTAGAAGTTTTATTTGTCATTATGATAAATATCAAATTGATAATGAATTAATGTATTGGGTTGATACAAAAGATGAATTATTAAAAAGAGTATATACTTTGCTTGAAAAAACAAAAAAACAAGAAAAGAGTGTATTTGATAACATGAGTATTGATTTATCCAAAATAGTTGATAGCATTTTAAGTTAAAGGTATTATATGACAGAAAATAATGAACAACAATTACAAGAAGCACTAGTAAAAAACTTTTTTTCTAACTTAGAGTTTTTAAAATCTAAGGATAATGAGTTATTTCAAAGAGTAGAAAATTTATCAAATGCAATAAATAGTGGACTCTATGAAGCACGATTTGAATTAGAGTTTTTATCACAATATGGTGAGTTTGATATTTTAGATTTAACTACAAATAAATATTTATATAATAAAAACTTAAAAAAGTTTAACCATAAAGTAATTAATTCTGTTAAATTTGATAAAAGTTCTTCTTTTTCTATTTTAGTACCAGAAGTATATAGTTTAAATAAAGAATATGTGGATATTGATTTGGATTATGAAAGTTATGAAGAAATAGAGGGAATAATTTCAAATGATATTAAAGAATTCACAGATGTTTTAAAAGATGATACAACAAAAGAAAAAAGTTTTAAATATATTAATAAATTTGTTTTCTTAGGTACATTATTAGGCAGACATTTTTTTGAAATTAAGAAAAAGGTAAATGCTCAACATTATTTTATCTACGAATACAATTTAGAAATATTTAGATTGTCATTATTTACAGTAAATTATCAAGAATTAGCACATGGATGTAATTTATCTTTTTCTATAATGGATAATGAAACTTTATTAATGAGAAAGATTCAATTATTTTTAGAAAATAATATGTATGAAAACTATAATATTAAATTTGCTACTACAAACTACAATGTTTCACATGGTATGCACTCATTTATTTCTACTTTATATAAAGTAAATCCAGCGATTTTTGACTATACTCGAATTCTACATAATTTAGTTAGACTTTCTACTCAAAGAGTTAGTGATGTAAAAATGTTAATGCCAAATATAGAAAGTAATTTTGATTCATTAAAAAATAAACCTTTCTTATTTGTAGCTCCTGGCCCATCTTTATCAAAAGAGATTGAGTGGATAAAAGAAAATCAAAAAAAATTTGTAATTGTTTCAATTGGGGCTTCATATAATAAATTATTAGAATATGAAATAACACCTGATTTATTGAGTAATGTTGAGTCAAGTTATAAAGATTTAAAGAAGTTTCAATTTAAAGATTTAGATAAAAGTAGATTAGATAACACAGTAAAACTATTTTCAATAATCACTCCTCCTCAAATTAGTGATTTATTTGATGATAAAGATACTTTTTATTATGAAGTTAATTATTCTTTAAAAGATAAAAAAGATATTTATAAAGGTTATAGTGTCGGTGAAATCACTGTATCTTTATTACTTGATTTGGGAATAAAAGATTTATATTTAATAGGAACAGATTTATCAGTTGATAAAGAGACTGGGAATAGTCATTTTGGATATAAAGATGGTGGAGAAATAAATCATGATTTAAATAAAGATTATGATATTACAGAAAACTTATCAAACAATAAGACATCTTTTAAAGAAGATCTAATACCTGTTGAAGGAAACTTTGAAAAAGAGGTTTATACTACTAGAATATTTATGAATTCTATATTTTCATATGCTCAATCAATCCAACAATTTAAAAAAGAGAATCAAACTATCAAAAACCTTTCTATTTTTGGAGCAAAGTTGCATGGAACAATTCCTTTTAAAACAAGTGATATTAATTTAGAAGAGTATAATACTCTTAATAAAAAAGATTTAAAAGAAGAAGTTCTTAAATATTTAAATTCTATATCAGAATCTAAACTTACGGAAAAAGAAGCTATTAATCTTAAAAAAGAGATTTCTTATTTTAAAGATATTTTAGAAGAAATAAGTAAATATCATGAGATAGAAGTAAAAAATTATTTTGAATTCTATGACATTATGACTGATGTTGAAAATAAAATAAAGCGTATAGGTTATCCCACTTTTTTAGATTTCCAAATGCAATCTTATTTCAAATTTATAAATACATATCTTTGTTATCATTTTAATGATAAAAAAGTTAAGAATGAAGTGAATAAATTAACAAAAATAAAAGAGATATGGCTTAAACAAGTAGAAAAATTAATCAATGAATATATAGAATATTTTGAGAGAATTAAAATATAAGACTAAGTCTAATTAACTTAGTCTTATGAAAAAATGATTGATTATTGTAATAATCTTAAAACATTTTGTTGCGATGCATTTGCTTGAGAAATAGCATATGAACCAGCTTGTGAAATAATGTTTTGTTTGTTAAAGTTTGCACTTTCTTGTGCGTAATCAACATCTCTAATAATTGATTCAGCTGCTTTAACATTAGTAGCTTGAGTCATTAAGTTTCTAACTGCAGATTCAACTTGATTTTGAGTAGAACCTATCTCAGATCTATTACTATTTAGTGTTGTAATAGCAGTATCAACAGTTGTTTGTGCAGTTCCAGCTAGTGAAACAGAAATACCACCTGCATCAACAGATGTTCTAATTGATGTTAATCCTAATCCAGTAACATTTGATGTAATAGCAGCCGTACTGATTGTATCAGTTGATTTTTCACCAATTTGGAATGATAAAGCCGTTGAAGCAGCACTTGAAGTGGCATTTTCTTGTAAAAGGTATGTACCATTATAGTTTGTTTGTGCAGCAATATTATCTAATTGATCTAATAATTTAGAAACATCATCAGCAATAGCAGCTCTACCATCAGAAGATGTAGTAGAAGTATTAGCTTGAATTAATTTCGCTTTGATTGTATCAAGAATATTTGATTGCTCAGCCATTGATTTATCAGCGATTTGTAATAATGCAACAGCAGAGTTACCATTATCAACACCTTGGTTGATAGAAGTAGCTTGAGTTCTAAGTTTATCAGCAATTGCTAAACCTGATGCATCATCTGATGCTTTATTGATTTTTAAACCAGAAGATAATTTTTCTAAAGACGAAGAAACATTCGCATTAGTGTTTATTGCAGATTCTTGTGCATTTAATGATGACACATTTGTATTGATTCTCATAATAAATCCTTTTTAATTATGACACATTGTAAATCTATATTTACACCCTAAAACCTTCTTGTTTTACCAAGCATAGAGTAGTTAACTCTTCGGAATTCATTAATCCCTATAAAATAGTTTTGAGGATAATAAAAATCTTTTTTAAAGAAGTAAAAAAAACTTCTTTAAAACTATTGTAATAATCTTAAAACATTTTGTTGCGTTGCATTTGCTTGAGAAATAGCATATGAACCAGCTTGTGAAATAATGTTTTGTTTGTTAAAGTTTGCACTTTCTTGTGCGTAATCAACATCTCTAATAATTGATTCAGCTGCTTTAACATTAGTAGCTTGAGTCATTAAGTTTCTAACTGCAGATTCAACTTGATTTTGAGTAGAACCTATCTCAGATCTATTACTATTTAGTGTTGTAATAGCAGTATCAACAGTTGTTTGTGCAGTTCCAGCTAGTGAAACAGAAATACCACCTGCATCAACAGATGTTCTAATTGATGTTAATCCTAATCCAGTAACATTTGATGTAATAGCAGCCGTACTGATTGTATCAGTTGATTTTTCACCAATTTGGAATGATAAAGCCGTTGAAGCAGCACTTGAAGTGGCATTTTCTTGTAAAAGGTATGTACCATTATAGTTTGTTTGTGCAGCAATATTATCTAATTGATCTAATAATTTAGAAACATCATCAGCAATAGCAGCTCTACCATCAGAAGATGTAGTAGAAGTATTAGCTTGAATTAATTTCGCTTTGATTGTATCAAGAATATTTGATTGCTCAGCCATTGATTTATCAGCGATTTGTAATAATGCAACAGCAGAGTTACCATTATCAACACCTTGGTTGATAGAAGTAGCTTGAGTTCTAAGTTTATCAGCAATTGCTAAACCAGAAGCATCGTCTGACGCTTTATTAATTTTTAAACCAGAAGATAATTTTTCTAAAGACGAAGTGATATTCGAATTAGTGTTTATTGCAGATTCTTGTGCATTTAATGATGACACATTTGTATTAATTCTCATAATAAATCCTTTTTATTTATGACACATTGTAAATCTATATTTACACCCTAAAACCTTCTTGCATCTTAATACAAGCATAGAGTAGTTAACCCTTCGGAATTTATTAATCCCTATATTTATAATAGAATTATTACACACCAATTCTTAAAATTAGATTAAAAATACTATATGCATAAAAAAAAGTTAAGAATTTAATCTTAACTTTTTTTTTTATATTTTAAAATTATTTATTGAAGTAATCTAAGAACATTTTGTTGTACATTATTTGCTTGAGAAATAGCATATGAACCAGCTTGTGAAATAATGTTTTGTTTGTTAAAGTTTGCACTTTCTTGTGCGTAATCAACATCTCTAATAATTGATTCAGCTGCTTTAACATTAGTAGCTTGAGTCATTAAGTTTCTAACTGCAGATTCAACTTGATTTTGAGTAGAACCTATCTCAGATCTATTACTATTTAGTGTTGTAATAGCAGTATCAACAGTTGTTTGTGCAGTTCCAGCTAGTGAAACAGAAATACCACCTGCATCAACAGATGTTCTAATTGATGTTAATCCTAATCCAGTAACATTTGATGTAATAGCAGCCGTACTGATTGTATCAGTTGATTTTTCACCAATTTGGAATGATAAAGCCGTTGAAGCAGCACTTGAAGTGGCATTTTCTTGTAAAAGGTATGTACCATTATAGTTTGTTTGTGCAGCAATATTATCTAATTGATCTAATAATTTAGAAACATCATCAGCAATAGCAGCTCTACCATCAGAAGATGTAGTAGAAGTATTAGCTTGAATTAATTTCGCTTTGATTGTATCAAGAATATTTGATTGCTCAGCCATTGATTTATCAGCAATTTGTAATAATGCAACAGCAGAGTTCCCATTATCAACACCTTGGTTAATTGAAGAAGCTTGAGTTCTAAGTTTATCAGCAATTGCTAAACCAGAAGCATCATCTGATGCTTTATTGATTTTTAAACCTGAAGATAACTTCTCTAATGAATTTTGTAGATTCTTATTAGTATTTACATTTGCTTCTTGTGCAGACAAAGAAGATATATTTGTGTTAATTTTCATGATTTACCTTTTCATGTTTTATTTATGTATTTATTTTATCTAAAAATTATTAGATATTTCTTAAATTTTTCTTAATAATAATTATTTTATTGATAAAATAACACCTGATTCTATATGTTTAGTATATGCGAACTGGTCAAATAGTGCAAAGCTATCGATTTTATGAGTTTTTGTTAACTCTAATAAATCTCTATGTAGCGTTTCTGGATTACATGAAACATAAATTATCTTTTTAAAATCTTTTGCTAAACTTCTTGTAGTGTCATCTAGCCCAGCACGTGGTGGGTCCATAAATATCATATCAAAATTATAGCTTTTTAAATCAATATCTTTTAGTCTTTTAAATTCTCTTTTTTGCGCCAATGCTTCACTAAATTCTTCTGCGCTCATTCTAATAAAATCTATACTATCATTTGAGTTTAGTTCACAGTTTCTTTTTGCAGATTTAATTGATGTTTTTGAAATTTCTGTTGCTAAAACTTTATTGAATTTTGTACTTAAAGGAATCGTAAAGTTACCTCCACCACAATAAAGCTCACATAGGTCATCTTCACTTTTTTCAATATTGTTTAAAACCCATTCAATCATTTGTATATTTACATTTGTATTTGGTTGAGTGAAACCACCTTCTTCATATGCAAATTTATACTTAGTATTGCAAATTTCTAACTCTTCATTGATAAAGTCTTCACTTAAAACAAGTTTTTGCTTTCTACTTCTACCAATAATTTTTATATTTAATAGTTTTTCAAGCTTTTTTGCTTTTTCTTCCCAATTAGATTCTAGTTTTTTATGATAAATCAATGTTACTAATAAATCATTTGTAGTTGAACCTAAAAATTCTACAGAAAATATTTTATATTTTAGAATATCATCTTTTGAAATTGCTTCTAATAATTTTGGCATAACTTGTGAAATATGAGAACTTACAATTTGGCAAGACTCTATTTCTAATGCATTTTTATCAAAATCATTCATTGCATATGAAATTGTAGGGTTCTGCTCATCATCAAAGTTTTTCCAGATTCTAAATTCTGCTCTATTTCTAAAGTTAGAATCAGCACTTTTTATAACATCAAAATTAATATTAGTTAGATCAGAAAATCTTTCTTTTTCTCTTTGTAATTTAAAATCAAGTTGTTCTTCATATGACTTATCAAAAAGTACACATGAACCACATTTCCCAAAATATTCACAATTCATCAATAATCCTCTTTTATTTAATACGATATTATATTCAATTAACTATAATACGCTTATGAAAGAAAACTGGCAACAACAATTACAAACACTATTAAACTGTGATCTAAAATCACTATATCCATTAGCTAGAGGTTTAAATAGAAAATTAGAGTTTTATGTAGGTCCTACAAATTCAGGAAAAACATATAACGCTATGGAAAAATTAAAACAGGCTAATACAGGGTTATATCTAGCACCACTTAGATTATTAGCACTTGAAGGCTATGAAGACTTAAAAGCAAACAACATTGAAGCATCTTTAATAACAGGTGAAGAACAAATGTTCAATGAAGATGCTGCACATGTTTGCTCAACAATTGAAATGATGGATTTTGATTTAGATGTTGATGTTGCAGTTATTGATGAAGTTCAAATGCTTGCAGATCCTGATAGAGGATGGGCTTGGGTAAATGCGATTATTGGATGTCCAGCTAAAAAGATTATTATGACAGGAAGTGTAAATGCCCTTGATGCAGTTAAAAAAATTGCAGAGTATTTAGATGAAGATCTAGAAATAGTAAAACATAAAAGAAAGAATGAACTGAAAGTTTTACCAAAATGGACATCATTAGATAAGCTAGAAACAGGTACTGCTTTAATTGCATTTTCTAGAAAAGATGTTTTAGCTTTAAAACAAAGACTTCAAAAAAACTATTCAGTATCTGTTATTTATGGAAACTTGTCACCTGAAGTTAGAAGGGATGAAGCAAGAAGATTTAGAGAAAAACAAAGTGATATTTTAATTGCAACCGATGCAATAGCAATGGGATTAAATCTTCCTATTAAAACAATTTTATTTACAACTGATACAAAATTTGATGGAATAAGTAGAAGAAAAATCACTGTTAATGAAATAGTTCAAATAGCTGGACGTGCTGGAAGATATGGACACTTTGAAGCAGGTTATTTAGGTGCAACAAGAAGAGATGTTTTAGCTCATATAACAGAAGAGTTTGAAGCTCCAATAAAGACTATAAAACCACCGTTTAAAGTAAAAATAAATGCAAATCAATTAGAAAGTTTAGCAAGTCATATAAAAACAAACTCTTTAACAAAAGTATTGAAATTTTTTGCAGATAATATGTACTTTAGTGGCCCATTTAGAGCTGCAAATATTTCATCAATGATTGAAGCTGCTAAAATAGTTGATACTAGACATAATTTAAAATTATCAGATAAGTATCTTTTAGCGCAAGCTCCAATTACAACAAAGTCAAATATCATTCTTCAAGCATATCAAGCATATATTGCAAGTGTGATTAAGAAAAAAGTTTGTCACTATAAGCCTTCAATTACACTTCCAAAAAAAGCAATCACTCAAAAAGATTTACTTTTAGTTGAAGATGAAGTAAAGAAAATATCTTTATATTTATGGATATCTTATAAGTTACCAGAGCTTTTTCCTGATCATGACAAAGCATATATTTTAAGAAATAGTTTTAATTCATTTATAGAAAAATCTTTAAAAGGTAATCTAATTAATGAAAAAAGTGATAAACCTTATTTTAAAAAAAGAGCTCAAGATGGTGATAAAGATAAATTTGATAAACCAAGAAGACGCTCAAGAGTGAATCCTCGAAATTCAAGAAGAAACAGTAGAGAAAAATAAATTTAATTAAAATTTAGTTAAAATATATAACTTTTTATAACACTTTTAAAGGAAAATGCATCGTGTTCAGTTTTTTTAAAGCAAATGAAGAAAACTTTTATAATGAACTACTTAAAGACGAACTAGATGTAAATAAAATAAAAAAATTTATTCTAAAAGGTATTGATCTTAATAAAAAAGATGAAAAAGGAAGAACTATCCTTTTTTCTTTAGTGTCTAAAAGAAAAGTTGATTCTATTAGATATCTATTAAAATTTGATTTAGATTTAAATAGTGAAGATAATTATGGAAAAACAGTTTTAGATCACTGTATTGATAAATCTGATGGAATGATGATTCGCTTTTTACTTGAAAATGGAGCAAGTGTAAATAAGCTTAGTAGTTCAAATAGAACTCCTCTTCAAGATGCAGCCCTAAGTGGTAGTTATAAAATTTTTGAAATACTAATGAAGTATAATCCTGATTTCACTATTTATGAAAACAATACTCAACATATTTTATTTGATGCAATAAAAGGTAAGAACCTAAATATTATAAAAGATGTTATCAATAATTTAAAGAACTTAAATGTATTAAATGATGATAATCAAACAGTACTTTTTGAAGCAGTACTGCTTGAAAATAAAGAGATAGCTAAATCTTTAATTGCAAATGGAATAAATGTAAATTTCTTAGATAAAAATGGGGAAAATGCTCTTTTTAATGCTGTTCTTCTAGGTAGTAAAAACTTTGAAATAATAGAGTTTTTAATAAAAAAAGAGATTAATATTAATCTTATAAATAATTCAAATAAAAATATTTTAGATGAAATTTTATTTATTATAAATCTTTTATCTTCAAATAAAAAACTACAAGGTAAATATAAACTAGCCAATAGCGCTTATGATTATACAAAAATTGTTAAACTTCTAATTAAAAATGGATTAGAAATTGATCAAATTCATGATGAAAAAACAACTCTTCAAATAGCAATTGAAAATAAAGATTTAGCAAGTGCAAAATTTTTAATTGAGTGCGGAGCTGATATAAACCATACTGATTTAGATGGTAAAACTTTTTTAGCAAAAGAGATAGTAAAAGGTTATGATAACTATTTAATCGTTGATTTTTTAGTTGAAAGTGGCATTGATTTAGATCACAAAGATATTGATGAAAAAACTATTGTTGATGATTTAGTTGAGTATATTTGTGTTGAAAAAGGTTTTAAAGAAGCAAAAGGTTTTTATAAAGACAATCTTGTAGAAAATGGAAGATATGATATTTTATTAAAAAAAATATTATCATATAGACCAAATCTTGATGCGAAAAGACTTAATGGCAGAAATGTATTGTTTGACGTAGTTTTATATAATGATTATGAAACAATAAAACAGCTAGTTAATAGTGGAATAAATTTAAATCTTCAAGATAATGATGGAAATACAGCACTTCATTTTATGATAGAAAATGGCTTGAAAATTACGGATAAAAAGAAAAGAGAAGAGTTTATAGAAAGACTGATTTTCTTTTTAAAATTTAGGGTTAATGTAGATCTTCAAGATAATGAAGGAAGAACAGTTTTTCATAAATCTGTGATTGCCGATGATTTGATAGTAACAGAAAAACTTCTTACAAAAAAAGCAAATTTATCATTAAAAGATAAACATGGCAGAACTGCACTTCACCATACCCAATGGAATGGAAATCATAAAATTGCAAGATGGTTAATAGCAGCAGGTGCTGATATGAATATTCCTGACAAGTCAGGGTTTACATTATTAAATTATGCAGCCATTTTTGGGCATATAAAACTTGTTATGACTCTTATTGCTTCTGGTGTTTTAATGTATAATAAAAATCCAAAAAATAAGAAAGTTGCTAAATTCTTTAAAGAAAAAGAACCAAATTTAGGTCTGTTATTAAAAAATAATATTAGTGATGATAAAATGCGAAAAGCATTAAAAGATGTAGTAGAAAACTTAAGAAATGAAATAAATGAAGCTTTACAAGGATAAATAAAAAATGAACAATAAATCAATAATAATTTTAGCAGCAGGTGCAGGTACAAGAATGAAATCAACTACACCAAAGGTTTTACATAAAATCTCTGGTAAGCCAATGTTATACTATTCAATCAAAGAAGCATTAAGCTTAAGTGATGATGTAACAGTAGTTTTATATCATCAAGCCCAAAGAGTGCAAGAAGAGATGGAAAAATTCTTTACTGGAATTAATTATGTAATTCAAGATCATGCAAATTATCCAGGAACGGGTGGTGCTGTTATGGGAATAACTCCAAAGTATGAGCAAGTATTAGTATTAAATGGTGATATGCCTTTAATTCAAAGTGAAGAGTTAAAAAAGTTTGATTTAGATGCAACAATTGTAATGTCTGTACTTGAGCTTGATAGTGCTGATGGATATGGAAGAGTAATTATTCAAGATGGTGAAGTTAAAAAAATTGTTGAACAAAAAGATGCAAATGAAGATGAATTAGCAGTTACTACAGCAAATGCTGGTATCTATCAGTTTGATACAAAGTTTTTATTAGAAAATTTA
The DNA here is from genome assembly GCA_964022095.1 of uncultured Arcobacteraceae bacterium. Classification (GTDB taxonomy): domain Bacteria; phylum Campylobacterota; class Campylobacteria; order Campylobacterales; family Arcobacteraceae; genus Malaciobacter_A. The sequence goes on from CAXHZO010000004.1 coordinate 85,355, forward strand.
CCAAAGCTTTCAAATGAAAATGCTCAAAAAGAGTATTACATCACAGATTTAATTGAAATGGCTATAAATGAAGGAAAAGTATTAAAACCACTTGTGGTAAATGAAGAGAATTTCAAAGGAGTTAATTCAAAAGTTGAATTAGCAGATGCAGAAGTGATTCACCAAAATAGAATAAAAAAAGAGTTCTTAAAAGCTGGTGTTATTATGAGATTACCTGATACTATTTATATTGAAGAGGGCGTTCAAATTGAAGGTGAAAGCATCTTAGAAAATGGAGTTACATTATTAGGGAATTCTAAAATAGTAAACTCTCATATTAAAACAAATACTGTAATTGAAGATGCAATTTTAATTGATAGTGATGCTGGACCAATGGCTAGAGTTAGACCAGGAAGTGAATTAAATGGAACTCACATTGGAAATTTTGTAGAAACAAAGAAAGCTAAATTAAATGGTGTAAAAGCAGGACATTTAACATATTTAGGTGATTGTGAAATTGATGAAGGAACTAATATTGGTTGTGGAACAATTACTTGTAATTATGATGGAATTAATAAGTATAAAACAATTATTGGTAAAAATGTATTTGTAGGAAGTGATACTCAGTTTGTTGCTCCTGTAAATATTGAAGATGATGTACTTATTGCAGCTGGCTCAACTGTAACAGGTGATGTTAAAAAAGGTGAACTTTATTTAACAAGAGCTAAGAAAAAATCTATTTCTGGATATTTTTATAAACACTTTGAGAGTAAAAAATAATGCTATTAAAAGACAAAAAAATACTTGTAGGAGTAACTGGCTCTATTGCTATATACAAAGCATTAGAGTTAATTAGACTATATATAAAAGCAGGGGCAAAAGTAAAAGTTATAATGACTCCTTCTGCTTGTAAATTTATAAGTCCAATTACCTTTGAAGCAATTTCTCAAAACAAAGTATTAGTTGAAGATAATGAAAACTGGGATAAGTCTCAAGATTATAATCATATAGATATAGGAAAATGGTCAGATTTATTTGTACTTGCACCTGCAAGTGCTAATACAATTAACTCCTTATCAAATGGACTTGGAACTAATCTTTTACTTCAAACTGCACTTGCATATCCAAGAATGAAATTAATAGCACCAGCAGCAAATACAAACATGATTAAAAATCCAATAACGCAAGCAAGTTTAAAAATGCTAAAACTTTGTAATTATGAAATAATCTCAACTACATCAAAAGAGTTAGTTTGTAAAGATGTTGGTGATGGTGCAATGGCTGAAGTTGAAGATATTTTTGATGCTACTTGTAAAGAGCTTCTAAAAGAAGAGTATTGGATAAATAGAAAAGTTGTATTAAGTGGTGGAGGAACTGTTGAAAAAATTGATGATGTTAGATATATCTCAAATTATTCATCAGGGAAAATGGCTTCAAGTTTAGCAAAAGCACTTTTTTATAAAGGTGCAGATGTATGTTTAGTAAGTACAAGGGGTTATGAAAATTTACCAAAAGGAATTCATCTAATAAGAGTTCAAAGCTCAGTTGAAATGCATGAATACTTAGTTGATTCAATAAGAGTTGCAAAAAAAGGTGTTTTAACAAAACCAACACTCATGGATGATTCAAAACCTGAACTTATTCAAAAAAGACCATATTTATTTATGGTTGCAGCCATTAGTGATTATGTTCCAAGTTTCCCCCAAGAAGGAAAATTGAAAAAAGATATGATTGGAGTATCTTGGTCTTTAGAGTTAAAACAAAATATAGATATTTTAAACTCATTAGATAAAGATGATCTAATCTCAATTGGCTTTAAAGCAGAAATGGATGAAACAACAGCATTAAATAGTGCAACATCAATGATTGAAAAGAAAAATCTTGATGGAGTTTGCTTAAATATTTTAAATGAAGATAATAGTTTTGGAAGTGATACAAATAATATTGAACTAATATTAAAAAACAGTTCTTATGAAATAAAAGGTGATAAATTAGATGTATCATTTTCTATTTTAAGAAATCTTCAAAAAGAGTTTGCTCAATATGTATAATCAAAACGTGCCAACTCATATAGCCATGATTATGGATGGTAATGGAAGATGGGCAAAAGAAAAAGGTCTAAAAAGAACAGCTGGACATGAAAAAGGTGCTGAAGTTGTAAGAGACATTACAACATATTGTGCCAAAATAGGGGTTCAGTATCTTACGATGTATGCTTTTTCAACTGAAAATTGGAAAAGACCAAAGTTAGAAGTAGAATATCTTATGAAGCTTTTAGATAGATATTTAAAAAATGAACTAAAAGTATATTTAGAAAATAATATAAAATTTAAAGCTATTGGTGATTTAGCAAGATTCTCTAAATCTTTACAAGAAAGAATAAAGATCACGGAAGAAAAAACTTCACAAAATAGTGGTTTAACTCAAGTTCTAGCACTAAATTATGGTTCAAAAGATGAAATAGTACGAGCTGTAAAAAAACTAAATGAACAAAATTTAGAGCCAACAGAACAGAACTTAGAATCTTGTTTAGATACAGCAGGAATTCCAGATGTTGATATTATGATTAGAACAAGTGGTGAGGTAAGACTTTCAAATTATCTTTTATGGCAAAACGCCTATGCTGAGATGTTTTTTACTCAGACTTATTGGCCTGATTTTAATTCTAATGAATTAGATGACATCATAAGTGATTTTAACTCAAGAGAGAGAAGATTTGGAGCTATTTAGTTTTATTTTTGGAGCGGTGTTTGGTTCATTTTTAAATGTATTAATAATAAGACTTCCTTCAAATAAATCTATAGTTACTCCAAGAAGTGCATGTCCTAAATGTAACTATCAAATACCTTGGTATCATAATATTCCATTAATTTCATACATTGTTTTAAAAGCAAAGTGTTCAAATTGTAAAGAAAAAATATCTTTTCAATATTTTTTAGTTGAACTATTAAGTGCTTTAATTACTCTTTTTTTATATTTAAAACTTGGGATTAGTGTACAGTTTTATTTTATGATACTATTATCATATGTACTAATAGTATTATCTTTTATAGATTTAAAATACAAAGCAGTTCCTGATTATTTACTTTTAATAACACTTATAGTCTCTTTTCTAGCTACAGATTATGGGATTTTAGATGCATTTAAATATGCTTTTTTATTCTCAGGGGCATTGGTCCTTTTAAATTTTGTAATAACATTTTATATTCAAAATATTAAAGCGAAAATATTAAAAGATGATTCTTTGAAAGATCAAGAAGCATTAGGTGAAGGTGATATTCCTATTATTGCTAGTATTGCAGTTGTCTTAGGAATTGAAGGTGGCCTTATTGCTATATTTTTAGCAGCATTTTTTGCTATAATACCATCAATTTATTCTAATTTTGTAAAAAAAGATATTCAAACACCCTTTATCCCTTATTTAGTATTAGGTTTTTTTGTTGAATACTTTTTTAAATTGGAAACATTTTTAAGGGTTTTATATTGAAATTAAAACAGTATTTATATTCACAATTAGCAATTACATTTTTCCCTATTTTTTTAGGACTATATTTTATAACATCAATTGTATTTTTAGTAAAAATAGCTTCACTTACATCAATTATTACAATAAACTTTTTTGAACTATTTACTCTTTATTCGTATGTTGTTCCCCAAATTATATTTTACACTATGCCAATATCTTTTTTTATATCACTAGTATTAACTTTAGCAAAATTAGCTAGTGAATATGAACTTACAGTAATTACCTCTTTTGGATTAAATCCTATAAAGATTTTAAAGATATTTCTTCCTATAACTTTACTTTTAAGTATAGCGTTACTTGTTGTATCTGTTGGATTAATTCCTAAAACAAAATTTTTGACAAAACAGTTTTTAGATATAAAGAAAAAAGAAGCAAATTTTAATATAAAAGCAAGTGAATTTGGACAAAAATTTGGTGATTGGTTGATTTATATTAATAATGAAAAAGATAGAACATATAATGATGTAAAGCTATTTAAAACACAAGATAATAAAGATCAGTTTATTTTATCTAAAAGTGCGGTTTTAAATAATGATAAAGGGGATCTAAGCTTTAAATTAAAAGATGGTAAAGCATTTTTTATAGATGAAAAAGAGTTAAATCAAGTAAATTTTGAATCAATGCATATCAATGATTCAATTGCTGATTCAAAGCTTGGAGTATTTACAAATACATATGACTTTTGGGAAACTCAAATAAAAAAAGGTTCAGACATTGATGATTTAACTTTTTTTATTCTAACATCTGTTTTTCCTTTAATCTCTTTATTTTTAGTAATTACCTTTGGATACTTCAATCCAAGATATGAAAAAAATAGAGCAGTTGCTTACTCTTTAGTTGCAGTTGTTTTTTACTATATTTTAGTCAAGTCAATTTCTGATAAGATTTTTTTACATGCTTTATATACAATTCCAACTATTTGGATTGTTTGCACTTATATTTTATATACTAGAACTATTAAAAAAGAGTACTAAAATCTATGAATTTAAAATTCACAATTAGTTATGATGGAAGTGATTTTCAAGGAAGTCAAAGACAACCAGAGGGAAATACAGTTGAAAATGAGTTTTTAAGAGTTTTTAAAAGATTAAATATTGATACAAAAATCATTTTAAGTGGAAGAACTGATAAAGATGTTCATGCGACAGGACAAGTTTTTAATTGTCAGATTCCAGAATACTTTAATGACTTAAAAAAGTTAAAAGAGATTTTAAATCATCATTTAGTAGCTTCAGTAAAAGTTCGTCATATAAAAAAAGTTGAAGATGATTTTCACTCAAGGTTTCATGCTAAAAAAAGAGTATATAGATATTTATTATCAACAAAGCCAACAACACCTTTTATTGATAAATATATTACATATACACCAAATGTAAATGAACAGCTAATAAAACAAGCAATAAAAGAGTTCATAGGTGAGTTTGATTTTAAATATTTCCATAAAACAGGAAGTGACAAAGATCAAACCATAAGAAGAATATATGATGCATCTTTTTATAAGTATAAAGGAATATATGTAATTCAATTTACTGCAAACTCTTATTTACGTTCACAAATAAGGCTTATGGTAGGTTTTTTACTTAATATATCTAATGGTAAACTAACAATTGAAGATTTAAAAAAACAATTAAGGTTGCAAAAACATATTTTTAAGATTCCTGCTAAAGCAAATGGTTTATATCTAGCAAAAATTACATATTAAAGGTAAATAATGGTTTTTAATAAAAAGAAGTTTTATACTCTAAGTGATATTAAAAATCAAATTATTTATACTCCTTTAATATTTGTATTTATAGTTTCTATTATCTCATTTGTATTAATTTTTATATTTCTAAATCATGAAAAAAAATCTAAAATTGATTTTTTTTCACAAAATAATAAGTTTGTACGAGAAAACTTATTAAAAAACTATATCACTAATATTAAGCATAATGCAAGTTCAAATTTTGATGACATAGAAATACAATTAAGTAACGCTGTTTATGAAGTTATGGGTTTTATTGATTCTAATGGTGTAAATACTTATATGGATATTGAAATTATAAAAGATTATTTAGAAAAACTTGAAAACCAATATAATTTAGATTTTCTTTTATTTGATAACTTAAACTATAAAGTAATTTATGGAGAAAAAGTAATAAAACGATTGGATAAATTAACTAATTCAACTATTGAAATGGAAGAGTTTACTAATCGAATCTTAGAATATATAGAGTCTATTGGTACAGATAATCTGATGTATTGGTTTGATACAAATAAAAGAGCAATTCAGTTAAGTTATGTAGAAAGACTGAAAAATATTTATTGGGTTGTAGGTAGTTTTTCAAAAGTTGATGATATGAAAGTATTAACTAATAGAGCTATTCTAGATTCAATTGTAAATAAAAGTAAATTAGTGAAAAATACACATTTTTATTTTTATGATGAACAAAACAATAGATTATTTAATTATGATAATAAATCTAGTACAAAGTATGTAAATAAAAATGATTTTGAGCAATTAGCAAAAGATGATTTATTCCATAATTTTAATAAATATCATTATAAAGTCTTTATTAAAAAATTTGATAACTTAAATGAAATAAAACAAATTAAAAAAGAGTTTAATTCAAAACTTATTATAGGATATTTAATAGTAATTTTATTAGCAGTTTTCTTTATAGTGGCTTCTAATATTTTTGGTCGATTTATAAATACAATATTTAATAAACATAATAAAAGATTAGAAAGAAGAAATTTTTTATTTAAAAAATGGAAAGAGCGATATGAACTTGCAATTATAGCTTCAAATGATGGTTTATGGGATATGAATCTAAATACAAATGAAATTTTCTTTTCAAAGAAGTGGCTAGAGATGTTTGGATATAAAAGAAGTGAAATTCAAACGTTTGATCAATGGATGGAAATTATTCATAAAGATGATAAGAAAAAAGTTCTAAATGAGTATGAAACACATATAAATAAAAAAAGTGAACACTTTATTTGTGAATATAGAATAAAAAATAAAAGTGGAAACTATAAATGGGTGTTAGTAAGAGGAAAAGAGTTTAATTCAAATAGAATGCTAATGATGTCAATGAATATAGATAAAAGAGTTCAGTTAACAAAAGAGTTAAGGGAAGTAGAATCCTTAACTGAATTTGGTAGAATAGTAATCTTTAGATTAAACAATAACAAAAATTTTGATATTAAATTTGTCTCAAGAAGTATAAACAGATACGGATATAATGTAGAAGATTTTGAAAAGCAAAAAAAGAGTTTTGCAGATATTGTATATAAAGATGATTTATTATTATTAAGAGAAAGTTTAGAGAAAGCAATAAATGAAAATTTAAACTCATTTACAAATATACATAGAATTATAGATAGAAAAAATGAAATAAAATGGGTATATAACAGAACAATTTTAATTAAAGATGATCATGGAAAAGTAACTAGTTTATATGGATATTTAAATGATATTACAAAAATAAAAACAAGTGAAGAAGAGTTAAAACTGAAAGTAAAAGAAGAGGTTGAAAAAAATCTTGAAATGGATAGATTATTAGTTCAGCAAAATAAATTAGCTTCAATGGGTGAAATGCTTGGAAATATATCTCACCAATGGAGACAGCCACTTAATAATATTAGTTTAATAGTACATTTTTTAAGAGATAGTTATGGGAGAATTACAAAAAAAGAATTTGAAGATAATGTAAAAGATGCGAAACTACAATTAGACTTTATGTCTCAAACAATCGATGATTTTAGAAACTTTTATAAACCATCCAAACAACTTACAACTTTTGATATAAAAAAGACTATTAATCAAAGTTATAAGATTGTTGAAAAAGCTTTTGAAGAAAACAAAATAAAATTTGAGATTTTAGGTGAAAATATAGAAGTTAGAAATTATGAAAATGAGTTTGAGCAGGTTATTGTAAATATTTTAAATAATGCAATTGATGCAAAAAAAATAAAATCAAAAGAAGTAGATTTTGATGCAAGAGTAAATATAAGTATCATTAAAAATGATAGAAAAGTTGAAATTTTTATTTTTAATAATTGTGGAAATATAGATAAAAAGATTATTGATAGAATATTTGAACCGTATTTTACTACAAAGTTTGAAAATCAAGGTACAGGAATAGGTCTTTATATGACAAAAGTTATAGTTGAAGAGAATATGAAAGGTTCAATAGAAGCTAAAAATATTGATGATGGTGTTGAGTTTAAAATCACAATTTAGTTTAAAATATAGATTTTGCTATAATGGGAATATATTTGACAGAAAGAATGAAGATGAATAATATTTTTACTAGAGTTTTATTGGTTGAAGATGAAGATATTGCTAGGAAGACTTTGAGCTTTTATCTTAGCACAATTTTTGATGAAGTTGTTGTTGCATGTGATGGAGAAGAAGGCTTTAGTCTTATAGAAAAAGAGTTTGAAAAAGAGAAAAACTTTGATCTAGTTTTAACAGATTTAAAAATGCCAAATGTAGATGGTATGAATATGATCGATAAGATATTAGAGTTAGTTCCAAATCAAAGATTTATAATTGTAAGTGCTCATAAAAATGAAGAAGATTTACTTAAACTTATAAATCTTAGAATTTTAGGATATTTTGTAAAACCATTAAACATTGATACTATGATGGAACTTTTACAAAAAGCAAAAGATGAGGTTTTAGAAGAGAAAATAATGGAAGCTTCAATTAATACTAATCTTTTAAAACTAAATAATACATATACTTTTGATTTAGAAAGTAATAATTTATATGAAAATGATATTGTTATGAAGTTGTCAAAAAAAGAATCAGAGATACTAGATGTTTTAATTAAAAACCTTGGAAGTCTTGTTACTCTTGAAATGTTTAAAATAGAAGTTTGGAATGATGTAACTATTAGTGATTCATCTTTTAGAACTGTTATGAAAAGATTAAAAGATAAATTAAAAGATGATGATTTTATAATCTCTCAAAAAGGCTTTGGTTATAAGATTGAAAAGACTTTATCAAAATAACAAAAGAGATTAACTCTTTTGTTTTTTTACTCTACTTTTTTGAATAAAGTATAAGCCTACAATAATCCCTATCCCTAAAATATACGAAATATAATGTGTTGGTAAACTTAAATACTCTTCCATAATTTTTGGTAAGAACATAAGTGGAACGGGTACTAAAAATAAGAATCTTTCAATAATATTTGTTTTTATTACAAAATATCCTTGTGTGAAACAAGAGAAAGATACCATCCCTATAAACGCAGTTGTAAATATGATTAAAATTTCAACCGGATTTGTAATCCATATCCATCCACTTGGATTAGCAGGATTTAATTCGTCAACTCCTGATATTAGCAGCAGTTCTGGATTAAAGAAGAACATAAATGGTAAAATCGCCGTTCTAATATCATATTTAAATCCTTGAATACCTGTTTTAATTGGATCAGCTTTAGCAATACCAGCAGCTGCATAAGCAGCAAGTCCAACAGGAGGGGTGTCATCTGCTAAAATACCAAAGTAGAACACAAATAAATGTGCTGCAATTGCTGGAATTAAGTATCCATTATCTCCTGCAAGTGTTAAAATAACAGGTGCAGTTAATGATGCCATTACAATATAGTTTGCAGTAGTTGGTAATCCCATTCCTAAAATAAGTGAGATAATAGCTGCTAAGAATAAAATTGCAAAGATATTTCCGCCTGATAGAGTTTCAACAACTTCAAGTAATACTTGTCCAAGTCCAGTTAGTGTAATACTTCCAACAACAATACCCGCAAGTGCTGTTGCAATTGCAATAGGAACCATATTTTTAGCACCACTTATCATACCTGCTAAAATATCTACAAAACCAGAAAGCCATATTTCTTTTGTGATTTTTTCTTTTGCTAAGAAAGCTCTAAATGGATGCTGTACTACCATTAGAAGCATTAAAAGCATGATTGCATTAAAAGCAGCACTTGCAGCACTCTCTCTTAATACCATAAGAGTATATAGCAAAAAGAATATTGGAACTAAATAGTGAATACCTTGAACAAATGTTTTCCATTTTGGAGGTAAGTCTTCATCGTCCATTCCTTTAAGACCAAGTTTTAATGCTTCTAAGTGAACTATATAAAATAGTGCAAAATAAGAAACAAATGCAGGAATAAATGCAGCTATAATAACATCAGTATAAGCCATACCTAAAAATTCTGCAATAATAAATGCAGCAGCTCCCATAACAGGTGGCATTAACTGACCATTAGTTGAAGATGCAACTTCAACAGCTCCTGCTTGTTCAGGCCTAAATCCAGTTTTTTTCATAAGTGGAATTGTAAAAGTTCCTGTAGTTACTGTATTTGCAATTGATGAACCACTCATAATTCCTGTAAATCCAGAAGCAACAACAGAAGCTTTTGCAGGACCTCCTCTAAATTTACCAAGCATTGCAAAAGCTAGGTTGATAAAGTATTCACCAGCTCCTGCTTTATCTAAAAGTGAACCAAATAGTACAAATAAAAATACAAATCCAGCAGATACTCCAAGTGGAACACCAAAAATACCTTCAGTGGTTAAGTACATATGTCCTGCAAGTTTATTTAAACTAGCACCTTTATGAATAATAAGTTCAGGCATATAAGGACCTAAAAAGTCATATGCTAAAAATACAATAGCAATTAAACTAAGTGCAAAACCAAGTACTCTTCTACCTGCTTCAATTAATATGATAATTGCAAGAATTGCTAAGATAATATCTGTTTGAGTATAATCACCAGGTCTTAGTGCTAGTTCTTCATAAAAAACTGCAATATATGATGCAGTTGCAATTCCTAAAGCCATAAATGTATATCCAAACCATCTTACTTTCTTTAAAAAGTATGGTTTTTTAATCATTGGGTATATTAAAAATGCTAGCGCCATTGCAAAAGTTAAGTGAATAGATCTGGAAATAGTGGAGTTAATTGGTTCAACTACAATATATAGCTGAAACATTGACCATGCTAAAGCAATAATTGAGATTATCCAAAATTCATAGTGCTGTGAACCGAAAACTCTTTGTCCTTCAAGCTCATTAACTACAGCTTCTGTTTCATGAAGAGACTCTTCTTCAAGTTCAGACATTTTATGAGGTTTTTCTTCATAAATAGCCATGATGTATCCTTTGATTGTTTGTGTATATCTTCTCATACTTCATTTAACAAAATTAAATGAAGTATAAAAATAGAGTTCAAGAGGAATTAATCCTCTTGAAGTAAAAGTTAAGAAATTATTTTAAAATTCCACTTTCTTGGAAGTATTTTTTAGCTCCATCATGTAATGGTGCAGAAAGACCGTCTAATAAAGACTCTTTTGTTATATTATTGTATGCTGGATGTAATTTCTTGAAATCTTCAAAGTTTTCTAAAATTGCTTTTACAACTGTATATACCGCTTTTGAACTAACATCATCGCTAGTTACTAATACAGCTTTTACACCAAATGTTGGAGTAGGGTTTTCATTTCCTTTATATAATCCACCTGGTACATCTGCTTTTGCAAAGTATGGGTACTTTTTGATTAGACCATCTACATTTTCACCTGCAATTGGAGTAATTTTCACATCAACAGAGTTTGAAGCATCTTTAATATTTGCAGTTGGGTGTCCTACCATATAAAAGTATCCATCAATTTTATTATCTCTTAATGCATCTGGCATTTCAGAAGCTTTAAGTGCACCTGCAAAAGATAAATCATCTTTTTTAATTCCACTTTCTTTAAAAAGTGTTAGAGCTGTTGCTTCATTACCACTTCCTGGATTTCCAAGATTGATTCTTTTACCTTTTACATCAGATAATTTATTAATATTAGCTTCTTTTCTAGTTACTAAAGTTAATAATTCAGGATAAATAGCCATAACTGACTTTAATTTAGGAACGGCCTTACCTTTAAATTTACCTTCACCTTTACTAGCTTGATATACAACATCAGATTGAGCAATACCAAAATCTAGCTCACCATTTTTTATAGTATTAATATTATACACTGAACCTCCAGTTGATTCAACTGAACATCTGATTTTTGTCTCTTTTTTGTATTTGTTAACTAATCTACAAATAGCTCCACCTGTTGGATAGTAAGTGCCAGTAACACCACCTGTTCCAATAGTAATAAATTCAGCAGAAAATGCTGGTATTGATAATAAACCTACTAATGTAGCTGTAGCAATCTTTTTCATTCTTTTCTCCTTTTAGTACAACTATCAGTAATTAATCACATAAAAGTTGTTTGTATAATAGAATTTATCATATTAAAAATTCAACTAAACTTAAAAATAAATAAAGTTATTTTTTAATAAACAGGTTTAAGTCTAATTTTTATACATTGTCAATTTTGCAAAAAATTTGCCAATTTTATTAAAACTACTTGACAAATAAAGACTCAATAAGTTATAATTCTTTAGCAGTTTAAGATAATGAGTGCTAAAAATATAAAATGGTAGTAAATAAATGGATAAAAAAGAGTTTTTATTACAGTCTATTATTAAAGCTTACATTGAGCATTTAGAGCCAATTGGTTCTACACAATTAAAATCAATGTATGACATTGCTTATTCTCCAGCTACTATAAGAGGTTACTTTAAAAAGCTTGGAGATGAAGGTTTTTTAGCCCAAGAGCATGTTAGTAGTGGAAGAACTCCAACTAGTGAAGCTTTAAAACAGTATTGGGAAATGAAACTTAATTTTAAACTAAAAGGTATTAATTTACGAGCATTACAATATTTTGCATCTGAAATTGGGCTGTCGGTTTTTGTTAAAAAAGAAAAATCTGATATTTTACAAAATATCATAAATGTAGAAGACAGATATATGATATTAGAGTTTTCGTCATTTGCAGTGAGTATTAAATACTCTGATGCATTACACAGATTTTTAAAAGATATGATAAGTCTTACTTTAAATGATATTTTAAAAATATCAAAAGATGTTGGTGCATATGAATTGTATGAAGCAATTAGCAACAATATTCAAAATAATGATTTTGAAATATTTAATTATAAAGAGTTTTTAAATTTAGCATTAACTTATAATTTTGATGAATTTACAATTAATAGATTTCTAAAAGGTCATATCTTAGATGATATAAAAGAAGGTCTTTATTTTGAGAACTTATTGCCTGATGATTATATAGGAATTTGTCACAATTGTATGATAAACAATGAAGATGTAAAAATGTTGGTTGTTGGACAACTTCCAAAAAATTATGAATATTTTTATAGAAAAATTACAACATTTTAGGAGAATAAATGAGCGAAGAGAAAAATGAAGAGTTAAAACAAGAAGAAGTTGAAACTCTAGAGGCTTCTGAGGAAACAGTAGAAGAAACAGAAGTAAAAGAGCAAAGTGCTGAAGAAAAAATTGCTGAGCTTGAAGAGCAATTAAAAAGTGAGCAAGAAAAATATTTAAGAGTTCATGCAGATTTTGAAAATATTAAAAAAAGATTAGAAAAAGAGAAATATGCAGCGATTGATTATGCAAGTGAAAAGTTTGCAAAAGATCTTTTAACTCCAATTGATACTTTAGAAATGGCACTAGCATCTGAAGAAGCTGCTGATTTACCATCTGATGAGTTATTAGGTAAGTTAAAAGAAGGTGTTGAATTAACAATTAAAAACTTCTATACTGCATTTGAAAAGCATGATATCTCTATTGTAGAAACAGATGGTGAATTTGATCCTAATTTTCACAATGCAGTAATGCAAGTAGATAGTGAAGATCATGAAAGTGGTCAAATTGTACAACAACTACAAAAGGGCTACAAATTAAAAGATAGGTTATTAAGACCTGCAATGGTTAGCATAGCTAATTAAAAAATTGACCGTAATGTCTATAAACTAAAAAATTTGAATAAGTTATAAACTTAAATAAAAAAATAAAAAATGATAAGGAAGAAAAAATGAGTAAAGTAATCGGAATTGACTTAGGTACAACAAACTCTTGTATGGCAGTTTATGAAAATGGTGAAGCAAAAGTAATATCTAACAAAGAGGGTAAAAATACAACTCCTTCAATTGTAGCATTTACTGACAAAGGTGAAGTACTAGTAGGTGATCCAGCAAAAAGACAAGCTATTACAAACCCAGAAAAAACTATTTATTCTATTAAAAGAATTATGGGTTTAATGATGGATGAGAATAATGCTAAAGAAGCACAATCTAAAGTTGGTTATAAAATCGTTGATAGAAACGGTGCAGCAGCAGTTGAAATTGGAGATAAAGTTTATACTCCACAAGAAATTTCTGCAAAAATTTTAGGAAAATTAAAAACTGATGCTGAAGAGTATTTAGGAGCACCTGTAACTGATGCAGTTATTACAGTTCCAGCTTACTTTAATGATGCACAAAGAAAAGCAACTCAAGAAGCAGGAACAATTGCTGGTTTAAATGTATTAAGAATTATCAATGAGCCAACTGCTGCTTCATTAGCATATGGTTTAGATAAAAAAGGTGAAGAAAAAGTATTAGTATATGATTTAGGTGGTGGTACTTTTGATGTTACTGTATTAGAAATTGGTGATGGTACATTTGAAGTATTATCTACTGATGGTAATGCATTCTTAGGTGGAGATGATTTCGATAATGCAATTATTGATTGGTTAGCAAGTGAATTTGAATCTGAAAATGGTTTTGATATTAAAAATGACAAAATGGCATTACAAAGATTAAAAGATGCAGCTGAGAATGCTAAAAAAGAGTTATCTTCTGCTGATTCAACTGAAATCAACTTGCCATTCATTTCTATGGGAAGTGCAGGACCAGTTCACTTAGTTAAATCATTAACTAGAGCTAAATTTGAGTCTATGACTGAGCATTTAATTGCTGAGACTTTAGAGCACATCAAAACTGCATTAGATGATGCAGGATTATCTAAAGATGAGATTCAAGAAGTAATTATGGTTGGTGGATCTACTAGATTACCAAAAGCAAATGCAGTTGTTAAAGATTTCTTTGGAAAAGATTTAAATAAAGGTGTAAATCCTGATGAGGTTGTTGCTGCTGGTGCTGCTGTTCAAGCTGGTGTATTAAAAGGTGATGTTAAAGATGTATTATTATTAGACGTTACTCCTTTATCATTAGGTATTGAAACTTTAGGTGGAGTAATGACAAGATTAATTGAAAAAGGTACTACAATTCCTGTTAAAAAATCTCAAGTATTCTCAACTGCTGAAGATAACCAACCTGCAGTTTCTATTCACGTAGGTCAAGGTGAAAGAGAATTTGCTAAAGATAACAAATCACTTGGTATGTTTGAATTATCTGATATTCCAGCAGCTCCAAGAGGTGTTCCTCAAATTGAAGTAACATTTGATATTGATGCAAATGGTGTTTTAAATGTGTCTGCTAAAGATAAAGGAACTGGTAAAGAGAACAAAATTACTATCTCTGGTTCATCTGGATTATCTGATGAAGAAATCGAAAAAATGGTAAATGAAGCAGAAGCAAATAAAGAAGCTGATGCACAAAGAAAAGAAGTAATTGAAGTTAGAAATCAAGCTGACGCTTTATTACATAGTACAAGAAAAACTTTAGAAGAAAATCCAGATGCAGTTAACGAAGAAGAAACTAAAGCAATCGTTGATGCAGCAGCTGAGTTAGAAGAAATCTTAAAAGATGAAAATGCTACTAAAGAGCAAATTGAAGAGAAAGTTAAATCATTAACTGAAAAATCTCATAAATTAGCTGAAGCTATGTATAAAAAAGAGGGTGGTGACCAAGCTGGTACACAACCAAACCAAAAAGCAAAAAAAGATGACGACGATGTTATCGATGCTGAAGTAGAGTAATCTCTACTTCATGCAAACTTTAGTTTTAATACTAATTCTTTTTTTAATCTCAATATTTTCTGTTATGCTTTATTTTAAAAGTAAAGGAAGCAGACTACAAAAATTAAATAGTGGTGAATGTCCAACTTGTGGAGCTAAACCCAAAATTTTTACAGATTCAAAAACAAACACTACTTTTAAAACAGATGTTATAAGTTCAAGAATTCTAAAAAATCATGGATGCTCTGGTGCAATTGACATGGAATATACTTGTAAAAACTGTGGGATGAAGGAAGTTCACTCAACTCCAAATAGTTCATGTGGAATGTAATTACGAATCATTAACTTTTTATGTTTATAATCAATAAAAAATAAAGATTATAAAATGAAACTATTAATTAAAACTGTTTTAATATTGTTTGTTATTTTCACAACAATGCTTTTGATTTTCAAATTTAGTGGTATATTAAGTGTTGAAGATATAAAACAAATATTTACAAATTTAAAATCACAACCTTCATATATTTTAGGCTCACTTATCGTAATATTGTTATTTATTGATCTATTTATTGCCGTTCCAACTATGACTATTATTTTACTAGCTGGATATTTTATCGGCTTTGAATTAGCATTGTTTTATACATTTATAGGACTTTTAAGTGCTTCATTAACTGGGTATTTTTTATCAAAAAAATATGGAGAAAAAGTTTTAGATAAACTCTCTTCTAATGAGCAACAAAAACTTGAAATGAAAGAATTATTTAATAAACATGGTGTTTTAGTATTAGTATTATCCCGTGCTGTACCAATGCTTCCTGAAGTATCTTCTTGTCTAGCAGGTACTTGCAAAATGACTTTAAAAAGATTCTTACTAGCTTGGTCAATAGGTACAGTTCCCTACCTAACAGTTATTACATATGCAGGGTCAATTAGCAACTTTGATAATCCAATGCCAGCAATAATAGCAGCTGTTGCAATAACTTTACTTTTTTGGGTTTTATGGTTAGTTTTTATAAGAATAAATAAAATAAAAACTCAAAAGTATTAAATAGGAATATTATGAAGTTATTACTTGTATCTTTTTTTATAATATTATTAACTGGCTGTTCTTCTAAAAAAGAGATTACTAATTTTAAGATAACTTCTTTTGATAAAATTGATGGTTTTTATGAAGACAATCTTACCTATGCTTTTGAAGTTTTTAAAAAGAATTGCGAAAAATCAAAAAGATTTGATTATCTAAAAAACGTTTGTGCTAAAAGTGAAGCACAAACAAATGCCTATAAGTTTTTTACAGAAAATTTTACTCCATATTTAATAATTGATGATAAAGGTAATAGCATAGGTGAGACTACAGGTTATTATGAACCCGTTTTAAATGGAAGTCTTACAAAAAATCATAAGTATAAATACCCAATATATGAAATGCCTAAAAGCAAAGATATTGGAACAAGAGCTCAAATAAATAGTCAAAATGATTTTAAAGCAATATGTTATGTCTCTAATGAAACAGATTTGTATTTATTGCATTTGCAAGGTTCTGGAAAAATAAAAATAGATGAAAATAATACTTTAAATTTGGTATATGCAGGGAACAATGGGAAAAAGTACAATTCAGTTGGAAAATATATGATAAAAAAAGATTATATAAAATCCTATAAAGCAACAATTCAAGGTATGAAAAAATTTTTAGATGAAAACCCAAAAAAAGTAAGTGAAATTTTAAATCAAAATGAAAGGTATGTTTTTTTTAAAGTTATTGGTAAAAAACCAGTTGGTAGTTTAGGAGTTGAATTAACACCTAAAAGAAGTATTGCAGTAGATACAAATTATATAAAACTTGGACTGCCAGTTTTTTTACATACAAAAAATCCAATTTCAAATAAAGATATAAAAAAAATTGTTATTGCAAATGATAGAGGTGTAGATATAAAAGGTAAAGTAAGAGCTGATTATTTCTGGGGAAGTGGCAGTGAAGCTTTAAAATATGCTGGAAGAATGAAAGAAAAGAGTAGACTTATAGTTCTTATGCCAAAATGAGTGTTGTTTAATCACAACACCCATTTCCACAGCAGTTATCTCTAGCATCAGTATAAAATGAAATTACAAAATTATTGTACATCTCTTGAACTTCAAACTCATGTTTCTTACAAAATTCACTATTCATTTTATCTTTCATTTCAATTGCTTTTAATAATGCATCATCTTTTGAAGTAAATTGTAAATTACTTTCTAAACTACTTCTTTTAAAACAACCACATTGGTTAGAAACTACAACTTTATACATATTTAATCCTTTTAATAATTGTTAATATTTGTTTGCAAGGATACCAAATTTTCTATTAAAGCGGTTTGAGAAGTAAATAAAGATAAAATACTATAATTTAAGACAAGGAATATAATGCACATTACTAATATCATATCTCAATATTTTGGAAAGTTTGCATCAAAAGAGTTTCCGCCATTTTTTCAAAAAATTATAAACAATAGTTATGCAAAAATAATGAAACTTGATTTAAGTGAGTTTAAAAAAGCAAAGTTCTATAAATCTTTGAATGCCTTATTCACAAGAGAATTAATTATCAAAAGACAATTTGATAAAGATGAAAATGTAATTATTTCTCCAAGTGATAGTTTAATCACTGAGTGTGGAAAGATACAAGCTGATACTGCTTTACAAATCAAAGGTATGGAATATAGTGTTGAAGAGTTATTAACTTATTACAGTAAAGATAACTATAAAAGAGTTAAAGATGGAGAGTTTATGAACTTCTATCTATCTCCTAAAGATTATCACAGGTACCACTCTCCTTGTGATTTTATTCTAAAAAAATTAATTCATGTTCCAGGTAAACTTTATCCAGTGAATTTAAAATATTTAAATAAAGAACTTGATTTATTTGTTCAAAATGAAAGAGTAATTCTAGAATGTGAAAATAATGGAAGATTGTTTTACTTAGTTTATGTAGGTGCTCTAAACGTTGGTCAAATGGTATTTGAATTTGAACCAAGAGTTGAAACAAATAAAGATACTAGTGAAATAAAAGTGTATGAATATGATAATATTGAAATATCAAAAGGTGAATGTATGGGATATTTCAAAATGGGTTCAACTGTAGTAATGCTTTGGGAGAATAATATTATTGAATTAGATAATTTATTAAATAAAGACGTTAAATTTGGGCAAAAAATAGCTACATATAAGTAAAATTATTTTTTAATAAGTTTATTTCATAAAAATTTAGATAAAATAATAGCTAGTTTTAAGAATTGGAAAAATTATGAGTAATAAAATATTTTTAAAAATCGGATGGATGTTTATTTTAGGGCTACTAGCATATTTGTTATTCGTAGTTTTCTATTTGTCTCCTAAGGTTAATACTTATCTAAGTGAAACAGAAGTTCAAAATTCAAGAGTACAATATAATAAAATTGTAACAATAATAAATAATAAATCAAGATCAATTGAAGAAAAAGATAAAAAAAGATTTATAGAAAATATGAGAATCCTCCTTTCTAGTGTAACATTAGGGAAGAGTGGATTTATTTATATTTTTGATTCAAAAGGTCAGGTTATTGTTGACCCAAGCGGAGAGTTTGCCTCTCAAGACTTATCAAAACTTATACTACCTAGTACTAACAATAAACTTTTGATTGATGAAATAAAAAATGCTTACGCTTCAAGACAGGCTTTTGAATATAAATGGAATAGAATATATGATCCATATAATTACAATTATGACAAAATATCATGGGTTGAATATAATAAAAAATTAGACTGGTATATCGTATCATCAATTTATAAAGAAGATTTCACAAGTTTTGTTGATGGTACAAATAGTCTAATTTTAAATATTTCTATGCTTTTATTTGGAATACTTTCTGCTATTGCTATATTTATTGGAATAAAAGTAATTGCACCTTTAAATAAAATGTTTCAAAATGTTCAAAAGGCAAATAGCTATAATCCAGGTTCAATTGATAGTGGAAAATCAAAAGATGAAATAGGATTCTTAGCAAGTCAATTCAATACTTTATTAGACCAAGTTGAAACAAGTAAGAACACTTTAGATGAACAAGTTGAAAGTAAAACACAAGAAATAAAAAATAAACTTTATTATGATGAGTTAACAAATTTAAAAAATAGAAATGCCTTAGAAGATGAAATAAAACAGAATGATTTTGTATCGGTTGCATTAATTGATATTGATGCATTTGACGATATTAATGAATTATATGGATTCTCAACTGGTAACTTAGTTTTAATAGAAACTGCTAAAATATTAACTGACTTTGCAAATAAACATAGTGTTGCAGCACATAGAATTTATGGAAATGTTTTTGCACTTGTTGATAAGAAAATGATGGGCTTTAGTAGATATAATGAGTTTATTGAAGATTTATCAAAACTATTTAAAAACAATCCAATCATTTTAGATGATTTAGATTTAGAGATCAGTATCAATATTACTTTAGGTATTTCTATCGCTCAAGATGAACCATTAAAAACAGCAGGAATTGCCCTTAAAAAAGCAAAGAAAAATAATATTCCATATTTCGTATATAACAATGAAATAGATACAAAAGAGATAATTAAAAAATCTATGTATTGGAGAGAGAAAATAAAACTTGCTTTACAAAACAATAAAGTATTACCTTTTTATCAACCAATATTTAATAGAAATAAAGAGATAGTTAAATATGAAACTCTAATGAGAATTGAAGATATTAATGAAGAGGGAAAAACTGTATTTTTATCTCCTTATTTCTTTTTTGATGTTGCTATAAAAACAAAACAATATTTACCTTTATCAAATAGAGTTATTTCACAAGCATTTTCAGATTTAACAAAAACAGAAAAACAAATAACTTTAAATCTAAGTTTTAAAGATATCATGGATGCAGACTTTAATGAATCGCTAAATAAAAATTTAGATAAAGTTGATAGTGAAAGTAAAGAAAGAATTGTATTTGAAATTTTAGAAAGTGATTATATTTCTGATTATACTTTACTTGAAGAGTTTATTAAAAGGTATAGAGCTCAAGGAATTAAAATTGCCATTGATGACTTTGGTACAGGGTATTCAAATTTTGCTCATATCTTGAAAATTAGACCTGATTATATTAAAATTGATGGTTCTTTAATTAAAAATATTAATACAGATAAAAATTCCTATGAGATGGTAAAATCAATTATTGACTTTACAAAGGCTCTAAATATTAGAGTAGTTGCAGAGTTTATTCATAATGAAGAGGTATTTGATATCGTAATGGAACTTGGTGTAGATGAATTTCAAGGTTTCTATTTAGGTGAACCTGCTCCTCATATTGAGTAGTTTTAATTAAACAAAAGCTTTTTTTTGTAAGAATAACTATATAAAAAATTAAGGATATAAAATGTCAACAATTACTGAATTAGGAACATTACCATTAGCTGGTACAAAAAAAGGAAAGATTTCAATCTCAAATGTAACTGAGCCTTATGGTAAAGATACACCAGATATTGTAAGTATTGGTATTTCTCTAAATGGTCAAGATGTACAATGGAAGTCTCATATTCCATATGAAAATTTAGATGATGTAATAGAAATATTAAAAGAAGCTAGCGAAGCTAAAAAGAGCTAAGTATTTAGTTTGAAGTTAAAAGAACTAAAGTTATCTTTAGTTCTTTTATAAGAAGGAATTATTTTTTAAGTGATTCTTTCACTTTATTATCTTCTTTTTCCTCTTTAACCTTTAGCTTCTCTTTAAGCTCTTGCTCTTTTTGATCTACTTGTTTTTTGATCTTAACTTTTACAACTTGTTGCTCATTATTTACTTTTTCGTTTGCTTGTAAAGCAATAAGACTTGTAAGACCTACTAGAACTAAAGCTGCACTTTTTAAAATGATTTTCATTTTGATTTCTCCTATTTTTTAAATGTAAACGAAGTATATATAATAAGTGTTAGTTAAGTGTAAGTTCTAATTTTATTTGATATTTTATTATTTTTCTATTATACTCATCATCTTTTCAAAAAGATTAAAAAGTATATTAAGAGGTAAAAATGTCAACTATTTTCAAAATATTTTTTAGCATAATTTTTATTGTTGTTTCTACTGGATGTGTGAAGAAAGAAATAAAAATACGAAATATTGAAACTCCTATAGAACCCATCAAAAAAATAAAAAAGCCTATTAAAAAAACAAAAGAACCTATTAAAAAAGTAAAAAAAATAGTTCATACATATAAATATTGTAATAAACATAGAGATGATATGCTTTTTTCAAAGAACTATATTTTAAATGAGTTTGAAAAAGCATATTTTTCTAAAAAAGATGTCTTAGGTGCTAAAGCTCAACTTTTTTTAGTTGAAAGTAACTCTCCTTCAGTTTTTGCAAAAAATATAAATGCAGCTATTAAGGTATATGATAAAAATTATAATAAAGCAAAGAAAAATAGCTGTAATCTAAAAAAATTTAAAACCCACCCTCTTTTAATAATCAAATCAAAAATTAAAACTATAAAAGGAAAACTATGAAAGCTAAAAAAGCTTTAATATTTATATTCTTAATTATATTATGTACAAGTTCTTTTTCTCAATCAACAAAAATTGATAATCTACTTTTACAAATTCATGAATCTAAAGATTCAGTTGAAAAAAAAGAACTAATAAACCAGTTAAAAGAAGAATTAGCTACTAAAAACATAAAAGCTCAAGAAGAATCAAACGCAATTATAAAAGCAAAAAGTAAACTTCCAACAAAATCTTTTAAAATAGAAAAGTAAAGTAATGAATAAAGAAGTGAAAATTCTTTTACTAGAAGATGATAATATTTTAGCTCAAAGTATGGTTGATTTACTCGTTTATGAAGGTTATGATGTGACTTTGGTAAGTGATGGTGAAGAGGTTCTTGAATCAACTTATGATAATAAGTATGATTTATATCTTTTTGATATAAATGTTCCTTTATTAAATGGAAAAGAGACTTTAAAACTTCTAAGGGATGCTCAAGATAATACTCCAACTTTTTTTATTACAGCATTGATTGATACTAAATCAACACTAGAAGGCTTTAATTGTGGCTGTGATGATTATATAAAAAAGCCTTTTGATACAGATGAACTTCTTGCAAGAGTAAAAGCTACATTAAAAAGAAGAAATCCAACTATATCATATGGAAAAATAAATTTTGATTTACTCGAAAATAGAGTTTTTAAAGATAACAAAGAAGTTTCTTTAGGAAATGTAGAAAAAGATGTTTTTGCTCTTCTTATAAGAAATGTTGGCATTACAGTAGATAAATCCACTTTTTTTGATTATATGAATAAACCCTCAGATACAGCACTTAGAGTATTAATAAGTAAATTAAAGAAAATACTTAATCTAGAGATAATAAATATAAAAGGAATAGGGTACAAACTTGAAGAAATATGAAAAGAAATATCTACTAACAACTACTTTTTTATTTTTTATTCCTCTTATAATTTTTTCATCTATAGTACTTTATATGTATCATCAAGATAAAATTAACTACATTAGGGAGAATATTTTATATCAGATGAAAGATTATACTTTTGATTTTAAAAGTGATAAATTTTCTTTAGATATTGTAGAGTATAGTAATAAAAAAGAAACTTTTAAAATCTATGATTGTACTGAAGGACTTTGTGCATATTTTAAGATGCCTACAAAGGGTCCTTATTTATTAAAAGTAATTTATGATAAAAAGAAATATCAAAAAGTTTATAATGATTTTTTAATGAAAATATTTAATTTTAGTATCTTTATTTTTGTCTTTATTTTACTTATTTCTATATTTTTTGCTATGTATTCAATGCGTCCAATGAAAGAAGCACTTACTTTATTAGAAACTTTTTTAAAAGATTTAATTCATGATTTAAATACACCAGCTACTTCAATTTTATTAAATACAAAACTTCTAAGAAGACGAGGTGATTTTAAAGAGATAGAAAGAATTGAGTTAAGTGCTAAAACTATATCTTCTTTGTATAAAAATTTAGAGTTTATAAATCCAAAAGAGATTATAAAAAATGAGAGTATTTCAATTAAAGAATTAGTTGACAATAAAATAGAACTTTTAGAAAAGATATATCCAAGAGTGACTTTTGAAAGAACCCAAAAGAATTTAAATATTAAAAGTAATAAAAATGGTGTAGATAGAATTATAGATAACCTTCTTACTAATGCTTGTAAATATAATAAAAAAAATGGAAAGGTAAGTATAAATATAGAAGATAATATACTTACTATTGAAGATACTGGAGTAGGAATCAAAGATATAAAGAAAGTTTTTAAAAGATACTATAAAGAGAATGAAAATGGCTTAGGAATAGGCATGAATATAGTTAAAAACTTATGTGATATCTTAGAAATACAAATAGATATTAAAAGTGAAGTATCAAAAGGAACTAAAATAACTTTAGTTTTTCCCCAAACAATAAAATAGTAAAGATTAACTTATTATTGTGCTATAATTTTCTTTTATTAAGGAACTAATTATGTCTAAAAAAATTGTAGTAGGTAGAAAAGAAATTATTTCTATTTTAGATCTAGAATTGTTTGACTTAGATGCAAAAATTGATACAGGTGCTGATTCAAATGCTTTACATTGTGATGATATATTTATAGATGAAGATAACTTTGTTCACTTCACTTTATTAGATGAAATTCATCCTTCTTATCATGGCAAAAAAATTAAAATACCTCTATACAAATTAAAAAAAGTAAAAAGCTCAAATGGAGCCACCCAGACTAGACCATCAATAAAAGTAAAAGTAAATTTTATGGGCAAAGAGTTGTATAGTGTTATATCTTTAACTAATAGAGCAGATATGAAATTTCCAATGTTAATTGGAAGAAAGTTTTTGTCTGGCAACTTTTTAGTGGATGTTTCAAAAGAGTATTTATCAAAAGAAGAGAATTAAAAATGAGAGTTTATATATTATCAAGAAATGAAAACTTGTATTCAACTAAAAGATTAGTTGAAGCAGGGGAACAAAAAGGTTGGGAAATTAGAGTAATTGATTACTTAAAGTGTAGTATTGAAATTATGAAAGGTGAACTTAAAATCAATTATAAAGGTGAAGAGTTACCAATACCTGATGCAATAATTCCAAGAATTGGAGCAAGTAGGACTTTTTATGGTACTGCAATGGTAAGACACTTTGAGATGATGGATGTATTTAGTGTAACAGGAAGCCTTGCAATTAAAAGAAGTAGAGATAAACTAAGAAGTTTACAAATACTTTCAAAACATGATGTTGATATGCCAAAGACTGTATTTGCTTCAAATAAATCAAGTGCAAAAGATGTTATTGAATTAAGCGGAGGTGCACCATTAGTTTTAAAAATCTTAGAAGGAACTCAAGGTGTGGGAGTTGTTTTAGTTGATAGTGAAAAAGCTGCTAAATCAGTACTTGATGCTTTTTATGGAATGGATGTAAATTTATTAGTTCAAGAGTTTATTGAAGAAGCAGGGGGAGCTGATATTAGAGCTTTTGTTGTAAATGGTGAAGTTGTCGGTGCGATGAAACGACAAGGAGCAGAGGGTGATTTTAGATCAAACTTACATCAAGGTGGAAGTGCAACATCATATAAACTAACAAGAAAAGAAAAATCAACTGCCCTAGCTGCTGCAAAAGCAATGGGTCTTGGTGTTTGTGGTGTTGATATGATTCCTTCAAGTAGAGGCCCTCTTGTAATGGAAGTAAATTCAAGTCCAGGATTAGAGGGAATTGAAAAATCAACAAATATTGATATTGCTTCAAAAGTGATGGATTATATACATCAAAATGTAACACCAAAAAATGATGATGAACCAAAAAGAAAGAAAAGAATAAAAAGAGATAATATTGGAGCATAGCTTGAATACTGACAAATATATATTTGGTGGAATTGAAGTTAAAAAAGGTGAAACAAAAACTATTAATTTAGAGTTACCAAAACTTTATAGTACACCAACAAGTTTACCTATTAGAGTAATAAGAGGTAAAAAAGATGGTCCAATGATTTTTATAAGTGCTGCTATTCATGGTGATGAATTAAACGGCATTGAAATTATTAGACGTCTTAGAAAACTAAAAGTTCTTAGTAGATTAAAAGGAACTTTAGTTTTAGTTCCCATTGTAAATGTATATGGAATAATGACTCTATCAAGGTATTTACCTGATAGAAGAGATTTAAATAGAAGTTTTCCAGGAAGTAGTAAAGGCTCACTTGCAAGTAGAATTGCAAAAATTTTTTATGATGAGGTTTTAAGTAAATGTGATTTAGGAATGGATTTGCATACTGGTGCAATCCATAAATCAAACTTACCACAAGTGAGAACAAATATAAAAGATGAAAAAACATTTGCTCTTGCAAAAGCTTTTGAAGCACCAGTTGTATTGCATAGTGATTTAAGAGATGGTTCGTTAAGAGCTACAGCTTTAGAAAATAATATTCCTGTACTTTTATATGAAGCTGGTGAGGCATTACGATTTGATGAAACTTCAATTAGAATTGGTGTAAAAGGAATTGTAAATGTGTTAAGAGAGCTTAATATGCTCCCTCAAATCACTAAAAAAAGAGCATATAAAACTCCTATCGTTTCACAAAATAGTTCTTGGACTAGATCAAATGGAAGTGGAATGTTAAGAACTATAAAAGCTTTAGGTGATATTGTACAAGAAGGTGAAATTATAGCTTATATTGATGAACCTTTAGATGATGATAGTTTAGAAATAAAAGCCTCTTTTGATGGAGTAATTATAGGTAAATCTCAAATTCCTCTAGTTCAAGAAGGGGATGCGATTTTTCATATAGCTAAATTAAAAGATTTACAAATTGCTGAAGATAAAATTGAGTATTTTAATGAAGATGCAATTGAGCAAAGTGAGTTTGTAGAATTAAACGCGGAAGAGATTATAGAGTAGTTATTTATACTCTATAGTTTCTCTTAACTCTTGTTGCCATAGTGCCATTCCACCCATAAGATGTGCTGTGTGTTTATAGCCTTGTTGTACTAAAAAATCACCGATATTTCTAGTTCTATTTGCATGGGCACAAATTAATACAAAAGTTTGTTCTTTTGAAGGAACTAACTTTTCAAATTCATTCATCCACTTTTCAACATCATAATTTCCATATTCATCAAAAAATGTTAAAAGATGAACATTTTTTATAACACCTGTTCTTCTAAATTCATCTTCTCTTCTTACATCTATCATTACTATATTATCATCAATCATTTTTTCAACAATTGAAGGTTTTAAGTCTGCTAATTGATCCATTATTATCCTTTAGTGTAAAATTTTACCATTAATTTTTATAATTAATTCTTATATAAAAACTAAAATTTTAAATTATAATAGTCTATAAACAAACTCTTTACAAAATTTTATTATAATACAAAAAAATAGAAAGGTTTATATGATAAAAGCTTTATTTATACTGTCGTTTTCTTTTATATCACTATTTGGATTTGAAAAATTAACAGTAGATAATTTTGATGAAAAAATAAAAGACAAAAATGTAATAATAGATATTTATGCAGACTGGTGTCCTCCTTGTAAGATTGTTGCAAAGAATTTAGAAGATTTTGATATTATAAAGCCAGATAATGTAGAAATTTTTAAAGTTGATTTTGATAAGCAAAGTGATATTGCTTTTAGATATGGAGTAAAAGGTTTACCCACTTTATTGTTTTTTAAAAATGGTGAATTAATCGATGCTCATGTAGGTGTAATATCACCAGATAAACTTTTAGAAAAATCAAATACAGATTTTAATTAATTGGTGGATTTAATGAAAAAAATATTTTTAATTTTACTTACAAGTATTTATGTTTTTGGCTTACAACTTAATACTTTTTTAGAACCAGATGAGGCTTTCATAACAAAGTTTGAAAAAACTGATACTCAAACAAGTTTCTCAATTAAATTGGGGAATGAAATATATTTATATGATGACAAAATAAAAGTTCTTATTACAAAACCAGAAAAAATAGATATCACTGAGGATATAAATATACCTGAACCTGTAGCTTATGAAGAGTTTATTGTTCAGTTTAGTGATTTAAATATTGTAATTCCAAATTCATTATTACAATCAAAAATATCTTCAAAAGAGTACGAATTAGAAGTTAAATTCCAAGGATGTTCAAAAGCCGGACTTTGTTATGCTCCAATGAGTAAGAAAACTACAGTTACTTTAGGAAGTAATACTTCTTCTAATACAATTATTAGTGATGTAAAAGAAGAACAAAAACAAGAAGTACAAAAAAGTGAAAATATAAACGAAACAGACTCAATTGCAAATACATTAAAAGATGGGTCTATTATTTTAGTTTTAGCTACATTCTTTGGCTTTGGATTATTACTTGCTTTAACTCCTTGTGTTTTCCCTATGATTCCAATTTTATCTTCAATTATTGTAAAAGCTGGCTCAAATGAGCAAATGAGTGCATCAAAAGGATTCTTATTATCACTTGTTTATGTATTAGCTATGAGTTTAGCATATACAATTGCTGGAGTAATTGCAGGATTATTTGGAGCAAATTTACAAGCAGCATTACAAAACCCTTGGGTACTTAGTGTTTTTGCAGCTATATTTGTAGCATTGGCTTTTTCTATGTTTGGATATTACCAAATAGAATTACCTCAAAGTGTTCAAGCTAAAATCAATAAAACAACAGATGGAAAAGAAAAACAAGGAATCTTTGGAATTGCAATTATGGGATTCTTATCAGCACTTATAGTTGGTCCTTGTGTTGCTCCTCCACTTGCTGGGGCACTTGTTTATATTGGTCAAACAGGTGATGCTGTTTTAGGTGGCCTTGCGCTATTTGTTATGAGTTTAGGTATGGGTGTTCCATTACTTCTTATTGGAATTGGAGCAGGTAAGTTTATGCCAAAACCAGGTGGTTGGATGGAAAATGTAACTAAAATCTTTGGAATTGTAATGCTTGCAGTTGCTATTTGGTTACTTGATAGAGTTTTAAATCCAAGTATTACTATGACTTTATGGTCATTACTATTTATTGGAACGGCAGTTTATTTAAAAATATATGAACATATTTTAATAAAAGTAATATCAATTGTATCACTTATTTTAGGTGCAACTTTATTAGTAGGAGCAATTAGTGGAGCTACTAATCCTTTAAATCCATTAGAAAAGTTTACTTCTGGAAAAATTGCTGATAGTAAAAAACTAGAGTTTACAAAAATTAAAAATATAGCTCAGTTAGAAGATGCAATTAAAAAATCAACAAAGCCAGTAATGTTAGACTTTTGGGCTACTTGGTGTGTATCTTGTAAAGAGTTAGATAATATCACTTTTAAAGATGAAAGAGTTTTAAAAGTATTAGAAAAATTCACTTTATTAAAAGCTGATGTAACAGACAATACTGATGATGATAAAGCACTTCAATCTAAATTTGGAGTTGTAGGACCTCCTGCTCTTGTGTTTTTTGATACAAATAACAATGAGATAAAATCTGCAAAAATTGTAGGTTATAAAAACCCTGAACAATTCTTAGAAATCATTAACAAAAACTTTTAAAAAGGGATTCACTCCCTTTTTTATTCAATATAAATTAAATACTTTATAAATAATATATTAGATATACTTTTTCAAAATTAAGATTATAAGTTTATAGGATAACTCTATGGAAGTATTTATTTCAACATTTTTAAAAATGTTTTTTATTATGACACCATTTTTTGTATTATCTGTTTTTTTAACAGTTACTCATGATGCTTCATCTCATGATAGAAAAGCACTAGCAATAAAAGTTACTACTTCTGTTATTGTAATGAGTTTGGTTTTAGTGTTTTTTGGTAAACATATTTTTGATATATTTGGAATTACTTTAGATGCTTTTAGAATAGGTGCTGGAGCTTTACTTTTTTTATCTGCTATTGAGTTAGTAAGAGGTAGTAAAGATACTTCTAAAGTTGGAGATAAAGATATCTTGCAATTAGCCGTTGTTCCTTTAGCTATTCCTGTAACAGTAGGTCCTGGAACTATTGGTATCTTACTTGTAATGGGTGCAAATTTTGAAAATACATCTTCTATGTTAATGGGTAGCTTAGCTTTAGTTTGTGCAATTTTAGTAATAGGTTTAATGCTTTATACTTCAAATATAATTGAAAGAATTGTAGGTAAACAAGGTTTGCTTATCATTTCAAAGATTACGGGACTTTTTTTAGCAGCACTTTCGGCACAAATTGTATTTACTGGAATTAAAAACTTCTTAGAATTATAAGGAGATGATTATATTTTTATGAAAATGTTTGAATATAAAAAACAGCTTGCAAAAGATTTAAATTGTGATATTAATGAACTAATTGATTTCTCATCTAGTATAAACTTTTTAAAACCAAATATAAATATTGATTTTAATTCTTTAGATACTT
This sequence comes from uncultured Arcobacteraceae bacterium, assembly GCA_964022095.1. GTDB lineage: Bacteria > Campylobacterota > Campylobacteria > Campylobacterales > Arcobacteraceae > Malaciobacter_A. The sequence goes on from CAXHZO010000004.1 coordinate 115,022, forward strand.
CAGTTTCTCCAAATTATGAAAAACTAAATAAAAAAATATCAAATAACTATAATTTAAATATTAATCAGTTTGAACTTTTTAATGGCCATAGTAGTTCTATTTTTGCTTTATTTAAATACTTGAATTTAACCCATTGTACATTATACTCTCCTATAAATATGAAATACAAAAAAGCTTGCATAAACTTTGGATATCAATTAAGAACAATAAATAGATTTGAAGATATTTATTTGCCAGTAAAAGCTGATAGTTTAATTGTGTTTCTAAACCCTTCCTTTCCAGATGGTAAATACTATGATATGGAAAAACTTATTGCTTACTGGAAAGAACAAAATTGTACTATCTTAATAGATGAAAGTTTTTTGCCTTTTTGTGAGGGTGAATCTTGTATAAAGTATTTAAACAATTATGAGAAAATATATATTTTAAAATCATTAACAAAGTTTTATGGAAGTGATGGAGTTAATGTTAGTTTATTAATTTCAACTATACAAAATATTGAAAAACTTAAAAGATTTGAAACTTCATGGAAAATATCTATTTTTGATGTAAACTATTTGCAATCAGCTTTTGAAGATAGAAGTTTTAAAAGTATCTCAAAAGCTATAAATTTAAAAAATAAAATAGAGCTAGAAAAGATTTTAAAAAGTAGTAATTTAGTGGATGAAGTATTTGATTCAAATGTAAATTATTTTTTAATAAAACTAAAGAATATAACTGCAAAAGAGTTTCAAGAAAAATTAAAGACATTTAAAATACTTGTTGAAAATTGTAGTGATTTTGATTTTCTAGATGAAAATTATATGAAAATATCAGTAAAAGATTCAAAATCAAACAAGACATTAAAAGAGGCTTTTGAAAAGATATGTTAGTTGATAATAAATATTTAAAATACTTTTCTTTTATAATTTCAATAATATTTATTGCATATCTTTTTTATATGATTATTACATCTTTTTTTATTGTAAAAAATCAGTTTATTGATATTGGTGATTTAACTTATGTAAACCAAGTAAGAACTGATGATTATACAAAAAAACTTGCTAATCATTTAACAAAAAATTGTCAAGGTAATATTACTTGTGAAATTCAATCAATGTTGGATTTTGTGACAGCAATTCCTTATAAAATCAATGAGTCTGTTGCAAGAAGTTCAAAGCAAGTTGTTGAGCAAAATTTTGGAGATTGTGATGATAAATCTAATCTTCTTATTTCTATGTTAAAAGTAAAAAATTATGAAGCATTTTTTGTACTAGTTCCTAAGCACATATTTGTAATTGTTCATATGAGTAAAGAACTTAAGAATAAAAAAGCCTTATTTGTAAATGGGAAGCCATATTATATATTGGAAAGTACAGCCAAAGGTTCAAGTATAGGATTTAGATTAAAATATAGGTTTGATGAGATTGAAGCTATTATTGATCCTTTTAAAAATAAGAAACTACTAGTAAATAGTTTAGAGTATAAATAAAAGGATTTAAATGTCTTTAATAAGTTTAGATTTTAGTGAAATTATAGATGGAAAAGTTCAAAATAAGAAAGTAGAGTTTTCCTGTTTTTTATTAAAAAAACCATATAACTTAGAATCTTTATTTGTAACAAAAGTTGATGGTAAATCTATGGAACCAGTTATTAGTGATAAGGGTTTAGTAGTTTCAGATTTATCACAAAATGTATTTGAAAATAATCAAATATTTTTAGTATATTATGAAAATAAAATGTGGATTAAACAATCAAAAATTATAGATGATAAAGAGTACTTTGTATCTATTAACAAAGATTTTTCTCATCTTATTTATGAAAAAGATGAAGTGAGAGTTATTGCTAAAGTATTATTGACATTTAGAAATTTTTAAAACATTCTAGCTTTGATTAATAGGTATTATAACACTAAATAAAGCGCCATTTTGTGTATTTGATACTCTTATATCACCATTAAAGCTTTTTTTGATAAGTTCATATGAAATGAAAAGTCCTAATCCCGTACCTTGACTTTGATGCTTAGTTGTAAAATAGATATCAAATACTTTATCTAAGTTAAAGTTCTCTATTCCTCCTGCATTATCTTCAATCTCAATTTTTATAAAATTTGATTCTCTGAAAATATTTATACTAATCCATTTATTTTTGATTTTTCTACTTATTAAAAAATCTTTAGAATTTGATAATATATTTAATAATACTTGAGTTAAATCAGAAGAATTACCAGTAAGTAAAATATCACCACTACCATACTTCTTTTGTATATTGATTTCATGATATTTAAATGTAGACTCTAAAATACTAAGAACTTTATCAATTTCTCTAAGGACTAGTAGTTGCTCTTTTTTTGTATCTTGTTTTAAAAAGTCTATAAAGTTATCAATAGTAGCTGATAACTTCGAAGTTTTTTTTATGATGCTATCTAATTTCTCTATGGTTTGTTTATCATGATTATCAGATAACTCTTTTTCAAGTTTTATACCACTAGCAATTGTAGATATAACTGATAGTGGTTGTCTCCACTGATGGGCTATATTTGTAATCATTTCAGTCATCTGCGAAATATGAAATTGATGCTCTAATAGTTTATCTTTTTTTGAGTTCTCTATTATTGCAAACTCTATTTTATCTTGTAAAGTTTTATTTAACTCTTTTAACTCTTTTTCTTTTCTATTGGCTTTTCTTATTGATGGAATAACAATTATTAAAGCTTCTAATATTAATGTAAGAAGTGTACCTATGAGTATAAATTCTTCTTTTTTTAGAAGCTCTTGTGTTCTTTTATTACTCTCTTGCTCAAAAAGTGATACAGCATCATTTAATTTTGGTAGTAATTCAAAAGAAGTATTTTCAATCTTTTTGAGAAGTTTGAAATCTAAGGTTTTATAAAAAAGTGATAATAACTCTAAGTAATTTTTTACTAGTTTATTTAAGTTTATAGGTTCTTTAAAATATATAGTTTTAGATTCATGTGATTTTAAATTTTTTATTATAAAGGTGTGATCTTTTCTCATTAGATCAATTAATTCTTTTAGATGTATTTTTAGCTTTTGATCTTTTGATTCATAGAATCTTTTTGCAATTAAAGTTGTTTTTTGTGAAAGCATTCTTTGTTTACCACTAAGATTGATTATTTTAGCATAGTTTTTTTGGCTATTTATTTGTGCACTCATTGTGAAGTATGCAAAAAAACTCCAAGTTGCTAAGGAAGCAAAAACAATGATATAGATATATTTTAATTCAACAATTTTCATAATTTTTCTTTACTTTAAGTAATTATTCTTATACTTACTGCTTAATTATATCTATAAAATACGAAAAAATAAAATTTTTATTGTGTATGTAGTATTAAAATAATAAATTTATAAAAAGTAATAAGTTTGAATAAAATAAAAAATATATCTATTTTTGGCACAAGTAGTGATGCTGGAAAATCAACAATAACTTTTGTGATTGCAAAAATATTGCAAAATAATGGCTATAAAACAATTCCTTTTAAAGCACAAAATGTCTCAAATAACTCCCATGTGTGTGATGATAATAGTGAAATAGCTATTGCTCAATACTTCCAAAGTGAAGTTTTGGATGAAAAAACATCATATCATTTAAATCCAATATTATTAAAATCTGGTCGTGGAAACAGTGCTTCTTTAATAGTTGAAGGAAAAGTTGTTAGTGATAAAAATGTAAGAGAGTATTATAGAGATTTAGATTTATTAAAACCTTGCGTTAAAAGATGTTTTGAGTATCTTGATAGTAAGTATGATTGTGTAGTATGTGAAGGTGCAGGAAGTCCAGTTGAACTTAATTTAATGGATAAAGACTTATCAAATATCTTTATTGCAGATACTTATGATACTAAAATTATATTAGTTGCTGATATTGAAAAAGGAGGGGTATTTGCTTCTATTTGGGGTGTTTACAATTTATTACCAAAGAAACTACGTGATAATGTCGTAGGTGTTATTGTAAATAAGTTTAGAGGGGATATGAGTTTATTTGATGAGGGTGTTAGAATAATACAAGAGGATTTTAAAATCCCAGTTTTAGGAGTACTTCCCTATGAGCCTTTTAATTTAGGATTTGAAGATAGCGCTAGTTTACAAAATTTTGTTCAAAACAAAAATGAATTTAAAATAAGAGTAGGAATAATAGCATATCCTCATATGAGTAATTACAATGACTTTGAAGTATTAATAGCAGATAGTGAAATAATGCTTGAGTTTATTAGTTCAAATATTTCACTAGATAAATTTGATGTGATAATTCTTCCAGGAAGTAAATTAGTAATAAAAGACTTACAGTGGTTAAAACAAAATGGATTATTTGAACAGATTAGTAATTATGGTAAAAATATATTTGCTATTTGTGGTGGATATGAAATGATGTTTGAAAAACTTGATGATAGTTCTTGTGTAGAAAATATAGAGCCAATTGTTGAAGATGGATTTGGAATGATTTCTGATGAAATTGTATTTAAAAAAGATAAAATACTAGAAAAAAAGAGATATAAGCTCTTTGGTTATACATTAAATGGCTTTGAAATACATCAAGGAGTTTCTAAAAAAGATATAATCTATTTTGAAAAATATAATTTTAAAGGTACATTTGTACATGAAATATTTAATGACAACTCTTTTAGAAGTGATTATTTTAAAACAATAAATAAACATTATGAAGGTTTTGATTTTAAAGAGTATAAAAAAAATACAATAGATGATTTTGTTAATAAAATGGAAAAAAGAATAGATGTTAAAACATTAATGTCTAGTATAAAATAAAAGGAGAAATAATTGACTTATAATGAATGGTTTGAAAAGCAAGGTAAACTTCATGCTAACGTAATGAAGAAACTTGAAGATAAAACAGTTGATGAGGTAATACAGTATTTTAGATTTGATAATATGGTAAAAAATGAACCAGATTTTTGTCCATTGTATAAAGACAATAAAAAATGTCATGACTATGAGGATTTAAACTGTTATTTATGTGCCTGTCCAAACTTTAGGTTTAAAGATGAAGGCTTTGAAATAACTGATGATGGAAAAACTTTATACTCAACTTGTAGTATAAATTCAAAAGATGGAGACCAATTTATAGGTGAAGATTATATTCACCAAAACTGTTCTGGATGTATTGTTCCACATCGAGAAAAATATATTAAAAAGAATTTTTCAAGAAGCTGGTTTGAGGTTATGAGTAATGTTAGATGTGACAAGTAAAAATTTACTTGGTCATATCTATCGTGAAATAATTTTTCCCATCGCTATATCTATAGCTTAACTTATATCCATGCATATTTGCTATTGTTTTAACAATATATAAACCTAATCCAAATCCATCACTTCTTTTTTCTTCTTGTGAAAAAGCTTCTGTGTAGTATTCTAAATCATGTTTTAAAGGCTCACCTAAAGAAATGATTTCTATTTTTTCTTTATTCGCATTAATCATTGCTTTTTTATTTGGTGAAAATTTAATTGCATTATCAATTAAATTTTTAAGAGCAATACAAAACATATAAGAATCAACTTCAAATGTAAAATCTCTAATTTTTGAAGCAATATTTTCAGAGTTTATCATCATAAGCTCAATAGTTTTTGTGTAGATGTTAGAAAATCTATTAACTTCTTTATAAAGCATTGTATTTTGAGAGGTTAGCTTTTCAACTGTTGCAAGCTCCTTAATAATGTCATCCATTCTTTTAAAGGCTTTTTGTAAAGTATCTCTTGTTTTTTCATCTTCTAACGTTTCAGCTATAAACATAGCTTTTGTTATTGGTGTTTTTAGTTCATGCATCATATTACGCATAAATAAATCTTTTGATTTTGATTGATTATTTATTGTTGTAATTGCTTCATCAAAACTTTTTGCAATTGTTCCAATTTCATCATTACTTATGCATTTAATCTTGATGTCTTTATTTCCATTTGAGAATTCAATAATCTGTTTATTTAAAATTTTTAATGGTTTTAATTTTCTTTTTAAAATTTCATATAAAAATAAAAATGTAATTATAGATATGATAAATCCAATAATAATAACAGCCATGCTATAGCCATGCTTTCTTGCATCTTTTAGCATTATGTTATAACCAAACTGTTGGACATAAATAAAGTAGTCTTGATTGTATTTATAAACTCTATATGTGCCTAAATAAGTTTGTGTGATTGTTAGCTCTTGAGCTTTTTTTATAATTTCTAATTTATCTTCTCTTTCTTGAACAGGAGAAACCCTGAATTTTTTATATAAGCTTAGTAAAGAATCACTTGTTGGTTGATTTTGAAAAGCTGTTAAAAAGTTTTCTGCAATTAATTCATATCTATTCTGTAGTGAAAGTTCATGCTTTTGTTTATCGTATCTTATAAACATTGCAAATGTTATAAAAATAGATAAAAAAGCTAGAGAAAATATTATGTTAATAAATGTAGAAATAGAGATGTTTCTTATCATACTAGCTGGTATCCAATACCTCTAACTGATTTAATATATGTTCTGCTATTGTCAACTTTTGCTAGTTTTGTTCTAATTCTTGAAATTATTACATCAATATTTTTTAAAGATGAATCATCTTCAATATTATCACTTGCATAAATAAAATCTTCTCGTGCAACTACCCCATGGTTTCTTTGAACAAGCAGCTTTAAAATGTCATATTCTGCTAAAGTTAATGTTAAAGCTGTATCTTTGAATAATATTTGCATATCATCTTCTTTTATTTCAAAAACACTTGCTGGAGTATTATCTGTTTTTGTTTTTGTTGCGTTTGAATCTATTCTTTTTAAAATAGTTTTGATTCTAGCTTGAAGTTCTCTTGGATTATATGGTTTTGGTAAATAATCATCTGCTCCCCTTTCTAAACCCATTACTTTATCTAAAATATCATCTCTAGCACTAGATATAATTATTGGTATATCAGAGTTTTCTCTAATTTTAGGGATTAATTCTAAACCATCAATTTCAGGTAGAGTTAGATCTAAAATCAAAAGTTGAAAATCCTTATTTACACTAATCATAGATAATCCAGTATATGGACTATCTATATTTGTTACTTCTATATCAAATGATTTTAAGTAATCAGTAATGATTTGAGCTAACTCTAAATCATCTTCTATCATTAATACCTTTATTATGGCAAATCCTTTTATTTAATTACAAATAGAATAGTTTGACCGTATCTATTTACATAAATTCTTTTATGCTTATTAGCATATTTTTTTAGTGATGTTTCAACATTTTGGAAATTTTTGATTTCAATATCTTCAATTTGAATAATCACATCACCAGCTTGGAAACCTGCTTTTTCTGCACTTGATTTAGGCTCAACTGAAGAAATTAAAATTCCACTTATTCCAGATGGTAATCTATATTTCTTTTGGTTTTCTAAATTAATTTCACTTAATGTTAATCCACCTAAAACTTTTCCATTTGCACTTTGAATTTTTACTAATCCTGCTCTATCTGCAAGTACTATGTCAAGTTCAATATTTTTATTATTTCTTTCTAGCTTTATTTCTACTTCTTGTTTTGGCTTAAATGATGCAATGATATTTTGTAGAGATGTTCTGTCTGTAACTTTTTTTCCATCAACAGAGTAGATTAAATCTCCTCTTTTTAAACCATATTTATGTGCAGGTGTATCTTCTGCAACATCAAGTACTAAAGCACCTTGTTTTCTTTTATATACTTTTGCTGTATCTTTATCTAAATCACTAATAGAAACACCTAAGTATCCTCTAGTAACCTTACCGTCTTCAACAAGTTTTTTTACAACATCTTTAACCATAGCAACTGGAATTGCAAAACCAATACCATTATTTCCACCTGATTTTGAAATAATTGCCGTATTAATACCAATTAAAGCACCCCTTGAATCAACTAAAGCACCACCAGAGTTTCCTGGGTTTATTGATGCATCAGTTTGAATATAGTTTTCATATCTATTAATTCCTACTTTATTTTTATTTAGTGCAGAAATAATACCTTGAGTTACAGTACTTCCAATACCAAATGGATTACCAATAGCAAAAATCATATCACCAATTTTTAAATCAGTTGAATGACCTAGTTTCACAGGCGTTAATTTAGTAGCTTCAATTTTTATTACAGCTAAATCACTATCAGAATCTTTACCTATTAGTTTTGCATTATATTCAGTTGGATTATTTCCAATAGTAACTGTAATTTCTTCAGCATTTTCAATAACATGATTGTTCGTAACTATATATCCATCTTTTGAAAGAATAACACCTGAACCAAGTGATCTTTGAATTCTATTTTGTTTGAATTGTTGTCCAAACTGATCTCCAAAGAATTTTCTTAAAAATGGGTCGTTAAACATTTGTAATGGTAGGTTGTTTACCGAATTATTAACATGTCTTTTTGCCGAAATGTTTACAATAGAATGTATTGAGTCTTTAATACTATCATTAAATGATAAGATTTGATTTTGCGTATTTGGAATAACTCTTTGCGGATTTTTATCCATTATCTCAAAATCTATTGATTCTGCAAATAGCTGAGAAACAATTAGTGTTGAAACAATAAAAAGCATTTTTTTCACTTCACGTCCTTTAAAATTTTTTATATTTAGATTGTAAAGTATAAGAGTAAACTATTTTTCAATCAATAGTTAATAAAAAGTTAACTAAAATAGGGATTAAACCCTATTTTAGTTCTTATAAATCAGTTTTTAAAACTGCTCCGTTACTTGCATTTGTTACAAGAGCTCTATATTGTCCTAACCAAGATGAGTTAAGAGGTTTTTTAAGAGGTTTGAAGTTTGCTTTTCTTTTAGCAATTTCTTCATCAGTTAAATTCACAGATAAAATGTATTGGTCAACATCAATATGAATTTCATCACCATCTTGTAATAATCCAATCATTCCACCTTCTGCAGCTTCTGGTGACACGTGACCAATTGAAGCGCCTCTTGTAGCTCCACTAAATCTACCATCAGTAATTAATGCAACTTTATCACCAAGTCCCATTCCCATGATAAGCGAAGTAGGTGCAAGCATTTCTTGCATACCAGGTCCACCTTTTGGGCCTTCATATCTAATTACAACTACATCTCCAGCTTTAACTTTACCTTCAACAATACCTTTAATAGCTTCTGGTTGTCCATCAAAACATACTGCACTACCAGTAAAAACTCTCTCCCCTGTAATTCCAGCAGTTTTAATTACAGCACCTTCTTGTGCTAAATTACCATATAAAATAGCTAATCCACCAACTTTAGAGTAAGGATTATCTATTGTATGAATAATATTTGTATCCTTGATATATGCATCAGAGATTTTCTCTAAAATTGTTTCACCAGTAACTGTTGGATTATCAATTAAAATATCATCTCCTCTTTTTGTCATCTCTTTCATAACTGCATTTACACCACCAGCTTTATTGATATCTTCCATATGAACAGTAGATAATGATGGCGAAATTTTAGCAATATGAGAAACTTTTTTAGAAATAGAATTAATATCTTCTAAATTAAAATTAACACCAGCTTCTTTTGCAATTGCTAACATGTGTAATACTGTATTTGAAGAACCACCCATTGCCATATCAACAGCAAATGCATTTCTAACTGCATTTTCATTTAATATATTTCTTAATTGGAATTTTTCTCTAGCTTGTGCATCTTTAGCAATTTCACAAATTCTTCTTGCAGCTTTTCTGTATAACTCTTCTCTCTCAGGTGTTAAAGCTAAAATTGTTCCATTTCCAGGAAGTGCAATTCCCATAGCTTCCATAAGTGTATTCATAGAGTTTGCTGTAAACATACCAGAACATGAACCACCACTTGGACATGCATTACACTCGATATCTTTTAACTCTTCATCACTCATCTCTCCTGCTTCATGTTTACCAACAGCTTCAAAAGCAGTTGCTAAGTCAATAGGAGTTCCATCTTGCGTATAACCTTTTTCCATTGGTCCACCACTTACAAATACTGTTGGAACATTAACTCTTAATGCACCCATAATCATACCTGGTACAATTTTATCACAGTTTGGAATAGCAATCATTGCATCTAATTTATGCGCATTCATTACTGTTTCAATTGAACTTGCAATTAGTTCTCTCGATGGTAATGAAAATAACATACCATCATGGCCCATTGCAATACCATCATCAACACCAATTGTATTGAATTCAAATGGAACACATCCATTTGCTTTAATCTCTTCTTTTATAATAGCTGATACTTTATCTAAGAAAAAATGTCCTGGAATTAATTCAATAAAAGAGTTTGCTACTCCAATAAATGGTTTATCAAAATCTTCGTCTTTTAATCCTGTTGCTCTTAATAGTGACCTATGAGGTGTTCTATCAAATCCTTTTTTTACTTCATCACTTCTCAATTTATATCCTTTTATTCGGCTTTTTTATGGCATGCATTATACATTTTTTGCTTTTCATTTTTCATTAAATAAAAAAAATTTCAAAAAAAATAAAAAAACTCTTGACAAAGTAAAAAAAATCTATTATAATTCCAGTCCATTTTGAGAAGAACATCTCAAAATATTTATTAGTAGTGTGCGAGTGTGGCGGAATAGGTAGACGCGTGGGACTTAAAATCCCATTCCGGTTTCGGAGTGTGAGTTCGATTCTCACCATTCGCACCACTTTATTTTAATGTAGAGAGTTGCCAGAGTTGGTCGAATGGACCGGTTTTGAAAACCGGCGAGGTTCACGCCTCCGAGGGTTCGAATCCCTTGCTCTCTGCCATTTTTTTTAATCATTTTTCTTTTTATTGTTAAATGATTTTAAAACGGAGCTATAGCAAAGTTGGTAATGCCCGGGATTGCAAATCCTGTATGCGTTGGTTCGAGTCCGACTAGCTCCTCCATTTTTTTAATCTAAAATATACAATTTAAAATAATATATTTTTACTAGTTTTTGTCAAGAATTTGACTAGAATTTGTTAGAAATATGCATTTGTAATTAGAATTAGGATTATTAAGCATATATAAAAACAAAGGAAAAACATGTCAGAATTAGCAACAGGAACAGTAAAATGGTTCAATAGTGAGAAAGGTTTCGGATTTATCCAACCAGATAATGGTGGAGAAGATTTATTTGTACACTATAGACAAATTAATAGTACAGGGTATGGAAGAGTTTCATTAGAAGATAATCAAAAGGTATCTTTTGAAGTAGGACAAGGTGAAAAAGGTCCACAAGCTCAAAACGTAACTGCATTATAGTAATTACTTATATGATATAAAGGGGACATAGATTATCTATGTCCCCTTTTTTTTACTAAAAAATTAATAGACTTTATATTTTTAGTACTCTAGTCTAAAACCAACACCAGAAATATTTTTAATAGTCTCTTTACCTATCTTCTTTCTTAATTTATTTAACAAGTTTTTTAATGCAGAATCAGTAGCTTCAAGTTCATCTTCCCATAAGTTTACCTTTAATTCATCGTGTGATAGTACTCTATTGTTGTTTTTTATTAAGAAATCTAAAAGTGTCAATTCTTTTGACGTTAATGTTATTTCACAATTATTTTCTTTATGAACAAGTGTTTTATACAGTACATTATATTCAATACCATTGTTAAAATCAATTATATATCTAGAGTTGTCTAATATGTCTTGAACACATTTTAATAGTGCGTTATTTAATGTTTTGAAATCAACTGGTTTTGTTAAATAATCAACAAGTTTTAGCTTTGCTGCTTCTAGTAAATAATTTTTGTCTGTGTATGCACTTAATAATATTACTGGGATAGTTTTATCATTTTGACGTAAATCTTTAATAAACTCTATACCACTAGTTGTTGGTAAATTTATATCTGAAATGATAATGTCTATTCTTTTTTTATTTAGTGTTTTTTGAGCATCTTCAATATTTTCTACATCGAAAACACTATTACAGAAAAGTTCTAGAACTTTTTTTACATTATCTCTAATATTTTGTTCATCTTCAATATATAGAATTGATAGTTTTTTTAGGATCTTACTAAGGTCATTGTTGTTTTTCATTGTTACTCTTACATAAAATTAATTATATAATAATAATGAAATTTACTTTAAATTAAGAAATGTATTCTTAAAAATTATGTTTTATTACATATATAAGAATAAAATGTTTACAAAAATGCCTTTATAAAGTTTATATTAAGTAAAATCTAAGTAAAGTAACATAAAAAATTATTCGAAATTATGTCTTAGTATAAATAGGAGAAAAATATGTTAGTTAAAAAAATGCTTAAGTTTGCTTGTATATCAATGCTTGCAAGTTCATCTTTACATGCATTGAGTCTAAAAGATGGTGTAGAAAAAGTTATGGCAACCAATCCTGAAATTATTGCTGAAAAAAATAATCAACAAGCTTTTAGAAAGTACATTGATGAAAGAGAAGCAAACTATCTTCCAAGAATCGATATTGATGGAAGAATTGAAAAAAGTAGTATCGAAAGTGATTATGATGATAATAGGAATGGAACTTTACAAGACGGTTCTGCTCAAGAAGATGGTTATAACTTTGGTATTGCTTTAAATCAAATGTTATATGATGGAGACTTAACACCAAGTCAAATTAGAGAAGCAAAACACAATGATTTAGCTAACAAATATAGAACTACATTAAGTATTGAAAACGTAATTGCAGAAACAGTAAATGCATACAATGGATTACTTCAGTACAATGAATCTTTAGAACTAACAAAAGACATGATTTTAACAAATGAAGATAACCTTCAAATTGCAAAAGAAAAAGAAGCAATTAGTGGAGAAGTATTAGAAACATATCAAGTTGAATCGAAGTTAAGTTTTGTAAAAGAAAAATATTTAGAAGAAAAAGATTTAAAAAGCTCAAGAGTAAGTACGTTTAAAAGATATATTGGAATGGAACCAGATGGTAAAGAGTGTAGACCAAATATTGATGAAACTAAAATTCCAGGTTCTTTACAAGAAGCTGTAGAATTAGCAGTATTAAGAAATGCAGAAATTTTAGAACAAATTGAAAGAATTAAAGCTCAAAGAGAAAAAATAGCTCAAGCAGATGCTGCATTTTTACCAAATTTAAGTTTAGAATTAAAAGCATTAACTGATAATGATTTAGCATTAGATGAAAATGGAAAAGAAGATCAAGCATTTGGAAGAGTAAATCTTGCATGGAACTTATACAACGGTGGTGGAGATCATGCAGTATCAGAACAAGAAGAATACTTTTTAGCTGAACAAAAAGAGAGATTAGATGCTATTACAAATAAAATTGTTGAATCTGTAAAAGTTACTTATCAAAGATACAGTAAAAACAAAGAAAGAATTAATGTTTTAAAAGATTATGTAATTGCAAATGAAAACATTGTTCAAGTTTATAAAAGTGAATTTGAAGCTGGAACTAGAACATTTGTTGATATTTTAGATGCCCAAACTGTACTATACGAAGCTAAAAAAAGTTTATTAAATAGAGAATTTGAATTATATTCAAACTATTATGATTTATTAAATACTTTTTCAATGTTAAGTGATACAATTTTAACATCTGAAGCACAAGCATGTTCTACTCAACAAACAAATACTCCTTTAACAGATGAATTAATCGAAGTTAATGAAACTGCTGTTGAAGTTGAGCAAGCAGATGAAGTAGCAGAAGTATCTGATGAATTAAATGCTTTATTAGGTGATGATACAGTTGAAGAAAAAGCAGAAGATACTTTAGTTGCCCAAGCAGTTGCAGTTGAAACTACAACTATGGCTGATCCAATTGAACTTGATTCAACTACTGTTGAATCAACTGAGAATCTTGTTTATACTTCATTTTTAGATGCTCCTGAAAAAACTTATACATTAAATATAACTACTGTGAAAGGTTTAGAAGCAGCTAATCAATTTGTATCTGAAAATGGACTTGATGATTTAAATTCTTATAGATATGAGTTTGGACCAGGAATGAAAAGTGCAAAGGTTATTTATGGTATATTTGACTCTGTAAAAGAGGCAAAAGAAGCAATGAAAGCTTTACCTGCTTCAGTATTATCACATAAACCATATATTGATAATGTAAGTAAGCATAAAAAATTATATGCAAAATACCATTAGGACTTATTAGCATAAAAAAGGGATTTCTTGGAAAAGAATGATTCAAATGTAATTGAGAAAGAAACACTTTCAAATCTAAAAGATAGAAGAAAAGTAGATGACCTTTTGGGTTGTCTACTTTTTTTATCAAAATACCATAATAGAGAGACTTCAGCAGAGTCTTTAACTTTTGGACTACCTATACACAAATCTTCAATGAACATTTCAATGTTTCATCAAGCAGCTTCTAGAATAGGCTTAAAAACTAAAACTGTTAAAAGAAATAGTGTAAAAGATATCACTAAACTAGCTTTACCTTCAGTTTTGATGTTAAATAAAGATAGAGCTTGTGTATTAGTAGATTATGATTTAGAAAATGGTAATGCAAATGTGATTTTACCTGGATTAATTTCTGGTGAAACACAAATGCCTATTGAAAAGTTAGAATCAGAATACACAGGTGAAGTAATTATTATTAAGCCTGAGTATAATTTTAATAATAGAATAGAAAAAGAAGTTAATGTTGAGAGTCCAAGAGAGTGGTTTTGGGGAACATTATTAAGAAATAGAGGTATTTATAAACAAGTAATTGTTGTATCATTATTTATAAACTTATTTATTTTAGCAACTCCTTTATTTACTATGAATGTATACGATAGAGTTTTGCCAAACAATGCAATAGAAACTTTATGGGCATTATTTATTGGTATTGCACTTGTAATGTTTTTTGATTTGCTCCTAAAAGTATTAAGAGCACACTTCTTAGGGATAGCAAGTAAACGAGCAGATACTATTATGTCAAATAAAATATTTAATCATTTGTTAAATATAAAACTTGATGCTAAACCTGCATCTACTGGACAATTTGTTAGTAGACTGCAATCTTTTGAAAATGTAAGAGAATTTTTCACAAGTGCAACAATAGCTGCTTTAGTTGATTTCCCTTTTGTTATAATTTTTATTTTAGTAATTTATTTTATAGCAGGACCCCTTGCTTATATAACAATTTTTACAATACTTCTTTCAATTTCTTTATCTTGGTATTTACAAAGACCTTTAAAAACTTTAATTGAAAAATCTGTAAAAGAAGAGCAAATAAAACAAACAACTTTAATTGAAGCAGTTGCTGGATTAGAGATTATAAAAAGTGTTAAAGCTCAAAACAGAATGAAAACACACTGGGATCAATCAGTAAATAAAACAGTTCATTATGCAGATAAAGGGCATTTTTTATCTCAGACAATAACATATACAACAGCATTTATTTCACAATTTTCAAATATTGCTATTGTTGTTGGGGGAGTTTACTTAGCTCAAGAGGGTGAAATTACAATGGGTGCAATTATTGCAGCTATGATTTTAAATGGAAGAGTTATTGCCCCTATTTCTCAAATAGTTGGTATGATTATTAAGTTTGATAGAACTATGTTATCTCTTAATAATCTTGATGAAGTTATGAGTATGCCAGTAGAAAAAGAGAATAAGACTTATATTAGTAGACCTAATTTATCAGGAGATATTGAATTAAAAGATGTTCAATTTGCATATAAAGATCAAAATCATCAAACTTTAAAAGATATAAATATTAAAATAAAAAAAGGCGAAAAAGTTGCTATTTTAGGAAAAATAGGTTCAGGAAAATCAACCTTGCTTAAGCTTATTAATAATTTATATGAACCAACAAAAGGATCAGTTTTAATTGATGCACTTGATACAAGACAAATTGACCCAACTGATTTACGTCATGCAATTGGCTCAGTTCCTCAAGAGCCATTTTTATTTATGGGAACAATCAAAGATAATCTTACTATTGGTGAGCAATATGTTTCTGATGAAGAGATTTTAAGAGTTTCAAAGATTGCTGGCTTAGATGATTTTTTAGGTAAGCATGAAGCTGGATATGATTTATTAGTTGGTGAAAGAGGTGAAGGATTAAGTGGTGGCGAGAGACAAGCTGTTACTTTAGCTAGAGCATTGATCTCTGATCCCAATATTATTATGCTAGATGAGCCAACAAACTCAATGGATAGACAAACTGAAAAATCATTTATTAATAGATTACAAAATATTGTGGAAGATAAAACTTTAATTGTTGTTACTCATAAAACTTCATTATTGCAATTAGTTGATAGAATTATTATTGTTGAAAATGGTAAGGTAGTAGTAGATGGCCCAAAAGAAGAAGTATTTACAACAAAAGTAGGTTAAAAGATGGATAAAAATAGTGATAAATTAGATGATATTCTTAGTTTAGAAAATAATGAACACTTAACTATTGTTGAAAATAATACTAAAGAAGAATCTTCAAAAGAACAGAAACAATTAGAAGATGAAAAGTTACAAAAAACAATAGAATCTAAATATCAAGAAGAAGAACCAATTATCAAATCAAAAAGTGGCTTAATTCATTGGATTAAAAGACTTTATGGTTTAGAAGAAGATGAAAAAGAAGACCTTAATTTTATCTACTCTTCTTATGCAACTTCAAATGAAACACCAGGAAAAATTTCAAATTCAATTTTTTTGATTGTTATTGGTGTATTTATGGTTTTATTATTATGGGCTGCTTTTGCAGAGATAGATGAATTAGCAAGAGGTGATGGTAAAGTTGTCCCTACTGATAAAATTCAAACTGTACAGTCTTTAGATGGGGGGATTATTTCGGAAATTTTTGTAAAAGAGGGTGACACTGTAAAAAAAGGCTCATCTTTAATGAAAATTGATACTACAAGATTTCAAGCTACTTTAGAAGAGAGTAAACAAGAGTATTTTTCTTTATTGGCTATCAAAGCTAGATTAGAAGCAGAAGCTAGAATTGACATTAATAAATCTGTTCCAAAACTTAAATTCAATAAAAAAGTTTTAGAAGATGATTCAAGATACGATATTAATGAAAAAATACTTTTTGAAAATCGATTTAGAGAATTACAGTCTTCTATTAGAGTTTTAAAAAGTCAAAAGAATCAAAAAAGACAAGAACTTAGAGAAATTCAAAGTACTATTTCAAAGTTAAGTGATAGTTTGGGGTATATTGAAGAGCAAAGAAAAACCATTAAAAAGCTTGTTGCTAGGGGTGTTAAGTCTAAATATGATTTATTAGATATTGAAAAAGAATATACTCAAACAAAAGGTGACTTAGATACAGCTAGATTATCTATTTCAAGATCAAGATATGCAATATCAGAAGCAGATAGTAGAATAAATGAAAAAATAAATACTTTTAAATCAGAAGCTTCAAATGAGTTACAACAAACAGTTAGTCAGATAAATAGATTTGAAGCTAAATTAGTTGGTGATGAAGATAAGGTTGCAAAAACTACAATTGTGTCACCTGTTGATGGAATTATCAAACAATTAAATTTTAACACAATAGGGGGTGTTGTTCAATCAGGCGTAGATTTAATTGAGATTGTACCTGTTAGTGATGCCTTAGTTGTTGAAGCTAAGATTGATCCAAGAGATATTGCATTTATTAATCCAAGTCAAAAAGCAATTATTAAAATTACAGCATATGATTTCTCTATTTATGGTGGATTAGAGGGTAAGATTATTGATATCTCAGCTGATAGTATCATTGATAAAGAATCAAAAGAGGGCAAGAGCTATTATAGAGTCTTAGTTAAGACTGATAAAAACTATCTTGAAAAAAATGAAAAAAAACTACCTATTATTCCAGGTATGGTTGCAACAGTTGATATTGTAACAGGAAAGAAAACTATTCTTGATTTTATTTTAAAACCTATTTTAAAAGTAAAACAAGACTCACTTCATGAAAGATAGTCTAAGAGACTTATCTTTCATAAAATAACTTTTTAAAACCTACAAATAAGCTTTTTCTTTCAAAAAAAATCAAAAAAAAACTTTTTGGAGACTTTATTTCTGTACTATAGTATAGTAAAAAAATATATTCCTAGATAAGGTCTTAAAAATGTACCCTAAAGATGACTTAATTATTGATGATGAAATATTAGATATCAACAATATGGAGTGGATTAAAGAATCTACAGAAGTATTAGATGACATAAAATATAACGTATACCACGGAGTTGGTGATAACTCACTAGTAAAACTACACATAATTGATGAAATACAATTTGAATTATAATTTGGAGAAATAAAAATGAAATTAACTATAAAAACTGGAAGTAATTTAAAAAAAGTTGTTGAACTAAACAAAGATTTAGAATTTGATGTATCAAAAGGAGAACAGTATATTTTCTCAAGTGGTTTTTCTAACTACATTTTAAATTTTGAAGATAACCAACAATCAATATTATTAGTATTTAATGTTGATGGTAAAGCAGTTAAAATTCAATTAAATGGAATCGTTCCTTTATTAAATGAAAACACTCCAAATATGGATAGTCCAACAGCTGTAATTATTAATAAAAATGTTAGTGATAAAGATCTTGATGAAGTTATTGAAAATGGTGAATTTAGTGGTAGCGAAATTATTGATAGACTTGAAGTTATTGCTTCAAAACCAGTTGATGGTGCTGATGGTGATTTAGCATTAATTACAAACTTCCAAACATTAATTGAATCTTTAGGTGCAGCAGCTGCAGGTCCAGAAGCAGGTGGTGAAGCAACTTCAAACGGTTCAACATTTAATTCAATTTTCGGCCCAGCAACAGATAGTTTGCCAGGTATTGCTTCAACAGATAGATGGGTTAATTTATCAGAAAGTATTTCATCAATTCCAGTAGATCCAGGTGAAGACATTGGTATTGGGGATGTTACTCCTCCTACTCTTAATGTTGGTAATTTAACGGTAAAAGAAGGCGATTATGCTGTAATTAATATTAGTTTAAATGAGGCTAGTACTGTAGATACAACTTTTGATTTAGTATTAAAAGAGGGAACAGCAACTTCAGATGATTACGAACCACAAATAGAAGTATTTGATGGAACAAACTGGGTACCAGCAGATTCAGCAACAATACCAGCAGGACAGACAGAAGTACAAGCAAGAGTAAAAACAATTGATGATTTAAATCATGAACCAACTGAATCATTTACTATTGAAGCAACTGTTACTGGGGGAATTGTTACAAATCCTATCACAGAGGGTGTAATTACAATTACTGATGATTCTGATATCCCACAAATAGTAATTAGTGATTCGACTATTAATGAAGAAGATGGTGTATTAACATTTGTAGTAAGCCTATCAAATCCAAGTAGTGAAGAAGTAAGTGTAGATTATAAAACAGTAGATGGAACAGCAATTGCAGGAAGTGATTATGAGCCAGTATTAAGTGAAACAATAACATTCCTACCAGGAGAGACTTCAAAAACAATATCAATACCAGTAATAGATGATGCGATCTTTGAAGATTCAGAGAGTATGACAATAGAGTTATCAAACCCAGTAAACTCAGAAATAGCAGATGAAGAGGGTGAAGGAAGAATTCTTGATGATGGAGATATTCCAACATTTACAATTTCAGACACAGAAGCAGTAGAGGGTGATTATGCAGTATTCAATGTACAATTAAGTAACCCAAGTGAAGAAGATGTAACAATAGATTTAACACCAAAAGCAGGGACAGCAGAAGATAGTGACTTTGAACCAGAAGTAGAAGTATTTGATGGAACAAACTGGGTACCAGCAACAAGTGTAACAATACCAGCAGGACAGACAGAAGTACCAGTAAGAGTAAAAACAACTCAAGATGATATAGATGAGCCAGTAGAAGAGTTTACATTAGAAGGTGAAGTAGTAGATGGAACAACTGCAAACCCAACAGATAGTGGAACAGCATCAATATTAGATAATGATGGAATACCACAAATAGTAATAAGTGACTCAGCTGTAAATGAAGAAGATGGTGTATTAACATTTGTAGTAAGCCTATCAAATCCAAGTAGTGAAGAAGTAACTGTTGATTACACAACAACAGATGGAACAGCAATTGCTGGATCAGATTATGTTGCAGATAATGGAACAATAACATTCCTACCAGGAGAAACTTCAAAAACAATTTCAATTTCTGTATTAGATGATATAGTTTATGAAGATGACGAAAGTATGTATATTGATTTATCAAATCCAGTAAATTCTGAAATAGCAGATAATCAAGGTGAGGGTAGAATTGCTGATAGTGGTAATAATGGAGATATCCCAACATTATCAATTTCAGATTCAATCGTAACTGAAGGTGATTATAATATCTTTACTGTTCAAATTTCAAATCCTTCAACAGAAGATATTAAATTTAAATTTTCAACAGAAGATGGTACAGCTAAAAAAGGTACAGATTATGATGCAGATTTAATTGAAGTATATGAAGTATCAAGTGATAATGGAATTACATGGACACAAGCAGATGAAGCAACAATAGAAGCTGGAAATACAGCAATTTTAGTAAGAATTCCAACTATTGAAGACGAATTAGCAGAAATAAATGAAACATATACTCTAACAGCAGAAGTTACTGAAGGAACGACAACAAATTCTGATTATACAACAGGTTCAAAAGCAACTGCAACGGGAACAATAATAGATGATGATGTAGCATCAATTATAATAGGTGACGCAGTACTAGAT
>CAXHZO010000005.1:0-116869 GCA_964022095.1 uncultured Arcobacteraceae bacterium
TGATTTCATATAATGGGAAAACAAGTGAATCAACTGCTAAATCAGAAACTTCAATTGTTTGATTTGGAGCAAATTTCCACTCAGTTGTACAAGCAGACATTGCATTTATAAATACAGGACCTTCTGTATCAAAACCTCTTTGGATTTTTTTAACCATATCTTTCCATTTATTTGGAGCAACTTGTGCAACATAAGGAGAACCATGTGCTGCCATAATTGATACAATATCTTTTTTCTGTCTTTTTTCACCATAAGAATGAGTTCCAGCAGGTGCAGTTGTTGTACTTGAACCAATTGGTGTTGAAGAAGATCTCTGCCCTCCTGTGTTTGCATAAACTTCGTTGTCTAAACAAACATACATAAAGTCATGTCCTCTTTCAAAACAACCAGAAATCCATTGGAAACCGATATCATAAGTCGAACCATCTCCACCAAAAGTTACAAATTTTGGTTGAGGTGTATCTTCACTAATTCTACCTTTATTTCTTAAGGCTTTGTTCATTGTTTCAACACCTGCCATTGCAGTTGAAGAGTTTTCAAATCCAATATGAATCCAAGAACAATCCCAAGAAGTATGAGGATAGATTGCAGTACAAACCTCTAAACAACCAGTTGAAGCTGAAACTACTAAGTTGTCATTTGTTGCATTTAATACTTCTCTTACAATAATTGAGTGCGCACATCCTGGACATAAAAGGTGAGAACCTTCAAATCTTTCAGCAGCCGTTGAGAACGTTTTTAAGTTCTTAATTACTTTTTGTGTACTCATCTTATAATCCTTCCACATTATAGAAGCTTAATTCTGGACCTCTAACACCAACTAATTTTTGGATGTTTCCAGAAATTTTACCTTCTTTAGCGTCTTTATCTAATGTTCTAAATATATCTTTTAATCCTGCAACTGTCATATCTCTCCCACCTAATCCATAGATTAAGTTAGTCATTAATGGTCTTGCAGGTGTGTTAAATAATGCACCTGATACTTCATTGTATAATGCACCTACAGTTCCTCCAGGAGCACTTCTATCCATACATGCAACTGCTTTTACACTTTGAAGTTGAGCTGCAACTTCTTCAAGGGGGAATGGTCTAAATAATCTTGGTGCAACAACACCAGCTTTTATACCTTCTTCTTTTAATTGATCAATTGCTATCATTGCTGTTTCAAAAGTTGAACCTAAACAAACAATTGCAACTTGGGCATCTTCCATTCCGTAAGATTCAACTACTTTGTATTCTCTTCCAGTTAATTCTTTAAATTCTGCAAAAATTTCTTCAATAATTTTTTTAGAACCCATTAAAGCTGCATGTTGTTTTGCTTTATGTTCAAAGTGCCAATCTTGTTCTGTTTGTACACCATGAGTTACAGGTTTGTCAAAGTTTAATAATGCATTTACTTGTAAATACTCTCCAACAAATTTAGCTGCAACATCATCTTTTAATGGCTTAACATTTTGAGCTGTATGTGAAGTCATAAATCCATCTTGATTAGAAATCACTGGAAGTCTAACATCTGGATGCTCAGAAATTTTAAATGACATTAATGTCATATCGTATGCTTCTTGAGGTGAAAATGCATCTATTGAAATCCAACCGGCATCTCTTGTTAAGTATAAATCAGAGTGGTCACCGTTTACATTTAAAGGTGCAGCCAATGCTCTATTTACTAAACATAATACAACTGGTATTCTCATACCTGATGCTTGATATAAAACTTCAATCATAAGTGCTAAACCTTGAGATGAAGTTGCTGTTGCAACTCTACCACCTGCAGCTCCTGCACCAACACATCCTGACATTGCAGCATGTTCTGATTCAGTCATAATAACTTCACCATCAATATGTCCGTTTGCATGGAACATTGCGTAATTTTCAACTGTAGCAGTAGAAGGAGTAATAGGATAAGCAGCAACAACATCAACATCAGCTTGTCTTAAAGCTTGAGAGTTTGCCATGTTTCCATCCCAAACCTCTACTTCTTTTAATTCCATAACTTTTTTATTCATTATTACTAACCTTTCTTCTTTTTCTCAGGCCATTTACTTAAAGCGTCTTCTACTGTTTCAAACTCATTAAACATTAATAATGACTTTGGATTAGTGGGACAAACACTTACACATAGTCCACAACCTTTACAGTGTTCGTAATCTACACCTTTCATCTCTTTATTTCTAGCAATAATAGATGAATCTGGACAGAAAATCCAACAGTTTTGACAGTCAATACATGTTTCAGAGTTCCAAACTGGTTTAATAACTCTCCAGTCTCCAACACTCATACTTTTTGAACTTGTCTCTGAATATTTTCTATCTTCTGGCTGAATCTCAGCAATATTATAATCTACATCTCCATCGAATGTATATAAAGCAGCACCTGGTACTAGCTCATCCCATCCCATTTCATTAATTGGTTTACTCATAATCTTTTTCCTTTAATGAACTTCATCATATGCACGTTGAATTGCTAACATGTTTGCTTCAACTATATTTTCAGGTAACTTTTTAAGTACACCTTTCATTTTATCTTTAAAATAGTCTAACTCATACATACCACTAACTTTCATAAATGCACCTAGCATTGGAGTATTAGGAATAGCTCTTCCAATTGTATCTCTAGCAATTTGGAAACAGTCTAATATAAATACTCTATTTTTTATATCTTGTAAGTCTGGAACTAAATCAATTAGTTCATCTTTGCTAAGGTGAGTTGTAATTATATATTTTGTAGTATCTTTCCCATTAGCAGTTATATCATCTGTTAAAGCAAGACCTGGATCTAAAATGAATACATAATCAGGGCTCATATATTTTTCGTGATTTAAAATTGGCTCATCATCAATTCTATTATAGGCAGTCATAGACGCACCTCTTTTAGCTGATCCATAAAATGCAAATGCTTGTACTTGTTTTCCAGATTCAGCAACAATCGAACCAAGACCTTTTGCACCTGTTACAGCACCTTGACCTGCTCGGCTATGCCATCTAATTTCTAACATAGAGGCTCCTTAATAAATATTAAAATTGACTTAAAAAAAATAATTAGTCTTTTATATTATAGAAGTTTTTAACTTATAACGAACTTTTATTAAAATTTAAGTGCATTAAAGTGTAACAAAAATAAACATTCTTTAATCCTTTTTTTTCTAAAATTAAATTTATTTTATGATATTTTTATTATTTATAGTTTAAAAGTACTTATTAATAGTACTTTTAAAATTATTTAAAGAGGGGTTGAAAAGCTATAAATTAGTTTTAATAATTCTTATATAAATGTATTATTTATATATTAGTTTTAAAAATTAAGTTAAATTAAAGTTAATAATTTAACTTTTTAATTAATTCAACTGCTTGATAAGTTTCATTTTTTATATTTTTTGTATATTTTTGCAGTTCATCTTGTGTTCCATAACCACATAAAACTCCAACACTATTTATATGTGCTTCATTTGCAGCAATTAAATCTAACTTAGTATCACCTATCATCCAAACATTGTTTAAATCACTTGAATAGTTCATGTCTTTTAATGTTTTTAAAATTGGTTCTGGATGAGGCTTTGGATTTTCTACGCACTCTCTTCCTGTAACTATTTCAAAATGTTTATTTATATTAAAGTGCTCTAATAATGGAATAGTGTATTTTCTTGTTTTTGTAGTAACAACTGAAACTCTAGCAAAAGATGATGCTAATTCTAAAGATTTTATTGCATCATCTAAAAGTAGTGTTTTAATTGTTGAAATGTCTTTATATCTATTTTTATAAGCAGCTACAAAGTCCCAAGCATTGTTTTCTTTTATTCCAAGCTGTTTATACATAATATCTAATGGATAACCAATAAGTGCTTTTATATCTTCATCTGTTCCTTTAAATTGATAATCCATTACTTTAAATGAATGATGAAATGTAGATACTATTGCATCAGTTGAGTCTATTAATGTGCCATCTAAATCAAATAGTATTACTATGTCTTTTTGCATTTTATTCCTTAATCCAATCTTCTAAGTTATGTGTAACACCAACAAAAGATGGTTCTATATTTTTAATTTTACTATTTACTACTGTAATAGAGTTTGGGATATATAAAAACAAATATGGTAAATCATCTGCTATGATTGAGTATATATTTTTATAAATCTTGCTAAGTTTTTCTTGATCAACTGTAATTGAACCTTCTTCAATAAGTTTATCAACTTCTTTATTGTCATAGTTTACTAAATTAAAGCCACCAAGTTTCGAACTTGAACTATGCCATAAAGGATATGCATCAGGCATTAAAGATAAAGACCAACCTAAAATAACTGCTTCAAAGTTTCTTGGATGAACAACAGTATTTAAAAATGCTTGCCACTCCATTACTCTAATTTTCATTTTTACACCAGCTTTTGCTAATTGGTATTGTAGTATTTGAGCTGCGTTTATTCTTATATCATTTCCTGTGTTTGTAACAACTTCAAATGTAAAGGGATTTGATTCATCATAACCTAACTCTTTTAGTAAATCTTTTGCTTTTTTTATATTTTGAATTGGAGTTTTAACCTTATCATTATATGCAAAAGAACCAGGTAAAAAAGGACCATTACAAACTTGTCCATGGCCAAAGAAAAGTATATCAACTAACTCTTCTCTATTTACTGCTAAAGATAATGCTTGTCTTACTTTTTTATTTTTGAATTTTTCATTTTTAAGATTAAATCCTAAGTATGAATATGAGAAGCTTGGTTTTTCAATAATAGTGTAATCTTTTTTAAATTTATCATCTATTTGTCTATCAACTTGAATTGGAGTTAATCCTCCTAAGTCTAATTTTTTTTGTTTTAAATATAAAAATGATGTGTTAGGATCTGGTAAAAACTGAAATAAAAGTTTTTCAATTTTTGGTTTACCTTTAAAATAGTTTTCATTTGCAGTTAATTCTATATTAGCTCCTACTTTAAACTCTTTAAGTTTATATGGACCTGTACCTATTGGATTTTTATTAAATGAACTCGTCATTAAATCTTTTTCATTTTCTAATAAATGTTTTGGTAATATCCCACTCATCCAAATAACTAATGCCTTAAAGTATGGATTTTTGTATATAACTTCAATTGTATAATCATCAAGTGCTTTTACGCTTTTTACTTCTTTAAAATTTGATTTAATTGAATTGAAAATTTTAGGATCAATAATCTTTTCATATGTGAAAATTACATCATTTGCTGTTAATTTTTCTCCATCGTGCCATAATACATTTTCTTTTAGTTTTATGATAAGTTTTGTGGGTGTTTCAAACTTATAAGATGCTGCTAAGTCTAAATCAATATTTCCATTTTTATCATATTTAAATAATCCATTAAAAAGCCAATTTGAAATTTGTGTACTTGCCGTGTCATTTGCAAGAATAGGATTTAACCTACTTGGACTTGAACTAATTGATAAGTTTAATGTTGAAGCATTTAAATATAAAAAAAGACTTAGAATTATTAATAGTGATTTCATACAGTATTGTATAATGTTTTTTTAAAAAAAGGCATAAAAAAAGGAAGCAATTTCTTGCTTCCTTTGGATTTTGAAAAGCGGTAATAAATACCAAATATTCCAATAAGAGATTATCTTTTTGAGAACTGAGTAGACTTTCTTGCTTTTCTTCTTCCGTATTTCTTTCTTTCAACAGATCTTGCATCTCTTGTTAATAAACCGTAAGGTTTTAAGATAGTTCTGAATTGCTCATCAAAAGCAACTAATGCTCTAGAAATACCATGTCTTGCAGCGTCAGCTTGTGCAGAGTAACCTCCACCTAAAGTTTTAACTACGATATTAACAGAAGTTTCTTGTTTTGCTACAACTAATGGTTGCATAACTCTTTTTTTGATTGATTCGTGTCCACCTAACCATGCGTCTAAAGATTGACCATTGATAGTTAGTTCACCGTTACCTGATTCTAACCATACTTTAGCGATAGATGATTTTCTTCTTCCTGTTGCGTAAACTTTTGCCATTAGTCTTATCCTTTAATTTGCGCAGTGTGTGGGTGTTCTTCACCTGCATATACTTTTAATTTTTTTAACATCGCTTTACCAAGAGTAGTTTTTGGTAACATACCTCTTGTTGCTAATTTGAATAATTTTTCTGGATTTTTCTCTAACATGTCAGACATTTTGTGAGTTTTAGTACTACCAAAGTATCCTGAGTGAGTATAATAGTTTTTAGTCTCTATTTTATTACCAGTAAATTTAGCTTTTGATGCATTGATAATTACAACGTAATCTCCACAGTCCACATTTGGAGTGAAGTTAGGTTTGTTTTTACCTCTTAAGATAGTTGCTACCTCAGTAATTATTCTACCGAATACTTTACCTTGTGCATCTACTACTATCCAATCTCTTTCGATTTCGTTAGCTTTCGCCATTTGAGTAAATTTCATTTATTTTCTCCGCTTTTATTAATGAGGTGGAATAATAGTGTAGTAATACTTATATTTAACTTAAATTAAGTATTATTTAATATTTTATGCAAAATTTAGAGCCTTTTGCAAATTCAGAGCTTACTTCAAGTGTAAAATTATGTAAAGAAAGGATTGCTTGAACTATAAATAAGCCAAGTCCCAATGAGTTGTTCCATCCGTTTTTAGAGATTCTATAGAATTTTTGATTAATATTATCTAACTCTTTTTGCTCAATTCCAATTCCCTTATCAATTACACATAATTCATTTTCAGAAATATTGATTGTAACTTCATCTTCTGAATATTTTAAAGCATTTTCAATTAAATTTGTAATGGCCATAGAAATAAGTGTCTCATCAACTTTTAAAGTTACATCTTCTCCTGTAACTTTGATATCTCTATCTTTATATTTGTCTTCTAAATCAGAAATTGAGCTTTCAACAATTTTTTTTATGGATAGAGGTACTACAATTAATTCTTGCTTTCCTTCTTCTAGTTTTAGTGTTAATCTCAATTTATCAATTATATTTGACATTTTTTGTGAATTTGAGTGTATTTTTGATAAAAACTTATGTTCCATAGTTTTTGGAAGATCTCTATCATTCATAATAGTTTCACTATATCCAGAAATTACTGCAATAGGGTTTTTAAATTCATGTGAAATTGCAGAGATTATTTCATCTTTTTGTTTATTCGCAAGCTTTAGTTTTGCAGTTTGCTTGGCTTTTTGTTTATTCTTTTTTGAGAGTTTTAAAGCCACTTTATTTAAAAGTTTTGTTATTTCATAAAACTCTTTTGTATATCTTGATTTCAATCTTCTAGGAGGCTTTTTATTTGAAAGTTCTGTTAGAAAATCTAAGATATTATCAGTTTCATTTTTGATTTTTAAACTAATAAAATATGTAGCTAAAAAAGCAATTATTAAAAAAAATGTAATAAATGAAAAAATCTGTAAGGCTAATTTTGCAAAGTTGTCAGTGATTTTATCTGTATAATCAGCCATTCTTATAAAATATATTTTTTTATCTATTGTAATTTTTTTTGCAACATATAAAAGCTCTTTTTTTAAGGTGTCAGAAAACCTTATACTTTTACCTATCCCAAAATCTTTAGCTAATAGAACCTCTTGTCTATTTGCATGATTTTCCATTAAAGATTTATCTTTATCACTCTCAGCGATAATATTACCTTTTTCATCTATTAGTGTAACTCTTAAGTTTATATGAGCTTTTAAATCTTTAATTAAATAATCAATATTGTTTAAATCTTTTAAAACAACTGATAGTGTATCAAGGTTTTGAACTAAGTTTTTTTCAATTTGATTCATATAAATATTTTTAGACCAATAGTAAGTAATTAGACTAAGTGTTAATAAAATAGCTAGAAAAATAAGAGTAAATGTTCTAAGGAAAAGTTGATGAATTTTTAACAAAAGATGTAACCCTCTCCTCTAACAGACTTAATGTATTCTTTTGTTCCCTCAGGATCGATTTTTGCTTTTAGTCTTTTTACTGCAACATTAACAGTCTTTACTTTTTTATCAAAAGAGTCTTCCCACACAGTATTTAATAAATGCTCTCTTGTCATTAGAATATCTTTATTTTTAAAAAATTCTAAAAAAAGATCATGCTCTAAGTGAGTTAGTTCTATTGCTTTTTCACTTACATAAAATTTTTTATTAGAAGATTTATATATTATATCTCTAACTTTTAGTATATCAACATCTTTAGATGTTCTTTTTATAACAGCTTTTACCCTCGCAGTTAGCTCTTTTAGGTTAAATGGTTTGGTAATATAATCATCTGCATGAGAATCAAAACCTTCTAATATATCTTCATCTTTATCTTTTGCTGTTACATAAATCACAGGATTAGCATAGCCATCCTCTCTAATTTTATTAATAAATGCAGTACCTTCACTTCCTGGAAGGTTTCTATCCATCAAAATTAAGTCAACATCCTCTTCTTCAAGAAGCTTTTTTACATTTGAATCAGCATTTAAAAATCCTATTGTTTCAAATCCCTCTTTTTGTAGTGTGTATTCTAATAATTCTAAGATATCTTCTTCATCTTCTACAATAAGTATTAATTTACTTGACATTCTCTTCTTCTTTTAAATTTTTTTCTTTTGGAATGATTTCTTTTTCTTCTGTAATTTTTTTATTTGGTCTATCATCGTCATATTCTATTACAGTGTCTTTTGAAATTTTAATAACACCAGGTGAAAATTTAACTGCTAAAATTCTAAATATAAAGAAAATAAATATTACAAAAAGTAAAAATGTAATATCAAAATAATCTCTATTTTTGTTAGTTGTTAAAATAATTACATCTCTAATTAAAAAGATGATGAATATATCAATAACAAATCGAAGTCTTAATTTCTCTTTTTTTATGAAATCTGAAATCATTTTTATAACTTCCATTACAACAATGAATTCAAGCATAAGGATAATAGCTTTATAAAAATCTAGTCCTATAACAAAAATTGAGATAAACACAATTGCTGCTACAAGGACTTCAATATTCCAACCTAGATAGTTTCGTACTTTATTTAATGTATTTTTCATAAGGTGATTATAACACAAATAAATTTTAAGATTTAGTTATTTCTCCACCTAATTTTGCAAATTGTAATAAACTTGCAATTGCAACAGATCTATCAGCAACTTTTTCTAATCTTCTTAAAGAAGTTAAGATTTCAAAGTAATCTTTTGATAAATCGATATTTTTTGTAATAAGCTTTAAAATATTTTTTTGAACCATTGAGTATAAATCATCTGTTTTACTTTCCTCAACAGTTACTCTTTGATATTTTTCATTTATTATTGCTTCTTCATTCTCATTAATCATAGTTGTTGATGTTTTTAAAGATAAGTGTGCAGATCTTAACAATGGAATTGTATACTCTAAAATCGTTCCCTTATTTAAATCATCACTAAATGATTTTCTAAAAAGTTTTGTAAACTCTTTTACATTTCCAGCACTTCTAACTAGTTCATTACTAATTTTTAAATAAGCAACTATTGCTCTTAAATCACTTGCTTCTGGTGAATGTAAAGCTAATGTTTTAACAATTAAATTATCAATTTCATCAGATTGTGTGATTATTTGTTTCACAGATAAATCAATCTTTTTTAAATCACTTAATTCATCATTTTTTATAGCTTTTAATGCATCTTCTAATGCATCCACAACATTTTGTCCTATTGATTCAATGCTTTCTTTTATATAATCTAAATTTTCTTTGTAAGGTTTTAACATTATCCAAATCTCCCTGTAATATAATCTTCTGTTTTTTTGTTGCTTGGGTTTACAAATATTGTATCTGTTTCATCATATTCAATAAGTTTACCTAAGTGAAAAAATGCTGTATAATCAGCAACTCTAGCAGCTTGTTGCATATTATGTGTAACAGTAATAATTGAGTAATCTTTTTTTAACTCTAACATTAGCGCTTCAATTTTTTCTGTACTAATTGGGTCAAGGGCACTTGTTGGTTCATCCATTAAAATAACTTCAGGTTTAACTGCAATTGTTCTTGCTATACATAATCTTTGTTGCTGTCCACCTGAAAGTGAAGTTCCTGGGTCAGTTAATTTATCCTTTACTTCATTCCAAAGTCCAGCTTTAATAAGTGAAGTTTCAACTAACTCATCAGTCTGTTTTCCTTTATTTACAATTCCATGCTTTAAAGGTGCATAAGCAACATTATCATAGATTGATTTTGGGAAAGGGTTTGGTTGTTGAAAAACCATTCCAATTTTCTTTCTAACACTTACTTCATCAATATCTTTATCGTAAATATTTTTTTTATCAATAACTATTTCCCCTTTGATGTTTACAATTGGAATTAAGTCATTCATTCTATTAATACATCTTAAAAATGTAGATTTACCACAACCAGAAGGTCCAATTAATGCAGTGATTTTATTTTCATATAATTCTGCATTTATGTCATGTAAAGCGTGATTGTCTCCATACCATAAGTTAAGATTCTTTACATTGATTTTTACGTTATTATCATTTTTTCCCATTTTTGTTTCCCTTATTACCATTTAACTTCGTATTTTTTTCTTAAATATATTGCTAATGCATTTAGTGATATTAGTATAGATAATAATACCATTATACCAGCAGCTGTTTTTTCTATATACATTCTCTCTGGCATTCCTGCCCATGTGAATAATTGAGCAGGCATAACAGTTGCTGCTTGTGTTACCATACTTGGTGCATCTGGAATAAATGCAATCATACCAATAATAATTAGTGGTGCTGTTTCACCCATTGCTTGTGCTAAACCAATAATAGATCCTGTTAAAACACCAGGAAATGCTAATGGTAATACATGATCTCTTGTAACTTGAATTTTATTTAAGCCAAGTCCATAACCTGCTTGTCTAATACTATCTGGAACTGCTCTTAATGCTGCTCTTGAACTAACTATAATAATAGGTAAAGTCATAAGTGCCAAAGTTAAACCACCAACTAATGGCGAACTTCTTGGCATTCCAAAAAGATTAATAAATATTGCTAAACCTAAAAGTCCAAATAGAATTGAAGGAATTGCTGCAAGGTTATTAATATTTACTTCAATAAATCTTGTAAATTTATTATCAACTGCAAACTCTTCAAGATAAATTGCAGTCATAACTCCAATAGGAAATGCAACTAACATTGTAATAATTAGTGTCAAAACTGAACCTATCATTGCAGAGTATAAACCTGCATACTCTGGAATTTTTGAATCACCTCGTGTAAAGAATATAGTATTAAACTCTTGTTTTATGAAACCTTGTTCAATTAAAGAGTCAACTAGTTTTATATCTTTATCTTTCATTACGTAATGATGACCTTTTATATATTGATCAACTTGGTCATCTGCTAATGCCCATAATGAAGTTGTTGTATTCATAAGCTCAGGTCTTTGTTTAACTAAATTTCTAACATCTCTAAGCCATGCTCTTGAAACTACTTTTCTATATTTTCTATCGATTGCTTTATTATAAACTTTTAGTGTTTTTTCATTAATTGTTACATCAACTTTTACATATGTAATTTTAAAAGCAGGAACCCCTTTTCCTATAATATCAAATAAAAAGAATGCTAAAAATGCAATTGAAAAAATTAAAGAAGTTAATGTAAACTTTTTAAACCTACTTGCACTTGCATGTCTTCTTTTTAATGATGGATCATAAAATGGATTGTTTTTGTTTTTGTCTTTTTTACCCATGATTTACCTTATAGTGTATTGATTTTATATTTCTCTTTGAACTTTCTAATTAAAGAAAGAGAAATCATATTTAATATTAAAGTTACAATAAATAGCATCAGTCCTAATGCAAATGCAGATAATGTTGCAGGTGAATTAAATTCAAAGTCACCAACTAATGAATTAACAATTGTAACTGTAACTGTTGTCATATCTTCAAGTGGATTCCATGATAAATTAGGTCTAAGTCCTGCTGCCATAACAACAATCATTGTCTCACCTAAAGCTTTTGATAATCCTAAAAGTGAAGCTGAAATAATACCTGGCATTGCAGATGGTAAAACAATATTTCTAATTACTTCACCATGTGTTAGTCCAAGTCCATAAGCAGCTTTTCTTTGAGAATCAGGTACTGATCTAATTACATCATCAGATAGTGAAGAAATTACTGGAATAATCATGATCCCCATAACAACCCCAGATGCTAATGCACTATTAAAAGTCGCATCTAATCCAATTGCTCCAGCCATTTTTACAATAAGAGGAGCTACTGTAATTGCTGCAAAGAAACCATATACAACAGTAGGAATACCTGCAAGTACTTCTAATATAGGTTTTAAATAATCTCTTAATTTTAAGTTTGCATACTCACTCATATAAACTGCGCTTCCTAATCCAATAGGAATAGCAACAAGTAATGCAATAAATGTAATCATAAATGTACCTGCAAAAATAGGTACAGCACCAAATTTACTTCCTACAACTCCAGGAGACCATTCAGTACCAGTAATAAAGTACCAAAAGCTTCTAAGTTTAAAAAATTCAATAGCTTCAAAAAGTATAGAAAATAAAATACCAAATGTAGTTAAAATAGATATAGTTGCTGCACTAATTAGTGCTAACTTAATCAATTTTTCGTTTAGTTCTCTTCTTTTTTTATTTGATTCAAAAGTGCTCAATACTTTTGCCTTTGTGTTTAATTTTATAGTGTGATTTTAATAAAAGTGGGTTACATTTTGGTTACAAGGTTTGAGTTTCGAGGTTTGATTGTATAGATAATTTAAGAGGATTGTATTATGTATGTAAAGAGGAGGAGGGCATCTCCTCTTTAATTAATTAGTGTTTTTTAGATAAGTCTTCTAAAGTTAATTTTGCTCTTTTTGTAACAGATGCTTTAATAGCTTCTCTTTGTGCATCAGGTAAAGAAATTAATCCAATTTCTCCTAAAATTCCATCAGGCCCAATCATATTTTCCGACATAAATAAATTTACGTAATCTTTGATTGCTGGTACATCTTTTTCGTGATCATTTTTGATGTAGAAAAATAATGATCTAGATACTGGATACTTTCCAGAAGAGATAGTATCAGCAGCTGGTTTAACACCATTGATTGTAGCTCCTGCAACTTTATCTTCGTTTTCAATTAAGAAAGAAAAACCAAATACACCGAATGCTGCTTTGTTTTTATCTAATTTTTGAACAATTAAGTTATCATTTTCACCAGACTCAACATAAGCACCATCTGTTCTAACTACAGAGTATTTTTTATATTTTTTGTTAGCTTTTTTATCTGCTTTATATAAATCAGTATATACGTTCATTTTTTTGAATGTTTTTTGCATTACTAATTCTTCGAATGCATCTCTAGTTCCTGATGATTTTGGTGGTCCGTAAACAATGATTTCTCTATTTGGTAATGAAGCGTCAATATCTGACCATTTTTTATATGGGTTAGCAATTAATGATTTACCATCTTTAGAAGGTACTTCTTTAGCAACTGCTAATGCTAAATGTTCTCTTGAAATATCAAAAGCTGCATTTGATTTTGCTTGTGCAAATGCAATACCATCATAACCAATCACTGCCTCAGTAATATTTGTTACACCATTTTCAGCACACATTTTGAACTCTTTTGCTTTCATTCTTCTTGAAGCATTAGTAATATCTGGAGTATCTAATCCAACACCAGCACAAAATAATTTTGCTCCACCACCTGAACCAGTTGACTCTACTACTGGAGTTGGGTATTTTGAAGTTGCACCTAATTCTTCTGCTACTGCAGATGAAAATGGATATACAGTTGAAGAACCAACGATTTTTACTTGGTCTCTTGCAGATAATGTTGTTGCTAATAATGCACATGCACTTAAAGCTAGTAATGATTTTTTAATAGTCATTTTTGTCTCCGTTTTAATTTGTTATGGTGAAATTATAATAAGTGTTGATTACAATTTGGTTACTTTATAAAAGTAGCCATATAAAAGGGAGTTGTATGGGGGAGTTATATTATTTTTTTGTAGTGTGTGTAAGTTTTATTTAATTGAATCATTAAAAGTTAGTGGATTATAATCCACTAGCTTCTATTAGTTTAGATTGATGATCAGCAATAAGAGGATCAATTACTTCATCAAACAAACCATCGTTCATAATCGCATCAAGTCTATATAAAGTCAAGTTTATTCTGTGGTCACTAATTCTTCCTTGTGGATAATTATAAGTTCTAATTCTTCCACTT
Organism: uncultured Arcobacteraceae bacterium; assembly: GCA_964022095.1. Lineage (GTDB taxonomy): Bacteria > Campylobacterota > Campylobacteria > Campylobacterales > Arcobacteraceae > Malaciobacter_A. The sequence continues at coordinate 14,149 of CAXHZO010000005.1, forward strand.
CTATCACCAGTACCAACTTGTTCTTTTCTAGTAGCACCTTCAGCATCCATTTTCTCAGCCATTTGAATTTCATAAAGCCTAGCTTTTAAAACTTTCATAGCTTTATCTTTGTTCTTATGTTGAGATTTTTGATCTTGGTTTGTTACTACAAGTCCCGTTGGAATATGAGTGATTCTAACAGCCGAGTCTGTAGTATTTACAGATTGTCCACCATTTCCACTGGCTCTCATAACATCAATTTTAAGATCATTTGGATCTATTTGAACATCAACATCATCAACTTCTGGCATTACAGCAACTGTAATAGCTGAAGTATGAACTCTTCCTTGAGATTCTGTTGCAGGAACTCTTTGTACTCTGTGAGTACCACCTTCAAATTTTAACTTTGAATATACGTGGTCACCTTTAACTAAAAATACCATCTCTTTGTATCCACCAGATTCACTCTCACTTGAGTTCATGATTTCAACTTTCCAGTTATTATTTTCTGCATATCTTAGATATGCTCTAAATAAGTCACCTACGAAGATAGCAGCTTCATCTCCACCTGTTCCAGCTCTAAGCTCCAAATAGATATTTTTATCATCATTTGGATCTTTAGGAATCATCAAGAATTTAATTTCTTCTTCCAGTTGGGGTTTTCTATTTTCTAAGTCTTTTAACTCTTCTTTAGCTAACTCTCCAAGCTCTGGATCATCTAATATAGACTTATTTTCATCGATATCATCTAAAATCCCAATGTACTCTTTTGCTTTAAGTACTATTGGTTCAATACTTGACTGCTCTTTTGAAAGTTCAGTCATTTTCTTTATATCACTAGTTATGTCTGGAGCAATAAGTAAATTATTTATTTCTTCAAACCTATTGATGAAAGGTTGTAGTCTATCTTTTATCATATATGTTTCTATCTTCTAATTATATAGCGTTAACTTTAACTTGTAATCTAGAAACTTTTCTAGCAGCATTCCCTTTTTTTAAGATACCTTTTGAAACACAATGGTGTAGGTACTTATTTGCAGCTTTCATTGATTCTACTGCTTTATCTTTGTCTGCAGCTTCGATTGCAGCTGATACTTCTTTGATTACATTTTTAATTCTAGTTTTGTAGAATCTGTTTCTTTCAGTTCTAACCTTAGTTTGTCTAGCTCTTTTCTCGCAAGATTTGTGATTTGCCATTATATTTTAACCTCTTTATAAAATTTTTAAGGGTAGAATGTTATCCAAAAGAACTTAAAGAAAGTTTAAATTTAGGAAATTTTAATGAAACTATTCGGAACTGACGGCGTTAGAGGAAAGGCTGGTGAGTTTTTAGATGCAATGACTGTACTAAAACTTGCGAAGGCTTCTGGTATATATTTTAGAAAACATTCAACAACTAAGAAAATCTTAGTTGGAAAAGATACTAGAAGAAGTGGTTATATGATTGAAAATGCCCTTGTAAGTGGACTTACAGCAGTTGGATATGATGTAATTCAAATTGGACCTATGCCAACTCCTGCAGTTGCATATTTAACTGAATCAATGAGATGTGATGCTGGTATTATGATTAGTGCTTCACATAATCCTTTTGAAGACAATGGGATTAAGTTTTTTGATAATCACGGAAACAAATTAAGTGTGGAATCAGAAAAAGCCATTGAAGATATTTTTAACAACAATCATCTAATGATTGATGAGCAAGTTGTTGGTAAAAATATTGGTTCATCAAAAAGAATTGATGATGTTATAGGTAGATATATTGTTTCTATTAAAAGTTCATTTCCTAGAGACTTGACATTAGCAGGAATGAGGATTGTTTTAGACTGTGCAAATGGAGCAGCATATAAAGTTGCACCTACAATTTTACATGAATTAGGTGCAGATGTAATTACAATGAATAACGAACCAGATGGTTTTAATATTAATGAAGATTGTGGAGCAATGCATCCTGAACATGTAGGAAAACTTGTAAAAAAATATAGAGCTGATATTGGACTTGCCCTTGATGGAGATGCTGATAGATTAGTTGTTATTGATGAAAATGGTGAAATAGTTGATGGTGATAAATTAATTGGTGCTTTATGTAGTTATTTAAATGATGAAAAACTATTAAAAGGTAATGCCTGTGTTGCTACAGTTATGTCTAATAAAGCACTTGAAGATTATTTAACATCAAAAGGTTTAGAACTACATAGATCAAATGTTGGTGATAAGCATGTTCTTGAATTAATGAAAGAAGAGGGCATCAATTTTGGTGGAGAACAAAGTGGGCATGTTATTTTCTTAGATGCTGCTAAAACTGGTGATGGTTTAGCTTCAGCTCTTCAAGTACTTGCACTGATTTTAAAAACAGGGAAAAAAGCAAGTGAAGTATTAAATCCTTTTGAATTATATCCTCAAATTTTACATAACATGAAAGTTAGTGAGAAAAAACCTTTAGACCAAATTGAAGGTTTACAAGAGATTTTAGAGCCAATTAGAAAAAAAGGTATAAGAGATTTAATTAGATACTCTGGTACGGAAAATAAAATCAGATTACTACTTGAAGGTAAAAATAAAAAAGATGTAAAAGAGGGAATGGAAACTCTAAAAGCATTTTTTAAAAAGGCTTTATAGTTAAATGAACAGATATATTAAAGTAGCTTTTTTAATATTTTTATCAATATTTATTATTGATCAAATAGTAAAGTATGGATTTGCAAATTTTGATTGGAATGTTGCAGGTCCTATTATGTCTTTAGAGCTTGCATATAACTATGGTGTAGCGTTTAATATGTTTAGCTTTTTAGCAGAATATTTAAAATATATTCAATTAGGTATGGTTTTAGCTGCAACTATATATTTATATAAAAACCCAGATGTATTAAAACAGTATTATATCCCTGTTGCATTACTTTATGCAGGAGGTTTATCAAATATTCTTGATAGGTTTACTTATGGTGCAGTTGTGGATTACTTTTACTGGCATTATGGATTTGAGTTTGCAATATTTAATATAGCTGATGTAATTATAAATTTAGCAGTTGCAATTATAATTTATATGCAGATTAAACAAGCAAGAAAAGAGAAAAGAGAAGCTAAAAATTAGATTTAATTTTTGTAGCTTAACACAAATTTGGATATAATCCAAAAAAATTTTAGAAATGACAGGAAGATATGATGGGTCAAACTATAACAGAAAAAATATTTAGTGAGCATGTAGGAAGAGAAGTATATGCAGGAGAAATTGTAAGAAGTCCAATTGATATGGTAATTGGAAATGATATTACAACTCCAATTTCTATTAGAGCATTTGAAGAGAGTGGTAGAGAAAAATTAGCAAATCCAGAAGGTTTTGCAATTGTACTTGATCACTTTATCCCTGCAAAAGATATTGCAAGTGCAAACCAAGCAAAGATTTCAAGAGATTTTGCTTTAAAACATGATTTAAAATATTTCTTTGATGAAAAAGATATGGGAATTGAGCATGCATTATTACCTGAAAAAGGTTTAGTTTTACCAGGAGATGTAATCATTGGTGCTGATTCACATACATGTACACATGGTGGATTAGGAGCATTTTCTACTGGTATGGGTAGTACAGATATTTCATTTGGTATGATTACTGGTGGAAACTGGTTTAAAGTTCCTGAAGCTATTAAAGTAGTATTTAAAGGTAAGCCAGGTGATCAAATTACTGGTAAAGATTTAATTTTAGAAATTATTAGAATATTAGGTGTTGATGGTGCTTTATATAAAACTTTAGAGTTTACTGGTGAAGCTATTCAATACTTATCTATGGATGATAGATTCTCTTTATGTAATATGGCTATTGAAGCAGGTGCTAAAAATGGTATTGTTGCATATGATGATGTTACTAAAGAGTTTTTAGAGCAAACAGCTGAACTTAATGGTGGATTAAGAGCAGAGCCTAAAATTCATTATAGTGATGAAGACGCTGTTTATACTCAAGTTATTGAAATTGATACAGATAAGTTAGAGCCTGTAATTGCTTATCCATTCTTACCATCAAATGGTCATAGTGTTTCAAAAGCAGTTGAAGATAACATTAAAGTAGACCAAGTATTTATTGGTTCTTGTACTAATGGTAGATTATCTGACTTTAAAGTAGCAGCTGAAATTTTAGAAGGTAAAAAAGTAGCTAGGCATGTTAGACTTATTTTAACTCCAGGTACTCAAAAGATTTTAAGAGATGCAACAAAAGCAGGTTACATTGATATTTTAGTTGATGCTGGTGGTGTTGTATCTAATCCTACATGTGGAGCATGTTTAGGTGGATATATGGGAATCTTAGGAGATGAAGAAGTTTGTATCTCTACAACTAATAGAAACTTTGTAGGTAGAATGGGATCAAGAAGCTCAAAAATCTACTTAGCAAATAGTGCAGTTGCAGCTGCTTCTGCAATCTCTGGATATATTACAGACCCTAGAAGTTTATAATGTTTGATATACCATGCGTAATTTTATGCGGTGGTAAAAGCTCACGAATGGGAGAAGACAAAGCTCTTCTTCCTTTCTCTTCAAAACCCACACTTACACAATACCAATATGACAGATTAAAACCTTTTTTTAGAAATATTTATATCTCTTCAAAAGTAGATAAGTTTGATTTTGAATGTAAAATAATATATGACAAAGAAGATAATGTCTTTTCTCCTATTATTGCTTTAAAATCTATTTTTGATGAATTAAAAAATGAAGAAAAAGTATTTATTATTACAGTTGATACACCTTTAGTAAAAATTGAATCTATTGAAAAATTAATAAACGAATCAATAAATAGTGATATTTGTGTTGCTCAAACCCAAAAGATTCATAATTTATGTGGAATCTTTTCAAAAAAAGCAAAAGATATTATAGAAGATATGTTAAATCAAGACATACACAAAGTGGGATACTTATTGAAAAGTATGGAAACTAGAATAATTAATTTTGATAATGATGATGAATTTATAAATTTAAATAATATACAAGAGTATAGAAAGTCACTACTTTTATAAGATATCCTAATATAAAATATAGAAATATAGCTTATAATTATAAGCAAATTATTATCATAGTTTAGTTATCCTTATTTATAATAATATGGGAATAAGGATAATCATGGCTAAAAATGAACTAGATGAAGTTTTAGATTTAATAGATTCAGAAATCAAAAAAAGTGGAATTTCAAGAAGAGAAGCTTTTAAATTAGCAGGTTTAGGTGCTGCTGGTGTTTTAGCTGGCTCAACTCAAGCAAGTGCTGCAACTACTGCAAATGCGAGTGAAGCAAAAGGTAAAATCTTAATAATTGGTGGTGGATTAGCAGGTATTTCAACTGCTGCTAGACTAGCAAATACTCTAACAACTCCAGATATAACTATCGTTGAACCAAACGAAAAATCTGTTTCATATCAGCCTGGAAATACATTAATTGCTTCTGGAGTTTACGAAAAATCTGACGTAATGTATGATACAAAAGATTTTTTACCTGCTGGTGTAAAAATGATAAAAGACAAAGCAGTAGATTTTAATCCAGATGAAAACAAAGTTGTTTTAGGCTCAGGCGAGACTTTAACGTATGATTATTTAATTGTAGCTGCTGGATTAGTTTTAGATTTTGGAAAAATCAAAGGTCTTGAAGAAGTTGGAGATGCATATACTGCTGGAGATGCTTCAAAAATTTTAAAAGCATTTGGTGATTCTGGGGCAACATCAATTTATAATATTGATAGTGCAGTTGCAACTTGGGAACAGATGCAAAAGTTTATTGAAAAAGCAAAATCTGGCCAAAAAGTTGAGGGAATTTTTTCTCATCCAAATACATCAATCAAATGTGGTGGTGCACCTAAAAAAATTATGTATTTAGCTAATTCAAGATTAAATGAAGCAGGTGCTAGAGAGAATGCAAATTTAACTTTCTATCCAAATGGGTCATCTATGTTTGGTGTTAAAGAGTATCATGATGCAATTTTAAAACAGTTTGAACAAAGAGGTTTTAACTGGCATTACAATCATAATTTAACTGAAGTAGATTTAGATAATAAAATTGCGACATTCAATAAACACTGGAAAGAAAAAGGTGAATGGGATCCTGATTTAGAAGAGTATGATGAAGTAATCAAAAACAGCTCTGTTGAAGTACCATTTGACTTTTTACATATAACACCTCCAATGAAAGCTCCTGATGAGATTGGAAAATCTGCAATTGGTTCAGGAAAAGGATGGATTCCTGTAAATAAAGAGACTTTACAGCATGTTAAATATCCTAATATCTTTTCAATTGGAGATATTGCTGCTGTTCCTATGGGAAAAACAGGAGGAAGTGTTAGAAAACAATATAAAGTATTAGTAGATAATCTTGTTGCTTTAATGGAAGGTAAAGAGATGAAAGCTAAATATGACGGGTATACAGTTTGTCCATTAATTACAGATATTGGTAAAGTTATGCTAGCTGAGTTTAACTGGACTAAAAAACCAACTCCATCATTTCCTTTAGATCCTACACAAGAGAGATATATTTGGTGGTTAATGAAAGTTTACTTATTAAAACCTATGACTCAATATGGTTTATTAAGTGGTAAAGCATAATATCTTTTAATCAATGGGTTATCTTATCCCATTGATTTTTTCTTCTAAAATTTATAAAAAACTACTAAAGAATAATTTAAATCAGTATATTTTACAATAAATACATATGCATATAACCTTGTCACTTTTTATAAAAAGTTATATAATTGTAATAGATAAAGAGTATATTATCATATATTATATGAGGAGATTGAGATGAAAAATGAGTTCTTAGAAGAGTTTGAATATCAAATAGATAAAAGTGGAATATCAAGAAGAGAAGCCTTAAAGTTATTAGGTTTTAGTGGTGCAATGCTTTTAGCTTCAAACGAGCATACAGGGACTAAAGCCAATGCTAGTGATGCTAAAGCAAAAATAGTTATCGTAGGTGGTGGATTAGCAGGTATTTCAACAGCAGCAAGATTGGTTAATAGTCTATCTCAACCAGATATAACAATCATTGAACCAAATATGAAATCTGTTTCATATCAACCAGGGAACACTTTTATAGGTGCTGGTTTATATACAAAAAAAGATGTAATGTATAATACCAAAGATTTCTTACCAAATGGAGTGAAATTTATTGAGGGAAAAGCAACAAATTTTGATCCTGAAAATAATAAATTAGTAGTTTCAAGTGGTGAAACAATTTCATACGATTTTTTAGTTGTTGCAGCTGGATTAGTACTTGATTTTGCAAAAATAAAAGGTTTAGAAGAGTTAGGAGAAATGTATACTGCTCAAGACTCTAAAAAAATTATTGATTTTTTTGAAGGTACGGGGGCTAGTACTATATATAATATGGATGCAGCAGAGGTTACTTGGCGAAATATGCAAAAAGCAATTAATGAAGCCAAATCTGGTAAAAAGATTAATGCAATATTTTCTCATCCAAATACCGCAATAAAATGTGGTGGAGCTCCTAAAAAAATAATGTATCTAATGAACTCAAGACTGAATGAAATGGGTGGAAGAGATAATGTTGATATGACTTTTTATCCAAATAGTGGAAAAATGTTTGGGGTTAAAGAGTATGAAAAAGCTATCATTAAACAGTTTGAAGCTAGAAATATGAAATATAAAATGCAACATAATTTAAAAGAAGTTAATTTAAAAGATAAAGTTGCAAAATTTAATCACTATTGGGAAGAGAAAGGTGCTTGGGATCCTGATTTAGAAGAGTATGATGTAGTAGTAAAAAATCAAGAGGTTGAAGTTCCATTTGATTTTATGCATATTACTCCTGCAATGAAAGCTGCTCCAGAAATAGGAAGTTCTGCAATTGGTTCAGGAAAAGGATGGGTTCCTGTTCATAAAGAGACACTACAGCACGTAAAATATTCTAATATATTTTCATTAGGAGATATAGCTGCCATTCCTTTAGGTAAAACAGGAGGAAGTGTAAGAAAACAATATAAAGTTGTAGTTGATAATATTATATCATTAATGGAAGGTAAAGAAATGACTTCTAAGTATGATGGATATACTGTATGTCCTATTATTACTGATATTGGTAAAGTTATGCTTGCAGAATTTGATTGGAGTATGAAGCCAACACCTTCTTTTCCTTTAGATCCAACTCAAGAGAGATATATTTGGTGGTTATTAAAAATGTATATATTAAAACCAATGACACAATATGGTATGCTATCTGGTAGAGCATAATAAAAATTAGTAGGAGAAAAGCAATGAAAACATCAAAATTATTAAGAGCAATTTCGTTTAGTGGATTATTACTTTTATCAACAAATGTAATGTTCGCAAATGACCCAGGAAATTTAACTGCACCAAGTGCAAAAGTTCAGTCAATGATTGATAAGTTCAAATTAAAAATAGTTGATTATAACTATGTAAAAGAAAAAGTTGTTAAAGGTACAAGAAGTGGTGCAAAAGCTATACTAATTGATGCAAGACCAAATAAGAAATATAAATCAGGGACAATTCCAAGTTCTTTAAATATTCCAGATACTGATTATGATAAATATATAGGACAATTAAAAGATACTCCAAAAGATAAAGAGATAATCGTTTATTGTGGTGGTTGGAAATGTGGAAAATCTCCAAAAGTAGCAAATATGCTTAAAAAAGATGGATTTACTAATGTAAAACTATATCAAGCAGGTGAACCAGATTGGAATAAAAAAGATTATTTAGAAGTGGATGTTGCAGTTATAAAAGGTGCCCAAGAGAAAAATACTGCACTGTTAATTGATGCAAGACCATACAAAAAATATTTAGCTGAAACAATTCCAGGTGCAATCTCAATTCCAGATACTGAAGTTGAAAAATTCTTAGGAAGATTTCCTAGAAATAAAAATGAAAAAATCATTGCATTTTGTGGAGGTTATAAATGTGTTAAATCTCATGTAATAGCAAATACATTAGTGTCAATGGGATATGATAATGTTTCTGTATATGCAGCGGGAGTTCCAGCATGGAAAAAAGCTGGATTATCAACAACAAAAAGTGCTGCAAAAGCTGTTGAAGGAACAACAACTCAAAAAGCAAAATTTAGTAAAAATGGAGCTAAATTAGGAGAAGATGAAGGTAGTATTGATGGTGATTGGTTAAATGCCTTTATCAAAAAAGATGCAGTTCCTAAATTTATCCAAATAGTTGATGTTACAGATCCTGATGAATTTAAATCAGGGCATATAAAAGGAGCAATAAATATTCATGCAGAAAAATTATCAGCAAAAGAATTAGTTGCAAAGTTTCCTAAAGGTAAAACTATAGTATTTAATTGTACTGCAGGTGGAAGATCTATAGAAGCTTGGACAAAAATACAAGAAGCAGGTTTAGATATATCAGAGATTTTCTATTTCGATGCAAATATAGATTGTAAAGGTAATGATTGTAAAATTGAAGTTAATGAGCCAATTGGTTAATTAACTCTTTTTATAAGACATAAAAAAAGGCTAGAAGTTTAACTTCTAGCCTTTTTTTTATTTTTGCAAATTTATTATTTAAGTGCTTCTTTTGCAGTTTTTACAATTGAAGCAAATGCAGCTGCATCATTCATAGCCATATCAGCTAAGATTTTTCTATCTAATTCAATTCCAGCTAATTTTACACCGTTCATGAATCTTGAATAGTTGATATCATTTAATCTACAAGCAGCATTGATTCTTACAATCCAAAGCTTTCTAATATCTCTTTTTTTCTGTCTTCTATCTCTGTATGCATATACTAAAGAGTGTTCTAATTGTTCTTTCGCTTTTCTGAAGTGTTTACTTCTACCACTAAAGAACCCTCTAGCTTGCTTTAATACTTTTTTGTGTCTTCTTCTTCTAACTACACCAGTTTTTACTCTAGGCATTTCTTTCCTTTCTTTACCATTATAATTAAATAAGGTGTCGACATCATTGGTCGAACTTGTCCACAGTTTTGTGGAGGGACTATATAATACTTTTTATTTAAAAGTAATTACGCTTTACATAACATCGCATTTACTCTTCCAGCATCTACGCTAGAAACAGTTTGCGGGCTTCTTAAATTTCTTTTTCTCTTTTGAGTTTTTTTAGTTAAGATGTGGCTTCTAAAAGCTGATCCTCTTTTGATAGAACCATTCTTTTTCACTTTAAATCTTTTTAAAGCGCCACTGTTTGATTTCATCTTTGGCATTGAAAAATCCTCCTTATAAATTTGCATTTTCATAAATTACATGAAAAAGTTTTGGATTTTACTTAAATATTGCTTAATATAAGTTTAAAAGTATGTCTTATTATGAGAAAGAAGAGAAAAATCTCTTCTTTATTTGAGTAGAATAAATATTTTTAATTAGTCTTTCTTAGGTAATACCATCATATTAACAAATCTTCCCTCTTGTTTTGGAAGTGCATCTCTTTCTCCATATTCTTCAAGCATTGGCCATACTCTTTCAAGTACTTGTGCTCCAGCTTCTGGATGTGCCATTTCTCTACCTTTTAGGAATACTCTACATTTTACGTGGTAACCTTTTTGTAAGAATTCAACAGCATGTTTAACTTTATAATTAATGTCATTGTCAGCAATTTTAACTGAGAACTTTACTTCTTTAACAACAATAACTTTTTGGTTTTTCTTAGCTTCTTTTTTCTTTTTTTCTTGTTGGTATTTGAACTTACCATAATCCATGATTTTTGCTACTGGTGGCTTTGCATCAGGTGCAATTAGAACTAAATCTAATCCTAAATCATCAGCTGTTTGCTGTGCATCACTTGTTGAAATAATTCCATAGTTTGTTCCATCATCACCTGTACATCTAACTTCTCTTGCTGTAATCAATTCGTTCATGATTACATCATTTTTTTTCTTTCTACTCAAATTCTACTCCCTTGTTTAATTTCATTAAGCATTGATATAAATTCATCTTTACTCATATTTGATTGCTCTCTTTTTCTTCTATCTCTAAGAGCTACAGATTGTTTTTCAACCTCTTCATCCCCAATAACTACGATCATAGGAACTCTTTGTTTCTCAGCCATTCTGATTCTTTTATTTAAAGATTCATTCATGTCATAAATTTTAGAGTCCATATCCTCTTCAATTAATTCTCTTTGTAATTGTTTTGCATATTCTACATGTGTATCTGCAATTGGTACAAATATAACTTGAGTTGGAGCAATTACAAATGGGAACTCACCAGCACAGTGTTCAGTTAAGATACCAATAAATCTTTCAAATGAACCTAGTATTGCTCTGTGAATCATTACTGGTTGTTCTTTTTCACCTTTGTCATTGATATATTCAACTTCAAATCTCTCAGGTAAATTCATATCTACTTGAACAGTACCACATTGCCATTTTCTTCCAATAGCATCAAGAATTTTAATATCAATTTTTGGTCCGTAAAATGCTCCACCACCTTCATCAATACCATATTCTAATCCTTCAGAATCAAGTGCATCCATAATACCTTTAGTGGTAGTTTCCCAAAATGAATCATCACCTATAGCTTTTTTAGGTTTTGTAGAAACTTCCATCTCATATTTGAAATCAAACAGTTTCATTAATGAATCAACGAACTCTAATACATCAATAATTACTTCTTTTACTTGTGCTTGAGTACAGAAAATATGTGCATCATCTTGTGTAAACTCTCTTACTCTAAATAAACCATGCATTGCTCCAGACATTTCGTGTCTATGTACAACACCATATTCAAAAAGTTTTTTTGGTAAGTCTTTATATGATACTAAATCATTTTTGAAAATTTGAATATGCCCAACACAGTTCATTGGTTTAATACCATACTCTTGTTCATCAATTTCAGTAAAGTACATATTTTCTTTATAGTTTTGGTAGTGACCAGAAATTTTCCACATGTCAGATTTTAACATCTCTGGACCTCTTACTGGTTCATATCCTCTAACTCTATGAGCTTTATATAAGATGTGTTCTAATTTTGATCTAAGTCTTGAACCATTTGGTAACCATAATGGTAAACCAGCACCTACATCATCATTAAATGTAAATAGTTCTAATTCAGTTCCAAGTTTTCTATGATCTCTTTTTTTAGCTTCTTCCAGCATTCTTACATAATCATTTAACTCTTTTTTGTCAAAAAATGCAATACCATAAATTCTAGTAATCATTTCATTTTCTTCATCACCACCTAGATATGCTCCTGCAACTCTAGTTAGTTTAAATGCTCTGATCATTCTAGTATTTGGTAAGTGAGGACCTCTACATAAGTCTTCAAAATCACCTTGCTTATACATTGTTAAAGTATCATCTGTAATTTTTGATAAAACAGCTTGTTTTAATTCATCATCTGAGAATTTAGAAACAATCTCTTCTCTTGTAGATTCATATCTTTCAATAGGAAGTTTTCTATTAGCAATCTCTTTCATCTTCTTTTCAATCTTAGGAAGATCTTCATCTGAGATTTTCTCTTCAACTTTAAAATCGTAATAGAATCCTTCTTTTACAACAGGCCCTACAAAGAATTTCGCATCTGGATAAAGTTCTTTAATAGCTTGTGCCATCATATGAGCACAAGAGTGTCTTAAGATTTCTAAAGACTCTTTTGAGTTATCTGCTTTTATATCAACACCATCAATACCTAAAGCTTCCGCAGTCTGAAGGTCATAAATTTGACCATCATTTAATTTTCCAATTAATTCCAATAATTTCCTTTTTCAAGTTATTTATTATAGTTTTGCACTATTTTATCGCAAAGCGCCTTAAATTAAATTAGATATAACTTAATTTAACAAATTTTAGTTACAATTAGGAATGATTTTAAACTTATCTAAAATAAAAACTGAAAGCTTATTACTGTTTTGTAAAGATTTAATCAACTCATATAAAGATAAAGAAGATCTAGAAAATTATGGTGTTGATGAAGAAGTGATAAAGAACTTTAATAATATCGGTAATGATATGATAAAGAACTTTAATAATATCGGTAATGATATGATAAAAGAGATTTTAAAAGTCACTCAAGAAGATAAATTTTATTTAAATAATAGAAAACATTATAAAGTAAATGCAATTTTAGATGCATACAACTTTATAAACTTAGAAGTTTCAAAACAGCTAAAAGAAGGTGAACCTTTTAATCCTTCAATGTTATATTTCTCAATGTTAGCTGTTTGGTTTAAAGAATTAAATAAAGAATCAAAATCAAAAGAGTATATTTATTTTCTACTTTATCCTTATGGACATGTATATGATAAACTATTAGTTGAAATAAAAAATGAAGAGTTTAAAAAATTAAATATAAAGATGATTGAATTAGCTGAAAAGATTGTTTATCAACTTGATAACTACTCTTTTAGATAAGAGTAAATAAAAGAGGAACACCTCTTTTATTTTATTAGAATTTATATCTCATATAAGCTTTTACATCTTGAGCTGATTGTACATCACTTCCTGAAATAACACTTGGTGTTCCATCTGCTCCGAAAAATGAATTTGAACCATTGTAATCATAATCAATATATACATAGCTTAGTCCAAAACTAAGAGCTTTTGTTAATTCTTGATTTCTATAAACTTCCCATGCTTCACCCCTTGCTGCAATTTTACTACCTGCAAAGTTATCTTCTGCATAAGTCATAGATCTCCAGTATTTACTTCCTTTATTCCATTCAAAACCAATTCTAGAGTCATCAGGACTAATTGGACATGGAGCATTTACTCCTAACCAAATAGAATGGCCAGTTTTAGAATCATTAATTCCTAACATTCCACCAGGAAGACTATTTGGATGTGTTTTACTCATAGCAACTGAAGCAAATAATATTGTATCATCTAAATAATCAGAAATCCCATCTCCAATACCATCAGTTTTAAATAAAACTGTTGCATAGTCTATATCTCCAACATCTTTAAATTGAGGTATTGCCATTTGCATGTCATATGCCGTAGTTGCAGATGGAGTAGTTAAATATGCCCCATAGGCATTATTAAAGTTTGTTAAGGAAACACCATCAAATCCAATTAAGTTCCAAGCTCTAGCATAATTCAAATGAACTGAATATTGACCATCATCATAAGGTGCAGCAATAAAGCCTAGCATATCTACATCAACATTTTTTGTAGTATCTTCTGAGTATGCTGGACTAAACATATCAAATCTTGGAGTAGCATTTGTTAGTCCTCTACCTCCACAAATTTTAAACCAAGAACCAGTAGCCCCTGTAACATTTTCTAAATCAAATTTTGCAGAAAAACCATCGAATTCTACATCAACAACATGTGAAAGTGGTGAATTTGCTTTTTGATTGTTTCTTAAGTTTATTGGTAATCCATCAGTTGAAGGTCTTCTTCCTACAGAGAAAGTCCAGGGAACATTTGTTCCTAAGAACGTATTGTTTTTATATAACCAGTATGCTTCTTTTACTTTTACAGTGTTATCAGTTGCATTTTCATTTGTAACCCAATCAAAATTTGCATGTCCAGGATTTGTATTTGATTGAGAGTGATTTGCAGTATCCCCAAAGGCTTTGTTATATGAAAGTTTTCCTTTGAATATAGTTTTATCATCAGGAGAATAACCCATTCCTAATAATAATCTATTTGTCATAAGTGCATTATTTTTAGATTTACTTCCATCAGCATGTTTATATTGAATATTGTCAACTTGAGTTCTAAAGTCAACATCCCATTTTATATTATCTCCAGCACTTTGCATTTTTGCTACTTTTGCAGTTTTATCAACAAGGCTTAATTTTTTTTCGATTTTTTTTATTCTACCTTCATTTACAGTAGTAGTTTTTTGAGCATCTATTTTTTTCTCTAAAGCTTCAATTTGTGCTTTTAAAGCTTGTATTTGATTATACATCGTTGTATTTACATCTTCTGCATATGAAGCAGTTGATAAAGCAGCGATTACAGATAGTGTAATTATACTTTTTTTCATGATAATTCCTTTTTGTGTTTCATAAGACAATTATATGATTTTATGCATTAATTAGATATAAATATAAGTAATAGTTTAGATATAAATAAGAGTTATACAAATAGGACAAAGAAACTCTTGTATCTTTATCCTAGATGAAGTTGTTTTAGATTAACAAGAAGGAACATTTCCTGAATCAACTGCAAATTCGTATGAAAAATCATAGATATGTTGAATCCATTTGTCTTTTACGTTTTCTGGCTTAATATCTGGACAAATTGTGATCATTTCATCTTTGAATTTTCCATCATTCATAATTTGTTCCCACTCTGCTTGAGTGTGCTTAGAAGCAAATTTTGCGCCATTAAATCCACAAGCAGATTTAAACTTTTTAATAAAGATTTTTTGACCCTTTGAAGCATCAGCTGAAGCAACTGTTGATGCAATACCTAATGCAAGTGTACTTGCTAGTAATATGTTTAATAATTTCATAATCATTCTCCTATAATATGTATGATACAATTATATCTATCTCTAAATAAAGATAATATAAATTTATACAAAAAAAGTGAAACAAAAGTGAAATATTTTTTATTAAAACAGGTTGTGGAGTATCTATTAGACAACACCCAATCTATAAAGCATATCAAAAGAATTGACAACAACTTAATTATAATTGAATTTAATAATAAGAACATAATATATATTGATATAACTAAAGGAAATAGTACTATTTTCAAAAGTGAGAAAGTTTTGACTGCAAAAAAAGATTTCAATGCACCTTTTGATGTTGCTTTACAAAAAAGATTTATAAACTCCAAAATTGAAAATATTGAATTATATAATGATGATAAAATTATAAATATAAAAGTGAACTCATCATCTTCATATAAAAAACTAACAACAATTTTACAATTAGAGTTTACAGGAAAACATACAAACATAATTATACTTGATGAAAATAGAGTTATTTTAGAAGCCCTAAGACATATAGATGAGTTTTCATCATCAAGGGTTGTAAAAGTTGGTATAAAACTTGATGAAATCCCAAAACAAGATTTTGTTTTCAAAGAAGATAAAGTTGATGATATCAATAGCTATTTGTTTGAAATTTATAGACAAAAAGAATCAAAAAATTTAGAAAATCTAAAAAAACAGAAAATTCAACAAATACAGAAAAAAGCAAAGAAACTTAGTAAAACAATTAACTCTTTACCAAAAAAAGAGGAATTAGAACTTGAATCTGTACAGCTTTATGAAAAAGCAAATTTAATATTAATGAATTTACACAATATAAAACCATATCAAAAGGTTTTAAAGACATATAATTATGAAGGAAAGGAAGTAGAAGTTGATTTAAATGAAACATCGTCTGCTTCAAAATACTCTAATAATTTATTTAAAAAAGCAAAAAAAGCTAAGCAAAAAGCTTTAAATATTGGATTAGAAAAAGATAATCTAACTGAAAAGTTAGACTTCTTAAACAGAATGATATTAAATCTTCAAAATGCTAACTCAATAGAAGAGTGTGAATTTTTATATCCTAAAAAAGAGCGTAATCAAACAAAAACAAAAAAAGCACAACAGTACGAGAGCTTCTTCTTTGAAGGTTATAAAATAATGTTAGGAACAAGTGAGCGAGAAAATATCTATTTACTTAAAAATTCAAAAGCAAGTGACTTTTGGTTTCATCTAAAAGATAGACCATCTTCTCATGTAATTGTTCAAAATAGTAAAAAAACTATCCCAGATAATGTTATAGAACAAGCCGCACAAATTTGTGCAAAGTTTTCTGTTGATTTTACGGGAACTATAGAGGTTGATTTTACACAAAGAAGAAATGTAAAAATACAATCAGGAGCAAATGTTTTATATAATCCATACACAACAGTAGTTGTTAAAATTTAATAAAAAGCCAACCTTGTGTATAATAAGATAATTTATACACAAGGTTAATTAATGGCTAACGTAATCTCAGAAAGTTCTACACGTATTAAAACAGGTCTTGTTCTTATATTCTCGATGCTAGTAATCGGTTATATTGACTCTTACTTTATCTTTTGGCTTTTCTTCGGAACTGCACTTTTAATTTCTATCTCTGAATCAAAGAAACTATTTGGTCTAAAAAGTGATAGTATTTATGTTTATACAGCACTACTATGGTTTGCTGCTTATTTTTATCCAACACCTGAAGATTTAATCTTTATTGTTGCTATTGGCTATGCTTCACAGTTAGCGTACAAAAAAACCATTGATGCAAAGATGTTTTTACCTCTTTTATATCCAACAGCTTCTTTTTTATTCTTACTTTCACTTTATAGTGAATATGGAGTTACTACATTATTATGGCTTTTAGTTGTAGTTGCAGGTGCTGATACTGGAGCATATTTTGTTGGTAAAAGTATTGGTAAAACAAAGTTTTGTGAAACAAGTCCAAATAAAACAATTGAAGGTGTAGTTGGTGGTGTTATTATTGCTGCACTTTTAGGTACATACTTTGCAAATGATAATCTTGGAATATTCTCAGCATTTTTAATCTCAGTTATTGTTGCCTTTGCTTCTGTATTTGGTGATCTTTTTGAATCATACTTAAAAAGAGAAGCAGGTGTAAAAGATAGTGGGAATATATTACCTGGACATGGTGGAATTTTAGATAGAACAGATGGATATTTATTTGGTGCTATTGTTATGTTAGTACTACTTAGGATTTTAACGTGATTGTACTTGGAAGTACAGGTTCTATTGGGGTAAATACTCTAAATATTGCTAGAAAATTCAACTTAAATGTGGATGTTTTAGTAGCAGGGGCTAATATAAAAGTTCTAAATGAACAAATAAAAGAGTTTAATCCCAAAGAAGTAGTAATTGCAAATGAAAAAGATATTAAAGATGTAAATCATGCTAATGTATCTTTTGGGCAAGAATCTATTTTAAATGCAATAGAAAATAGCACATCACAAACAGTAGTAAATGCCCTTGTTGGTTTTTTAGGTTTAAGACCAACACTAAAAGCCATAGAGTGTGGTAAAAAAATCGCCTTAGCAAATAAAGAATCCCTTGTCGCAGCAGGAAAATTTATCGATCAAAGTAAACTTAGTCCAATTGATTCTGAGCATTTTGGACTATGGTATTTACTTCAAGATAAAAAAATAGATTCTATGTTAGTGACTGCAAGTGGTGGTTCTTTTAGAGATTATCCACTTGAACAACTTGCAAACGTTTCTATAAAAGAAGCGTTAAATCATCCAAATTGGTCAATGGGAAGTAAAATCACAATTGATAGTGCAACCATGACAAATAAGATGTTTGAATTACTTGAAGCAAAATGGCTGTTTGATATTACAAAACTAGATGCGATAATTGAGACAAAATCATTAATACATGCACTTATAAACTTCACAGATGGTAGTACAACTGCACACATTGCAAATGCTTCTATGCAACTTCCAATTGCTTATGCAATTTTAGGAAAGTGTGATGAAGAGGTTTTAAAGCCAGTTGATTTACTAGAAGTTGGAAATTTAGAGTTTAAAAAAATTGAAACTTCAAGATATCCTATTTGGGAATTAAAAGATGAAATTTTACAAAATCCAGATTTAGGTGTGGTTTTAAATGCTGCAAATGAAGTAGGGGTTTCAAAGTTTTTAAATGGTGAAATTGGATTTTTAGATGTTTCAAAAATTAGTTTAGATGCAATTAATAAATTTAATAATGTAAATCCAAAAAATATAGAAGATATATTTGCAATAGATAAAGAAGTGAGAAGTTACTGTGAGTCTTGATATGTTAATTCCCTTTGGAATTTTGCTAATTTTAGTAGTTTATTTAATTTACACAAGAAGTAAATTTGAAAAAGACACAGTAAAAGTTTATGAAGAAAAATTTACTCAATGGCAAAAACATAGTAAAATAACTAAAGAAAAAGAATCAAAAAAAGATCTAGTAGGCTTAGTTTTTAAAAAAGATTATAAAGTTAGTATTGAACTTCTTGATGATAGTGCAAGAAATGCATTAGAAAAAGGGAAGTTTGACATAGGAAATCTAAAGGATAACTAATGAGATATTTAGTTTTAATTTTCATTTTCATATCTTTGTTAGATGCAAAAATCTATAGAGATAGTAATAAAGATGTTGTTTTAGATGATACAAGATCTTTAATGTGGCAAGATGATGTTGATAATATTAAGTTATTGAAAACACATCAAGATGCACAAGAGTATTGCGAGCAGTTAAACCTTGCAGGATATACTGATTGGCGGTTACCTACAATAGAAGAGTATGAGACAATTGTTTATAAAAAAAATACAAAAACAAATATAAACTTTGCATTTAGATATAACCTAAGAGATGGCTATTGGGCTTCTAAAGCTCATTGGAGAACACTTTGGTTTTATGCTGATTATATGTTTTTTGTAAGTGGAACACCATATTATGATAGTAGACATAAATTAAAATATGTTAGATGTATAAGGGGAAAGTAGTTTGAATAAAAGAGTTTTAATATTACATGGTTTAGGTGGCAGTGATTATCCTCATTGGCAATCACAATTAGCAATGGATTTAATAAAAGAAAATTGGATTGTATCATTTCCTGCCATGCCAAATAGAGATAATCCAAATTTAGATGAGTGGAAAGATACTTTAAAAAAAGAGATAGAACATTTTAAACCAAATATGGTTGTATGTCACTCTTTAGGAAATGTTTTATGGTTTCATACTTGTGATGAACTTGATATAAAACTTGATAAGTTAATGCTAGTAGCACCAGTTAGCATGGATAGAGTAGTTCAAGCTGCAAGTAGTTTTTATCCATATCCTATTCCAAAAGATTTAAAATCTAAAGAAGCTATTATGGCAGCATCTACAAATGATCCTTATATAACAGTTGAAGAGGCAATTAGATTACAATCAAAATTAAATATTGGTATGAAAATCATGGAAGATGCAGGACATATAAATGCAGCTTCTGGATTTGGAAAACTTGATTGTGCTTTTGATTGGCTAAAGCGTGAAGAAGAGTGTGAAATTAATGAAGAGTTAAATGATGGAGAAGAGTCTTGATTTTATCAATTGAGTCAAGTTGTGATGATAGCTCAATTGCTATTACTGATATAAATACAAATGAATTAATTTATCATAAAAAAATATCTCAAGAATTACAACATAGTGTTTATGGTGGTGTAGTTCCTGAACTTGCTGCAAGATTACATGTTGAAGCTCTTCCAAAAATCTTAGAAGAGTGCCAAGAGTATTTTCCTAAATTAAAAGCAATTGCTGTTACAAATGCTCCAGGACTTAGTGTAACACTAATGGAAGGTGTAACTATGGCAAAAGCTTTAGCTATTAGTTTAAAGCTTCCATTAATTGCAGTTAATCATTTAAAAGGTCATATTTATTCACTTTTTATTGAAAAAGATGAAGTATTACCTATGAGTGTTCTTTTGGTTTCAGGTGGACATACACAAATTATTGAAGCAAATAGTTTAAATGATATGAAAGTTATTGCAAGTACTATTGATGATAGTTTTGGTGAGAGTTTTGATAAAGTTTCAAAAATGCTAGGACTTGGATACCCTGGTGGTCCAGTTGTTCAAGAGTATGGTTTAAAAGGTGATGAAAATAGATTTGATTTGCCAATTCCATTAAGACAAAGTCCAAAAATTGAGTTTAGTTACTCTGGACTTAAAAATGCAGTTAGAATGCAAATTCAAAAGCTTGAAGAATCTGAATTTGGAATAACTGAGCAAGACAAATATGATATTTGTGCCTCTTTTCAAAAAACAGCAGTTGCTCATATTATGCAAAAATTAAAAAAACAATTTAAAATTAATGTTCCAAAGAATCTAGCAATTGTAGGTGGAGCTAGTGCTAATATTCACTTAAGAGGTCAAATCGAAGAGCTTTGTGAGAAACACAATACAAAATTATATCTTAGTGAATTAAAGTACTGTTCTGATAATGCAGCAATGATCGGAAGAGTTGCAGTTGAACAATTCAAATTAAATGATTTTGTAAATGTTGATGAAATTGATATTCAAACAAGATTAAAAGGATTTTAAATGGCTGGCTTAGCAGATATGTTATCTCAAAATTTAGGGGCTAATTTAGATGGTGACAAGTTTGAAACAAGTAAAGAAGATAAAAAGAAAAAATCTTCTAATGACATTATTCCAAAAAATCAACACCAATTAGTTTTTACTTTTGAAAAAAGAAAAGGTAAACCTGTAACACTTGTGGGTAGATTTTATTTAAGTGATAGTGATAAAAAAGATGTACTAAAATTACTAAAGAAAAAACTTGCTTGTGGTGGAAGTATAAAAGAAGAGTGGATAGAACTACAAGGTGATGTAAAAGATAAAATTAAAGATGTTTTATCAAAAGAGAATTGGAAATTTAAAAACTAGATTATCAGGAGAATATTATGCAGAAGCTTTTTGATGAGGTAAATTCATTAGATAAAAGATGTTATGAAAAGTTTGCTTTAAGTGAAGACATTTTAATGGAACATGCAGCAAATGGTATGTGTGAATATATTCAAGATAATTATGATGATAAAGAATCTATTTTAATAGTTTGTGGTAGTGGAAATAATGGTGCAGATGGAATAGCTCTAGCAAGACTTTTATATAATAGATATGATGTAAATTTATATCTTTCAAATAATCCAAAGTCACAAATGGCAAAACTTCAATATAAAAGAGCTCAAGCCCTTGGTGTAAAAGAAGTAAGTGAAGTTTTTGAAGCTGATATTATAGTTGATTGTCTTTTTGGAACAGGTTTAAATAAAGATTTAAAAAGTGATGCTGTAAAACTAGTTGATAGTTTAAATGATTTTGATAGTGTAAAAATTTCATGTGATATACCAAGTGGAGTTAGTAATGTTGGTCATGTAAGTACAACGGCTTTTTATGCCGATATTACTTTAACAATGGGTGCTCTTAAAACATTTTTATATACTGATAATGCAAAAGACTATTTAGGAAAAGTAAAAGTAATAAATCTTGGAGTACAAAGAGAAGTATATGAAACAAACACAACAAAGTTTTTACTTCAAAAAAAAGATATAAATTTACCCCATAGAAAACAAAAAAACTCTCACAAGGGAACTTATGGACATCTAAATGTAGTTGCAGGTTGTAAAAAAGGTGCAGGAATAATTGCAGCTAAAGCAGCCTTTGGATTTGGAGCTGGGCTAGTAAGTGTAGTTTGTCATGAAAATCTTGATTTGCCTTATCATATTATGCAAACACACTTTTTAACTAGAAATTGTACTGCAATTGCAATTGGAATGGGACTTGGTAAGTATGAAACAGCAGAGATTAGAGAAATACTAAAAAAAGATATACCAAAAATTATTGATGCAGATTTGTTTTATGATGAAATTGTAATAGAAAGTTTTGAAACAGATGTTGTTTTAACTCCTCATCCAAAAGAGTTTGTAGCTTTATTAAAACTTTGTGAAATTGCTGATATTAGCATAGAAGAATTACAATCAAATAGATTTTTATATGTAGAGAAGTTTTGTAAAAAATATCCAAAAACAGTGTTACTTTTAAAAGGTGCAAATGTATTAATAGGGCAAGGAGAATATATCTTTGTAAATAGATATGGAAGTCCAGTTTTAAGTAAAGGTGGAAGTGGTGATGTTTTAGCAGGACTTGTTGCATCATTACTTGCTCAAGGATACTTACCTCTAGATGCAGCAATTACAGCAAGTTTAGCACATACTTTAGCTGCTAGAAAGTATAGTAAAAATAATTACTCTTTAATTCCAGCAGATTTAGTAGAGGAGGTTAGAAAATTATGACACCTGTAATTATTCAAACAACTTGTGGCTCTAAAATAGAGGCTAAAAATATTGCAAAAAGACTTATAGATGAAAAACTTGCAGCTTGTATTCAAATGAGTGAAATTGAGTCTATGTACTCTTGGAAAGATGAATTTTGTTGTGATAATGAGACAATTTTATCCATAAAAACATCAAAAGAAAATTTTAAAAAAGTAAAAAGCAAAATCAAAGAATTACATAGTTATGATGTGCCTGAAATTATTCAAATAGATATTACAGACATTAGTAAAAAATATTTAAAATTTATGGAGGATAATACAATATGAATGAAATTTTAAAAGTTGGAAATTATAAATTTAATAGTAGATTAATTGTTGGAAGTGGAAAATATAAAGACTTTCAAACAACTAAAGATGCAACATTAGCAAGTGGAAGTGAATTAATCACTGTTGCTATTAGAAGAGTAAATATAACAAATCCAAATGAAGAGAACCTATTAGATTATTTTAAAGATACAAATGTAAAACTTTTACCAAATAGTGCAGGGTGTTTTACAGCTGAGGAAGCTATTACAACATTTAGACTTATGAGAGAAGCAACGGGTATTGATTTAATCAAATTAGAAGTTATTGGGGATGCACAAAAAACACTTTACCCAGATGTAATTGAAACTGTAAAAGCTTGTGAAGTTCTAAAAAAAGAAGGCTTTACAATTATGGCTTATACTAGTGATGATCCAATTGTTGCTAAAAGATTAGAAGAAGCAGGTGCTGATGCAATTATGCCTTTAGCTGCTCCTATTGGCTCAGGGCTTGGTATTCAAAATCCATATAACATTGCATTTATTAAAGATGCTGTAAATGTTCCTGTGATTGTAGATGCAGGTCTAGGTTGTGCAAGTGATGCAGCAGCAGCTATGGAATTAGGTGCTGATGGAATTTTAGCAAATACAGCAATTGCACAAGCTCAAGATCCAATGGCAATGGCTGAAGCTTTTAAACACGCAACAATTGCTGGAAGACTAGGTTATAAAGCGGGAAGAATCCCTAAAAAACCTTATGCAACAGCAAGTTCTCCTGTGGATGGATTGATTCAATTTTAATATTTAAAAAGAAAATTTAGGATTTTCCTTCATTTTCTTTTAAATAACCTTGACAAATCAATTAAAATTTTGTATAATTCCGTCCACTTTTTAAATAAAGTAAACATTGTCGGGGCGTAGCGCAGTCTGGTTAGCGCACCTGGTTTGGGACCAGGGGGCCGGAGGTTCGAATCCTCTCGCCCCGACCATTTATTTTTTTGACGGTAGGTATAGCTCAGTTGGTTAGAGCATCTGGTTGTGGTTCAGAGGGTCGTGGGTTCGAATCCCATTACTTACCCCATTTTTTTATTTTTTAGTGCTTCCTTAGCTCAGCTGGATAGAGCAACGCCCTTCTAAGGCGTAGGTCACACGTTCGAATCGTGTAGGGAGTACCACTTGCGGATGTGGTGAAATTGGTAGACACGCCAGACTTAGGATCTGGTGCCTCACGGTGTGGAGGTTCGAGTCCTCTCATCCGCACCACTTTATATATGTCAATTTTAAGTTTAAAATTGGTATTATATATTTTATAAAAGCGGGAGTAGCTCAGTTGGCTAGAGCTTCTGCCTTCCAAGCAGATTGTCGCGAGTTCGAGTCTCGTCTCCCGCTCCATTAAAAAAGCCTTATATAAGAAGTTTAATTTAACTTTTTGTGTAAGGCTTTTTTTAGCCTTATTTTTTCAAATGCTTCCTTAGCTCAGCTGGATAGAGCAACGCCCTTCTAAGGCGTAGGTCACACGTTCGAATCGTGTAGGGAGTACCATTAGAGCGGGAGTAGCTCAGTTGGCTAGAGCTTCTGCCTTCCAAGCAGATTGTCGCGAGTTCGAGTCTCGTCTCCCGCTCCACTTTTTAAAACTAAAAATCAAATTTCTTTTAACCATCGTTCTAGAAAATCTAATCTAGAGTATTCTTTAGCTCCCAAATCAAACTTATATTGCATATAAGGTTGTCCTAAATTCCAAAATGAGTAATTATTCTGTTTTAAATATAGTCCAAGTAAAACTAATTGAAGTTTTCCCCAATTTTTATATGTTTTTTCTTTTGAACTAAATCCAGTTAAAGAAGTATATGTTGAACCAATTTTATATCCAATTTCTCCTGCAATTAATTCATTTGTATTTTTATCATATAGTTCAATACTCAAAATCTCAAATCCATTTTCAAAATTCTCTTCAAAAAGTTCTTTTATTAATTTTTTATATTTATCTCTTAACCAGTTGTTTTTATGGTATTGATCTAGTTTTTCAAGAACTAAGTCTATATTAGTATTAATAGTAAATTCGTGTCTATTTTTATTTATAAGTTTTTTAATAGATTTACTAATAATTAAGTCTTCAAAGTCTAATAGGGCATATTCAAATTGCATCTCAGGTAATAAATAGAAAGTTTCATTAAGAGTAACACTTGTGGAAATAAATCCACAAGATGCTAAGTATATATAAAACTCTTTTGAAAAGTCATCACATATGTAATAGTTTGTCTCTTCATTAGCATAAATATAGTTATATAAGATATCTTTGTTTTTTAAATCTTCATATGTAATTTGATATATTATTTCATTTGACATAATTAACTTTTTTGTAAATTTAAGTTGATTATATCTTATCTTCTTTGATGATTATCTGACCTTTTATATTTTTTGTATTTATTATTATGTTTTCTATAATTTTTTTTGTATTCTCTTTTTTCATAATAATGTCCATATATTGGTTGATTAACATATCTATATTTATGCTTTTTATTCCAATTATTTACTTTATGATGTCTATATGTTCTATAATGCCCATGGCTTTTTCTAAAATTTCCTCTTTTATGCACTCTATCATAGTAGGTATATCTATTATCAAATAAGAAATAGATATTATTAAAGAAATATCCCCTTCTATCAAAATAACCATAATAATAGCCATAGTCATCATAGTATCCATGTCTGTTGTAATTGAAGTTCTTATATGCATTGTGTGCTCTATGATCATCACTTCTAATTCCAAGATCTAAATATCCTGAATTTCCTATTGGCGCTGAGATTCTAACTCCTATTGAAGTGTTTGCACTTGAATATGAAAAGAGAGTAAATACTGCAATTGTAGTTAATAAAATCTTTTTCATTTTTTATCCTTTTTATTATTATTGAAATTATAAATCTTCAGTGTGAATAAATCGTGTTTTAATTATAATCTCTACAAATTAAAGGGATATATTTGAATAGTTTAATTACAAATAATCAATCAACAAACTTTTATAATCAATTAACCCAATTACTAAATCAGTGTGATAGTTTTATATTTAATGTAGCATTTATAAACTATAGCGGAGTGCAATTACTTCTTGATAGTTTAGAAAGTTTAAACAGCAAAAATATAAAAGGTAAAATACTAACTTCAACCTATCTATCTTTTACTCAACCAAAAGCCTTAGAAAAATTAAAAGAGTATAAAAATATTGAATTAAAAATCTTTGATTGTGATAGCCAAAATATGGGTTTTCACTCAAAATCATATATTTTTGAATGTAAAAATGACTATAAAATTATAGTTGGCTCTTCAAATATAACTGCAAGTGCCTTTAAAACAAATATAGAATGGAATGTAAAAACAATAAATAATAAAGAAGACTCCTTTGTAAAATCTATTATTAGTGAATTTACAAAATTGTGGGATAAATCAATTTATGTAGATGATGAGTTTATTGAAAAATACAATAGTTTTTATAAGGATATAAAAAAAAGTAGCAAAAGTTTTAGTTTTAATAAAAGTGTAAAAACAAACTTTATGCAAGAAAATGCTTTAAAAAACTTAAGTAATTTAAGAAAAAAGAATCAATCAAAAGCTTTAGTAATAGCTGCAACAGGTAGTGGAAAAACATATTTAAGTGCCTTTGATATTAAACAGTTTAAGGCAAAAAGCGTGCTTTTTTTGGTTCATAGAGAAAATATTTTGATTTCTGCAAAAAAGAGTTTTGAATCGATAATAAATGATAAAACAATGGGTTTATATACAGGAAATAAAAAGCAATTAAATAGTGATTATATCTTTTCTACAATTCAAACTATGAGTCAAAATTATGAAACTTTTGATAAAAAAGAGTTTGATTATATAGTAATAGATGAAGCCCATCATGTTACAAGTCCTAGTTATAAAAAAGTAGTAGAGTTTTTTACTCCAAAATTCTTATTGGGTTTAACGGCAACTACAAATAGAACAGATGGTGAGAGTATATATGAAGTATTTGATGAAAATATTGCTTGTGATATCAGATTAAATGATGCATTAGAGCATAAGTTGGTAACGCCATTTCACTATTTTGGTATAAATGATATAAGTGTAGATTTACAAGAATTAGATTTAACAAAAATTGATGAACTTGCAAGGGTTTTACAAGTAAATAGAAGAGTAGATTTTATACTTGAAAAAATGAATCACTACAGTTTTAGTGGTACAAAAAGAAAAGCATTAGCTTTTTGTGTATCAAAAGAGCATGCAAAATACATGAGTGAAAAGTTTAATGAAAAAGGTATAAACAGTCTTTATCTCACTAGTGAAGAATCAATTCAATACAGAGAAGAATCAATTATAAAACTTCAAGATGAAAATGAAACTTTAGAGGTTATATTTAGTGTTGATATATTTAATGAAGGTGTAGATATTCCATCAGTAAATACCGTTTTAATGTTAAGGCCAACAAACTCATCAATTGTTTTTGCTCAGCAGTTAGGTAGAGGATTAAGAAAATATAAGAATAAAGAGTTTTTAACGGTTTTAGATTTTATTGGTAATCATACAAAAGCTTACTTAGTTGTTTTAGCATTAATTGGGGATAAAAAAATTGATAAAGAGAGTTTAAAAATCTCAATAGCTAATAACTTTGCAAATATTTCAAATGCATTTATTAATTTAGATGAAATCACTAAAAAAAGAGTGTTAGAACAAATTAATAGTGAAAACTTTAGTGCAATAAAATATTTGAAAGAACAGTATTTAGAATTTAAGATATTTTTAGAAAATAAAACTCCAAAAATGGTAGATTATTTTAAGTATGATGAATTTATTGATCCTATGAATTTTATTAAACACTCAAAATCATATATAGAGTTTTTAGCAAAAGTAGAGAAAAATGAAAAATTCAAAACTATAATAAAAGATGAACTTTTTTTAAAGGCAATTAGGTTTATTGAATATTTGCTTCCAATAAAAAGAGTTTATGAGTTTGTTGTTTTAAAAGAGCTGTTATTTCATAATAGTATAAATTTAAATGAGATTAAAATCAAATTAGAAAAATACTTAGACTTTGTTGATGAAAAAACAATAGAACACTGTTTTAAATATTTAGCATTTGAGTTTTTTGATAGTGGACAAAAAAATAGATATTTAAAACTTGTAAATCTAGAAAAACAAAAAATTATAAGAACAAAAGAGTTTGAATTACTACTTTTAAATAATGAGTATAAAGCTATCTTTGAAGATAGTATAAGTTATGGTTTACTTCACTATGAGCAAAAGTTTTCTTTTAAAAACTATGGAATGCCATTTTTAAAACTATATGAAAAATATAATATGCTAAATATTGCTCAGTTGTGTAATTTTCCTAAAATACATAGCTCTTTTAGGGGAAGTGGATTTTTAAAATATGAAAATGACTTCTTTTTATTTATCAATTTAAATAAAGAAAAGTTTTCAAAATCTTCCCACTATGAAAATGCATTTTTATCAAAAGATACATTTACTTATCAAAGTAAACCTAGCATGAGTAAAGATAAAGGTGATGGTCAAAGGTTATGTAAAAATAAAGAATATGGGGTGAAATTACATATTTTTGTAAGAAAGTTTGTTCAAGTTGATAAAATAACGCAAGGTTTTATTTATTTGGGATTAGCAAATTGTATTAAATATTGGGACGATAAACCTATTTTCATTCACTTAAAATTAGAAAATGAATTAAGTGATGAGTTATATGAAGAGTTTACTAAAGTAGTTGATTAGTTTATGTTTTTAGTTGGATATTATTATCTTTATCTACATAAAAAGGAATGTTGTTTTTTTCTAAAAGATTTGTCATTGTAAGTAGCTCTTTTGATAAATAAAAATCTGATATATTATTTTTTTTGTAGAATATATTTTTCTTTTCATTATAATTAAAATAAAGTAGTTTAATTTCTTTAACATCAATAGACATAATCACTCCCTTTTTAAAATCATATCTAAAGAGTGTCTCAGAAATTGCTCAATTTTTTATTTTATAAAAATACTCCATTTACTATATAGTACCTAATCAAGTAAAAAGAGCATATTAGGGTAAATAATAATATAAATATATTAGACAGTTTGTATAAATAAGGAATTTCTTTATTTATGAAATATTTTGTAAAAAAGTTTGAAATACCAAAAAATACACCAAAAAATAGTGAAATCCAGACAAAATAACCTATATAATTGTACTCTTTTTGAAGCATACAAAAAGGACATTGGTGTGTTGGAAGTTCATAAATATAGGTAGAGAAAAAGTATGTAACTGCATAATAAGCTATATATAAAAACATTAATGATGAGATAAAACTTACTATGGCTTTTTTCTGTATATTTGAAATCAATATTAATACAAATAGTAAGTAAAACAATATTAAAAGAGATAAAATTGATAAATCAAAGGGGATTTTACTTCCTATACTATTTACTCCAAAAATCACAGAACAACACATTACTGGAGTTTGTGTTGAGATATTTGTTAAATATAATATATCTAGAATAATCTCTATTGTAATTAAAATAAATAATGCAACAAATAAAAGATATTTTTTCTTTGTATAAGGATAAGTTTTTGCTTTTAGATCAAGGGAATTTATAATAAGCCAAACCCCTATAATAAATATGATAAAGACTTTTAATGCCAGATTTACCTCTCCATATTCATTTGCACCCACTATTCCAGCAGCACACATAGCCCCAGGAACAATATTAGATAACAAGTCTAAGCTATAAGTAAAATAAGGAAATAGTATTAGTTTGACTATTAATACAAAAGATATTATTAATATTACAAGGTAAGATCTTTTTTCTAATTTATATTGTAATGAAGTAGTTTTATTAAAATCCCAATTTTTTAAAATCCCAATTGAATTATAAAAAGCAATAGCAAGTAAAGCATAAAGTACAAACTGTGAAAATAAATATATGATTATATTATTTGATAATAAAATACTACTCACAGATTTTTCCATCTTTTATATTTATTATATTATCAACAAAATCTAAATTATCAAAAATTGGATCATGGGTTGCTACAATTATTGTTTTATTCAATTTTTTCAAATCTTTTAATACTTCTATAAATTTTTTTGAGTTTTCTAAATCTAAGTTTGCAGTTGGTTCATCGCATAAAATAATATCAGGATTATTTACTAGTGCTCTTGCTATTGCACATCTTTGTTTCTCTCCACCTGATAAGTTATATACTAGTTCATTTTTTTTATGTGAGATGTTTGCTAATTGTAACGCTCTTTGTACTTTTTCATTTAATTGTCTTGTAGTATAGTTTTGAGTAACAAGTGGTATAGATACATTTTGTTGTACATTTAATTCATTAAATAAATTGTATGATTGAAAAATAAATCCTATTTTATTTGCTCTAAAGTTTGAAGCATGAATATCTGGAAGCTTAGCTATTGATTCTTTATTAATAATCAATTCTCCACTTGTAGGTTTACTAAGTGTTGCTAGTATTGCTAATAGTGTTGATTTTCCACTACCACTAATACCTTTTAAAATTACGCAAGAGTTTGCTTTGACTTCAAGATTAATATTTTTTAAAGCATGAAACTCATTTTTTTTATTTTCATTAAATATTTTATTTAAATTTACAATTTTTATCATTTCATACTCTCACTTGCATCAATAATACTTGTCTTCCAAACAGGAATTAAAACAGCACTAATAAATGGAATTATAAAAAATAAAAACAACATAGTAATAGTTGTAAAATCAATATTTGGAATAAAACTAACACTATTTTCAAGATTTTGAAACCCTAAGAAAATTGAACTTAATAGTGGAGCATTTAGAATAAAAACAAAAACAAATGCAATTATTACACCAATTAAAAATGCAAAAACACCAACTGTTAGATTTTCTAGCATTTTCAATTTTATAATATCTTTTATGCTCCAACCAACTGCTTTTAAAATACCTATTTCTTTTTTATCACTAGAGTTTATCATCGAGTATCTTTGGTACAAAATTAAAATAAATGTAAACATAACACTTATAAAAATAGTTAAAAAGAAACCACCTTTGTAGTTAAACATATTTTCATATGCTTTTCTTATGTCATCTTTTTGAATTATTCTTATATTTGATTCTTTTAGTATTAATTCTGTTTTTATATTTTCTCTTTCAAGTTCATTTGGGACATTTAAAACGATATCTGTTGCCATATCTTCGTTAATATTTAGAATCTCTTTTGCTAAACTTATATCCATAATTATTAAATCATTTGCAATTAAATTAAACTCTTCTGGAAGAGTTTTAAATACTTTTATCTTTTTTGTATCTAGATTTTCAAGTCTAAAGACAAACTCATTTTTATAGTGATATTTATCAAAAATCTTTTTTACACCATTGCCTATAATCATAGAATCATTTTCTAAAAAAATTGATATATCAAGTTTATCTAATAGTTTTTGTAACTCTTTATTTGTGTTTTTCTCAAAAAGATCAATTCCAACAATTGTAAAGCTTACATCAGCAAATTTAAAATGGTATTGCCCGTATACTCTTTGTTGTGTTTGTGTAACTCCATTTATTGAAGAGAATTTATCAATCCATGATATTGGAATATCAACAACTTTTCCAGCATTTAGTCTTTGAATTGTGAAATCTGCTTGGGAATCAAGGGTTGAATAAATCTCTTTTTTTAAACTAGTAGAAATAAACATTACTGAACTGATTAAAAATACAATAGCTATAGAGATAAAAAATATTGCTAAATGTTTTGATTTATGTTTTATTAAAAGTAAAAATAGAAAATTAAAAAAGATACTATTTTTCATACACAAAATCCATATAACTAATATCTTTTTGACCTATAAATACAGTCTGAGAAGAATCTTTATACTCTTTTATTTTTGCTTCCCAAAAAGATGTTGAGTATGATATGTTAGGTAGTTTTGTTACGTTACTAATTAAAGATATATTACTATTTTGTTTTGTATAAAAAAATATAAAAAAACAAAATACTAAAATTAAAAAAACAAAACTAGAAATAAATGTTTTTGATAAAGTAGTAATTTTAAACTCCTATTTTAAGTATATGTATTTTATCTAGGAAGTATTAATCTTTCGTTAATTAGTTTTTCTTTCCATACTCTATTTTCTCACCATTTTTGTCAACTAAAGGGTATTTTATTTCATTTAATATCATTTTATCAAAAATCGCTTTTTCTAAATCTATATCGAGTTTTATGCACATTCTTATTAGGTAAATTGCAATATCAGCAATTTCTTGTTTTGCATGTTCTTTTTTATCATTATCTAAATTAGCTGCTTGCTCTAGGTTTAGCCATTGAAAAATTTCTACTAATTCTGATGCTTCAACACTTAAAGCCATAGATAAGTTTTTAGGGTTATGAAACTCTTCCCAATTTCTCTCATTTGAGAAATTTAAAATTCTTTCTTTTATTTTTTCAATATTCATATGCTTATCCTTTTTTCTCACTAGCGCGTATTATACAGTTATTATAAAGGCTCTAATATATAATATATATTAAAAAGTATATAATTGCCCAATTTTTCAGGAGATAAAATCATGCCAAATAAAAATCAAATTTTAGAATTAAAAGATACTTTAATTCAAAGAAGAGAAACAATCTTATCAAATATCAATAGTAGTAGAGATAGTATTGATGATATTAAAAATCAAGAGATCAATGACGAACTAGATTATGCGGAACTAGTTAGTGATTCTTTTACTCAAGGTATGATTGCAAATCATCAAATAGATGAGTTAAAACAAATAGATGAAGCAATTAAAAAAATTGCTGATGAAACTTATGGTAAATGTGATATGTGTGGTGTAAACATACCTATTGGAAGGCTAAAAGCTAAACCATTTGCAAAGTTTTGTACAGAGTGTAGAGAAGTATATGAAAAAGAGAATAAAAATTGATACAAAGAGTATATCCAAACAACAAAAAACTACATTTTAATTTTGAACAAAATGAAAATGATTTTTTTGTTGAAGAACAAGCTATACCTTTTTCAAATAAAGGTAGCTTTTTAATTTTAAAAGTAAAAAAGACAAACTCTGATACTTGGGAATTAATAGATAGACTCGCTAAGTTTTTAGGTGTTTATACAAATGAGATTGGTTATGCAGGCTTAAAAGATAAGCATGCAACAACTATTCAGTATATATCTATTCCTAAAAAGTATTCAAAAGAGATTAGAAACTTTAGGCATAAAAAAATAGAAATTTTAGATACTTGCTTGCACTCAAGTAAGTTAAATATTGGTGATTTAAAAGGTAATAGATTTAAGATTAATTTATTTAATGTTGGTTTTGAAGATTTAAATCATATACAAAAACTTATAAAAAAGATTTCAAAAAAAGGTATGCCTAATTATTTTGGATATCAAAGATTTGGAAAAGATGCTCAAGAGAATATTTTAAAAGCTAAAGAGATAATATATGAAGATGGGCTAATGAAAGATAGAAAAGTAGAGAAAATGTTAATATCTGCATATCAAAGTACTTTTTTTAATGATTGGCTTGTTGAAAGGTTAAAACCATCTTTAGATGAATTTAAATTTTTAGATGGTGACGTTTTCTTCGATATTTTAAAAGATAAGCTATTTACTCCTAAAGCAATAAATTCAAAAGTATTACAAGACTTTGAAAATAAAAATATTTCACCAACTGGATTACTTCCTGGTAGAAAAGTATTTAAAGCTATTGGAAAAGCAAGAGAGATAGAAAGCCAATTTGATGATTCATATATTAAAGAAAAAGGTTACAGAAGGGAAGCGATTGTATTTCCTAGTAATATAAACTGTTCATATGATAAAGATAAAAAAATGGCTACTTTAGATTTTATTTTGCCAAAAGGATCTTACGCAACAGTATTAATTGAATACCTTGCAAATAGAAATTTTAATAGCTAATTTAGCTATTAAAATTATGGTAGAGTATAAACTTTGTTGTTATAAACTTTGTTATCTAAAACTATAAGTCTCTCTTGGCTATCAAAATCAAAATCATAAACTTTTTTTGATGTAAAGTCATTATTCAATTTTATAATAAACTCTTGAGATTCAATTGCATATAAAGAATCAGTATATGCTAAAGAGTGAATTTTAGAGTATTTGAATTTTGTTTTTACAATCTCTTCTAAACTTGGAGTTAGTTTTATGATTTGACCATCAATTGTCGCAATAAATACTTCTTTGTCATGAACTAAAATATCTCTAAGTTCATAATCTTTTGCAAGTATTTGCTCTGGTGAAATAGATACAATTTTATTAGGAGTTGCAACAACAAGTGTTTGAAGCTCTTTTATTACACTTAAGTAAATAATATTATTAAACTCACCATCAGGATCAACTGAAATGTTTTTTACAGATTGATTAGTCTTTTTTGATACAATAATTACTTTACCATTTAGTGTTGGAAATAGTATTAAATTACCCATAAAATGAGGGTTTGTAACTCTTGTATCATTTGCTAAAGATATAGGTTGATACTCTTTAAATAGAGTTTTATTATTTGCCATATCTATTAATTCAACAGTATTATTTGAATATACTAATGCTAATCTATCATCTTTTAGTGAAGCTGCAATAACAACATCTCCAATTGTAAGTTCTTCGTCTCCAACTAATATTTTGTCTTTGTAATTAGTTGCAATAACTTTTCCTTGAGCACTTACATTTAAAAAATCGAAATTCTCTGGAAGTTTAAATTTACTAATTCCATCTTTTGTAATTATTTGACCATTTTCTAAAGTTGCACCAACTCTATTCATAGATTTAATATCAGCTGGCAAAGACTCTTTTTCAACTTTTAATTGACCTTCTGTATCTTCTGGTTCAAAATATTTTTTTGTAGAACAACCAGTTAGAAATAGAATTAAAGATAATGAAATTAATAGATATTTCATAAGTTTTTCCTTATTTTGTTACTAAATAGTGATTTAGTAAATTTGCTAAGTCGTTAGCTTTTGATGTTTGAGGAATTAAGTTTAATGCAGTTTTTGCTTCTTCATATTTCCCCTCATTTGCTAAAAGTAAAGCTTTATTAAAAATGGCGAACTCTTTTAGTAAGAAATCACTCTCCATTGAAACAGAATTAAGTTGTGATATATTTTTTTCTTTTACAGCTTCTTGATAAGTTGATAACTCTTTTAAAAATGGAACATTAACTTTTACTATTTCACCTTTTTGTTTTGCTGCTAAATATGTAGCAATATTGTATAGACTTGTATTAGTATCTTTTAATTTTGTTAATGCATCTTTATCTGCAGGGTTTTTTAGTATTTTTTCAAATGCTAAATTAGCTTCTAATTTATTTGTTTCATCCATATTACTTTTAACAAATAGAGCAATTATAGCGATAACTAAAATAGCAATAAGTCCTAAAATTAATGTTTTATATTTTTTGTAAAACCTTTCAACTTTAACAAAACCTTCAAGAAATTTCTCTTCACTGTTTAGTTCTTGTTTTACGTAGTCAACATTCTCTTTTAAACTCATATTTTTTTGCCTTTTATTAAATTAGTTGATATGTTACAAAATTTTTTATAAAATCTTACTTTTATAAACTTTTTAGTAGAATATATCTTTATAAATTCAAGAGGTTATTATTACATGAAAAAATTACTACTAGCTTCATCTATTGCACTTTTATTATCTCAATCTTTATTTGCAAAAGAAGAAGTTCAAGAAGAACAAACAAGATTCGAATCATTATCAAAATTAACAAAAGTTATTGGAACTGTTGAAAAATATTATGTAGATGATATTAAACTTCAAGAGATTGTTGATAAAGCTTTAAAAGGTTTAATGCAAGAGCTTGATGCACACTCTAGCTTTTTAGATAAAAAGTCTTCAAAAGAGATGAGTATTCAAACTAAAGGTGAGTTTGGTGGCTTAGGTATTACTGTTGGTATGAGAGATGGCGCTTTAACTGTTATTTCCCCAATTGATGATACTCCAGCATTTGAAGCAGGGATAAAGTCATCAGATATTATCTTGAAAATCGATGATAAGGCTACTTTAAACATGACTTTAGATGAAGCTGTATCTTTAATGAGAGGTAAGCCAAATACTGATATTTATTTAACTATTGTTAGAAAAGGTAATAACAAACCTTTAAAAATTAAAATTACAAGAGATATTATTAAAATTCAATCTGTATTTGCTAAAAAGATTGAAGATGAAAACTTATTATACTTAAGAGTTTCTAGTTTTGATAGTAAGGTAACAGCTGGATTAGAAGATGCTATTGAAAATAACCCAAAAGTAGATGGAATTATTTTAGACCTAAGAAACAATCCAGGGGGATTATTATCTCAAGCTATTGGAGTAACTGATTTATTTGTTGATAAGGGTGTTATTGTTTCTCAAAAAGGAAAAGATCAAGATAGCGAAGAAAAATTTGAAGCTACTAGTAGAGCTACAATGAGTAAAAAGCCATTAGTTGTTTTAGTAAACGGCGGATCTGCTTCAGCTTCAGAAATTGTAAGTGGTGCACTTCAAGATCATAAAAGAGCCATTCTTATTGGACAAAAAACTTTTGGTAAAGGTTCAGTGCAAGCGGTACTTCCAATTGATAATAATAGAACAGAAAATATTAAATTAACAATTGCAAAATATTACTTACCAAGTGGTAGAACAATCCAAGCAACGGGAGTAACTCCAGATATTATAGCAGCTGCAGGAAAAGTAACTGTTGAAGAAAATAACGAGTTTAAAATCAAAGAAGCTGACCTTAAAAAGCATTTAGAAGTTGAGCTTGAAAAAGTTGATGGTGAAAAAGCGCAAGAAAAAAAGATTGAAAAAGAGAATAAAAAAATCATTACAAAAGATGATGTTTTAGAAGACAATCAATTAAATACTTCAATTGCAATTTTAAAAAGTTTAATAATAATGAATAAATAATAGGAGACTAAATGAATATAAGCAAAATCGTTGAGCTTGGTTTATGGCCAGAATCAAAAAAAACTACTACTCAAAAAGGTATAGCAGAACTTGAAGATCAAGGTTATAACTTATTTTATATTGGGAAAAATGCTGACCTATATACTTGTCCAGGTGATGAGGCTAAAGTTTTATTAGTTAGAAGTGATAGATGTTCAGTTTTTGATATTCCTTTAAATTTAGAAATAGAAGGAAAAGGTGTTTCTCAAACAGCTATTTCTAATAATGGTGCAGCGTTTGCTAAAGAGTCAGGAATTAAAACAGCAATTTTAGATGAAACTATAAATAGTAGTTTAAGTATTGCTCCAAGATGTCAGTTTATGGAACTTTGTAAACCTTTAGAAGCTGAAATTGATGGTGATGTTGTTCAGTTTGAGTTTATTTTTAGAAACTACCTAACTGGTTCATTATATGATGCTTGTCAAAATGGAAATGATCCTTATGGTTTAGAACTAACTTCTGATTTACCACAATGGCACAAATTTGAAACACCAATTTTTACTCCAACTACAAAAGGGATTAAAGATGAACCTTTAAACTCAGCAGTTGTTAGAAAACAGTTCCCTGAAATTATTTCAAGTATGGAAAAACTATTTAAAGATTACACACAATTTGCATTAGATAATGGAATTGTAATAGTTGATACTAAATTTGAAATATTCATTAATTCAAAAGGTGAATGGGTTTTAGGTGACGAAGTTTTAACTCCAGAGAGTTCAAGATTTATTTCAAAAGAGGATTTTGATTCACAAAATTATATCTCAATGGATAAACAAATCTTAAGAGATTTTGGTAAGTCTGAAAACTGGAAAGAAAAAGCAAAAGCTTTAGCAGCTGGTGAAAAACTAGAGGTAAATGTTCCACAAGAAATCAAAGATAAAATTTTAAGTGGTTATACAACTATTTTAAATAGATTAAGTAAATAAAAAACTATATCTAAATTGCTAAGGCATTTTTAGATATAATCGCAAAAATATTAATTGAAGGTAATAAATGAAAGCAATAGTAAATGTAGCATTAAAACAAGGTGTACTTGATGATCAAGGTAAAGCAACTCACCACGCATTAGATACTTTAGGTTTTAAAGATGTTGTAAAAGATGTGAGAATTGGTAAACAAATCATTCTTGAACTTAACTCAACTAATGAAACTGAAGCAAAAGATGAAGTAGTTAAAATGTGTGAAAAGTTATTAGCTAATACAGTTATTGAAGATTACGATATAGAAATAGTAGGTTAATATGAAAATTGCAGTATTACAATTTCCTGGAACAAACTGTGAATATGATACAAAGTATGCATTTGAAAAAATTGGTGCTGATGTTGAAATTATATGGCATAAAGAGAAAAATATTCCTGCAGATACAGATTTACTAGTTATCCCTGGTGGTTTCTCTTATGGTGATTACTTAAGAAGTGGTGCAATTGCTAGATTTGCAAATATTATGAACTCTGTTCAAGAATATGCTGCAAATGGAGGTAAGGTACTAGGAATTTGTAATGGATTTCAAATTCTTTTAGAAGCTGGTTTATTACCTGGAGCTATGAAAAGAAATGATTCTTTACACTTTATTTCAAAATATAACAACTTAAAAGTAATGTCAAATGATAACTCATTTTTATCTTTAATGAAAAAAGAGGAAGTAGTAAATATTCCAGTTGCACATCATGATGGAAACTACTTTATTGATAGTAAAGGCTTAAGACAGTTAGAAGAGAATGATCAAATTCTTTTAAAATACTGTGATGAAGAAGGAACTGTTGAAAACTTAAATGGTTCAGTTTCAAATATTGCAGGAATTTGTAATAAAGAGAAAAATGTATTTGGTTTAATGCCTCACCCAGAAAGAGCTATGGAAGAACTTTTAGGATGTGATGATGGAGTTAGAATGCTAAAAGGTTTCTTACAATAAAGAGATAGGTAACTATCTCTTTAGAAGTTTAGTTATGAAAAAACTAGCAATATCAATAATTTTATTTAATATTTTTTTATCATTAAATCTATTTGCTGCTAAAAATTTATATGTATCTTACAAAAATGTTCCCTCAAAAGTTTATAAAAATCAAAGATTTGAAGTTGTTGTAAAAGCTTTAATTACAACAAATAGTTTTGATTATCTATCAAGCTCATTTTCAAAATCAAAAAATGTGAAACTGCTAAACCCAAAAAGTAAATGGGATAAGATATCAAATGATGTTTATGAAAATAGGTACATATTTAAAGTTGGAGAAGGTAGTTTTACTTTACCTAGAATTAGTGTTAAATTAATAAAAAACTCAAGTGCAATTGATGTAAGTACATTAGGCTCACCTTCAATTAGTTACTCAAATATAGCTGTTGGTGATGGTAGATTCTCAGGTGTGATCGCAGATGATTTTGTACTAAAAGCTTATAAAACAAAACAGTATAACAATAATGATGCTTTAACAATAATTGATGTTGAAGGTGTAAACTCAAATTTAGAAAATTTTAAGATCAAAGATATTCAAGAACAAGGCATATCAGATTTAAAAGATGAATTCACTAATCAAAATCTTGTGTACTATTTTGTAACTCCAGTTCATCAAAAAAAGATGGTTATTACTTATTATAATTCAAAACTAAAAAGTTTTAAAGATGTTACAATTCCTTTAGTTTTACAAAATGAATTAGTAAGTACTCAAACAGATCTTAATCCAAATGATTCAAGCTTTGAAAAATACAAAAAAATTGCAGTTGTAGTTTTATTTTTAATTGCACTTGCTTTATATATTTGGAAAAGAAAAAAGTTTTTATTAGTAATTGCAGTAATTCTATTTATTATAAGTGCAATATATTTAATGCCAAATCAAACAGGAATTGTGAAAAAAGATTCATATATTTATATATTACCAACAAAAAATTCTACAATTTTCTTTAAACTAGATAATTCTCAAAAAGTTGAAAAACTACAAGAGAGAAATGGTTTTATAAAAGTTATAGGTATTGATAATAAGTTTATAGGATGGGTGAAGGAAGATAGCTTTGGCAAGAATTAGAGGAATAATACTTTTTATACAATTTACTATTACAGTTGCAATTACAGTTGTATGTATGTATTTATTTAGAAACCATACTCACAAAGTAATAAAAATTTGGATGACTTTCCAAATGAAAGTTTTAGGTATAAAACTTCAAACTGAAGGTAAGTTAGATGAGTCCTGTGATATGGTTCTTATGAATCATCAATCGTTACTTGATATTATTGTTATGGAGTACATCCATTCAAGAGATTTAGCTTGGGTTGCAAAAAAAGAGATTGCAGATTTATTTTTCTTTGGACACATTATTAAAGCACCTAGAATGATTAGTATAGATAGAGAAAACAAAGCTGGAATTATTACTTTAATAAAAGAAACACGAGATAGACTTGATAAAGGTAGACCAATTGCAATGTTCCCTGAAGGAACAAGAAGTGATGGTACAAAAATGCTTAAGTTTAAAGCTGGTGCTAAAATGGTTGCTAATAAACATAAACTAAAAGTACAACCAGTAGTTATTTTTAATACTAGAAATATTGTGGATTCTAAAGCTTTAAAAGCAAATCCAGGTGTTGTAAAGGTTGTATTTTTAGATCCAATACAAGCTGATAAATCAACTGATTGGTTTGAACAAACAGAAATTAAAATGAACGAAGTCTTCAATAAAGAGTATAAAAACTATGTCTCTTAGTTGGCAAACACTATTAGCAATTGGGCTTGGAGGATTTCTAGGTGCAGTTGCAAGGGCATATAGTGTTCATCTATCTAATAAATACATACCTTTAGAGTTTCCAGTTGGAATTTTAATTGTAAATTTAATTGGCTCATTTATAATT
Organism: uncultured Arcobacteraceae bacterium; assembly: GCA_964022095.1. Classification (GTDB taxonomy): domain Bacteria; phylum Campylobacterota; class Campylobacteria; order Campylobacterales; family Arcobacteraceae; genus Malaciobacter_A. The sequence continues at coordinate 54,894 of CAXHZO010000005.1, forward strand.
GGCTTATTATTTGCTTATTTTGCACATGTTACAGTTGGTGCAAATATAAAAGCTTTTTTAACTACAGGTTTTTTAGGAGCTTTAACTACATATTCAACATTTGCTATTGAGTCATATTTACTATTTGGAACATCTATTTATTTAGCAATTACAAATATGGCATTAAACTTATTTGGTACTATTATTGCTGCTGGTAGTGGCTATAAATTAGTACAATTTTTTCTAAAATAAATCACAAAAATTTTTTTAAGCATTAAGTAGTTATAATATTTGTTAAAAATTATAACAAGGATGTCTCATGGGTATGCCAGGCGGTATGGAATGGATTTTAATTGCATTAGTAGTATTATTACTATTTGGTGGTAAGAAAATACCAGAATTAGCAAAAGGTTTAGGTTCAGGGATTAAGAACTTCAAAAAAGCAGTTAAAGATGATGAAGAAGAAGTAGCTGAAAATAAAAAAGCAGACGAATTAGAGAAAAAAGCTGAAACTACTGAATCTGAAAAAAACGACACTAAAACAGTATAAGAGAAGAGATTGCAAAATTTAGTTAAAAATTATATTGAAGAAATATTAGAAACTAGTGTAGTTTTAGAAAAACCAAAAGATATCTCTTTTGGTCACTACGCTACTCCTGTAGCATTCTCTTTAGCAAAAGAGTTTAGAAAATCTCCAATGATTATTGCAGATGAGTTAGCTTCGAAATTTGCTGATTCTACAATGTTTGAAAAAGTTGAAGCTGTTAAAGGCTTTATTAACTTTAAACTATCAAACTCTTTTTTAGAAAGTTTAGTAAATGACTCATTAAGTAATGAATCAACTTTTGCTAAAGGTGAAAAAAAAGATGAGAAAATTCTTTTAGAATATGTATCTGCAAACCCTACTGGTCCTTTACATATAGGACACGCAAGGGGAGCGATAAATGGTGATAGCATTGCAAGAGTTGGAAAACATTTAGGTTATGATATTACTACAGAGTATTATGTAAATGATGCTGGTGCTCAAATGGATTTATTAGGTCTTTCTGTATCTTTAGCAGCTAGAGACTTTATTTTAAATGAAGACGTTGACTATCCTGAAACATACTATAGAGGTGATTACTTAATTGATATTGCAAAAGTAGTTATTGAAAAATTTGGTCAAGATATTATTTATGATGAATCAAAATATAAAGAGATTGCTTTTTTTGCAAAAGATTTAGTAATGGACATTATTGTTAAAGATTTAAAAGATTTAGGAGTAGAGTTTGATAACTTCGTTTCTGAAAAGTCTTTATATGATAAATGGGATGAAATAAAAACTATTTTAGAAAACAACGGTTCATTATATGAAAAAGATGAAAAGATTTTCTTAAGATCAACAGAACATGGAGATGACTCAGATAGAGTTGTAGTTAGAGATAATGGAATTCCTACATATTTAGCAGGTGATATTATTTACCATAAAAATAAATATGATAGATCATATGATAAGTATATAAATATTTGGGGTGCAGATCACCATGGATATATCTCAAGAGTAAAAGCTGCAATTAAATTTTGTGGAAATGATTCAGATAAATTAGAAGTACTTTTATCTCAAATGGTTCAGTTACTAAAAGGTGGAGAACCTTATAAAATGAGTAAAAGAGCTGGTAATGTGATTTTAATGTCTGATGTTACAGAAGAGATTGGTCCTGATGCATTAAGATTTATCTTTTTAACAAGAAAGAGTGATACTCATTTAGAGTTTGATATTGATATGCTTAAAAATCAAGATTCATCAAATCCAATTTTTTATATAAATTATGCACATGCTAGAATTAATCAAGTATTTAAAAAAGCTGAATTAAACTTAGATGATGTAATGAATGAAAACTTTGAGAATCTTAACCAAGATGGTTTAAATTTAGTTTATGAGTCATTGTTATTACAATCTGTTTTACATGAAGCATTTTCAAAAAGAGAAATGCAAAAAGTAACTGAATATTTAAATTCACTTGCATCTTCTGTGCATAAATTCTATAATGAATATAAAGTTATAGGTAGTGATGAACAAAATCAATACTTAAAAGTTTTAAGTATGGCAGCACTTAGTATTAGAACAGGTTTAAATATTTTAGGAATAAAAGCTAAGGAGGTTATGTAATGAAATGGGCAATAATTATATTAGCATTAATCGTAGGATACGCAATTTGGACAGGTAATATGGGTGGTGCTCAAGATGCAGCAGCCAATTATAATAAAGTATTAAGACCAGGGCAGTAAAGTTTAACTTTCTGCTCTGTTATTTAATTGACTTAAAAAATCTTCTATAGTGTATTTTTTTCTATGACCTTCACTCATTAAGTGAATAAATACATCACCTAAATCACAAATAGTCCAGTTGTCATCTTCTTCAACTCTAACAAACTCTTCACCCATAGGTTTTAAATCGTTCTTTAAATAAGTTAATAACGCAATACCATGCTTAGGGTTTAAAGTTGTTGCTATAACAACATAATCAACAATATAATCTTTGTCTCTTACATCAATTATTTCAATATCTTCAGCTTTCTTATCATCTAAAATGTCTCTAATCTTTTCTATTCTTTTATCCAAAAGTTTTTACCTTTATTTGTTTTGTTTTTCAAGATCTAAAATCTCATTTTTTATCTCACTAGGAATGAAGTCTAAATCAAGTTTTTCTCTTAACTGAGAAGAACTTATATTTATATCAATATTTAGTGTTTGAAACTCTTTTGCTTTTTCTAAATTATAACCATTTCTAGTCGCAACTACAAACTCAACTAGTGTTTTTAACTCTTCTATATTGCTCCATTTATCTAAATGCTCTAAATTATCAGCACCAATTATAAAATATATTTTTGATGCATTGAATTTTTCTTTTAGATATTTTACTGTTTCAATGGAGTATGTGGCTTTGTTTTTTCTGATTTCATAGTCACAAACTTCAACATTAGTAAAGTTTTTAAAAACTTTTTTTAATAGTTCAAATCTAGTTTCTGGTTCAATTTTAAAGCTATTTTTAAAAGGGTTTAAATATGTAGGAACTACAAAAATTTTTTCTATTTGTAGCTTCTGTAATGCATTATTTACAATAGCCACATGTGCTAAATGAATAGGATCAAAACTGCCACCAAATATCGCAATATGCACTTACTTAAAACCTTTATGAATATACTTAAATAATATTATAGCAATTTTTGGATAAAATATCTACCATTAGATTTACAATAAAGGGAAAAAAATGGCTGTTAAGGTTGCAATAAACGGTTTAGGAAGAATTGGAAGATGTGTTGCAAAGATTGTTGCAAGTAAAGAGGAAGTGGAATTAGTTGCAGTAAATGCAAGTGGTAGTGAAGAAATGCTTCAATATAACCTTAGATATGACACAGTTCATGGTCCTAGACAAGATATTAAAGTTGAAGATGGATACTTACATATTGGTAATGATAAAGCAAAAATTATTAGTGAAAGAGATCCAGCAAAAATCGACTTTGCTTCTTTAGGAGCTGAAGTAGTTTATGAATGTACAGGAGCATTTTTAACTCAAGAGTCTGTACAAGCATACATTGATAATGGAATTAAAAAAGTTGTAATGAGTGCACCTGCAAAAGATGATACTCCAACATTTGTATTAGGTGCAAATGAAGATACATATGCAGGTCAAGCAATTGTTTCAAATGCTTCTTGTACAACAAATGGTTTAGCACCAGTTGCTAGAGTACTTGATGATGCTTTTGGAATTGAAAAAGGTTTAATGACTACAATTCACTCTTATACTTCATCTCAACCAATCTTAGATGGTAAAGACAAAAAAGATCCAAGAAAAGGAAGAGCAGGAGCTACAAACTTAATTCCAGCAAGTACAGGTGCAGCTAAAGCAATTGGAAAAGTAATGCCTCACTTAAATGGAAAATTAAATGGTCAAGCAATTAGAGTTCCAACTCCAAATGTTTCTTTAGTTGATTTAACAGTTACTTTAAGCAAAGAGGTTTCTTTAGAAGAAGTGATCGCTGAGTTTAGAAATGCTGCAGAAGGTAAACTAAAAGGAATTTTAGGTGTTGATGAAGAAGGTAGAGTTAGTTCAGACTTCATAGGTGAGTCTTTATCTACAGTTGTTCCAGTTGATACAATTCAAGTTATTGAAGGAAATATGGTAAAAGTACTTTCATGGTATGACAATGAGTGGGGATACTCTACAAGACTTGTAGAAATGGGTATTCACATAGCAAGTAAATAATTTTAATTAAGGAAGCAATTTGAAATTACAAGAGATTAAAAATATTGATATAACTGGTAAAAAAGTTTTTATTAGATGTGACTTTAACGTACCAATGGATGAGTATAGAAATATCACTGATGATAGAAGAATTAGAAGTGCGTTAAATACAATTAGATACTGTATTGACAATGATTGTTCTATTATTTTAGCATCACATTTTGGTAGACCAAAAAATGGTTTTGAAGATGAATTCTCTTTAAAACCAATTGCAAAAAGATTACATACTTTATTAAAACAAGAGATTAAAATGGCTCCTGGAATTGTAGATGAAGAGTCTTTAAAAATGGCTAGTGAACTACAAACAGGTGATATTTTATTATTAGAAAATATGAGATTTGATGAAGGTGAAACAAAAAACAATGAAGAGTTAAGTGCTAAATTGGCTTCTATGGCTGATGTTTATATTAATGATGCATTTGGTGTTTCTCATAGAGCTCATTCATCTGTTGAAGGTATTGCACAACATTTTGATATTGAACATAAAGCAGCTGGATTTTTATTAGCAAAAGAGATTAAATTTTTCCATCATATTGTTCATAATCCAAAAAGACCATTTGTATCAATTGTAGGTGGTTCAAAAGTTTCTGGAAAACTAGAAGCACTTTATAATCTTGTACCAAAAGTAGATAAAATCTTAATTGGTGGAGGAATGGCATTTACATTTTTAAAAGCATTAGGTCATGAAGTTGGTAATTCATTAGTTGAAGAAGAATTAATTCCTGAAGCTATTAAAATCATGGATGAAGCAAAAGAACTAGGTGTTAAACTTTATTTACCAGTTGATGTTGTTGTTGCTGAAGCTTTCGATTCAGAAGCAATTGCAAAACACGTAACAGTTCAAGAAATGCCTAAAAATTGGATGGGGTTAGATATTGGACCTGCCTCAGCTCAACTTTTCTCATTAGCATTAAGAGATGCAAATACAATTTTATGGAATGGACCAATGGGTGTTTATGAAATGGATAAGTTTGCAAAAGGAAGTACTAAAATTTCTCATGCAGTTGCAAGTTCATTTGCTACAACTGTTGTTGGTGGTGGAGATACTGCTGACTTAGTTAGAGTAACTGGTGATGAAGATGAGATGACATTTATTTCTACTGGTGGTGGAGCTTCTTTAGAGCTAATTGAAGGTAAAGTATTACCAGGTGTTAAAGCACTAATTATAGAGGAATAATATTTATGACAATAATTGCAAGTAATTTCAAAACAAATCATACAAGAAAATCTACATCTGAATTTATTTTAAGTGTAAATGAACATTTATCATCAAATAACATCAAAAGTGAAGTTTATGTTTTCCCTACATCAACTTCACTTGATAATTTTGAAACAGTATCAAATTTAACTATTGGTACTCAAAATGCATATGCAGCAAATAAAGGCTCTTTTACAGGTGAGATTGGTACACAACAACTTGATGAATTTGGAATTAAAACAATTTTAATTGGTCATAGTGAAAGAAGACATATATTAGGCGAATCTCAAGAAGAAATAGCAAAAAAATATGAGTTTTATAAAGAGCTAGGATATAAGATTATTTACTGTATTGGTGAACCACTAGAAGTAAAGCAATCAGGACTAGAAAAGACTTTAGAGTATATTTATGAGCAGTTTGTAGGAATTGATACAAACTATGAAAATTTGATTTTAGCATACGAACCAGTTTGGGCAATTGGAACTGGAGTTACTGCAACAAATGATGATATTAAAAATGTTCATACAGCTATAAAAGAAAAAATTGATAAACCACTATTATATGGTGGAAGTGTTAAAGTTAATAATGTTAGAGAAATTTGCCAAATTCCTAATGTTGATGGAGCACTAATTGGAACTGCTTCTTGGATTAAAGAAGATTTTATAGAAATTATTGAAAATACAAAGGATATATAAGATGTTTATGAAGGGTAAAAAAGGTGTAATTTTAGGTGTTGCAAACAATAAGTCTATTGCTTATGGTATTGCTAAAGCTTGTGCTGATCAAGGAGCACAAATTGCATTTACTTATTTAAATGATTCTCTTAAAAAAAGAGTTGAGCCAATTGCCGCAGAATTTGGAAGTGAAAACTTAGTATATCCATGTGATGTATCAAACCCACAAGAAATCAAAGCTTTAAAAGAGTCACTAGAAAAAGATTTAGGTCAAATTGACTTTATTGTTCATTCTATTGCATTTGCACCAAAAGAGGGATTATCTGGAAGATTCTATGATATTTCAAAAGAAGCATTTGATATTGCTATGGATATTTCTGTTTACTCACTAATTGAAGTTGTAAGAGAATTAAAACCACTATTAAGCGATAACTCTTCTGTATTAACATTAAGTTATTATGGTGGAGTTAAATATATTCCAAATTATAATTTAATGGGAGTAGCAAAAGCTGCACTTGAAATGACAACTAAATATTTAGCTGAAGATTTAGGAAAAGATGGATGTAGAGTAAATGCTATATCTGCAGGACCAATTAAGACTTTAGCAGCAGCTGGAATTGGTGATTTTAGATTCATGCTTAAATGGAATGAAGCCCATACACCTCTTAAAAAGAATGTAACAACTGATGAAGTTGGAAACTCTGGAATGTACTTATTATCAGATTTATCAAGTGCAGTTACAGGTGAAATTCACTATGTAGATTGTGGATATAACGTAATGGGTATGCCAGCAGTTAAATTTGATGAAGATGGTAAACCAACTATCGCATGGAATGGTACTGACAAATAAGACAAAAGCCAATTTCTTGGCTTTTTCTTGTCAGTACGAGATGATGGTCGAAGCCATCATGTCCGAGAGTGACAAATAAGACAAAAGCCAATTTCTTGGCTTTTTCTTGATTGTTATAAAAAGTTTTAAATTTGAATTTTCAGAATTTAGATTTAAAATTTTAAATAGAGTATAGGAAAAAAATGAATATTAATTTTAAAGAGTTAGCAAATAAATATCAAACACCATACTATGTGTATGATTTTGACCATATTACAAATCAATATAATGAATTAAAAGGTGCATTTAAAGCAAGAAAATCTTTAATTGCATATGCTGTAAAAGCAAATTCAAATTTATCAGTTATTAAACACTTAGCTAGTTTAGGTGCAGGGGCTGATTGTGTAAGTATTGGTGAAGTAAGAAGAGCATTAAAAGTTGGAATTGCTCCTTATAAAATCATTTTCTCAGGTGTTGGAAAGATTGATTCAGAAATTAAAGAAGCTTTAGAACTTGGTATTTTAATGATAAATGTTGAGTCAGATGCAGAGTTAAATAGAGTTGAAACAATAGCAAAACAGTTAGATGTAGTAGCAAGAATATCAATTAGAGTTAATCCAAATATTGACCCTCAAACACATCCTTATATTTCAACTGGATTACATGAAAATAAATTTGGCGTTGATATTGATACAGCAAAAAGAATGTACATCCAATGTAAAAACTCTGATAATTTAGAGCCTCAAGGAATTCATTGTCATATTGGTTCTCAATTAACTCAATTAGAGCCTATTAAAGAGTCAATAAAAATTGTTGCAGATTTAGTTAGAAATTTAAAAGCAATTAAAATTGAGTTATCGTTTATTGATGTTGGTGGAGGACTTGGTATTGTTTATGATGATGAAAAACTTATTGATACAAATGAGTACGCACAATCTATTTTAGAAAATATGTTTGGTTTAGATATTACAGTAGTTTGTGAGCCAGGAAGATTCTTAGTAGGAAATTCTGGAGTATTTGTAAGTAAAGTTTTATATGAAAAAGTAAATGGAAACAAAAGATTTGTTATTGTTGATGGAGCTATGAATGACTTAATTAGACCGTCATTATATGATGCATATCACAAAATCGAAGTACTAAATGATAACAAAGATATAAGTGACTGTAATTTAGTTGGGCCTGTTTGTGAAAGTGGTGACTTCTTTGCAAAAAACATTGAACTTCCTAAAACTGAGCATAATGATTTAGTTGCTGTTTACAGTGCTGGTGCATACTGTTTTACAATGGCAAGTAACTATAATACAAGAGGGAAAGTAGCAGAAATTGCTTATGAAGATGGAAAAGATAGATTAATTAGAAAAAGAGAAAACTTTGAAGATTTAATCGCTTTAGAAGAAGAATTTATAAAATAATTAAAGGCATTTAATGAGTGAAGATGGATTATTAGATCTTAGAAATAAGCTTGACAGTATTGATAATGAATTATTACAATTAATTAATGAAAGAATGCAAATTGTTCATCAAGTAGGTGCACTTAAAGCAAAAAGTGGTGGTGCTATTTATAGACCTGAGCGAGAAAAAGCTATTATTGATAGACTTGAGAAATTAAACCAAGATAATAATGGCTCACTAAATAGAAGTGCAATTGAAGCACTTTTTTTAGAAATATTTGCAATTTCTAGAAATATAGAATTACCTGAAAATGTTGCATACTTAGGACCTGAAGGAAGCTTTACACATCAAGCTGCTGAAGGTAGATTTGGGGCAATGAGTTCATATATTTCAGTTGCTTCTATTAAAGGAATATTTAGAGAAGTAAGTACAAAAAAAGCGAGATTTGGAGTGGTTCCTATTGAGAACTCTTCAAATGGAATTGTTACAGATACAATTAATTGTTTAAGTAAATACAATCTAAAAATTATTGCTGAAGTAGTACTTGATATTCATCATACTTTAGCAACTAACTGTGATAAAATCTCTGATATTAAAAGAATTTACTCAAAAGATATTGCTTTTGAACAGTGTAGAAAGTTTTTAGGAAATGTTGGATTAGATGAAGTTGAGCAAATTCCAATTGAATCTACAACAAAAGCTGCGAAAATAGCAGTAAAAGAAGAAGGAAGTGCAGCCATTTGTCCTCATGTAGGTGCAAAACTACACAATCTTCCAATTTTATTTGAAAATATTGAAGATACAGATAACAATAAAACAAGATTTTTTATAATTAGTGATTTTGAAAATGCTCAAAGTGGAAATGATAAAACATCAATTTTAGTTACATTCCCAGATAAACAGGGTGCTTTATTTGATTTCTTAAAAGATTTCAATGAAGCTGGAATTAACTTGACAAAAATTAAATCACATATTGTTGAAGGTCATTCTATTTTCTTTATTGATTTTGATGGCCATAAAAATGATGAAAATGTTAAAAATGTCCTACTAAAACACAGTGAAAGTGTTAAAGTATTAGGATCATATGTAAAAGAAATAAATGATATTTAGGAAAAATAGATGAAATTTAATGAAGTTTTAGAAAATGTTACAACATATGAAGCTGGAAAACCAATTGAACTTGTTGTAAGAGAATATGGAGTAAATCCAAAAGATATTATAAAATTAGCTTCAAATGAGAATCCTTATGGAACATCTCCAAAGGTTACTTCAAAAATTAAAGAGATTGCAGGAAATATGTTTATTTATCCTGATGATTCAATGTACGAATTAAAAGAAGCACTTGCAAATAAATTTGAAGTAGAAAGCCAAAATGTAATAATTGGTTCTGGAAGTGATCAGATATTAGAGTTTTGTGTTCATGCAAAATGTGATAGTTCTTCAAAAATTCTTATGGCAAAAACTACATTTGCTATGTATGAAATTTATGGAAAACAAACAGGTTCACAAATAATTAAAACACAATCTGATACTCATAATTTAGAGCAATTCTCAGCTTTATATAAAGAGCATGGAGCAGATGTTATTTTCTTATGTTTACCAAATAATCCATTAGGTGAATGTTTAAATAAAGACGATGTATATAAATTTTTAGAAACAATTGATAGTGAAACACTAGTAGTTGTTGATGGAGCTTATCAAGAGTATGCTTCATATAAAGATGAAAAGAAAAAAATTGTACCAAAAGATTTAATTGAAAAATTTCCTAATACTATTTATTTAGGAACATTTTCAAAGGCATATGCACTTGGTGGAATGAGAGTTGGATACGGTATTGGCCAAGCTGATGTTATAAAGACTTTATATAAATTAAGAGCTCCATTTAATATCACAACTTTAACTTTAGCCGCAGCAATTGAAGCTTTAAAAGATGAAGAGTTTGTAAATGATTGTATATCTAAAAACTTTGAAGAGATGAAAAGATATGAACAGTATGCAAAAGATAAAGGGTTTGGATATATTGATTCATATACAAACTTTATTACAATAAAATTTGAAGATAAGTTTATATCAAAAGAAGTTGCTCAAGAGTTACTTCAAAGAGGTGTAATTGTAAGAGATTTAACTGGATATGGAGTAAATGCAATTAGAATTACAATTGGTAGTACTGAACAAAATACAAAAGTATTCGAACAACTAGATACTGTATTAGAAAAATTGAAATAAAGAATTAATATGCAAATAGATGTAAAAGGCAAATCTCAAAAAGAATTAGAACAACTTTCACAAGATATTAGAAATAGAATCATTGATGTTGTATCAAGAAAAGGTGGTCACTTTTCTTCGACATTAGGTGCAGTTGAACTAACTATTGGTATGCATTATGTATTTGATGCATACAAAGACCCTTTTATATTTGATGTATCTCACCAATGTTATCCACATAAATTATTAACTGGAAGATGGGAAGAGTTTGAATCAATAAGACAGTTTAATGGCTTAAGTGGATTTACAAAACCAAATGAAAGTGATGCTGATTATTTTGTAGCAGGGCATAGTTCTACTTCTATTTCACTTGCTGTAGGAGCTGCTAAATCAATTAGACTTAAAAAAGAAGATAGAACACCTGTTGTTATGATAGGTGATGGTTCTATGACTGCCGGAATGGTTTATGAAGCTTTAAATGAACTTGGAGATATTAAATTTCCAGTTGTAATTATTTTAAATGATAATGAAATGTCAATTGCAAAACCAATTGGAGCAATTTCAAAATATTTATCAAAAATACTTGCTGGAAAATCATACCAAAGTTTTAAAGGTAAAGTTGATAAATTTATTAAAAATAACATGCCAGAGGGTACTACATACATAGCTAAAAGAATGGAAGAAGCTATGAAACTAATCACTCCTGGAATTTTATTTGAAGAGATGGGAATTGATTATATTGGTCCTATTGATGGACATGACATTGAAGAGGTTATTGATACATTAGAGATTGCAAAATCTATGAATAAGCCAGTAATTGTTCATGCAAGAACTGTAAAAGGTAAAGGTTATAAAATTGCTGAAGGTCAACATGAGTGTTGGCATGGAGTAGGACCTTTTAATGTTGAAGATGGCGCTTTTGTAAAAAAAGTTGCTCCTAAAGCAGCAACAGCAGTATATGCAGATGCTTTAATAAGTTTAGCTTGTAAATATGACAATGTTGTTGGAGTAACAGCAGCAATGCCAAGTGGTACAGGAATAAATAAACTTATGGATAAGTTTCCTGATAGATTCTGGGATGTTGCAATCGCAGAGCAACATGCGGTAACTTCAATGGCAGCTATGGCTAAAGAGGGTTTTAAACCCTTTATTACACTATATTCTACATTTTTACAAAGAGGTTTTGACCAAATTATCCATGATGTATGTATTATGGATTTACCAGTTGTATTTGCAATGGATAGAGCAGGAATTGTAGGAAATGATGGAGAAACTCACCAAGGTGCATTTGATATTTCATATCTAAGGTTTATTCCAAATATGATTTTATTTGCACCAAGAGACGATGAAACTTTAGAATTAGCTTTAGAGTTTGCATACACTTTAACAAGTCCAAGTGCAATTAGATATCCAAGAGGTGCATTTGCACAACTTGAGTTTGAATCAACACAGTTTACTTTAGGGAAAGCAGAACTTTTAAAAGAAGGTAGTAGTAATAAACTATTTATTGGATATGGAGCAGGTGTTAGTAGAGCCATACAAACTCAAGAGCTTCATGATGAAGATATAGCAATACTTGATTTAAGGTTTGTAAAACCAATTGATAAAGAGTGTTTAGTGCAGTTATCTAAGAAGTATGATAATTGGTATGTATTTAGTGATTCACAAAAACAAAGTGGTGTAGGAAGTGCAATTTTAGAAGCTTTAAATGAAGAGAATATTCATAATATAAGCTTGACTTCATTTGAGTATGAAGATGCCTTTATAGATCATGGTGATACAAAAATAGTAGAGGAATCTTTAGGCTTACATCCTGAACAATTAGTTAAAAGAGTAATCTAGTGAATACCTTTACAAAATTACTACAAAACTCTTCAAAAGAAGAGATATTATCTATTTTAGATAAAAAACTTAAAAATAGTGATGAACCAGATTTTTGGAAAGAAAAAGTTGTGCCATATACAAATGCAATACTTTCTGTATTGTTCCCATTAAAGCAACAAAACTTATTATTTAATCCAGAAGGTAAAAAAGTAGATAAATTAGATAGCGAACTATTTTTTAGATGGGCTGATTTAGTTTGCTTAAGAACTTTGGCTTTTATAATAGAGCAAAGTAATGAAAAAAAACAATTACTTAGAACAGAGTATGAAAATGTAACTTATGAAACTATCGATTTAGAAGAATTAGGAAGTTACTTAGCTTCTAATAGAATTAATTTGATTGATGAAGATAACTTGGATTTTCCTATGGCTACATATAATTTTCATACAGCAATAATTACCATAATTAAAAAACTTCTCAACTAATTATAATTAAAAATTATATTTTATTTAAGATAAAAGTTATCCTATTAAAATCCCAAAAAATCGTATTTAAGATATTTATAGTCCTATTAATTATAACTTTTACTTATTAATAAATATAAAATATCAACAAAAATTAATTTTTCTTTAATAATCTTTATCCTAAACTATATATAGATACAAATAAAGGAGAATGTATGAAATTAGTAGTTTCGTTAGCAGTATGTATAATAGGTGCAAGTTCAATGTTTGCAAATTCTTCATTAATTCAAAAAGCAAAAAATAGTGGATTAGAAGCAATTCCATCTTCAAAAGAAGGAATTATGAAATTAATTGATGATAAAAATGATCCAATAACAAAAGAGAAAGTTGAGTTAGGTAAGAAGTTATATTTTGATCCTAGAATTTCAAAAAGTGGACTTATTTCTTGTAATACATGTCATAATTTAGGTTTAGGTGGTGCAGATGGAATTCCTGCAGCTATTGGTCATGGTTGGACAGTAAATCCACATCATTTAAACTCGCCTACTGTATATAATTCAGTATTTTTTAAAGCACAGTTTTGGGATGGAAGAAGCCCTCACTTAGCAGATCAAGCCCAAGGTCCAGTTCAAGCAGGTCCAGAAATGGCTGCACCTCCAAAATTAGTTGAAGATAGAATTAACTCAATTGCTGAATATGTAACTGAGTTTAAAGGTGCATATGGGAATGATGTAAAAATTGATTTTGAAAAAATTACTGCTACTATTGCAACATTTGAAAAAACTTTAGTTACTCCATCAAGATTTGATAAGTTTTTAAATGGTGATGAAAATGCATTAAGTAAAGAAGAAAAAGATGGATTAGTAACATTTATTGATAAAGGATGTACTGCATGTCATTCAGGTATTGCATTAGGTGGAACAATGCAGCCATTTGAAATAGCTGCAAAATATAAATTTACAGATGTAGGTGATTTTAAAGGTGATAAAAATGGAATGGTAAAAACTCCGACACTTAGAAATATCACAGAAACAGCACCATATTTTCACAATGGTCAAATCTGGTCATTAAGCAAAGCAGTAAAAGAGATGGGTTCTACTCAATTAGGAATTGAGATTAATGATAGTGATGCAGCTAAGATAGTAACTTTCTTAAAAGCATTAAAAGGTGATAAGCCTGAAATTATCTATCCTCAATTACCTGAGTCTTCGATCACTACTCCAAAACCATCAGCTAAATAGTAAATCTAAGAGGATATTCCTCTTAGATTAATATCATTTTAATTTTCTAATATAAATAAAAAGGTAGAATTTTGGATATGAATAAATCAAATTTAAAACGAGAAAAAGCAAAAGCTGCAATAGTAAATCTATTTATAGGTGATGCTTTATCAATGCCTGTTCACTGGTTTTATAACCGCTTTGATATTTTAAAAGCTTTTCCACCTTCTGGAATTACAAAAATGCAAGCTGCTCCTTTTTTTCATCCAAGTTCAATAATGAATTTGCACTCTACTAAAAGTGGTGGAAGAAAAAATGAGAAAAATATATCGCAAAAAGAAGTGGTAGGTGATGTTATACTTAAAGGTAAGAGTCATTTATGGGGAAAAGCTAATATTCATTATCATCATGAAATGAAAGCAGGTGAGAATACTTTAAATGCTTGGTGCGCTAAATGGCTTATGGAAAGTTTAGTAAAACAAGAGGAATACAATTGTAAAGATTGGGCAGAAGAGTATATTGATTTGATGACCTCTTCAACACCCAAGCATCCAGATACTTACGCTGAGAGTTATCATAGAGAGTTTTTTGCTAATTACTCAAATGGTAAAGAGGTATTAAAATGTGGTGGCGTAACTCATGATACTCCTTCAATGGGAGCACTTGTTAGTGTAGGTGTTTTGGCATTGAGCTTGTTTTCTTTTAAATCTTTAGATGAAGTAATTAAAACTTGTCAAGAACATGTATTTTTAACTCATCCTGATGAAGGCCTAATGTATGTAGTAAAAAGCTATGTTATTTTATTGCATAACTTGCTTAATAATGATTCAGATTTAGTAATACTTAATGAAATAAATACGGCAGCAAGTGTAATTCCTAAAACTAAAATATTTAAACTAATAAGCCAAAATAAAGAAGATTCTTATGTTTTAGGACAAAAATATTCACTTGCATGTTATATTACAGATTCTTGGCCAAGTGTTTGTTATTTGGCATGTAAATATTATAAAGATCCTAAAAAAGCTCTACTTATTAATACAAACCTAGGTGGAGAAAATGCTCATAGAGGTTCGGTTTTAGGAACTATAGTTGGTTTAGCCTCAAATAAATTTGATGAAGATTTATATAAGAGCTTAGAACAACACAAGAACTTAGAGTTATTAATCAATCAATGGCTTGATAAGTTTTATCCATAAAAACTTTTAATTTCTCAGCACAAAGGCCCATAGCTGTACTTTCATAACCTTTTACACTTTTGATATAAGGCTTACAAAAACCTTCAACCATAATCGCACCTGCTTTTCCAAAGCACTCACCTGATTTTATATAGTTTTCTATATCATTATTTTCAAATTTTTCAAATAAATATGTAGTGATTGAAATATCAATTAGCTCTTTATTTTTTGATTTATAAATCATACAAGTAATAACTGAAGTTTCACTTCCACTTTGAAGTTTTAGCATTCTTCTTGCATCTTTTTCATCTTTTGCTTTTCTTAGAAGCTTGCCATTTGATGTAACAACACTATCTGAAACTAACAAAGGCATATCTTCAACACCATATTTTTTGTATAGTTCATCAAATTTTCCTTTTGTGGCCTCATAACAAAAGCTTTTTGGATCAGTTGTTTTTATAGAATCTTCATCAAAGTTACCACCATTTTGTATAAAGTTAATTCCAAATTGTGTTAATATTTTTGCTCTTGTTGATGAGTTTGAACCTAGTCTGATCAAGTTAAACCTTTTTTATTTAAATAATACTCTATTAGTATATAATAGAGCTTTAAAAATTGAATATTTTATAGGATTAAATAATGAACATAGTTGTAATAGGTGTAGGTGGAATAGGTGCTTTTTATGGAATGATTTTACATGATGTAGGATGTAATGTAAAATTTATAGCTAGAGGGGAAAACTTAGAATATCTTAAAAACAATAAAATGAAACTAAGTCATCCAAATTATACTATTGAAGATAAAATTGATACATATAATCTTGATGAGTTTATAACTAATCATAGGCCTGAATATATAGATGCCATATTAATTGCTACAAAGGGAATGAGTACAGAGCCTATCTCCCAAAAGCTTGCCTTATGGACTAAAAATGCAAATTCAATACCTTATTATATTTCACTTCAAAATGGTGTTGACAATGAAAATATTATGGAAGAGTATTATAATAAAGAGTATGTTATAGGTGGACTTACAAGACTTATTGTATCTCATACAGTAGGACTTGGACATGTTCATTGTGAGGGAGGAGTTGAAACTTTAATAGGAGCAGTAAATCCAAATGAAGTAAATAGTAGATTTTTAGAAAACTTAAAAACTGTTTTAGATAAAACTCAAACAAGAACTATCATATGTGAAAACATAAAGTTAGAGCTTTGGAATAAACTTATAGTTAATAATGGTGTAAATGCAATATGTGCCTTACTAGAAGAAGAATCAGGTCCTTTAATGAAAAATGAAAAAACTTCAAAACTTATCTATGGACTTATGAGTGAAGCAGCACTTGCTTCAAATGCTGCTGGAGTTAATCTTACTCAAGAAGATGCAGATAAAATGTTTGAACTTTATACAAAATTTCAGTCTGTAAAACCCTCTATGTGGCTTGATAAAGAGAATAATAGAGATTTAGAATTAGAGCAAATTTGTGGTGTTGTTATAAAAAATTGTGAAAAACAAGGACTTGATGCTCCTTATACTAGAACTATTTCTACGCTTTTAGAGTTTACATACAATAGACAAAGAAATAAATAAAACTAAAAATCGCAAAAAATCGCTTGATTTTTTAAGTTAGTATTTCATAGATATAATTAGTCATAAGAAAAAGGAATTTAATGAATAAAACAGTTGTATATCAAGGTGTTGAGGGAGCATATTCTCATCTTGCAAGTAGTAAACTTTTTCTTAACTCAAAATTTATTGCATCTGATTCTTTTTTAGAATCAATGCAATTAGTAGAGCAAGGTAAGGCAGACTTTGGAGTAATCCCAATAGAAAACTCATCAGCTGGTAGAGTTGAAGATATTTATAGGCTTGTTTCTAAATATAATAGATGAGTATTTTTATCTAATAAAGCATATATAACATCTCTTATATTTAGTATGAGAAATATACCAGTAGCACTTTATAAAGCTCTTGGTGCTTTTGCTACTAATGGAATAGATTTAATCAAAATAGAGAGTTATTCAGGTATTGGAAGTATGTATTCAACTCAGTTTCATGTGGATTTATATGGTCATACGGATGAAAAAAGACTGCAATTAGCCCTTGATGAGCTGAGGTTTTTTGTGGAAGAATTGAAAGTTATTGGTGTTTATGAAAGGCATGAGTATAGAGATAAAATGTGTGAGTTAAACCATTTATAAAATGAAGCAATAGCTTCATTTTATTTGTTGATATACTCAACTATAATATCTCCCATTTGAGAAGTACTTAAAACTTCTTTTGCATCAAAAGATGATAAATCTTTAGTTCTATAGCCATCTTTTAGTACATTTTTAATAGCTTCTTGTATTATATTTGAAGATTCTTCTTCATTTAGTGAATATTTAAGCATCATTGCAGCACTCTCAATTGTAGCTATTGGATTGGCTATTCCAAGACCTGCAATATCAGGAGCTGAACCATGAATAGGTTCATAAACAGCTGTTTTATTTCCAGTTGAAGCACTAGGAAGAAGACCAATTGAACCTACAACCATTGAAGCTGTATCACTTAAAATATCTCCAAAAATATTTCCTGTAACTATTACATCAAATTGTTTTGGGTTTCGCACTAATTGCATAGCTGCATTATCAACATACATATGAGAAAGTTCAACTTCAGGATACTCTTTTGATAACTCAATCATAGTTGACCTCCAAAGTTGAGATACCTCTAAAACATTTGATTTATCAACAGAGCATAATCTCTTATCTCTTTTCATGGCTAGTTCAAAAGCAGTTTTTCCGATTCTTTGGATTTCTTCTTTTGTATAAACCATAGTATTAAAAGCTTTTTGTCCATCATTTTGCCTTGGTTCACCAAAATATATACCACCAATTAACTCTCTTATAACCATAATATCACAGCCTTTTATGATCTCAGGCTTTAGTGTTGAGGCATTTGTAAGTTCATCATAAACAATGGCAGGTCGTAAGTTTGCAAATACTCCTAACTCTTCTCTAAACTTTAAAAGCCCAGATTCAGGTCTTAGATGTCTAGGTAAGTTATCCCATTTCTCACCACCAATAGCACCAAATAAACAAGCATGAGATTTTAAAACCCCATCAACTGTCTCTTTTGGAAGAGGGTGACCTATTTTATCAATGGCTACTCCACCCATTAGATACTCTTTATATTCTAAATTGAAGCCACACTTTTTACTAATGGCATCTAATACTTTCACAGCTTCATTTATAATTTCAACGCCAATTCCATCACCTTTGATTAATGATATATTATAATTTTTCACATATTCTCCTTTTATATTGCACTTTGAACCACACCCGCATCAGCTCTTAAAACTGCACCATTTGTAGCACTTGATATTGGACTTGCTGTATAAACAATCATATTTGATACCTCATCTACTTCTGTAAATCTTTTAAGTAGTGATGTTGGTCGTATATTTTTAAAGAACTCTTCTTGCATTTGCTCAAAAGTGAAGTTCATTTGTTTTGCATAATCATATAAAAAAGTAGTAACACCCTCTGATTTTGTAGGTCCTATGATGATAGAGTTTGAAGTTACATTGGTGCCAGCTGTAAGCTCAGCTATTCCTCTAGCGATTGATAATTGTGCAGTTTTACTCATACCATAGTGAATCATCTCTTTTGGTATTTGATACGCTGATTCACTTGAAATAAAGATAATTCTTCCCCAATTTTGCTTTAGCATAGAAGGTAAGTAAGATTGAGATAGTCTTACTCCACTCATTACATTTGTATTAAACATACTAAGCCAATCTTCTTCCTCTAAACTTGTAAACTCTTTTGTCTCAAAAATTCCAAGGTTATTGATTAGAATATCTACTTTTGATAGTTGTTTTATTAATTTATCGCAGCCTTCTTTACTTGAAAGGTCAGCAACTATTCCTTCAACTTTTGCATTTTTGTTATAAGATTTTATTTTTTTGATAGATTCTTGAACATTTTGTTCATCTCGACCATTTATATATACATAAGCACCCTCATCACATAATTTTTTAGCTGTTGCAAAACCAACGCCTAAAGTTGAACCTGTAACAAGAGCAGTTTTATTTTGTAGTTTTAAATCCATACTAATACTCCTTTATAAAAATAAAGGCATCTTAGTAGAATTTAATCGTATTATTATCGCAGTTTATTTAAAACAGTTCTATTTTATATCCTGAGTTATTTTGATTTACTATTAAGTCTTTATGTATTTTACTTCTAAGTCTAAATAAAACAGACCTAAAAGCAGCATATCCAGCTGGTTCATCTTGCCAAATTGCATACTCCATTTGTTCTTGGGATACAAATTGCCCAGCACTTCTACAAAGTAAATCAATAATCTTTTTCTCTTTAGAAGTTAGTTTTATAGGTTCATCTCCATAATATAAAACTTCTACTTCTTTATCATAAAGATAACCATATTTAAGTTGTATTGTTCTATGATTTTGTTCTTTATTTAAAGATAATTGATGCTCTAAAGTTTTGTTTATATTTTCAACAGCATCTAGTTTTTTAATTTTTTCATTATCTTCTTTTGCTTTACTAAGAGCCACTTCAATAGCAGCATGTAAGCTTTGTTTTTTATATGGTTTGATTATATATCCATATGCTAAAGTTTGAGAAGCTTCTTTTATAGTTTTTATTTCTGAATTTGCAGTTAGAAAAACCACAGGTACCTCAGGAATTGAGTTTTTTAACTCTTTTGCAAGCTCAATTCCAGTAGTTGGTCCTTTTAGGTAAATATCCATCAAAATTAAGTCAGGTTTAGCACCTTTTTCTAATAAAGCTATAGTTTTACATCTATTTGGAGCAACACCACAAACTTTATATCCTAATTCATGTAGTGTTTCTTTTAGATTTAGTGCAATTATTGATTCATCTTCAACAATTAAAATTTCAATTTTGCTCATTATTATTCTCCCTCATCCTTAGAAAAAATTATATTACACTCTAAACCATTATTATTCTTAAACTCTATAGTTCCATCTAGTTGATCTTCAATAATTGAGTGAATAAGTTGCATTCCAATTGAATCACTTTTATATAGCGAGTCAATGTCATCTAATCCATCTCCATTATCACGAATTTTTACGTGGATCTGTTCATCTACTTTTTTCATATGAATACATAATAAATTATCTCTATCTTCTTTAAATGCATATTTTAAAGCATTTACACAAAGTTCATGTAGAACCATTCCTATTTGTATACATCTATTTGTAGAAAAACTCAAATTATCAATGTGTACATCTACATTTAATGTTGTGTTTTGTGAAATATATAACTCTTTTATATCATCAACAAGTCTTTTTATATAATTTTTAAGATTTATATATGCTAGGTTTTCACCTAAATATAAAAACTCATGAACTAAAGCCATAGTATGAATTCTACTTCTACTTTGTTGTAAGATATAAATCATATCTTTATCTTTTGTTCGTCGCTCTTGCATATTTAGTAGTGATGATATTATTTCCATATTGTTTTTTACTCTATGATGAATCTCTTTTAGTAATATGTCTTTTTCTTCAACTGACTTTTGTAATTCTTGATTCATTTTAGTGATTTTTGTTCTGTATTCTTGTCTTTGTGTCATATCTCTTGAAAAAGCACAAATATATTCATTTCCATTATGTGTAAAACCATGACCTGAAACTTCCACAGGAAAAATTGTTCCATCCTTTCTAATTTGTGTAGTTTCTAATCTCCAATTTTTATGATGGTAGATATTGTACATACACTCTTTTGCAGTCTCCCTATCAAAATTTGGGTCCATATCTTCTAAATACATATGATTTAAAAACTCATCTTTACTTCTTCCTATCATCTTACAAGCAGCTTCATTTACATAAATGAATTTTGCATCTAATGTAAACCAGTATATAGCATCAATAGAGTTGTTCAA
This sequence comes from uncultured Arcobacteraceae bacterium, assembly GCA_964022095.1. Taxonomy (GTDB): domain Bacteria; phylum Campylobacterota; class Campylobacteria; order Campylobacterales; family Arcobacteraceae; genus Malaciobacter_A. The sequence continues at coordinate 76,055 of CAXHZO010000005.1, forward strand.
TGCAAACTCATAAGGAACAAGCCTTTCTTTATCTTTATCTTTTAACTCTTTGTATGAACCCTCAATTCTTGAAACAACTTTTTGCATATGATTTAACATGATAAATAAAATTATTCCAGTTACTATTAAAAATATAATTCCAAAAGTGAAAGGCCCTTCTTGGCTTAGTGAATGATACTTTGAAAACTCACTTACAAGTCTATCAATAAACAAAATACCAACAGCTCCTATTAGTATATATGTTAATGAAAACTTTGTTGGTATGGATTTATTATTTAAAATATAGTTCTTAACTCTTCCCATTTTACTGCTCTTATTATAGATTTGAAAAATTATATCATAAATAAAAATATTCACTAATAACTGCGATAATTTTGCGATTTTTTTCCATTAAGATTCAAATTGAATTAAAAATTCATAATTGAAAAAGGTAGGTGTTATGGCTAATGAATCACCGTTTGAAAGAAAATATGTACATATTACTGATGTTAAATCAAACGATTTAGTTGAGTTTGATTTCTCTATAGGTGATCCATGTATGTATGTTGAACTTGCATTGCCGAAAAAGCAATTTGATGAGTTTTGTAAAAGAAATGCAGTTAAGCATTTAACAAGAGATCAAGAAATTGATGTGGAAAACGACAAGCATAAGTGGCAGTATGGTGTTGTTGGAACACTAAGTAAATAAAGGAGTTGAAAATATGTCTTTAGATATAAAAAGTATAGATATTAAGCCAAAAAGAGAAACTTTTGGACACGTGGAAAGAAGAATTGGTGAAGGTAAGATGGCTTCAAGATATGAAGAGGCAACATTTGATATTCAGCCAGTTGCAAACTTTCATTATAGACCTTATGCAAATCCAGAGTTTGAGTTATATGATCAAAATAAAACTAGCATTAAAATGGAAGACTGGTATAAGTTTTTAGACCCAAGACAATACCACTATGCTTCATATGTAACAGCAAGAGCAAAACAACAAGAAGTTGCAGAACAAAACTTTGTTTTTGTAGAAAAAAGAAATATGTTAGATGTAATGCCAGGAGATATAAAACAAGAAATCTTGAATTATGTTTTACCACTTAGACACTATGAGTGGGGAGCAAATATGAATAACCTTCAATTATGTTCAGAAGGATATGGTGCAGCTATTACAAATGCTTATATGTTCCATGCAGAAGATAGATTAGGTAATGCTCAATATCTTACAAGAATTGGATTATTACTTAGTGAAAATGAACCTGCTGTTTTAGATAATGCAAAAGATAAATGGTTAAATGATGAAGCATGGCAGCCACTTAGAAAAGCAATGGAAGATAGCTTTGTTTTACAAGATTGGTTTGAGCTTCATATAGCGCAAAATGTGATTTTCGATGGTTTTATTCATCCTTTAGTATTTGATAAGTACGAGCAAGAACTAAACCAAAGAGGTGGAACTGCTCAAACTATGATGACAGAGTTTATCACATCTTGGAATGATGAATCTGCTAGATGGATTGATATGACAGTTAAAGTAGCAGCTTTAGAACGTGATGAAAATAAAGAGTTATTAAATCAATGGTGTAAAAAGTATATTGATATTGCAAGTAATGCAGCCCTAGCAATTGCTAAAAATATAGTTAATAATCCAGAAGAAACAGTTAATAACATACAAGAGCAATTAGTGGCAAGATTAAATAAAAATGGTTTAAACCTATAGGAGAAAGAATGTCAAAGGTATTTTTAGCACTTCAAGCAGTAGATGAAACAAGAGCTATTATTGAAGCTATACAAGAAGATAATGAAAATGTTGAGGTTGAACCACAGCCTGCCATGGTAAAAATCTCAGCTGAGAAAAAAATGGTAATAAATGCTCAAACTGTATCTGACAAATTAGGTAGAGATTGGGATCCACAAGAGTTACAGTTAGTTTTAATTTCACTAGCTGGAAATGTTGATGAAGATTATGACCACTTTACAATTTATTGGGAAAATTAGGAGAAAATATTATGACTATGAGTACACAAAAAAGAAAAAAACGTCTAAATATGAAAGACAAATATAAGTATATGACAAGACTTGGTTGGGAAACTACATATCAAGATATGGATGATGTTTTCCCTGAAGATAAATTTGAGGGTATAAAAATTCATGATTGGGAAGCTTGGGAAGATCCATTTAGAATGACAATGGATGCTTATTGGAAATACCAAGGTGAAAAAGATAAGAAACTATATGCAATTATTGATGCTTTTGCTCAAAATAATGGACAAAAAAATATTTCAGATGCAAGATATGTATCCGCATTAAAACTGTTTTTAACAGGTGTTTCACCTTTAGAATATCAAGCACATAGAGGTTTTGCAAATATTGCAAGAGCTTTTAGAGGTGATGGTCCAAGAGTTGCATGTCAAATGCAAGCTATTGATGAGTTAAGACATGTTCAAACACAAATTCATACTTTAAGCCATTATAACAAATACTTTAATGGTTTTTCAGAGTGGGCACATTGGCATGATAATGTATGGTACTTATCTGTTCCTAAATCATTCTTTGATGATGCAAGAGCAGCAGGTCCTTTTGAGTTTATTATTGCTATTGGATTCTCATTTGAGTATGTATTAACTAATCTATTATTTGTACCGTTTATGAGTGGTGCAGCTTATAATGGAGATATGGCAACAGTTACATTTGGATTCTCAGCTCAAAGTGATGAGGCAAGACATATGACTTTAGGTTTACAAGCTATCAAGTTCTTATTAGAGCAAGACCCTGCAAATGTTCCTATTGTTCAAAAGTGGATTGATAAGTGGACTTGGAGAGGTTATAAAGTTTTAGGACTAGTATCTGCAATGATGGATTATATGTTACCTGATTCACCACAGTCTTGGAAAGAAGCTTGGGAATTATATTTTGAGCAAAATACAGTTGCACTATTTAAAGATTTAGAAAGATATGGAATTACAGTTCCAGATTGTGCAGCAACAATAAAAGCTGAAAAAGAGCATATTTCTCATCAAGTTTGGATGACACTATATACTCATAATGCAGCAGCACCTTTCCATACGTGGATTCCAGATGAGAAAAAAATGGATTGGTTAAGCGAAAAGTATCCTGAAACTTTCGATAAATATTACAGACCAGTTTATGAACACTGGAATAAGTTAGAAAAAGAAGGTACGAGATACTACTCTGAAATGCTTCCTCAGTTATGTCAAACTTGTCAGTTACCAATGTTAGCAACAGAAGTTGAAAAAGGTGAACCAACTCAAATTGCACATAGACATACTATGTACAATAATGAGAGATTCCATTTCTGTTCAGATCATTGTCAAGATATTTTTGAAAATGAACCTGAAAAGTATATTCAATCTTGGTTACCAGTTCATCAAATCTTCCAAGGAAACTGTGGAGGTGCTACACTTCCAGAAGTACTTAAATGGTATAAGGTTGAATTTGGACAAGATAATCTTGATTATGTAGGTTCTCAGGATCAAAAAATGTGGAAAGAATGGAAGGGAGAAGCATAATGGCAATTGTAAGTAAAGGTGAATATCCAGTAATTATGATGGATAGTGTAGATAAGTTTCATGGTAACCAATTAGTATATGTAGGTTGGGATAAACATAAGTTAATCAATTCAGCGATGGCTTTTCCTTTACCACCACAAATGCCTTTTAAGGCATTAGTGCATGAAGTAATGCCAGGTTGTTATAAAGATCATCCAGATTTTGAAAAAGTTGTATGGGATGATTCTGTTATTTGGAGATTAAACGGTGAAGAGTTTACTCCTGATTTTGAAAAATCTCTTGAAGATAATGGAATTGATCATAAGTCATTAGTTAGATTTGAAACACCAAATCTAACAGGAATTAACGGAGTAGGAATGTGAGTTATCAAGTAGAAATAGAACCAACAGGAGATGTAGTAGAAGTTCAAGATGGTCAAACTATTCTTGATGCTGCATTAAGACAGGGGGTATATATTCCCCATGCGTGCTCTCATGGTTTATGTGGTACTTGTAAGGTAGAGATATTAGAAGGTGAAGTTGACTATGGTGCAGCTTCTCCTTTTGCCCTTATGGATATGGAAAAAGATGAGGGAAAATGTCTTGCTTGTACTGCTACACCAATGGAAGATTGTGCTATAGAAGCTGATGTTGATGAAGATCCAGATGCTAAATCAATACCTGTAAAAGATTTTATGGGAACAGTTGTTGAGGTGAAGGATTTAACACCTAGAATAAAAGGTATTTTTATAGAATTAGATGAAGAGATTGAGTTTCAAGCAGGTCAATATGTACAATATCATGTACCAGGATTTGAAGAACCAAGAGCATTTTCTTTATGTAACTCTTCAAATGATAAAAAAATTGTAGAGTTAAATATTTCTTTAGTTCCAGATGGAGAAGCAACTCCATGGATTCATAAAAATGTAAAAGTTGGTGCAAGAAGAAAAGTATCAGGACCTTATGGAAGATTTTTTGTAAGAGAATCTGCTCAAAAACCTATGATTTTCTTTGCAGGTGGTTCAGGTCTTTCAAGTCCAAAATCTATGATTTTAGAGCAGCTTGAAAATGGAAGTAAACAAGAAATAACACTTTTTCATGGTGCTAGAAATGAAGAAGAGTTATATTATGCAGATTTATTTAGAGACTTAGAGCAAAAGCATGAGAACTTTACATATGTACCTGTTTTATCCGATGAAGATACTCCTTCTTGGGAAGGGAAAAAAGGTTTTGTAAATGATGCTGCAAAAGAAGTTTTTGAAAATGACTTCTCTGGAAAAAAAGCATATCTTTGTGGACCTCCACCTATGATAGATGCTTGTATTACAACATTAATGAGAGGAAGACTTTACGAAAAAGATATTTATACTGAAAAGTTCTTCTCAAAAGCTGACTTAAATGCTGAAAATCAGCGTTCCCCTTTATTTAAATCAATTTAAAATTTTTAAAAAGTAGTTTTTGCGATTTTTCTGCGAAACTATTTCTGTAAAGTTAAAAAGTCAAAAAGCTATGACTTTTAAATAAAAAAGGGGATGTTTTGAAATATGAAATCTTCGTAAAAGATAAAGACAAAACTAAAACTTGTCTTGAATCTAAACATCTTATGGATGGTTTATATGTATATGATAATCTAGTTCCAAAGGGTTGTCATAATGGTGCCTGTGGACTTTGTAAGGTTAAAGTTCATAGAGGAGACTACAAAAAATGCAAAATGAATAGAAAACACATCTCATGTGAAGAAGAGAGTGCAGATATTCTTTTAGCTTGTAAGACATTTCCTAGAAGTGATATGGAAATAGAATTTATACGTAGAGACTTATCTAAAGAAAAATCCCAAGTTTATGTACTTGGTAATTAAATAATTAGGAGAAAGTAATGAGCAGTATTATGAGATTAGGTCATGTTGATATTAATGTATTAGATATTAATGAATCAAGAGACTATTATGAAAATATTATGGGTATGGAAGTTACAAGAGAAGACTCTGATGGAACACTTTATTTAAAGTGCTGGGATGAATGGGATAAATACAGTCTTATTTTAAGACCTAGTGAAGAAGCAACATATAATAAGGTTGCGTATAAAGTAGAAAAAGATTCTGATATAGATGATTTTAAAGAAAAAATCGAAAAATATGGAATAAAAACAGAGATTTTAGAAGCTGGAACTATTCCTGAATGTGGAAGGGTATTAAAGTTTATATCTCCAAGTGAGCATGAATTTAATTTATATGCTGAAAAAACATTTGTAGGTAAAAAAGTAGGTCACACTAATCCTGCACCTTGGCCAATTGATGGAAAAGGTATCAAAGCTCACTGGATTGATCATATTTTATTAATGACTCAAGGTCCTGAAAAATTAATGGAAGCTACTAAGTTCTTTGAAGAAGTATTTGATATGAAATTAGCAGAGCAAGTTTGTGTAGGACCTGAGGGCTCAGTTCAGGCTGCAACATGGTTAAGTGCTGGAAACACTCCTCATGATTTAGCTTTTGTTGCTGGAGCAGAAACTGGTATGCATCATTTTGCATTTTTCTTAGATGGTTGGAATGATATTTTAAGATCAGCAGATGTTATGGCTATGAATAATGTTAAGTTAGATGTTACTCCTCAAAGACATGGTATTACAAGAGGTGAGACTATTTATTTCTTTGACCCATCAGGACATAGACTTGAGACATTTGCAGGTCTAGGTTATGCAGTTTGTAAAGATATGCCAACAGTTACTTGGACAGAAGATGAACTATGGAGAGGTATTTTCTATCATACAGGTCAAGAAAATGGTGCATTTACAACTGCATATACATTATCAGCTTATAAATAAAAGAAAAATTTAGGAATTTAAAATGTTGACAAAAACATCAAGAGATTTGACAAGTCAAACAGCTTTAAAGCTTTGTGAGTTATCAATTGAAAAGGCTAATGAATTAAATATAAAAATAAATGTAAGTGTTACAGATTCAAAAGGGATTGAACTTGCATTTATAAGAATGGATGATTCTTTTATTCATTCAAGTCAAATAGCAAAAGATAAGGCTTATACAAGTGCAAGTTTTGGTTTTAACTCAGATATATGGACTCAAGTTTTCAAAAGTGAACCTCATTTAGAACAAGGTTTTTCTAATAGAGATAGATTAATACCTTTTGGTGGAGGGCTTACTATTTTTGAAAATGAAGAAAAAGTTGGAGCCATTGGTGTTTCAGGCGGAACTGAACAAGAAGATATTATTTGCGCGAAGTATGCAATAGAAAGGATAGGATTAAATAATGAATAAAGTACAACACTATATTAACGGACAATTTTTAGATTCATCTTGTGGGGAGTTTTTTGAGAATATCAACCCTATGAATGGTCAAGTATTATCTCAAGTAGCCCTAGGACGAGAAGATGAAGTGAATGCAGCAGTTGCAGCAGCTAAAGCAGCTCTTACTGGTGAATGGGGTCAAATGAAATTAAATGACAGAATTGCAATGATGTATGAAATTGCTGAGGAAATTGATAGAAGATTTGATGATTTCTTAGAAGCTGAATGTTTAGATACAGGTAAACCTTATTCTATTGCAAGACATATTGATATCCCAAGAGGTGCTGCAAATTTTAAAGTATTTGCAGACACTATGAAATCTGTTGCAGATGAAGCTTATAGAATGGATACACCTGATGGAAAAGTAGCTATGAATTATTCTATGAGAAAACCTAAGGGGGTTATTGGTGTAATTTCTCCATGGAATTTACCATTACTTTTAATGACTTGGAAAGTTGGTCCTGCAATGGCTTGTGGAAATACAGTAGTTGTGAAACCATCACAAGTTACACCAACAACAACATCTTTACTTGGTGAAGTAATGTCAAAAGTTGGTGTTCCTTCTGGTGCATATAATGTAGTACAAGGAAAAGGTTCAATTACTGGAAATTTATTAACAGCTCATAAAGATGTAGATGCTTTAACTTTTACAGGTGAGACAAAAACAGGTGAGATGATTATGAAAGCTTGTTCTCATGGTGTTAGAGATGTATCCTTAGAGCTTGGTGGAAAAAACCCAGCTATTGTTTTTGCTGATTGTGATATGGATAAGGCAATTGCTGAGACTACAAGATCGTGTTTTGCTAACTCTGGTCAAGTTTGTTTAGGAACTGAAAGAGTTTATGTTCAAAGAGAAATTTTTGATGAATTTGTATCAAAACTAAAAGAGTCAGCTTTAAAACTAAAACTTGGAATTCATAATGATGAATCAGTTGATATGGGGCCAGTAGTTAGTGCTGCTCATAGAGATAAAGTATTAGAGTTTTATGACATAGCTAAAAAAGAGGGTGCAAATGTAATTTTAGGTGGAGGTGCTCCTAAAATGGAAGGTGATTTAGCAAATGGATTCTTTGTTGAACCTACTATTTGGACTGGTCTTCCTGAAGATGCAACAGTTGTAAAACAAGAAGTATTTGGACCTTGTTGTCATATTGCACCTTTTGATAGTGAAGAAGAAGTTATTAAAATGGCTAATGATACAGATTATGGACTAGCATCTACAATATTTACAGAAAATTTAGATAAGGCTCATAGAGTAGCTTCACAAATTGACTCAGGAATTGTATGGATTAATTCATGGTTCTTAAGAGATTTAAGAACACCATTTGGTGGAATGAAAGGTTCTGGTATCGGAAGAGAGGGTGGTCACCACTCATTAGAGTTCTATACTGAACTTAAAAACGTATGTATAAAAATGTAAGGGTGTAATATGTCAATGACTCAAGAAAAAATTGAAAAGTATGGAAATGAATTGTATGAGGCTTTAAAAGGAAACTATACAATTGAGCCTATTTCAAATAGAGAACCTGATTCTACAATTGAAGATGCTTATGCTATTCAACATCACTTTTTAAAAAGAAGAATGGAAGATGATGGAAGTAAAATTATTGGTAAAAAAATTGGTGTTACATCAAAGGTTGTTATGGACATGTTAGGTGTTCATCAACCTGATTTTGGTTACCTTTTATCAGATATGATTTACTCTGATGGTGATGTAATAAATGTAACAAGTGGAATGATTCAGCCAAAAGCAGAGGGTGAAATAGCCTTTGTTTTAAAAGAAGATTTATGTGGACCAGGAGTTACAGCTGCTGATGTTATTAAAGCAACAAAATTTGTAATGCCTTGTTTTGAAATAGTTGATTCAAGAATCAAAGATTGGAAAATTAAAATCCAAGATACAGTTGCTGATAACGCTTCATGTGGATATATGGTATTTGGAGGACAAAGTGTATCTCCTTTAGATGTTGATTTAACAACTTGTGGAATAACTTTAGAGAGAAATGGTGAGTTATTACATACAGGAGCAGGTGCAGCAGCTCTTGGTAGTCCTGTAAATGCAGTAGTTTGGCTTGCAAATAAACTTGGAGAGTTTGGTGTATCGCTAAAAGCAGGTGAGGTTATTTTATCAGGGGCTTTATGTGCAATGGTAGATATAAAACCAGGTGATAATATGACTGCAAGTATTGGTGGCGTTGGTTCTGCCTCAATCAGATTTGAATAAAAGGTAAATACAATGGAAAAAATAAATTGTGCATTAATTGGGTCTGGAAATATTGGAACAGACCTAATGTATAAACTAAAAAGAAGTGAAATATTAAATCCTTTATGGATGGTTGGTATTGACCCTGAGTCTGATGGTTTATTAAGAGCTAAAGAAGATGGTATGAAAACAACAGCCGAAGGTGTTGATGGATTACTTCCTTTTATTAAAGAAGATGGTGTAAAGATTGCATTTGATGCAACATCAGCTTATGTTCATGGTGAAAATAATAAAAAGTTAGCGGAACTTGGAGTTCAAGTTATTGATTTAACTCCTGCTGCAATAGGACCATTTTGTGTGCCATCAGTTAATATGGAAGAGCTACTTGCTCAAAATACTCAAAATGTAAATATGGTTACTTGTGGTGGGCAAGCTACTATTCCTATGATTGCCGCTGTATCAAAAGTTCAGGAAGTTGAATATGCAGAAATTGTAGCAACAGCAGCTTCTAAGTCAGCAGGTCCAGGAACTCGTGCTAATATTGATGAGTTTACTGAAACTACAAAACTTGGAATAGAGCAAGTAGGTGGTGCTAAAAAAGGTAAAGCAATTATTATTTTAAATCCTGCAGAACCACCTTTAATGATGAGAGATACAATTCATTGTTTAACAAGTGAAAAACCTGATGAAGAAGCTATTACTAAATCAATCCATGAAATGGTTGAAACTATGCAAGAGTTTATTCCAGGGTATGTGTTAAAAAATGGACCAGTTTTTGATGGTAATAAAATCTCTATTTGGTTAGAAATTGAAGGTTTGGGGGATTATTTGCCTAAGTATGCAGGTAACCTAGACATTATTACAGCAGCAGCAACAAATATTGCAGAACAAATGGCTAAAAAGATTAAAGGAGCATAAGATGGATTTACAAGGTAAAAAAATAAAAATTCATGATATGTCTTTAAGAGATGGAATGCACTCAATTAGACATCAATTTTCACTTGAAGAGATGACAAATATGTCAACAGCAATGGATAAAGCAGGTGTTCCTTTTATTGAAGTTACTCATGGAGATGGACTTGGTGGTTCATCACTTAACTATGGATGGGGAAGACATACTGATGAAGAGTGGTTAGATGCAGTAGTGCCAAATATGACACAAGCTAAAATCTCAGCTCTTTTACTTCCAGGAATCGGTATTGTAAAAGATTTAGAAAAAGCTGTTGATCATGGTATTTCTATGGTTAGAGTAGCAACTCATTGTACGGAAGCTGATTGTTCAGCCCAACATATAAAAGCTGCTAAATCAATGGGACTTGATACAGTTGGATTTTTAATGATGGCTCATATGGTTGATGAAAAAAGATTAGTTGAGGAAGCTTCTAAAATGGTTTCTTATGGAGCTACTACTATTTATGCAACTGATTCAGCTGGCTACTTACTTCCTGATATGGTAAGTTCTAGAATTAAAGCATTAAAAGCAGAGTTTGGTGATGAAATTGAACTTGGTTTCCATGGGCACAATAATTTATCAATGGGTGTTGCAAACTCTTTAGCTGCTATTGAAGCAGGTGCTACACGAATTGATGCTTCACTTGCAGGTTTTGGAGCAGGTTCTGGAAACACTGCAACTGAAGTATTAGTTGCTGTTTGTAATAGAATGGGTGTTGATACAGGTGTTAATCTTGAAGCTATTGAAGATGCAGCTGAGGATATTGCACTTCCTATTATGGGTAAACCTACAAGAATCTCAAGGGATTCTATTACTTTAGGTTATGCAGGTGTTTATTCATCATTTTTACTATTTGCTAGACGAGCAGAAGAAAAGTATGGAATAGATGCAAGATCTTTACTTGTTGAATTAGGTAGAAGAGGAATGATTGGTGGTCAAGAGGATATGATTGATGATTGTGCTATGGAATTAGCTAAACAAAAAGGATTATTATAATGGCATTAGATAAAGCAACAATAGAAAAACTTGCAAAGCATTGTGAAGATGCAGAATTGCAAGCTTATGAGATTACAAAAATTACTGATGATTACCCAGAAATGACATATGAAGATGCATATGATATTCAATGGACTGCAAGGGCTGCTAAGGAAGCAAGAGGTCATAAAATAGTTGGTATGAAAATGGGGCTTACTTCACAGGCTAAAATGAAACAAATGGGAGTTCCAAATCCTTGTTATGGATATCTTGCTGATTACTTTGCATATGGTGATGGGGCAGAAATACCATATGACGAATTAATTCATCCAAAAGTTGAAGCTGAAATTGCTTTTGTATTAAAAGATGATTTAAGTGGTCCGGGATGTCATATAGGTGATGTATTAGCTGCTACTGATTTTGTAATGCCTGCTGTTGAGATTATTGATTCAAGATATAAGGATTTTAAATTTGATTTAAAATCTGTAATTGCTGATAACTCTTCATCTTCTAGATATGTAAGTGGTGGTATGGCAAAAAAAGCTAATGAAGTTGATTTAAAAACTTTAGGTGTCGTAATGGAAATAAATGGTGAAGTTGTACAACTTGGAGCAGGAGCTGCAGTTCTTGGTCATCCAGCAACTGCTATTGCAATGCTTGCAAATATGATGAGTGAACGAGGTGAGGTTTTAAAGGCTGGATCTTATATCTTAAGTGGAGCAATTACAGCTGCAACTACTGTTAATAAAGGTGATAATGTAACTGTTAAGTTTCAAGATTTAGGAACTTTATCATTTAAATTTGTATAGAAAATAAGAGCAACTTATTGCTTTTAAAAAATGGGATATTTTAAGGACAACTTGTTGTCCCTTTAGGGTTTGCTTCTTTAAAGATGGCTTTGCCATCTTGTTAAAAGAAGTTAAATATGTAAGGTCCCTTAAAAAATGGGACATTTTTTAAGGAGTATATTATGCCAATAGCAACTATAAATATAATCGAAGGCAGATCTGATGAGCAAAAAGAGAAGCTTATAGAAAAAGTAACTCAAGCAATTCACGAAGCTATAGATGCACCAAAACAAAATGTTAGAGTGATTTTAAATGAAATGCCAAAACAACATTTTGGAATAGGTGGAGAAAGTGTAAAAAAGATGGGGCGATAAAGTGTTAAAATTAAGTGTATTAGACCAATCTCCAATTCATGATGGAAAAGAAGCAAAGCAAGGCTTATTTGATACTATTGAATTAGCAAAATCTTGTGAAGACTTAGGTTATTATAGATATTTATTAGCAGAACATCATGATACACCTGGCTATGCTTCTTGTGCCCCTGAGATTATGGTTAGTGCAGTTGCTTCAAATGCTTCAAAAATTAGAGTTGGTAGTGGTGGAGTTATGCTAAATCACTATAGCTCTTTTAAAGTAGCAGAGACTTTTAATACACTTAATGCTTTATACGATAATAGGATTGATTTAGGTGTAGGAAGAGCTAGTGGCGGAAGTTTTTTAGCTACTAGAGCTTTGCATTCAAATCAAAGTGATTATTCAAAAAAAGTTTATGAAACAATAAATTATTTAGATAAAACAGTTCCTTTAAATTCTTCATTTAGTGGATTGACTTTATCCCCAGTTCAAGAAAATAGTACTCCTGTGTATTTACTAGGTTCTAGTAATTCAAGTTCTTCTTTAGCAGGAGTTTTAGGTGCAGGTTTTATCTTAGCACTATTTATAGGAACACATGAAAGAAATTCTTCAATAATACAAGAGTATAAAAAAACATTTAATAAAAGTCATAATTTTAAAAAGCCAAAAGCTAGTATTGCAGTTGCTTGTATTGTTGCAAAGGATAAAGAAGAAGCAAGATATATAGCAAGTACACATACTTATTGGAAGTTACAAGCTTTCAGACAGCCTACAAGGGATGATTTACAAAGCCCACAAGCAGTTCAAGAACTAATAAAAGATTTAAGCCTTGAAGATAGACAATATTATGAAGAAACAATGAATACCATGATATTGGGTAATGCAAAAGAGTGTAAAGAAGAAATAGAGAAATTAGCTTTAGAATATGAAGTTGATGAGGTAATTATTGTGAATGTGACTTATTCTTTTGAGCATAGAAAAAGATCATATGAACTTTTAGCAAAAGAGTTTGATTTAAATAAGGAGTAAAAATGTCAAATCCAGAAATAGCAAATAGTATTAATACGGGTAATTATAATACTAACTATCATGATTTAGGTGAGGGTGAAGTAGTTTTATTTATCCATGGTTCAGGACCAGGGGTTTCAGCCTTTGCAAACTGGAGATTAACAATGCCCCAGCTTGCAAAAAACTTTAGAGTAATAGCTCCTGATATGGTAGGCTTTGGTTATAGTGATAGACCTAATGATATTACTTATAGTATGGATGTATGGGTAGAGCAAGCTATTAATTTAATGGATGCTTTAAAAATAGAAGAATTTAATATCGTTGGTAACTCTTTTGGTGGAGGCTTGGCTTTATGTTTAGCTATAAAATATCCAAATAGAGTGAATAAAATGGTATTAATGGGTGCAATGGGTGTTGATTTTGAAATAACAGCTGGACTTGATCAAGCATGGGGATATACTCCAAGTATAGAAAACATGAAAGCTTTATTAGATACATTTGCATATAGTAGAGAACTAGTAACAGATGATTTAGCAAAAATGAGATATGAAGCTAGTATTAGACCTGGATTTCAAGAATCATTTAGTTCAATGTTTCCCGAACCAAGACAAAATAGTGTAAAATCAATGGCAAGTGATGAAAAAGAAATAGCTTCTATTGATAAAGATGTTTTAATTATCCATGGTAGAGATGATAAGGTGATTCCTTTTGAAAACTCAATTAGATTGCATAATCTAATAGAAAAGTCACAATTACATGGTTTTGGACAATGTGGACATTGGTCTCAAATAGAACATAAGGATAGATTTAATAAACTACTTGAAGATTTCTTTTTAGAATAGGAGTAGATATGAACTTTTTAATTTTAGGTACAGGTGGAATAGGCGCATTTTACGGAGCAAGATTATTAAGTTCATCAAATAAAGTTACATTTGTCGCAAGGAGTTTGCACTTAGAAGCTATAAGAAAAAATGGCTTACAAGTGCAACATCCTGATTTTTCCTTCTCTCAAAAAGTAGATGTATCACAACTACAAGATATAGACTTCACTTCTTTAAATATTGATGTAATAATTCTAACTACAAAATCAAATACAACTAAAATAATAGCAAAAGAGCTTTCTTTTAAACTAGATACATTAAAAGACAAACCATATATTTTATCTTTACAAAATGGTGTTGAGAATGAGAAATTTTTATGTGAATATTTTCAAAAAGATAAAATAATAGGTGGACTAACTAGAAAAATAGGTGCTCATATTATAAAACCCTCTTTTATAGAAGCCACAGGTAAAGTAGAAACTCTAATAGGTGCAATTTCCCAAACTAAAGAAAACACAGCTTTTTTAAAGAAGTTAAATAAAAGTATAAATGAAGCTGGTATTTTATGTGAAGTTGTTGATGATATAAATAAAGAGCTTTGGAAAAAACTTATTATAAACAATGGAGTAAATGCTATTTGTGCTTTACTCAAAATTAAAACTGGTGTTTTAATGAATAATGAAAAACTTTCATCTTTAGTTTATAGTCTAATGAAAGAGACTCAAAGTGCTGCAAAAGCTTGTAGTATAGAAATTACTAACAATGAACTAAGTCAAATGTATGAGTTAATTAAAAATTTTGACTCAATTAAACCCTCAATGCTAGTTGATAGAGAGTTTAAAAGAGAATTAGAAATAGATGAAATCTGTAATGTAGTAATAAACTATAATAAAATGCAAAATATAGATAGCCCTTATACTAAATCAATCTCTTATTTACTTGATTTTGTGTATAAAAATGAAAAATAAAACTATTTGCGATTAATCTGCGATAAGTTTTTATTATTATTACCTTTGAAATAGGTGCAAGTGATATATTTATTTTTGAAGTTGTAGTACCTATTATGTTTTTTGCTTTTAAACTTATAAATGCTTTCTTTTTATCACTTACAACTTCAAAGCGACTTATATGAAGTTTCTCCTTTCATAAAAAAATGATTTAGACATAAATACGGCATTTTATATGCCGTATGCCCTTATTTTAACTTATAAAAAGTGCGATAATTTTGCGATTTAATTTAATTAAAATCTTTAATGTAGAGTACCAACTATATATTGCGCGTGTATGGTAGTCTAGAAAATTTCGAAATCTTGGAGAGATAAAATGAAAAAAATTACAAAATTAAGTATGGCTGTATGTTTACTACTTAGTAGTTCAGTTTTTGCTGATACTTTAGAAGAAGCATTTTCTAATTCAAAAGTAAAGGGTGAATTAAAAGCACAATACTTTGATAAGCAAAGTCCATTAGATGGTAAAAACGATAATATTTTTGTTATAGGTGGAAATATAAATATCGTAACGGGTTCTTTTTATGGATTAAATGCAGGAGTTACATTTCAAGCTTCACATGTAGTAGATAGATCTATTGAGGCAACAAATGATTTTGCTAACACAATGGATGCATCAGGTGCTGTAATGTCTGAATCATATTTAGCATATACTTTAAATAATACAACATTAAAAGTTGGTAGACAGTATATTACAACTCCTTTAGTTGCAGGATCTGGGTCTAGAATGATTAAAGAGTCTTTTGAAGGTGTTACTTTAACAAATACAGATTTAGCTGATACAACTATAGTTGCTGCATATGCAAATAAGTTCCAAGGAAGAACAGATGGTGCTGAAAACCCAGGTGAGTTTGATAAGTATGAAGATGGAGCATATACTTTATATCTGAAAAACAACTCTATTGAAAACTTGACACTACAAGGTCAGTATTTAGATGTAGATGGAAGTACTGCAAATACTGATAAAAATGCTTTATATATAGATGGTGTTTATGATGCTAGTATTGCAAAAGTTTCACTACAAGTAATTGATTCTACAAATGATAGTAATGCTAAGTCTGATGGTAGATTATATGGGGCTAAAGTTAGTGGAAATATAGGAATGGTTAATTTAACAGGATTATATACAAGTACTACTGATGATGGTGATGTATTTGTTGGTGCTGGAAATGGTGCTGATTCTGGTTATACAGCTTTACCAATTCATGGTGGAAGTGTAACATATAAAGCAAACACAGATACAATGGTTGCTGTTGCAGCTACACAATTAGCAGGGGCTACTGTTGTTGCGTATATAGGACAAGTAAAATCACCTGATAATAATAACTTAGGTGGTTCAGATAAGATTGATGCTTATGGTGGATTTGTACAGTATGCATTTAATAAAAATTTCTCAACAAAAGTTATGTATGAAAACGCTTCATTTAGCGATACTTTAAAAGATTCAAATGCTTTAAGAGTTTATACTTCATATAAATTTTAGTAATTTAGTATAGTATAAAAGCTGTTTTTAAGGGTTCAAGTATATACTTGAACCCTTTTTTAATTTAAATTTTTTTCAAAAGAAGTTATTATGCAGTATTATATTTTATTAGTTTTAGCAGTACTTTTTTGGTCAGGTAACTTTATTGCCGGTAGATTTATTTCAACTGATATTGAACCTATGGAGTTGTCTTTTTATAGATGGCTATTTGTTTTAGTATTATTATCTCCATTATTTATAATCTATTATAAAAATATTTTAAAAGTTTTAAAAAAGCAGTATTTGATCCTAATAGTTCTTGGTGCCTTAGGGGTTGCTTCTTTTAATACTTTTTTATATTATGGTTTACAAACAACAACGGCTACAAATGCACTTCTGATAAACTCTTCAACTCCAATTTTTATAATTGTATTTTCAGCAATTATATTAAAAGTATCAATAAGTAAAATTCAATTATTTGGAATTTTTTTATCAACATTTGGAGTGATATTTCTAATAATCAAAGGTGATTTAAAT
Source organism: uncultured Arcobacteraceae bacterium (assembly GCA_964022095.1). GTDB lineage: Bacteria > Campylobacterota > Campylobacteria > Campylobacterales > Arcobacteraceae > Malaciobacter_A. The sequence goes on from CAXHZO010000005.1 coordinate 92,951, forward strand.
CATTTAGCAGACTTGACTTTTGAAAAAGGTGATTTATGGATTATAAGTTCTAGTATTGTTTGGGCATTATATTCTGTATTATTAAAATTTAAACCAAAAGAATTAGGTGGATTTGAATTTTTAATAGTAACAACTTTTATTGGGGTAGTAATTTTATGTTTTGCTTTTTATGCTCAAGGATATAGCTTTTCATTACAGTTTGCATCAAATGAAAAACTATTATATGCAATGATCTATATAGTGATATTTCCTTCAATTTTATCATTTTATTTTTGGAATATATCAACACCACAAGTTGGAGCAAATAAAGCTGGGCAATTTGCACATATAATGCCAATTTCAGGTGCAATTCTTGCTTATTTTATTTTAGACGAAAGAATGCATTTTTATCATTTTATTGGAATTATATTAATTTTTACTGGTATATATTTATCGATTTTTTATAAACGAAAAGTTTTTTAATCATGCAAGCAGTTTCAGGTTTATTAATTTTTTCATCTTTTTTAACAACATTGTATGCTTATTTTTTCAATAATGAATTATTACTTTTAGCAGGCGCTTTAGCTTGGAGTGCTTTTATAATTTTGTTTATGTCGTTAAAGAGTAAAAAACTATTGATAATACTGTTTATTTTAAGTTTGTCTGCTTTGTTTTTTTCATATGCAAATGCATATGAAATTAACTTTTATAAGCTTTTTACAGTTAATCAATATCTATTAACCCTTTTAATAGGAGTGGGCTTTTTAAGACTTATTACAACACCAAAAAAAGAGAATATAAAAAAATCACCTATAGGAAGTAACTCTTTTATAAAAACATATTTGGGAGTTCATTTTTTTGGTTCAGTTATAAATATGTCTTCTTTACTTTTAGTTGCAGATAAAATGTACAAAAAAGCTAAACTCACAGATGCACAGTTAGTTCTTTTAACAAGGGCTTTTGGTTCAGATGCATATTGGTCTCCATTTTTTGTTGCCTTTGCAGCAGCTATGACCTACGCTCCAAATTTAGATACTCAAGTAATTATGGTAAATGGCTTTATATTATTTTTAATAGGTTTTGCAATTACATATTTTGAAGTAAAAAAAGATAATAAATTTGATTTAAAGAATTTTAGTGGGTATCCAATTTCACTTGATAGTTTGGTGTTACCATTTACTCTTGCTTTTTTAGTTTTAATTACAAACTATTTTATAAAAGATTTAAAAGTTATTGTTTTAATAGCTTTATTTTCTATTATATTAGCATTAGTTGTATTACCTATAAAAAAAGGTATAAAACAATCATTTGAAATTTTTAAAAATCATATTTTTTATGAATTACCTAAAATGAAAGTTGAGATGTCGTTATTTTTGATCGCAGGTATGTTTGGTATATCTATTAGTTCTATTCTTTTTGGCATAGGAGTTGAGCTGCCGTTTGAAAAGTTTGATTGGATAGTTGCTTCAATATTTTTAGCAATTTTTATTATCTTAGGTTTCATAGGAATTCATCCTATTATATCTATTGCTATTGTTGGTGAGTTTTTAAGTAGTGTAAATCATACTCTTTTTGCAGTTGCATTCTTAATGTCATGGGCAACTACTGTGTCAACATCTATTTTTAGTGGATTAAACTTAACAATTATTTCAAGATATAATTTAGACTCAAAAAGAGTATTTAAATTAAATATAATATATGCATTTAAAATGTATATTCTATCAGTTGTTTTTTTGTATTTCTTATCAAAATATTTAAATATCTAAAAAAATCATATTATTCTCATACATTTTAATTAGAATTACAGCAATAGGTAAGTGCATCTCGTTTTGTATCCTTTCTGCTTCCTAATTTTGAATAGAAACAAATGCATTTACCTTTTATTTTAGTTATTAAATGTACAATACTTTTTAAAATTTCTATTAAGTGAACTTCTATGAATCTATTTTTTATTTTACTGGGTAAAATTGCCCCTTTATATCTGAATATAGCTGCTGGCTACATTTTAACTAGATATTTAAAAGTCAAAAGAGACTATATTGCTTTTATTTTAATTTATATTTTAGGACCAATAGTAATATTTTTTGCAACGCTATCTATTGAGATTAATTTACAATTAGTTTTTTTACCATTTTTTGTATTTGTCTTTGGTAGTGCAATTGCTTTTTATATATTAAAGAGATATAAAAATGATTGGAATGATGCTAGTATTAATACTTTAGCATTTACTTGTGGTACAGGAAATACAGGCTATTTTGGTATTCCTTTAGCAATGATTTTATTAACGCCAGAAGCTGCAAATATCTTTATTTTCGCAACAATGGCTTCTTTATTATACGAAAATACTACAGGTTTTTATGTTACTGCAAAAGGAACTTTCACTGCACGACAATCAATAATAAAAGTAATAAAGCTGCCTTTATTATATGCTTTTATTGCAGGGGTAAGTCTAAATCTTTTAGGTTTTAGAACTCCTGAGTTTATTGTTCCACATTTTGAAAACTTCAAATGGGCTTATGGAATACTTGGTATGATGATGTTAGGTATGGGAATGAAAGGCTTTAATCTAAGTGAAGATTTAGATAAAAAGTATTTAAAAGTAGCCTATTTTTATAAGTTTATTTTTTGGCCAGTAGCAATATTATTGATAATTTTTCTTGATAAGAACTTTATTGGCTTTTTAAGTGAAGAAATTTATAAAGTACTGTTTTTATTTTCTGTAGTACCACTTGCTGGGAATACAGTAACTTTAGCAGTATTATTAAAAGCAAAACCTGAAAAGGCTTCTTTTACTGTTTTATTAAGTACATTAATTTCAGTAATTTATATACCAATAGTTCTTTTAATATATGGAGGATTTTAGAAGAATTAATCTTCTAAAACTCTTCTTGAAGTCCAGTATGCTTTTTTATAAAAAGGTTTATTAAGTTTTGTGAACTTTACACCTTTTATAGAAGCATGCATAAATCTACCATCTCCCATATAAACACCAACATGTCTATCATATTTTCCTGTTTTAAAGAATACTAAATCACCAAGTTGTAATTGCGATTTATTAATACTTTGACCACTTTTTACTTGTGTTCTAGTATTTCTAGGAATTTTTACATTAAATTTTTCTTTAAAGATTCTTTGTGTAAATGCAGAACAATCAATTCCTCTTTTAGAGTTACCTCCAAATTTATATTTTACACCTTTCCATTCTTTATAAAACTCCATTAATGCCTCTTTGATTTCATTATCACTAGAGTTTGTAGAGTTCTTTTGTACTTTTTTACCTTGAGCAATCATTTTTTTGTACTCTTCAGGAGTTATTATAGGTTCATCTACTTTTTTTATTTTTTTCTGTGAATTTTCAAATAGTCTTTGATACTCTTCATATGAGATAATAATCTCTTTTTTCTCTTGAGTATTAGTTTCTAAAATGCTAGTAGAGTCAGTTAATTTGGTTTGATTCGTAGTACATCCAGATAATATAAATATAAATGCAATAAAAAAATAAGATTTTCTTATCATTAAATCTCCTGTAAAAAGTTAAAGTTAGCTTATATTATACCTTAAAAGCCCTTAATCAAGTATTCTTTGAGATTTCCAATAGTGTTTTTTAAAGTATACATTATCAAGTTTAGATATGGTTACACCCCTTTTTGAAGAAGCATGAATAAATTCTCCATTTTTCAAATATATACCAACATGCCTAGAGTTTTTTCCTGTTTTAAAAAAAACTAAATCCCCTGTATTTAGTTCATTTTTACGTATTTCATATCCTGTTTTAGATTGAAGTCTTGTTGTTCTTGGAATATTTACATTTAATTTATCTTTGAATGCAATTTGAATTAAAGCAGAGCAATCAATTCCCTTTTTAGAGTTACCTCCAAATTTATATCTAACTCCCTTCCATTCGCTATAAAAGTCATTTAACTTTTCATCTAATGATTGGCTAAAGCTTTCTTCTTTAATTCTTTTTTCTTGGATTAAGTGCTGTAATGATGCACTTTGTATTGTTATATCATCTGTAGTTTTTAAACTAATTACTTGAGTAGGTGACTTAAAAGAACAACCCGTAAAAAATAAAATAGAGGTGTAAATAATAAAAGTTGACTTAATAAACATTCCTAAATAACCTTGAATAGAAGATTTTTTTTAAATAATAATAAAAAATGATTATTATGTCAAGTATTCTTTGTAGATTAAGACTAAGAGGTTAATAACCTCTTAGTGTAATTCCAAGTATTATTGCAATTAATCCTAAAACAATATTTATTGGAATTAAGTATTTTGCTAGTGGAGTTAGTTGTGCTTTTGCAACTGGAAACTCACCATTATTAAAAGCTTTTTGAGCTTTATTTCTTTTTATGTAAATAATAATAAATATTAAAGTCATAATAGTCCAAATAATCTCTTTTAAGATAACAAAAGAGTATAAGGGCGTTCCTTTAAACCCTAAAGCAATTATCATTATAATAGCTGTTAAAAGAAGAAGAATAATTGAAGGAATAACCATATTAAAAAATCTTCTAAGATTTTCTAGTGTTCTTCCTAATTTTATTTTTGGATCTTCAATTTCTTGCATAGAATGATGAACCGCAAATCTAATTACAATCATCCCACCAACCCAAATGATTGCTGAGATTACATGTAAAAAGATAATTAGTGTCGAGAAGTTAGAAAAAAGTTCACTCAACATTTATCCTTATAAGTTTGCTTTTGCAAACTCTAAAGCTGCAGTTTTTGCATCTTCAATTTTTGTTATGTCTTTTCCACCTGCTTGTGCGAAGTCTGGTCTTCCTCCACCACCTCCACCAACGATTGGAGCAATATTTTTAATCCAATCACCAGCTTTGATATTAGTGTTTTTACTACCTGCTACAATCATTACTTTATCACCCTTTGCTTGAAGTAATAAAATCGCAAGCTTATCATTAGCATTTTTCATATCATCAACAATTTTTTTAAGATCACCTGTTTTTACAACATCTACCACAACTTTTGTATCACCAATAACTTCTTCAGTAATTGGAGCTGCTGTTTGGCTTTGTGCTTCATCTAGCTCTTTTTTAAGATCTTTGATTTGCTCTTTTAATTTTTTAATCCCTGTTAAGACATCATTGTTTTTAACTTCTGCTTTTACATCATTTAGCGTTGAAATAATCTCTTTCGTATACTCAATTGCAGCAGTTCCACAAACTGCTTCTATTCTTCTAACTCCTGCAGAAACTCCAGATTCTTTAATAATATAAAAACTTCCAATATCAGCAGAGTTTTTTACATGAGTCCCTCCACAAAATTCAACAGAAATATCGCTAAAGCTTACAACTCTAACTGTATCACCATATTTTTCACCAAACATAGCAATAGCACCTTTTTCTTTTGCTTGCTCGATTGGAAGTTCTTCAACATTTCCATGAAGTGCTCTTGCAATCATAGAGTTTACTAAATCTTCAACTTCTTCAATTTGCTCATTGCTCATAGCTTTTGGATAAGTAAAGTCAAATCTTAATCTTTTTGCATCATTTAATGAACCAGCTTGTGATACACTATCTCCAAGAACCATTTTTAATGCACTTTGAAGTAAATGTGTCGCACTATGATGTTTTGCAATTTCATATCTGTTTACTACAACTGCATCAACTGATTCACCTTTTTTAATAGTAGAGTTCTCAACATTTACTTTTGAAAGATTCAGTCCATGGAATTTTGAAGTTTCTTCAATAATAGCAATATGCTCATTATCTTCTAATGCTCCAATATCACCTTCTTGTCCACCAGAAGTTGCATAAAATGGAGTTTTATCTAGCATTACCCAACCAGTTGAGCCTTTTTCTAAAGTATCTACTTCACTAAAGTTCTCATCTAATAGTGCAACGATTTTTGATTTATATGTAATATTGTCATAACCAACAAATTCATTTAAACCATATTTTTCAATTAACTGTTTGAAGTCACCTTCATTTGATGTATCTCCACTACCTTTCCAAGCAGCTTTAGCTTTAGCTTTTTGTTCACTCATAAGTTCATCAAACTTATCATTATCTACCTTTAAACCTTTATCTCTTAACATATCTTCTGTTAAGTCTAATGGGAATCCATAAGTATCATAAAGTTTAAATGCAATTTCTCCACTAAATACTTCTTTTGTATTTGCTAATTCATCAGTGAATATTGTCATACCAGAATCAATAGTTTTAAAGAATCTTTCCTCTTCTAATGTCATTTGCTCTTTAATATAATCTTGTTGTTCAGTTAGTTCACTATAGTGTGCACCCATTATTTCACATAAAGTATCAAAAAGTTTAGCCATAAATGGTTTCCTAAAGCCAAGTAAATAACCATGTCTAACAGCTCTTCTCATGATTCTTCTATTTACATAAGGTCTTCCTTCATTTCCAAATAAAATACCTTGTGCAAGCATAAATGAGTTTGCTCTTAAGTGATCAGCAATTACTCTGTATGATCCAATTGTCTCTTTTGTTGCTTCTTTTTTAGCAAGTTCTTCAAGTTTTTTAATAATTGGCTGAAAATTAGATGAATCAAAGTTGTTTAACACACCTTCTTTGATTGCAATAACTCTCTCTAATCCCATACCTGTATCAATTGAAGGTTTTGGAAGTGGATTTAATTTTCCATCTGCTGTTCTTTCGTATTGCATAAATACTAAGTTCCAGATTTCTAAGAATCTATCACCCTCTCCACCCATTTTATCTTCAGGACCATTGAAGTTTTCTTCCCCTTGGTCATAAAAAATTTCACTACATGGGCCACAAGCACCAGTATCTCCCATTGACCAGAAATTATCTTTATCTCCAAATCTCATGATTCTTGAAGCATCAATATGTTTTGACCAAATCTCATAAGCTTCATCATCACTGTCGTGGATTGTAACCCATAATTTATCAACATCTAATGCAAGGTTTTTAGTTACAAATTCCCAAGCATAAGCGATAGCATCTTCTTTGAAATAATCACCAAAGGAAAAATTACCTAACATCTCAAATAAAGTATGATGACGTGCAGTGTAACCAACATTTTCTAAGTCATTATGCTTTCCACCAGCTCTAACACAAAGTTGACAAGATGTAGCTCTTGGATTTTGTGGAGTTGGAACAGATCCTGTAAATATATCTTTAAATTGAACCATCCCAGCATTTGTAAACATCAAAGTGGGGTCATCAGGTACTAATGGCATTGAACTTATTACTTCATGCCCTTTACTTTTGAAAAAGTCTAAATATTCTTTTCTAACATCCATAAAAACTATCCATTCTAATTAAAATTACATGATTTTATCTAAAAATTAATTTAGGCTAGATTAGTGAAACTTAAAAAAATGTAAAACTAAATTTAAGTTAATCAAAGTTATAATTAATACAAGACTAAAATTAATAATTAAGGAAGATAAAATGGGAAAATATATTGAATTAACTCCTGCTAACTTTGAAGAGATAACTAACAGTGGCGTGTCTATGGTTGATTTCTGGGCTCCATGGTGTGGACCTTGTAGAATGATCGCACCAGTAATTGACGAATTAGCAACTGACTTTGATGGTAAAGCTAATATCTGTAAAGTAAATACTGATGAAGAACAAGATTTAGCAGTTAAGTTTGGTGTTAGATCTATTCCTACTATTATCTTTATGAAAGATGGTGAAGTAGTTGATACTATGGTTGGTGCATCTTCTAAACAAGCATTTACTGATAAAATCAATTCTTTATTATAATAAATATTAAAGATCATTAAAAGGCAAAAATTAAATTTTTGCCTTTTTTTATACCCGCTTTAAGCTTAATATAAATTCTTAAATGATAAAATTTTTCCAATTAAATAAAAAAAAGGATTTTTTATGGGAAAATATATCGAATTAAATAATACGAATTTCGAAGATACAACAAAAGAGGGTGTATCTTTAGTTGACTTTTGGGCTCCATGGTGTGGACCTTGTAGAATGCTTTCACCAGTAATTGATGAATTAGCAGGTGATTTTGAAGGTAAAGCAAAAATTTGTAAAGTTAACTCTGATGAAGAGCAAGACTTAGCAGTAAAATTTGGAGTTAGATCTATTCCAACTATACTATTTATGAAAGATGGTGAAGTGGTTGATACAATGGTTGGTGCTGCTTCAAAACAAGCATTCACTGATAAATTAAACTCACTGATTTAATAACTTATATAAATACTAACAATTATTAAAAAAAGGGATGAGACTTCGGTCTTGTCCCTTTTTTTATGCAAAAAAATTCTAATGTCATATTAAAGCCATTTTGATTTCTTATCATTTCATTATAAAAAAATCATAAAAAGGACAAATTATGAGCAATACAATGAAAATTGCAATACCGATTGTTATCGCAATCATAGTAGCACTTCTTCCAACACCAGAAGGCTTAGCCCTAAATGCACAATATTTCTTTGCAGTATTTTTAGGAGTAATCGTAGCACTAATTTTAGAGCCAATTCCACCTGCACTTATTGGTTTAGTAGGAGTTTCATTTTGTGCAACTTTTGGTTTAGTAGGTGAAAGTGCAAAAGAAGCAAGAAATTGGGCTTTAAGTGGTTTCTCAAATGGAGTTATTTGGTTAATCTTTGCAGCATTTATGTTCGCACTTGGTTACAAAAAATCAGGACTTGGTAAACGGATTGCTTTACTATTAGTTAAAAAACTAGGTAAAACAACACTTGGTTTAGGATATGCTGTAGCATTTGCAGATGGAGTTTTAGCACCATTTATGCCTTCAAATACAGCAAGAAGTGCAGGGACTATTTTCCCAATTGCCATTAATATTCCACAAATGTTTAATTCAACACCAGATAATGAACCTAGAAAAATTGGTTCATATATATCTTGGGTAGCAATAGCAGCAACTACGGTTACAAGTTCTATGTTTTTAACAGCACTTGCACCTAACCTTTTAGCTGTTTCATTAGTTGAAAAAAATATTGGCGTAGGAATAGAATGGGGTACTTGGTTTAGCACATTAGCAGTAATAATGATTCCATTGTTCTTATTAGTTCCAATTTTAACATATCTTGTATATCCTCCAGAACAAAAAACTTCACCCGAAGCTCCTGCATGGGCAGCAAGTGAATTAGAAAAAATGGGTTCAATTACTAAAAAAGAGTTAATTATGCTTGGACTTGGCTTATTAGCTTTAGTATTATGGATTTTTGGTAAACAAATTGGAGTAAATGGTACTGTTGCTGCAATTTCAGTATTATGTTTACTTGTATTAACAAACGTTATATCTTGGGAAGATGTAATTACAAATAAAGGCGCAATCAATGTATTTATTTGGTTTGCTACATTAGTTGCAATGGCTTCAGGACTTAAAAAAGTTGGATATTTAAAATGGGCATCAGGTTTAATTTCTAGCTGGTTATCAGGTATGGATCCTGTTCTAATTGCCTTGACTTTAGTAGTATTATTCTTTTTATTCCACTATTTATTTGCAAGCGTAACTGCACATGTTGTGGCATTACTTCCTTTATTCTTAGGAATTGCAGCAAATTTATTACCTGCAGATATGTTACAACCACTAGCTATATTACTAGTTGGTTCATTAGGATTAATGGGAATTATCACTCCATATGGAACAGGACCTTCTCCTATATGGTACGGTGCAGGATATATTTCTCAAGCAAAATGGTGGTTCTTAGGATTAATTTTTGGATCAATCTATTTATTATCACTAGTACTTTTAGGAATCGTAATCCTTTAAATCCTCACTTCTTTTTTTAATTTAATGGTGTTAGATGTAATATCTAGCACCATTTTATTTAGATTTAACTATAATATAACACATGAAAAAACTACTAATACTACTACTTTTCCCACTGTTTTTATTTGCTAATCAATCAATTTTAATTATAAACTCTTATCACAAAGGTTATGAGTTTAGCGATAAGATACTAAAAGGGATAGAAGAAGTTTTATATAAAAGTTCAAATATTGATGTAAATATTTTATATATGGATTCGAAAAGAGTAACTTCAAAACTATATTACAAAAACTTAGAAAAACTTTATAGTGTGCAACTTAAAAATAGAAAGTATGACTTAATAATTGCAGTTGACAGATTTGCATATGATTTTGTACTTGAAACTTACAAGAATTTTTTTACAAATGAACAAATCTTAGCAGTAGGAATAGAAAATTTTTCTTTTGAAAAAACAAAAAAGTATGGCTTAGAAAATAAAGTATCAGCTTTAATAGAAAAACGTGATTTAAAAGGAAATGTTGATGTAATCAGAACAATTTTTCCTAGTATGAAAAAACTTTATATCATAAATGATAAGAGTTTAAATGCCTTACATACAGAACCTTTAATTTTTGATTTAATGAATAATTTTAAAGGCAGTTTTGAGTTAGAGTATTTAAAAGAGGATAATTTAAAAAATTTAGTTAATAGATTTTCAAAAAAAGAAGAGTCAAGTGCAGCACTTTTTATAAGATTTTATAAAAATAAAAATGGTGAATTAAATAAAAACAATGAAATTGCAAATTTTATAAAAAATGCCCAAGTTCCAATTTTTGTAACTGATTCTATTTTTATAAATAAAGGTGCAACCGGAGGAAAAATAGTAGATCTATATAGATTTGGTAAAACTGCTGGAAATATGTCTATGGATATATTACTTAATGGTCAACATAAAGTAATTAGCTCAAATGATTTGTATTTTGTTTTTGATTCACAAAAATTGAGTCAATTTACACTTCCTGTTGATGCTTTAAGACTTGATTATGAGTTAGTAAATAAAAGATTGACTTTTTATGATAAGCATACAGGATTTATAAATTTTGTATTTACAATTTCACCCTTATTGGTATTTTTGATTTTAGGGTTAGTTCACAATATTTACATGAGAAAACAAACAGAAAAAGAATTAAGACAAAGAATTGAGTTTGATGAAGTTTTATTAAATGCAATTGAAAGTCCAATTTTTTGGGAAAATGAAAAGGGAGTAATAGTAGATTCTAATAGTGAATTTTGTTCTTTAGTTGGGTTAAATTGCAAAAGTTTATATGGTAAAAAATTAGAAGACTTTACCCAATATCCAAAAGTAAAAGAAGTAATTGAAGTAATAAATAAATATAAAGAAAATAGTTTAGAAAATTATGAGTATAAGCACTTTGATGAAAACAAGAAAAAAAGAGTTTTCTTAATAAAACAAGAGAAATTTGAAGATAAAAAATCAAAAAAAGCGGGTTTTGTGACTATTTTTACTGATGTAACAAAAGAAAGAGCACTAAATAAAGAGAAACAAAAAAATAGACAATTTATTATTCAACAAAGTAAATTAGCAGAAATTGGGGAAGTTTTTTCATCAATTGCTCATCAATGGAAGTCACCACTTATTGAAATTACTGCAATTGCGCAAGAGCTGTTTTATAGTAAAAAATGTATTGCTCAAAAAGAAGATGAAAGTTTTGTAAAAGATATTATGAATCAAGTTACATATATGACAGATACAATAAATGATTTTCAAAAATTTATTATGCCTTCTAATGAAAAAACACAGTTTAATATTTATGAAGCAATAAAAGCAATGCTTGAAATTATAAATCATAATATGAAATATAATAGTATCAAAATTGATGTACAGGTAGAAGATAATACTGATTTATTAGTGAGTGGATATAAAAATGAGTGTATGCAAACTTTTTTAAATATAGTGAATAATGCAAAAGATGCATTACTAAATAATGATTATAAAAATAGATATATTAATATTAAAATTTATAATGAAAATGAGTTCTTAGTGGTAACCATAAAAGATAATGCTGGTGGTATTAAAAATGATAATATATATGATATATTTAAACCATACTTTACTACAAAATCAGATGGACATGGTATAGGCCTTTATATGAGTAAAGTGATAATTGAGGATAAAATGGGTGGAATAATACAAGTTCAAAATATTGATAATGGTGCAATATTTACTATAAAATTGGATCAAAGCAAATGAAAATACTAGTTTTAGAAGATAATAAAAGTCTATCAAATGTAATAAATAAAGCATTAAGTATAGAAGGTTACCAAGTAGATTGTTTTTATGATGGTGATGATGCTTTAAATGCAATTGAAAATGGTTACTCATGTTTTATTTTAGATATTAATGTTCCAAATTTAGATGGAATATCTGTAATGGAATATATAAGATACAATCATCCAAACACACCAGTTATTATAATTAGTGCAAATCATGATTTAGTAAAAATTGAAAAGTCATATCAAATAGGTTGTGATGATTATTTAAAAAAGCCATTTTATATATTTGAATTAGTTCAAAAAGTAAAAAAACTTTGTTATGTTGAAGAGCAATATATAGTTTTTGATGACAATTTTAAATTTGATTTTAAAAATCATAAACTCTATGAAAATGATAAAGAAATTGAGCTTACGAAAAAAGAGATACTATTTTTAGAATTATTCCCTAAAAACCTGCATCATGTGGCTACTTATGAAGAAATAGAAGAGTATGTATGGGAAGGTGAAGAGACCAACTTAACTAATATTAGAACTATGATAAAAAGATTAAGAAAAAAGTTACCTATTGATGGAGTAACAATTGTTAAAGGATTAGGATATAGTCTTAATAAGAATGTAAAACTAATTTAATAGTTTTTTAAGACAAAGTGTTGTTTAATACAATAAAAAATATTAAAAGATAAAAATTATCCAATAAAAGAGATTTAGTTAACTTAATACTTAACAAAAATTAAGTATTATTACTTTCTTATATTAAATGGCTTTTATTTAGTCAAATGTTTTTTTCATTTAGTATAATTATAAAAAGGATTTAAAATGTTAGATTTAGTAATTATTGGTGGAGGACCTGCTGGGTTAACAGCAGGATTATACGCTACTAGAGGTGGTTTAAAAGATGTTGTAATGTACGAAATGGGTATGCCTGGTGGACAAATCACTGGAAGTTCTGAAATCGAAAACTACCCTGGACAAGGTAATGTTATGTCTGGTATGGAATTAATGGAAAACTGGCCAGAACAGTGTCAAAAATTTGGGCTTAAACATGAAATGAACCAAGTAACAAATGTTAAAAAAGTGAATGATATATTTGAAGTTACAACTGGTGATGGAAAAGTTCAAGAGGCAAAAGCAGTATTATTAGCAACTGGTTCTGTTCCAAGACGTGCAGGATTTAAAGGTGAAGATGAGTTCTTTGGTAGAGGTATTTCTACTTGTGCAACTTGTGATGGATTCTTTTACAAAAATAAAGAAGTAGCACTTATTGGTGGTGGAGACTCAGCATTAGAAGAAGCAGTTTACCTTGCAAAAATTTGTTCAAAAGTTTATTTAGTTCATAGAAGAGATACTTATAGAGCTGCACCTTCAACAATTGAACATATGAAAGCTTGTGAAAATATTGAAGAAGTTACAAATGTAACAGTTGAAGAAGTTTATGGTGATGCAACAGGTGTTACTGGACTTAAAGTAAAAAGTAAAGAATCTGGTGATATTAGAGATTTAAATGTTCCAGGTGTATTTGTATTTGTTGGTAGAGATGTATTAAATGAACCATTAAAGCAAGAAGATGGATCATTTTTATGTGATACAAATGAGCAAGGTGAAGTTATTGTTGATCTTAGAATGAAAACTTCAGTTCCAGGTTTATATGCAGCAGGTGATGTTAGAATTGATGCAGCAAAACAAGTTGTTTGTGCAGCAGGTGATGGTGCAACAGCAGCAGTTGATATTATTGAATATATTGGATAAAGGAAAATATTAAAAGATGATCAAAGTAGGTATAGTAGGAAGTACAGGAAGAGTAGGTTCTTTATTAATTGATGATTTAGAAAATGATGAACAAGCTAGAGTTAGTAGTGTACATGTATTTGGAGAGTTAAAAAAACAACTTCCAGAAGATACAGTAGTTACAAATGATATGAAAGTTTTATTAGATTCTAGTGATGTAGTTATTGATTTTAGTGCACCAACTGCAACTGAAGCTTTATTAACACAAATAGTTGAAAGTAAAGAAGGAAAACCTTTAGTTATTGCAACTACTGGATTTAATAAACATCAACAAAATTTATTATTAGAAGCTAGTAAAATTGTACCAGTATTATATGCTACAAATATGAGTTTAGGAGTTGCAGTGTTAAACAAACTTGTTGCACTTGCATCTAAAACTCTGGCTGACTTTGATATTGAAATTGTTGAACAACACCATAGACATAAAGTTGATTCACCATCTGGTACAGCTTTAACACTTGCAGAACATGCTGCAAGTGCAAGAGATTTAGATTTAGATGATGTTAGAGTTTCAGGTCGTGATGGAATTATCGGAGCTAGAACAAAAGATGAAATCTCAGTAATGGCACTAAGAGGTGGAGATATTGTTGGTAGACATACAGTTGGTTTATATAATGATGGAGAATTTCTTGAATTAAACCATACTGCGACTGCTAGAAACACTTTCTCAAAAGGTGCAATAAAAGTAGCTAAATGGATTATTGGAAAAGATCCAAAATTATACTCAATCAATGACGCTTTAGGTCTATAAGGAAAATAAAATATGTGTGCAATAGTTGGAATTTATGGTAATGAAAATGCTTCTAGGTTAGCTTCAATAGCTCTGTTTGCAATGCAACATAGAGGTCAAGAAGCAACTGGTATCTCTTCATCTTGTAAGGGAAAAATCTTTACTAAAAAAGATAGAGGTTTAGTTTCTGAAGTATTTGATGATGATGCTTTATCTTACTTAAAAGGTAATATGGCAATTGGTCATAATAGATACTCAACTGCAGGTGGAGATTCTATATTAGATGCTCAACCTGTATTTGCTAAATATAAATTAGGTGAAATTTCTATTGTTCACAATGGAAACTTAATTAATAAAAATGAAGTAAGACAAGAATTAATTGACAAAGGTGCCATTTTCCAAACAGGAATGGATACTGAAAACCTAATTCACTTAATTGCTAAAAATACAAAAGATAGATTAAGAGATAGAATTAAAGAAGCATTAGAAAAAACTGTTGGCGCATATTGTTTTATTGTTCAATCAAGATCAAAACAGTTTGTTATAAGAGATAGATATGGTATTAGACCTCTATCATTAGGTAAAATAAAAAGTGGTGGTTACATAGTTGCTAGTGAAACTTGTGCATTTGACTTAGTTGGAGCTGATTTTATTAGAGATGTAAATCCTGGTGAAATGTTAATTTTTGATGAAGATAAAGATGAACCTGAATCAATTCAATTATTTGAACCAATTCCAAGACCATGTGCTTTTGAATATGTATATTTTGCAAGACCAGATTCTGTAATAGATGGTAAAAATGTATATAGAACAAGAGAAGATATGGGTAAAGCACTTGCTAAAAATGATGCTGATAATGGAATCCATGTTGATATGGTTGTTCCAGTTCCAGATTCAGGAGTTCCAGCAGCACTTGGTTATGCAGCACAAAGTGGAGTTCCTTTTGAGTATGGAATTATTAGAAATCACTATGTAGGTAGAACTTTTATTGAACCAACACAAGAGATGAGGGATATTAAAGTAAGAATGAAGCTTAGTCCTATGAAATCATTAATTGCTGGTAAATCTTTACTTGTAATTGATGATTCAATTGTAAGAGGAACTACATCAAAAAGAATAGTTAAGATGTTAAAAGATGCAGGTGCAAAAGAAGTACACTTTAGAGTTGCATCTCCTGAGATTAAATTCCCTTGTTATTATGGTATTGACACACCAAATAAAGAAGAATTGATTTCAAATAATATGTCAGTTGAAGAAGTGAAAGAATATATTGAAGCTGATACTTTAGCTTATCTTTCCATTGATGATTTAGTTAGTGTAATTGGTAATGATAGAGAGTATGCTTTAGAGAGTTTCAATGGAGATTATTTCGTAAAAGCATAATGAGTAACTTAAAAGACGTATTAACAATAGGTCGTTATTTTAAAAATAAATTTGGTGAAAAAGTATATAAAGTTCCCATTTCAATAGGAGGATTTACATGCCCAAATATTGATGGAACTGTAGCAAAAGGTGGTTGTTCTTTTTGTGAGAATGACTCTTTTTCTCCTAATTTACAAGATAAAAGACCAAAATTTAAATTAAACCCAAAAGTAAATGAAAACCCTTTTTTAGATAACCAACTAAAACAGCTTGAGCTACAATTTAATGCCACAAAACAAAGACTTCAAAATAAGTTTGGCGCTAATAAGTTTATAGTATATTTTCAGTCATTTACAAATACTTATGCCCCCTTTTCAACACTAAAAGCTTTGTATGAAAAAGCACTTAGTTTTGACAATGTAATAGGCCTTAGTATTGGTACAAGAACTGATTGTGTAACTGATGAAATTTTAGATTATTTAGTTGACTTATCAAAAGAAAAAGAGATTTGGGTTGAGTATGGAATTCAATCATTCTATGATGAAACGCTTGATAAAATCAATAGAGGTGATAGCGTTGAAAATATGAAGTATTGGATTACTAGAAGTAAGGAAAAAGGTTTAAATGTTTGTGGACATTTAATATATGGACTTCCTGATGAAACACAAGACATGATGTTAGAGACATTTAAGCAAACTATTGATTTAAATGTAGATTCTATAAAGTTTCATCCACTATACGTAGTTAAAAATACACTTTTAACTAATGAATATCGAAAAGGAAGATTTGAACCAATAAGCGAAGATTTATATATAGATACAGTTGTAAAGTCAATTGTAGATCTTCCAGATAATATATCAATACAAAGAATTACAGCAGGTATTGATGATGATACACTATTATCACCTCAGTGGTGTAGAAATAAACACTCTCAAATGAAAAAAGTTAGATTAGCTTTGGAAAAAGAAGGGTTAAATTATTAGTAAACTAGGAAGTAATTCCTAGCTTATTTCATTTTTAGTAGATAGTCAACTACATTTTCAATAAATGCATCATTTTTTCTATCTTTTCTATATGCAATATATAGTTTTCTCATCATTTTTTGATTAGCAATTCTAGATTCAAATAAAGCTCCCGCTTTAATAAGTGATTCAATTGCATTTCTTGACACAATTGATACAGTTGGTGTTAATTCTTTATCTGAGTGAAGAACTGTTTGAACAATTGTTGTTGCACTTGTAACTTCACTTGTTACATCGAATGTATCACAATCAGGATAATTTGCTTTATCAAGATTTTCTTTAAATAGAATTCTTGTATTTGATTCAGGATTTCTACAAACCCATTTATATGATAATAAATCTTCTGGTTTAGCTTTAGTAGGAAGTTTTTGATTTGAAAAAATTACAATTTCATCATCCATCCATTCTCTATAAACAATATCATCATTTGGAACATAGTTTTCAACTAAAGCAATATCAATTTTTTTATCTAATAAATCTTCAATTGCTTCATGGGAAACAGATACATTTATTGATACATCATTGTGTATATTTTCTTTTAAATTATTCAAAAATTTAGGTAGGATATAGTTACCAATAATAAAAGATGCACCAAAAATAAAAGTAACATTTTTATTCATAATTTTTAATAATTCTTTTTCTCCATTTGAAACACATTTTTCAATTTTTAAAGCAATAGAGTAAAGCATTTGACCTTCTTTAGTAAGTCTAATACCATTTTTCTTTCTATCAACTACTTGAACATCTAGATATTCCTCAATATACTTCATTTGTTGAGTTACCGCAGGTTGAGAAATACCCAGTTTTGCTGAAGCTTTTGAGAAGGATTTTTCTCTAACTACAGTCAAAAAAGTTTCAAGTTTTGCAAAATCATTAAGCATCAATTTCTCCAAATAAATATTTATTAATATTATAACATTTATTTATAAATATATTTATTAAGAGGTGTCAAGAATTTATTAATTTATCTAATCTATGGTATAATAAATAATAATTGGAGAAGAGAAATGTCAGAAAATTTACTATCGTCACTTAATGATTCACAAAAAAGTGCAGCACAACATATAGATGGTTCGCTTTTGATACTAGCTGGTGCTGGTTCAGGGAAAACAAAAACTATTACAACAAGACTTGCTTATTTAATATCAATTGGAATTGATCCAAGTTCGATTTTAACATTAACTTTTACAAATAAAGCAGCAAGTGAAATGCGAGAACGTGCATTTAAAATGATAGATACATCAATAGTAAATACTCCACCATTATTATGTACATTTCATAAATTTGGTTTACTTTTTTTAAAGTTTCATATGAGTGAACTAAATAGAAAAAATAACTTTGTTATCATTGATACAGACGATAAAAAAAGAATACTAAGATCAATTGATAAAGAGATTACAACTTCACTATTAGTTAGTGAAATTTCAAAGTATAAAAATACGCTTATGACTCCATACGAAGCGAAAACATCAGCACAATTAAAGTTATATCAACAAATTGCAGATATATATGAAAAATATGAAGCATATTTGTTAAAAAACAACTTAGTAGATTTTGATGATTTACTTTTACTTCCATATAAAATTTTAAAAGAAAATGAAAAGTTATCAAAAGAAATAAGCCAAAAGTATAAATATATTATGGTAGATGAGTATCAAGATACAAATGAACTTCAATATAGACTTTTAAGGCTTTTATGTAGTTCTCATAACAATCTTTGTGTAGTTGGTGATGATGACCAATCTATTTATGGATGGAGAGGTGCAACTATAAAAAATATTTTAAATTTTAGTGAGCACTTTGAAGATACAGTTGTAGTAAAACTAGAAGAGAACTATAGGTCAACAGATACTATTTTGGATCACGCAAATCAACTAATTGAACACAATAGAGATAGATTAGGTAAAAAACTTGTAGGAACTAGACAAAAAGGTAGTTCTATTAGAGTTTATGAATCACATGATGAAAATGAAGAGACAAGAAAAATTTGTGATGATATAAAAATACTTTTAGACTCAGGTATTCAAGGAAAAGATATTGCAATACTATTTAGAGTAAATGCACTTTCAAGATCTCTTGAAGAAGGCTTTAATAGAGCTGGGCTTCATTATAAGCTTGTTGGTGGTATGAAGTTCTATGAAAGAGCGGAGATAAAAGATTTAATCGCATATTTTAGAGTGCTAACAAACTCAAATGACAATTTTTCAATAAAAAGAGTTATTAATAAGCCTAAAAGAGGTATTGGAAAAACTACCATTGAAAAACTTGAAACAAAATCAATTGAATTGAAAAAATCAATTGTAAGTGTAATTTCTGATTTAAATGCAGATGAATTATCTCAAGTTGTTGGAAAGAAAAACTCAAGAACACTTAAAGTATTTGAAGCTTCACTAATGGATTTAAGAGAGGTTTTATCAGAATCGAAAATGAAGTTTTTAGATTCATTTGAAGAGACATTTGATTATAGAGCTTCATATGATAATGTTCCTGATGGTTTTGATAGACAAGGTAATATTGATGAATTTTATGGGTATGTAAGAGATTTCTTTATTCAAAATCCTCACTTAGAATTAAAAGATTTTTTAAATGAGATTGCATTAGAAAGCGAAAGTGATGAATTTAACGGTGAAGCAGTATCAATGATGAGTATTCATGCAGCTAAAGGATTAGAGTTTAAAAATCTGTTTATCATAGGTTTTGAAGAAGGATTCTTCCCAATAACAGGTGATGGAAGTGATATTGAAGAGGAAAGAAGATTAGGTTATGTTGCTCTTACTAGAGCAATGGATAATTTAACTTTATCTTTTGCCCATTCTAGATTTTACAAAGGGAAAAGAGCCACTTTAACAAAAAGTAGATTTCTAAGTGAATCAGGTGTTATAAAAGGTTCTCTTACAATCGAAAAACATTCATCATTTAGAAAAGGTGATTTAGTTCAGCATAAAATATTTGGTATTGGTAGAGTTCAAAAATCTACAAAAGCTGGAAAAGATTATAAGCTAACTATTAACTTTGGTGGAACTCACAGAGAGATTCTATCTTCATTTGTAGAGAAGGCATAAACATAATTAATGCAAAAAAGACTTTATAATAAAGAACCATTAAATAAACTAATTGTTGTTAATAAACCAATGTTTGTAAGTTCAAACTCTTATTTAAATAGAATTAAAAGAAAATACAAAAATAAAAAAGCTGGATTTTCAGGAACACTTGACCCTTTTGCAAAAGGGTGTTTAATTGTTGCCTTTGGCCAATACTCAAAACTATTTAACTATATAGAAAAAACTCCTAAAAAATATAAAGCAGTAATATGGTTAGGAGCTACATCTGAATCTTTAGATATTGAAAATATTATTGATATAAAAGATGAAAAAACAGTTCATAAAAATGATATTCAAAGAGCAATTGAGCAAACAAAAGGCGATATTAATTATTTCCCACCAAAGTTTAGTGCAAAAAAAATTGATGGAAAAAGAGCTTATGATTTAGCTAGAAATGGTGAAGATGTTAAAATGAAAGAATCAACTATGCATATATATGATTCAAAATTTATTACTTATAAACATCCTTTTATTACATTTGAAGCAACTGTAAGTGAAGGAAGCTATATAAGATCACTTGCACAAATTATTTTAGAAAAGCTTTATTGTATCGGTACTTTGTCTTACTTAGAAAGATTAAATGAGGGTAAATTCTTTTATGAAAACGAAAAAGATTTAAATCCATTAGATTATTTAAATATCCCAAAAAATTCATACTTTGGAACAAAAGATTGGTTATATGATGGAAAAAAAATTTCTATTGAATTTTTAGAGAATAAAAAAGATGGAACCTATCTAATTGTATTTGATGATTTTTTCAGTATTATTGAAATTAAAGATAGTCAAGTAAAATATTTATTAAATAAGGTTTTATTAAATGTCTGAGATGATTGCAAAATCTTATGCAAAAGTAAATATTTTTTTGAAAGTTGCAAATAAAAGAGAAAATTATCATGAACTCGTATCAAGGTTTGTACGAGTTCATAATCAATATGACACAATGTCATTTGTTAAAACTAGTAGGAAAGCTGTAAATATTATAGGTGATTTTGGTTGCAAAATGGAATCAAACACTGTTTATAAAATATACAATTTGATAAAAAATTATAAAAATGTTGAAAACTTTTTCAAAGAATATAGTATTAAAGTAGATAAGAAAATACCAGAGTTTGCAGGACTTGGTGGTGGAAGTTCAAATGCTGCAACATTTTTAATAATGGCAAATAAATATTGTGAATTAAATTTATCAAAAGATGAAATGTGTAAGATTGCACAACAAGTTGGGGCTGATGTTCCATTTTTTGTATATGAGTATGATAGTGCAAATGTTACAGGTATTGGTGAAATAGTTGAAAAGTTTGATGAAGAGATTTTAGATATACAAACAGTTACACCAAAAATACAGTGTAATACTGGTGAAATATTTAATTGTTTTAGAAACAATTTTTATAAACAAGTTTCACAAGAAGAAGCAAAAAAACTTTTAAGTATGAAGTCAATTGATATATTAAAAAGTATGAGTATTAAAGAAGCTAATGATTTATACGAACCAGCAATTAGCACTTATCCAACTTTAAAAGAGTATGAAAAAAAAGATTGGTATTTTAGTGGAAGTGGAAGTTCGTTTTTTAGGATAAAAGATGGCAAAAGATAAAAAAGAAAACAAAAGATTAGAGTTTAAAAATAAAAAAGCATTTCATGACTATTTTATTTTAGATCAGTTTGAAGCAGGAATCGCTTTAGAAGGTAGTGAAGTTAAAGCTATTAGAGAAGGAAGGGTGAATTTAAAAGACTCTTTTGTACGAATAATAAAAGGCGAAGTATTTTTATTAAATACTCATATTTCTCATTTAAGTACTACTCATGCAACGTACAGACCTGATGAAAGAAGAGATAGAAAGCTTTTATTACATAAAAAAGAGATAGCTAAACTACACACAAAAGTGACAAAAGATGGCATAACTTTAGTTGCTATAAAACTTTACTTTAACTCAAGAAACATGATTAAAGTAAAAATAGCAACAGCGCAGGGTAAGAAACTTCATGATAAGAGAGAAGACCTTAAGAAAAAAACGATGTTAAGGGAAACACAGCAGGTATTAAAGAATTTTTAAAAGAAGATAAAAAGTGTCTTGTTTATAAGCTGAAATTATAATTCTTCTGTTAATTAATTGTTAATTTTTTGTTAATTTTAAGTTTGAGTTAGCTAATATTTGCATATTAAGTGACATTCTTGTGACTTGTATATAAAATTAGTAGGAGGAAATTGATGCAAAACGGTGCACAAATCGAGTATGACTACTCTGTTGCGAAGTTATTTACGTTTTCAACGATTTTGTTTGGTATCATTGGTATGACAATTGGTGTTGTACTTGCATTTCAATTGGCTTTTCCAGGGTTAAACAACTTAGCTGGAGAATATGGTACATTCAGTAGATTAAGACCTTTACACACTAATGGTGTGGCATTTGGTTTTGCTCTAAGTGGTATTTTTGCTGGATGGTATTACATCTCGCAAAGAGTATTAAAGGTTTCTTTAAAAGAATCTCCATTCTTAATGGGTATAGCTAAATTACATTTTATCTTATACTTCATTACAATTCTTTTAGCAGTTGTTACACTATTCATGGGTATTACAACTTCAAAAGAGTATGCAGAATTAGAATGGCCATTAGACATATTAGTAGTAGTTTGGTGGGTATTATGGGGTGTTTCAATTTTTGGACTTATTGGAATTAGAAGAGAAAGAACATTATATATTTCTATTTGGTATTTTATTGCTACATTTATAGCTGTTGCAATGTTATACCTATTTAACAATATGGAAGTTCCAACTTACTTTGCTTCTGGTGGTTATGGTTCATGGATTCATTCTGTATCTATGTATTCTGGTACTAATGATGCACTTGTTCAGTGGTGGTATGGTCATAATGCTGTTGCATTCGTATTTACTACACCTATTATTGCATTAATTTATTACTTCTTACCAAAAGAATCAGGTCAAAATGTTTATTCATATAAATTATCAATCTTAGCATTCTGGGGATTATTATTTGTATATTTATGGGCTGGTGGACACCACTTAATTTATTCAACTGTTCCAGATTGGATGCAGACTATGGGTTCTGTAATGTCAGTTGTTTTAATTTTACCATCATGGGGATCTGCAATTAATATGCTTTTAACTATGAAAGGTGAGTGGAATCAATTACAAACAAATACACTAATTAAATTTATGGTATTAGCTTCAACTTTCTATATGTTATCAACAATAGAAGGACCAATTCAAGCTATCAAATCTGTAAATGCTATTGCACACTTTACTGACTGGATTCCAGGACACGTACATGATGGTGTTTTAGGATGGGTTGTATTTATGATTATGGCTGCATTATTCCATATGGTTCCTAGAATGTTCAAAAGAGAAATCTATTCTAAATCATTAATGGATACTCAATTCTGGTTACAAACAACTGGTATTGTTTTATACTTCACTTCAATGTGGATTGCAGGTATTACTCAAGGTATGATGTGGAGAGCTTACGATGAATATGGTTCATTAGTATACTCATTTATTGATACAGTTACTGTATTACATCCATACTATACTATTAGAGCTGTTGGTGGGTTATTATACCTAATTGGATTCTTTATGTTCGCATTTAATATCTATAAAACTATTACTTCAGGTAGAGTTTTAGATAAAGAACCAGTTAACAAAACGCCAGTAGCGGCATAAGAAGGAGGGTAAAATTATGTTTCATTGGTTTGAACAAAGACCGTTTTTCTTTGCGGTATTAGTATTCGTATTTGTTGCATTCGCTGGAATTGTTGAAATCGTTCCTGATTTTGCAAAACAGTCAAGACCAACAGTTGGTACGAAACCATATAGTTTACTTGAATTATCAGGTAGACATGTATATATTAAAGATTCGTGTAATGCGTGTCACTCACAGTTAATTAGACCATTTAAATCAGAAACTGATAGATATGGTATGTATTCATTATCTGG